>NZ_JBHWKR010000001.1:0-1140836 GCF_042730855.1 Kribbella sp. NPDC059898
GCAGATCCAGCACCACCCGCCGACATTCCTCCGACAGCTTCACCGCCACAACACCCTCCAACAATCAGGCGTTGCAACAATCACCTGAACCCGCCTGCCCATCCGGGAAGAAATCCTCCCCAACCCGGGCCACCTTCAGAGCTTGAGGGGCTTTTGGAACCAGTGGTGGGCGTAGGGCTCCTCGTTGAAGGGTGCGACCTCCTGGTAGCCCGAGGTGCGGTAGAGCGCGATCGCCTCGGTGAGGGTGCGGTTGGTTTCCAGCCGTACGGCGGGGGCGCCGTGCGCGGCGGCGGCGTGTTCGAGCTCGGTCAGCAGCCGGCGACCAAGGCCCAGCCCGCGGGCCTCCGGTGAAACCCACATCCGTTTGATCTCGGCCGGCTCCGGGCCGTGCAGCTTGAGCGCACCGCAGCCGGCCGGCTCCGAGCGCAACGTTGCCACCAGCAACAACCCGGCCGGCGGCGTCAGCTCGTCGTTGCCCGCCGAGATGCTCCGGCCGCGGTCGAACCCGTCGTCGAACCGCCGTCCGAGTTCGGCGAAGTACTCGGTCAGGCAGTACTGCGCGACCGGCAGCCGCGGGTCGACCACCTCGACCCGCACCATCGAGGCCGTCAGCAGGCGCGTGACCTCGTCCATCGCGGCCACCAGCCGCTCCTGCTGCGCCCGGCTCAACGGCTCCAGGATCGACGCGGCCAGCTCGTCCGACCGCTCGTCGAGCACCTTCCACTCAGCCGCACCCTCCGCGGTCAGCCGGGCCATCCGCACCCGGGCGTCGGTCGCGCCGGGCTCGACCCGCACCAGCCCGGCGCGCTCGAGCGACCGCAGCAACCGGCTCAGGTATCCGGAGTCGAGGTCGAGACGAGCCCGCAGCGACCGGACATCACAGCCGCCCGCTCCGATCTCCCACAAGACCCGGTCCGCGCCGAGCGGCCGTCCGCGCGCCAGGTAGTCCTCCTGCAACGCGCCGACGCGCTGCGTCACCAGGCGATTGAACCGCCGTACCTAGACGACAGCCATTCTCTGACCTTAGTCAGAGATCTTCGGTCGCGCCAGCGCCTGGATCGCTCGCAGCCGGCCGTCGGCCAGGGCCTCGGTGAGGTGCTTGACGCGTTCGCGGAAGCTGGGGACGAACGCCTGCAGGCCGAGCGGGCTGGGCGGCAGCGACCGCATGATCGTTCCGACCTGCTCGGTCAGGTCCTCCCAGTGCTCGACGGTGAAGCCGGCCGCTTCGATCGTCGCGCGCAGGTCGTTCGGCGTACTGAGATGGCTGTGTACGGCGGAATCGGCCCACGGCAACGGGTACTCGAGGTCCCGCCCGTCGCCAACGACCAGATCCCACAGCGCGATCCGGCCTCCAGGTTTCAGGACCCGCGCCGCCTCCCGGTACAGCGCGTCCTTGTCCGCCACGTTCATCTGGACATGCTGGCTGAACACGACGTCGTACGACGTGTCGTCGAACGGCAGCGCGGTCACGTCGGCCCGGCGGACGGCGATCCGGTCGCCCAGGCCGACGAGGCCGTTGAGCCATTTCGCGGTCTCGCAGTACTCGTCCGACAGGTCGACGGCGGTCACGGCACAGCCGAAACGGTCGGCGACGTAGCGCGACGTACCACCGATGCCGGCGCCCGCGTCGAGCACCGCGCTGTCCGGCTTCAGCTCTGCCAGCTCCACGAGCTGGGCGGTCGCGAGGCGTCCGCCGGTGTGGTAGTCCTCCAGCATCGCCAGCTCGGCCGGCTCGATACGCTCGAGATCCTTGCCCGCAGCAACGAGTGCCTTCTCGATGTCCTGCTGGACGGTTCCAGTCCGGTAAGGGACGTTACCCATACCGTGCCTCGACGCGATCTCGGCGATCGCGGACGCCAGCAGGTCCGGGTGTTCGGCGGTGGTCAGGTGGCCGCCGGGAAACGTGACGATCCGCGCCTCAGGAACCCGTTCGCGGGTCGCGTCGAGCTGCCGGTGCTCGTACGGATCCTCGGCACTGCCGCCGACGTACAACGGGATCGATCCGTCGAGCGAACGGGCGATCGCCGCGAGGTCCCAGCGGTCCGCGTTCCGGCGGTGCTCCGGCACGAAACCCGCGCCGTCATGGAGGAATCGCGCACCGTCCCGCCGCGTCAGCGCGGACCACAGCTCGGTGAGCTCGGCCTCGGTGGGCCGGTAGTCCCGGGCGTACATCCGCGCCTGCTGCCACCCCTTGACGAACGGCACCACCGATCGCTGGATCCCACGCGCACCGAGGACCCCGAGCGGCGACCGCAGCATCGGCGGGCCCTGCCACGGATGCGTGTGCGCGTCGGCGAACAGCCCGCCGTTCACGATGAAGACCGCCTCGATCGTCGGCTCCAGGTCACGCCGCAGGAGTTCCAGCAGCGTCAGCGAGCTGTAGTCGAACGTGACGACGACGGTACGGCGTACCCCGTGGTGCCGCCACAACGCCTCGACGAGATCGGCGCGCCCGACCGTCGAATGCGGGTAGTGCCGAGGCTTGTCCGAATCGCCCTGCCCGATCGGCTCGACGTACAACCGGGGTCCGAGGCTGCACGGCAGCAGGTGATCCACCTGCGCCCAGCCGTACGACCCGTCCGGGAAGCCCGGCAGCATCGTCAGCCAGACCGCGTCGGCGTCGGCCACCGGCGTCGCCCGCTCGAAGACCTTCAGTACGGCGGCAGCGTCCGTCCGCGCGTGCTCCGGGTCGTACCCGATCCGCTGACCGCCGGCGAACCACTCGTCGGCCGTGACCCACACCGTTCCCATCGAACCCTCCCGATTTAGTGGACAGTGTCCACATTACGTCGGAAAAGTGGACACTGTCCACCTTGTTATCCTGAGCCGGTGAGCGAACCGGCGGAGGCACCGCGGCGACGGCGGGCGCGGGGCGACGTACGGGCCGGGCTGGTCGCCGCCGGGATCGAACTGGCGCGGGCGGGCGGGCCGGAAGCAGTCGTACTGCGGGAGGCGACCCGGAGCGTCGGCGTCGTGCCGAACGCGGCGTACCGGCACTTCGCCGACCGCGACGAACTGCTCGCCGAGGTGTGTACGGCGGCGATGAACGAGCTGGCCGAGCGGATGGTCGCGGGCATCGCGCGGGTCCGCGGGAAGCGCGGGAACCCGGACGCGGCGCAGCGGCGGCTGGCCGCGATCGGGGCGGCGTACCTGGAATTCGCGCACCAGGAGCCGGGGCTGTTCGCGACCGCGTTCGCGGTCCCGCGGCAGCACGCCTACGCGGGGGCGGACCGCACTCCGCTGGGGCTGCTCCGGGACGCGCTCGACGAACTGGTGGAGGCCGGAGTCCTCGACCCGCACCGCCGCGCGGGCATCGAGTACCCGATCTGGTCGATCGTGCACGGCACGGCGGTGCTGACGACACAGGGTCCGCTGCGCGGCGACCCCGACATACGGAAGATCGAGGCGCTGACCGCGGACTTCATCGGCAGCGCCTTGAGCTGAGGGTCAGTCGATCGGGCGGAGCTCGTCGGCGTACGAGACCGAGACCCGGCGGAGTACGCCGTCCTTCACCGAGTACTGGCCCATCCGCCACAGCGGCGGGCTGTACGCGTGCACCGTGACGCTGCCCTTGTCGAGGCCGGTCAGCCGGTGGATGTGGTCGGGGCCGAAGCCGTACACGTCACCCGCCTCCACCTCGGTCTCGACGGACTCGGTACCGATCGCCAGGTTGTGCTCGACGAGCTTGCCCCGGGCAACGGCCACCGCACCGGAGGAGACGTCGTGGTCGTGCCAGCCGGTGTCGTTGACGGGCGTCCAGCAGATCAGCCAGACGTCGACGTTCGCGTCCCGGTGCAGCGAGGCGAAGACCCGCTCCTCGTCGCTGTACGCGACCTGGTCCTCCCACAGGTGCGGCTGCGCGGCGATCGACGCGGCCAGCTCGGACAGCTCCGCGGGCGTCAGGTCGCGGCCCGGAAGGTCGTCCAGCGACAGACAGTTGTTGAGCTCCACGAGCCGGCTGGCCTGGCGCGCCGGGACGTTGGGTACGTCGATTGGCTGAGCAGTCACTGCACTCCCCTCTCAGGAGATGCACCGAACAGGAGCCGGTGCGGGTTGTCGTGGCGGATCACCGCGGTCGCGGCGGCGCCCTGGCGGAGGTCGGTGATGCCGGCGTACGGCCGGTCCGTGCCGTGCACGACCTGGTCGATACCGAGCACCCGCGCGACCGCGTCGATTCCCTGCGGGCCGTAGCTCGAGGTGTCGACGTACAGGTTGGGGTCGATCGTGCCGAGCCGCCCACCGCGGGCGGTCAGCCGTTCGTGATGCACCGGCGCGAGGCCGGCGGCAGCGGCGAAGCAGAGCCGGAGCTTCGGGTGCGTACGACGCCCGCCGTACGCGTGCCACGCCCACCACGCCGCCTGCAGCTGGGTCGTGTAGTCGACGACCGGCGCCCACCAGCAGGCGGTCTCAGCCGCGGCCGCCGTACCAGGATGGACGAGGATCGGCTTGTTCAGCTGCTCGAGCGTTTGCAGCACGTCCGCCTGCGCCTCCCACCCGGACGGCGTCGTCAGCACGTGCGCCGGGAGCTGCAACCCCAGGAAGCCCTTGTTCAGAAGATCTTCCAGCCCAGCAGGTTCGCGTAGATCCACGGAGGCCCAAGCGCGGAACGGCTCCGGGAATTCGGCCGCTCCGTCGTGCCACGCGGCGAGCAGCTCGGCGTCACCGAGCTCCTCCACTCCGAGCGGGCTCGACAGCGACACGGCGGCCAGCGTCGTACCGGCGTCCTGCTCGAGCGCGACCCGCTTGCCGATCTCGTGCGCCGCCGGATCCACGTCGTACGGCGCCTCGGTCGCGGTGTGCAGCGTCCAGCCGTCCAGGTACGGCGGCTCGCGGCGCGCCCGCAGCCGGTCCACGAAAGCCTCCGGCCAGAGGTGCTGGTGAACGTCGATCATCACGCTCTCCTCTCGCCGGTTTGATCAGATTGAAGCGCTTCAGGATGAATAGAGTGAAGCGCTTCAATGTGGTGTCTGTCAAGTTTCTGTCCACGCCGCCGGTTAGGGTCATGGACATGTCCGGAACGAGCCGGAGGCCGACCCTCAAGGACATCGCCGCCGAGACCGGTCTCTCGATGGCCGCCGTGTCGTACGCGCTGCGCGGTCTGCACGGCACGCCCGAGACCCGGCAGCGGGTCCAGGACGCCGCCGAGCGGCTCGGCTACCAGGCCGATCCGGTCGCCCGTGCGCTCGCGTCCGGCCGCAGCGGCTCGATCGGCGTGCTCTGCGCGTCGCTCGAGGACCTCTGGCAGCAACGCGTCGCCGCCGCCCTCGGCCGCGAGCTGCTCGCCCCCGACCGGAACGCCTGGATCATCGACTCGGCCGGCGACGCCGACCGGCAGCTCGAGCTCGCCCAGCACCTGGTCGACCACCGCGCTGACGCGATCGTCGTGGTGCCGATCGACCCGGCGGCGAAGGCCTGGGCGGAGATCGCCCAGCAGGTGCCGGTGATCGCGATCGGCGACGCGCTGCCCGGCGCGAAGGCGAAGTCCGAGGTGATCCTCGACAACGAGACCGGCGTCAGTACGGCGCTGCGCCGGCTCGCGGACGCCGGCCACCGCGACATCGCCGTACTGAGCCCGACCCGCCGCCTCGAGGTGGAGCGCCCCGCCGAGGAGATCGCGCAGCGGGTGGCGAAGGACCTCGGGCTGCGGATCCGGCTGCTGCAGTGCCCGCACGACCTGGCCGGCGCGACCGAGGTCGCCCGCACGCTGCTCACCGGCCCCGACCGCCCGACCGGCATCCTCGCGCTCGCGGACTCGATGGCCTTCGGGGTGTATGCCGCGAGCCGCGAGCTCGGGCTGTGCATCCCGGACGACCTGTCGCTGCTCGGGTACGACGACCAGCCGATGTCGCAGTTGCTGACGCCGCCGCTGTCGACGTTCCACTGGCCGCTCGACGACCTGGTCGGCCACGTCGTCTCGCGCGTCACGTCCGCCGTCGACACGAACCGCCGCGTCCGCCGGACCACGCTGACGCCGACCCTGATCGAGCGCGGCTCGGTCGCCGGGCCGCCCCGGTAGCCGTTGCTCGACAGGATCCATGCGGTTGAAACTAGACTAATTCACTACACTTAAAGTCCATTGTCCAGGATCCGGACACCGCTCACGGTGTGATCCCGTTCAGCCCGACCGCACTGCTGAGTACCCGATCTCTCAACCCCGCGGGAAGTTTCGGGAGGATCGCGCCGAGCGTGCGGGCCTCGGCGACGGCGTACCGGCGCTTGGGTCGGCGGGCCTCCACCGCGCGGACGATCACCTCGGCCACCTTGTCCACCGGGCCGGGCTTGAACCTGCTCATGGCCTTCGCGTACGCCTCGAGGTGCGCGCGATAGAGCTCCACCTGCTGCCGATCGGCACGCTGCAACGCGGCGTCCGCGGCAGCGCCCGCGCGGTGGAAGATCTCGGTCTCGGTGGTCCCCGGCTCGATCACCACGACCGGGATCCGCCACGGCGCCAGCTCCAGCCGGAGCGCGTTCGACAGCGCCTCCAGCCCGGCCTTGCTCGCGGACAGCGCGCCCATCAGCGGCATCGCGACCCGCCCGGTCGCCGCACTCACGTTCACGATCCGCCCGCCGCCCGCTCGCAGCAGCGGCAGGAATTCCCGTACGACGGAGGCCGGCCCGATCGTGTTCACCTCCAGCTGCCGCCGCCACTCGTCCGCCGGCACCAGCTCCAGCGGACCCTGCACGATCACGCCCGCGTTGTTGACCACCGCCCACAGCCCGTCGACCTCGCCCGCGACCCGCTTCGCCGCCGCGGCCACGCTCTCCGGATCCGCCACATCCAGCGGCAGCACCCGGACCTCCGGCCCGAAGCCGGCCGGCCCGCGCGCCCCGGCGTACACAGTGAATCCCCGGCTCCGCAGCAGCCCGACCGTCGCCGTACCGATGCCGCCGGTCGAACCTGTGACGAGCACAGCCTTCATGTCGACTCCTTTGAGATGTTCTCTAGGACATGTCCCTAGGGACATATTCGAGCATGCACATGTCCGTGGGGACATGTCAAGATGGCGGTCAGAGAAGGAGGCAGCGATGTCACTGCGGCACGGACTGCTCGGGCTGCTGGCGGAGGGTCCGGCCAGTGGGTACGACCTGGCGCGCCGGTTCACCGAGGTGCTCGGGTCGGTCTGGCCGGCGCAGCACCCGAAGATCTACGCCGAGCTGAACAAGCTGGCCGGCGAGGGGCTGGTCGAGGTCGAGAGCGAGGGCCCGCGGCGCCGGAAGGCGTACCGGATCACCGACGCCGGCGTGGCCGAGGTGAAACGCTGGCTGACCGAGGTCGACGTCGACCACACGATGCGGCTGCAGCCGCTGCTGCGCTCGCTGTTCTTCTGGATGATGGACCGCGACGAGCTCCAGCAGCACCTGGAGGCCGAGGCCCGGTACTACCGCGACCTCGCCGGGCAGTACACCGAGTACGCCGCCCGCAAGGACCGCGGCGAGTTCGGCTACAGCGAGCAGACCCAGTCGATGCGGGTGACGATCGAGGCCGGCATCCGGCTGTACTCCGCCCTCGCCGACTGGGCCGAATGGGCCCAGACCGTGCCGCCGGCGAAACCGCCGAAGCACTCCTGAAACGCCGGAAGGCCGGCCGAGCGGGATGCTCGGCCGGCCTTCGCGGGAGGGGGTGTTACTTGGTACCGAAGACCTGGATCTCGGTCATGTCGGTGAACTTGCAGCCGCCGAACGCACCGTTCGGGCAGTTGTTCTGGAAGTCCGGGACCTGCGGGCTGAGCATCCAGAAGCGGACGTACTGGACGCCGGTCGCGTTGCCGGTCGGGGCGACCAGGTTGTACTTGCCCCGGTTGGTGGCGTCGAAGGTACCCGCCGCCGCCGTCGCCCAGGTGGTGCCGTCGACCGAGGTCTCGATCTTGTACTGGCCGGTCGACGAGCTGCCCGGGTCGCCGCAGGTGTTCGACGGGTCGACGTTGAAGTTGCTGATGTTGACCTTCGCCGGCAGCTTGATGTCGATGTGCTTGGCGATCATCGTGTTCGTCGCCGTGCCGTTGTCGTCACCGGTGGTGCTGCCCCAGCCGGTGCCCTGGGCATTGTCGATCGCTCCGGTCGGGCCACAGCCGGAGGAGCTGAAGTCCGGACCGTTGAAGCCGGCGATCGTGCCGCCGCCGGACGAGGCCGCCCAGTTGCGGCGCGGCGTGAAGGCGGCGTTGGTGCCCTTGGCGACCTTCACCGACTGGACGATCAGCTCGTAGCCTGGGGCCGAGACGACGACCTTCGGGTACGTGCCCGGTGCCACACCGCTGATGCTGTAGTTGCCCTGGGCATCGGTCGCTGCGGCGTAGTCGCCGGCGTAGCCGGACGAGTGACCGCCGATGTAGACCAGCGCGCCGGCCACCGGAGCGCCGGTGTCCTTGTCCTTCACGGTACCGCTGAGCGTCGTGGTGGCACCTGTCGGCGGCTTGTGGAAGTCCTCCGCCGGGTAGGCGTCGCCGCCGTCGACGACACCGGCGTACCAGCCCATGCCGCGGTTGGCGAACACGGTCCAGATGGTGTCGGCGTTCTTGCCGCCGCTCTGCACCAGGTCGGCCTGGACGATCGCGTTGCGCATATCGAGCATCGTCGGGTCGGCCGGCGACAGCTCCATCGCGCGGGTGATGATGCTCATCGCGTACGCGCGGCCGAAGCGCTCACGCAGGTCCCAGAGGGTCTGTGCCCAGACCTCGCCGGACGCGTGCACCTCGGGCGAACCGCCGATGGTCGGGAAGTCGGCGTACGTGTAACCGCCCTTCGAGCCGTCGGGCTGGATGCAGTTCGGGCTGACCGCGTGCACCCGGCAGTCGATGGCCTGGGTCCGGAACAGGTCGCCGTGCGCGACGTACCTGCCCTCGAGGACCTCACCCGGCTTGGTGGTGTCCTTCTCCAGGCCGTGCGAGACCAGGTAGTCCATCGCGTAGAAGTCGCTCCACGCCTCGCCCATCGAGCCGGCCTGGATGCTGTTCAGCGTCGAGTTGCCGGTGGCGTCGACGACCAGGCGGTTGGACAGACCGTGGGTGTACTCGTGGTACAGGATGCTGGCGTCGTTCGCACCGCTGGACGGGACCCACGGGTCCTGGGCGTCGGTGGCGCCCGGCGAGTGCCACAGGTACATCTGCATGGTCGGCGAGGTGCCGTCCGGCGGGGTCGACATGTTCGCGTTGTCGATGTGGTTCGCGTCCGGGCCGCCGTCGGCACCGGTGGCCGCGCCGTCCAGCGCGTTCAGGTGCACCGGGTCGCCGCCCGCGGCGTCGAACGAGCCGGCCGCCGGGGTGAAGCTGATCGGCGGCTTGGCCAGCCAGTCGTGGAAGTTGCTGGCCAGGTAGAACGCGTTGGTGACGTCCTGGTTCATGTTCACCTTCCAGGAGTCCGGCTTCGCCGGGTCCCAGGTGCAGATGAACGAGGCCGAGCAGAACGACGACGCGTTCTGGAAGGTGGTCAGCTTGTACTCGGCGCCGGTCTTGGTGCCGGGCACCTTGACCGTCTCGCCGGCGTTCGGCTGGTTGTCGTCGTTGACGTCCGCCCAGGCCGCGACCGACGTACCGTCGAGGAGGGTCTTCGCGTTCTTCGGCAGCCACTTGTTGTAGATCAGGTTCTCGACCCGCTGGGTGCCACCGACCGGCGCGCCCGGGTAGTAGTCCTGGACCAGGGCGTCGCCGTTGCCCTCGCTGACCAGGTCCTTGCGGTACAGCGTGGCACCGGTCTGCGCGTCGACGACGTGGCTGTAGATGTTCTTGCCACCGGAGTTGGTGTAGGTCATCCAGCCCTTGCGGAGCCCGTCGGCGGTGTGGAACCAGACCGGCTTGGCGGTGTCGCCGTTGCTCCAGGTGGTGCCGCCGCCCGCGGTCTTGGCGGTCGCGCTCTTCGCGGTCCCGCCGACATCCTGGATGGCGGCGCTGCGGGCGCCAGCGGCGGTGACCGTCGGCGCGGCCGCGGCGGACCGGGACTGCGCGGCCGCGGTCAGGCCGGAGACCGGCGAGCCCATCACCGAGATCAGCTGGCCGTTCTTGGTGACGTTGGCCTTCAGGCCGTTGCCGAAGACCTCGACGCCGTCGACGACCTGGGTCCAGAAGATGTGGTGGGTGCCGAGGTCGTCGACGTAGTCCTTGCGCAGCTGCAGCGTGCCGAGGTCGGCGTCGGACAGCTTGAAGACCTCGGGGTGCGCCTTCACGTAGCCGAGCGCGATGTCGGTGGCCTTCTTGCCGCTCTTGCCGGTCAGGAAGCCGTTCAGCTTGGTGACCTGGGCCGGGGTGCCGGTGTTCGGGTCGACCGAGACGACGCCCTGGGCACCGAGCGACTCACTGAACTTCTTCGCCGCCGCGGTCTCCTTGCCCTCGACCTTGGCGGCCCGGGCGTAGGTGGTCTTGGCGTTCGGCGTCCGGGCGTCGAAGTTGCCCTTCCGCTCCTTGCCGGCGGCCTGCTTCTCGGCTTGTGCCGGCTTCTTGCCTTCGGCACCGGAATTCTGCGCGGCGTCCGCGCCACCGGCGGTCATGGCCAGCGCGATGGCGGCCGCGGAGACGGCTGAGACTGCCAGGAGCCCCCGCCCTCTGCGTGATGTGGTCACAGCAAATCTCCATGGAGTTCGAATCAGCGGGTCGCCCTCCACGACCCGTCCCGGGGGCTGACCTTAAGCCTGTGGGGGCGTCCGGGGAAGAGAAATCACCGGATTGCCGCGGAGTTGAGGGTTGTCCTTCGTGCAGGGAACAGTACTGGGAGCGACCGGCCGATTGCACGTAGCAATCGCCCGGTCGCTCCCTGTGTTGACTCAGAAGGCGCCGGCGCCGTTCGGCGTACCGAGGCCGGTCGGGCCGTCCCAGCCGGTGCGCGCGTTGCACCACTGGGTCGTCGGGCAACTGCCGTTGCTGCCGCTGGTCACGTCGAACAGCGAGCTCGCGTGGCCGTACGGCAACGCGTTCGCGTAGCCGGTGGTGTTGCCGGACAGCGCGTAGACCGCGGCGATGATCGGCGCCGCCTCACTCGTCCCGCCGAACTGCGCCCAGGTCGACGCGGTCCTGCTGGTCGGGTAGTAGATCGCCATCCCGCCCTTGCCCGGGTCGGCCGCCGCGGACACGTCCGCCATCGCCCGCTTCGAGCAACCGGTGTCGAACGACGACGCCGCGCTCAGTGCCGTGTTGTACGTCGAGCAGCCCGAGCCGGCACCGCTCCACACGGACTCGCTCCAGCCCCGGGAGTTGCTCGCGGCAACCAACGACGTACCGCCGACGGCCGTGGTGTACGCCGAGGACGCCGGGTAGCTGCCGCCCTGGTAACCGTTGTCACCGGTCGACGCGGTGACCGCGATGCCCGGGTGGTTGTAGTACGCGCCGTACGTCGCGTCGTCCGCGTCGCCGCCGCCGTAACTGTTGGAGATGGCAACGACTCCGGGCTGCTTGGCCGCCGTCTGCACCGCCGCACCGAGGTCCGCGAAGCTCGCGGACTTGGCCTGCACGACCACGATCTTGGCGTCCGGCGCCGCGGCCGACACCGCGTCCACGTCGAGTGCCTGCTCACCGGCCCAGCCGACGTTGAACTTCGGCAGCGACGTACCGCCGGTCTGGTTGATCACCTTCAGGCAGCCGTTGGCCGTCGTACAGGCCGACAGCCCGAACTGGGAGCGGTAGACGCCGAGGTCGCGCTCCAGGTTCGGGTAGCCGTACGCGTCGACGATGGCGACCGTACGGCCGTTCGCCTTCAGGCCCGTGAGCTTGTAGGCGTCCTGCAGGCCGGACGGGGTCAGGCCCGTCGACGGTGGGGTGCTGGAACGGGGTGCGGCGCCCTTGGCGTCCACCAGTTTGACCGCGTCACAGACCGCCGTGTGAGCCGCTGTCGTCGCCGAGCAGACCTTCGCTGCGTGCTTGCCGGCCGTGTAGGGAGTGGGGGCGCCGACCGCACCTGACGCGCTCGTCATGGCTGCGGTCAGACCGACGACGGCGAGCGCGCTCGCACTCAGGGCGGAGACGAGAATCCGTTGCCTCAACTGGACTCCTCGAGGTTTGGGCAGGCCTCCGCGGACGGTCCCGATCGGCCAGAGGGCGGAGGCCGGCGTGATTTGGGGGTCTTCGCATCGTCCGTCCGGGGTCGCACCGGAAGCCAGCGGTTGGACCACTGACATCCGTCATGGGCACAGCCGTGACAGATGTCCCGGCCAGACCGGAATTACCGCGTGATCACGCGGTTACCAGCAGTTCTTGGAGCGGTGAAGGATTCCCCCTGAGTTTCCTGGCGCCCGAGTCTTGACACCGTTTCGGCCGTCGGGACTATGCTGCCGAGAAATCGATTTCCCGCCTAGAGGAGTGCACTGATGGCTTTGCTGAGTCGGCGACGGTTCCTTCAGGCCACCGGCGGTACGGCGGTGACCGCCGCGCTGGCCGGCTGCGGCGGTGGCGGGAGCGGCGGCGGGTCGTCGTCCAAGGAGCTGTCGTTCGTCTACATGGGTACGGCGGAGCAGCAGGCGACCTGGAACAAGCTGTTCGCGAAGTTCTCCGAGCAGCACCCGGAGATCAAGCTCAAGGCCGAGGGCATCCCGCTGTCGAACTGGGGCGACTTCTTCAACAAGCTCTCCACCCGGATCGCCGGCGGCCAGGTCCCGGACGTCATCCAGATCGCCACCGAGGGCCAGCGCCTGTTCGCGTCCAAGGGCCTGCTCGCCCCGCTTGACGACTACATCAAGAAGGACCAGTCGACGATCGACGAGTACTACGCGGACATGGACCCGAACCTGATCGAGTGGGACAAGAAGTACGCCTCGACCGACGGCAAGACGTACTACCTGCCGGGCGAGTTCAACACGATGTGCATGTGGTACTCGAAGGACCTCTTCGCGAAGGCCGGCGTACCGGAGCCGACGGCGAAGTGGACGTGGGACGACTTCCGGCACGCGTGCGAGCAGATCAAGGCGAAGACCGGCGCGTTCGGGTACGCCGCCGACTCGGCGTACTTCGCCGCGATCATGCCGTGGCTGCTCACCAACGGCACCAGCAGCTTCACCGACGACTGGTCGAAGCCGACGTACAACGACCCGAAGGCGATCGAGGCGGCCGAGTTCAACCGGAAACTGGTCGCGGACAAGCTGTCGCCGCCGCCCGGTGGCACGTTCGACGCGTTCACGGCCGCGGCGCAGGGCAAGCTGGCGATGTTCGGCGGCGGGCGCTGGCCGATCATCAGCATCCGGAACCTGAAGGCCACCCAGAAGATGGGCATCGTGCCGTGGCCGACCAAGGTCCAGCAGGGCTCGCCGGTCGGCTGGAACGGGTACCCGATCCTGAAGGCGTCGAAGAAGAAGGACGACGCCTGGACGTTCATCAAGTTCCTGATCTCCAAGGAAGGCTCGTCGACGTTCGCGCAGCTCGGCGGCACGATCGTCCCGGCCCGCAAGTCGATCGCGAACAGCCAGTCGTTCCTCGAGGACGCGCCGTCCGGGACGCAGTACCTGTACGAGGCGCTCAGCTACGCGACGCCGATCCCGTCGCCGGACAAGGGCGCCGCGATCCAGAAGGCGATCGAGGACGGCTGGAAGCAGGTCCTGACCGGCAACGCCGCGCCGGCCGACGCGCTCGGGAAGGCGCAGACCGCGCTGGAGGGCCTGGTGTGAGACGGGACTGGTTGCCGGGCTATCTGTTCATCAGCCCGGCTGTTCTGCTCTTCCTGGTCTTCATCGCGGTCCCCCTGCTCGCGGCGTTCGGGCTGAGCCTGTTCCACTGGGACCTGCTGAGTACGCCGAAGTTCGCCGGGCTGGACAACTTCAAGCAGTTGGTGAGTGACGGTACGACGATCCGCGCGGTGCTCAACACGTTCGTGTTCGCGCTGGCGTCGGTGGTCACGCACATCGGCCTGGGGATGCTGCTCGCACTCGGCGTCCACCGGACGATGACCCGCGGCACGAAGTACTTCGTCCGGACGGCGTACTTCTTCCCGTTCCTGGTGTCGTGGGCGGCGGTCGCGCTGATCTGGAAGTACGTGCTGGATCCGACGTTCGGCATCGCGGCGTACTACCTGCACACGACGACGAACTGGCTGGCGTCGCCGACCTGGGCGTTGCCGACGCTGATCGTGGTCGACTGGTGGCACACGATCGGGTACACGTTCATCATCCTGCTCGCCGGGCTGCAGACCGTTCCGGCGCAGCTGCACGAGGCCGCGCGGGTGGACGGCGCGAACGCGTGGTGGCGGTTCTGGAGCGTGACGCTGCCGGTGATGTCGCCGACGATCTTCTTCGCCACCGTGATCACGTTCATCGGCGCGTTCCAGATCTTCGACCCGATGGTGATCATGACCCAGGGCGGCCCGGACGGCGCGACCCGGAGCATCGTGCAGTACACGTATGAGAAGGGCTTCCAGTCGTTCGAGGTCGGGTACGCCGCGGCGCTGTCGCTCGTGCTGTTCGTGGTGATCATGGTGGTCACCGGCCTGCAGTTCCGGCTCAGCCGACGGTGGGTGCACCAGTGAGGGGCAAGCTGCTCGACCTCGTGCTGGTGCTCGGCGGGCTGGTGATGATCGCGCCGCTGGTGTGGCTGATCGTGAACGCGCTGTCGGAGCCGATCAACGCGTTCCAGCTGCCGCCGCAGTGGATCCCGAATCCGCCGACGGTGCAGAACTTCCAGCAGGTGCCGGGGCTGATCCCGTTCGCCCGGATGGCGTGGAACAGCCTGCAGATCGCGGTGCTGACGACGGCCGGGGCGTTGCTCACGAGCGCGATGGCGGCGTACGCGTTCAACCGGCTGCGGTTCCCGGGGCGGGACCAGATCTTCTCGGTGCTGCTCGCGGCGCTGGTGGTGCCGGTGCAGCTGACCGTCGTACCGATCTTCATCATGATGCGCTGGCTGCACCTGGTGGACACCACAGTGGCGATCTGGCTGCCGGCGCTGGTGAACGTGTTCGGGATCTTCTTCCTGCGGCAGTACATCTCGTCGATCCCGCGGGAGCTGGACGAGGCGGCGATCATGGACGGGGCCGGGCACTTCTGGATCCTGTTCCGGGTGATCCTGCCGCTGGCCCGGCCCGGCTTGACCGCGCTCGGGATCTTCGTGTTCGAGGCGTCGTGGAACAACTTCTTCTGGCCGTACATCTTCCTGTCGTCGCCGGAGAAGATGACGCTGCCGGTCGGGCTGGTGTCGTTGCAGGGCGCGGTCGGCGGCGGTCCGGCCGTCGTACTGTTCGCGGCGATCACGTTGGTGGTGCTGCCGATCCTGGTCCTGTTCCTGATCTTCCAGCGCTCGTTCATCGCGTCGATCGCGACCACGGGACTGCGCGCATGACGTACCTCCCAGCCGCCTTCAAAGCCCTCTGGCACGAACTCCCCCTCCTGGCCGCCTCCGGTGCCCTGACCTGCACCAGTGCGGCTCTCGTCGTTCTTCTCAGTCCTGGGCTCTCACCGCTTACTGTCCTGCTGGGTGTATTCGTCGTCTGTCCCGTCTGGGCTGGTGTTGTCGCGACCACGGATGCAGTCGTACGAGACGATCGCGGTGGTGTCCCAGAACTGTTCAGGAACATCAGGAGGCACGCACTTGCCGGGGTGGGGGTTGGGGTGGTGCCGGGGGTTGTGGTGGCTGTGGGGTTGTTGAATTGGGAGCTGTACAGCGGGCCGGGCTTCCTGCTGCCGTTGGCGCTCAGTGGGTGTGCGAGCGTGCTGTTAGTACTCGCCTCCTGCTACGCCTTCAGCCTGCGGATGACTGCTGGGCTTCGGGGCAAGCGGTTGTGGCTGACCGCGCTCCACCTGGTAGCCCGTGCGCCGCTGGTGCCTCTCGGCGTACTGGCGCTTGCTTTTGTCGCACTGCTGCTCGGTACCTCGGTTACCGCTTCACTGCTACTGCTCGCCCCAGGACCTGTTGCGTTGTTCGCCTCTGCTGGTACATGGACGGAGAAGCATGCACTACACCGGTGACACCCTTCGACACTTCGCACTGCCGCTGGGAGGTCTCGGCACCGGCACTGTCGCGCTGGCCGGCAACGGTGCGCTGCGCCAGTGGCAGCTGCACAACCTCGGCAACCACGAGGGTCACGTACCGAACAGCTTCTTCGCCCTGCGCCTGTCCCGCGTGGAACCGCCGCTGGACGAGGTACGCCTGTTCCAAGGACCGCCTGCCGCGCCGTCCAACACCCCGTTGGTTACGGACGACGTAGTACCTGTCGGCGAGCAGCACCTGTACGACGTCATCAAGCCGATCGGTCCGACCAAGGTGACTGCTACGTACCCCCAGGCACATGTGGAGTACGAGACCGAGCTACCTGTCGAGGTGGCGCTGGACGTGTTCAACCCGTTGGTGCCGGGTGACGCCGACGCAAGTTCGCAGCCGGTAGTGGGGTTCACGTTCACGCTGCACAACCCTGGTCCCATCCCGGTCCACGGCAAGCTCGCCGGCGCCCTTCAGAACGCGGTCGGCTGGGACGGCGTCACCCCCGTCGACGGCACCTCCTGCAGCCTGTACGGCGGCAACACCAACCGCGTCCGCCAGGCCAACGGCTGGACCTCCCTGGTGCTCGAGAACGGCGACCTGCCCCTCGACCATCCCGGTGCTGGGCAAACGGTGCTTGCTGCTCACGGCGAAGCATTCGTCCATCCGCAATGGACCCGACCCGAAGAATTCGTTGCCTTCCTCAACGGTCCGGTCACTCCCGCGAGTGGCGCCAGCGCACCTGGGACCACCTGGAACGGCGGCCTGGCGGTCCCGTTCCACCTGGAGCCTGGTGAGAGCAAGCAGTTCCGGTTCCTGATCGCGTGGCATTTCCCGAACCGATATGTCGACTTCAACCAGTTCGGCCCGCACCCGGAGTACGGCCACAGCCGCTTCTGGCTCGGCAACGCGTACACCCGCCGTACGCCGGACGCTGTCGCCGCGGCTGAGCGCTTCATCGCCCACTGGGACGAGCAGCAGAACCTCACCACCACCTGGACCGAGGCCTTCGACAACAGCACTCTCCCCGGCGAGGCAGGCGCACGACTCGCGGCCCTCGCAGCCGACGTACGCAGCCCAACCGTCTTCCAGACCGCGCAAGGCGACGTCCTCGGCTTCGAAGGTGTCCTGGGCGCCTCCACCGTCATGTGGGGCGGCCGGTACGGCGGATCGTGTCCGCTGAACTGCACCCACGTCTGGAACTACGAGCAGACCCTCTCCCGCCTGTTCCCGGCGCTCGAGCAGAACATGCGCGACACGGAGTACGACGTCATGCAGGCGCCCGAGGGCTACATCCCGCACCGCGTCCGCGCCCCGCTGTACATGAAGCAGCTCTGGGACGTGGTCATCGGCGGACCGGAGGAACCCGCGCTCGACGGCATGCTCGGCAACGTCCTCAAGACGTACCGAGAGGTGCGCCAGGGCGCCGGCCTCGACTGGCTCCGCCACCGCTGGCCGAACGTCGTACGTCTGCTCGACCACATCCACGGCAAGTGGCTGCACGACGGCGTACTGCGGGGAATCCAGCCGAGCACCCACGACATCGACCTGTGTGGCGTCAACTCGTTCATGGGCACGCTCTGGCTGGCCGCGCTGCGTGCCGCCGAGGAGATGGCGCTCCTGCTGGGCGAGGACTCGAAGCAGTACCGCACACTCTTCGAGACCGGCAGCACGGCGTACGACGAGCTCTTGTTCACCGGCGAGTACTACCGGCAGATCCTGGACCCGGACGAGACCCGTGACTTCCAGTGGGGCGACGGCTGCCTGGCCGACCAGCTGATCGGCCAATGGTGGGCACATCAGCTCGACCTCGGCTACCTGCTCCCGGAGGACCACGTGCGTACGGCGCTGCGCAACGTCGTCCGGCACAACCTTCGCACCGGCTTCCACGACTTCGAGCACCCGTACCGCGTCTTCGCCGACGAGGACGACACCGGCCTGCTGATGTGCACCTGGCCGCACGGCGGGCGCCCCGACGTACCCACCCGGTACTGCGACGAGGTGTGGACCGGCTCGGAGTACCAGGTCGCCGCGCACTGCCTGTACGAAGGCCTCACCGACGAGGGCATGGCGATCCTGCAAGGGATGTGGGCGCGGTACGACGGCACCCGCCGCAACCCGTTCAACCCGATCGAGTGCGGCGACCACTATATCCGCAACGCCGCCGGCTGGTCCGTGCTGGAGGCCCTGACCGGCTACCGCTACAACGCGATCACCAAGACCATCACGTTCGCCCCGCTGGACCTGGCCCGCGCCGACGACGGCTGGCGATTCCCCTTCACCACCAACACGGGCTGGGGCACCGCCACGTACTCCTCGGGCAGTCTCACACTCACCTGCCACTCAGGCCACCTCGACCTGCAAGCAGTCGCAGTCGACGGCACCACCTACCCGATCCGCCCGGACAACCCAATGGTGATCTCGACGACCTGAGAGTGCCGGCCGTCCGGCAACGCCACCGGACGGGCGGCACTCGTTCAGAGGAGTCCGAGTTCCGCGGACTCTCGGTCGGTGAAGAGGCGGGAGCGGATCAGGAAGCGGACGCCCTCGGGGGCCTCCACGGAGAATCCGCTGCCGCGGCCTTTCACCACGTCGACGGTGAGCTGGGTGTGCTTCCAGTACTCGTACTGGTTCGCGGACATCCAGAACCCGATCGGCTTGTCCACGCCCTCGACGACCAGGTCACCGAGATGCACGTCCGCGGCCCCCGTTCTGAACTCACCGTCCGGGTAACACATCGGCGAACTGCCGTCGCAGCACCCGCCGGACTGGTGGAACATCAGCGGACCGTGCATCCCGGTGAGGCGGCGCAACCACTGCGCCGCCTCGTCGGTGAGCAACACCTTGTCGACCATGGACTCAGAAGAACCCGAGCTTCGACGGGCTGTAGCTGACCAGCAGGTTCTTGGTCTGCTGGTAGTGGTCGAGCATCATCTTGTGGTTCTCCCGGCCGATGCCGGAGTTCTTGTACCCGCCGAACGCCGCGTGCGCCGGGTACGCGTGGTAGTTGTTCGTCCACACCCGCCCGGCCTGGATCTCGCGGCCGGCCCGGTACGCCGTGTTGATGTCGCGCGACCACACGCCCGCGCCGAGGCCGTACAGCGTGTCGTTGGCGATCTTCATCGCGTCGGCGTAGTCGTCGAACCGGGTGACCGAGACGACCGGGCCGAAGATCTCCTCCTGGAAGATCCGCATCTTGTTGTCGCCCTCGAAGATCGTCGGCTGGATGTAGTATCCGCCGGCCAGGTCGCCGCCGAGCTCGGCGGGCGCGCCGCCGGTGACCACCCGGGCGCCTTCCTCCTTGCCGATCCCGATGTAGGCGAGGATCTTCTCGTACTGGTCGTTGCTCGCCTGGGCGCCCATCATCGTGTCGGTGTCCAGCGGGTTGCCGAGCTTGACCGCCCGCGTCCGCGCGGTCGCGTCGGCCAGGAACGAGTCGTAGATCGACGACTGGATCAGCGCCCGCGACGGGCAGGTGCAGACCTCGCCCTGGTTCAGCGCGAACATCGTGAAGCCCTCGAGCGCCTTGTCGTAGAAGTCGTCCCGCGAGGACGCGACGTCGGCGAAGAACACGTTCGGGCTCTTGCCGCCGAGCTCGAGCGTGACCGGGATGATGTTCTCGGACGCGTACTGCATGATCAGCCGGCCGGTCGTGGTCTCACCAGTGAACGCGACCTTGGCCACTCTGTTGCTGGAGGCAAGCGGTTTGCCGGCCTCGACGCCGAACCCGTTGACGACGTTCACCACGCCCGGCGGCAGCAGGTCCGCGATCAGCTCCATCAGTACGTGGATGGAGGCCGGCGTCTGCTCGGCGGGCTTGAGTACGACGGCGTTCCCGGCCGCGAGCGCGGGCGCCAGCTTCCAGACCGCCATCAGGATCGGGAAGTTCCACGGGATGATCTGGGCGACCACGCCGAGCGGCTCGTGGAAGTGGTACGCGATCGTGTCGTCGTCGATCACCGACACCGAACCCTCCTGGGCCCGGAGCGCGCCGGCGAAGTACCGGAAGTGGTCGACCGCCAGCGGCAGGTCGGCGGCCAGGGTCTCCCGGACGGCCTTGCCGTTGTCCCAGGTCTCGGCGACCGCGAGCAGTTCGAGGTTGGCCTCGATCCGGTCGGCGATCTTGTTCAGGATGTTCGCCCGCTCGGCCGGCGAGGTCCGGCCCCAGCCCGGCGCGGCGCCGTGCGCGGCGTCCAGCGCGGCCTCGACGTCCGCCGCCGTACCGCGGGCGATCTCGGTGAAGTTCTGACCGGTGACAGGGGTCGGGTTCTCGAAGTACCCGCCTTTGACCGGCGGGACCCATTCGCCGCCGATGTAGTGGTCGTAGCGCGATTTGTACGCGACCGGGCTGCCATCCTGCCCGGGAGCTGCGAAGATCGTCATAGGTCCTCCAACGGATGTGGCGTAGGACCGAACCTAGGGAGCGTGACGTTGCACGGACGTTGCAACGTGGAGTGAGGTCGGATGGACGCACCGGAGCAGGCCCGCCGGCTGAGCGGGCTGTACGACGACGTGCTCGGCGGGAGCCGCCCCGCGACCGACCCGCGCCCGCTGGTCGCGGCCTCCTGGGAACGCTCGCTGGCCGCCGCGGTCGACCCGGACCTCGACCTGCCGCCGATGATCCTCGAACAACGGATGGTCGAGGAGCTGCGCGCGAACCACCCACTGCGCGCCGTCCTCCCGGTGCTCCGGCAGACCCTGACCACGATCGCCGACGAGGCGTCGCACATCATGATCGTCACCGACGCGCAGGGCATGATCCTGTGGCGCGAGGGCGCCGCCGACGTGAAGCGCACCGCGGACCGGATCGCGCTGTCCGAGGGCGCGGTGTGGTCCGAGGACAAGATCGGCACCAACGGCATGGGTACGGCGCTCGCGGTCGGCGAGCCGGTCCAGATCCACTCCGCGGAACACCTGGTCCGCCGGATCCACGAGTGGACCTGCGCCGCCGCGCCCGTCCACGACCCCGACACCGGCAAACTGCTCGGCGCCGTCGACGTCTCCGGGCCGTTGCGTACCGTCCATCCCGCCATGGTCGCGCTGGTCACCGCCGCGGCCCAGCTCGCCGAGGGACAGCTGAAGGTCCGGATGGCCGCCGCCGACGAGATGCTGCGCGCCCGGAACATGCGGCACCTGATGGCGCTCGGCGACGCGCCCGGTGCGTTGCTCACCCCGACCGGGCGGGTGCTCGCCGTACAGCCGCTCGAATGGCTGCCGGACCGGCTCGTCGTACCGGACGGCGCCGACCGGATCGACCTCGGCGACGGCCGCGAAGGGCTCGTCGAACGTCTCGCCGAGGGCTACCTGCTCCGGATGCCCGGTACGCCGGTCCGCCGTTCCCGCCCGTCCCTCCGGTTGAAGCTGCTCGGCTCCGGCCAGCCGATCGCGGTCGTCGCCGGTCGCGAGATCGCGCTGACGTTGCGGCGGGCCGAAGTACTCGCACTGTTGTTACTGCAGCCGACCGGCCTCACCGCGGAGCAGTTGATGCTGCAGCTGTACGGCGACGAGGGCAACCCCACGACGGTCCGCGCCGAGATGCACCGGCTGCGGAACCTGCTCGGCGGCGGCGTCCTCGACACCAAGCCGTACCGGATCATCGCGGACGTCACCGGCGATGTGACCGAAGTACAGCAGGCCCTCCGGACCGGCGACCTGCCGAAGGCCCTCGACCTGTACGCCGGCCCGCTGCTCGCCCGCTCCGACGCCCCGGCCCTGCGCGCCGAACGGGACGAGCTCGACGCGACCATCCGCCGCGCCGCCCTCGACGCGCACAACGCCGACACACTGTGGCGGTTCGCCCAGACCACGACCGGCGCCGAGGACCTGGAGATCTTCGAGTCCCTCGAGGCCGCCCTGCCGACGGACGACCCCCGGCACGCCGCGGTCGCCGCCCGCCTGCACCGCCTGCTCGACTGACCTACTCGCGGCCGACAAGGATCCACATGTAGTCGCGGTTCTTGGTCGGGAACGTCGCGGTCTTGTTGCTCAGCTCCTTGGTCTTCTTGCAGTCGCTGGTGGTGTACTTCCAGCGCACCACCTGAACCCGCCACGACTGCTTCAGCTGCTGCAACCGCCGGACCTTCCCACTCGGCACCTCGGCGGTGTACGACCAGCTGTCCGTGACCGACTGCGACTTGCCGACGGTCTTCGCGTACTTGCTCTGGATCTCCGCGATCACCAGCGGAATGCTCACCCCGAGATCCCCCGACCAGGACGAGTTCGACTCCGAGGTTGCGGTCTTCTGGTACGTGATCCGCCCCGGCCCCTCCATCCAGTCACTGTGCAGGTTCGTCCCGACGTACACCTCATGACCGCTCCGGGTGTACCAGTACACGGTGTTCGTGTCGCACTTCTTGGCCACACCCGGTGTCGCCACCGCGACCCCTGGAACCACCAGCCCACTCGCGATCAGCACCCCAGCAGCGATTCCCCGACGAAGAAGCATGACTCTCCCATCGAAACCCGTTGACAGATACTGCGGTCGCAGTGGTTGGAAAACTACGGATTGGTCTACCCCGACGGCAAGGATCCTTCCGTAACGCTGTGTGTCGATCGGTTCTCGACGAGATCTCACCGTGGGGTACGTGAGCCGGAACACGCGGGCGTGATGAGGGCCGCAAGGACATGACTCATGAGTAACCAACCAATAACATCGCTGGTATGCAGATCCTCGCCATCGTCGTCTCGCTCGCGGTGACACTGGTCGCCGTCGCGTTGTTCGGCAAGACGATCGGGCACATCGTGTCCGTGATCAAGCTCGGGCAGCCGGCCGGCCGGACGAACGACCCGGGCAAGCGGACCGTCACCCTGGTCAAGGAGTCCCTCGGCCACACCCGGATGCTGCAGTGGAGCCACATCGGGGTGATGCACTGGTTCGTCGCGTTCGGGTTCATCGGGTTGTTCCTGACCCTGGTGACCGCGTTCGGCCAGCTGTTCGACCCGCACTGGGCGCTGCCGGTCATCGGGCACTGGTTCGTGTTCGAGTGGGTCAGCGAGGCGCTGACCTGGACGGGCCTGATCTCGATCGTCGGGCTGATCGTCTACCGGTTGATGCACCTGCCCCGAGGCGACAAGCCCCGGTCGTCCAGGTTCTACGGTTCGACGTCCTGGCAGGCGTACTACGTCGAGTACACGATCCTCGGCGTACTGATCTGCATCCTGTTGCTCCGCGGGCTCGAGTACCAACTGAGTGGCGCTTCGACTTTCCACTTCCCGATGACGTTCTTCCTGGGCGGGTTGTTCGGCGGGCTGTCCGAGCACGGTCTGGAGAACGCGGTCTACGTGGTCGCGATGCTCAAGATCCTGATCTCGTTCGCGTGGATGATCACGATCTCGCTGAACGCCACCATGGGTGTCGCGTGGCACCGGTTCACCGCCTGGCCGAACATCTGGTTCAAGCGCGAGGCCGACGGCGGTACGGCGCTCGGCGCGCTGCAGCCGATCATGGTGAACGGCGCCCCGATCGACTTCGAGAACATCGAGGAGCTCGACGAGGACGCGGCGCTCGGTGTCGGCAAGGTCGAGGACTTCACCTGGAAGGGCCTGCTCGACTTCACCACCTGCACCGAGTGCGGGCGGTGCCAGTCGCAGTGTCCGGCGTGGAACACGGACAAGCCGCTGTCGCCGAAGCTGATCATGATGGGTCTGCGCGAACACGCGTACGCCAAGGCGCCGTACCTGCTGGCCTCCTCCGACGACGAGCGCAAGTCGCTGTCGCAGCTGGTGCTCGACGAGCAGGAGAAGCCGCTGGTCGGTCCCGCGGACGTCGCGGTCATCGACGAGGAAGCCCTGTGGGCGTGTACGTCGTGCGGCGCGTGCGTACAGCAGTGCCCGGTCGACATCGAGCACGTCGACGCGATCATGGACATGCGCCGGTACCAGGTACTGATCGAGTCGTCGTTCCCGTCCGAGCTCAACGGGCTGTTCAAGGGCCTGGAGAACAAGGGCAACCCGTGGAACATGAACCCGTCCGGCCGGATGGACTGGGCCAAGGACCTGCCGTTCGAGGTGAAGCAGGTCGGTACGGACGTCGAGTCGCTGGACGAGGTCGACTACCTGTTCTGGGTCGGCTGCGCGGGCGCCTTCGAGGACCGCGCGAAGAAGACCACGCAGGCGGTGGCCGAACTGCTGAACATCGCCGGCGTCTCGTTCGCCGTCCTGGGTGACGGCGAGACCTGTACGGGCGACCCGGCACGACGGTCCGGCAACGAGTTCGTGTTCCAGCAGCTCGCGATGCAGAACGCCGAGGTCTTCAAGGAGACAGGAGTCCGCAAGGTCGTCTCGACCTGCGCGCACTGCTTCAACACGCTGAAGAACGAGTACTCCCAGCTCGGCGTCGAGCTCGACGTCATCCACCACACCCAGCTGCTGAACCGGCTCGTCCGCGACGGCAAGCTGACCCCGGTCGCGCCGGCCGACAGCTCGCTCAACGGCCAGAAGATCACGTACCACGACCCGTGCTACCTCGGTCGCCACAACCAGGTGTACGACGCCCCGCGCGAACTGCTCGCCATCATCCCGGGCGCCGAGTACGCCGAGATGCCCCGCAACCAGACGAAGTCGTTCTGCTGCGGCGCGGGCGGCGCGCGGATGTGGATGGAGGAGAAGCTCGGCACCCGGATCAACCTGAACCGGACCACCGAGGCGGTCGAGACCGGTGCGGACAAGATCGCCACCGGCTGCCCGTTCTGCCGGGTGATGCTGTCCGACGGGCTCACCGCGAAGCAGGCCGACGGGTCGGCCCGCGAAGAGGTCGAGGTCCAGGACGTCGCCCAGCTGCTGCTCGCCTCGGTCAAGCGTGGCGAGTAGCTGCAACTAGCTGCAATCTGCCTTCCTTCTCAGGTGGTCCAGACCGTAAACTCCTGCGGCTGCATCACCTGGGGAGGAAGAACCGCCATGAAACTCCGCGCCGCGATCGCCACCGTCGCCGCCGCATCACTCGTTCTCGCGCTGGCCGCCTGCGACCACAAACCCACCGGCTATCGGCCGTCGGCGCCGTCGGCGAGCACGACCGTGAAGTAACGGCCGGTATCGGTCATCTTCCCACTCACTCATGTGAACTTCTCGTAATCTCCCGTTACGGATGTGATCACCTCGGGATGATCGGGTGGGTGGATGCCGATGCGCAGCACACGACGTACCTTCCTTACCGTCAGCGGGGCAGCGGCGGCGCTCGCGCTGAGCGGGAGTCTCCCGGAGATCCGGTCCGCGGCGGCCGGCTGGACGGGGCAGCCGGACCGGCGCGACCCGTTCACGCTCGGTGTCGCGTCCGGCGACCCGCTGCCGGACGCGGTGGTGATCTGGACCCGGCTCGCCCCTGATCCACTCGCGCCGTTCGGCGGGATGGACCGCCGGCCGGTCGAGGTGCAGTGGCAGGTCGCCGAGGACGAGCAGTTCCGCCGGGTCGTCCGGCACGGCACGGTCAAAGCCGGGCCGGAGGCCAGTCACTCGGTCCACGTCGACGTACGGGGCCTGCGGCCGTGGCGGCACTACTGGTACCGCTTCCGCGTGAACGGGCAGCTCAGCCCGGTCGGCCGGACCAAGACTGCGCCGGCGTACGACGCCGTACTGCCCTCGTTGTCGCTGGCGTTCGCGTCCTGCCAGGCGTGGTGGGAGGGCTGGTACACGGCGTACGCCGACCTGGCGCAGCGGGACCACGACGTCGTGTTCTTCCTCGGCGACTACATCTACGAGTTCGGCATCGACCGCGGCATCCGGCCGCACGCGAACGAGCCGTACATCACCCAGCAGACCGTGACGCTGGACGAGTACCGGCAGCGGTACGCGGCGTACAAGCTGGATCCTGATCTGCAGCACGCGCACGCGGTCGCGCCGTGGGTCGTCACGCTCGACGACCACGAGGTGGTCGACAACTGGGCCGACGAGGCGCACCCGAGCGCGCCGCCCGCGCAGTTCCTGGTACGCCGGG
The DNA here is from genome assembly GCF_042730855.1 of Kribbella sp. NPDC059898. Classification (NCBI taxonomy): domain Bacteria; kingdom Bacillati; phylum Actinomycetota; class Actinomycetes; order Propionibacteriales; family Kribbellaceae; genus Kribbella; species Kribbella sp. NPDC059898. The sequence goes on from NZ_JBHWKR010000001.1 coordinate 25,804, forward strand.
CCAACGCGTTCCGCGCGTACTGGGAACACATGCCGCTCCGGCTCGCGCAACTCCCGAAAGGCCCGGACATGCAGCTGTACCGACGGATCCGGTACGGGCGGCTGGCCGAGTTCAGCGTGCTCGACACCCGCCAGTACCGGTCCGACCAGGCGTACGGCGACGGCACCAAGGCGCCCGGCCCGGAGACCGCCGACCCGGCGCGGACGATCACCGGCGACGCGCAGGAGAAGTGGCTGCTGGACGGCTGGTCCGCGTCTTCGGCGCGCTGGAATGTGATGGCACACCAGACCGCGATCGCCCGCCTGGACACGAAAGACGGTCCGGAGGTCCTGGTCCCGATGGACACCTGGGACGGGTACGAGGCCTCGCGCAACCGGGTCCTCGGGGGCGCCGCGCAACGCAAGGTCCGCAACCTCGTGTCGATCGCCGGCGACCTGCACCGCAGCGTCGCGTCGGACCTGAAGCTCGACTTCACCGACCCGTCGTCGGCGACCGTCGGCGCCGAGTTCGTCGGTACGTCGATCACGTCCGGGATCGACGGCGAGGACCTGGACGCCGGCGGCGCGACGCTGCTCCGGGAGAACCCGCACATGAAGTTCGGCAACTTCCAGCGCGGCTACGTCAGCTGCAGCATCACGCCCCAGCGGTGGATCTCCGACTACCGCGTCGTCGACAAGGTCTCGGTCCAGAACGGCACCGTCAGCACCCGCGCCAAGCTCCTCGTCGAGGACGGCCGGCCCGGTATCGCGGAGGTACAGCAATGAGGATCCCCCGGCAGACCGTCGTCGCGGCCGGCACGCTTGTGGCCGCCGCCCTGCTCGGCTCCAGTTCGATGCCAGCGGCAACATCCAGCGTGGCCGTGAGCGTCGTACCCGGGCAGCTCAGCGTCGTCGGGCTGCCGTGCCTGCCCGGCACGCTCAACCTCACGATGACCAACACCAGCGCCGCGGACCGGTACGCCGACCTGACGCTCGAACCGACCGGACCACTGCAGCTGTCGCGGACGCTCTTCTCGTCGTGGCTGCCCGCGGTCGACCCGGATCAGCCGGTGACCGCGCCGGTCGAGGTCCGGGTCCCGCGGGACGCGCAGCCCGGGTCGTACAAGATCGGCGTACAGGTCGACCGTACCCGCGTGAACGTCCCGGTCACCGTCGAGCCGCTGCCCCCGAAGGGCGCCGGCGACAACCTCGCCCTCGGCGAACAGGCCACCGCCTCCTCCACCCACGGCAACTTCACCCTCTGCGGCGCCGTCGACGGCGACAAGGACTCCGAACACTGGGACACCCTCACCGGCTGGAACGACGGCACCCGCGCCGCGTTCCCCGACACGTACGACGTCGCGCTGTCGACCCCGGCGACCGTCAACCGGGTCGAGCTCTACACCCTGGACTCGGCGAAGTACCCGGCCCGCGTGAACGGCCTCCGCGACTGGGACGTGCAGGTCAAAGCCGACGGCACCTGGCAAACCGTCGCCCAGGTCCGCGGCAACACCGTCGGACACGTCACCTCAGAATTCACCCCGACCCGAGCCGACGCCGTACGCATCCGCTGCCTCGACGGCAACGACCACACCTACTCCCGCATCGTCGAACTCGAGGTCTACGGTTGACCGAGGCAACAGCCGGTCGAGGTCAGCCGTTGAGCGCCGCGAGCACGGACACCAGGACGACCACCGCGAGAATTGCCCCGACGATCGCGAGGAGCGTGCCGAGCCCCTTCCGCTTGACCTTGCTGTGGCCGATGCTCCCGGACGTGAACTGGTGGTACGGCGACGCGTAGAACACCGGCACCGCCTGGTTCGGCGGCACCGTACAGTCGAGCGCCGCCCTCCCGTAGGTGAGCATCCACTGCGAGTGAACGTCGACGTGCAGCGGCCCAGCAGGGACCGGGATGTCGTTCCGCCCGTACTTCACCTGCACCGGATACCCGTTCAGATGCACCGTCGGCGGAATCAAACTCGACGTCATCACACTGCCCTGGATGGTCAACTGCAGCATCCCCATCGGACCCTGCGGCTGATACTGCGACTGGAACTGCGGCTGCGGCTGGAACTGCGGCGGCTGCGACGGATAGCTCATGCCGCCAAACGATAGGCCGTCCCAGCGAACCTGAGCACCTCCATCGAGCGCTTGATTACGCCCGCCACCGAAACCAACGAACCCCGCAGGCCGGAAACCATCTCCTGACCCACGGGGCTCTTTCGTGAGCGGGTGACGGGAATCGAACCCGCACTGTCAGCTTGGGAAGCTGATGTTCTGCCATTGAACTACACCCGCCGGGCCGGTCTCCCGGCAGCGGTGAAGAGCATAGCCGATGTCGGGGCTCGCAACCACGCCGGGTCCGCGCGCCGGAACCAGCTGCCTACTTCGAGGCAGCGGGTGCCCGGCGGAGGTTTGCTGCGGCGTCAGCGGGATACACCTCGAGAAGGTGCCGGACGCATCGAAAAGAGCCGTCCGGGCGGTTTGCAGCGGGGGTTCTTGGGCAGTTTTTCACAAAGGGCACGTTCAGGACTGGGCAGGTTCGTGATCTTCTGGCAGATTAGAACGCGTTGCCGGGGGCAACATTTGACGCAACGTGAGGACGCGAGTCCTGGACCGGGCGAGCTGGTTGCGGGGCAACTGGATGAAGGGGTGAACGGTGGCAACAGACACAAGTGACGCGGTGGACAACCTGGAGAAGGAGCTCGTCACGTTGGCACGCCGGCTGCGCGGTCTGCAGCGGACGCTGTCCGACGAGGCGCACCCGGACCTGGAGCCGGCACAGTACGCGTTGCTGAACCACGTGGAAGAACTGGCGCCGGTGCGGATGGCCGACCTGGTGGCAGCACTCGAGGTGGACAAGGGACCGGTCAGCCGGGCCTGCGCGCGACTGGAGGAAGAGGGCCTGCTGAAGCGGGCGGCCGACAAGTCGGACGCGCGCGCGACCCTGCTGACGCTGACCGCGGCCGGCAAGCGGAAGCTGACGGCGGCCCGGAAGAAGCGACACAAGGTGATCGAGGACCTGCTCAAGGACTGGTCGCCGTCGCAGGTGAAGACCTTCGCCACCCAGGTGTCGAAGTTCAACAAACTGGCCAACTGACGATCGTTGCCTCAGGCCCAGGTCTGTGGTGCGGCCCGCCGGAGAGCTGAGGGCTCCGGACGCTCCACCACCGGAAGGGCCGACGCGAGCTGTGCGGATGGGCAGCACGCTGCTAACGTGCGAGCGTGCTGCTCTCCGACCGTGACATCCTGTCCGAGCTCGACGCGAAACGGGTCCAGCTGGACCCGTTCGACGCCGCGATGGTGCAACCGTCGAGTGTCGACGTACGGCTGGACCGGTTCTTCCGGGTCTTCGAGAACCACCGGTACCCGCATATCGACCCGTCCGAGGAACAGCCGGACCTGACCCGGCTGGTCGAACCCGACGGCGAGGAACCGTTCATCCTGCATCCCGGTGAGTTCGTCCTGGGATCGACGTACGAACTGGTCAGCCTCCCCGACGACGTCGCCGCCCGCCTCGAGGGCAAGTCCTCCCTCGGCCGCCTCGGCCTGCTCACGCACTCCACCGCCGGCTTCATCGACCCCGGCTTCTCCGGCCACGTCACGCTCGAACTCTCGAACGTCGCCACCCTCCCGATCAAACTCTGGCCCGGCATGAAGATCGGCCAACTCTGCTTCTTCCGCCTCTCCTCCCCCGCGGAACACCCGTACGGCTCCTCCAAGTACGGCTCCCGCTACCAGGGCCAACGCGGCCCCACCCCGTCCCGCTCCTACAAAAACTTCCACCGCACCGACATCTGACCAACAAAAGGGCCCCGGGAAATCTCCCGGGGCCCTTTTTCGTCGGATCAGGCGGTCGCCTTCATGAAGACGCAGACCGAATCGAGGTCATTGCTGGTGTCGTAGTCGTTATGGGGGTCCCCTTGGCTGTAGACGGCACCGTACGGGGATACCGACGTCGGCGCCTTGAGCTTGCCGTCGAACAGCGCGAGATTGCTGTTCGGGTTGGTGCCCGGCGTCGACCCGTCGGACGGCGTGTCGCCGGCCGTCGGGCTGCTGCCGTCCGAGGGCGTGCTGCCGGCGGACGGGCTGTCGCTCGAGCTCGAACTCCCGGACGGCGTCGGGCTCGGCAGGTCCGCACCGGTCTTCGCGTCCAGCAGGATGTTCTGCGCCTCGGTCTGGGCGTAGAGAACGCCGTGGTAAGCCGCGGTCAGGTCCGGAACGTTCCGGTTCCCGGAGTCGTTCGAGAAGCCCCAGGCCTTCTTACCGGTCGAGTCGTCGAAGCCGAGCATCGTGTCGGTCCCGTTGGTGGTGTACGTCGTCTTGCCCGTGCAGGCGATCGTGCTCGCCTCGTCCCAGAGGCAGGACCACGCCGCGATGTCGGTACTGCTGTTCGACGGCGGCAGCGGAGTCACCGCGACCGCTCCGGTCGACAGGTCGACCGAATAGATCCCGAGGTCCCACTTGTCCTTGGCAGTGACGTACGTCTTGCCGTAGAAGTAGCCGTGCTTGCCAGTCCCGGCGATCTTGTCGTACGACGTCTGCGGGTGTCCGAGCTTCTTCGTGATCTTCCCGCTCGGGCCGTCGGCGAGCGCCAGCATGGAATCGTTCGCGCGGTAGGACGATGGCCAGGTCGCGCCCGCGATCGTGCCGTTGTGCACGGCAGCCGGGTCCAGCCCCGGCACGATCGCGGTCTTCTTCGTCGCGGGGTCGGCGTACAGGGTGGAGGTCGTCGTCCCGTTCGAGTCGGGCGGGCCGTTGATCCCGAGGGCGACCTGGCCGGTTTCGATGTCGTACACCGCGCCCCCGGCGCCGCCCTTGTCGTCGAGGGTCTTCGTCTTCGTCTCGGCGATCGCCTCGCCGGTCGCCACGTCGACCCAGCGGATCACCACGAGGCCCTGGGGCTTCTGGGTGCCGTTGCCCTTGTCGGTCTCGGAGTAGATGACGACGGCGGCGTCCTTGCCGTCGAGCTTCACCGCCCGCGGCGGGAGCACGGCATTGACCGTCGTGGTCGTCGCCGGGGTCGCCTGGAGCGACCAGCTCTTGTTCGGATCGGTGACGTCGTGGCCGTTGAGGACCTTCTTGTTACTGGCCACCGCCACATGGCCGACGAGTGCCACGTCCGCGTGCTCGACAACCGTGAGTTCGTTGGGGTCCTTGAGGACCGGGTACGCCGCGCTGACGGCGAAGGCCTTCGGTGGGTCGAAGGTGGGGATGCTCGGGGCGGTCGGTGAGGCGGAGGAGCTGGACTTGTCGCCGCTGTTGTTGTTTGAGCCCGAGTCGGACTTCTTGTCGCCGCCGCAGCCTGCGAGCAGGATCAGGGCTGCGGTGACAGCTGTGGTTGCCACCATCGGACGCAACATCGTTGGTTTCTCTCCCAGGTCGACCGAGAATGATCGACTGAACGCTAGCAGTGTTCTTGGGTCGGCCCGGAAGTTATCCACAGGGGTTGCACGAACCTGCAGTTTCCTTGTTACGTGCGCCCTCGGGACCCGGCGCCGATCAACCCCAATCGCTCCAGCAGCGTGTACACCCCAGCACTTGCCCCACCCGCAGCCCCACCGGGCGCGGGCCGCGGGGCGAGTAGTAGGCCGGCGGACGATGTCGGCTGGGGCGGTGGTGCGGGCGGTTGGGTGGTGGGGGGATCGGTCATCGGACGATGGAGAGGCCGGTGCCGCGGGGCCGGGGGTCGGCCGGGCGGGAGGTGGGGTCGGTCAGGCGGCGGGAGGCGGGCTCCAGCTTGTCGGCCAGGCGGCGCAAGGCGGTCGCCAGGCCTTCGCGTGGGCTCGTGCGCGGCTTCCGGTCGTGGCGCTGCGCCCTTGCCTCGGCCAGGCGCAGCTGCTCGGCGACGCGGTAGCGGGCAACCTCGGCGTGTTCGGTGATCATGGTGGTGCTCCCCTCGCGTAGTCCCCGTGCTGTTTTCGGCAGTGCTGAACCGCAGGTCCTGCCCCCAGTGGCAGGACCTCTGGCTACATCAAGACAACGAACCCGGCCGGCCCAGTCCGACACGTGCCGGGCGCTGGATCAGACCTTGACGACGGTGATGTCGCCGGAGACCGTGCGGGCGCGCAGCATCAGGGCGCGCTCGCCCTCGGCCGGCTTCTCGCCGGGCTCGAGGTCGCAGCGGATCCGGCCGGTGACGGTCTTCAGGTCCAGGTACGTCGGGAGTCCGTCCGGGACCCCGATCTGTACGTCGCCCCGGGCCGTCTCGGCCTGGACGCTCGGTCCGTCGGCGATCTCGACCTTGACGTCGCCGGAACCGGAGGTGGCGACCGAGTGGTCGCGGATCCGCTCGATGGTGATGTCCCCCGAGCCGACCTTGACGGAGGTGGGGCCGGCGGCGTCGCCGATCGTGACGTCACCGGAGCCGGTGCTCAGCCCGAGCGCGTCGCCGGCCTCCTCGATGTCGATCGAGCCGGAGCCGGTACTGGCCCGGACCGCGCCGACGGCGTCCTGCACCTTGACGTCGCCGCTGCCGGTGTTGACGCCGAGCTCGCTCTCGACCCGGGTGAGCCGGACGTCGCCGGACCCGGTCGCGAGCCGCGCGGAGCCGAGCGGTACGTCGGCCACGATGTCGCCGGAGCCCGTCTTCACCCGGGCGTCGAGCACCGCGGAGGTGGCGACCCGGACCGTGATCTCCGGTCCGCGCCGGACGTTCCGCGGGCCCTCGATGACCAGCTCGCCGTCTCGGACCTCGCAGATCACGCCGTCGTCGTCACCCTCGACCTCCATCGAGACCAGGGTGCCCTCGCCGTCGGGGTTGGGCCCGAGCTCGACCAGTCCGGAGCCGATCTCGATCCGGATCCGGTCGATCCGGTCGTTCTCGTCGTCATTCAGCTGGGTCGCGCTGTGCTCGCTCATTCCGCCCATCCCGTCACTCGCTGGCCCGGACCGTTTCCGCGCCGCCGTTCCTTGTCCTCACGTCGCCGGTCCTTGTCGTCGCGGCGGCGCTCCCGGTCGTCCCGGCGGCGGTCCCGCCCGCGGTCCGCGCCGAACACGCCCTCGTCGCCGAACGGCCCGTTCGGACCGAAGACGCCGTTCGGGCCGAAGACCCCGTCGGGGCCGAGCGGTCCGTTCGGACCCAGCGGGCCCTCGGGACCGAACACCGGTCCGCGCGGCGGGCGCGGTGGCCGGGGCGGGCGCGGTCCGCCGCGGCGGGCGACACTCAGCTCGGTCATCACGGTGCGCATCAGCCAGGCGTTCGAGGAGATGCCCTCGGCGTCGGCGGCTTCGTCCACCTTGTTCTTGATCGACATCGGCAGCCGCAGCGTGATCCGCGCGGTCGGCTCGTCGGCGTCCGGCACGAACTGCTCGGCAGTCGCGTCCTGGACGTCGTCCTCGAGGTCGTCGTCGGTCTCGTCCGGACCGGTCAGCTGGCTGGGCGCCGGCGTGACCACGAACTCCGGGCGGCCGCCGGCCATCCGGAGCTCGACCGACCCGGGGGACAGCTCGCGGCTGATCTCCCCGGCGGCGTCGGACAGGGCTGAGATGAGGGCCAGGCGGCCCGCGTCATCCAGCGTGGCCCCGAGGCGCTGTGCCACGGAGCGGGTTTGCTCGTCGGCCAGGGCGGTGGCGTTCTCGACGCTCCGCCGGACCGACTCGAGGTAGTGGTCAAGTTCCATGACAGCAATCATGACGTCATGGTGACGTCACTGTCAACCCCCGTGATGTCATGGCGCCGTCGAACTGGCGTCAGGGCAGAATGACCCCATGGCTAGAGGCGTACTGATCACGGGTGCTTCCAGAGGTGTCGGCGCGGCCGCGGCGCGGGCGTTCGCGGCCGCCGGCGACCGCGTCGTACTGCACTGCCGCGGTGCCGTCGACCGGGCGAACGAGATCCGCGCGGAGCTCCCCGGCGACGGTCACGCCGTGGTCGCCGCGGACCTCGGCGATCCGGCCGCAATCCCTGCCCTGGTTGCGGAATCGGCCGCCGCGCTCGGGCGGATCGACGTCCTGGTGAACAACGCGGCGATGTTCGTCGACGAGCCGGTCGCGGGCTCCCGGCGGGTCGGTCACCCGCTGGCCGAGACGTCGTACGACGAGTGGGTCGCGACCTGGCGCCGTACCCTCGCCGTCAACCTCGAAGGCGCCGCGCATGTCACCTGGTGCGTGGCGCGGCAGATGCTCGACGTCGACCCGGACGACGGCGTACGGCGGGGCGCGATCGTCAACGTCGGCTCCCGAGGTGCGTACCGCGGGGAGCCCGATGTCCCGGCGTACGGCGCCTCCAAGGCGGGACTGCATGCGCTCGGGCAGTCCTTGGCGGCATCGTTGGCGCCGCATGACATCACCGTGACGTCAATCGCGCCAGGCTTCATCGCCACCGACATGACCGAGTCGTTCCTGGCCGATCCCGGTGGCGACGCGATCCGGGCGCAGAGCCCGTTCAACCGGGTCGCCACCGCCGAGGAGGTCGGGAACGCGATCTACTGGCTTGCCTCAGCCGACGCGAACTGGGCCAGCGGCGCGGTCCTCGACTTCAACGGGGCGTCGTACCTGCGTTAGGACCACCGCCGCGACCGTCCAGACCGCCGCCAGTACGCCCATCGAGAACACGTCGCCGCCTTCCTCGTCGAAGAGCAGGATCAGCCCGAGGTTCACCGCCGCGTGCGCCGCCGTCGCGACCACGAGGTTAGTACGGCGGGCATCCTGCAGCACGACGCCCATCACCACGGACAACGCGACCGCCATCACCACGAACAGCCCCATGTAGACGAGACCGTTGGCGAACCCACCGATGTGCCAGAACCCCCACAGCACGCCGACGATCAGCGAGGACCGCAGTACCGAGAACCGGGTCTGGAGGTACGGCTGCAGGTACGCGCGCCAGCCGAGCTCCTCGCCCGCCGCGCCGACGATCATCGTCAGCACCAACGCCCAGAACGGGAACGGCAGGCTCCCGCCGCGCCACGACCGCCCCGCGACCACGTGCACCAGCACCGAGACCAGCATCGCCGCGACGACAACGCCGACAACCAACGCGCTCCGCCCGGCGGCGACCCGCACGGGCGTGAACCGTACGTCGACCCTCGTCGTACGCCGGAACGCCAGGAACATCACGCCCACGCCGAGCGCCGGCGCGAACTGCACCAGCTGGATCAGATCGGGACTCGGACCGGTCGCCGACTGCAGCGCGTTCAGGATCCCGCTGAACACCATCGTGGTCAGGTAGAAGACCAACACCCGCAAGAACACTGCTACTCCTGGATGAGATAGGGCGCGATCATCAGGTCGAGCTGCTGGCCGAGGAACTCGGTCAGCGAGCCCCAGCCGTTCACCGCCCAGACCTGGAGCGCGCCGTTGAAACAGACAAGGGTGTGCCGCGCCAGCGCCGGTACGTCGGTGCCGGCGCGGAGCTCTCCGGCCTCGACCGCGGCCCGGTAGAACCGGTCGCAGCTGTCGACGATCGCGGCCGAGTGCGCCAGCGCGTGCCGCCGGAACTCCGGGTCCGCGACGTCGAGCTGGACGAATCCGAGGCCGTTGCCGAGCTGCTCGCGGTGCTCGATGTGAGCGACCGCGGACAGCGCGAAGTCCCGGAGGGTGGCGAGCGGCGAGGTGTTCCGGCCGGCCACCGCCTCGGCGAGGCGCTGCACCATCAGCGGGGACCGGGCGGCGGACGCGAGCAACAGTCCGCGCTTGGAGCCGAACCGTTGCATGAGGGTCGGCGGGGCCAGCCCGACGCGTGCTCCGACCGCCGCGAGCGTGAGCTTCACCGGCCCCAGCTCGGCCAGCACCTCCCGGGTCGCATCCAGGATCACGTCGTCGCTCACCAGCCGTGGCCGGGCCATCGCGGCGCCTCCGAGTTTGTGAATGACCATTCGCTAATACTCGGGATCGTAACAGATCCTTGTTCGATCAGTTAGTCAGTGACAACGGGTGAGGTTTCGGATACTGCTTTCGGCCTGCCGAGGGCGGTCCGGACCGCGATCCCGCCGTCCGGCTGCACCCGTCCGTGGCCGGGCTCGTCGTACCAACGGGAGCCTCCTCATGCGTTTCGCCCGCATCACCCTGGGCCTGCTGCTGGCACTGTCAGGCCTGGTGGCCACCGTCGCCGGGGCCGTCGCGGCCTTCTGGCTGGTCGGCCCGGACAACACGATCACGACCCCGCAGCGCGAGCTCGCCGGCAAAGGCCTCGCCCTGGTCAGTTCGCCGGAGCTGCTCGACCGGCACGGCCCGACGCTGCACGTCAGCGTGTCGGGCGACAAGCCGCTGTTCGTTGGCGTCGCCCAGGATCTCGACGTCCGCGACTACCTCGCCGGGGTTGCGCACACGCAGGTGACCCGGTTCGGTCTGCCGGCCACGTTCGGCACCGAGGAGGTGCGTGGCCGCACCAACAAGCTGACGCCGCCGGGCGAGCTGGACTGGTGGGTCGCGCAGTCCGCAGCCGGTGCGCAGTCCCTCAGCTGGCCGGTCCAGGACGGGCGGTACGACGTCGTCGTGATGAACGCGGACGGTACGCCGGCGGTCGGCGCGCAGGTCACGTTCGGCCTCCAGGTGCACCGGCTGTTCGGCCTCTGCCTGCTGGTGCTCGGGGCCGGTGTGCTGGCGCTGGCGTTCGGCGTGGCGCTGCTGCGTCGCCGCCGCCCGGCGCGGGACGAGGTCAGCGACACCCGGGAGATCCCGGTCATCAACACTCGTATCCCGGCGCTGGCCTCCGCCGAGCTGGCGGAGTACGACGAGGAACTCGGCCCGGCGTACCGCGTCTCCCCCTTCCACCCCGACCGAGTGAGCCCCTTCGCTCCCCTCCCGGAACAGGAGGAGGAGCCGGCCGAGGTAGAGCCCGCAGCCGAGCCAACCGCCCTACCCACTCCGGCGGCAACCACCACGGCCGCATCCGCTACCACCGCGACCGCTGCCGGATCCACCCCCACCGGCGCTGCCGCATCCACCACCACCGCGAGCGCTGCCGGATCCACGCCCACCGGCGCTGCCGCATCCACCGCCTCCGCCGAGGCCGGGGCGCCCATCCCCGCCACCGGGAGCGCCAACTCCACCCCCGCCAGGGCTGCGGCGTCCACCTCCACCTCCGGGAGCGCCAGCGCCGCCACCGCAGGGGCTGCCGCGTCCACCTCCGCCACCGGGGCTGCCGCGTCCGCCGCTTCCGCGGCTGGTCCGGCGCGGCTGCAGCCTGTTGTCGCGCGGAGTGCGCCGGCGGTTCCGGCGGCGCCGATGTTCATGTCCGCCGCCGCGGTCCAGCGGGCGAAGGCCCCCGTGCTGATCGGCGCCGGAGCGCGACACGAGGAGCCGCCGTACGGCGGGAACGGCGACGCCGCAGCCCGGTACGACGAGCCGGCACGGCCGGAACGGGCCGGCGCCGGGGCGCGGCACGAGCGGTCGGTGTCTGGCGGGCAGGGTGGCGCGGCGAATTCGTCCCGGGGTGGGGAGTCGCCGTACGGCGAGCAGGTTGGCGGGCGGTCGGCCGCGCGGATGGCGAAGGCGGCGCGGGTGGATGAGGAGATCGTTCCGTTGGCGGAGTCGCCCGAGTATGTGAAGAGTGACGAGGCGGTGCGGCGGACCGCGGCGCTGCTCGCCAGTGGTGCGTTGTTGCTGACGACAACGAGTTGTGGACTCTTGCCGCCGAAGAACAGCCTGACCGTGCCGGACGCTCGCCCGGCGGTCACGCTCGCCGACGCGCAGGCCGTGGTCCAGCGGTACAACCAGCTCAACAACCAGGCGAACCGGACCCGCGACAGCAAGATCTCCGCGACGATCGAGGGCAACCCGACGCTCGCGCAGACCCAGGCGGGCTTCGCGATCGGCCGGAAGCTCGACGCGGCCGGCAAGGAGGTGCCGAAGCCGTTCAGCTACACGAACCCGCAGATCGGCGCCCCGCAGTTCGCGTCGTACCCGATGCGGTTCGTGGTCAGCTCCGGCGTCTCGGACGCCCCGGGCAGCCGCCAGCTCGGCGTCTGGCAGCGGCAGAACGCGGGCGCCCCGTGGCTGCTGACGCGCTCGGTCTACCCGGCCAAGACGACCCCGGTCCCGTCCCTCGACGGTCTGCGTACGCCGGACACCGCCGACCTCAACCTCCTCCGCGCGCAGCCGGACGCCGTCGCGAAGGACCTCGCGGCGTACCTGACCGGCGGCGTGAAGGCCCCGCAGGCGAAGTCCTTCGCGGCCTCGCCGAGCCTGAAGAGCCTGCTCGACCTGCGCGCGAAGACGGCGGCCTCCGACACCGCCGAGCCGTACATCGCGAGCGTCAACGACGCGTTCCTGCCGTCCGGTACGCCGCTGTCGTTCATCACCTCGAACGGCGACGCGCTGGTGTTCCTGTCGCTCACCGAGCAGTACCTGCAGCGCGTCGAGCCGGGCTCGAACGCGTACTGGACCAGCGGCGAGGCGACCGCGTTCAGCAGGATGGTCAAGTACACGCAGAGCCTGCACCAGGACTACCTGCACCAGGTCGCGCTGGTGATCCCGACGAAGGAGTCCGGCAAGCAGGTCCAGGTGCTGTCGGTCGATCCTCAGCTGGTCGGCGCCGGCGGCGTCTGACGACCGCGCGGGAGCAGCCACCGCCACCGTGGCTGCTCCGTCACAACGCAGGCGGCCGCGAGGACGCTGACCACTACCGCGACGGCGGTCGGCCAGGCGAACCATGCGGCCACCACCGCCGCGGTCAACTGCAGCAGGACCAGCAGGATGGTGACGACGCCGGGCACCGGCACAACGACGCGCTCCTTGTCACCGGGGGTCTGGAGGACCGTCGGCAGCCCGATCAGCACGACGACCGAGCCGATCGCGAGCGGGATCGAATGTGGCGCCAGCGCCCACGGAGCGCCGATCCAGGCAGCCAGCTCGGTGGCGAACCGGAGAGCGGCGGCGGCGCGGCTGTCCGGCGAGGTCTGCGAGCTCACAGCGGAACGATGCCACATCGTTGAGCCGTCAGTATTGCTGAAGGATAGTTCCGGCTGATTGACTTCCACGGTTAGGTTTTCCCATCCGCCCGGGAGTACCAGTGGAGCTCACTCGCCGCCGCCTGCTGTCCTTCGTCCCCGCCACCGCGCTGCTGACCGCCGTACGGCCTGCCTCGACCGCGCAGGCCGCGCAGGCCGCGCAGGCCGCCGAGCCGAACGTGCTGCTCGCGAACATGATCGCGATCTACGCCGGTACGGCGGAGTCGAACGCGCGCCCCGAAGTCGCCGCGAAGGTCGCCGCGATCGACAGCACCGCCCGTACCTGGCTGTCGGCCCTCGGCCGCGCCGGCACCGGCGAACTGTTCGCGGGCCTCCCGCTCGGGACCAGCGACCCGAACCTGAGCTCGTCGTACCAGCACCTGTACGAGATCGCGCTCGCCTACCGCCGCCCGGGCGGCGCCGCCGACCTGCAGACCGCGGCCGTCCGCGACAAGATCGTGAACGGCCTGGTCTGGCTGCACGACAACTACTACGGCGACCAGTCCAAGGGGTACTACGGCAACTGGTTCACCTGGGAGATCGGCATCTCGACGTTCGTGTCGAAGACGCTCGCGCTGGTCGACGCGCCGGCCGACCTGATCACGACGTACGTCGCCTCCATGGACGCGTACCTGCGGAACGGGAAGGACGGCGACGTCGACCTCGACTCGCGCTTCCACACCGGCGCGAACCTCGTCGACATCACCGCGAACCGGGTACTCCAGGGCGCGCTGCTGACCGACGACGCCCGGATCCGGAAGGCGCTGCAGGACCAGTTCACGGTGTTCGCGACCGTCGACCCGTACAACCTTCAGCACGGCGTGACGGACGGGTATTACGCGGACGGCTCGTTCATCCAGCACGCGTCGGTCGCGTACACGGGTTCGTACGGGAAGGGCCTGCTCAGCCGCGTCGTACAGACGATCAAGGTGCTGGCGGGAACGGAGTACGCGCAGAGCGACGACCTGGTCGGCGTGGTGCAGGGCTGGGTCGAGCACGGGTTCGCGCCGCTGATCTTCGAGGGCTGGATGATGGAGATCGTCAAGGGCCGCGCGGTGTCCCGGACGGCCACCGGGTACGACGACGTCGCGGTCGTCGTGGAGGCGATCGTCGATCTCGCGGACTACGCCACCGCGGCGGATGCCCAGCGATTGAAGGCGTTCGCGAAGTTCACCGCGCGGCCGACGATCAACGTGAACAGCTTCGTGTCGCCGGTCAGCGTCGGGCGGTTCGCGGACCTCAAGGCGGACGCGTCGATCGTGCCCGCCGACCTCAACCCGGCGGAGCTCAGTACGGCGTTCAACGCGATGGACCGGACCGTGCACCGCCGGCCGGGGTACGCGTTCGCGCTGGCGCGGAACTCGTCGCGGATCAGCAAGTACGAGTACATGAGCGGGGAGAACCTGCTGCCCTGGTTCCAGGGCGACGGCGCGCACTACCTGTACCTGTCGGGGCAGGACCAGACGCAGGCGTTCGGCATCGACTACTTCACCACGGTGTCGCCGTACGCGCTGGGCGGCGTGACCGCGCCGGTCGAGACGCGCAAGTCGGTGCCGGAGCTGTACGGGACGGCGTACTACGACAACGCGGCGGCGGGCTTCACCGCGTCGTCGGAGTCGCAGAACACCTACGTGTACTTCCCGGTCGGGACGAACACGTACTCCGGCGGCGCGACGCTCGACGCGTACGGCGCGGCCGGGTGGGTGCAGTCGGACGACTTCGCGTACGCGTCGCGGGACACGCTGCCCTCGGACTTCGTGGACTACAAGAATGCGTCGGCGACCAAGTCGTGGTTCCTCCTCGACGACGAGATCGTCGTACTCGCCGCCGGCGTCGGCGACGACACCCGGTCGGTCACGACGACGCTCGACACCCGGATCGCGTCCGCCACCGCGCCGGTGAACGTCGCGCGGTCGTCGCGGTGGTTGCGGTACACCGACGGAACCGTTGCTGTCGGCTACTACCTGTTGCAGGCGGCGGACGTCTCGGCGCGGGTGGAGACGGTGACGCGGAGCCGTCGCGTCGTGCGTACGTCGAACCCGGACACCGCGATCACCAAGCAGGTCTTCAGTTTGAGTTACGCCCAACCGGCCGGCCGCAAGCGCAGCCTCGCCTACGCATTGGTGCCCAACGCAACAGAATCGGCGCTGAACTCGTACCAGCACGGACGTCTCACGCTGCTCGCCAACACGACCAGGCTCCAGGCCCTCCAGCACAACGGCCTCCGCCTGACCGCCGCCAACGCCTTCGGCCCCGGTCTGCACCACCTCCCGGGGATCACGGTCGACGGTCCGGCCTCTGTGCTCGTCCGTCGTCAAGCACAGACCGTGCAGTTGGCCGTCTCCGACCCGACGACACAGCGCGACAGCATCACCGTCACGCTGCAAGCGCAGTACCTAAAGCCCGCGGCCCCAGCCCAAGGAGTGCAGGTAACCCGCACCGCGACAGGCACCAGGTTGACCTTCAGTACCCGCCACACCTACGGGGCGAGCATCTGCGTCAAGCTTCTTCCAGCCTGGTGATCAAGGCCTGCATCGTCCGCAACGTCGTCCGGAGATCGTCGATGTCGACGGTCTCCGCGACCTCCGAGGTCCACGGGTGCTGCGCCACCGCGATCTGCCGGATCGCGTAGTACCCGGCCTCGGTACAGGCGAGCAGCTTCGCCCGCCGGTGCGCCGGGTTCGGCCGGTACTCCGCCAGTCCGCGCTCCACCAGCAGGTCCGCGATCCGCTGCACGCCCTGCCGGCTCACGCCCATGATCCGCCCGACATCGGCCACCGAATGCGGCTCCCGCAGTACACCGCCGAGCACCTGCCACCACGCCGCCGTGAGCCCGCCATGAGCGGCCAGGCCCTGCGCGGCCTCCATCAGTCGCGCGTTCAGCCGGAAGGTGGCGAGTACGACGTCCGTGAACGCCGCACCACCTTCCGACTGCGGGCCTGGCGTCGGCCACTCGTCGCGCGGCGGCGTCTCGTCCTTGCGGGTCATCCCACCAGCGTCGCGTAGGCGGCCGGGTCCGCACGGTGGAACACGCCCTCGTACGCCTCCCGCTTCCGCTCGTCCGCCAGCCCGAGCCGCTCCAGCACCGCCCGCGCGAACTGCACCGGCGAGTCCGGCCCGGCCGTGACCAGGTCCCCACCGATCACCGCACGCGCGTCGACGTACCCGTCCGCGCCCTGATACCCGGTCGCCTCCAGGTACTCCTTCGCCGCACTCGTGTGTTTCCGCCCATCCAGCAGCCCGGCCCGCGCCAGCCCCGCCGTCGCACCACAGATCGCCGCCACCGGTACACCGTCATCCAGGAACCGCGCCGCCAACTTCGCGAACGCCTCCCCACCCCCGTTGTCCCACTGCCCCGACCCGGCCAGCACCAACAGATCCCCCGCATCCGGCTCCACGTCCGCGATCGTCACCTCCGGCACGACCCGCATCCCACCCATCGTGACCACCGCCTCGAGCGACTCCCCCACCGTCACCACCCGCCACGGCTCCCCGGTAAACCGCCCGATCCGCAACTCGACCACAAGATGCCCGATCTCCCAGTCCGCCAACGTCTCGTACACCGCCACATATGCCGTCTTCATAGACAACATACTGTCATCACGACAGCATATTGTCAATGCTTCGATACCAGTCCCGGAAGCGCTCGAACTCGGCCGACAGCGGGCCGTCCGGGAGCCGATCCGGCGGATGCTGCCACGAGCCGGCCACCTGCCCACGGCTGACCACCGAGCCGTGCATCCGCCCAGCCGGGTTCGGGATCAACCGCCGCCGCGCCTCGGCCAGCGGACCTTCCTTGTGCGCGAAGAACACGTTGTCGTACTCCGCCAGCACGAAGTCCTCCGGTACGCCGAACTCCCGGTGCGCCACGTCGTACTCCGGCTTACGCGCCGTACCACCGGACACCTCCGCCACCGACGTCAGGCTGCTCGCCAGACCGGTCAACCCCGTCGCGTACGAGACGTCCGCGGCCGTCGACGGACCGAACGCCCGGAGGTGCGCACCGAGCAGGTCGGGCAGTCCTTCCTCCGCCTTCGCGAGCTCGTCCGGGATCACCGACTCGGCCAGGACGTATCGCGTGCGCCCCGGATTCCACACCGTCGAATCCGCGACCTGCACCACCGGCACCAGCATCCGCACCGCGAACCTGAGCTGCCTACTGTCCTGCTGCTCCGGAAACCGCGCACTCGCCACGCGACATACTGCCGCCGCGTCACCAGATGCACGGTCCCCCGCAGCAAATTCGCCTTCACCAACTTGTACGACCGCAACAACCCGTCCAAGTCGTCCTGCTGAAACCCCCGAACCCGGCCCCACAACCCCACCGAAGGTCCCCTGGGCGTCTGAGCATTCATCCCAGCCACCTGTTCCACCACCTCGAGGACCCCACCGATCCCCCGGTCGAACCCCTGCCGCACAAATGGGCTCACGAGGGCACGTCGACCGTCAGGCCGGCGGCACGGGCAGCGTCGGCGAGGCGTTTGTCGTAGGTGACGAACGAGGTGAGCGGATGGATGCGCAGCGCCGTCGCCAGGTGGATCGCGTCCAGGCTCCGCACCGTCGCGGGCCGGACGGTCTGGGCGATGATCCTGCTGCCGGCATCCAGTTCGCGGAGCTCGATCAGATCCAGGACACGCGGCAGCCGCAGCACCGCTTCGGGCGCATGCCGGGCGAGCGCGCGGAAGGATTCGATCTCGGCGAGCACCGAACTGACCCACGCGGTCTCGGCCCGCTCGTCCAGCCAGTCGCGCAGCGCGGCCGACTCGGCCTCGGCGTGCACCAGCTTCACGATCGCCGCCGAGTCGAGGTAGATCATCAGCGCTCGCCGTCCCGCTCCCGGGACAGCTCCGCGCCGACATCGACGCCGTCGGGCTCACCGATCGGCATCCGCAGTACCGCGCGTCGCATCTCGGCGGCGCGCTCCCGGCGGAGCGCCGCCTCGAGCACCGCCTGCCGGATCACCGCCGACCGCGAGCTTCCGTCGTGCGTCAGCACCGCCAGCGCATGCTCGGTCTCCGCGTCGCTTCGAATGGTGATGGTGTCGGCCATACCATCAGTGTAAGACGAAGTGTCTTACCTGACCAGGAAATCCGGGTGTCTGTCGACCGGGCGGCCGGGAAGGTGGAGGGATGGGTGTTCTTCGCGGAACTGGTGGTGGATCCGCGGTGGGTGGCGTTGGGGTATGACGATGGCGGGTTGGTGGGGTACGCGGCGGTGCAGGACCACGGGACGCATTTGCGCGGTGGAGTGGGCCTCGACGCGGGTGCGGTATCTGGAGTGGCAGGCGCATCACGAGCGGTCGGCGCCGTTCTACGAAGCGCTCGGGTATCGCGGGGAGCCTTGTCCACAGCCGGAGTATCCGACGTTCGCGATCGACTTCAGAGCCTCAGCAGCATGAGGCCGGCCAGGGCGGTTGCGGTGGCGGCTAGGGGGAGGGCGTGGTGTACGTCGAGGGTCGCGAGGAGGTTGGTGGAGGCGATCAGCGGCAGGGTCTGCACCAAGGACAGCAGGGATTGGAGGCGGGTGAGGTGGGATTTCGGCGTACTGCGGACGAAGACCGGTGCCAGGTGGGATGTGAAGAGGCCTACGCCGAGGCCCTGTAGGAGGGTTGCGGCGACGGCGAGTGGGACTGAGGGTGCCAGCGTGAGGGTCGAGATGCCTGCGGCGGCGAGTAGGCAGCCGATGCCACCGGCCAATCCAGCGCGTGCGAACGTGCCGAAGCGGGCTACCAGGACGGTGACCAGCAAGCTTCCACAAACGTTGCCTGCGACAACAAAGCCTGCTTGGCCGGCCGTCCAGCCGTGGGCGCGGGCGAGGAGCGGGACGCAGAGTGAGGTCACCGGGAGGACGAACGCCGCGACCAGCCCGACGACTCCGAGGATCATCCGCAGTACCGGATCCGCGATCGCCACCCGCAGTCCGTCCAGCGCGGCGCGTACAACGGACGGGCGGCCGGGCTGCGGAGGTACGTCGTACGGTGGTCTCAACGTCAAGAGAACAAGGAACTGTACGGCGAAGGTCGCGCCGTCGAGGGTCAGTGCGCCGACCAGTCCGACCGTGGCGACGAGCAGGCCGCTGAGTGGTCCGCCGGCGAGCGTGATGACCTGGGCGGCCGACGTACGCAGAGCCATTGCTCGCGGCAACTGATCGTCCGGGACGAACAGGCGCGGCAGTACGCCGGATGCCGGCAAGGCGAACGCGTCGACGGTGCCGACCGTGATCGACGTCGCCAGGAGTACGCCGGCCGACACACCGCGCATTCCCACGACGAGGGCGAGCAGGAAGCAGCACGTGCCGACGATCGCGGTGCAGATCAGCAGCAGGCGGCGCGGGCCGATGCGGTCGCCGAGGACGCCGCCGAGCAGGAGCAGTACGGCGCGCGGCAGGGTGAACCCGGTCAGGACGAGCGCGGCGACCCGCGGGCCGATGCCTGTCGCCGCCCAGCCGAGCGCGAAGAACAGGGCGGAGTCGCCGAGTACCGAGAGGGTGGAGCCTGCCAGCCAGCCGTAGTACGACCGATTCACCCGTCCAGCCGGACGGGCATCACCAAGGTGGTGAACGTGCCCTGGTCGGCCGACCGTACGACGACCGGGCGGGACGGGTCGCCGATCTCCAGCAGTACGTCGGGGCCGACGCTCGCCTCCAGTGCCGCGGTCAGCAGGCTCGCGGTGAACCCGACCCGGGCGGTGCCGGTGCCGATCACGTCGAGTTGCACCTCGTCGCCGATCCGCAGTACTTCGGGATCGATGTCGAAGGCAACAATCTCACGTCCGGCGAGCACGTCCAGCAATCGCAGGCGGTCCACCACCACGCGGCAGGTCGGCGGCGCCAGGCCTTCGAGGATCTGCTGGTACGCCGGATACTCCGCGTCGACGGTCTCCAACTCGCGCGACTCGTCCCCTCGTACCAGGACCAGCCCGCCGTCCACCTCCATCCGTACGACGTCCCCCGCCGCGACCCACCTGCTCACCGCGGCCAGGTCGGCGGCCCGCACCAGCACCCGCCCGCTCACCCCACCGAACTCCACCGGCCGCACACTCCGCACCGCCAGCCGATACCGATCAGTCGCCACAAACACCACCTCATCCGGCGAGAACTCCACCAACACACAACTCAACACCAACCCCAACTCACCCTCGTCGTCCGAAGCGGTGGCGGGGGTTACCTGGCGGATGGCGCTGGAGAGTTCGGGGCCGCCGAGGGTGGCGGTGGTGTGGTGGGAGAGGAGCTGGGTGAGGAGGCGGGTGGCTGCCTCCTGGGTGGCGGTGGACTTGGCTTGGAGGGTGCGGAGGTGGGCTCGAATGAGGTCGGCGACCTCGGCGGGTGGGGCGTCCAGGGCTTGGCGGACGTCCGGTAGCGGTAGGTCGATCTCGCGGAGGTCGCGGAGCAGGCGGGCGCGGTCGGCCTGCGACGGGTCGTAGTACCGGTAGCCGTTGGTCGCGTCGACCTCGGCGGGTGGGAGCAGGCCGCAGTCGTCGTAGAACCGCAGCGCACTTGGCGCCAGCCCCACCAGCCGCGCGAACTCACTGATCGTCATGCCCTGGACCCTCACCCCTGCACCAACTCGAAGGTCAACCCGCCTCTGCGGAAACAATCCGGCACCAGCTGCGGAAGAAGTTCCGCAGAGGTCAACTCCGGAGCCGGCTCCACAGGCTGAGGGTCTTCCCGAAGCGCTCGCCGCGGATCCAGTCCAGGATCCCCTTCGCGCACCGCTCCGGGTTCACGTCCGACAGCACCGACCGCGGCACGTACTTCCGCAGCTCGGCCGCGTCCGCGACCGCCTCCTCGATCTGCACCGCCGGCCACCCCCGCGCGGCCAGCCGCTTCCGGCGTACGGCGTCCGGGCAGTCCAGGTGCAGCCATCGTCCCTCCGGCAGCTCGGACGGCAGCCCCGGGGTGAGCAGCAGCACCGGGATCCCGGAGCGCCGGATCAGCTCGGTGATCCGCAGCCACAGCGCGTTGTACGCCGGCCAGATCGGCGCCGCCGTCGGGCTCGCGATCGAGATGCCGAGCAGCCGGCCGTTGTCGTCCAGCAACTCGTCCATGTCCATCACGACCAGATTGCCCGGGTTGAGCCGGACCAGCTCGGGCACAACCGTCGACTTCCCCG
Organism: Kribbella sp. NPDC059898; assembly: GCF_042730855.1. Lineage (NCBI taxonomy): Bacteria > Bacillati > Actinomycetota > Actinomycetes > Propionibacteriales > Kribbellaceae > Kribbella > Kribbella sp. NPDC059898. The sequence continues at coordinate 46,785 of NZ_JBHWKR010000001.1, forward strand.
CACCGGGCGCACCGGTCACCACGAACAACCTCGTCACAGTCCTAGTGTGCGGTCATTCGACCAGAAGCCGCAGGGGAGGTCGTGCCTCGCCCGAAATCGTCGGCAGTCCGCTCGGTCCCGGAGTCACCGATCCGAGCACGCTCGCGTGCCGCGCGCCGGTACAACTGGGCACCGTCCCGCCCAGCCCGTGCACGGTCAGGAACCCGAGTACGGCGAACGCGTACGCCTCCTTCGCCGCCGACGGCATGCCCAGCTCGTCCGTGGTCCGGACCGGAATCTCCAGCTCGTCCGCGAGCAGATGCATCAGCACCGGGTTCCGGATCCCACCGCCCGACGCCACCACCTCGGTCCCGCCGTACCGCCGTACCGCGTCGGCGACCGTCCGCGCGGTCAGCGTCGTCACCGTGGCGACGAGATCCTCGGCCGGGATGACCGGCAGCCCTTCAAGTGCGTGGGCGACGTACGCGAGGTTGAAGAGCTCCTTGCCGGTCGACTTCGGCGCCGGGCGTCCGTAGTACGGCTCGGCCAGCAGCCGGTCGAGCAGCTCGAGATGTACCTGCCCGCGCGCCGCCATCACCCCGTCGGCGTCGAACGGCTGCCCGGTCAGCTCGGTCACCACCGCATCGATCAGCGCGTTCGCCGGGCCGGTGTCGAACGCGACCGGGTCGCCGTGGACGACCGTGATGTTCGCGATCCCGCCGAGGTTCAGCGCCACCGGTACGCCGGGCCGCCCGCGCAGCCACAGTACGTCGATGATGCTGACGAGCGGCGCCCCCTGACCGCCCGCGGCGACGTCCCGCGCCCGCAGGTCCGACACCACCGGTACGCCGGTCGCCTCCGCGATCCAGGCGGGCTGCCCGAGCTGCAGCGTGCCCCGGACCGCGCCGTCGTCGACCCAGTGGAACATCGTCTGCCCGTGCGACACGATCAGGTCCGCGTACCCGCCGCAGAGCTGCTCGACCGCCTGCCGCGCGACCGCCGCGAACGCCTGCCCGATCCCGGTGTCGAGCTGGCAGACCTGCTCCATCGTGGTCGGCGCCGGCGGCAACGCGGCCGCGACCGCCGCGCGGAGCTCGTCCGGGTACGGCTGGCTGAGCATCCCCAGCGGTGTCAGTACGAGCTGGTCCCCGTCCAGCCGCAGATCCGCGGCAGCGGCGTCGATCGCGTCGTACGACGTCCCGGACATCAGTCCGATCACTCGCATGTCACTCCCGTCGGTGGCCGGTCGCAACCTCCAGTCTCGGTCATCAGCGCCGGGTCTTGACAGCCGGTGATCACGGATTGATGATCAGTGACGCTATACCGGTTTATCTCCACCGACCGCGCGGCCAGTCGGGCGGGTGGTGAGAGCTACTTAACCGTTATAGCAATACCGCCCACCGTGACGAGGAGTCGATCAGCTCATGAAGCGAAGGACCCTGTTGTCAGCCCTGGCCGCCGGTACCGCCGCGGCCGCGACCGGTGCCGCACTGCCGGCCGATGCCGCCGGCAAACGCCGCCCGCGCGCGAAGACCGGACCGGTGACCGTCGCCTACATCGAGGTCAACGACCACAGCATGCTGAACGCCGGCAAGTACACGCTCGCGAACGGCGGCGCCCAGGTGGTCGACGTCGCGGTGATCTTCGCCGCGAACATCAACTACGACGGCACCAAGGCGTACCTGTCGTTCAACCAGCAGGTCCAGAGCGTGCTCGACAACGTCGCCACCCAGGTCCGCCCACTGCAGGCGAAGGGCATCAAGGTGCTGCTGTCGATCCTCGGCAACCACCAGGGCGCCGGCTTCGCGAACTTCCCGGACCAGGCGTCCGCGGACGCGTTCGCGCAGCAACTCGCGGACGCCGTCAACCAGTACGGACTGGACGGCATCGACTTCGACGACGAGTACGCGGAGTACGGCAACAACGGCACCGGCCAGCCGAACGACTTCTCGTTCGTGTACCTGGTCCAGGCGCTCCGCGCGAAGCTGCCGAACAAGCTGATCACGCTGTACGACATCGGCCCGGCCGCGGACCGCCTGACCTACAACGGCCAGAGCATCGTCGAGACGTTCGACTACGGCTGGAACCCGTACTACGGCAGCTGGTCGGTCCCCAGCGCACCGAGCGAGAAGTCCCGGGTCTCCCCCGCCGCCGTCTCGTACACCGCGACCAGCTCGTCCACCGCGGCAAGCCTCGCCCAGCGCACGGTCAGCGGAGGGTACGGCGTGTTCCTCACGTACAACCTGACCGAGTCGGACACGTCGTCGTACATGTCCGCGTTCACCCAGAAGCTCTACGGCAGCAACACCGTCTACAACGCGTAAGTCCAGCCGGGCTGCCAGTCGAACGGCGCCTCGATCAGCTCTTCCATCGGTCGCCCGCTCCCCAGCAGATGCTCCAGCGCCCATCTGTTGGCGGAGTGGGCAACCACGAGGACGGTTGCCGCGTCGTACCACTGCTTCACGTCCGCAAGGAACGAACGGGTCAGGCCGACGACGTCGGCGTACGACTGACCGCCCGGAAACGGGTTCCGGACGCGCTCGACCCTGGGGGCGAGCGCGTCCACCGGCGCTCCGTTGAGCTCGCCGTAGTTGCACTCGCGCAGCCGCCAGTCCTGCAAATGCGGCGCGCTCAGCCCCGCCAGCTCGACGGTCTCCACGGCTCGGCGCAGATCCGAACTGAACACCACGTCGACGTCCCGCCGCCGCTCGCCCAGCTCTCCCGCGAGCCGCCGTCCCTCGGCGGACAGCTCCCCCGGCAGCCATCCGGTCGCGAACCCTCGCTCGTTGTCGACGGTGATCGAGTGCGTCTCGTATATCAGCCTGGTCACAGGTCACAGCAAACCCCCTTTGCCCTCATTACCGACGGGTATATACTTAAGTTACTCGTGAGTAAGGGAGCCTCTGTGAGTCACTACAAGTCGAATCTGCGGGACATCGAGTTCAACCTGCTCGAGGTGCTGGGCCGAGGTGACGTGCTCGGACAGGGCCCGTACGCCGAGATGGACGTCGACACCGCCCGTGAGGTGCTCGCGGAGGTGGACCGGCTGGCCAAGCACGAGCTGGCCGAGTCGTTCGCGGAGGCTGACCGGAATCCGCCGGTCTTCGACCCGGAGGCGCACGAGGTCCGGATGCCCGAGGCGTTCAAGAAGAGCTACCACGCCTACATGGACGCCGAGTGGTTCAAGCTCGAGCTGCCGGCTGAGCTCGGCGGTCAGCCGACCCCGCCGTCGCTGCGCTGGGCCGCCGCCGAGCTGGTGCTGGGCGCCAACCCGCCGGTGCACATGTACGCCGCCGGCCCGAACTTCGCGCACGTGCTCTGGCGCAACGGCACCGAGCGGGACCAGAAGATCGCGCACCACATCATCGAGCGCGGCTGGGGCGCCACCATGGTGCTGACCGAGCCGGACGCCGGCTCCGACGTCGGCGCGGGGCGGACCAAGGCCACGCTGCAGGACGACGGCTCCTGGCACATCGAGGGCGTCAAGCGGTTCATCACCTCGGGCGAGCACGACATGACCGAGAACATCATCCACCTGGTGCTGGCCCGCCCGCAGGGGATCGAGGGCGTCGGCGGTCCGGGGACGAAGGGCCTGAGCCTGTTCGTGGTGCCGAAGTACGACTTCGACCTCGAGACCGGTGAGCTGACCGGCGAGCGCAACGGCGCCTTCGTCACGAACGTCGAGAAGAAGATGGGCATCAAGGTCTCCACGACCTGCGAGATCACCTTCGGCGACGGCAACATCGGCGGCCCGGCGAAGGGCTGGCTGCTCGGCGAGGTGCACGACGGCATCGCGCAGATGTTCCAGGTGATCGAGTACGCCCGGATGATGGTCGGCACCAAGGCGATCGCCACCCTCTCCACCGGCTACCTGAACGCGCTCGAGTACGCGAAGGAGCGGGTGCAGGGCGCGGACCTCACCCAGCCGGCCAAGGACGCGCCGCGCGTCACGATCACCCACCACCCCGACGTACGGCGTTCGCTGCTGACGCAGAAGTCGTACGCCGAGGCGCTGCGGGCGCTCGTCCTGTTCACGGCGACGTACCAGGACCGGGCCGAGCAGGCGCGGTACGCCGGGGAGCACGACGACCTCGCGGAGCGGGTCAACGACCTGCTGCTGCCGCTGGTGAAGGGATACGGCTCGGAGAAGTCGTGGACGCTGCTCGGCACCGAGGCGCTGCAGACGTTCGGCGGCTCCGGCTTCCTGCAGGACTACCCGATCGAGCAGTACGTCCGGGACGCGAAGATCGACACGCTCTACGAGGGCACGACCGCGATCCAGGGTCAGGACCTGTTCTTCCGGAAGATCATCAAGGACCAGGGCAAGGCGCTCGGCCATCTCGCCGAGCAGGTGCAGGCGTTCGTCGCCTCCGAGGCGGGGAACGGCCGCCTCAAGGAGGAGCGTGGACTGCTGGCCAAGGGCCTCGAGGACACGCAGAAAATCCTGGGCATCATGGGGCAGGCCCTCATGGCCAGCAATCCCCAGGCGGAGAACGGCGACCCCCGGAACATCTACAAGGTCGGACTGAACACCTCGCGGCTGCTGTTCGTCCTCGGCGACGTGGTCTGCTCGTGGCTGATGCTGCGTCAGGCCGAGGTCGCGCTGGAGCGGCTCGGTGGCGAGCTTTCGGCCGCTGACCAGGACTTTTACACCGGCAAGGTGGCCGCGGCGCAGTGGTTCGTGCGGTCCACGATGCCGTCCGTGCGGGCTGAGCGGATCAAGGCCGAGCTCACCGATCTGGACGTGATGGACCTCCCCGAGTCCGCGTTCTGAGGCTCCTCCGGCTCGGCCACTTGCGCGGGTCGAGCCGGAGGATTCGGGGCATGATTTCGCCGATCTGCCCCAGGTTGCCCCACGATCTGCCCTGTTGCGGAGGGTGATCATGCGGCAACGTTGCTGCCCTGAAACACCGTGACCCTGGCTTGGTTTCCCCTGTCCGAGCCAGGGTCGCGTCAACTTCGGCGACTGGAACCGTCCGATGCGTCGTTGCGTCCGTATGCATGTGCCCAGCTCTGGTCGTCGTACGCTGTCCGCGATGCGCGCCCGTTTTCTCACCGCCCTGCTCGCGGCCCTCGTCCTCGTCCCCGCCGTCCCGGCGCGGGCGAACACGCCCGAGTTGCAGGACCGGATCGCCGCCGCCTGGCGGACCGACCACCTGTCGGTGGACCCGCGGCTGGCCGGCGGCATCCCGGCCACCGAGCTGGCCCGGATCCGCGCCGCGATGCGTACCGCCGGCCTGCCGGTGTACGTCGCGATCGTGCCGTCGACGCCGCCGCTCCGGCAGGTGTCGTACAACATGCCGACGTTGCTACACGCCCGGATCGGTACGCCGGGCCTGTACCTGCTCGCGGTGGTGAACGACACGTACTGGTCGGTCAACGCGGAGCTGTACCGGGCGGGCGGGCTGCGCGGCCGCGAGCTGGTCAGCGTCCAGAACGACGACAAGCAGCGCCTCGACGTGGTCACGGACCGCCCGGCGCCGCCGATCGTACGGACCATCCAGGAGGCCTCGACGGCGCTCGACGGCCGTCCGCTGCCGGCGGTCCCGGCGGGCGACCTCGAGCCGCCGCACGACTCCAGCGACCACGGCCTGTCGACGGTCGACAAGGAGGACCGGTCGACGTACGTCGGGCTGGGGATCGGCGGGCTCCTCGGGTTCGCGCTGACGCTGGTGCTCGGGCTGCGGCGCCGCCGCCGGACGAAGGTCCAGCGGATCGAGCCGCAGGCCACGGACGACCCGCCGATCGACGCGTGGGACGTGGAGCTCAAGGCCGACGAGAAGATCGAGGCCGCCGAGCGTTCGGTCGCGCGGCTCGACAAGCGCGGCAACCGGACGACGGAGCAGCTGGACCGGCGTGACGACGCGTACCGCCGGCTGGACGCCGCGCGGACGCTGCGCGCCGATCACCCCGACGACCTGCTCGCCGCGGCCGGTGCGCTCGTCCTCGCCCGGCAGTCCGAGCGGGTCGCGTCCGGCGCGGCCCTGCAGCCGCCGTGCTTCTTCGACCCCACGCACAACCCCGGTACGGCGACGGTCGACTGGTCGGACGACGTCGAAGTGCCGGCGTGCCAGCAGTGCGCGAGCGTCGTACGGCGCGGGAAGACGCCGCGCGGGCTCCGGGTCTGGAGCAAGTCGGGGCTGCTCGGCCACGACCGCAAGCAGGTGCCGTACTGGACGCTCGAGCCGGACAACCCGATGGTCGCCAGCGGTTTCGGCGCGCTCTCGGACGATCTGCCCGAGCGGATCGAGGCCTGGAAGGACGAGGTCCGATGAGGCGGCTCTTCCTGTTGCTGACGGCAACGATGGTGTTGCTGACCGGGACCGCCTGGGCGGCCACGCCGGCCGATCCGCGGATCACCGGCGCGGTCGCGGCCTGGGCGACCAAGCCGCTGTACGTCGACCCCGACTACACGTCGATGGCCGACCAGGACGAGATGGTCAAGGTGGCCACCGGGACGAGCGTGCCGGTGTACGTGGCCGTCGTACCGACCGGGGAGTGGTTCCCGGAACGCGGCGACACCGAACTGCTGGCCGGCCGGCTCGCGGCGGCGAACCACAAGCCCGGGGTGTACGTCGTGATGGACGGCGACCGGTCGTACGGCGTCGCCAACGAGATCGCGGCGTACGCACCGGACTGGACCTACGGGACCGGGAACCAGTCGATGAGCAGCCAGCTCAAGGACTACCTGGACGGGATCAAGCAATACAAGTCGAGTACGCCGGAGCCCGCCCGGACCACGCCGACGCCGACACCGACGCCCGAGCCGTCATCGTCCTCGTCCGAGGACAAGTTCACCGTCGGCAAGGCCCTCGCGAACGGCGGCGGCGGCACCGTGCTCGGGATGATGGGCGGCGGTCTTCTCGGCGGCATCGTCCTGATCGCGGCGGCGATCGGCACCCCACGACGACGGAAGGAACGCTCGTGAAGGCCCGGATTCTTTTCGCGTGTCTGGTTGCCGCACTGACCACGATGGTCGCGGCGCCGGCGCAGGCCGCACCGGCCGGTACGCCGGCGGAGCGGGCGCACGAGATCGCGACCGCGTTGCTGAAGGACCCGCTGTACGTCGACCCGGCGTACAAGACCGCGCTGCCGGAGAACCTGCGCGCCGAGGTGAAGAAGAAGGCGGCCGCGCTCGGGTACCCGACGTACACGATCATCCTGCCGCTGACCCCGAGCGACGAGTTCGAGGGCAAGGAGGACAACGTCCTCACGCTGGTCATGGACGCGCTCCGCAAGCCCGGTCTGTACGTCGTGGTCGACGGCGGCAACCGCTTCCCGTGGTACGAGACCAAGGACCTGCCGCAGGTCAGTGACGAGAAGCTGAACGCGTCCCGGCAGCGCGCGCTCGACGACACCGGGTACGACGCGGGGCCGACCGAGGTGGTCGCCCGGATGTACGAGCTGCTCGCCCAGCCGGGGATCCCGAAGACCTCCACCCGGCCGAACTCGGGGTCGCCGACGCGCCGGGACTCGTCCGAGTCCGGTGGGCACGGGACCGTCATCACGCTCGGCATCGTCGGCGGGCTGCTCGTCCTGGTGGCGCTCGGGCTGGTGATCGGCCGGGCGCGCGGGTCGCGTTCGGGGGCGGCACCGCGCCGGGAGAAGACGTTCCGGATCCCGCCGCACGTCGCCGCGACCGTGGCGGCCGAACGGCGCCGGAAGCTCACCCGGGACACGACGGCCGAGCTCACCACGCTCGGCTCGCAGCTCGCGGCGCTGCCGACGACCGAAGGCGCCGGGCTGGCGCACCAGCAGGCCGCGCTCGACGACCACGCCGCCGCGTCGAAGATCCTCGACGGTACGTCGCCCGACCTCGTCGACCTGGTCGGCGCGATGGTGCTGCTGGACAAGGGCCGTCGCGAGTACGACGCCGCCGTCGCGACCGCGGCCGGCCGGCGCGTGGCCGACGTACCGGAGCTGTGTGCGTTCAACCCGCTGCACGGGCGGTCCACCGGGCGGCCGACGAAGGTCGACTCGAACGGGACCACGTTGACGCTGCCGCTGTGCAACGAGTGCCGGCAGGCGCTGCGGCGCGGCTCGGCGCCGCAGTCGCTGCCCGGCAAGGACGGCCCGTACTGGTACGAGGACTCGCTCTGGGCGCGTACCTTCTTCGGCACCACCGGCGACGACCTCGCCACCGCGGTGTCCCGCGGGGAGCTGCACCGGTAGATCCCTGAGAAGCGCTCAGGGTGGCCTCGGGGGATCTGCCGGATCCTCCGAGGGAGTCTCGACGCCTACTGTCGTTGCGACAACGCGGGTGGGCTCGAGAAGAGGCGGACGATGGCGGAGAACAAGCAGCTCGGCGTGATCCTGCTGGTAGCGGCGGCCGGGCTGGCGTTCTGGCAGTTCGGGGACCGGAACTCCGACGACACACACACGATCGACGACAAGATCAGCACGGTCCAGCTCGCGGCCGGCCACTCCGACATCACGATCAAGGTCTCCGACGACAGCCAGACGACGGTGCGGGAGAAGCGGAAGTTCTGGTTCCTCAAGCACGGCGACGCGTACTCGGTGCATGACGGCGTACTCACGCTGGACGGGAAATGCGGCTGGCAGTGCACCGCCGACTACGAGGTGACCGTCCCGCGCGGCACGAAGGTGACCGGCGAGAACGGCAGCGGCGACGTCCAGCTCGCCGGTGTCGGCGGCGTCGACGCGAAGTCCACCTCGGGCACACTCGAACTCCGCGACATCGACGGCGACGTCAACCTGGACGTGACCTCGGGCGACGTGTCGGTGCACGGCCTGAACGGCAAGCTCGACCTCAAGGCGAAGTCCGGCGACATCGAGGCCAAGGACCTGAAGGGCGGCCCGGTCGACGTCGAGACCACCTCCGGCGACATCGAGCTGAACCTCGCCGAGGCGAACGACGTCAACGCCAAGGACACCAGCGGCGACATCCAGATCACCGCCCCCGGCACCGACTACAAGGTCAGCACCGACACCAGGCACGGCGACGTCGAAAACAAGCTCGGCAACACCGACACCGGCTCCCACTCCGTCTCCGCCAGCACCACCTCAGGCGACATCGAACTCCGCACCAGCTGAGCTACTTTGCGCCGGAGAGCACCAGTTCCAGCCGGTTCGGGCCGTCGGAGGTGATGGTGACGGGGACGCCCCAGTCCTGGCGGTGCATGTGGCAGGCGGGGAACTCGACCTCGGCGGAGTCGTCGCAGGAGGCGGCCTGGACGGCTACGTGCAGTACGCCGGAACCGGCGTGCGGGTCGATCACCAACCGGCGGACCAGCTCCGTCGTGTCGCCGGCGCCCTCGCGGAGCAGGTTGTCGGGAGTGGCGGAAACCAGCAGGCGGGTCGACGGGCCGTAGCGGTCGTCGAGCTTCTGGCCGGGCGGCGGGGTGAAGACGACCTCGAGGGTGACCTCGCCGGACGCCAGGTCCATCGGCGGCCGCTGGGAGCGGGTGCTGAACTCGGCCGCGGTCGCCGACGCGCCGAGCGGGATCCGGGTCAGCCGGTGCGCGGCGGACTCGACCACCAGCAGTTCGTTGCCCACGACAACGGCACCGCTCGGCTCGGCCAGCCCGGTGGCCATCGTCTCGACCGTGTCGGTCGACGGGTCGAACCGCCGTACGGCGCCGTTGTAGGTGTCCGCGATCGCGACCGAGCCGTCCGGCAGCACCGTCACGCCGAGCGGGTGCTGCAGCAGCGCCTCGCTCGCCTTGCCGTCGCGCAACCCGAAGTCGAACAGCCCGGTGCCGACGGCGGTGTGGACGGATGTGTCGATCCAGCGCAGCGCGGAGATCTCGGAGTCCGCGAGCCACAGCCGCTCTCCGTCGGCCGCGAGCCCGCTGGTCTGCGCGAACCACGCCTCGCCGAGCGGCCCGTCCTTCAGCCCTTCGTTGGTGGTCCCCGCGGCGACCTCGGTCACCTTGCCGAACGGGTCGAACGTCCACAGCTGATGCACGCCGGCCATCGCGATCCACACCTTGCCGCCCCACCACGCGACGTCCCACGGCGAACTCAGGACGTCGGTCCCGTCGCCGTCCATCCACTGCTTCCCGGTGCCGACCAGCGTCGTCACCTCGCCGCTCTGCAGATGGATCCCCCGGAGCGCGTGGTTGACCGTGTCCGCCACGACCACATCGTACCCGGTCCGGGCCGCGACGTCGTCCGGGAGTAACACCAGCCCGTTCGGCTCGGAGAAGCGCGCCTCGGAGTCGCCGCCGTCCACGAAACCACGCTCGCCGGTCCCGATCCGCCGTACGACGGTCGTCGCGTCCGCCGCGAGCTCCACGATGCTGTGGTTGCCGGCGTCCGCGACCAGGAACCCGTTGTCCAGCGCAACCACCTTCGCCGGGAACCGCAGGTCGGTCGGCTCCGCCGCGGGCGCGACGTACGGCGACTTGCCGCGCGTCAACGTGCCGGCCGCCTCGTGCTCGACGACAAGCTCCGCCAGCAGCGCGTCCAGCGCGTGCAGGTGCCCTTCACCGGAGTACTGCGCGACGATGTACCCGTTCGGATCCACCAGCACCAGGGTCGGCCACGCCCGCGCCGTGTAGTTCTGCCAGGTCACGAGCTCCGGGTCGTCCAGCACCGGATGCCCCACCTCGTACCGCTCGACGGCGGCCCGAACCGCCGCCTCCTCCCCCTCATGCGCGAACTTCGGCGAATGCACCCCGACGATCACCAACGCGTCGCCGTACTTCTCCTCCAACGGCCGCAACTCGTCCAGCACATGCAGACAGTTGACGCAACAAAACGTCCAGAAGTCCACCAGCAAAAAGCGGCCCCGGAAGTCCGCCAAGGCCAACTCCCGCCCACCCGTGTTCAACCACCCACGACCCCGCAACTCCGGCGCACGCACATGCATGCCACCCATTCTCCGCCGTGGCACAACCGCGTCTGATCAGCGGGGCAGGACGAGGGTGTCGCTGAGGAGTTTGGCGGTTTTGCGGAGGGTGGCTGGGGAGGAGGAGAGGTCGGTGGCGAGGGTGTGGGGGGTGAGGGTCTCGCCGGGGCCGACCAGGCGGTGGCGGTGGGCGATCAGCCAGACGATGGCGCGGGGCCAGGTCGAGAGGCGGGCCTTGGCGAGCAGGTCGGGGGCCTCGCGGACCAGGCGTTCGGCGATGTCGAACGCGTCGGGGGCGTACGACGTCCCCAAGGTCTCGCCGGCCATCAGCCAGGCGTGCGGGGCGAGCACCGAGAGGGTGGCGGCCTGGTGGTTGTCCAGGCCCTGGAGGTCGGGCTGCGGCGGGGTGCCGAGGCCGGCCAGGGCGCGGTAGGCGTCCTCCAGGTCGTTGGTGGTGTCGTCGAGGAAGACGCGCTCGCCGGGCTTCGAGCCGACCGGATCGATCATCGCGGCGGCCTCCAGCGCGGGCTGCCAGACGTCGACCGCGTCGACCGCCTCGTCGACGGTGTCCAGCGGCAGGCTGCCGCGGTCGCCGGCGAACTCGAGCCAGGCCTTCACCACTACCGGGACCGCGTCGAAGTAGGTGCTGTCGGCAAGCACCTTCCGCGGCAGCCAGTGCGCCAGGAACAGCTCGACCAGCACGCCGCTGACCCGCAGCGGGCCGCCGACGGTGTGGTCGACCGCATGGTCGATCCAGAGCCGGACGATGTCCGGCGCATCGTCGGGCAGACCAACGGCGAACCGCGAATCGAGGAAGTCCTCGACCAACTGCTCGCGCTGCCGCGGGGTCAGCAACGGCCGCATCGGCGGGCGGACCGGGCGCTCCGGCATCTGGGTCAGCCGGTTCACCAGCAGGCCGGTGAAGAACTCGAAGTCCTCGCTGACCGGCGGATCGTCGTAGTCCCGGGTCTCGCCGAGGGCCTGCAGGATGATCCCGGCGGCGATCGGCGGACGCACGGTCCGGATGGTCACCCGGCCGCCGCGCTGGTACGCCTCCAGGACGCGGTCCACCGGCGGGCCGACGAACACGTCCTTGATGATCGCGCCGAGGTTGTTGTCGATGAACACCACCACGGTGTGCGGGTGCTGCTCGTCGTCGTAGTCCAGCACGACGCTCAGCCCGTCACCGGTGATGTCCTCGGACACGATCGCGCTGGTCAGCCGGAACCCGGCGATCCGGGTCACCCACTCGGGCACTTCGTCCTGCGTCCGCAGGCGCGACACGTGCGCCCGCTGCAGCGGCAGCCGCCCGGCCGGGCCGACGGTCCGGGCCAGGCTGGTCAGCAGCACGAAGGACTCCAGGTCACGGCGCTCACCGAGCACCCGGGCTGCGTCGGCCCAGAAGAAGCGCTCCACCTCACCGATCTCGTCCGGCCGCCCGGCCGGCCACAGCTGGTCGGCGAGCATCGCCGCCGAACGGGCCACGGACGCCTCGGCGATCACCGGGTGCAGCGCGGCCGGCGCGGCGGCCAGGTCGAGGGAAAGCGTTTCCAGCAGGGTCTCCAGCACGGCGACGCTCGGCGTGGTGTCGACATCGACACCCACCGGCGGCGCGTACGTTTCGCCGGGATCGGAGCCGACGAGCCGCAGGTGGCTGCGCCGTCCATCCCGTCCACTCGGAGACTTGGTCACCTCCGTGAGATTACCGTCCGCGCCCACTCCCCCGCAGTCCCCACCGCGCGCCCTGTGGACAACTCCAGAACGACGGCCCGTACTCGCCTGAGCACGGGCCGTCGGGGTACTGCGGAGTTCAGCCCTTCAGCGCGCCCGCCATCAGGCCGCCGATGAACCAGCGCCCGAGCACGATGTAGACGATCAGCGTCGGCAGCGACGTGATCAACGCACCCGCCATCGAGGCGGCGTAGTCGACCTTCTGACCGCCCGCCAGCGCCGCCAGCCCGAGTGTCACGGGACCGTTGTCCTGCTGGGTCAGGAACAGCGCGAACAGGAAGTCGTTCCAGACCGAGGTGAACTGCCAGATCAGCGTCACCACGAACCCGGAGATCGAGATCGGCAGGATGATCCGCAGGTACGTCTGGACCAGGCCGGCGCCGTCCACCCGGGCCGACTCGATGATCTCGTTCGGCACGATCGTGGCGTAGTAGTTCCGGAAGATCAGCGTGCAGATCGGGATGCCGTAGATGCAGTGCGCGATGATCAGCGTCGGCACGCCCCGGGTCACGTCCAGTTCGGTGAACGTCGTACGCAGCGGCAGCATCACCGCCTGGTACGGGATGAACATCCCGAACAGGATGAACGCGAACACGATGTTCGCGCCCGGGAACCGCCAGCGGGCCAGCACGAACCCGTTCACGGACCCGATCATCGAGGAGATGATCGCGGCCGGGATCGCCAGCGACAGCGACCGGATCATGTACGGCTGCAGTACGTCCCAGGCCTTGCGCCAGGGCTCCAGCGTCCAGGTCTTCGGCAGGTTCCACTGCGAGGCCGCGGTGGTGTCACCGGAGGTCTTGAAGCTGGTGATCAGTACGACGTACACCGGGATCAGGACGAACAGCAGGAACAGCAGCAGCAGGACGTAGCGGACCGTCCGGCTGCGCCGGGTCGAGCCGTCCGCGATGACGCCGCGGCTCTTCGGCGGCTTCCGGCGGACCGCCGCGGCGGCGGACCCGGTCGCGGCGGTGGCGGTGTCGGCGCTCATTCCTGGTTCTCCTGCCGGACGGTGTACGCGATGTACGGGATGACCAGAACGGCGACGACGGCCAGCAGCACGATCGCGATCGCGGCCGACTTCGCCTGGTCACTGCGCAGCAAGGTGTTCCACATGTAGATCGCGGGCACCTCGGTACGGAACTGGTTCGGCCCGGTGATCGCGTAGATCAGGTCGAACAGCTTCAGCGACATATGCCCGAGGATGATCAGCGCGGACAGCGCGATCGGCGACAGTTGCGGGAACAGCACGTGCCGGTACAGCTTGAACTCGGACGCGCCGTCCACCCGGGCCGCCTCACGCAGCTCCGGCGGGATCCCGCGGAAGCCGGCCAGGAACAGCGCCATGATGTACCCCGACAACTGCCAGACCGCGGGTAACGCGATGGACGCCATCGTCGTCCATCTGCTCCCGGCGGTCCACCACGGATTCTCCAGGAAGTTCAGATGGAGGATCTCGAACAGCCGGTTCAGCCCGCGGGCGTCGGCGCCCTGGGACGGGTTCAGCAACCAGCCCCAGACGACGCCGGAGGCGATCATCGAGATCGCCATCGGGAACAGGTAGATCGACCGGAAGATCGACTCGCCGGGCACGCCCTTCTCCAGCAGCAGCGCCCAGAGCAGGCCGAAGATCAGCGTGCCCACGATGAACGCCACCGTGAGCACGCCGAGGTTCTTCAGCGAGTTGAGGAACCGGTCCTCACCGAACAGGTGCCCGTAGTTCTCGAACCCGACGTAGTCGGCCGGGCCCTTGCGAGCCGTGTGCCGGTTCGTCAGCGAGGTGTTGAAGGACCACGCGATCAGCCCGTAGACGAAGTACCCGAGCAGCAGCACGGTCGGCAGCAGCACCAGGGCTCCGGGTCCCCAGGTGCGGATTCTTCCGTGCACGCTCAGTCCTCCAACTCGTACTGGTTCCGCAACTCGACCTGCATCAGCTCGTCTTCATCGCGGTACCGAGCGCCGTCTGCAGCTTCGCGACGTCCGGGCTGCCGCTGAACTGGCTGAGCGCGGACAGGATGTCGTTGTTCTGCCCCAGCGTGCAGGCCGCACCGTGGGCGCAGGACGGGACGATCGTCTTGCTCTTCCAGTCCGCCATCGCCGACTGCTGGTACTTCGGGTAGTCCGCCGGGTTGGCGTCCGAACGGGCCGGGATCGAGCCCTTCTTGGTGTTGAACGCCTTCTGGCCCTCGGCCGAGCCGACGGTCTTCAGCCAGCACTTGGCGCCGTCGGGGTCCGCGCCGTTGGTCGGCAGCGTGAACGAGTCCGACAGGAACTGGAAGTCGCCCCCGGTGCCCGGGGCCGGCCAGTAGGTGTACGCCGTGTCCGGGACCTTGTCCGCCACCTGCTGCGCGGCGACCCAGTCACCCATCAGGGTGTAGCCGGCCTTGCCGGAGTTCACGTAGCCGAGCGCGTCCGGCCAGTCGATCGCCTCGCGGTCGGTGTTCGTGAAGGTCAGCAGCGTCTTGTACTTGTTCAGCGCCGCCGTCACGTCGCCGCCGGCCCAGTCGGTCTTGCCGTCCCACAGACCCTTGAACTTGTCCGGACCGAGCTCGGCCAGCAGCACGGCCTCGACCAGCATCTCCTGGGCGAAGCCCTTGGAGATCGCCAGCGGCGCGGTGACGCCGGCAGCCTTCAGCTTGGTCAGATCGGCGATCCACGCATCCACGCTGGCCGGGGCCTTCGTGCCGTCGAGGTTCGCCTTCTTCAGCACGGTCGGGTTCGCCCAGACGACGTTCGCCCGGTGGACGTTGGCGGGGATCGAGTAGATCTTGCCGTCGACCGTCAGGTTGTCGATCAGGTTCTGCGGGAACGCCTTGTCCAGCCCGAAGTCCTTGTACAGCTGGCTGATGTCGTCCACCTGGCCGGCGTTGATGTAGTCCTTCAGCTCGGCGCCGGCGTGCGCCTGGAACGTGGACGGCGGCTTGCCCGCCTGCAGGTCGTTCGCCAGCACCTGCTTGGCGTTCGAGCCCGCGCCGCCGGCGACGGCCGAGTTCACGAACTTGTAGTCCTTGCACGCGGTGCCGAACACCGACACCAGGCCGTCCAGACCGGCCTTCTCACCACCGTCGGCCCACCAGGTGAAGACAGTGACGTCCTTGCTCGCCGACGAGTTGCCGCCACCGCTGCTGTTGTTGCTGTTCCCGCAGGCGCTCACCGCGAGAAGACCCGCCGCACCCACCAGCGCCAGGGTCTTACTCAGACCACCACGCATGATTCACTCTCCGATCGAATTGATGGAGCCGCCTGTGACAACGATGCCCCCTTGACCGCCCCCACTCTGGAACTGCTACTCGCGAGTGTCAACGTTCCGCGCAGGCGCGTTGCGCAGCCGTGACCCCGTGCGGGTTGACAGTGTGAGAGCGCGCACATTCCCGGTTCGAACAGAGCTGTTGCGCACAACGTCAGGGCCGGAGCAGCACCTTGATCGCCCGCCGCTCGTGCATCGCGGCGTACCCGTCGGCCACGTCCGCGAGCGGGATCGCCGAGTCGAACACCCGCCCCGGATCGATCTCTCCCGCCAGTACGTCGGCCATCAGGTCCGGCAGGTAGGCCCGGCACGGGGCGGCCCCGCCGTTCAGCCCGACATTCCGGCCGAACATCGTCTTGATCGGCACCTCGACCCCGTGCGGTACGCCGACGAACCCGACCGTGGCGCCGGCCCGCGCGACGTCGAACGCGGTCGTCATCGACTGCGCCGTACCGACACACTCCAGCACGGCGTCGGCGCCGACGCCGTGGGTCAGCTCGAGGACGGCGTCCCGCGCCGCGTCGCCGCGTTCGGCAATGATGTCCGTGGCACCGAACTCCGTCGCCAACTGCTGCCGGTCCTGATGCCGCGACAGGGCAACGACCCGCTCCGCGCCCATCCGGGATGCCGCGAGGACGCCGCAGAGCCCGACCGCGCCGTCGCCCACGACGACCACCGTGTCGCCGGCCCGTACCCGGGCCGACCGCGCCGCGTGCCAGCCGGTGCCCATCACGTCGGACAGCGTGAGCAGCGACGGGACGAGCGAGTCGTCCGGTACGTCGGGCGTCGCGATCAGCGTGCCGTCGGCGTACGGGAGCTTCACGTACTCGCCCTGTCCGCCGTCGGCCTTCGCGCTGCCGTAGCCGACCAGGTTCTGGCAGGCCGTCTGGTACCCGGCGAGACAGTGCGGGCAGGTCCCGTCACTGACCACGAACGGCGCGATCACGAAGTCGCCCGGCTTGACCGTGCGTACCTCGGACCCGATCTCCTCGACGATGCCGACGAACTCGTGCCCGATCGGCCGCGGCGTCCGCACCGGGTTCTCGCCGCGGTACGGCCACAGGTCCGAGCCACAGATGCACGAGGCAACGACCTTGACCACGGCGTCCCCTGGCCCGTCGATCTTCGGATCCGGCCGCTCTTCCAGCCGTACGTCGAACGCTCCATGAATCACGGTGGCACGCATGGAGCTCACACTAGATCAGGCCGGAACCGGGACCCTCTCGACCCGCTTGGCGCTCCAGGCGAGCCACACACACGCGACGGCCAGAAGTGCGCCGTGACCGATCCGCAGTGCCGGTGGGCCGAAGAACTGCGGCAGGAACAGCCCGAACCCGACCGCGAACAGGATGGCCGGTACGGTACGAAGCCGGACCGCGACGATGATCGCGCCTGCCGCCATGGTCAGCAGCCCGGCGCCGAACAACGTCATCGCGAACGGGTTGTAGCGCACCTTCTCGGCCAGGTCGAGGATGTTCGGCTGGTTGGCCATCGCATGCAGGCCGAAGTCCTCGGCGCCGTAGTACGGCAGCGTCAGGCCGGCGCCGATCCAGAACACCACCGCGGCCGTACGGTCGATGTTCAGCAACGCGACCGCGACCAGGATGAAGCCGATCATCGCGCACAGGTGGGCGACGACCCAGGCGGTGGCGCCCATCGCGGCCGCGGCGCCGGACGTGGTCGACTCGTCCTCCCAGGGTCGGAGGGCGGGGTAGAGCAGGAACAGAACTCCTGCGACGGACAGCGGAATCCTCATGATTCGTTCCTCAGGCTGGCGAGATACATCCGGACGATTTGGTCGTAGGTCTCGTCGAGGTCCTCGGGCAGGCCGAAGCCGCCTGCCGCCTCGACGGACGCGAAGCCGTGGACGAGCACCCGCAGGCGCCGGGTGGCATGCACCGCGGCCGGTCCCTCGAGCCCGTAACCGCGCAAGGTGGCGTACATGACGCCGACCAGCTTCTTCCCCGCCACCTCTTGCAGCGGATCGTGCAGCGGGTCCATCGGCATTGCGGCGTATCGCTTCGGGTGCGCGGCGACGTAGGCGCGATAGGCGTGCATCAGCGCGGTGACAGCCTCGTCACCACCCATGCCCAGGACGGTGGCGGTGAACTGCTCGGTCATGTCCTCCAGCACCCGGACCCCGACGAGTGCCTTGAGCTCTCCGAGGTTCGCCACGTGCTTGTACAGCGACGGTGTGGCGACCCCGCAGCCCTGCGCGACGGCGGCGAGCGTGAGGCCGTCCGGCCCGTGCTCGTCGACGACGCCCAGCGCCACCTCGACCACGGCAGCAGGCGTCAGCGACCCTTTAACAACCATAGCCCAGAGGCTAATGGCATTAGCCAACGCTCGTCAACAGGGCTAGATCGTCACGTACCGTCCGCGGCGGTGAGCCAGGGCCGGTACGTCGTCCACGCCGAACTCGACGTGGGCGATCTCCAGTTGCACCTGCAGACCCCACCCGATCTCGGGCGGGTCCGGGTCGACCAGCGTGCAGCCGGCCCAGGTGCTGACGCCGACCGGGGCCGGGCCCCACTCGGTGTCGGTCCAGTCGATCAGCTTGAACGGACCGCCCGGCGCCGGCGCGACGTACCCGAAGGCGTCGGCCAGCTGCCGGTGCGGTTCGCCGAGCAGCGCCACCACCGCGGTCCTTGCCTCCCGCAACGTCTCCCACAGGTCCGAGTCGGGGTCGAGCAGCCCGATCACGTACCCGGGCTCCCCGTCGGCGACCAGCATCGACGACACCGTGAGCCCGGCCCGTTTCCCCTCGTACGCCGTCGTCCACAACCCCACCGGCGACGCCAGCCGCCCGCGGAACCGCCGTACCGGACTCCGCTCGGACTCGGGCGGCAGGAACGGGTGATCGCCGTGAATACTCACGTGGAAACGGTAACGCGCTCCGGGAGGGTGAAGGTGTCGAGCGGGTGCAGGGTGAGTCCGCTGGAGCCGCGCACCGACTCCACGGACCCGTCCGCGCCGAACGTGAACCGGTACGACTCGCCGTACGAGCTGTAGCCGTTGCCGCCGGTGACCCGCAGCGCGTCGCCGTCCGCCTCGACCGGCATCGGCTCCTCGGCCGGGTTCGGGCCGGACGGGTCGGTGATGTACAGCCGGCCGCCGAGCAGCATCACGTCGGTGATGCCCCACAGGTTCGCGAACCGCCCGGTGAAGCGCTCCAGACCGGCCGCGTCGCCGCGGTCCTTCGACTCGGCCAGGTCCAGCAGCCGGAAGAGGCCCTCCGCGAGCTGGGACGCCGGGCCGTCGATCGCGTTCGTCAGCACAGCCACGACCAGCCGCTTCTCCGGGTCGACGAGCGTCCGGGTGATGTGGCCCGGGTACCCGCCGCCGTGCCCGATCACCTCCCGGTCACCGACCTTCGTCACCGCGATCCCGAGGCCGTACCGCGCCTTCTCGTCGCTCCCGGTCGTCCACAGCGGGTGCTGCATCTCACGCTTCGACTTGTCCGTGAGCAGCCGGTCGTCGCCGGGCAGGTGCGCGGAGAAGTACGTCACCAGGTCGCGCGCGTTGCCGAAGAAGCCGGTCGCCGAGGCCAGCGCCCGGGTGTCGACGTGCTCGATCGGCACCCGCGTGTCGGCGTACGCCAGCGCGCTGTAGCCGACGGCGTACTCCGGCAGCCGCGCCGGGTCCAGCTCCGGGCCGAGGCCGGTCAGCCCGAGCTTGTCCACGATCGACCTCTGGACGAACTCGTTGTACGGCGTCCCGCCGGCCGCCTCGACGATCAGCCCGAGCAGCCCGAATCCGATGTTCGAGTACTTGAAGCGCTCGTTCTCCGGGAGCACCGCCGACTCCGCGTCCCGCAGTACGCCGAGCAACTGGTCGCGGTCCGGGAACGCCGCCGCCAGCTGCCACCAGTCGGCGTCCTGGCTGTCCCGGGTGACACCGCCGGCGTGCGCGAGCAGTTCGCGGACGGTCCGCTCCCCGATCGGCGTACCGGCGAGCTCGGTGACGTGCTGCGCCGCCTTGTCGTCCAGCCGCAGCAGGCCCTGCTCGACCAACTGCAGGATCGCGGTGCCGGTGAACGTCTTCGAGTGCGACGCGATCCGGAACAGGTGCTGGTCGGTCAGCGGTACGTCGTTCTCCACGTCGGCGTGGCCGTACGCGGCCGAGAACACCACCCGGTCGCCGGCGTACACCGCGACCTGGACCCCCGGGATCCGCTGGTAGTGCTGGTTGTACTTCAGCCAGCTGTCGTAATAGGCAAGCGCTTCGCGCAGGTTCTCTGGATTCAAGGCCTCACACATGACGCCTAGATTGAATGACGCGGAAGCGACTCGCAACGTAAGCGCCGTCGGTGTATGTCGCGTTCGCCGCCGGATTGGCCCCGGTGCCGTGGAAATCGCTGAAAGCGGCCGATTGATTCACGAACACCTGGCCGGTCAGGTTCTCGGACAGTGCGACACCCGCGTCGAGGGCCGCGTCCCGGGCCTCGTCGAGGACCTTCGGGTCGGTCGAGTAGATCCCGGCGGTCATCGCGCCGTCCTCGGTCACGGTCGACCGGAACAGCTCGATCGACTGCGCGGTGTCGGCCGTCTTCACCAGGAACGACACCGGCCCGAAGCACTCCCGCCCGTAGACGTCGGCGTCCGCGGCGTCGATCGCGACCAGCAACGGCGTACGGACGACCGCGTCCGGGTACGCCGGGTGCTGGATCGCGCGGGACGCGAGGACGACGTCGCCGTACTCGTCGGCCAGCTCGAGCCGGCTGATCACGGCCTGGTTGACGATGCCGCCGAGGATCTCGACCGCGCGGGCGTCGTCGCCGAGCAGCTTGCCGATCGCGGCCCCGATCCCGGCGCCGACCTCGTCGAAGGACTTGTGGCCCTCGTCGGTCTCGATCCCACCGGCCGGGACGAACAGGTTCTGGGTGGTGGTGCACATCTGGCCCGAGTACAGGCTCAGCGTGAAGGCGAGGTTGTTGCAGAGCGCCTTGAAGGAGTCGGTGGAGTCGACGATGACCGCGTTGACACCGGCCTTCTCGGTGAAGACGGTGGCCTGCGTCGCGTTCTGCTCGAGCCATTCGCCGAACTCGCTGCCGCCGGTGAAGTCGATCAGCTTCACCTCGGGGCGCTGGGCCAGCGGCTTGGCCAGGCCGTCGCCGGCGCGCTCGGTGGCGAGCGTGACCAGGTTCGGGTCGAAGCCGGCCTCAGCGAGCACCTCGCGGCAGACCTCGACCGTGATCGCCAGCGGCAGCACGGCCAGCGGGTGCGGCTTCACCACGACGGCGTTGCCGGTGACCAGCGAGGCGAACAGGCCGGGCCATGAGTTCCAGGTCGGGAACGTGTTGCAGCCGATCACCAGCGCGACGCCGCGGCCGGTGACCGTGAACGTCTTCTCCATCCGGATCGGGTCGCCCTTCGCAGGCTTCTCCCAGGTCGCGGTCGCCGGGTAGCGGTTCATCTCCTCGTACGCGTACGCGACCGCCTCCAGCGCGCGGTCCAGCGCGTGGGCGCCGCCGGCCTGGAACGCCATCACGAACGCCTGCCCGCTGGTGTGCTGGACCGCGTTCGCCAGCTCGAAGATCCGCTGGTGCAGCCGGTCGAGGATCTCCAGCGCGACGCCGGTCCGCCCGTCGATCCCGGCCCGCCGCCAGTCCGCGATCCCCTGCTGGGCGGCCGCGATCAGCTCGTCCAGACCGTCCTCGACCACCCGCGGGTACGCGACGTCCATGGCGATCCCGTACGGCGACTGCTCGGTCACGACCGTGCCGCGCGCACCCGGGATGTCCAGGGCGTACGCCGTACCGAGATGGGCCTCGAACGCCGTCTTGCCGTCCGCGGCCGCGGTCTCGCCGTACACCCGGGGGCTCGGCGACTCGGGGAACGCGGAGTGGTAGCCGCGGTCGTGGATCGCCTTCAGCGCGCCGTCGAGGCGCTCACGGTGGGAGGAGAGCAGGTCCGTGGTCATGTCTGCGATGTTACAGTCAATGGCGCAATCGGTACCAGGGTGTCACAAGAGTTTGGGGTGACCTATGAGTGACTTGGCGGCGCGGGTGGCCGCGGCGATGTGGGCGGAGGACACCGCCAGCGCCGGGCTCGGGATGACGCTGGTCGACGTCGGCGAGGGCACCGCGCGGCTCGAGATGACTGTCCGCGAGGACATGGTCAACGGGCACGGACTCGCGCATGGTGGATTCGTGTTCAGTCTGGCCGACTCGGCGTTCGCGTTCGCGTGCAACTCGCGCAACCGGGTCACGGTCGCGCAGGCCTGCGACATCATGTTCGTCGCCCCGGCGCACCGCGGCGACGTCCTGGTCGCTTCGGCTTCCGAGCGAACAAGCTTCGGCCGGAACGGGATCTACGACATCACGGTCACCCGCGGCGACGAAGTGATCGCCGAGTTCCGCGGCCGCAGCCGCCAACTGTCCGGCACGATCATTCCGGAGGAGTCCTGATGCGCGAGGCGTTTCTGGTGGACGGCGTACGGACGCCGATCGGGCGGTACGCCGGGGCGCTGTCGGCGGTCCGGCCCGACGACCTCGCCGCGCACGTCGTCTCGTCACTGCTGAACCGGACCGCGCTCGACCCGGCCCGGATCGACGACGTGGTCCTCGGCTGCGCGAACCAGGCCGGCGAGGACAACAGGAACGTCGCCCGGATGGCGCTGCTGCTCGCCGGGCTGCCGGACTCGGTGCCCGGTACGACGATCAACCGGCTGTGCGGGTCCGGGCTGGACGCGGTCGCGTACGCGGCCCGGTCGATCATTGCCGGAGACAACGACATCGTGGTGGCCGGCGGGGTGGAGTCGATGTCGCGGGCGCCGTTCGTGATGCCGAAGGCGACGACCGCGTTCGCGCGGCAGGCGGAGGTGCACGACACCACGCTCGGGTGGCGGTTCGTGAACCCGGTGCTGAAAGCGCAGTACGGGATCGACTCGATGCCGGAGACGGCGGAGAACGTGGCCGCCGAGTTCAACGTGTCGCGCGAGGACCAGGATCTGTTCGCGTTGCGGTCGCAGCAGCGGGCCGCGAAGGCGCAGGCGAACGGGCGGCTGGCGGAGGAGATCGTCTCGGTCGACGTCCCTGGGAAACGGGGCGCGGTGACGACTGTCGATGCCGACGAACATCCCCGTGAAACCTCGCTCGAAGCTTTGGCGGGTTTGAAGACTCCTTTCCGATCGCCTGGGACTGTTACGGCTGGGAATGCCTCGGGGGTGAATGACGGGGCGGCGGCTTTGCTGGTGATGAGCGGGGAGGCGGTGGAGCGGTACGGGGTGACGCCGATTGCTCGGGTGGTCGGGACTGCTGCCGCGGGGGTGCCGCCGCGGATCATGGGGATCGGGCCGGCGCCGGCGACCCGGAAGCTGCTCGAGCGGACCGGCGTCGCGTTGCCGGACATCGAGGTGATCGAGCTGAACGAGGCGTTCGCGTCGCAGTCGCTCGCCGTGCTGCGGGAGCTCGGCCTGCCCGACGACGCGGAGCACGTGAACCCGAACGGCGGCGCGATCGCCCTCGGCCACCCGCTCGGGATGTCCGGCGCCCGCCTCGCCCTCACCGCCGCCTTGGAGCTTCGCCACCGCGACGCCCGGTACGCGCTGACCACCATGTGTATCGGCGTCGGCCAGGGCATCGCGACCCTGCTCGCCCGTCCTTAGGAGTCGTTCGTGCTCGGTGAACCTTGCCCCTCGGAACTGCGGGACCCCGGCGAGCAACTGTCCGTCGACGAGCTCCGCGGTCGTCAACTGTCGTTGCTGCAGGCAACCGTACGGCGCGCGTACGAGAACGTGCCGCATTACCGTGCCGCGCTGGATGCGCTCGACTTCAAGCCCGGCGATCTGCGGTCGTTCGCGGATGTTTCGCGGCTGCCGTTCACCGCCAAGAAGGATTTGCGGGACAACTACCCGTTCGGGATGTTTGCGGTGCCCAGAACTGAGGTGGTGCGGGTGCATGCCTCGTCCGGCACTACCGGGCGGCCGACTGTGGTCGGGTATACGCGGCGGGATCTGGACAACTGGGCCGATCTGATGGCGCGGTCGATTCGCGCGGCGGGTGGGCGTGCCGGGGACGTGTGCCACGTTGCCTACGGGTACGGGCTGTTCACGGGCGGGCTGGGCGCGCACTACGGGGCCGAGCGGCTCGGGTGCACCGTCGTACCGATCTCGGGCGGGATGACCGAGCGGCAGGTGGATCTGCTCCGCGACTTCGGCGCCCGGATCATCATGGTCACCCCGTCGTACTTCCTGTCGATCGTCGACGAACTGGAACGCCGCGGGCTGGACCCGCGGGACACCTCGCTGCGGATCGGGATCTTCGGCGCCGAGCCGTGGACCGAGGCGATGCGCACGGAGGTGGAGGAACGGACCGGGATCCACGCCGTCGACATCTACGGGCTGTCCGAGGTGATGGGGCCGGGCGTCGCGCAGGAATGCGTGGAGACCAAGGACGGCCTGCACATCTGGGAGGACCACTTCTACCCGGAGATCATCGACCCGGTGACCGGCGAGGTGCTGCCCGACGGGTCCGAGGGCGAGCTGGTGTTCACGACGCTCACCAAGGAGGCGTTCCCGGTACTGCGGTACCGCACCCGCGACCTGACCCGCCTGCTCCCCGGCACCGCGCGCCCCGGGATGCGCCGGATGGAGAAGATCACCGGCCGTACCGACGACATGATGATCGTCCGCGGCGTCAACGTCTTCCCCACCCAGATCGAGGAACAGATCCTGCTGGTCCCCGGCCTCACCCCGCACTACCTGTGCGTCCTCACCCGCCCCGGCCGCCTCGACGAACTCACCGTCCAGGTCGAAGCCGCCCCCGACCTGACCGACCGATCCGCGGCCGCCTCGACTCTCGCCCACCGCATCAAGGACCGGGTAGGCGTCACCGCGTCCGTCGAGATCGTCGCACCGCACGCCCTCGAACGCTCCCTCGGCAAAGCCAAACGCATCCGCGACGACCGCCACTGACGAACGGTGGAGGCACCCGAATCGGGCGCCTCCACCGTCGCGTCAACAACGCGAACCGGCCCCCATCGCATACACGCCACACCCAGACTTCGGATCGGTGTTGTCAGGCCGCTGTGGCAATGGCGAGTCCATCTGGTACAGCCAGTACATGAACCGTGGGAACGGAGCGGTCCAGGAGAGTGCCTTCGGGACGTTGAAGCCTCCCGGCTCGTTCGAGTCGTTCCAGGCCATCTGCAGCCAACTGGTCACCACCAGCCCCGCGATGTTGCCTTTGAACTTCACGAAGATGTCCTTCCAGGTGCTCCCCTTCGTCAGCTCGCCGAAGAAGTCGCCGATGTTCTTTCCCGCGAAGCCGCCGGTGAACACGGTCGGCCACGGCAGGTCGCCGGGGTCGTTGTTCCCGATGTCGATCGGCGGGCGACCACTACCTCCGCCACTACCGCCACCACCCTGACTGTTGGCAGCTCGGAGTTGGTAGGCCCAGGTGAGGACGGCGTTGGCTCGGGCCGCTATCCGCTCGGCGGCTGCCAACGTGTCCTTCGACTGTCTGAGCATGCGGTCCAGGTCTTTCGCTTCGGCGTCGCCTACCCAGCGTTTGAGTTTGCGGGTGACGCGTTCCTGGACCTTCACGAGTTCGCGGATCGTGCGGGTGATGCGAACGATCTCGCGGACCACGTACGACGCGTAGACGAGCAGCGCGTTGGCCAATGAGTTCCAGCCCATCGCGCGGAACGCGAGGTACAGGCCGACAGACAGGATCAGCAGCCGGGTGTGCCGGACCAGCCGTTCCTTCTCCTCGGTGATCCGTTTGTAGACCACCTTGACCACTTCTCGGAGCGTGGTGACCGTCTCCGTCACGTACCGCTGGCCGTCCGGATCGCTGAACGTCACCGGACTGTTGTTGGCGTACGCGTACGCGTTCATCTGCTGCGGATCCTCGGTGTCCAACTGGGGATCCGCCGAGATGAACCGGCCACTGTCCGGGTCGTACTCGCGCGCCCCCAGGTGTACCAGCCCGGTCTGGTCGTCCTGCACTCCGCCGACGAAGCCCCGCTGGCCCGGCCACGCCGTCGGGGCGGTGCCGCGCACCTCGCCGTACGGCGTGATCCGGCGACGCTGCACCGCCAGTGTGTCCGCGTCGACCGAGACGGTCATGGTGCCGTGGTGGTCGCCGCTGACCCAGGTGACCTTGTTCCCGGTGCGTACCGCCACCTGCTGGTCGCCCAGCGCGTAGTACCGCGTGCCGACCAGCGATCCGTCCGGCTTCAGCTGCAGTTCGGTGTCGCCGATGAACAACGTCGTACCGCCGGCGTCCTTGCGCAGGATGCGGGTGCCATCGGCGGCGTAGATGGACGAGCTGGTCTTGCCGTTGCCGGCGAGCTCCCCGAGTTTGCCGTCGTCGGTCCAGGTCAGGGTGTCCGTGACACCTCCCTTGGTCCGCGTCTGCAGGTTGCCGTCGTCGTCGTACCCGTACTGGTCGACCCGGGTGCCGCCGGTGCCGGTGGTGGTCACCTTCTGCACGGCGTGTGGTTGCGGCTGCCCGGTGGCCGGGTACTCGTACGTGGCGTTGGTCTGGCCGCCAGGGGTGATCCGCTGTTCGCTCTTCCGGTTGCCGATGGCATCGAACGTCCAGCTGTACCAGTAGGGTGCCGGGCCGCCGAGGGCGTTCTTGTCCGGTACCGGGCCGCAGTCACCGCTGGACGGCGTCCACGCCTGCGTCAGCCGCCGGTAGTCGTCGTACCCGAAGCACTGGGTGTCCTTGGCGTCGACGGTCGTCGGGGTGTCGGTCGCCTTGACGATGTTGCCGGCCGGGTCGTATCCGTACCGGACGTCCGACTCGTACCCGTTCGGTGTCAGCATGCTGGACCGCGACAACCGGTGCGATCCGGGTTCGTACTCGAACAGTTGCTCCGCCCAATTGTCGGCGTTCGCCATCTGGATCCGGCTGGTCTCGCCGTACGGCGTGTAGTCGGTCTCGCTCACGTACGACGACGCGCCCGTCAGGCTGATCGGCCGGCTGCGCTGGTCGTACCCGACCGTGACGGTCTCGTCCGGCAGACCGCCGCGACCCGGCATGGTCGTGGTCTTCAGTTGTCCGTCGGCCGTGTACGTCGTACTGACCGGGTACGTTCCGCCGAGCTTGCCCTCGGAGTCCGGGATGACGAGCTCGGTACCGGTCGGACGCCCGGCGTCGTCGTATCCGGTGTAGCGCAGCGTGTAGGCGTTGCCGCCGACGTACCGCGTCGCGCTGGTGAGCGAGCCGGGCTTGATGGTGTCGTACTTCCACTCGGTCAGAAGGGTGTCGCCGTTCTTCACCGTCACCTGCCGGCCGAGGTCGTCGTACCCGTAGGTGAGCGTGACCTTCCGGGCGTCGGTCGTGGTCGCCACCTGGTCGAGGTCGTTGTAGGTGTAGGTCGTCGTCCCGCGGTCCGGGTCGTTCTCCTCGATCTTGCGGCCACGGACGTCGTACGTGTACTGCCAGACGTTTCCGGCCGGGTCCGTGACGCTCGCGAGCTGACCAGCCGGCGTGTACGTGTAGCTGGTCTTGTCGTACGTACCGGTCGCCTTGTTCCCGTGGTAGCTGCGCAGTTCGACGAGACGGCCCTGCAGATCGGTGATCCGGGTCGTCGCCTGGTCGCCGGCCGGCGGCTCGATCGTCTCGACACCGGTGCCGTTGCTGTGCGTCCGGGTCCACTGCGTGGCGCCCAGCGACAGGAACGACTCCTGCTGCGGACGGCCGAGGGCGTCGTACGACGTGAGCTTCTGGGCCGGGACCTCCTTCTCGTCGGTCGGTTTGACGATCTCGAAGCCGATCGGCGCGTCGTTGGCGTACGGGCCGTTCTGTTTGACCTGTTGACCCCGGCTGTCGGTGATGTAGTCCGTGACGATCCGGCCAATGCCGTCGGCGGACTCGGACTGGGTCTGGCGGCGGCGCATCAGGCCGTCGCTGAACTCCCGCGTCAGCTCGGTCGAGCCGTCGGCGCGCAGCGACATCGTGGAGACCACCCCGGGCTTACCAGGCTCGTTGGAGTAGTCGGTGGCCGAGTTCGGAGTCGACGAGGTGTTGCCTGGCAGCCAGGTCTGGACGGAGCGCCCGAGCGGGTCACGCGTGGTCCTTGTGGTGCGGCCCGCCACGTCGGTGACGGCGACCTCTTCACCCCACGCCGGATCCAGAGTGCTCGTCGCGGCCTGTCCGTTCGGCTGTGTGGTCTTCGTCGTGGTCAGCGGGCCACCGGCAGCCGGTGTGTAGTCGACCGTCGTCGTCCGCTGCAGTGCGTCGTTACTGTGCCGGACACGCCCGAAGGCGTCGTAGTCCGCCGTACTCACGGTCTGGTACGTCGGCTGACCGCTGGCGTCGAACCCGGACAGTCGCTGGACCGCTAGCTTGTCCCCGTTCGCCGGGTCGTAGCTGGTCTTCGTGTCGGACAGTACGTCCTTGTTCGTCCACGGTTTGTCACAGGCCACCTTGACGGTCTGCTCCCGCGACGGCAGCTCGGCGATCCCGGCAGCCGGGTTGCCGAAGTACTCGTACCGGGTACAGACATCGTCGTTCGGATCGGCGAGGTTGCGCAGGTCCGACTTCGCCGTCAACCGGCCGGTCGTCTCGTCGTACGTGTTGGCCGACGAGCTCTGCAGCCATCCACTCCCGACCGCCTGATCCTGCCGGATCGCCTTGTCCTGCACCCGGTACGCCTTCGTCGTACCCCACGGCTTGACTCGGGTGGCGGTCGGGTCCTTCGACACCCACTCGTCGGTGATCGACCGGTCGGCGACCGTGCTCCCTGAGTACGTCGTCTGCTCGCGGAGCTTGCCGGCCAACGGGTTCAGGTCCGCGGACTTGGCGCCGGTGGAGTCGGTCACGTCGACGCTCTTCACCGACCCGTCCTGCCGGACGTCGCCGTCCATGCCGCGGTAGTAGATGTTCAGCTTGACCGTGGCCGGGCCGTCCGTGCCGTTCCCGGTCGTCACCTTCACCTTCTCGTAGCCGCGCCACTGCGACCACGTCTTGCGGTCGACCTCGACCAGCCCGTCCTCCTCGTCGTGCCGCCAGGCCGGGGCCTCCGGGTAGGCGATGTTCGTCACCTGCCCGGGTGTGCCGCCGACCAGGTCGGACTCGGTGACCTGGTTCACCACGTACTTCGCGAACCAGTCCTGACGTTCCGCCTGGTCCTTCGGGGTCCACTTGATCGGGTAGCACCGCTTGCCGTTGTTGTCGACCGGCGGAAGGTCGGTCGGGACCGTGCAGTCCGGTCCGAGGTAGTTCACGGCCACCTGTCCGCCGGTGCCGTACGTGATGGTCTTGATCCGTGGCCAGATCAGCGCGGGCTGGCCCTGCGAATCCGGGCCGATCAAGCGGTTCGGCAGCAACTGCGCGGCGAAGCTCACCTCGGGCAGGGCCTTCGAGCCGCCGACCAGCCCGGTGCTGGTGATGCCTTCGAGCCAGAGCATCCCGCTCCGGCCGACGTCGTTCGGGTCCAGGAAGCTCTGCCGGAACGTCCAGGACTCCACCGGCTGGTACGCCGTACCCCGCCATACCTCGGTGACGACGCGGGACAGCCGCTTCTTCGTCCAGAACGACGGGTACAGCAGATCGCCGCAGTTCGTGGTACTGGTGCACTCCTGGTCGAGCGGCGTGTCCACATAGTCGGACGCGACACAGCTGCCGGCTTTGAGGCAGCGCTCGGCGGTCTCGAACCGGACCCGCGCGACCTTGGCTGTGTTGTCGGTCAGCTTGCCCGCCTGCTGGCCGTATTCGATCCGGTTCAGGTTGCCGGCCCGCACGTAGTCGGCGACCAGCGTCGACTTGCCCGCCCGGCCGTACTTGTTGGTCTCGACGTCGTAGTAGAAGCTCATCGTGTTGCCGTGCCGATCCACGACGTAGTCGAGGTTCCAGCGGTAGGCCTGCTGGCAGAACGAGTCCACGAACGCCGTCGCGTGGCAGGGCTCCTCCGGGTTGTTGCCGGCCACCGGGACCGTCCACGCCGAGTTCGTCGAACCGCTTGCCCCAGGCAACTTGTTGAGGCCGAAGAAGTACTGCGTCCCGGACTTGTCGGTGATCCGCCAGTACTCCCCCTTGGCAGCCACGCCGGTGGCCGGTCCGCCGTCGCCGTTGTCCGCGCCGGAGAGCTTCTCGATCGTCAGCCCGTCGTCGGTGCGGGAGTGCCACGTCTGAGTCTGGTCGTCGAGCACGAGTTCCCCGCCGGCGCCGTTCAGGGTGAAGGTCGCGTTGTCGGTCGCCCAGCAGAAGTCGCCGGTGACGCCGGTGCCGTTGTTGCCCTTCTGCTCGGTCTTCGACGCACAGGACGCGTACCGGCGCTCGATCGTGCCGCCGGGCGCGAACTCGAAGCCCGCGCCGACCCAGGACGCCTGGCTGTTCGCGGCGGTCGTCCGCCCGTCCACCGATCCGGACGCGTAGGCGAGTGCGAGTGTGGGCTTCGGACCACCGAGGCTCGGGGGCACCTGCATCGGATACGACCAGCTGAAGTCGCCGGACGAGCCACCGACCTGCCAGGTCGCGGTCGGTGTCAGCGAGGTCGCCGTACCGTCGCCCGCCGGACCTGATGCGGCCGCGCTCAGGGCGAACGTCTCCGGCGCGGCACCTGCCGGTACGTCGGCCGAGATCTCGCCCTTGCCGTCGTTGTGCGACGGCAGCCGGACCGGCGTACAGCCTGCGCAGTCCGGAACACTGACCACCTGGAGCCGGGTCGACCAGTCGCCGCCGAACGCCTGCCGGAAGCCGCTGTAGTCCAGCCGCAACGACACCTTGCCGGTCTTCATGACGCCGTCGGCCCGGTTGAGCCGGAAGCGCAACTCGTTGCCCGTCCGGCCGAGCAGTTCGACGGCCACCTTCGACGGCGACGCCGCGACGGCTGTATCGTCCGCGGACCTGGCAGCCGCCTTGTTCGCGGCCGCCGTCGGTCCGATCCGGATCGGCAACGCGCCTGCCTGCACGGCGGGGCCGATGGTCGTGGCGGCGGCGTTCCCGGCCAGCACCGTGACCCAGTCGACAGACTGCGCCTGCGGCTTCGGTACGGCGACCTCGGCCCGGCCGGGCGCCGGCCACTGCGGCTGGTCGACCGCGGTGATCGTGTGTTCGGAATCCCGGTCGGGCAGGCCGGGTTTCGCCGGCAGGTTCTCGGTCGGGACGGACGGTTCCCGGGCTGGCTTGCCGTGACTGGCGGTATGTTTCGCCGGAGACTGCGCGGCGGGCGCGACCCCGGGTGTGGTGGCTACCAGGCTGACGGCGAGAACCCCCGCCGTCGAGGCCAGCAGCAAATGCCGGCGATAACGCATGAGTTCCCCCTGAAATGGGCGGCGGGACGCCGCCAGTGCACCCTCGGGATCGCGGGCCCGGCAACGATTTCGACGGTGTTCGAATGGCCTCGACCGGCGGATTCGACGGTGCTCGAAAGGCCTTCCACAGACTCGCTGCAGATGTCATCGTGACCGCGTCGTCACACGCTGTCGAACCCAGGGGGGCCGCAGTGCGCACATTCCGGATCACGCAGGTACTGGCCGTGCTGGCCGCCGCCGCTCCACTGGTGCTGACCCAGTCACCGCCTTCGGTCGCGACCCCGCCGATCGTCACGCCGGACGGCCCGTCCGGCCAGGCCGCACGTACCGGCGAACGGGTGGAGCTGCCACAGCTGCGGACCGCGTCACGGCAGGTGTTCGTGAATCCGGACGGCACGCACACACTCGTCCAGCACGCCACGCCGGCGATCGACTCCACGCTGACCGTCGGCATCGACGGACGGGTCCACCCGGCGTCCGACGCCAAAGGCCTGACCTTCTCCGACGGCGGCACCGGCGACGGGCTCGTCAGCCTGGGATCGCTCCGCATGGGCTGGCCCGGTGTGCTGCCGAAGCCGACGCTGCGCGGCGACACCGCGACGTACGCCGAGGTACTGCCCGGTGTCGACCTGCGGCTGCGGGCCGAGCCGACCGGATTCTCGAAAGCGCTGATCGTCAAGAACCGGGCGGCGGCGAGCAACCCGGCGCTCCGCGAACTGCGCTTCAAGGTCAGCGGACTCACGTTCACCGCGAGGCCCGACGGTACGACGCTCGCCGCCGACCGCCGCGGACACGTGGTACTCGCCGCGCCCCAGGCACTGATGTGGGACTCCGGCTCCGAACCGATCACCGTCAAGGCCGGCTCGACGCTGCAGGGCGGCGTCCTGACCGTGCGACCGGATCAGGCGATGCTGACCTCGGCGGCGACACGCTATCCGGTGACCATCGACCCGTCGTGGTCCGACCCGGCGGACGACCTGTGGACGCACGTCGACCTGGTCCACCCGGACCAGGACTACTGGGCCTACGATCGCGACCAGGGGGCGAAGGTCGGTCAGGCGTGGGGGCCGGACACCGACACGTACCGCTCGGTCTTCCAGCTCGCCACGACCGGGATCGCCGGCGCCCGGGTGATCGACGCACGGTTCACGATCGTGCTCGACCACTCCCCGACCGGAAGCCCGACGCCCACCGACCTGTACCGGACCACTCCGATCAGCCGGGCGAACCCGGTCACCTGGAACAACACCGGCTGGCCGCAGTACCTGGCGACCGCGAGCGGCAACGCCTGGACCGGCCACCAGCCGGACATGTCGATGGGCTTCGCTTCGCCCGCCCTCACGGCCCTGCTGCAGGGCGTCGCGGATCGACGGGAGTCCTCGATCTCGCTCGGCCTGCGGGCCCCGAACGAGGGCGACGAGACACAGTGGAAGAGATTCCACGGCGAGACCGCGACGATCGTGGTCACCTACAACAACCCGCCGCGCGCCCCGCTGAAGGTCAACTTCGACTCCCCCCGGTCCTGCGGCACCGCCACGGCACCGACCGCGGTGAACGACCCCACGCCGACGTTCTCGGCCGTCGGGAGCGACCCGGACGGCGACAACCTGGTGAACCGCCTCGAGCTCCACCGCGTCGCGGACGACAGCACGGTCTACCAGCAGGACACAGCGATCACCGGCAACGGCGCCGCGTTCAGTTGGGCCCCTGTCCCCGACGGCACGTTGACCGAGGGTACGCCGTACTACTACGTCGCCCGCAGCAACGATCAGGTCGCCGGTGACGGCATCGAGTTCGGGGCGGCAAGTCCACGGTGCTACTTCGTCCTCGACGCCACCAGTCCCGGCGTACCGGCACTGTCCTCCACGGACTTCCCGGACGGGCTGCCCGGGCGGCCGGCTCGCGAGGTCGGCATCGTCAAGCTCTCACCGGCCGCCGGCGACACCGACGTCACGGAGTACCGGTACGGCTTCACGCAGGACCGGATCCTGCTGACGGTGAAGGCCAAGCCGGACGGTACCGCCGACCTCCCGGTCAGCGTGCCCGCCACCAGCCGGAAGCTCTTCGTCAGGGCTGTCGACCGGGCCGGCAACCCGAGCCTCGACCAGAACGGGCAACCGGCGTACGCGTCGTGGACGATGCTCGCCAAGTCCAACGGGACGGCGCCGCGGATCCGCGGCGACGTGAACGGGGACGGCGCGGCCGACGTCGTGATGGTGCTGGACCAGGGAAACGGACGGACGGGGATCTGGAACGTCGACAGTCTGAGCGGTGCGTTCGCGACCGGGACGCTGTCGTGGGACAGCGGCATCAACGGCGGGTTCGCGTTGTCCCGCAGCCTGCCGGTGCAGGGCGACTTCAACAACGACGGCCGTTCCGACGTGGCGTTCTTCCGCGACGAGCCCGGACGACGGCCGGCGCTCTATCCGATGTACTCGGACGGCAACCGGTACGACCCGCCGCCGACGCCGGTCTGGAAGGCCGCGGCGGCGGACTGGACGATCGCCAGCGCCCGGGTCACGTCGGGGGACGTGAACGGCGACAAGATCTCGGACATCGTCGTCCAGCTGAACACCGGCAACGGGACGTGGCGCGTGCTGGTGTTCCCCGGTGGCAACCTGGCCGCACCGGTGCAGTGGCTGCAGACGACCGCCGCGGGCGGCGAGTGGGCCCTGACCCAGCCCGTGGTCGCCGACGTCGACGGGGACGGCAAGGACGACTTCGCCGTCGTCCGCAAGATCAGCGGCTGCCGGACGGCGATCGACGTGTACCCGTCGTCCGGTACGGCGTTCGGCGCCGCGAAGTCGGCGTACGACGGTGACTACTGCGCCGACAAGGGCCATCCGGTCGTCGGAGACGTGGACGGCGACGGCAAGGACGACATCGTCGCGATCTACGACACCGGCTCCGGAACCTCGCTCAAGGTGTTCCGCTCCACCGGTACGGCCTACACGGTGTCGGACTGGTGGACCGGTGCCGGCTGGGACCCGCTGCGGACCTCCTTGCAGGTCGGCGACTTCAACAAGGACGGCAAGGACGACGCCGCGCTGGTCGCCGCACTCGACGGCGGCGGCCGCCAGGTCTCGCGCCTGCCGTCCAGCGGCACGGGGTTCGGTACGCCGGTCCAGGACTGGAGCGAGGCGGCGGTCGGCGCGGGAACCGGGCCGAAGTACGACATCGAGCCGCGAACGTACGAACTGGTGTCGCGGAACAGCGGCAAGTGCATGGAGGTGGCCGGCGCGAGCCAGACCGACCCGGCGGTCGTGCAGCAGTGGGACTGTTTCGGCGGACTGCACCAGCGGTTCCGGGTCGTGCCGGTCGCGGGCACCGAGCAGTACCAACTGGAGATGGTGCACGTGAACGGCGCATCGCTCGACGGGTCACCGCGTTGTGTCGACGTGGGCAATCAGAGCACGGCCGACGACGCCCCGCTCGTGCAGTGGAAGTGCGTTGGTACCGGCAACCAGCAGGTCCTGCTCGACTATGTCGAGGGCAGTAGCTACGACACCGTCGTGCGGTTGCGTTTCGCGCACAGCGGCAAGTGTGCGGCGGTGCAGAACGCCGGTACCGGCAACGGCAACGCGGTGATCCAGCGGACCTGCGCCGCGGTCCCCGAGCAGCAGTGGATCCTGCGCGCGGCTCTCAACTCCACACAGCTCGACGGCCGGTACAAGGTCGGCGTGGTGCTGCAACCGAACGACAAGGACTACGTGCTCGACATCAAGGACTGCACGCCGGCGTCCGGGGTGCGGACCTGGGACTGGATCCCGGCGAGCTCGTGCCAGCGCTGGCAGTTCAAGCCGCTCGGCGACGACATCTACCAGATCGTCGACCCGTCGACGAACACCGCGCTGCAGCTGCTCGGCTGCTCCCGGCAGGCAGCGGCACAGGTGATCGTGCTCCAGGCCGACCAGTCCGAGTGCCAGCGCTGGCGCGTCGAACCGGCGATCGACGGAACGTGGACGATCCAGCAGGCCGACACCGGGTTCACCCTCGACGTACCGCGATGTGTGGACACGAAGGCCGACCAACTGATCGTCTGGCACTACTGGAACGGGCCGTGCCAACGCTGGAGGCTGACGAAGATGTGATCAGAGCAGTGCTTCGGCCGGGGGTTCGAACTGCGGGGCTCTGCGGAAGGCGGGTGGGCGGAGGTGGGGGCGGATCAGCGCCTCCAGTTCGAAGTCCTCGAGAGTGAACTTGGCGGCGACGTCGCGGTACGGCGGATCTCGGTGAGGATGTCCCTCGACCGGGACGTCGTCGACGAGCGGGCGGCTGTAGGCGCGTGCGGGGTCGACGATCACGTCGATGTCCGGGTAGATCACCAGCCGGAGGGTGCCGGCGTACCCGTCGTCGGACCAGCCGATGGCGGCCGAGCCGCAGCCAGTCGCCGAGCGTGGTGGCCGGCAGCCCGAGATGGAGCGCCACCTCGGCGCGGGTGTACAGCGGCAGGTCGAACCGTGGATCCACGTCTCACCTCGATGCGCGGTGCGGGCGCTTGTCCTCCATAGAGTGCCAGAAATGGGGTTTCCAGCTCGGGCACCGGTCCGCTACGGTGCGAGGGCCGGGGTTCGACATCCCGGTGGCGGAGAGGAGGTGAGCGCGATGTCGAGTCCGACTGTCGTGCTGCCCCGCTGCCGTGTCCGCGGCTGACCGGGGTGGCGTCGTACCACCTAGGAGAAGTCGTATGACCGAAGTACAACGTCCGTCGCTGACCGCGGGAGAGCGGGATCAGTTGACCGGATGGCTCGATGTGCAGCGTTCGTTCGTCCGGATGAAGTGCGCCGGGCTGAGCGAGGCCGATGCCCACCGCAACGTCGTACCCACCTCGCCGCTGATGTCGCCGGCCGGGCTGGTCGCGCATCTGCGCTGGAACGAGTACTCGTGGTTCCAGCTCGGCATCGCCGGCGTCCCCGACACCGGCCAGACGCCGTGGACCGAGGGCGGGCACGTCGACGCCGAGATGTTCGTCGACGACGTACCGATCGCCCAACTGCTCGACGAGTACGACGAGGAGTGCCGGCGCTCGAACGCGACGATCGCGGACCTGCCGCTGGAGACCGTCGAGGCGGGCCAACCCGCTGACAAGGCAGCATCCTTGCGGTACGTGCTGTGTCACCTGATCGAGGAGACCGCCCGCCACGTCGGCCACCTCGACATCATCCGCGAACTCCTCGACGGCGCGAAGGGATACACCAGACTGGAGTAACCCGGTTACGCCTGCGCCGAGGGGTGGATAGGATGTCCGGCATCTGGCACGGGGTAGCGACAAGAGGTGTGATGAGGGAACCCTCCGTACGCCGTTATTCCGGGCGGTCAGTCGAAGAGTGGAAGGCCGCGCGCCGGGAACGGCTGCTGGCTGCCGCGCTCGAGCTCTTCGGGACCGAAGGATATCCGGCGACATCCGTGGAACGCCTGTGCACACAGGCGAAAGTGTCCACCCGGCACTTCTACCACGAGTTCCAGAACAAGGAAGCCGTGCTGCTCGCGGTGCACGCGCAGGTGATCGAGTTGGCGGTCCGGAGCACGGGGGACGCCCTCCGCCGGACCGCCGACCAGCCGGTGCGGGAGCGGATCACCGCGGCCGTCGACTCGTACCTGCGGACCATCATGGCGGACCTCCGGCGGGCCCGGATCTCGTTCGTCGAGGTGGTCGGCACCAGCCCGGCGGTCGAGGAGCAGCGGAACGCGTTCCGGGAGCTGCTGGTCGGCAAGGTCCGCGACCTCGGCGACACCGCGGTAGAACGCGGCGAGATCAAGCGCAAGGACTTCCGCTTCCTCGCGCTGGCGTTCCTCGGCGCGGTGAACGCGGTCGTCCACGACTGGATGCTCGCCGACCCGCGCCCACCGGAACAGAAGATCCAGAAGTCCCTCCGCGACCTCGCCGTCCAGCTGATCACGGCCTAGTCGAGGTACCGCTTCCTGAGTTCGGCGAGGGCTTCGTCGCGCGGTACGGCGGCGCCGGCGGCGTACGCGGACTCGTAGGCTTCGTTGCCCAGGGCATCGCGGAGTTCGTCGACGAGCCGCTGGACGTCGGCGTCCGGGATGGTGCGGAGGCCCTTCATCGTGGCGGCGAGCCCGAGCACCCGGGCCACCTCCGCGGGCTCGCTGGTCATCAGGTCGGCGTGCAGCCCGATCTCGACGACCGCGGCCGCGACCGGCATGTCCTCGGTGCCGAGGGCCAGCCCGATCGCCTCCCGGGCGCGCTGCTGGGCCTTCTCGACGTCGCCGGTGGACGCGTAGATCCGGCTCAGCTGGCTGAGCATCACCGCCTGCCCGTGCGGCGCCATCCGCTCGGCGTCCAGGTCGAGCGTCGCGTACGCGCGTTCGGCCAGCTCGCGCGCCTCCTCGATCCCCCCGAGCCGGAACTCCACCTTGGCGAGCCCCATGTACGCCATCGCCTCGCCGCCGCGCGAGCCCGTCTGCTCGGACAGCTGCAACGCCCGCTGCAGGTCGGCGCGGGCGCCCTCGTAGTCGCCCAGCTCGACCCGGCTCATCGCGCAGCTGCCGAGCAACTGCCCGACACCTTCGGTGGTCCCGAGCTCCTCGATCAGCCGGAGCGCCTCGATCAGCGATTCCAGCGCGGCCGCGTGGTCCCCGGTGCTGGCCTGGTACCCCGCGAGCCCGCGCAGCGCCATCGACGTACCGAACCGGTCGCCGATCTCGCGGAACCCGTCCAGCGCGATCGTGAGATCGGCCGCCATCTCGGTGACCTCGCCCTCGTTCTCGCGGAACATCGCGCTGGTCATCACTCCCATGTTCCGGATCCACGGATCGGGGTGCCGCCCGGCGGCCTCGAGTTCGGCGAAGCAGGTCGCCTTGTCCCGGCGTACGGCGGCCCAGACCGCGTTGGTGAACAGCCCGATCCCGGAGTCGACCAGGATCGGGTGTTTGCGCGTCATCCACCGCACCGTGGCCAGCCCGCGGGCCGCCTGCTGGAACGCCTTCGCGGCGTCCTGCCCGGTCGACATCCGGCCGAGCGCGAGCAGGTACAGCGCCTCGGCCTTGTCCAGCGGCACGGTCGGCCCGGGTACGGCGAGCGCGGCCTGCATCCAGGTCACCGCCTCGGCCGGGCGCCCGCTCATCGTCCAGTACTCCCCCAGCACCGCGACCATCTGTACGGCGACCCGCGCCGAGCCGGTGTCGATCGCGGTCCGGAGCGCGTCGATCAGGTTCTCGTTGTCGGCGGTGAGCCGGGCGATCCACTCGATCTGCTCGCCGGTCCGCAGCTTTGGCCGCGCCTTGCGGAGGATCCGGCTGAAGTACACGGTGTGCGCCCAGCGGAAGCGGTCGTACTCACCCGAGGCCTTCAGCTGCTCGGCGCCGTACGCGCGGACCGTCTCCAGCATCCGGTAGCGCACGGACCGCTCGTCGGCGGCAGCCTCCACGAGCGACTTGTCGACAAGCGATGCGAGCACGCCGAGCACGGACTCCGCGGGGAGGTGTTCGTCGCTGCAGATCTGCTCGGCCGCGTCCAGGGTGGCGCCGCCGGAGAACAGCGAGAGCCGCCGGGCGACCGCCTGCTCGTCCGGGTCCAGCAGGTCCCAGCTCCACTCCACGACCGCCCGCAGCGTCTGGTGCCGCGGCAGCGCCGTACGCGAGCCACTGGTCAGCAGCCGGAACCGGTCCGCCAGCCGGTCGACGATCTGCGGCGGGTTGAGCGCCCGCAGCCGGGCCGCGGCCAGCTCGATCGCCAACGGCATACCGTCCAGCCGGCGGCAGATCTCCGCCACGGCTTCCCGGTTCGCGTCGGTCAGCTGGAAGTCGGGCCGTACGGCGCGGGCGCGGTCGACGAACAGCTGCATCGACGGGTACTCGTCGGTGTCCGCGTCCTCCGGCGGCAGGTCCAGCGGACCGACCGGGTGCAGGTGCTCACCGGGGATGCTCAACGGCTCACGACTCGTGGTCAGCACTCGCAGCCGCGGGCACGACGCGAGCAGCGAGTCGACGAGTCCCGCGACTTCCTGCACGAGGTGCTCGCAGTTGTCGAACACGAGCAGGATGCGGCGGTCGCCGATCACCTCGACGAGCCGCTGGGTCGCCGCGCGGCTGGTAGGGATGTGTTGCGGCGCAAACCGAGCCTGTGTGACGTCGACGTACTCACTGGCGCCAAGCGTCGACAGTACGGCGGGGGCGACGTCAGCCGCGTCACCCAACGGTGCCAGCTCCACGAACCAGATGCCGTCGCCGGACTGGTCTACGAGCGACCTACCGGTCTCAGTGGCCAGCCTGGTCTTGCCTGCACCGCCAGGACCGACCATGGTGACCAGCCGGGTCCCGTTGCTCAGCAGGCGGGTCAGCTCGACCACGTCCTCCCGGCGGCCGACAAAACTCGTCAGCGGAGCCCGCAGGTTGTTACGCGGCACAGACGGAGCAGGAGCCGGTACGGCGATGCTCCTGGCCGCAGGATCCACCGCATCGCCCCGGAGCACCGACACATGCAGGTCCCGGAGCCGCGCACCGGGATCAGCACCGAGCTCGTCGGCCAGGGTGGTGCGGATACGTTCGTACGCCGTCAGAGCCTCCGCCTGGCGGCCGTCGGCGTACAAGGCGCGGATGAGGAGCTCGTGGACGCGTTCGCGGAGCGGGTGCGTGACGGCGAGGTGTTCGAGGTCCGCGATCAGGTCACGGGCGTGGCCGGAGCTGACAGCTGCCTCGGCCAGGTCCTCCGCGGCGGCGAGCCGCAGCTCGCCGAGCCGGTCCGCCTCGACCGCGGCGAACGGGAGGTCGCGCAGGTCGGTCAGGGCCTCACCCCGCCACAGCCTTTCGGCCTGGGTGAGCAGCGCGTGCGCCTGCTCCGGGTCGGACGTGAGGACCGCGCGGCCACGCCGTACCAGGTCCTCGAACTGGAGGGTGTCGACACAGTCCGGGCCGATCGTCAGCGTGTAGCCGGCCGGGCCTGACTGGACCGAGATGCTCGACTCGGTGGCAGGCAGGCTGCCGCGGAGCCGCGAGACCAGCGACTGCAGGGCGTTCGCGCTCGGGGCTTCGCTGCCCCACAGCCCGTCGACCAGGGTCTCGACACTGACCGGCCGCCCCGCGCTCAGCGCCAGCCGCGCCAGCAGCCCACGCAGGCGAACACCGCGGATGTCGAGCGGAGTCCCGTCGGCCGCCCACATCGCGAGAGGACCGAGCACCGCTATGCGCACTCCACCAGCCTCGCACATCCTCCCTCCCAAACACCCTGCCTTTTGTCACTTCGCTCCCTTAAGGTCGGGAAGCGTGACAGATATTGCCGCGCCGACGCAGGTCGCGCTCTCCCGAATCGTTGCCGAACGTCAGTCCAAGGGCCGGGTGCCCGGTGTGGTGGGCGCCGTCGCCCGGGCCGGGTCGCTGGCCTGGTCGCACGGTGCCGGATCGGCCGACCTGGACAGTCCCGGCGTACCGCCGACCGCCGACTCGCAGTTCCTGATCGCGTCGCAGAGCAAGACGCTGACCGCGGTCACGATCATGGCGCTCCGCGACGAGGGCAAACTCAGCCTCGACGACACGATCGAGAAGCTGATCCCGGACAGCACCCACGAGGGCATCACGGTCCGGCAGATGCTCAGCCACGCCAGCGGCATGCAGCGCGAACCGGTCGGCGACGTCTGGGACCTGATGAAGTTCCCGTCCCGCGAGGAGCTCGTCCCGGGCTGGAACGCGGCCGAGCGGATCGGCAAACCGCACCACCGGTTCCACTACTCGAACCTGGTGTTCTCACTGCTCGGCGAGATCGTCGCGCGGCTCGACGGCCGGTCCTGGTACGACGCCGTGAAGGCGCGGATCCTCGACCCGCTGGAGATGCGCCGGACCACCGTCGGCATGGACGGCGGCCCGGCGCAGACCGGGTACTACGTGCCGCCGTTCTCCGACGTACCCGTGCAGGAGCCGCTGCTCGACATCGGCGCGATGGACGCCTGCGGTGGACTGGCGTCGACCGCGGCGGACCTGGCGAAGTGGGCGATGTTCGTCGCGAACCCGGTCGACGAGGTGCTGTCCAAGGACACTCTCGAGGAGATGTGCCAGGTGCAGATCATGGCCGACGTGGACCGTTGGCAGCTGGCCTTCGGCCTCGGGTTCATGCTGCTGCGCCGCGGCGACCGGCTGTTCGTCGGCCATGACGGCGGCATGCCCGGCCACATCACGTCGACGTTCGTCGACCGTTCCTCCGGCACGGCCGGGATCGCGCTGTTCGGCGCCACCTCGTCGCCGGCACCGAGCGCGCTGGCGACCGACCTGATCATCAAGGTCCTCGAGGACGACCCGCTGCCGCCCGAGGCCTGGGTCCCGGGTACGACGGTCCCCGACGAGCTGACCGGCGTACTGGGCACCTGGTTCACCGAGGGATCGCCGTTCGTGTTCTCGGTGAAGAACGGCGTACTCGAGGCGAAGTCCCCGGGCGCGGCCGAGTACCAGTCACCCGCGGTCTTCGAGCGCGCCGCCGACGACACGTACCGCACAATCTCCGGCCGCGAGACCGGCGAACTCCTCCGCATCACCCGCGACCCGGCCGGCCACCCCACAAAGTTGCACTGGGCAACCTACCTCTGCACCCGCGAACCACTGTCCTTCGGCGAGCTCAACTCTTAGACCACACAGAAGTCGTTGCCCTCGGGGTCCTGCATCCACAGGTGATCGAGAGCCTCGTCGGTACCGATTTCCTGGACCAGCGTGGCACCGGCGGCCTGGAGTTTGTCGCCGGTGGTGCGGATGCGTTGCTCGCGGAGGTCCTGGGGTTGCGCGCGTCCGCCTGCCACCTGGAGGTCCAGGTGCAGGCGGTTCTTCACGGTGCGGGGCTCGGGGACCTTGAGGAACGAGATCGATGGGAGGACGCCGTTCGGGTCGGAGATCGAGGCGCCGTCGTTCCACTCGTCCTCGGGGACGTTCAGGTCGGTGAACCACGCCTCCCAGGTGTCCCAGCCCTGCGGTGGCGCCGACTCCGTGTAGCCGAGCGCCGTACACCAGAAGCGCGCGACCAGGCCGGGATCGGCGCAGTCGATGGTGAGCGTCCATTTGGTCGTCATGCGACCACTCTGACGCCCACCACCGACAGATTTCCTACGTACGGCGCCGGTAGGCGCGGATCGCCAATGGGGCGAAGACCCCGACCAGGCCGACCATCCAGGCGAGCGTGATCAGCAGCGGCTTCTCGATCGGGCCGCCGAGCATCAGCCCGCGCATCGTGTCCACCAGGTACTTGACCGGGTTGACGTTCACGAACGCCTGCAGGAAGCCCGGCAGCGTGTCGGTCTTCACGAACACGTTGCTGCCGAACGTCAGCGGGAACATCACCAGGAACGCCACACCCTGCACGCCCTGCGCGGTCTTCAGCGACAGCCCGAGCCAGACCCAGATCCAGCACATCGACAACGCGAACGCCAGTACGATCACGAGCGCGAGTACGCCGTACCCGACGCCGTTCTGGAACCGGAACCCGAGCGCGAAGCCGGTCCCCATCAGGATCACGATCGACAGCGTGTACCGGACCGCGTCGCCGAGCACCGCGCCGACCAGCGGCGCGATCCGGGCGATCGGCAGCGACCGGAACCGGTCGAACACGCCCTTCGCGAAGTCGTCGTTCAGCGCGACGCCGGTGCCCATCGTGGAGAACACCACCGTCTGCACCAGCAGACCGGGCAGCAGGAACGGCAGGTAGTCGCGCCAGCCGGCGCCCTGCGCGATCGCACCGCCGAACACGAACAGGAACAGCACCAGGAAGATGATCGGCTGGAACGTCACGTCCGCCAGGGCTTCCGGGTTCTGCCGGATCCGGACGATGTTCCGCCAGGCGAGCGTCAGGCTCTGCTGGGCCCATGCGAACGGGTTGGGCCGCCGTGTTTCGACTGCCATTGTGGTCATCGGCCGGCTCCTTCCAGGACCTTCGGTTCTTCGGCGGTGTGACCGGT
Source organism: Kribbella sp. NPDC059898 (assembly GCF_042730855.1). Classification (NCBI taxonomy): domain Bacteria; kingdom Bacillati; phylum Actinomycetota; class Actinomycetes; order Propionibacteriales; family Kribbellaceae; genus Kribbella; species Kribbella sp. NPDC059898. The sequence goes on from NZ_JBHWKR010000001.1 coordinate 89,653, forward strand.
CAGCGCCAGGAACACCTCGTCCAGGCTGGGCAGCCGCAGCGACAGCTCGGTCACCGCGATCCCGGCCTCGTCCAGCCGCCGTACCACGACCGGCATCGACGAGCCGTCCGTCACCGGCACGCTGACCAGCGCGTTCACCACGTCGACGGTCGGCCGGGTGCCGACCGATTCGGCCACGATCGCGGCCACCCGCTCGATGTGCGAGGGCTCCGCCGGGCGGACGTCCAGCGACTGCTTGCCGGCCTGCGCCTTCAGCTCGGCCGGCCGCCCGTTCGCGACCACGGCGCCCTTGTCGAACACCACGATCGAGTCGGCGAGCGCGTCGGCCTCTTCGAGGTACTGCGTCGTGAGCAGCACCGTCGTACCGTCGAGGACCAGGTTCCGGACCGTCTCCCAGACGCCGTTGCGGGCGTGCGGGTCGAGGCCCGTGGTGGGCTCGTCCAGGTAGAGGATGCTCGGGTTCCCGACCAGGCTCGCGGCCAGGTCGAGGCGGCGGCGCATGCCGCCGGAGTACGTCTTCGCGATCCGGTCGCCGGCGTCGGTCAGCTCGAACCGTTCGAGCAGCTCGTCCGCCTTGGTCCGGGCCTGCGGCCGCGAGTACCCGAGCAGCCGGCCGATCATGATCAGGTTCCGGCGCCCGGACATGTCCTCGTCGACCGACGCGTACTGCCCGGTCAGGCCGATGATGCCGCGGACCTTGCCCGCGTCGCGGACGACGTCGTACCCGCCGACTACTGCGTGCCCGGCGTCCGGCCGGAGCAGCGTGCCGAGGATGCGGACCGCGGTCGTCTTGCCGGCGCCGTTCGGGCCGAGGACCCCGAGAACGGTGCCGGTCGGCACGCTCAGGTCGACGCCGGCAAGCGCGGTCGTATTGCCATATTTCTTGACCAAGCCGACCGCCTCGATGGCGACCTGGTTCGTTGTGGTCATCGGGTTCCTCCCAGTTGTTGCTACTGGGACTACCGTCTCCCGACGTGCTGGCACCGGCCTGTCACGGCGCTGTCTCAGCCCTTCAGCGGCACGATCTGGTTCGCCAGCAGCGCCTGGTACGCCTCCGGGTTGTAGCGCGCGAGGTTGCCCCGCGCCTTCCGGCGGTACTTGAGGATCTGGCGTGTGCCGATCGCCCACAGCACGTACTGGAACGCGAGCGCGACCTTGAAGTCACCGATCGCCTGCGGTGCGCCACCGGACGACGCGTCAAGCAGTACGCCGACCATCCCGATGCAGAGCAGCGTCGCGATGAAGCCGCCGGTGTTGACCATCCCGTTCGCCGCCCCGAACCGTGTGGTCGGGTTGAACGTACGGGCGTAGTCCAGCCCCAGCATCGAGCCCGGTCCACCGGCTGCCTGTACGACGATCAACGCCAGTAGCACCGGCATCGGCGCACGCCCCGGCCACAGCAGCACGACCGTCCACATCAGCACCGAGCCCGCGATCACCGCCAGGACGATCCAGGACCGGTAGAACGGGAACTTGGCGGCGTACCGTCCGACAAGCGGTCCGTAGCAGAGCCCAGCGAGCACAGGGACGATCAGCATGGCCGCGGCGGTCGTTGGAGCGACCCCCTCTCCCTGCACGAGGAAGGGGTAGCCCCAGAGCAGTCCGAACGTACTCCCGGAGAAGCTGGTCGTGAAGTGCGTCCACAGGCCCAGCCGCGTGCCCGGTTCTTTCCAGGCGCGGCGCAGGTTCTTCTTGACCTCTGCGAGCGGCGGCTTCGCGCGGCGGAGCTGTTCGTCGTACGGGGTGTTCCTGACGAGCAGTAGTACCAGTACGCCTGTCACCAGGCTCAGCACTGACGCAGCGGCGAACGTGGGCGTCCAGCCGAACGCGTGGAACGCCGCAGCCATCGGAACGGTCGACATGATCGCGCCCAGACCACCGAGCATTCCTGTCGCCTGTGACATCACGGGCTGGCGCAGCGCGGGGAACCAGGACATGACCACGCGCAGCACACTGATGAACACCAGGGCGTCGCCAACACCTAGCACCGCGCGTGCGGCGAGTGCCGCGGGGTACGAGTTGACCATGCTGAACGCGGACTGCGCTACGAACAGCAGCCCGGACGCAGCGATCAGGAGCCGCTTGGAGCCGTAACGGTCGAGCAGTACGCCGACGGGGACCTGCATGGCGGCGTACACCGTCAGCTGTACGACGGTGAAGCTGGCCAGCGCGGACGCGGAGATGTGGAAGCGTTCCGCGGCCTGCAGGCCGGCCACGCTCATGGAACCGCGGTGCAGCACGGTGACGAGGTACGTGAAGACAGCTGTGGCCCACACCGCCCAGGCACGCCGTCCGCCCAGGGGGTAGCGAAGTTCGTTCACCGCGTGCCCCGCAGATCCGTCGCGGCGGTCTCGATGTGCGCGATCACGAGCTCACGGAACCGCTTCACGCTGTTCCCGCCGAGCGCCTCGATCATCTCCTGGTGCGCGGTGATCGACTTGTCCATCCGGGCCGGCTGGACCTCGATGCCGGGCACCCCCATCCGGACCTGCCGGTCCCGGAGGCTGTTGTAGAGCTTGGCCAGGATTTGGTTGCCGGCGGCATCGACGATCGCCTCATGGAAGGCGCGGTCGGCCTCGAGGAAGCTCTTCGCGTCGCCTGCCCTGCGGCAGGCGCGCATCTCGTCGACGCGCTCGGTGAGGGTTTGGATCAACTGCTTGCGGCGCGGCCAGACCTTGGCGGCGGCGTGCGTCTCGATCAGCTCACGGGCCTCGAGTACGTCGTCGATCTCCTGCGGCAGGACCGGGAGGACGAGCGCGCCCTTCTTCGGGTAGAGCTTGACCAGGCCGGACTCCTCGAGCCGGAGCAGGGCCTCGCGGACCGGCGTACGGGAAACACCTACCGCAGTCGCAAGCTCACCCTCGGTGAGGAGCTCGCCACCCGGGTAGGCCCGGTCCAGGATCGCGGCCTTCACGTACGCGTACACGCGCTCCGCCGCGGGGATCTTCTCCACCCCCGGCGCCGCCTCGACCACCACCCGCGCGATTTCCGCGGTCTCGTCACCCAATGTCAACGCGTCACGTCCCGCGTCCCCGGTTGCCACTGCACCCCACCCATACGACTCGTATCTTTGTTGTATCTATCTTACACACACAGACAATCCACTGTCGAAGCCGAATATTCCCCAGGTTATCCACAGGGGTGTCCACATGATGTGCACAGCTTGACGCAGGGTTTCCCCTGCGTTGTGGACGAAGAACTCCGCTTCCCCGCGATCCGGCCTAGAGTCTCGGGTTACCGGTCCGGACCCGTCCGTCCGGCCCCTGCACTGAGGAGGCCTCGTGTCCCGAACTCCCCGTCCCCGCCGGCTGGCCGCCGGTCTCGCCGCCGCCGCGCTCGCCTGCGTGTCGCTCGGCGCCACCACCGGCGCGCACGCCGCGACCACGGCCGGCCCGCTGATGAACTACGTGGTCAACACCAAGGCCACGCCCGGTCACGTCCGCAAGACCGAGGACGCGATCAAGGACGCCGGCGGGAAGGTCCTGGTCTCGTACCAGCAGCTCGGCGTGGTGATCGCCCAGTCGACCAACCCCGGCTTCCGCACCGACATCCGCGCCACCCACAACGGCCGCGAGGTCGAGTCGGTCGGCGCCACCCGCACCGCAGCGGTCAGCGAAGGCGGCATGAACGCCCTGGACGAGGCCACCGCCACCCCGGTCGCGGACCCGCGCGAGGGCGAGCAGTGGGACATGCAGCAGATCAAGGCGGACCAGGCGCACGCCGTCACCGACGGCTCCCGCAGCGTCCTCGTCGGCATCAACGACAGCGGCGTCGACGACAACCACCCCGACCTCGCCCCGAACTTCGACGCGGCAGACTCGGTCAGCTGCATCAACAACGGCGTACCGGACCGCACCGCCGGCGCCTGGCGCCCGACGACCAGCTCGCACGGTACGCACGTCGCCGGCACCGTCGCGGCCGCACGCAACGGCATCGGCATCGTCGGCGTCGCCCCCGGCGTCCGGATCGCGTCCGTCAAGGTTGTGAACGACGCCGGCTTCATCTACCCGGAGTACTCGATCTGCGGCATCGTCTGGGCCGCCGAGCACCACATGGCCGTCACGAACCACAGCTACTTCATCGACCCGTTCGAGTTCTGGTGCAAGGACAACGGCGACCAGGGCGCGGTCCAGGAAGCGGTACGGCGCGCGTACGCCTGGGCCACCGACCAGGGCACCCTGTCCGTCGCGGCAGCCGGCAACTCGAACTACGACCTCGCCCACAAGACCACCGACAACGGCAGCCCGAACGACTCCACCGCGACCCCGCGGACCATCAACAACAACTGCCTCGACATGCCGACCGAGCTCCCCGGCGTGATCACCGTCGCCAGCACCACCAAGACCACCGCCCGCAGCAGCTTCTCCAACTTCGGCCTCAACAAGATCGACGTAGCCGCCCCCGGCAGCTCGATCCTCTCCACCCTCCCCGGCGGCGGCTACGGCCTGATGAGCGGCACCTCCATGGCCTCCCCCCACGTCACCGGAATCGCCGCCCTGATCAAGTCCACCCACCCCTCGTGGGGCCCCCGCGACATCGAACGAGCCCTCCAAACCGAGGCCGACGACACCGCCTGCCCCACCACCCCCGACCCCCGCTGCACCGGCACCACCGCCAACAACTCCGTCTACGGCGAAGGCATAGCCGACGCCCTAGACGCAGTAACCCGCTAACCCCTCCCAAACCGAGTGGGGGTCCACCGCCCGGGACCCCCACTCACCCCCTATCGACGAACCGGCTCACCCGTTCGTCGAATCGTGGGATCCAGCGCGCGACACGCCGCATCCCGCGACCTCGATCCACGACTCGCAGTTACAGCCACCAGCCGAACGCCACGACTCGGCTCATCGGCCACCGCCGCTGAGCGGCAGGGTTAGGTCCGGCGGAGGGGCGGTGTTCGCGACGGTCTCGCCGGCGCTCATCGTCTTGGATGGCAGGGTCGTCGGCTTGTGGTTGGTGCGGTACGACACAACCCGAGGGCGGCGGCGCACGCGACAAGAGGCCGTTGACCTCGCGCGCACCCTCAGCAGGCCGTTCGAGGACGGCTAGCCCGACGAGAGGTACGCGCCACTCGCGCCCGGTCGTGGACTGGTGTCAGAGTGAGGGGATGTTGACGCAGGTGGGTGATGGGGTTTGGGTGCGGCAGAGTGGGTGGGTTTGGAGTAACTCGACTGTCGTGCTTGGGGATGACGGGTTGGTGCTGGTTGATCCGGGGATTACTGGAGCCGAGCTGAGCGAGCTTGCTGATGAGGTGGGGCGGCTTGGGGTTCCGGTGGTGGCTGGGTTTTCTACGCATCCGCATTTTGATCATTTGTTGTGGCATTCGCGGTTCGGGGACGTGCCGCGGTACGCGACGGCTGGGTGTGCGCGGAGTGCGGCCGAGGGGCGGGAGCAGGCGCAGGCTATGGCGGCGGAGAATGCGGAGGGCGCACCGGTTGAGCTGGTCGCGCTGGTCAGTCCGTTGCCGGCGGATGGTGGGCCTGTGCCGGGCGAGGTCATCGAGCATGACGGGCACGCTGTTGGGCATGCGGCGGTGCTGCTGGCGGATCAGGGCGTGCTGCTGGTCGGCGACATGCTGTCCGACGTACTGATTCCGATGCTCGACCCGGGTCGGCCTGGTCAGTTCGATGCGTACGAGGCGGCGCTCGACCGGCTCGAGGAGGCTGTTCAGCACGCCAACGTCGTGGTTCCGGGGCACGGGGCCGTGGCCGACGGGGCTGAGGTGGCGGCGCGGTTTGTTGCGGATCGCGCGTACGTCGATGCGCTGCGGCGGCGGCAGGTGCCCGTCGACGTACGGATGGAACAGGACTGGATGATGGGGCCGCACCGGCGCAATCTGCAGGTCGTACTTGATTGATCGGGGCATCTACCCTGTCGTGATCAGCACGATGCCGGCGACGACCACGGCCGCGGCGGTCGCTCGTTTCGGGCCGAAGCGTTCGTGGAAGAACAGGGCGCCGATGATCGCGCCGAAGATGATGCTGGTTTCGCGGAGCGCGGCGATGGCGGCGAGGGTGCCGCGGGTCTGGGCCCAGAGCACCAGGCCGTACGCCGCCATCGACACGACCCCGCCCGCGAGACCGGACAGGACCGCCGGGCGCGGGAGGTTGAAGGTCCGCGGGCCGCGCCAGGCCAGGACGGCCAGTGGTACGGCGAATCCTTGGAGCATGAAGACCCAGCCCATGTACGTTGCCACCGGCATCTTGTGTACGGCGACCCCGTCGACGACCGTGTACGACGCGATCATCAGGCCGGTGCCGATCGCGGCAAGGATGGCCGGCAACTGGTTGCGACCGGGACGACCGATGAAGACAAGGGCGATCAGCCCGGTCGAGACCAGCAGTACGCCGGCCAACTCGAGCAGTGCCAGGTGCTGATGCAGTACGACGATCGACACCACCGCCACCACCCACGGCGACGTACCGCGGGCCAACGGATACATCTGGCTGAACTGCCCCAGCTGGTACGACGCCAACAGCCCGCCGAGGTACGCGAGGTGCAAGAGCGCCGACGCGACGATGTACCCCCACGTCCCGGCCGGCGGCAGCCCCATCACCAGCACCGCGACCAGCCCGATCACCCCGGCCGCCACCTCGAACAACGCCAACCCGGCAACCCGATCCGGCGCCCCGTGCGCCATCGCATTCCACGTGGCGTGCAGAACCGCCGCCCCCAGCACCACCAGGATCACCACCACCCCACCACCCTCTCACCCGCTCGTCATGCGGGTCAGGTGGATTACATGAGGCCGAGGTCGCGGAGGCTCTGCGCGGTTTCGAGGATGGTTGTTTCGAGGGGGCGGGGGTTCCAGCCGAGCAGTGTGCGGGCTCGGGTGTTGTGGATGGTGGGACGGGGGAGGTCGGGGCCGGGGGCCTCTTCGGTGGGAGTGGGGATGGACAGGTGGGCGTGGAGGAGGTGGGACAGTTCGAGGAAGCTCGTGGTCGGGTCGTTGCTGACAGCAAGGAAGCGGTGGTTGGCGGCGGCTGGGGTGGCCATGGCTCGGACGTGCAGGTCTGCGACGTCGCGGACGTCGACCACGCCGAAGCGAGCGCGCGGGACGACCTGCGTGCTGCCGTCGAGGATCAGCTTGATCAGTTGGGTGGAGGAGCGAAGGTCCGTGGTGAGGGTCGGGCCGAAGATGGCGGTCGGGTTGACGACCACCAGTTCGGTGGTGGCGTCGCGCATCAGGTCCCAGGCAGCGCGTTCGGCGATCGCCTTCGAGCGGGGGTACGGCGCCAGGCCTGGCGTGTCCGGGTCCGTCCAGTCGTCCTCGGTGTAGTCGGCGTCGGGTTTCGGGGTATACCCGATCGCGGCGAAGGACGAGGTGAGTACGACGCGGCGGGCGCCGGCGTCGCGGGCGGCTCGTAGTACTCGGAGGGTTCCTTCGCGGGCGGGGATGATGAGCTCGTCGGGGTCCTCGGGTTGTACGGCAGGGATCGGTGAGGCGACGTGGTGGATCTCGGCGCAGCCCTCGACTACGCTCTTCCAGCCGTCGTCCGACAGCAGATCAGCCTCGACGAATTCAAGGCGGGTGTCGTCGGCGCCACCTCGGCGTACGGCGGCCCTGACAGAGTCGGCGCACGTCGTCGAGCGGACCGTCGTACGAACGTCGCGGCCGGCGCGGAGGAGTTGCGCGATCAGGTGGGTCGCCAGGTAGCCGGATCCGCCAGTCACCAGCACGGGGCTCATCGGAGGGCTCCGAGGCCGTCGACCACGTCGACCAGGCGTTCGATGGTGGCGGCCTCGGCGGCGTCGTCGCCGCGGTCGCGGGCATCCCAGAGCGCGGCTTTCTCGCGGAGGTAGCGGAGGCGGACCTGTTGCGCGGCGATCTCGGCCTCGATGCGGTCCGCGTGCCGGAGGAGCAGGTCGCGTTGTTCGCCGGCGGCCGCGCGGCCGCGGGCCCGGTTCGCCAGGTACGTGCGCATGTCGCCGATGCCGACGCCGACCGCGCGCAGGCAGGCGAGCGCCTCGAGTACGTCGACGTCCGCGGTCCGGTACCGACGGTGACCGCTCTGCGCGTCGCGGTCGATCGGGCCGACCAGTCCGACGTCCTCGTAGTACCGGAGCGTCGGCTCGCTCAGCCCGCTCCGCCGCGCGACCTCCTGGATGGTGAAAACCGTCATACCGTCACGGTCACACACTTCAAGCGCTTGAGGTCAACCAAGCGCCCGGACCTGCGCCACTCAGCAACCGACGGTCAACGCGTCCCGCCGCATCCCTCGACGGCCGGGAGCGGCGTTGGTGAGTGGTGGCGGTCCGGCAAACGAAGGGCCGGGCGACAGCCCGGCCCTTCGTCTCAGAACATCAGCGCGCGCGCCGGATCCTCGAGGATGCTCGCGACGTCGGCGAGGAAGGTGGAGCCCTTCTCGCCGTCGATCAGGCGGTGGTCGAAGGACAGCGCGAGCGTGGTGATCCAGCGCGGGACGATCTCGTCGTCCACCACCCACGGCTGCTTCCGGACCGCGCCGAACGCGAGGATCGCGGCCTCGCCCGGGTTGATGATCGGCGTACCGGCGTCGACGCCGAACACGCCGACGTTCGTGATCGTGAACGAACCGCCCGCCTGGTCCGCCGGCTGGGTCTTGCCCTCGCGGGCGGTGGCGACCAGGTCGTTCAGCGCCCGGCAGAGGTCGGGCAGGGTGAGCGATTCGGCGCTCTTGATGTTCGGGACGATCAGCCCGCGCGGAGTGGCCGCGGCGATGCCGAGGTTGACCGCGCCCTTGTAGACGATCTCCTGCGACTGCTCGTCCCAGGCCGCGTTGATGATCGGGGTACGGCGGGCCGCCAGCGTGACGGCCTTCGCGACGATCAGGAGCGGGGAGACGCGGAGGTCGCGGAACGCCCTGTCCGACTTGAGCCGCTCGACGAGCTCCATCGTGGCGCTGACGTCGACGGTGATCCACTCGGTCACGTGCGGCGCGGTGAACGCACTGGCAACCATCGCCTGCGCCATCACCTTCTGCACACCCTTCACCGGCACGCGCGTATCACCTTGCGCGCTCACCACCGGAGCAGGCTGGTACGCCGTCACACTCGGCAGCTCGTCCGCGGCCGGAGTCGCGACGTACGCCTCCACGTCCGCCCGGGTGATCACTCCCCCGGCACCGGTCGGTGCGACCGCTCCCAGGTCGATCCCCAGATCCTTCGCCAACTTCCGCACCGGCGGCTTCGCCAGCACGTGCCCCCCGGCAACCGGCGCCGGCGGCGCCGACGTGGAAGCTGCGGCGGCCGGCGCGTACGCCGCGGGAGTGGCCGGCGCGTATGCCGCGGGTGCTGGGGGTGGGGCGGGAGTGGTCGCCAGTGCGGCTGCACCGGCTGAACCTGGTGCTGCGGGTACGCCACCGCCCGCACCACCCGGAGCGGCGCCTGGCTTGCGTTGGCGGCGTTTGGCTTCGGTGGTTTTGGGGCCGTAGCCGACGAGGACCGCGGTGCGGCCGCCGTTCTCCTCGGGCTCCGGGGTGGGGGCGGGCTCGTCGGCGGTGTCGGTCTGCACCGAGATGATCGGCGTACCGACGGGGACGGTCTCGCCCTCGGGGACCAACAGCTCGGTGATGACGCCGGCGAACGGGACCGGGAGTTCGACGAGGGATTTCGCGGTCTCGATCTCGACCACGGTGTCGTTCAGCTTGACCGTGTCGCCCGGCTTGACCTTCCAGCTGACGATCTCGGCCTCGACCAGCCCCTCACCGACGTCGGGGAGGCGGAACTGCTGGATGCCCATCAGTACCCCATCACCCGGTCGACACCGTCCAGGACCCGGTCCAGGTCCGGCAGGTACTCGTCCTCCATCCGCGACGGCGGGTACGGCGTGTCGTACCCGGTCACGCGCAGTACCGGCGCCTCCAGGTGGTAGAAGCACTCCTCCGTCACCCGCGCCGCGATCTCCGACCCAGGCCCGAACGAGTACGGCGCCTCGTGCACCACGACTGCCCGCCGCGTCTTCTTCACAGAGGCGAAGATCGTCGCGAGATCGAACGGCGCGATCGTCCGCAGGTCGACGACCTCCAGGTTGCGCCCGTCCTCGACCGCGGCCTCGGCGGCCTGCAGGCACGTCTTCACCATCGGCCCGTAACAGAGCAGCGTCGCGTCAGTACCCTCACGCACCACCTTCGCCTTGTGCAGCGGCAGCGACGGCCCGGTGGACTGGTCCAGCTCGGCCTTCTCGTGGTACCGGCGCTTCGGCTCGAAGAAGATCACCGGGTCGTCGGACGCGATCGCCTGCTGGATCATCCAGTACGCGTCGACCGGGTCGCCGCAGGAGATCACCTTCAGCCCGGGCACGTGCGCGAACAGCGTCTCCGGCGACTCCGAGTGGTGCTCGACCGCGCCGATGCCGCCGCCGAACGGGATCCGGATGACGATCGGCATCGTCAGCTTGCCCATCGACCGGTAGTGCATCTTCGCGACCTGGTTGATGATCTGGTCGTACGCCGGGAACACGAACCCGTCGAACTGGATCTCGCACACCGGGCGGTACCCGCGCAGCGCGAGCCCGACCGCCGTACCGATGATCCCGGACTCGGCCAGCGGGGTGTCGATCACCCGGTCCTCGCCGAAGTCCTTCTGCAGGCCCTCGGTCACCCGGAAGACGCCACCGAGCTTGCCGATGTCCTCGCCCATCACGACGACCTTCGGGTCCTTCTCCATCGCGGCCCGCAGGCCCGCGTTGATGGCCTTGCCGAGAGTGATCTTGGTCATCGCTCAGCCCTCGCCTTCGAACGAAGCGGCGTACCCGACGTACTGGTCACGTTGTTCGGCCAGCTGCGGCGTCTCGTCGACGTACACGTTCTGGAAGAAGTCGGTGAGCACCGGATCCGGCAGTGCGAGGCAGCCGGCCCGCAGCTCGGCGGCGATCTTGTCGCCCTCGGCCTCGATCTCGTCGAAGTAGTCGTGGTCGACGCCCGCGTGCCGGCTCAGGTACGCGTGCACGCGCTCGATCGGGTCCTTGAGCTTCCAGTGCTCGAGGTCCTCGTTCAGCCGGTACTTCGTCGGGTCGTCGGAGGTGGTGTGCGCGCCCATCCGGTACGTGTACGCCTCGATCAGCGTCGGCCCGCTGCCCTCGCGGGCGCGCTTCATGGCCTGCTGGGTGACGGCGTACGTCGCGAGGACGTCGTTGCCGTCGACGCGGACGCCCGGGAAGCCGAAGCCGGCGGCGCGCTGGTACAGCGGGATCCGGGTCTGCCGGTCGATCGGCTCCGAGATCGCCCACTGGTTGTTCTGGCAGAAGAAGACGACCGGGGCGTTGAAGACCGAGGCGTAGATGAACGCCTCGTTCACGTCACCCTGGCTGCTGGCGCCGTCGCCGAAGTACGCGATCGTGGCCTCGCCGGTGTCCGGGTCGCCGACCGCGTGGTCGCGCTGCTGGCCCATCGCGTACCCGGTGGCGTGCAGCGTCTGGGCGCCGATCACGATCGTGTACAGGTGGAAGTTGTTGTCCTTCGGGTCCCAGGCACCCTGGTCGACGCCGCGGAACAGGCCGAGCAGGTTCAGCGGGTTGACCCCCTGGCACCACGCGACGCCGTGCTCCCGGTACGTCGGGAAGACCATGTCCTTGTCGTTCAGCGCCCGGCCGGACCCGATCTGCGCGGCCTCCTGGCCGAGCAGCGACGCCCACAGGCCGAGCTCACCCTGACGCTGCAGGGCGGTCGCCTCCGAGTCGATCCGGCGGACCAGGACCATGTCCCGGTAGAAGCCCTTGATCGCCTCGTCGTCGAGGTCGAACGAGTAGTCCGGGTGCTCGACGCGCTCGCCTTCGGGCGTCAGGAGCTGGACGAACTCGACCTCTTCGGAGGCCTGGGGCGGACTGACCGGCGCCTCGTGTGGCGCGAACACTTCCGGGGCAAGGCCCGGCACCGACTCACTCACATGCACTCCTCGGGTTCGAGCGCGGGATCGCCGCGACCGCAACGTTGCACGGGTCCCCCCGCTGTTGCCGGGTGCGGCTTTCGCAGGCTGGTCCGCGTGATTCCAGGGGTTGATGCACTGCGGGCAGTGGACCTCCTCACTGGTCTCACTCCCATCTTGCCGGACACCGTACAGACCAGGTGCCTGATCCGCTAACTTCCTGGACTCCAGCGGGTACGGCGGTACCGAAATCGGTCCTGGGATGAGACACCAGTCCAGCCACTGGTCCTATCCGCAGACTCGTCTTACAGCGTGCGAGCGCCTCGGATGTGAAGTGTCACAACTTCGTCTCGACGTCCCCCGCTTGGCGGGATCCGGCCGCCGGGTGGCCGGAAACCTCCTTGCGCGCGCGTGCGCGCGACGCCTAGCGTAAGCATCGTTCGTACATGACACCCCTGACACCCCGAGGAGGGTCGCGATGGCCACTGCCCCCGCCGAAGTGGTCGGGACCGGCGCCCGGCCGGCCTCCGGCGCGATGATCTGGACCGCGCTCGCGGTGGTGTACGTCGTCTGGGGTTCGACGTACCTGGCGATCCGGGTCGTGGTCGAGGCCGGGATCCCGCCGATGCTCGGGATGGCCACCCGGTTCCTCACCGCGTCGGTGCTGATGGCGACCGGACTGGCCCTCAAGTCGGGGTGGCGGCGGCTGCGGATCACCCGCCGCGAGGCGATCGGCGCGGCCACGGTCGGCATCCTGCTGCTTGCCCTCGGCAACGGCGCGGTGGCGATCGCCGAGCAGACGGTGCCGTCCGGACTGGCGGCGTTACTGGTCGCGGCCATTCCGCTCTGGCTGATGCTGCTCCGCGTCGGCGGCGGCGAGCGGCCGCGCGCGATGACGTGGGTCGGCGTACTGATCGGGTTCGGCGGGGCGGCGTTGCTCGCGCTGTCGGGCGGCAACACCAGCGCGAAGCCGTTGTCGGTGGCGATCCTGGTCGTCGGCACGATCTGCTGGGCCACCGGTTCGCGGTACGCGCCCCGGCTCGGCCTGCCGCGGGACCCGCTGGTCACAGCGCTCTACGAGATGGTCTTCGGCGGTACGGCGATGGTGCTGCTCGGCGTACTGCGGGGTGAGCCGGCGCGGCTGCACTTCGACCGGATCCATGGCAGCGGGTGGATCGGGCTGGCGTACCTGGTGGTGTTCGGGTCGCTGCTCGCGTACACGGCGTACTCGTATCTGCTCGCGAACGCGCCGATCTCGCTGGTCGGGACCTACGCGTACGTGAACCCGGCGGTCGCGGTGTTCCTCGGCTGGCTGATCCTGAGCGAGCGGCTGACCTGGCAGATCCTGCTGGGCGGCGCGGTGATCATCGTCGGGGTCGCGCTGGTGGTGACGGCGGAGCGGCGGAGGGCCTGACAAAAGGAAAGACCCGGGCCCAAGGGACCCGGGTCTCCCACCGCTGCCGATGCGCGCGGCAGCGGGTCTGGCTGCCGGTCGCGCCCTGCCCCGAAAAAACACGGCACGAAACTCCGGCAATGGTTCCAAATTGTTCCGACGAATCGTGCTATTGCCAATTCGGCAGCCACCGAGCCCACCGAAACAATCTCCGATTCACCGGGCCATCCGTCACCCGCGCTGACTCAACGACGTACCTCCGGCCTGGTTACGGGCCCCTCCGTCTCAACTTCCGCTCACCAATATCACTGCCGTATCAGGGAAAATAGTTGACGAAAAAGTTTGTAACCGGCTGCGCCAGGGGTCGTTACCACTAAGACGAATCCGTCAAACCCGAAAGGAAACCTGGCATAATGCAGGTAACTCGCAAGATCGTCATCGCAGCCGCGGCGGCGACCGTTGCCACCCTTGGTGTCGCGAGCTTCGCGGGCGCCAACATGCTCGACGACGCGCAGAAGAAGGCCCAGGTCGAGGGTCTGTCCGACCAGGTGTCGGCTCTGTCCCAGGGCGCCGGCAACTACGACGCGAGCCACGCTCGCTGGTGGGGCATGCACAAGGACGGCTCCCTGGTCGCGCTCGACCGCAACGACCTCGGTGCGGTTCAGGCCTGCCACAACTTCGGTGCCGGTACCGGCATCGGCGGCACGGTTCCGGCCCAGGACATCACCGGCATCATCGGCTGGGGCAACAACGGCAACAGCATCACCGCCGTCAAGACCTGCGAGCAGGACAACCAGCAGAACCGCAAGTGGTACAAGGCCGACGGCAACGGCGTTGTCTCGGTCAGCGACAACAAGGTCGGCCCGTGGCAGGTCTGCCACAACGAGATCGACGCCACCGGCATCGGCGGCACCGTTCCGCTGACGAACCCGACCGGCATCCTCGGCCTGGACAACAGCGGCAACTCGATCGACTCGCTGAAGACCTGCGAGCAGAGCAACGAGCAGAACAACTGACCCTCCCTGGTCAGTGATGCAGGACCCGAACCAGCCACCTCGGTGGGTTGACTGATTCGGAGCACCACCGCGGCGCCGGGAGCAAGCCTCACTCCTCCCGGCGCCGCTCCTTTTGTGCCTGTGCGTGACCGTTCGCGGACTAGGCTGCCGCCATGGACGTTCTGCCGAGTCAGTCCGAGGTGTTCCTGGTCGAAGAGAGCGACCGGGCACTGGTAGCCGACGGCCCGGCGCTGGTGGCGCCCGGCGGTGCGCGGCACCAGATTCCGCCGAAGGTGTTCGAGGCGATGCGATTCGTCGAGGCGGCGATGCGACAGGGATTCGCCGTACAGGTGATCGCGCTCCGGCACGAACTGCCGATCGACGAGGCGGCCGCCGCTATCGGGATGAGCGCGGAAGACCTCCGCGCCTACGCGGCCGAAGGGGCGCTGCCGTTCCGGAGTTCGGATTACGTCGACTGGGTCCGGCTGACCGACGTACTCGCGCTGGACGAGCGGCTCCGCGCGCAGCGGCGGCGGGCTCTGGACGAGCTGCTGAACGAGTCGGACTACGACGAGGACGACACGCCGAACGACCGCGAGGGCTGACCGATGCCCGAACCGCGACGCCAAGCCTTCCTCGACGCGAACGTCCTCCGTGGGCAACTGCAGACCGACGTACTGCTGACCCTGGCCGACTACCAGACGTTCGCACCGCGCTGGTCCGCCGAAGTCCTCGACGAGGTACGCCGCAACCGGCCGGAAGGTGTCCCGGAGACCAAGATCCAGCGGCGGCTGGACACCATGAACCGGGCGTTTCCGCGGGCGATGGTCTCCGGGTACCAGCACCTCGAGCCGCAGATGCAGGCCGACTCCAAGGACAAGCATGTCCTCGCAGCCGCCGTGCACTCGACGTCGACAGTGCTCGTGACCGAGAACGTAAAGGACTTCCACCCGCCGACCACAGGACCGCACGCTATGCCGGTCCAGAAGCTGTCCAACTTCCTCAACGAGATCGCGGACGAGAACCCGGAGCGTACGGTGGCCGCGATGCGGGAGATGATCTCCCGCACCGGCAAGGAGCCGAACACGCTGCCCGAGCTCATCGACAAGATGGCGCCCCAGAACGACCTCCGGGGGTTCGCTCAGAAGCTCAACGGTCTGGTGCCGGCCGACGAGCGCGGCAGTCACCCGAGCCTGCAGCAGGGGAAGAGTGCGCAGGCCGCGTTCAACGGTGTTGCGTCAGCCTCCGGTGCCGCCCAGAAGCCCGCGAGTACGCCGGAAGCTGTGAAGCACGCGCATCAGCAGGACAAGGGGCGGTCCACCGAGCGCGAGGTCTGAGCTTACGAGGTCTGGACTGTAGCCGTTGGGGACCTTGGGCCATGAGGGACCAGATGCCTCGAGCGGCTGCGCGGCACGCGGGCTGAACCACACGCGCCCGGTCACCCGGCTCCCAGCTCACCCACAGGCCCGCGCCAAGCCGTCACTCGCGAGCGGCAGCTCGCAACACGCCGGCGCCAGCCGGCCCCACGCGGGCGCACGCCCGCAACGCACGGGTGGGTAGGAGCGCGCGCGAAGCAGCCGCGCCTGAGGAGCGCAGCGTCGAAGCTAGCGGGTGCGTAGTACGCGTGGGTCAGAGGGCCTTCCGGTCTTGCTGGGGCCAGGTGCGGGCTACGGTGAGGAAGAGGTTGTTGGCTTCGGGTTCGCCGATGGTTACTCGGACGCCGTCGCCGGGGAAGGGGCGGACCGAGACGCCTTCGGCTTGGACGGCTTCGGCGAACTTGACGGTGTCTTCGCCGAGTTCGAGCCAGACGAAGTTCGTCTCGGACTCGGGGACGGTCCAGCCGGCGGCCTGGAGTTCGGCGACGACGCGTTGGCGTTCCTCGATCAGGGCGTCGACGCGTTCGAGGAGTTCGTCCTCGACGGCGAGGGAGGCGATCGCGGCCGCCTGTGCGACGTAGCTGACGCCGAACGGGAGCGCGCACTTGCGGATCGCGGCGACCACGGACGGGTGCCCGATCGCGTACCCGACGCGGAAGCCGGCCAGCCCGTACGCCTTGGAGAAGGTCCGCAGTACCAGCACGTTCGGCCGGTCGCGGTACAGCTCGACCCCGTCCACGACATCGGTCTCCCGGACGAACTCGCGGTACGCCTCGTCCACCACGACCAGCACGTCGGACGGTACGGCGTCGAGGAACGCGATCAGCTCGTCGCGGCGTACCACCGGGCCGGTCGGGTTGTTCGGCGTACAGACCAGCACGACCTTCGTACGGTCGGTGATCGCCGCCTCCATCGCCTTGAAGTCGTGCCGCGCGTCGGGGGTCAGCGGCACCTGGACCGACGTCGCGCCGGTCAGCTGCACCGCGATCGGGTACGCCTCGAACGAGCGCCAGGCGTAGACGACCTCGTCACCGTCCGCGACCGTCGCCTGCAGCAGGTGGTACAGCAGCGCGACCGACCCGGTACCGACCGCGAGGTCGCTCACCGGTACGCCGAATCGCTTCGACAGCGCCTCGAGCAGGTCGACCGCGCCCATGTCCGGGTAGCGGTTCATCTGCGCGGCAGCCTCGGTGGCGGCGGCGAGCACGCCGGGCAGCGGCGGGTACGGGTTCTCGTTGCTGGACAACTTGTACGTCGGCCGGCCGTCGGTGCGCTCCGGCGGACGGCCCGGCTTGTAAGCCGGTACGTCGTCCAGACAGGCGCGGAAGCGAACCTCATTGTCAGGGGTCATGACCGCAGGTTAGTCCTTACCGCACACCGGAACCAGCCTCCCCGAGGGGACCGTTTGACTCCACGAACGGCGAGCCTCAAACTGACTGATTGTCGGACAATCAGGGGATCCTGCACTGGGATCTCAACGGTCAGGGAGGTACTCGTGGGACAGCCGCTGGAGTGGGGTCGTCGCTATCTGATGGTCCGGCCGGACCACTTCCGGATCGACTATGTGATCAACCCGTACATGTCGACGCAGGACCAGCCCGACCCGGCGCTGACGCTGAAGCAGTGGGACGCGCTGCGGCAGGCGATCCTGGACGCCGGCGGCGAGGTCGAGGTACTCGAGCAGCGCGCCGACTCGCCCGACATGGTGTACGCGATGAACCTCGGGCTGGCCGCCGCGGACGGGCGCGCGATGCTCTCGCACATGCGGTTCGAGCCGCGCCGCGCAGAGTCGCTGAGCGCCGCCGCATGGTTCACCGGGCACGGGTTCCGGCTGGACCGGGTCGGCGGCGAGGGCGTCGGGCCGCACTTCGAGTCCGGTGACGCGTTCGTGTACGGCGACAGCCTGGTGGTGGGGTACGGGCCGCGGACCGACGCGGAGGCGCTCAAGCACCTGGCGACCGGGTGGAACATCCGGGTCCGCGGCCTGCGGATCGCGCACGAGGGGATGTACCACCTCGACCTGCCGTTCTGCCCGGTGGACAGCACGCACGCGATGGTCTACCCGCCGGCCTTCGACACCGCGAGCCAGGGCGAACTGTCCGGGATCGTCCCGGACCCGATCGTCCTCACCGACGAGGAGGCGTTCGCGTTCTCCGCGAACTCGATCGTGGTCGGCGAGACGATCATCATGCCGGCCTGCTCCCCGCGCCTGCGCGACATCCTCACCACCCTCGGCCTCCGGGTGGTCGTCCTCGACCTCTCCGAGTTCCACAAGGGCGGCGGCTCAGCCCGCTGCCTCACCAACCCCCTGGACTTCCCCCTCACCTCCATCACCACCCCAGGCGGAGAACTCCACCTCCCCGCCTGACCCGTAGCCGGTCACGGGACCTGCGCAGGCGGGCGGACAACTGGAGGTCCGCTGGAGCGTCCGGGCTGATGCGAAGGGCCGTCCCTCACCTGTTCGCCGGGTGGGGGACGAACCCGAAGCGGAACGTCACCGTGTTGTCGACGCGCTCCCGCCGACGGTGACGTTCCGAAGGCGGTGGAGCACCTACCCTGCCGCCCGACTCGGCGGCTCACCGCGGAGCAAAACGTGCGGGCCCACGCGTGCGGCGGTCCGGCGCGGCGGCGCGGCGGCGCGAGGGGGGCGGCGGCGCGAGGGGTGCGGCGGTGCGGTGCGGCGGTGCGGTGCGGTGCGGCGGTGCGGTGCGGCGGTGCGGTGCGGCGGTGCGGTGCGGCGGTGCGGTGCGGGGGTGCTCCGGTAGGCCGCGCGAGGATGGCGGTTACTTGCCGGTGGTCCAGATGATGTCGAGGGTGGCGGGGTCCCAGCCGTAACCTTCGATCCACTGCATGGCCTTGGTTCTGCCTTGAGGGCCGAAGACCTCGATGGCCAGCGAGATCGCCTCGGGGTTCTTCGGGTCGGACTTGGACGGAGCCTGAGTGGCTTCGAAGCCGTCGCCGACATACGGGAGGTAGGCCATCACCGGGTATTTGGCGCGCAGGCGGGCGTTCATTTCGTCGAAGTGCTGGCCGGCCGCGCGCTCCAACTCCAGCTCCTGCGTCGGGTTCTGCTGTGTCCACGCGCGACCCTCGGCGCTGTTGGCGTACAGGTACATCTTGTAGCTGAGCGCCTTGCCGGAGATGTCGAGCGTCCCGGTGTAGCTCTGGAACCCTGGGCGTGAGCCTTCCAGCGTGTGCTTGCCGGACTTGACGTTGACCTCGCCGTTGGCCGGGATCTCGTGCCCGTCCAGCCGCAGCGTCAGGTCGTTCGGGATCGAGACGACGGTGAGCTTCGTGTCCGAACCGCCGCGGAACAGCAGGACGCCACCGACCACCACGAGGACCACCACCACGACGACGGCACCGAACCTCAGCAGTCCGCGGTTCTCGTCACGCATTGCTCATCCCGTCCTTGCTCATTTCGCCGGCGTTGTCGTCGGCGTGGTCCCACCCTTGACCCGGAACACCCAGAAACCGCTCGGGCCGACGTTGTACAGGTTGTCCGCCGTCGGGACGTGGTCGCCGAGGGACGCCGCCGCCGAGTTCCACCCGCCGCCGTCGCCCCATGGGCCGACGAACAGGTACGTGTGGCCGGGTCCGTTCAGCACATCACCCGGTTTCACTCCGCCCGGTGGCGTCGACTCCCAGTGATCGTAGATCTCCGGGTGATCCAGCATGTACTGCCGCTGGACACCGGTGGACACGTTCGGGAACTTCGGGTCGGCGCCACTCATGTGCAGCACGGTGGCGACGAAGCGGCCACAGTCGCTGTACGGAGTCTGCCCGTTGGGGCCGTCGTTGTACTTCGCCATCGCGGCCACGTACTCCGGCTTGGCGGCGCTCGCATCGACGCTCCAGTGCGCCTTGGGCCCCTGCGGCCAGGCGAGGTTCTTCGCGACCTCGGCAATGTTCCCGCTGCCGGCCCCGCACGGGTCCACGGGCGCCGAGGCGTTCTTCGGGTCGGTGGTCGGTGCCGCACCTCCCCAGAGCGCCAACATATGCCGGGCGTTCCCCTCACGCTCAGCGTACGTGGAAGCGTTCGGGTCCTCGTGCCCGCCGAACCGCTCGAAGTCGCTGGCAAAGACACGGGCCGCCTGCTCTACGGTCGTGGCCGCCCGGACCGCGTCGCCTGCCGGCTTCTCCGGGAGCGGTCCCTGGCCGAGGAGCTGCTTCTTCAGGAAGTCCAGCTGGAAGGAGAGCGAGGAGATCTGCTCGTCCGAGGCCCCGGCAGCGCGCGCCGGATCGATCATCTTGCGGGCAGGTGTCCACTGCACCAGCCCCCAGCCACCACCGAAGTCGATGACATCCGCCGGTTTGGTCGTCTGCGGCGGATGGTCACCCTGCTTCATCATCGGCTCCACGAACGACTCGGCGACCATGTTTCCGAGGATGCCGGCGGCCTGCTCCTTGGTGTAGCCGTTCTGCACCAGGTAGTTGAAGACCTTCTGCTGGTTGTTCGTGCCCGAGAGGTTGCCGGCCGGGCAGCTGCAGGTGTTCTTGCTGTCGTCCCCGGAGTCCTGAATGACGAACGGGTTGTCCTTCGACTCGATGTGATGGTTCTTGGGGTGGCCGTCGCCGTTCTCGTCGATCCAGATCTCGAGGTGGATGTGCGCGCCGGTCAGTCCGGGCGGGGACTCGTCGCCGGAGCCGGAGGTGGCGATCTGATCGCCCTTCTTGACCGCCTTGCCGTTGGTGACGAGGACGTCCTTGAGGTACTTGTAATGCGCCTCGGCCCCTTCGCCGAGCTTGAGCACGATCTCGTTGTTCGCGGTGGAGGTAATGGTGCCGTCGGCGACCGCGTAGACCTTGCTGCCCTCGTCGACCTTGAAGTCCATGCCGGAGTGGCTGTCGCCGGTGTCCGGGTCGGGGTCGGCCCAGTCCTGGGAGATCTCGTGCTTGTCGGTCGGCCAGGCGAACGAGGCCTGGTCGGCGCCGTTCGCCGGAGACATGGCGCACGCCGCGGCGTCGGCGTTGATGTTCATCACCGAGCCCATCAGGAACACGATGGCGAGCGCAAGGGCAAAGCACAGGAGAAACGGTGCCGCGAGCAGCGGCAGCAGCTTCTTGGCTCCATCCACGGCTTGCTCCTCACTGACTCGAGTGGACTTCCGCGCCGGTCCACGGAAGGGGCGGCCACTTGAGGAAGATGGTGCCTGAAAAGCGGGTCATCGTGTCGGGAGTTATCCACAGGCCGCGGCCGCCGGGCGGGGCGGTCGCGACAACTGGCCTGGTCTGGACGAGAATCCTCTCATGTACGAACGGCTGCGGGTGGACCGGTCGACCACGGTGGATCGGGTGGTGGACGCGCTGCGGGCGGCGTTGTTCGCGGGGGATCTGGAGCCTGGTACGCCGTTGCGGGAGCAGCCGTTGGCGGAGGCGTTGGGGGTGGCCCGGAGCACGATCCGGGAGGCGATGACGATGCTGGTCACCGAGGGGCTCGCGGTGCGGGAGCCGAACAAGGGGGTCAGTGTCGCGATCCTGCACCCGGCGGCGGTGGCGGACATCTGCCGGGCGCGGTTCGTGCTGGAGTCGGCGGGGATCCGGGCGTGGTTCGACGCCGACGAGGCGGCTCGGGAGCGGGTGCGGGAGGCGATGCGGGTGTTCGCCGCGACTGCCAAGGACGGGGCTGATCCGGAGGCGTTGACGGAGACGCATCTGGCGATCCATCGGAGCTTGGTGGCGCTTACGGGGAGTGAGCGGTTGATTGCTACGGCGGACTCGGTGACCGGTGAGGCGCGGTTGGCGTTGGCGCGGGTGGATGCGCTGCGTCAGGACGCGCGGCAGCAGGTCGCGTCGCACCGCAAGCTGATCCGGCTGCTCGAGCGTGGTGAGCTCGACGAGTGCGTCGAGGAGCTCCGGCGGCACCTCGCCGGCGCCGAGGAGTCCCTCCTCGAGGCCATCGCGATGCCGCCGGGCTGATTGTCAGACCAGTCCGTCCGCGGTCACGTCGTACGTGCGGGTGCCGACTCGGAGGCCGGTCAGGCGGGCTTGGGGGTCCAGGTCGGTGAGCTGGGGGTTGGCGGTGACTGTGCCGTCCAGGGCTACTTCGAGGCCGAAGATGCCTTCGAGGACCAGGCTGACCCAGGCGCCGGAGGAGGAGCAGGACCAGTCGATCAGGTACGGGAACTGGGGCGGCGACTTCTGGGCGCCGCCGGACATTGCGGGCTGGGCCTCTTCGACGAAGTGGGCCTGGCCGCACGGGCCCTGGTTGGCGGTCTTCGCGAGGCCTGGTAGCCAGTCGAGGAGTACGTCGCCACGCCCGAGCGCGAACAGTGCGCGCCCCGCGTCGGCCGGCCACGCCGGGTACGCGCCGTTCCACTGGTGGTCCGGGCGGACGCTGAACGCCGCGTCGGCGTCGTACGGCGACAACGCGCGCATCCAGGTCGGTGTCTGCAGCTCGTTCTGGAAGAACGTCACCATCTCCGCGCACTGCGACTCGGACAGGTCGTCCGGGATCGTCGTACCGATGATGTTGAAGTCGTAGCAGTGCCGTACCGGTACCAGCGTGCCGTCGGGCTGGCGGGCGTGCCAGAAGCCCTTGCCCTCGACGTACAGCTCGTTGACGTGCCCTGCCTGCGCAGACGCCTCCTTGCGGAGTAAAGCGGCACGGTCCGTGTCACCCGAGCGGTCCGCGATCTCAGCGGCCACGCGCATGCACCAGACGTTGGCTGCGTTGAAGCTGGCCACCTCGTGTACGTAGCTGCTCACGCATTCCAGGAGGTTGTCGATGCCGCCGTAGTCCGCCAGTGCGTGCTCACCGCGCAGCCCGCGCCAGGCGGTCGCCCAGTCGTGCACGTGCTCCCCCACGGCCTTCGGACCGACAGGAACGTCCAAGAACGCGTCGTCGCCGGTGAATCGTACGTAGTCGCGCACCAGGCGCGTCATGGCGAAGTCGTTGACCGAGTACCACTGCCCCACCGGTCCACCGGTCAGCCACTCGGTGCCGAAGTGCTCGTGGATGTCCAGGTCGGTCCAGTGCTCGATGTGCTTGCGCATCGGCTCCGGGTCGAGCAGGGCGTGCGTCAGCGAGGACAGGCTGTAGTCCCAGATGAACGTCGTGGTCTGCCAGTACCGCGGCATCAACGTGTCGTACGTCCGCCCGAGAACACTCGCCGGGTTGTCGCGGCGGAACCAGATCACACCGAGCACACCCCACCAGTACAGCTTTCGCAGGGCCTCGTTGGACGTCTCCAGCACCGGCAGGGAACCACTGAAGCCTTCGCTGGACGGGTCGAACGCGTCCGCGATCGCCACGTCCCACACGCTCTCCGCGACCGAGATGACCGCCGGTACGTCGGCCACGCACACGTCGAAGTGCTCCGCAGCCTCCTCCACCGTCCCCGCCAGCACATGCACGTACGACAGCCGCCCCTGCCCCGTCTCGTCCAACACAACGGTGGCCTCGAGCACCCCCTTGTCCACAGTGCTGGGAATGTCGACACCCTGGATGCTCACGGCCGATTCGGACTCCCCGGTGCCGACGACCCGATCGTCGACAACCGTCAACGTGTTGGGCTCCGACGGAGGCTCCGGACGCAGCCACCCGGACGAGGAGCGGGTCGCAGTACTTGCCAGCGAAAGCCCCAGCCGAACCGACCGCCCCGGAGTCCCAGATATCTCAAGTTGTACGACCACAGCTGGTCTGCCTGGGGCGCAGGCGGTGGTGGTGCGGATCTGCAGGTCGGCGACGGTCGTCGAGCGGACTACCTGGTCGGGGCGCCACACGACCTCGACCGTGCCGCCATACGAGCGGGCCAGGCGGCCGTCGACGTACAGCTGGCCGGTGATCGTGTCGCCGTGCGAGTACGGCGGGAAGTTCACGCTGCGGATCGCGACGACGTCGTGGTCGACCTGGGCGGTGCCGAGGAAGTTCGTCAGCCCGGGCGGGTTGAACATGTCGTCGTACGTGTGCGTGAGGACGTCGCTCGCCAGGTCGGCGCTGCGCGGAATCATGACGGATCTGCCCAATCGGTGTTCGGTAGCAGGGGGTACCAGTCCGGGCGGGCCGGATCGCGGTCGTACGGGTAGGGGCCGAGCTCGCGGAACAGTTCGGCGTACTCGGCCAGCTTGTCGCGGTCCAGCTCGACGCCGAGGCCCGGCGCGTCCGGGACCGCGATCGCGCCGTCGACGTACGGGAGCTTGCCGCCGGCAATGATGTCGTCGCGCAGGTGGTGGTAGTGGGCGTCCGCGGCGAACGACAGGTTCGGTACGACGGCCCCGAGGTGCAGCATCGTGGCGAGCTGGATGCCGAGCTCGCCCGACGAATGCACCGCGACACCGAGCTGGAACGTCTCGCAGACGCCGGCCGCCTTGATGCACGGCCGGATGCCGCCCCAGAACGTCGTGTCCAGCAGGATCACGTCGACGGCCGGGTCGAGGACGTTCGCGGCGAGCTGCTCGAAGTTCACCACCACCGTGTTGGTGGCGAGCGGGATCGGCGTGTTCTGGCGGACCCGGCGCATCCCGTTCAGGCCCCAGGTCGGGTCCTCGAGGTAGTCGTTGTCCAGGTCCTCGATACCGCGCGCGAACCGGATCGCCTCCTCGACGCTGAACGCGCCGTTCGGGTCGAACCGGACCCGATGCTCCGGGAACGCCTCGGCCAGCGCACGGAAACACTCGCGCTCGTAGTCCGGCGGGAAGACGCCGCCCTTCAGCTTGTGCACGCTGAACCCGTGCTCGTCGACCAGCGATCGGGCGTGCGCGACCAACTGTTCCGCGGTACGGATCTCGCCGGTGCCGTCCGGATTCGCGTGCCGGAAGAACAGGTAGCTGGCGAACGGCACACGGTCCCGGACCTTGCCGCCGAGCAGCGCGTGCACAGGTACGCCGAGCTCGCGGCCCTGCAGGTCCAGGCAGGCGAATTCGATGGCCGCGAGCAACTGAGTGCGGTTGTTGTACAGGCTCGCGGTCGGGTTCGCGAGCATCCAGCGCAGTGCCTCGGTGCGGGCCGGGTCGTGGCCGACCAGGTACTCCTTCAGCCCCGCGACCGCGGCCTCGGCGCTCTGCCCGCCGCCGCCCATCTCGCCCAGGCCGACCAGCCCGTTGTCGGCCTCGACCTCCACGACAGTCCGTACGAAGCGTCCCCAGTGCGCTCCGTTGCTGTGTCGCAGCGGCGCCTCCAGCGGCATCGTGACCGTGGTGGCGCGTACGTCGACGATTTTCACTTGTCGTCCTCCGGCAGTACGACGGGCAGTCCGGCGGTCAGGCCGCCGTCGACCTTCACGTCCGCACCGGTCACGAACGACGCGGCCGGCGAGGACAGGAAGTAGATGACCTCGGCAACTTCTTCCGGGTTCGCGACCCGGCCGAGCGGGTGCGAGCGGCCCCACTCCGCGACCACTTCGTCCGTGGTCCGGCCGTTGGCGAACTGCGCGGCCGAGGTACGGAGCATCGGGGTGTCGACGGAGCCCGGGCAGACGGCGTTCACGCGGATACCGTCCGGGGCGTGGTCGACCGCCATCGCGCGAACGAGGCTGAGCAGGGCGCCTTTACCCATCGAGTACGCCGCGACGCCGGCCTGTGCGGCGTACGCCTGAACCGATGCGACCACGGCCACACTGCCGCCGCGGGGCAGCCGAGGTACAAACGCCTGGCAGGCGAAGAACACCCCGCCGACGTTCACCGCCATCACTTCGTCGTACACATTCCGGGGTGTATCGACAACAGTTCCGTAGCGTTGGACGCCCGCAGCACAAACCAGCACGTCCACGTCGCCGATCTCGGATGCGGCTGCTGCCAACGCGGCCCGGTCCGAGACATCTACTTGAACGCCAGCCACCCGATCGCCCAGATCTGAGATGTTGCGGTCGAGCACTATGACTTGGTCACCGGCGGTCAGGAAGCGCTCTGCGGCGGCTCGGCCGATGCCGGCTGCTCCGCCCGTGACGACGACCGTGCGCGGACCGTCGTCCCCGGCCGATGGAGCGGGGGCGGATCCCGGGGCCATCACAATCCTCCGTTCGCGTGCTGCGCACGCTCGCCCAGGCGGGCGGCGAGCGATTGTGATGGCGTGGCGATTCGCATATTTCCTCCGAGGAACATCAGAACTGCCCCAGGGCCAGGCCCCGGGAGAAGAAGCGTTGGGCGGCGAGGAACAGGATGACGGTGGGGAGGGAGACGAGGAGGCCGCCGGCGAGGACCGTTGGGAGGGCGGCGCCGCCGTACGTGCTCTGCAGGCCGGTGAGGGCCGGCATGATCGGGCGGACCGAGTCGGACTGGCTGAGCGTGAGGCCGAGCAGCAGGTCGTTCCAGACGAACGTCGCCTGCAGGATGAAGATCGCGGCCAGCGCCGAGCCCGCCATCGGCAGGTAGATGCTGCGGAAGATCCGGAACAGCCCGCCGCCGTCGACCACCGCGGCCTCGAACACGCTGCGCGCGATCCCGGTGAAGAAGTTCCGCATCACGAACGCCGAGAACGGCACGCTGATCGCGGTGTACACGATGATCATCCCGACCCGGGTGTCGTACAGCCCGGAGTTCGCGTACCCGGAGAACAGCGGCATCAGGATCATCTGCAGCGGGAAGATCGTGCCGCCGAAGATGAACACGAACCACAGGAACCCGCGCTTCAGCTTGAGTACGACGATCGCGTACCCGGCGGCCGCCCCGACCAGCACCGCGAGCACCGGCGCCACCACGCTGTACATCGTTGTCGACACCAACGTGTCGCCGAGCGACGCCTTGCTCCACGCGTCGCCGAAGTTCGCGAAGAGGTCGAACCCGGCCGGCTTCCACACGGTCTTGGCGTCGTACCCGTCGACGGACTTGGAGGCATTGACCACCAGCAAGTACACAGGTGCCAGCCAGAGCAGCCCGAGAACGATCAGGACTCCCGTCTTAACCTTGCTCACGGGCGTCTCCCAGCTGGTAGCGCAGGTACAGGATCGAGGCCGCGAAGGTGACCAGGCTCAGGAACAGGGCGATCGCTGCGCCTTGGCCGTAGTCGTTCAGGACGAAGGTCTCCTTGTACATGGAGAGCGCCAGGGTTTCGCTCGACGTACCGGGGCCGCCTTGCGTCATCACCCAGACGACGTCGAAGGTTTTCAGGCTTCCGACGAGTGAGAGGCCGATGACGACTGTGGTGATGGCCCTGAGCTGTGGCCAGAGATGGTGGCGGAACAAGCTGAAGCCCTCGGCTCCATCTAGGCGTGCGGCTTCGAGGGGCTCGGACGGGATCGACTGGAGGCCTACTACGAAGAGCAGGGCGTTGACGCCGGCAGCCTGCCAGGTGGTGGCGACGATCATCATGATCGTGTTGCCGGGGCCGGACTGCAGCCAGCCGGTGTGGGCACCCGGGAGCCCGAAGAACCCGAGTGCCTGCCCCAGTGCGCCGTCCGGCTGCAGTACGAATCCCCAGATGACCCCAACAGCCACCCCGGAGATCGCGTACGGCAGCAGGAACGGAAGCCGCAGCCACGTCCCCCACCGGTGCCCGTACGTCAGTACGGCGACCAGCAGGCCGAGCGCTACCGGCAGCGTGATCATGCCGACCACCCACAGCAGCGTGTTGACCAGCGCCCCGATCAGGTCGGGGTCGCTGAACATCGCCTTGTAGTTGGCCAGCCCGGACCACACCGGTGACGCGAGCCCGTCGTACGAGGTGAAGCTGACGTACGTCGTCCACAGGAACGGCACGTACAGCAGCAGTGCGACAACAGCTACCGCGGGCAGCCCGAACAGCGGCGCTGCCCGCGCGCCGGTACGGTCCTTCACTTCTGCTTGGCCCAGTACGCGTCCGCCTCGGCCTGGATCTTCTGCAGGCCCGGCATCGGGTCACCCGGCTTGGTCACGAACGCGCCGAACACCTCGAGCGCCTTGTTCGCCACCGGCACCGGCGTCGCCTCGAACCACCTGTTGATCAAGCGGTACCCGTTGACGTCCTTGTTCAGCTGAGCGAGGCCCGCGTCCTTGACCTCGGCCTTCGGGTTGAACGACAGGTCGCCGCGGGAGTTCGCCCAGTCGGTCTGCGCCTTCGGGGTGAGCCACCAGTCGGTCCACTTCTTGACGGTCGACGCGTGGTCGCCGGCGGCGGCCGAGCAGACCGGGCCGGTCTCGAAGATCATCGAGGTCTTCGGCAGCGACGGGTTCACGTTCGGGATCACGAAGAAGTCGTAGTCCGTCCCGGCCTTCATCTTCAGCGTGTTCAGGTTGCCGCTGAACCAGGTGCCGAAGTTGATCATCGCGACGTCGCCGTTCTTCAGCTGCGCCTGCGGCTCGGTCTTCGCGCCCGGGTCGCTGAAGTCGCCGGCGTCGATCATCTTCTTCCACTCGTTCATCACGTCGACGACACCCGGGTCGGTGTACTTCGCCTTGCCGGCCGCGAGCGCGTCGTACAGGTCGGGGTCCTTGCCGGCCAGCAGCGTCTCGAACCAGACGAACGAGAACAGGATGTTGGTCTGGTAGAACGGCTTCACGCCGATCGCCTTCACCTTGTCCGCCGCCTGCTGCAGCTCGGCCCAGGTCTTCGGCGCCGCGGTGATCCCGGCTTTCTTGAAGACGGACTTGTTGTAGTACATCACCCAGTACCCGGCGTTCAGCGGGACGCAGTACTGCTTGTTGTCGTAGGTGAAGTACTGCTTGAGCTGCTCCGGGACGTTGCCGTCAGCAACCGCCTTGGTCCACTGGTCGGTGGTCTCGGCAACGAGCTTCTGGTCCACCAGATCCTGAAGTTCCTTGCCGGTGTGCCAGGTGAACAGGTCGGCCTTCTCCTTGGTCCGGAACGAGGACCGGATGAACGCCGTGTACGTGTTCGAGTCGGAGTACCCGACCGGCTCCATGCCGACGCCGATGTCCTTCTTGCTGGCCGCGCCGACCTGCGTGAACGCGTCCTTCCAGCCGCCCTTGTCGTTGTAGAACTTCAGCGAGTCGACCGGCTTGTCCTCGGTGGCCTTGCCGGGCTTGGCGCCGCCGCCACAGGCCGACAGCGCGAGCGTGCCGGCAACCACCAGAGCAGCCAGCGCCTTGCGGTTGTTGCGTTGCATGTGTTGCGTCCTTCCAGCTCAGGGATGCTGAAGTCGTTCGTTGATGACGGCCAGTACGCCGTCCAGGTGCTCGCGGGTGAGCAGTTCGGCCAGGTCGGGGTCGCCGGACCGGATCGCGTCGTAGATCGCGCGGTGTTCGTCCAGGTCGGCCTGGCGGTCACCGTGGATGTGCAGGATCTCCAGCTGTTCGCGGGCGTTGACGACCGTCACGGACTCGACCACCTCGGCCAGCGTCGCGTTCCCGGACGCCAGCGCCAGTGAGCGGTGGAAGTCCATGTTCACCTCGGCCAGCCGCGCGTGGTCCCCAGAGGCGATCAGCTCCGCCGCGGCGTCCAGGTCCTTGGCCATCTGTTCGAGCGGAGCCTCGGCGCGGGTCTTCGCGGCCAGCGCGGCGACCGGCGGCTCGATCAGCGCACGGGCCTGCAGCAGCTCCACCAGCCGGTCCGGGCTCGGTTCCAGCGCGAGGGGGTTCGCCAGGACCAGCCGGCCGACGTTCGGGCCGACGTACACCCCGGAGCCGTGCCGGAGTTCCACGGCCCCAGTCGCCTCCAGCCGGCGCAGTGCCTCCCGGACGGTCGGTACGGCGACCTTGAACCGTTCGGCCAGCGACCGTACGGCCTCGAACTGATCGCCGGGCGCCAGCTTCCGCTCCGCGATCAGGGTGAGCATCGACGTCGCCAGGTCGTCCAGCAGACTGCGCCGTACGACGCCGCCGGACGCGCTCACTGCGCCGCCGCCAGCGTGACCGAGAGGAAGCGCGGCCGGTAGATGCTCACGTCGCCGTACAGCTCGTCGCTGACCAGGCTGTTTACGTTGTAGCTCACTAGCAGCGAGGTACCTTGCCGCAGGTCAGGGTGCTCGTGGGAGTTGTACGTGATGATGTTCCCGCCGGTCTCCGGGGTCTGGTACAGCTCCACCGGCTTCACCCACGGACCGGTCGGTGAGCAGGAGAAGTACCCGAGGACGCTCTTGCTGAAGAGCTCCTTGGTGTTGTGCGTGACCAGCAGGTAGCCGTCACCCCAACGGGTCACGCTGTGCTCGTTGGCCACACCCTCCAGCACCCGGGCAGAGGCCGTCTCATCCGCAGACCAGCCCGACCCGGTCCAGTACTCCCAGGGCTTGGCCGTGAGGTCGTCACCACGGACACGGGCGACGTGCTGGTACTTCGAGGCGCCCAGGTCCTCGACTCCGTAGACGTACGTGTAGCCGTGGTCGCGGAGCAGCCAGCCGGACCACTGCACGTTCGCGGCGGACGGGAGCGGCGTCAGCGACTTCAGCTTGAACGTCTTGCTGTCGAACCGCGCCAGGTAGTTGCTGGCCCACTTCCAGTCCCACTGGCCAGTGCCGGTCTTCTGGAACCGCAGGGCGACCACGTCGAGGTCCTGACCGGCGTGGCTCGTCTGCGCGGCACCGACCCAGTACCAGCCGTCGGACGGCGGCGGCACCAGCGCCGTCGGGTTGTCCGCCGTACCGCCGGTGACCGTCTTCAGGTCGGTGCCGTGCTGGATCACGAACGAGTTGTTGACGAACGGCGTGGTCTTCGGACGACTGCCGTCCGCGTTGACCGGGCCGAGGAACGTGTCGGAGAAGATCCACGCCGTACGCCCGCCGGCCAGCGGCACGGAGTACGTGCTGTCCGCGCCGGTCCAGCCCTTGCCGGTGTTGCTGTACGCGTTCAGCAACCCCTCGGGTGCGGCGTGCGGGGTCGTCTTCGCGGTCCAGTTCGTCTGGACGGCGCTGCACGTCGACGGGGCCGCCGACGCGGCGGGGACAGCGAGGCCTGCTGCCGTGAGGGACAACGCGACAACCGCAACCAGGGGCCGTTTCATGAAAATGATCAGATCACTTGGTCATTTTCGCTGTCAAGACCCAGGGTTCGACCAGGGTGTGTACGGAGCGTGGTGCTACCGCCTGGGTGGGAGGATCGACGGTATGAAGAACTTGATCATCAGGTTGCTGGCGAACGCCGTCGCGCTGGCGGTGGCGAGCTGGCTGGTGTCCGGAATCACCCTGGAGGGCGCGACCACCAGCCGCCGGGTGGTCACGCTGCTGATCGTGGCCGCGATCTTCGGCGTCGTGAACGCCGTCGTGAAGCCGGTCGTGAAGGTGCTGTCCTTCCCGTTCCTGATCCTCACGCTCGGCCTGCTGACGTTCGTGATCAACGCCGTGATGCTCTGGCTGACGTCCTGGATCACCGGCAAGCTGGACGTCCAGTTCCACGTGGCCGGGTTCTGGCCGGCGCTGTGGGGCGCGCTGATCATCAGCGTCGTCGGCATGCTGATCAACACCGTGCTCCCGGACAAGGCCGAGATCCACTGAGCCTGCGGGTCGAGATCGTCTGCACCGGGAACATCTGCCGGTCGCCGATGGGTGAGGTCGTGCTCCGCCACAAGCTCGCCGAGGCGGGCGTCGACGGCGTCGAGGTCACCAGCTCCGGCACCGGAGGCTGGCACGTCGGCGACCGGATGGACCCGCGCGCGGCGGCCGCACTCCGGCGCCGCGGGTACGACGGGACCGCGCACCGCGCCCAGCAGTACGAACGGTTCTGGGAGCGGGACCTGGTGCTCGCGATGGACTCGGGCCACCTGGACACGCTTGCCCGGTACGGAGTCGCCGCGCGGCTGTTCGCGCGCGACGACGTACCGGATCCGTACTACGGCGAGGACGCCGGCTTCGACGAGGTCCTCGCGCACATCGAGAAGGCGGCCGACCAGTGGGTCGACCGCCTCCGCGATCAGGCCTGACCGATCTCCGACTTGAGGGAGGCGAACCACTCCACGCCCGGGTCGAACTCCTTGCCGCCGGCGATCCGCGGGAACTCGATCGCGCGCAGTTCGTCGCCGCGCTCCTCGTCGTGGCCGACGACGCCGGACTCACCGCGCAACGCCGCGTCGACGGCGTAGTCGGTGCACTCCTTGATCAGCGCGAGGTCGCGGTCGTTCGCCGCGGCCGAACGGCTGAAGTAGCCGCTCTTCTGCACCATCGTCTTCTCGGCCCCGATCCGCTCCGCGAACTGCTTCGCGAACCACGCACCCGGGTTGATCGTGTCCAGCTTGACGTGCCCGAACGGGTCCCGGCCGACCTCCTCGCCGCGCGCCTCCAGCTCCGCGACGATCGACGACACACCCGCGCCCTCGGACAGGAAGATGTTCACGCAGTCCTCGGAGTCCATCACCTTGCGCAGCCGCTCGGCCTCGGCGTCCAGGTCGATCGTTGCCTCCGGCACGTACACCGCGTGCACCGACCAGCCGCCCTTGTCCAGGCCGATGCCCGGGTTCCACTCCTGCTCGTCGACCCACTGCTGGTACGCCTGCGCCGTGGCCGCGGTCAACCAGCCGCAGTTCCGCCCCATCACCTCGTGGACGATCAGCATCCGCGGGTTCGAGCTGTGCTCGCCGATGATGTTCCGGGCGAACAGCGCGCCCTGCTCGGCCGCGGTCCAGGCGCCGAGGCTCTGCCGGATCGGGATCACGTCGTTGTCGATGGTCTTCGGCAGGCCGACCACGGTGAGGTTGTAGTCGTGCTCCTGCAGGTACGCCGCGAGGTCGGCCGCGGTGGTGTTGGTGTCGTCGCCGCCGATCGTGTGCAGTACGTCGACGCCGTCCGCGACCAGCCGCTCGGCGGCCACCTGGAGGGCGTTCTGCCCGTCCTCGATCAGGCCGCGCTTGACCAGGTCGGCGGTGTTGGTGAGCTTCACCCGGCTGTTGCCGATCGGGCTGCCGCCGAACTTGTGCAGCAGCGACGCCTTCTCCCGCACCTCCGGCGTGACCTCGAGGAACCGGCCGCTGAGCAGGCCGTGGTACCCGTTCAGGTAGGCGATGATCTCCACGTCGGGCGCCACCTCGGTGTAGCGCTCGATCAGTCCGCCGACGGCGGACGACAGGCAGGGCGCAAGCCCGCCGGCGGTGAGCAGGGCAACTCTGCGGACAGCCATGGTCCTCGGTCCTTCCGGAGTGTCTCTGAAGTCGCCACCAGACTAGTGATGTGGACCACTGCGGGAAGTGGTCGGGCCGTCATGCGGACGCCCAGGCCATCACAATCGCCAACTCCGGGCTGAACTACGCGGGGGAGTGACACAGCGGTGGGATTGTGATGGCCTGGCGATCCGCTACCTCAGTGGAACCGGTCGGGGCGGCACCGGGGTCGAGACCACGAACGAGCTGGTGGTCTGGCCGTGGACCTGGAACTTGTCGAGGACGCTCTCCAGCGCGGCGATCTCGGCGACCTGGACGCGGATCAGGAAGCAGTCCTCGCCGGAGATCCGGTGACACTCGACCACTTCCGGGGTGCGTTCGGCGAGAGCGACGATCTTCGGGATCTGGCTCGGCCCGGGCCGCAGCCGGACCCAGGCGGCGACCGGCCGGCCGAGCGCGGCCGGGTCGACGTCGAGGCGGTACCCGCGGATCACGCCGGACTCCTCCAGCCGCCCGACCCGCTCGCGGACCGTCGGCGTCGACACCCCGAGCCGCCGGGCCAGCTCGGTGGTCCGCAGCCGCGGATCCGCGGACAGCTCCTCCAGGATCCGGATGTTCAGCTCGTCCAGCCCAGCACTTCTCATTTCGGTAAGCACAACCGCCTCCTCGCCTCCGATCTGCTATGGCAGGCCGCAGATCCGCTTTCTACGGTAATCGATGTGACTACTTCCGCCGCTGCCATCACCGTGCTCCTGTGGGCCTCGTCGTTCGTCGCCATCCGCCATGTCGGCACCGAAGTCTCCGCGGGTGCTCTCTCGCTGGCGCGGCTCGGTCTGGGCAGCATCTTCCTCGGCGCGCTGCTGCTGGCCAGGCGGCGTCCGGCGGTACGCCGCTGGCCGGCCGGGCGGGACTGGCTGCCGCTGATCGCCTGCGGCGTGCTGTGGTTCGGCGTCTACAACCTCGCCCTCAACGAGGCCGAACGCCGTCTCGACGCCGGTACGTCGGCCATGCTCGTCCACATCGCCCCACTGCTGATCGCCGTACTCGCAGGCATCGGCCTCGGCGAAGGCTTCCCGCGGCAGCTGGTGATCGGCGGCCTGGTCGCGTTCGCCGGCATCGTCGTGATCGGTACGTCGACGTCGAACGGCCGCGCCGAGACGTGGGGCGTCGTCCTGTGCGTGGTCGCCGCGATCTCGTACGCCGTCGGCGTGGTCACCCAGAAGCCCCTCCTGAGCCGGCTGCCCGCGGCCGAGGTCACCTGGCTCGCCTGCACCATCGGCGCGGTCCTCTGCCTGCCCTTCACGCCCACGCTGATCAGTGAGTTGCACACCGCCGACACGGCCACCATCTGGTGGATCGTGTACCTCGCAGCATTCCCGACCGCTTTGGGCTTCACCACGTGGGCGTTTGCGCTCCGCCGTACCAGTGCCGGCCGCATGGGCATCACGGTGTACGCCGTACCGGTCGTAGCGATCCTGCTGGCGTGGCTGCTGCTGGGCGAGACCCCAACGCTGCTGGCACTGGGCGGCGGGGCGATGTGCCTGGCGGGCGTTGCTATCTCACGGAGGTCTGCCTGAGCTGCTGGTGGATCCCGTCGTACGCCGTTACTCGCGGGAGCAGGCGTTTCGGGATCTTGGTGACCACGCTGTAGTTGGCGTCGACAACGTTTGCCAGTGGTACCTCGCTGACCTGGCTGAGCAGCTGGTACGCGTCCAGCTTGTCCAGGCCGTACAGCTCGCCCAACCAGTGCACCATGTCGACCTGGCCCGCCCGCCACGCGTCCTCGAGCGGACGGCTCGACCCGATGACCGACAGGTACTCGTCACTCTCCAACCGCGGCCAGACCGGCCCGGGCGTCTTCAGTAGCTCCACGATCAGTACGACGTTCATCGCGCCCTCGACAGCCGTCCCGCAGGACTCCCCCTCGCCCTGGCGGTAGTGGCCGTCGCCCACCGAGAACAGGGCGCCCTCGACGTTCACCCTGAGGTAGCAGGTGGTCCCGGCCCGCATCTCGGGGGTGTCCATGTTGCCGCCGAACATGTCCGGCACCAGCGCCGAGCGGACCTCGCCGCCGGCCGGGGCCACCCCGACCGTGCCGAGCATCGGCTCCAGCGGCAGCGCGACCTCCAGGTCGCTGCCCTGCGCCTGGAACCCGACCGTCCGCCGGGCGGTGTCCACCTCGTAGATCCAGGTCCGCTCCGGCAGCGGGTCCTGCAGCGTGGCGGTCCGGTCGGTGCTGGTCAGCCCGCCGAAGAACGGGATGGTCGCCGACGCACCCCAGCTCCGGGCGGGCGTCAGCTCGACGAAGTGCAGCACCAGCGTGTCCCCCGGCTCGGCGCCCTCGACGTAGAACGGGCCGGTCTGCGGGTTCACGAACGGCATGGTCAGCGAGGCGCTCGCGAGGTCCGACGTACTGCGGAGACTGCCGGCGAAGGCGTCCTCCGTCCACAGGCGCAGCGCCGTACCGGGCCTGACCCGGCGGACCGGCGCGACGCCCCCGAACGTCCAGGCGAAATCGGCGGGCTCAGGGGTGAATTCCAGAACGTCCATAACGGGAACCTAAGGTGTTGTGCGAGCCATCAGCGGGTTCTCAGGCGATTCTCACAGAAGCGACTTACTCTCGGTGGCGGAACTTCGAGCGGAGCGGGGCAGACATGCGGGTACTGGTGGTGGACGACGACCGGGCGGTCCGGGACTCGCTGCGCCGTTCGCTGGAGTTCAACGACTTCGAGGTGGTGACCGCGGCCGACGGCGCCGAGGCGCTCGCGGTGATCGGGAACGTCGAGCCGGACGTCGTGGTGATGGACGTGATGATGCCGCGCCTGGACGGACTCGAGACCACCAAGGCGTTGCGGGCCGCGGGCAACAATGTGCCGATCCTGGTGCTGACCGCGCGGGACGCGGTCGCGGACCGGGTGGACGGGCTGGACGCCGGCGGTGACGACTACCTGACGAAGCCGTTCGCGCTCGAGGAACTGCTGGCCCGGCTGCGCGCGCTGCTGCGCCGGAGCACCGCGCCCGGCGAGGGCGGCCAGCGTGGCGAGGTGCTGCAGTACGGCGACCTGGTGGTCGACGTCGACGCGCACGAGGTGCACCGCGGCGACGTCGCGATCCAGCTCACCCGGACCGAGTTCTCGCTGCTCGAGCTGCTGATCCGGAACCCGCGCCGGGTGCTGGAGCGGGCCGTCATCCTGGACGCGGTCTGGGGCTACGACTTCCCGACCACCGCGAACTCGCTCGAGGTCTACATCGGGTACCTGCGCCGCAAGACCGAGGTGAACGGTCTGCCGCGCCTGATCCACACCGTGCGCGGCATCGGCTACGTGCTGAGAGACACCCCGCCGTGAGCCAGCAACACCCCCAGGACTTCCCGTCGTACGCCGACGGTCCGCAGCAACCGGCCGCACCGCAGCCGGCGCCGGCGCAACCTGTTGCCAATGGCAACGGCAACCGGGTGGCGGCGACCGCCGCCCGCACCCAGACCTGGTGGAACGAGACCCTCCACAAACTGAGCCTGCACGCCCGCGTCACCCTGCTCGCCGCCGTCGCGGTCGGCCTGGCGGTGGCGATCGTCAGCGTGGCGGCCTACGTCACGGTGCGCCAACAGATGTACCAAAACCTCGACAACAGCTTGGTCCTGCGCGCCAGTCAGGCAGCTCAGAAGGGCGTGCTGACGAACCTCGACAACCTGCAGAACATCCCGCCCGATGCGCTCGGCCTGAGCGACATCCAGGTCGGGATCATCGCCCAGGACGGAGAGACATTCGGCGCCCGTCGGAGCACTCTTCCGCCGATGGGTCAGCAGGAGCTCGAGGTCGCTCAGTCACAGACCACCGATGCCAGTCTGCGAACGGTCGGGGTCCGGAACGGCCCACACTTCCGGGTTATCGCAGTGGCGGCCCGTTACTGTCCCGCTGAGTCGACGGAGGCATGCCAGAGCGATTCCCGCTTCCTGCAGCCCGGTGCGTTGGTGGTTGCGCAGTCGTTGGGGCCAATCGACCAGACGTTGCACAACCTCGGCATTGTGTTGTGGGCGTTTGGATTGATCGGGGTGATCGGGGCGGCGCTGGCCGGGAATGCGGTCGCGCGGTCCGGGTTGCGGCCGTTGGCGCGACTGACCGGGGCGGCGGAGCATGTCGCGGCGACCGAGGACCTGAAGCCGATCCCGGTTGCCGGGACGGACGAGATCTCCCGGCTGGCGGTCGCGTTCAACGCGATGCTGGGCGCGCTCGCGCAGTCCCGTGACCGGCAGCGGCGGCTGGTCGGTGACGCCGGGCACGAGTTGCGTACGCCGTTGACCAGCGTCCGCACCAACCTCGACCTGCTCGCCCAGGCGGACAAGCGTGGCGGCCTCCGCCCGGAGGATCGCCAGCAGCTGCTGGACGACGTACGCGCGCAGATGGACGAGCTGACCCAGCTGATCGGCGACCTGACCGAGCTCGCCCGCGACACCCCGCAGGTCCGGAACGCGGAGCTTATCGAGCTCTCCAACGTGGTCCAGGACGCGGTGATCAAGGTACGTCGACGTGCACCCGGGCTGGAGTGGGACGTACAGCTGACGCCGTTCCCGGTCTGGGGTGACGAGCGGCTGCTCGGCCGGGCCGTGACGAACCTGCTCGACAACGCGGCGAAGTACAGCGTCCCGGACGGCGCGGAGCAGCGGAACGACGGGCAGCCCGTCGGACACGTGACGGTCCGCCTGCTGGACGGGGTACTGACCGTGACCGACTCCGGCCCCGGCATCGCCGAGGCGGACCTGCCGCACGTGTTCGACCGGTTCTACCGCTCCAGCGAGGCCCGCGGCCGCCCGGGCTCCGGTCTCGGCCTGGCGATCGTCAAGCACGCGGCCGAGCAGCACGGCGGCATGATCTACGCCCGCAACGCCCCTGGCGCCGGCGCACAGTTCACGCTGTGGCTCCCGCACGCGGCCACGCAGACCCGCTGAGAGGAACCTGACAGGTCCTTCAGAGGATCTTCATGGAGTTCTTCGGTCACTCCGAGCGGATCTTCAGGCGGCTTTCAGGTCCGGCGGACAAAGTACGTGCCATGACCGAGAACCAGCCGCAGCAGCCGCAGCCGCAACCCGGCCAGAACGCA
Organism: Kribbella sp. NPDC059898; assembly: GCF_042730855.1. Taxonomy (NCBI): domain Bacteria; kingdom Bacillati; phylum Actinomycetota; class Actinomycetes; order Propionibacteriales; family Kribbellaceae; genus Kribbella; species Kribbella sp. NPDC059898. The sequence goes on from NZ_JBHWKR010000001.1 coordinate 127,252, forward strand.
CAGGGACCGGAAGGGCCGGAGCGGACGCAGCAGCTGCCGATGTACGGGCAGCATCAGCAGCAGCAGTACGCGCCGCAGGGCGGGCAGCCGCGGCTGGACTCGGGGCCGCAGGGGCAGCGGCAGGGCCAGTACCCCGCAGGCGGGGGCACTTACCCGCAGTTCGGGCCACAGGGGACGCATCAGGGGACGTCTCCTGGCCCGAACTGGCCCCTCGGACCACAGCAGGTCACGGCAACGGCACCCAAGCCGAAGCGCCGCCTCGGGCTGGCCGCGGTAGCGCTCACCGCGCTGCTGGTCGGTACGGCGGGCGGTGTCGGCGGCGCGGCCGTGTACTCGGCCAGCAACGACCACTCCACGAACACCCCGTCGGTGACCGCTCCGCTGAACGGCAACCAGGCGGCGCCCGCATCGGCACCGGACGGCTCCGTGCAGAGCGCGGCGGCGAAGGTCCTGCCGAGCGTGGTGAAGATCGCGGTCGCCAGCCAGCAGGGCCAGGCGACCGGGTCGGGCATCGTGATCAGCAAGGACGGCCTGATCGTCACCAACAACCACGTGGTCGCCGGCGCCGGGCAGGGCGCGACGCTGACCGTGATCCTGAACGACGGCCGCTCGGTACCGGCGACGGTCAAGGGCACGGACCCGCTCACCGACCTCGCGGTCATCCACGCGAACGCCACCGACCTGACGCCGGCCACCCTCGGCCAGAGCGGGAGGCTGGCCGTCGGGCAGGGCGTGGTCGCGATCGGTTCGCCGTTCGGCCTGGAGGCGACCGTGACCAGCGGGATCGTCTCGGCGCTGAACCGGCCGGTGACGTCGGGCGACCAGCAGCAGGACAGTACGACAGTCTTCCCAGCAATCCAGACGGACGCCGCGATCAATCCGGGGAACTCCGGCGGCGCCCTGATCGACCTCGCCGGCCAGGTGGTCGGTATCAACAGCGCGATCAAGACCGCCGGCGGATCGGGACAATCCGAGGGCGGGAACATCGGCCTGGGCTTCGCAATCCCGATCGACCAGGCCAAGCCGATCATCGACGAGCTGGTGGCCAAGGGCAAGGCCACGCATGCGCGGCTCGGTGTGACGGTCGGCGACGCGCAGTCCTCCGACGGGCTCACGAACGGAGCACGCCTCGGCGAGGTCACGTCCGGCGGTGCGGCGGACAAGGCCGGTCTGCAGTCAGGTGATGTGGTCACCGCTGTGGACGGCAAGGCGATCGCGTCAGGGGACGCGTTGGTCGCCGCGGTCCGCTCGCACCGCCCGGGCGATCAGGTGAAGCTCACCGTCACCCGGAGCGGCAAGACCCAGACGATCACCGCGACACTCGGCTCCGACAACGGGAACCCGACGGGCTGATCGTGCGTCTCACCCAGTAGACCGGACTGCGCCGCCCACCGAGCGGCGCAGTCCTCTTTTATTGCCCTGCGGCGGCCGGGCGAATTGGCTACGGTTCGCGGCATGACACTTTCCCGGGAGAGGCCGCCGCTGGTCGCGGACGAGCGGACGCAGCTGGTCGGCTGGCTGGATCAGCAGCGCTCGCTGGTGCGCTGGAAGCTGGAGGGGCTGGCCGCTGCCGACGAGTACCGGGCAGTGCTGCCGGACTCCCCGCTGATGACGCCGGCCGGGCTGGTGTCGCACATGCGGTGGACCGAGCACTGCTGGTTCAACGTGCTGTTCCTGGGCGAGTCGTACGACGGCAACCCGCAGTTCCAGGAGGAGCCGGAGGACGCCGACATGCGGATCACCGGCGTACCGCTGGCGCAGCTCCTGGACGAGTTCGAGGCGCAGTGCGCACTGTCGAACGAGATCGTCGCGGCGCACTCCCTCGACGACACCGGGAAGCACCCGGAGTTCAAGTCCGCGCAGGCGACGCTGCGCTGGATGCTGCTGCACATGGTCGAGGAGACCGCGCGGCACGTCGGGCACCTGGACGCGATGCGGGAACTGCTCGACGGGCATAAGGGGTATTACTAGAGCCTGTGGAGATGCATCGGGCGGACGAGCGGTTCCGGTCGGCGAGTGAGTGGCTGGACTCGCGGCACTCGTTCTCGTTCGGGCCGCACTACGACCCGGCGAACGTCGGGTTCGGGTTCCTGCTCGCGCACAACGACGAGACGGTTGCCCCCGGCACCGGTTTCGCTACGCATCCGCACCAGGACCTGGAGATCGTCACCTGGGTACTGCGCGGCGCGCTGGCGCACCGGGACTCGGAGGGGAACAGCGGCGAGGTGCATCCCGGGCTCGCGCAGCGGATGACCGCGGGCTCCGGCATCCGGCACTCGGAGTGGAACGACGGCGCCGACCCGGTGCACTACGTCCAGATGTGGGTCCGCCCGGACCGGTTCGACCTGCCGCCGTCGTACGAACAGGCCGAGCTCGACCTGTCCACGGGCGAGCTGGTCCCGGTGGCGTCAGGGCTGGCCAAGCACGCGTCGTCGACCGCGATCCGCATCAACCAGCCGGCGGCCGGGATGTCCGTCGCCCGGCTGATCCCGGGCGGGACGGTCGAGCTTCCGGGAGCGCCGTACCTGCATCTCTTCGTTGCGAGCGGTACGGCGACCCTCGACGACGCCATGCTCGGTACGGCGGACGCAGTACGGCTGACCGATGCCGGCGGACGAGTCACCGCCGGGCCGGACGGGGCCGAGGTGCTCGTGTGGGAGATGTACTAGTCGCCCTGCTCGCTCATCGTCCAGACGTGTCGCAGGGACTGGCCGGCGACGCCCTCGGGGTTCTCCGCGAAGCCCTCGACGAACTGGCTCATGTGCTGCTGCCAGCGCTGGTCGGTCGGGTTGTCGCGGAGGTACGCCACCGCGGACTCGTAGTCGTCGGACTCGACCAGGTGGAACAGGTCCCGGCCGCTGCGCCAGATCGACCAGTCGCTGATCCCGGCGGCGTGCATCACCGTGATCAGTTCCGGCCAGACACGGGCGTGCTCGGTCTCGTAGGCCTCTTCGGTTCCGGGGATCAGGCGGCTGTGCAGCGCAAGGCGGGTCACAAAGGAGCAGAATACGCCGCGCGGGGCGGCCGTGGAACGCGGTTCCAGAGTCCGGCGGACCAATTCACCGATCGTCTTGGTCCCGATTCGCACCGGCTCTGCGGACAACTCCCGCGCCGGAAACTGCGTCGTACTTGGGGGGATTGAGTAGGTTGCCGAGGTAGCCACACGCCGAAGGCCGTGTCCCGGTGTCCATCCGTCGTCGTGCGAGAGTTGGGAACGTGAAGCGAACCACTGCGATCGTCTGCCTGAGTAGTCTGCTGATCACCGCTGGTTGTTCGGACAGCAAGTCCGGCGGCGGCAAGTCCGGGAACGACGAGCAGAAGGCGTCCGGAGCGGTCATCAAGCAGTTCGCCGACGCCTGGGTGCAGGCGTGGGCGCCGAACGGGAAACCGGACGCGGCCGGCGCACTCACCGACAGCCCGACCGTGTTCGCCAAGCGCCTCGACGACGTCGACACCGCGCTGGTGGCGAGCACCGTGACCGTCACCCCGCAGGACCTCCCGAAGTGCTCCGACGGCAACAACTGCACGCAGGACCTGGCCGTCGAGGCGCAACTGCGCGGCATCGGCACGATGAAGTGGACCAGTACGGCGACCGCGGTGAAGACCGGTGACGCCTGGAAGATCAAGGCCTCCGGCGACACCATCTACCCGGGTCTCGGCGACAACAACTACCTGAAGCGGGTCCGCGCGCTGCCGGCCCGGGCGTCGATCCTGGACCGCAACGGTGTCGCGCTGACCGCGAACCGGCAGGTCGTGATCGTCGGCGTCGCGTCCGGTACGAAGGCGACCGCGGCGACGTACGCGGCGTTCACGCAGTACCTGCAGGTCGACGGCGCGAAGCTGGCCGCGCGGGCGAAGGCGGCCCCGGCCGGGCAGTTCGTGGACGCGATCACGATCCGCGCGGACGAGTGGGAGGCGCTGCGCCCGAAGATGCAGGCGCTGCCCGGCGTACTGACGATGGGTGGCACCCAGTCGCTGCCGCCGACCGCGACGTTCGCGAAGTCGATCCTCGGCACGATGAAGACCGCGACCGCGGACACGCTGAAGAACGCCGGCCCGACGGCGTCGGCGCAGGACCAGGTCGGCACGACGGGCCTGCAGTACGCGTTCCAGCAGCAGCTCGCCGGTACGCCGGGCGGCACGGTGACGCTGCGGGACGGCAAGACCAAGCTGACGATCAAGACGGTCTTCACCCAGAAGGGCACCGCCGGCCAGCCGGTGAAGACGACCCTCGACACGAACATGCAGAAGACCGCCGAAGCCGCGCTCGCGACCAGCAAGCTGCCGGCCTCGCTGGTCGCGGTGCAGGCGTCCACCGGGCAGATCCTGGCCGCAGCGAACGGTCCGCAGCCGACCAGCTACAACCGCGCCTTCCAGGGCCGGTACGCGCCGGGTTCGACGTTCAAGATCGTCACCTCGGCCGCGCTGCTCGGTGCGGGTGAAACCACCACGACACCGCTGCCGTGTACGCCGACGATCAACGTGTTCGGCAAGACGTTCAAGAACTACGACGGCCTGACCGCGTACGGCGCGGGCACCATGCAGAAGGCGTTCAACGAGTCCTGCAACACCGCGTTCATCTCGCAGCACGCGAAGCTGCCGAAGGACGCGATGACGAAGACCGCCGCGATGTTCGGCATCGGCCGCGACCTCGGCCTGTCGCTCGGCGCGTACGGCGGTCAGGTGCCGGCGCCGAAGGACGACGTCGAGGAGGCCGCGTCGATGATCGGCCAGGGCACGGTCACCGCCAGCCCGCTGGCGATCTCGCTGGTCGCCGCGGCGGTCGACCACGGTACGGCGATGAAGCCGGTGCTGGTGCAGGGCAAGGACGCGGCCGGCGCCGCCGCCTCCCCGCTGCCCGCGGCAACGGTGGCGGCGCTCCGGACGTTCATGCGCACCACGGTCACCGGCGGTACGGCGAAGGTGCTCGCCGGGAACGGCGCGGTCGCCGCGAAGACCGGTACCGCGGAGGTCGTGGTGAACGGCAAGGTCACCACCAACGCCTGGATGGCCGGCTACCGCGGCGACGTCGCGTTCGCCGTCATCGTCGAAGGCGGCGAGTCCGGCTCCCACACCGCCGGCCCCATCCTGAAAACCTTCCTCTCCAGCTTCAAGTAGTCACCGGCGGACGGCGATCACCGTGCCCTGGGCGAGGGCGCACAGGGTTTCGGTGGTGCCGTCGACGGTGCGTAGTTCGCAGGTGCAGGTGGCCTGGCGGCTGGTCGCGTGCGCGACCTTCGCGACGGCCCGCAGTACGTCGCCCTGCGCCGGGCGCAGGTAGTTGATGGTGAACCCGCCCGTCAGCACCTCCGGCCCGAGCGCCGTACCGCCGGCGAACGTGAGCGCGTTGTCGGCCGCGTAGCTCAGCACCCCACCGTGCAGGAACCCGTTCTGCTGCTGAAGGTCCTCGCGAATGTCGAGCTCCAACGTCGCCCCACCGTCCCCGAACGCCGTCACCCGCGCCCCGACCAACACACTGAACGGCTGCGTCGCCAGCAACTTCTGAGCCACCTCGAGCGTCAACTCCATGCCCATCAGCCTAGAGTCGGCCTGTGAGTACGCCGAAGGTGGAGCTTCGTCCGATGACCGTGGGCGAGTATCCGGAGTTCAAGGAAAAGCTCGCGACCACGTTCGCGACCGCGATCGGTCCGGCGCGAGGGTTGACCTCCGAGGAGGCGCTGAACGTCTCGTACGCGGAGACCGAGAAGCTGCTGCCGGACGGGCCGGACACGGAGCAGCAGCTGCTCTGGGTCGCGATGGCGGACGGCGTACTGGTCGGGATGCTCTGGATCACCACGCGGGCGCGGCTCCCGTTCGTGTACGGGGTCGAGGTGGCGGCCGACCAACGCGGCAAGGGCTACGGCCGGGCGATCATGCTCGCCGCCGAGGAGGAGTGCCGGCGGCGCGGGTACGACGCGCTCGAGCTGAACGTGTTCGGCGACAACGCGACGGCGATCGGGTTGTACGACTCGCTCGGGTACGTCGTGACCTCGCAGCAGATGCGCAAAAGCCTCTAGGTGAACCGCCTGATCAGCTCCGCGAACCGGGCCGGCTGGTCCAGCGGGATCAGTGTGTAGCTGTCCTCGACCAGCGCGAGCTCGGCCTGCGGCAGCAGCTCGGCGAGGCGGCGGCCGTGGTCGAGCGGCATCACGCGATCGTCGGCCGCCCACACCACGAGTGCGGGCCGGTCGAAGCGTGCGAGGTCCGGCGCGGCCTCGTCGAGCACCCGGCGGTCCGCGAAGACCGCGCGCAGCATCCGCACTGTCTCCGCGCGGATCTCGGGCTGCTCGAGGACCGGGCGGATCCAGCGCGCGGTCGTGGTGTCGCCGCGCTTCGTCAACGTCCCGAACGCGAGCGGCGATCGCCGGATCGCCTTGACCCGCAACTGCTGCATGAACGCCCCGAACAGCGCGGGCGGCAGCTTGCCGGACAGCGCGAGCGTCCGCCCCGTCAGCCCGGGCGGAAGGTTGTCGAACGCCTCGCACGAGGCGAGCACTGCACGGCCGACCCGCTTCGGGTCGTCCCGAAGTACGAGCTGGACAACCGCTCCGCCGGTGTCGTTCCCGACGAGTACGACGTCCTGCAGGTCGAGCCGGTCGAGGAACTCCACGACCAGGCGGGCGATCCCCGGGAGCGAGAGGTCCGCGTCCATCGGCAGCCGGTGCGCGCCGAACGGCAGCGTCGGCGCGAGGCAGCGATGGTCCGCGGACAGGTCCGCGATCACGTCGTCCCACAGCGACGCGTCCATCAGCAGCCCGTGCAGCAGGACGACGACCGGGCCGGGCCCGCGGTCGACGTACTGCAGGGTTCCGGCGGACAGCTCGAGCTCGTTCATCGGTCTCCTCTATGGTTAGTATGGGAATCATAATATACGGAACTCATACTGAGGAGTGGATGATGATTCTGATCACCGGTGGGACGGGGACCGTGGGGCGAGCGGTGGCTTCGGCGCTCGTCGGGCGTGGGGCGGCGGTCCGGGTGGTCGCGCGTTCGGTGGCGGACGTGCCGGCGGGGGTCGAGCGGTTCGCGGCGGACCTCGGTGACCTGGGCAGCGTGGCGCCCGCGCTGAAGGACGTCGACCTGCTGTTCGTGCACCCGCGGGCGGTCGGCGAGCAGGCGGCCGGGCTGGTCGCGCTCGCAGCCGAGCGCGGCGTACGGCGGGTGGTGGTGATGTCGGCGATCAACGTCGACGACGACCCGGCGCTGCCGCCGTCGCGGTGGAACGGCGACCGGAACCGGGAGGTCGAGGCCGCGGTCGCAGCGGGCGGGCTGCCATGGGTCGCCGTACGGCCGACGTCGTTCGCGGCGAACGCGGCCGGTCTGTTCGGGGCACAGGTCCGGGCCGGCCACGTTGTGCGGGCGCCGTACGGCGACTTCGCCGAGGCGTTGATCGACGAGGCGGACGTGTCCGCCGTACTGGCCGAGGTGTTGGTCGACGACCGGTGGGACGGGCAGCGGCTCGCGATCACGGGGCCGGAGCGGTTGACCCAGCGGGAGTTGGTGGAGGTCATCGCTACGGTCCTCGGGCTGCCGTTGCAGTTCCAGGAGGTTCCGGCGGAGGCCGCCGTCCGGGGGATGGTCGCCAACGGTCTGCCGGAGGCGTTCGCTCAGGCGCTGATGGAGCGGTACGCGAAGGTCGTGACGCCGGCAGCCACGGACACCGTCGAGCGGGTTCTCGGGCGGCCGGCGCGGTCGTTCGCGGACTGGGTCGGGGCGCATCGGGAGGCCTTCCGGCGCTGAAACCTGCTGGACGACGCTTTCCGGGTCGGAATACCGTGGGGGTGGCAGCCGCACGTCGAAAGGACCCACAGGGAGCGATGTCGACACCTCGCCGTTGATTTCGGCTGAGGTGCGAGGCCTGCGCTCTGCGCGTTTACGCGTTGACGCTGCCCGGTCCCGACATTCTCTCGAAAGCGGTGCATTTCGTGACGCCTGTTATCGCGGCACATGACCTGACCAAGACCTACACGTTCCATCAGCAGCGCGCCGGACTCGGCGGCGCGCTGAAGAGCCTGGTACGGCGCAAGTACGAGACCCGGCTCGCCGTCGACAAGATCTCGTTCACGATCGGCAGCGGCGAGGTCGTCGGGCTGCTCGGCCCGAACGGCGCCGGTAAGACGACCACGCTGAAGATGCTGTCCGGTCTGCTCTACACGACCGCCGGTGACCTGGAGGTCCTCGGCCACACCCCGTCCGACCGCAAACCGGACTACCTGCGCCGGATCGCGCTGGTGATGGGCCAGAAGACCATGCTGTGGTGGGACGTCCCGGCGATGGAGAGCCTGCTGCTGCACAAGGACATGTACGGGCTGTCCACCGCGGAGTTCGACCGGAACGTCGCCGAGCTCGCCGAACTGCTCGAGGTCGAGCACCTGCTGAACGTGCAGGTCCGGAAGACCTCGCTCGGTGAGCGGATGAAGCTCGAGCTGATGGCGGCGCTCGTGCACGGCCCGGAGATCCTGTTCCTGGACGAGCCGACGATCGGGCTGGACGTGGTCGCGAAGGCCCGGGTCCGCTCGTTCCTGGCCGACGTCAACCGGCTCCGCGGCACCACGATCCTGATCACCAGCCACGACATGGACGACATCGAGGCGCTCTGCTCGCGGGTGATGATCATCGACCACGGCCGACTCCAGTTCGACGGCGGCCTGGACGATCTGGTCCGTACGGCGCAACCGCGCAAGCTGGTACGGGCGACGTACGCGACACCGGTCGACGCGAGTCAGCTCGACGGGGTGACCGCGTTCTCGGGCACGACCGTCGAGCTCGAGGCCGACCGGGAGCGCACCGGTGCGGTGCTGGAGCAGCTGATCCAGCTCGGTCCGCTGGTCGACCTGGACGTCGCGGACGCCGACATCGAGGACATCATGCGGGACCTGTTCCTGCACCGCAGCACGCTCGGCGACGCCTCATGAGCACGATCGCGCGGAACCTCCGCGTCGTACGGCGGATGACGGCGGCCGAGATCGCGCAGCAGTCCGTGTACCGCGCGGCGTGGGTGATCTTCATGCTCGCGAACATCTGCGTGCCGATCATCTCGCTGCTGATCTGGCGGACCGCGCTCGCGAGCGGGGCGCAGCTGCCGGTCGACGAGCGGTACGTGACGACGTACTTCGTGCTGCTCGGCTTCGTCACGATGGCGACGTCGTCGTGGATGGCCGGGTTCCTCGCGCAGGACATCCGGCTCGGCAAGCTGTCCAGCTGGATGATCCGGCCGGCGTCGCTGCTGGTCGGGTTCGTCGCGAACAACCTGTCGGAGAAGTTCCTGAAGCTGATCGCGCTGGTGCCGATGATCGGGATCGTCTGGTGGATCTTCCGGGACTCGATGAACATCGCGGCCGGTCCGGGGCGCTGGGCCCTGTTCGCGGTCAGCATCGTGTTCGGCGCGATGCTGACGTTCACGATCGACATCCTGATCGCGTCGCTGGCGTTCTGGATGGACGACGTGAGCGCGCTGGTGCAGGCCCGCGTGATCGTGTCGGGTGTGCTGTCCGGTTCCGTCGTACCGCTGGCGTTGATGCCGTCGTGGTCGCGTGGGTTCGTCGACCACCAGCCGTTCCGGTACACGGTGTCATTCCCGGTGGAGATCGTCGCGGGTCAGCTCAGCGGGCGGGAATTGCTGGCCGGGTTCGGACTCCAGCTCGGGTACGTCGTCGTGCTCGGCGTACTCTCCCGGGTCGTCTGGGCGGCCGGGATCCGCGCGTACTCGGCGGTGGGCGCATGAGGATCTGGCTGCACGTGAAGCTGTGGCGGCGGTTCTTCCTGCAGGCCGTCGTCCGCGAGACGCACTACCGGGCGCACTTCCTGACCACGTTGCTGGTCGGGCTGGTGCAGCTCGGGCTGGGGATCGTGCCGACGCTGCTGCTGTTCGGGTTCACGTCCGAGGTGCACGGGTGGACACGGGCGGAAGTGATCGCGCTGGTCGGCGTGTTCCAGATCGTCACCGGGCTGATCGCCACGTTCGTCGCGCCGAACCTGAACCGGATGACGACGTACCTCACCGAGGGCGAGCTGGACGGCGTACTGCTGCGGCCGGTGTCGAGCCAGTTCTACCTGACGCTGCGGTGGATCAACGTCGCCGAGCTGACGAACGTCGCGAGCGGCATCGTCGTACTCGTGATCGGGCTGGTGCAGGCCGGCCTCAGCATCGGACCTGGACAGGTTGTACAAGCCTTCGTGCTGATGTGTTGCGGGCTGGTGCTGCTGACGTGCGTGTGGTCGGCGTTGGCGTTCCTGGCGTTCTGGCTGCAGTCGGTGAACCCCATCGGGATCGTGTTCCTGAGCATGGTGGAGGCCGGGCGGTACCCGTTGGTGTTCTTTCCGGTGGCGGTACGGACGTTCCTGACGTTCGCGTTCCCGGTGGCGTTCGCGACGACGTTCCCGGTACGGGCGCTGGCCGGCGACCTCGGGTGGTCACCGGTGGCGCTGGGCCTCGGGCTGTCCGTCGTGGCGTTGCTGCTGGTGCGGCTGGTGTGGCGGCGCGGCGTGCTGACGTACTCCAGTGCGTCCAGCTGATGTGGTTACCTGTGAGGTATGAGCTGGTGGGTCCTGCACGTGGACATGGATCAGTTCATCGCGGCCGTCGAGATCCGGCGCCGGCCTGAGCTTCGCGGGCTGCCTGTCGTGGTGGGTGGTTCGGGCGATCCGACCCTGCCACGACAGGTGGTCGCCACCGCGTCGTACGAGGCCCGCGCGTTCGGCGTGCATTCCGGGATGCCGGTGCGGGCGGCGTACAAGAAGTGCCCGGACGCGGTGTTCCTGCCGTCGGACCCGAAGGCGTACGACGCGGCGTCGGCCGAGGTGATGGACACGCTGCGGACGTTCCCGGTGGTGGTCGAGGTGTGGGGCTGGGACGAGTGCTTCGTCGGCGCGTCGACCGACGATCCCGAGCGACTCGCCGCCGACCTGCGGGCCGCCGTACTCGAGCGGACCGGGCTGACCTGCTGCGTCGGCATCGGCGACAACAAGACTCGCGCCAAGCTGGCCACGAACTTCGCGAAGGCCGCCGGGGAACGCACCGGCATCTACCGCCTGACCGCCGCCAACTGGCGGGAGGTGATGGACCACCGCCCGGTCCGCGATCTCTGGGGCATCGGCGCCCGGATGGAGCACAACCTCAACGAACTCGGCCTGCTGACGGTCGCCGACCTCGCCGCGGCCGATGTCGACGTACTGAAGAAACGCTTCGGCCCCAAGATGGGCACCTGGTACGCCGCCCTCGGCCGCGGCCTCGGCGACACCCAACTCACCGACGTCCCCCGCGAACCGGTCTCCCGCAGCCACGAGGAAACGTTCCCCACCGACCTCGCCGACCGCGAGTCCGTCGCCCGCGAACTCCGCCGCATCGCCGTCGAAGTCACCCAGGAAGTCGTCGCCGAAGGCCGCACGATCCAACGCGTCTGGGTCAAACTCCGCTTCGTCAACTTCTACACCCCGATCAAGAGCCGCAAACTCCCCTCCCCCACCCAGGACCCCGAAGTCATCGCCACCACCGCCCAGACCCTCCTGGACAAATTCGACCTCCACCGCCCCATCCGCCTCCTCGGCGTCCGCGTCGAGTTCGTCCCGCGAACCTGAGTCCTGTATAACTTTATTTCAACAAAGTTATACAGTGGACGATGTGAACCAACTATCTGTCGGCTGGGAGCGTTGCGAGTGGGACGCGGCCGGTCAGCCGATGTCCCGGCGCGAGCGCGCGGCGGCGCGGGGTTCGTACCTCGCGTCGATTCCACCGGACATCGCCGGCCAGCAGTTCGACCTCCCGTCCGACGTCGCCGCCGCAGCCGAGGACGCACTGATCGAGATCTCCCGGTTCGACGCCGAACTGGCCGCCTCACTCCCCGCGGCCGACGGCGAACTCGCGCCGCTCGCCGTCGTCCTGCTGCGCACCGAGTCGGCGTCGTCGTCGCAGATCGAAGGCGTCACCGCGGGGGCGAAGGCGCTGGCGATCGCCACGCTGAACGAATCCGCCGGCCAGAACGCTCGCTTGGTCGCAGCCAACGTCGAAGCCATGCAGAAGGCGATCGGTCTCGCCGACGACCTCAGCGTCGGCTCGATCCTCGCCGCACACCGCGCCCTCATGCACGATCAGTCCTACGCCCGCCCGGGCATGATCCGGGACGGGCAGGTATGGATCGGCGGCGGGCCGACTCCGCACACCGCGACGTTCGTTCCGCCCCGGCAGGAACGTGTTCCGGCGCTGCTCGAGGACCTGGTCGCGTTCTGTCGACGTACCGACATCCCAGTCCTTACACAGCTTTCGATCGCGCACGCCCAGTTCGAGACGATCCATCCGTTCAACGACGGCAACGGTCGTACCGGACGCACGCTGGTGCACGCGATGCTCCGTAGGTCCGGGGTCACCCGGCGCCTGACCGTCCCACTCTCGGCAGGTCTGCTCACCGACACCCGCGCGTACTTCGCGGCGCTCGGCTCGTACCGTGAGGGTGATCCGGCCCCGATCATCACGCAGTTCGGCCGTGCGGCGTTCGCTGCTGTCGGCAACGGTCGCTGGCTGGTCACCGATCTCATCGGCATCTACGACGACTGGCAGCAGACGCTTCCCTCGCGGAAGGGCTCGGCAGCCCGCCGTCTCCTGCCCCACCTGTTGAGCCAGCCGGCCGTCACCGTTGCGCACATCCAGCAGCACCTGGGCGTGTCACAGCCGGCCGCCCAGCGTGCCGTCGACCAACTCGTCGACGCCGAGATTCTGCAGCAGATCTCGACCGGAAAGCGCGACCGCGCCTGGATCGCCCGCGAGGTGATCACCGCGCTCGACAGCTTCGCCTCACGGTCGGGTCGCCGCAGCAGCTGAACGGTTAGGTCAGGTCGGTGAGGAGCTTTGACAGGTCGTCGAAGCTTTGGTGGACGGCGGTCGGGTTGTTCAGGCGGTGGCGTTCTAGGCGGACGGCGGCCAGGTGGCGGGCTTTGTAGATTGCTGCGCGCCAGGTGGCGGACGGGGAGGGGTCCAGGGGGCCGTAGGTGTCCCAGAAGGCCTTGCGTTCGTCGGGTTTTGCTTGGGCCATGCGGATGGTCCAGTCCGCGGCGGGGTCGCCGAACTCGGTGCGGTCGAAGTCCAGGACGCCGGTGATCCGGGGTTCGGGCGCGGCGGGGTCGAGTAGGCAGTTGACGGTCCACAGGTCGCCGGTGAGGAGGCGTGGTTCGCGGACTTCGTCCAGGATTGCGCGGCCGTGGGCGGACAGGTCGGCGGCGGTTCGTACGTCGGTGGCGTCGAGGCCGGCGTGCTCCAGGTCGTCGGCGATCTGGAGGAAGCTGGTGATGACGGCGTCGCTCCAACGCCCGTACGACGGATTGTCCACGCGGCCGAAGGACGGACCGTGTACGTCGTGCACGGTGCGGGTGATCGCTCCGAGTTGGCGGAAGAACGTCGTACGGCCGGAGCGTGGATAGCGGTCGAGGTGTTCCGGGGCGGGTAGACCGGTCAGGCAGGTCTGGATCATCCAGTCGCGGCCGACGACGTCCTGCGACCAGTCGACGGCCAGCACCCGCGGCATCAGCGGAGCGATCGGCGTCAGCCACGGGACGCTCGCGTACTCGTTCCGCATCAGCTGCAGCTCGGACCTGAACTGCACGGCCTCCTCGGGCGCCACCCGCAGAATCACCGGCTCGGGCAGCTCGATCCGGTACACGTTGTTGTAACCGCCGTACCCCAGCTCGACCGCCACCACCGGATCCGCGTCACCTCCGAAAGCGCGGCGACAGATCGCCACGATCCCGTCAGCGTCGACGGGCTGCTGAAATGCACCCGCCTGCCGTTCCAACGCTCGGAGCTCCATCTTCGTTGTCCTCTCGGCGTCCGCGCAGAGCCCGTCATGATGCCGTCCGCGATGCTGCCAGTCACTTTGCGTAGGCGCGACGAAAGGCCTATGATAAGGACATCAACACCGGCCCCGCTGTTGGCTTCGTGCCAACAAGGGCCGGTTTTCTTATGGGGGCATCACCACCGTATGGCGGAGTACACCAAGCCGCATCTGACGCATGAGCAGCAGTTGGCGCAGATAGTTGGTCGCGGGCTCGCCTGCGCCGACGAAGCAGTTGCGATCGAGCTGTTGAAAACGGTCGGGTACTACCGACTCTCCGCATATATCTACCCCTTCCGGGAGTTTCGTCAGGAGAGTTTGGACGGTCGGCCGGCGAATGGGCCGTACCGCTCGGACAGCATCCGTGACGGCATCACCTTGGACCACGTAGAGGCTCTCTGGAGGTTCGACCGGAAACTCCGATTGGTCTGCCTCGACGCGATCGAGACTGTGGAGATCGGGCTTCGGAGCCGACTCGCTTACGTCGTGGGACTTCGAGATCGCCTCGGACATGTCCACCGCGGCAGTCTCGACGCTGATGCTTGCTCTCGACCCGCGCGAGTGGGCGGGCAGCAGACGGGCCTGGACGCGTTCGACCAGTGGCTCGCCAAGTACGAGGTTCTCGAACACGAGGCTCGCAACGAGGAGTACGTCGTACACCACAAAGAGAAGTACGACGGCCATATGCCGGTCTGGATCGCGGTCGAGTTCTTCGACTTCGGGGCATTGAGCCGGCTGTTCGGTCTGCTGAACAAGCACGACCAGAACACGATCGCCAATGACATCGGCATCCGTGGCGGTCCGCTCCTGGCAGCCTGGCTGCGAGACGTGAACTACCTCCGGAATCTCTGCGCCCACCACTCCCGGCTCTGGAACCGTCAGCCCACCTACAAGCCTGGAAAGTTCAATCCTTCACAGGTCGGGAGCACTCTCGTCCACGCGGCCCAACTGGAACCACGCAACAAGATCTACATCCACCTTGCCGTATTGGCCTACCTGGTCCGATCTCTCGACCCCCGCCAGAACTGGCCTCTGGCGCTGCGCACGCTCGTCAAGAAGTTCCCACCGATCCCCGGCATTTCTCCAGAGACTGGTATGGGCTTCCCTGAGGGGTGGTCAGACCTTCCACTGTGGACGATGAAGCCCACGTAGCTGCCAGGCAACGTCCACGATGAACAGGCGGCCGTCAGCTAGAGGTCGTAGGCGCGAGTCGCTGTTGTGGCGAAGATGTCTTCTCGCTCGGTTGCGGACAATGCGGCGGTGAGGGTTTCTGCGGTGGACACGACCTCGGCGTACGACGCGGCCAGGAGACAGACGGGCCAGTCGGAGCCGAACATGACCCGGTCGGGGCCGAACGCGCTGAGGACGACGTCGGCGTACGGCTGGAGGTCGGCGGGTTTCCAGGTGTTCCAGGGCGCCTCGGTGACCATGCCGGAGAGTTTGCAGGTCACGTTGGGGAGAGCGGCCAGCGCCTCCAACGAGGTGGACCAGGGAGTCAATGGATCGCCGATGACCGGCTTGGAGATGTGGTCGACGACGAAGGGCAGGTTAGGCAGGTTGCGCGCGGTCTGGATCGCGGCGGGCAGATGCGGGGTCCTGGTGAGCAGGTCGTAGGCCAGGCCGGCGTCGGCGACGGCTTGCAGGCCGCGCTGTACGTCGGGACGCAGCAGCCAGTCGACATCCGGTTCGTCGTGGACCTGGTGGCGGATCGCCTTCAGGTACGAGCCGTCGGGCCGGGCCTGCAGCGCCGCCAGCGTGTCGGCGACGTCGGGCGCGGTGAGGTCGACCCAGCCGACCACACCTGCCACCAGGTCGTTGCCGGCAGCAATCTCCAGGAACTCGACCGTCTCGTCGAGCAGGCCGACGGTCTGCACGAGGACTGTCGCGGTGACGCCGGCCGCCGCGGCGAGCGGTTCGAGGTCGGCGATCGAGAAGTTACGACGGATCGGATCCAGCTCCGGCCCGGTCATCCAGCTCTGCTCGCGGACGGTCAGGTCCCAGACGTGGTGATGTGCGTCGACTCTGCTCATGCGCCGTACCCTTTCATCCGACCCGGCGGTCGTCGATGGCGTCCTGGTCCCAGTCGATGCCGAGACCCGGTACGTCGGGGGCGACCGCGTGCCCGTCGACGATCTCCATCTCGGACGACGTGATCGCGCGCAGCTGCGGGATGTGCTCGACGTACCGCCCGTTCGGTACGGCGGCCGTGAGGCTGACGTGCAGCTCCATCAGGAAGTGCGGGCAGACCTCGAGGTTGAACGTCTCGGCCAGGTGCGCGACCTTCAACCACGGCGTGATGCCGCCGACCCGGGCCACGTCCACCTGGATGATCCCCGCGCCGCCGGCCGCGGCGTACTCGCGGAACTGCGAGACGGAGTACAGCGACTCGCCGACCGCGATCGGGATCGACGTCGACGCGGCCAGCCGGACGTGCCCGGTCACGTCGTCGGCCGGCAGCGGCTCCTCGAACCAGGTCAGGTCCACGGCCTCGAACGCCGCCGCCCGCCGGCGCGCCTCCGGGTACGTCATCGACTGGTTCGCGTCCACCATGACGTCCAGCGCCGGCCCGACCGCGTCCCGCACAGCGCGGAGCCGCTCGAGGTCCTCATGGACGCGCGGCTTCCCGACCTTGAGCTTCACCCCCGGCCAGCCGGCCTTCTGCGACGCGAGCGCGCCGGCGACCAACTCGTCCGTTGTCAGGTGCAACCAACCGCCTTCGGTGTCGTACAGCGGCACCTGCTGGCGGTACCCGCCGGCCAGCCGCCACAGCGGCTCGCCCGCGCGCAGGCAGCGCAGATCCCACAGGGCCGTGTCGACCGAAGCCAGCGCGAGCGAGGTGATCGCGCCTACAGTCGTGGCATGCGTGGACCAGAAGAGATCCGACCACAGGGCCTCGACGTTGCGCGCGTCCGTGCCGACCAGCCGGGGCAGCAGATGGTCGCGGAGCAGCGCGAGTACGGCGGTGCCGCCGGTGCCGATCGTGTACGAGTACCCGAGGCCGCTCAACCCGTCCGCGGTGGTCAGCCGGACGAAAACGGTTTCCTGCTTGAGGAACGCCTGTACGGCGTCGGTCCGGACGGTTTCGACTTCGAGGTCGACCAGGAACGCCTCGGCCCGGACGATCGCCGTACTCACATGAGCCTCCAAGATCCTATAGGATATTGCGCATCTAGATGCTGCCCCTTCACACTGGACGGGTCAAGCGGGAGGAGCGACAGGTGACTGATGCGCACGCAGGTCTGGCCGGGCAGCTCACCCGGCTGCCGCAGCGCCAGGTGCTGAGCGACGACGTGTACGAGACGGTCAAGGGCCTGATCATGGACAGCGTGGTCGAGCCGGGCACCCGGCTCAACATCGACGCGCTGACCCGTGAGCTGGGCATCTCCCAGACCCCGATCCGCGAGTCACTGGCCCGGCTGGAGTCGGACGGCCTGGTGATCAAGGAGCCACTGCGTGGGTACCGGGTGTCGTCGCGGCTGACCCGGGACGAGTTCGAGGACCTCTTCGAGTACCGGCTGCACATCGAGCCGTGGGCGGCCGGACGGGCCGCGGAGCGGGCGGGTGACGACGACCTCGCCCGGCTCAAGGACGAGATGCTCAGCTACACCGACGTACCGGACCGTCCGTCGTACGAGAGCTACCGGGCGATGGCCGCGCACGACCAGCGGTTCCACGACCTGGTGCTGGAGCTGTCCGGCAACGAGACCGCCCGGCTGTCCTTCCAGCGGACACACTGCCACCTGCACCTGTTCCGGCTGTACTACGGTGGCGGCATCGCGACGAAGGCGTTGCGAGAGCACAAGACAGTGGTGACCGCCGTCCGCAAGGGCAACCCGGAGGAGGCGGCCGCGGCGATGCGGTCGCACATCGAGGCCTCCCGCGCCCGGCTACGGCCCATGTTCGACCAGGCCTAGGGAGACACCTGTGGAACTGCTCCGCCTCGGGGCGGTCGGCGAGGAGCGCCCGTACGTGCGCGCCGCCGACGGCACCGTTCACGATCTGACCCCACTGAGCGCTGACATCGACGGGGCCTTCCTGGCCGCCGACGGCATCGCCCGCACCCGGGCCGCCCTCGACGCCGGCGAACTGCCCACGGCCGACGTCGAGGGACTGCGGATCGGCGCACCGATCGCCCGGCCGGGCGCGGTGGTCTGCATCGGCATGAACTACGCGGCGCACGCGGCCGAGGGCGGCGCCGAGCCGCCGAAGCAGCCGATCGTGTTCTTCAAACACCCGAACACCGTCGTCGGACCGAACGACGACGTCCTCGTCCCGCGCGGTTCGGTGAAGACCGACTGGGAGGTCGAGCTCGCGGTCGTGATCGGCAAGCAGGCGCGGTACGTCGAGACCGACGAGGAGGCGCTCGCCTGCGTCGCGGCGTACACGGTCTCGAACGACGTCTCCGAGCGTACGTTCCAGATCGAGGTCTCCGGCGGGCAGTGGTCGAAGGGCAAGTGCTGCGAGACCTTCAACCCGCTCGGGCCGGCGCTGATCCCGGCCGACGAGGTCTCGGATGTGCAGAACCTGCAGCTCCGCTCGTGGGTGAACGGCGAGCCGCGGCAGGACTCGAACACGCGGGACATGATCTTCTCGGTGGCCGCGCTGATCCGCGACCTCTCGCAGTACATGGTGCTGAGCCCGGGCGACATCGTGAACACCGGCACGCCGGAGGGCGTCGCGCTGTCCGGCCGGTTCCCGTACCTCTCCCCCGGCGACACCATGGAACTCGAGATCGAGGGCCTCGGCCGGCAGCAGCAGGCACTGGGCAAGGCCTGAAAACTGTCCCCGGCCGGCTCTAGGGTCGGCCGGGTGGACTACCTCGACGACATCAGCACCTCGTACGACAACGTCGCGGCCTCGTACGCCGCCCTGATCGTGGACGGCGCCGACTGGGAGGTCGAGGCGTTCGACCTGGTCGGCAAGCTGGTCGCGGGGAGTGGGCGGCCGGTGCTGGATGTCGGTTGCGGGCCGGGCCGTACGACGGGGCTGCTGGCCGGGCGGGATCTGCCGGTGATCGGGATCGACCTCTCGCCGGGGATGATCGAGGTCGCCCGCCGCGACCACCCAGGCCTCGACTTCCGGGTCGGCTCGATGACCGCGCTGGACCTTCCGGACAGGTCGGTCGCCGCGGTCGTGTCCTGGTGGTCGATCATCCACCTGCCGCGGGACGTCGTACCGCAGGCCTTCGCGGAGTTCCACCGGGTGCTCGCGCCGGGCGGGTTCCTGTTGCTCGGGTTCCACGTCGGCGAGCAGTCCACCCACAAGACCTCGGGGTACGGCGGCCACCCGATGAACATCTACGTCCACCGCTGGACCGGGCCGGCGCTCACCGAACTCGCGGCCGCGGCGGGACTCACGCCGTACCAGGTGAGCGATATTCCCGAGGACCGATTGCTCTTCCAGAAGTAGCCTCTGCGCATGACTTCCCGCGTGCGGACCGTGACGTTCGATGCCCACAATCCCTACGAGCTGGCCGGCTTCTGGTTGCAGGTCCTGAAGGCCGAGCGCCCCGACGACGACCACCCCGGCGAGCCGTACGCCGCCGTCCCCGCCGACGGGATCACCGTCCTGTTCGAGCAGAACAACGACGACAAGGTGGTGAAGAACCGCGCCCACCTCGACCTGGTCCCCGACACCACCCGGGACGAGGAGGTCGCCTGGCTGCTGACGCTCGGCGCCACCGTCGCCCGCGACCACCGCGATCCCGACGGCAAGGGCTGGGTCGTGATGCAGGACCCCGAGGGCAACGAGTTCTGCGTCCTCCGCAGCGAAGCCGAGCGCGCCGCCACCTCTTAAAGCTCCGGGGTCTCCCCGGACAGGGTGATCCGCCAGTCGCCGTCCCAGGTGTGGACGGTGACCTGAAAGCCGTCACGGGTCGCAGAGGCCCGGTGGTGTGGGGGTTCGGCGGGCGGGACGGATGTCTGCCAGCCGCGCTGTTCGAGTGCGGCGACGGCGGCCGAGAGCTGGCCGGCCGGGTCGACGATCGACGGATGGCCGTTCTCCACGGTGATCGAGCAGATCGTCGCGGGACCGTCGCCGTCGGAGAGTACGTCGGGGTTGACCGGGCCGGCGTCCTGCGTGACCACGCCCTCGTACCCCGGTACGGCGGCGGCCGCGACCGCGAGGAGTTCGGCGCGGAGGAAGTCGCGGGCCTCGCTCAGCGTCATCGTGCGGGTCCTTCCACTCGGGGCGCTCGACGGGCCACAGTCTTCCGCGGCGCCGCCGTACTGACCTTCCGCAGCGTCGCGATTCCGTCGAACACCTTCGCGATCGGTACGGCGGCCTTCGACTGCGCCACCGTACGCAGCGCGCCCGCCCACGACACCCCCAGCATCCGGGTCTCCTCGGCGGGCGTCGTCCGCGGGGCCAGGGTCACCGCGTCGAGGTCACCGCGAACGACCCGGCCCACATTCGCCATCGACTCGCTGTTCTTCGCGAAGTAGCTCATGTGCCCGGTGACCTGCCGTTGCGCGTTGTCGGTCGCGATCCGTACGACGTCCGGGAACGACGCCGGATCGGGCCCATGCTGCTCGGCGTACGACACATAGTCTCCGCGCGCCCGCAGCGCCCCGAAGAACTCGCAGCCAGGCGGCGTCAGCTGTGCGCCCAACGTGATGCTCGGGTCGACGCCGGGGCAGCCGGTCACCAGGTAGCGGTGGGCCCGCGCTCCGGCGAGCATCGCCCGGCCGACCACCTGGGCGCCGAAGCTGTTGCCGATCAGCGTGACCTTCGCCTTCGGTGCGACGACACCGAGCCCGGCCTGGAACCGGCACAGCAACGGCGCGGCCGCGCGGGAGCGCTCGGTCGACCGCCCTTCCTCCAGGTCGAGCGGGGCGTAGTACCCGACCCACATCACGGTCGCCGTACCCGGACCTGACTCCTGCCGGATCTCCTCGGCGCGCACCGACTGCGCCCGGGCTCGCTCGAGGTCGTTGTTCATGCCCGGCACCAGTACGGCGATGTTGTCCGCGTTCTCGAGGTCACCCCGGACCTCGATGAGCCGCCCTTGCCCGTCGGGCTCGACTAGCAGGAACTGGCGCGGGACCTCCACGACGACCCGGTTCCCGTCAGCGTCGACGTCCAGCCGGGTCCCGGCCGGCTGGAGCAGTTCGTCGAGCGTCTCCAACCGCATTCGCTGCGCGGGCGTCGCCTGCCCGTTCGCGTCCAGCCTCCGCAGGCGTTGCTGCGCCGCGACCAGGATCAGGTGGTTCGCGCGGTACCGCAGCTGGACCGGCGCTCCGTCCAACCGGCCGACCTGCTCGGGCCGGTTCTCCGCCAGCGCCCGCGCCTCCGCGGCGGGCAGCGCCCGGAAGACGGCGTCGACCTGCTGGACTGCTTCGTCGTGCGGGAGGTCCCGCACGCGCGCGATCAGCCGATCGAGGTCCACCGCTGAGAGACAAGCGTTTCCCGGTGACCTACAAGTGACGACGCGTTGAACTACAGGTCATCGACGTACGGCGTCTCGCCCGTGAACGTGATCCGCCAGTCCGTGGCCCACGCGTGCACCGTCACGTCGTACCCGTCACGCTTGGCGGCGACCCGATAGTGCCCGTCCTCGGGCGGTACGACGTCCGCGCTCCACCCGCGGGCGCGCAACGCCGACGCCGCGGCCTCCACCTCGGCCCCCGGATCCGGCGCGTGTGGATTGCCGGTCTGCACGGTCACCCGCGACACGGTGGCCGGCCCGCGACCGTCGAACAGTACGCCGGGGTTCACCGGCCCAGGATCCCCCGTGACGACAGGCCGCTGACCTGGTACGACGGCCTCCGCCACCGCCACCAGCTCGCCCCGCAGGAACTCCCGCTCACCCGTCATCGCCGCCGCCCTTCCGACCGCTCACCGCGGGACGCGATGGTCGCCTTGACCCGTGCGACGGCCGACGTCGCGGACGCGACCGACGTACCGGACAGCGCCGCGACACCATCGAACGCCGCCGCCGCACCGTCACGCCCTTCCCGCCGGCCGCCACCCGACATCCCGTCGCCCAGCTCGACCCCGTGGCGCTGACCGCCGGTGATCTTGTTGTACAGCGTCGACACCGCGTGGGACAGCTTGTTCAGCGGCACGGCCCACCCGAGCTTGGTCTCCTCGCCGCGGCTGGTGTCCGTCGTGGTGACCGCCTTCAGGTCGTCCCGGACCACCCGTCCGACGTTCCGCAGCGCCTCGCTGTTCTGCCGGTAGTACTCGTTGTGCCAGTGCACCGACACCGGGTCCTGGCCGTGCGGGTCGGCGGTCGCCATCCGGATCGCGTCCGGGAACGTCGCCGGGTCCGGCCCGTGCCACTCGGAGTACGACACGTAGTCCCCCGGCGCCCGCTCGGTGAACAACCGGGTCGGCGGCTGGACGAAGTCGGCGGCCTCGTCGACGTACTTCTCGATCCCCGGCGACCCGGTCAGCACCAGCCGCGCCGGGCGGGCGCCGCACTCCATCACCGCCTCGGCCGCCACGTCAGTCCCGTACGAGTGCGCGACGACTGTGACGTCCGCGTCGTCGTCCTTCAGCTCTTCCAGCTCGTCCAGGCACTCCGCCAGCCGCGGCCCGCCCTCGATCGCGCCCTCCTTGCTCGCCGCCTCCTCGAGACCCTGCGGCGAGTCGTAGTCGAACCACACCACCACAGCGCTGTCCGGCCCGGCCTCCTGCCGGATC
Source organism: Kribbella sp. NPDC059898 (assembly GCF_042730855.1). NCBI lineage: Bacteria > Bacillati > Actinomycetota > Actinomycetes > Propionibacteriales > Kribbellaceae > Kribbella > Kribbella sp. NPDC059898. The sequence continues at coordinate 149,718 of NZ_JBHWKR010000001.1, forward strand.
AGCTCGCCACGGTCCGACTGGCCCGGGAACGTGTCCAGGCTGTTCCCCATCCCGGGGACCACGACCGCCAGGTGCTTCGCGTGCTCGAGGTCGCCGAGGACCTCGACCGCACGGCCCTTTCCGTCGGGGTCGACCTTCAGGAACTGCCGCGGCCGCTCGACCTCGACCACGTTGCCATCGGCATCGACCGTCGTGGCCTTGACCGGGACGAGCAGCTTGTCGACGGTGTCCAGCCGCCTTCGCTCGTCGTCACTCGCCGTACCGGCCTCCACCGCCGCCCGCAGGCGGTCGCGAGCGCCGACGAGCAGCTCCTGATTCGCGCGGAACCGCTCGGCCAGCTGGTCGGACACCGCCATCGTGACTCCCCGTGACGTCCGGTCCACTGGGGGCGCGGGACCGGGTTACCGCAGTGTCCCAGCCGAACGCCCGGATGGCCAGCGACCACCTGCCGGATACGCCCGTGCGTCGCGACGCCGTCGCACCTACGCTGAGGAGATGCCGTCCGCTCATCATCTGATCGCGTTCGCGGTCACCGCGTTCATCATCATCGTCGTCCCGGGGCCGAGCGTGCTGTTCATCGTCGGGCGGGCGCTCGCGGTCGGGCGCCGGGAGGCCGTGCTGACGATGCTCGGCAACACCCTCGGCGCCACGCTGATGCTGGTCCTGATCTCCGCCGGGCTCGGGACGTTGATCGCCGCGAGCGCGATCGCGCTGACCGTGGTGAAGCTCGGCGGCGCGGCGTACCTGATCTATCTCGGTGTGCACGCGTTCCGGTCCCGGAAGTCGCTGGCCGAAGCGCTCGCGACCGGCGTCAAGCCGAGCAGTGGGCGGAAGACGGTCCGGCAGGGGTTCCTGGTCGGTGTGACGAACGCGAAGACGGCGGTGTTCTTCGCGGCCGTGCTGCCGCAGTTCGTGGACAAGGGCGCGAGCAGCCCGGCCTGGGCGCAGATCCTGATCCTCGGCCTGATCTTCATCGTGATCGCGCTCTGCTCGGACAGCATCTGGGCGTTCGTGGCCGGCACGGCGCGGGAGTGGTTCGCCCGCTCGCCACGCCGCCTCGAGCTGGTCGGTGGCACCGGCGGCCTGATGATCATCGGCCTCGGCGCCAGCATCGCGGTCACAGGGACGAAGGACTAGTACGGCGTCCTGCCGGTACGCCGAGCAACGCCAGTACTGCGGGGAGCCCGAACGCGACGAGGTACGCCAGTACGGCGGAATGCGGTTCCAGGGCCGCGAACAACGACCCGCCGATCGCCAGGATCGTTGCTGTTGACAACGAGTCGCTGAGCTGCGCCGCGGAGCTGTTGGCGCCCTGCTCGTCGCGCTCGGAGTACTCCAGCACGAGCACCGACAGCGTCGGGAACACCGTGCCCATCCCGAGCCCGGTCAGGCTCCAGCCGAGGATCCCGACCAGGATCGGCACCTGCGGGCTGAGCGTCAGCGCCGCCGTGATGATCCCCAGCACGATCGCGACCATCCCGGCCTGCAGGAAGACCGCATGCGAGAACGGCTGCTTCGGACGCCCGCGGTACCAGGACGCCGCCGACCAGCTCAGCGCGCTGACCGTCAGTACGAGACCCGCGAGCGCCGGCGACAGCCCGCGCTGCCGGGTCAGCATCAACGGCAGGAACACCTCCGCGCCGAACCCGGCCGCCGCGACCAGCCCGCGCAACGCGATCACCGACGGCAGTCCACGCCCGAACGCGAACGTCCCCGACGGCAGCAACCGCGGACCGAACACGACAACCCCGGCAAGACCGACGGCCAGCAGTACGAGCTGCAGGACGCCGCGCTGCTGCCCGCCGTAGTGCAGCAGCCCGACACCGACCGCCGCCGCGACCGCCCACAGCGCGCGCTTGTCCCACAGCTTGCCCGGGCGTACGTCGTACACGCTCCCCCGGGCCAGCCCCGGGCGCATCACCAGCACCGCGGGAATCGCGATCGCCGGGACCGCGAGGAACACGAACCGCCAGCTGGTGTGCTCGACGATCAGGCCCGCGATCGTTGGTCCGACCAGCGACGGTACGACCCAGCCGGTCGCGAACGCCGCGAAGATCCGCGGGCGCAGGCGGGCCGGGTACAGGTGGCCGACGACGACGTACAGCGCGACCATCAGCAGGCCGGACCCGAACCCCTGGATCACCCGGCCGACGACCAGCACCGCCATCGACGGCGCCAGGCCCGCGATGATCAGCCCGGCCAGGAACCACGCCGTACCGTGCCAGAGCGGGCGGGTCGGGCCCTTCAGGTCGCACCAGGTGCCGGAGACAACCATCGCGACGACACCGGAGGCGAGCGGTCCGCCGAACGCGAGCGCGTACAGGCTGAGCCCGTCGAGCGCCTGCGCCACGGTCGGCATCGCGGTCGCGACCGCCAGCGACTCGAACGCGGTCAACGTGATCAGCGCGACCATTCCGACGGTCAACGCGCGGTACTGCGGGGACAGGACGCCACCGGTCTCGGTGGTGGGCTCGGCAACTCCGGTCACGGGGCCTCCCTGCCTGGACTGAGGAGCGCAGGGAGCGAAGCGACCGAAGCGACGAGGGAAGGCCGGGAGCTGGAGCCCCGTGGCCCGCTGCGACGGAGTCGCGGCATGAATGCTGTCACTCGAAGACCATCGGTCCTCAAGTGCGCTTTAAGTCAACTAGAGAATGGCGGCGAGCACCAGCGCGACGATCGGCGGAACGGCCTGGGTCGCCGCGGCGCGCGCCATCCGGCGGTCGGAGGCGATCAGTACGACGCCGGCGCCGGCCATGCACGCACACGCGAAGAGCGCGATCGCGTGGCCCTTGTCGCCGCCCCAGATCAGTCCGCCGAGCGCACCGATCGCGAGGAACAGGTTGTAGAACCCCTGGTTGAACGCCCACGGGCGCGCGACCTCGACCTCGTTCTCCTTCACCAGGAAGCGGCCGTACGTGCTCGGCTTGCGGAACAGCAGGCTCTCCATGGCAAACACGACCAGATGGAACAACCCCGCGACGACAACGAAGATCTGCGCGATCACGTTCATGCGGGGAAGGTACCGCTACCCGCGCCAATCCGTCGCGAAGGCACGCGCTGGGTTGTTCCGGAACACTGCGTCGGCGACGTCGGCCCCGAAGTACTGCGTGATCCGCGGGCGGAGGTGGGTGAGCAGGTACGGCATACCCGGGCCTTCGCCAGTGGCGGCGCGAGCGCGGGCCGTGGTGGTGTCGCCGCCGAGCAGCAGGCGGTCGGCGTACCCGGCGTCGATCAGCGCGGCGAGGCAGTCCATCAGGTGCGGGTCGGTCGCGTTGTTCGCCCGGGACGGTCCGTCGAACGCGAGCCAAGCGCCGCGGCGAGCCAGGTCGAGGTGCACGCGGTGGTCCGGGAAGCGGTTCAAGTGGCCGAGGATGACGGCGGCCGGGTGCACGTCGAGCTTGTCGACGAGCAGATCGAGTACGGCGTCCGCGGCGGAACCGAGCTCGTGGTGGACGGCGATCGGGGCGTTCGTGGCGTGGTGGGCCTCGGCGGCGGCCCGCATCACGTGCTCGGCGTGCGCGTCGAGGACGTGGAACCCGCCGGCGACCTTGATCAGCCCGGCGCGGACCTGGGTGTCCGCGATCCCGGTGGTCAGCTCACGGACGAAGATCTCCGCGAGCTGGTCGTACACCTTGTCGACGTACCCGTCCGGGTAGTGCTCACGGCGGTGCAGTCCGGTCGCGGCGACGATCGCGACCCCGGTGCGAGTGGAGATCCCCGGCAGGAGGTCGGCCCGCCGGTTCAACCCGTGCGGCGTCCACTGCACGATCGCCTGCCCACCCGCCTCCGCGAACGCCCGCACCTCGGCGGTCGCCGCCTCCCCGTCGTCCATCACCTGCTCGACGGGCAACGCGGCCGACCGAAAGAACAAATGGTCATGCGAGTCGACAACCCCCAGCGCCCCTGGCACCAGATCGTTCAACACCGTACGAACCCGCATCATCACCCTCTCCCTCAACCCGAACCGTATCCGCCCCCACCCACCGAACCGCTCACCCCACCCCGGGCGCGACTGCCGCAACCAGCACCCTCACCACGGACGCGGCAAGCACAGCGCCCGCACCGGCGGCGGCGCCGGTGCGGGCGGGTAGCATGCGGGGCGGCTCGCCGACCTGTCGGAGGTCAACTCCTGTCGGACTGCCCGGCGATTGCGGTCCCCGGTTGGGCCGGGGACGGGGTGGTTCAGGCGGCTTGCTGGCCGGTGGGGCGGCGGCGGTTGCCGCGGCGGCGGCTGGGGCGGGTTGGGGCGGTGCCCTGGGGGCGACCGGTCTCGGCGCGGGAGTTCTTCGCGCGAGTGGGGGTTGTGCGGGTGGTGTTCGTGCCACCATCCCCGGCTCCGGTGCGGGTGGTGCGAGAGCGTCGGCCGCGGCCGGAGGACGGGCGGCTGGTGGATGGTTGGTTGGCTTCCTTGGGGGCGGGCGCTACGTACGTACGGTCGCCGGGGGCCAGTTCCGTCAGGAGGGGGTGGCCGGGGTCGAGCTTGGTGGTGGTGGGGGTGATGCCGGCCTTGCGGGTGAGGTCGCGGACGTCGCGGACCTGGTCGTCGGTCATCAGGGTGACGACCGTTCCCTCGGCGCCGGCTCGGGCCGTGCGGCCGGAGCGGTGCAGGTAGGCCTTGTGTTCCACCGGCGGGTCGGCGTGGATGACGAGCGTAACGCCGTCGACGTGGATCCCGCGGGCCGCGATGTCCGTCGCGACCAGCGTCCGCGCCGTACCGTCCGAGAACGCCTCCAGGTTCCGCGTACGGGCGCCCTGCGACAGGTTCCCGTGCAACTCGACGGCCGGGACGCCCTGGGCGATCAGCTTCTTCGTCAGCGCCTTCGCGCCGTACTTCGTTCGCGTGAACACCAGCGAACGACCAGGCGCGGCAGTCAGATCGACCAGCACCGGCAGCCGCGAATCCGCCCGCACGTGCAGCACGTGGTGCGTCATCTTCGCAACCGGCGACCGGGCCGAGTCGACGCTGTGCGTCACCGGATCGGTCATGAACCGCCGGACGAGTACGTCGACCCCGGCGTCCAGCGTCGCCGAGAACAGCAACCGCTGGGCGGTCGCCGGAGTCAGGTCGAGGATCCGCCGGACGGCGGGCAGGAAGCCCAGGTCCGCCATGTGGTCGGCCTCGTCGAGCACGGTGATCTCCACCGCGCCGAGCTTCGCGTGCCCGGCCTGGACGTGGTCCTCGAGCCGGCCGGGGCAGGCGACGACGATGTCGGCGCCCTTCCGCAGGCCGCTGATCTGCGGGCCGTGACCGACGCCGCCGAAGATCGTCATCGAGCGCAGCCCGAGCTTGTCGGCCAGCGGCGTGATCGACGCCTGGATCTGGGTCGCGAGCTCACGGGTCGGCGCGAGGATCAGCGCGCGCGGCTGGTTCGGCCGGCGCTTCGTACCGCTCGCGGCGAGCCGGGCGAGCACCGGCAGCACGAACGCGTAGGTCTTGCCGGATCCGGTCCGGCCGCGACCGAGAACATCCTTGCCGGCCAGCGAATCCGGCAGCGTCGCGGCCTGGATCGGGAACGGCGTGGTGACCCCGCCGGCCGCGAGCGCGGCGATCAGCGACTGCGGTACGCCGAGCTCCGCGAACGTACGGTTGTCAACGGCAACGGTCTCGACGACGTCGTCGCCGAGGGTCTCCAGATCGTTGCTCGCAGCAACATCGACGCGGCCGGCGGACTGCTCGTTGCGAGCAGCACCGGACCGGCGCCGGCGACGGGGCGCACCGGAGCGCGCGGCGCCGGTGCGCGCACCATCCGGGCGCGCGGCGCCGGCCGCGGGCTTGCGGCTCTGGGACGTGGATTGATTGTGCGTGGTTGTAGACGTGGGGCGGCGGGCCGCCATAGAAGTACTCCAAAAGTTCGGGGGTCGTCCTGCCCGGCGCGGCCGGTGGGGCCGCGGCGCGTGGTGGTCGACTGCTGGCGCAAAGTGATTGCGCTCACCGGCCCGAGGCAGAACTGGGCGGGCCGTCACGAACAGTGTACGGCACCGAGGGAGCGCTCCCCAGGACGCACGTCACACGGGTACCTTCTGCCCGTGACCGACTTCCGAGTGGATCCGCCCACCGCGGCCGACGAACGTACGCTCCTGCAGGGCTTCCTCGACTACCACCGCGGCACGCTGCTGTGGAAGATCTCCGGCCTGACCGGCGACCAGCTGGTACGCCGTACCGCCGACCCGTCGAGCCTGTCGCTGATCGGCCTGGTCAGGCACCTCAGCGAGGTCGAGAAGTACTGGTTCCACCGCGCCCTCGCCGGCCACGACTCGCCGCCGAAGCACTGGACCGCGGAGCACCCCGACGGCGACTTCGACCTGGTCACACCCGAGGAGGCCGAGCAGGACCTCGCCGAATACCGCGCGATCGTCCGGCTCTCCGACGAGCTCGCCGCGAACTACTCCCTCGATGACACGTTCGTCCGCCCCGGCCGCGACGGGCAGTACTCGCTCCGCTACCTCTACATCCACCTGATCGAGGAGTACTCCCGCCACAACGGCCACGCCGACCTGCTCCGCGAACGCCTCGACGGCGCCACCGGCGAGTAGCCCTACGGCTTGATCGAGTGGATCAGCGCCACGATGTCCTTCGTGACGCCACGGACGCCAGGGATCCGGGTCAGCCGCAACAGCCGATCCAGCAGCGGTACGGCGCGTGTGATCAGCGCGCGCGTACGCCGTACGTCGTCGGACTGGTCGTGCACCCAGAACAGCACGATCCCCATCTGGAAGAGCCACAGCAGCTCGGGCAACTCGGACCGCAGCTCGGCCGGCAGCTTCAGGTCCGACCCGTCCACGACCTGTCGGAAGATCTCCACGCTCGCGTCCCGCGCCGGGCGTGACTCGTCACTGAACGGCGACAACGGGCTCTTCGGATCGGCCGCCGTCTTGAAGAACGTCCCGGCGAACTCGTGGTACGGCGCGGCCACCTCGAGCCAGGTCCGCAGTACGCCGGTCATCCGCGGCACGAACGCCTCCTCGGCCGCGAGTACCGGCTCGACCGCGACGCGGTGCTGTTCCTGCAACAGGTCGTAGTACGCCTGCATCAGGTGGTCCTTGGAGCCGTAGTAGTAGTACGCGTTCCCGACCGAAACGCCCGCCTCGTTGGCGATCGCCCGCATCGTGGTCCGGCCGTACCCCTGCTCCCGGAACAACCGCAGCGCCGTCGTCAGGATCAGCTCACGCGTCTGCTCGCCCTTCGCGGTCGCACCGTCCGTCACACCGGTCAGCGTAATCACCTCCGCTCATCCGCCGCAGCCCAGCCGCCGCCTGCACCATCGCCCGCGCCACCGGGCGCATCGCCGGACTCGAGAGCAGGACCGCGGTGTGCCTGTGCTCCCCCGTGGCCCACAAGCAGACGATCCAGGCGCGGTCTCCGACGTACACGGACCCGTCGTCCGCGACCACGGTGATGTCGCGCAGCGTCGCCGCGTGGTCGAGCGCGGGGTAGCGCGCCCGCGCGTCCGCCGACCCCGCCGCGACGAACGCCAGCCGCACCACCCCGCCGTACCCGTCCGGCGCCGGGCGCTGTCCGGCCAGCCACTTCGTGAACCGGCGGCACAGCGGGCACTCGGCGTCGTACAGCACTGTCAGTTCACGCATGGCCCGGCGGCCTTCAATACCCGTACCGCGCGACCTGCTCGGTCATCGTCAGCGGAGCGACGTTGTCGTTCGGCGGCACCGGCGGGCGGGTCATCGTGTCGAGCTTGCTGCGGTTGCGGATCTTGTTGAAGATCCAGACGTTCGTCAGGTGCACCACGCCGAGCACCAGCATCACGATGCCGAGCTTGACGCTGAGCTGTTCGAAGATCCCGCTGGCGTTCTCGACCGGCGTCCCGCTGCGCAGGAACAGCGTCACGAAGCCGAGGTTGAGCAGGTAGAACCCGACCACCAGCAGCTTGTTCACCGCGTCCGCGATGTCCTCGTTCCCGTGGAACACGTCGACCAGGAAGATCCGCCCGTACCGGCTCAGCGTCCGGGCCACCCAGACCGTCAGCGGCACCGCGATCAGCAGGTAGAGCAGGTACGTCGTGACTGTCATGTCCATCATCCACCCCACGTCTTGAACACGTTCAAATCTCTGTCGTTCCTGACGGTACGCCGAAGTTTTGAACATGTTCAAGTCGAGCTGGACGTGATCTGGGGCACGATGGGGGAATGACGACCTGGGTCTTCGAAGGAACCGTGCTTCCCACCGGCGACACCACCCGCCTGACGTTCGGCGCGGATCCGGCCGGCGAGCAACTGCCCGGCCGGTACGCCGTACCGGGTCTGGTCGACTCGCACTGCCATCTGACCTTCGACGCGACGCCGGACGGACCGGTCCTGCGCGGCGAGGACTTCGCGGCCGAGCGACTGGCCGAGCTGGCCGGTGCCGGGGTGAGCGCGCTCCGCGACGTCGGTGGCAATCGGGACGTCACGCTCCGGCTGGCGCGCAACGCCGACGACGGGCGTCCGCTCGTACTCGCGGCCGGCCGCTTCCTCGCCCCGGCCGGCGCGTACTTCCCGCGGGCCTACGAACCGGTCGCCCCGGAGGACCTGCTGGCCGCGGTCGAGGCCGAGATCGCCGACGGTGCGACCTGGCTCAAGCTCGTCGGCGACTTCCCGGAGGTCGGCCCGGACGGCCCGATCCGGGGCAGCAAGATCAGCCCGACGTACGACCTCGAGCTCGTCGCCGCGATGGTCGAGCTGGCCCATTCCCGGAACGCCCGGGTCGCGGCCCACGTCAACACCGACCACGTGACCGGCCTGATCCAGGCGGGGATCGACTCGGTCGAACACGGTACGGCGCTGACCGAGCAGGACCTGGAGGTCCTCGGCGCGCGCGGCGGCGCGTGGACCCCGACGCTGAGCGCCTCGGTCAGCCCGGGCCCGGACGAGACCCCCGAGCGGAGGGCCCGGCGCGAGGAGCGGTCGGCGTACCTCGCGTCCGTCCTCCCGCTGGCCGAGCGGTACGGCGTGCACGTGCTGACCGGGTCCGACGTGGTCGGCACGGTCGCCGGCGAGATCGACATGCTGGTCAAGCACGGGCTGACCGTCGAGCAGGCGATCACTGCGGCGTCGACCGGCGCGCAGGCGTACCTCGGGCTGAGCGGCGCCGGCAACCTCGTCACGTACGACGCGGACCCGCGCGAGCACCCCGGCGTACTGGCGCGACCGGCGGCGGTCGTCCTGAACGGCCGGTGGATCGGATGAAGGAGAAGGACCTCGACCGCTGGGTGCAGCGGTACCGGAAGGCGTGGGAGAGCAACGACCCGAAGGACATCGCCGCGCTCTGGACCGCGGACGCCGTCTGGTACCGGCGGCCGGACGAGCCGCCGGTGGCCGGGCAGGAGGCGATCGTCGAGACCTGGATCGACCTCGCCGACGCGCCGGGCGAGACGACCTTCGAGTACGAGGTGCTGGGGTTCGGCGACGGTGTGGCGTTCGTCCGCGGCTGGACGACGTACCTGACGAATCCGCCGGGCGAGTTCAGCAACCTCTGGGTGATCCGGCTGGACAAGGACCGGGCGTACGAGTTCACCGAATGGTGGATGGAGAAGCCGCGGTGAGCTACTCTCGGGCGTAGGCGCTCAGGGTGCCACCGGTCCGCGGGAAGGGCACAGCCCACCTGAGTTGCTCCACCTGGGAAGAGTTTGACCTCCTTTCTCGCCTGACGACGCGGACAGCGGGCTTGTAGAGAGGAGGTCGGCGATGCCGACCCGAAACCTTCCGGACGACCCGAACCTCGAACACCTGCGCGGTCAGGCCAAAGCCCTGCTCAAGGGTGTGCGCGCTCAAGACAGCGAGGCCGTCGCGTTGGCGGCCGAGTTCCATCCCGTCCAGACCCTCGCGGACGCGCAGCTGGTGATCGCCCGCAGCTACGGATTCCCCAGCTGGCCGCGGATCGTGCGGCACCTCGAACTCGTGGACCGCTACAGCCGCTCGCCGCACCGGCAGTCCGTCGGCGGGCCGCTGGACACGCCCGAGCAACGCGCCGACGAGTTCCTCCGGCTCGCGACACTGCACTACGGGGAAGACGATCCGGCCCGGCAACAGTCGGCTCGCGAACTCCTGGAACGCTTCCCGGAGGTTGCCCAGAGCAACATCTACACGCGAGTGGTGGCCGGCGACACCGACATCGACTACTCCCAGGCGAGCGTCGAGGGTGGACCGTACCGCTGGGAGCCGCTGCTCTACCTCGCCTACAGCCGTCTCGACGCTCCGCATCAGCTCGAGATCGCCCGCCGGCTCCTCGAGAACGGCGCCGACCCGAACGCCGGGTACCTCTGGCAGGGCATGCCGTCGCCGTTCACCGCGCTCACCGGCGTGTTCGGCCGCGGCGAGGGCGATCAGCCGCCGCACCGCGATCGCGTCGAGCTGGCGCGGCTGCTGCTCGACGCGGGCGCCGACCCCAACGACAGCCAGACCATGTACAACTGCGGCCCCGGGTGTCCCCCGCCGTACGACGACGTGCACCTGGAACTGCTGCTGGAGTACGGCCTCGGCCGTGGTGACGGCGGTCCGTGGCACGAGCGGATGACCACCGCGCATCCGACCCCGCAACAGTTGCTCGAGGACGAACTGGTGTTCGCGTCGATGGCCGGTCTGCTCGATCGCGTCGAGCTGGTCCTTGCCCAGGGCACCGATCCGGAGGGGACCGGAACGCAGCACCCCGGCTTCGGCGGCGAACGCCCGTACGAGCTTGCCGCCGTGCAAGGGCATACAGAGATCGCCGAGTTGCTCCGTGCGCGGGGCGCGAAGCCGTTGGACGAACTCCACGAGGTGTACGCCGCCGCGATGCGCGGAGAAGTGCGCGACGTCGATCCCGCGCTGGCGGCCCGTGCGGTCGCGCGTTACCGCTACCTCCCGGTCCGCGCTGCCGAGGTCGGTCGCGCTGAGGCGATGGAACCGCTCCAGCGACTCGGATACGACCTGAACCGGATCTCGCGAGGGTCCGCGCCGATTCACCGGGCCGCGATCAGCGGTCACCTGGAGACGGTCCGGAAGCTGATCGAGCTCGGCGCCGACCCGGACCTCCGGGATCCCAACTACCACGGGAACGCGGTCAGCTGGGCCGAACACAACCACCAGGAGGCGGTGGCCGACTACCTCAGGGGCTTACCGCAAGGAACAGGAACGCGCTGAACACCGCGAGGTGAACGGCGCCCTGCAACAGCGTGGCGCGACCGGTGGACAGCGTGATGATGCTGGTCACCACCGTCAGCGCGAACAGCACCATCTCCGTGCCGCCGAGCCCGAGGACGAGCGGGCCGCTCAGCCAGATCGAGGCGAGCGCGATCGCGGGGATGGTCAGGCCGATACTGGCCAGCGCTGAACCGAGCGCCAGGTTGACGCTGGTCTGGAGACGGTTGCGCAGTGCCGCCCGCACTGCCGCGATCGTCTCCGGCAGCAGCACCAGCAGCGCGATCACGACACCGACGACGGACAACGGCAGGCCGGCCGACTGGACGGCGTGCTCGAGGTTCGGCGAGACGGTCTTCGCGAGGCCGACCACCGACACCAGACAGACGAACAGCAGCCCGAGACTGAGCAGTGCGGTCGCGGTGCTCGGCGCCTCGGCGTGGTGGTCCTCGTCCTCGTCGACGTCACCGTCCGCGCTCACCGGGAGGAAGTAGTCGCGGTGCCGGACCGTCTGGATGAACACGAACACGCCGTACAGCACCAGCGACGTCACCCCGGCGAACGCGAGCTGCGCGGGGCTGAACCGCGGGCCCGCCGCGCTCGTGGTGAACGTCGGCAGCACGAGGCTCAACGTGACCAGCGCGGTCATCACGGTCAGCGCGGAGTACGACGCCTGCACCCGGAACACCTGCACCCGGTGCCGCAGCGACCCGAGGACCAGCGCCAGGCCGAGGATGCCGTTGCAGGTGATCATCACCGCGGCGAACACGGTGTCCCGGGCCAGCGACGCCGCCTTGTCGCCGCCGGACGCCATCAGCGTCACGATCAGCGCGACCTCGATGACCGTCACCGCGAGCGCCAGGATCAGCGTGCCGAACGGCTCACCGACCTTGTGCGCGACGACCTCGGCATGGTGGACGGCCGCGAACACGGCGGCGCCGAGGCCGATACAGACCAGGAGCAGCAGCACCATGCCCAGGTCCCGGTGCCAGGACCCGACGAGGTCCAGGAAGGCGAGCGCGGGCACGACAAGGGTCCACCGCGGCAGCCCTTGGGTCACGGATCTACTCATCCCCAGAGAGCCTAGCCGCAATCCGCTTGGCATCCGGTGAACGACGGGTGATGCTTCTCCCACTATGGCTGTGGACATCAGGAACGCGACCGCCGACGACTGGCCGGCCATCTGGCCGTTCTTCCACGAGATCGTCACCGCGCGGGAGACCTACACCTACGACCCGGACCTCACCGAGGAGCAGGCGCGGGCGTTGTGGATGTCGCCGTCCAGCTCACCGTTGGCACGGACGACGGTCGCGGTCGATGCCGACGGCACCGTCCTCGGCAGCGCGAACATGTACCCGAACCGCCCGGGTCCCGGCGCGCACGTGGCGAGCGCGAGCTTCATGGTGGACGGCGCGGCCCGCGGTCGTGGCGTCGGGCGGGCGCTCTGCGAGGACATGATCGCGTGGGCCGGGCGGACCGGGTTCCGCTCGATCCAGTTCAACGCGGTCGTCGAGACCAACGAACCCGCCGTACACCTCTGGCAGTCCCTCGGCTTCCGCATCGCCGGCACGGTCCCGGAAGCCTTCGACCACCCGCGGCTCGGGTACGTCGGTTTGCACATCATGTACCGTCCGTTGCCATGAATCGCGCCCGCCGGATGTGGAAAGCGCTCGAGCCGTTTCACGCGATCACGTATTTCGCGCCGGAGACTCGGCAGGCGACGAACGCGCTCGGGCTCAAGGGCGGGTGGATGAGCTACTTCGGCTGCCGTGCCGCGCCGCTCGGGGCGGTCGGGCCGGAGTTCGTGGCGGCGGTGTTCTACAACTTCCATCCGGCGATGGTCGCGCGGTCGCTCCCGGACGCGTGGACCTACGCGACGCCGGAGCAGCTCCTCGCGGCGCGGCTGACGGCCGTGGACCACGCCATACGGCGGTTGTTCCCGGACGCCAGGTTCGACCGGGCGGCCGAGCTCGCGCGGCGGGCCGCGGAGCTGGCGCCGGTCGCGGGACGGCCGATCGCGGCGGCGAACGCATCGTTGGAATGGCCAACTGACCCGGCGTTGGTGCTGTGGCAGGCGACCACGATCCTGCGGGAGTCGCGGGGTGACGGGCATGTCGCGGCGCTGGTCGCGGCCGGGCTCGATCCGTGTCAGGCGCTGGTGACAATCTCGGCGGCCGGCGGACCGGGCAAGGACGTCTTCCAGCTGAACCGCCGGTGGAGCGACGAGGAATGGTCCTCGGCGTCCGATGATCTTCGGGCGCGCGGGTTGCTCGATGCTTCAGGTGCACTGACAGCCGACGGGCAGGCACTGCGGCAGCAGGTCGAGGACACGACCGACGCGCTGGCTGATCAGGGCTGGCGGGCGCTCGGGGACGCGGCGGCCGCCGAGTTGTACGACCTGGTGTACCCGCTGAGCGCAGTACTGATGGCCGACGGGCTGATCCCCGCCGACAACCCGATGGCTATGCGCTGGGACTGATCCGCTCGGCCAGCTGACGCAACGATTGCGCCAACTGCTCGCCGGTCGGCGCACTGGCCGGGTCGAGCATGCTCTGCGCCACCACGCCGAGCAACAGCGCCTGCAAGAACGCCCCGATCGCCTTCACCTGCTCCGGCGCCGCGCCGGCCTCCACTCCCCCGAACATCGCCGCCAATCCCTCGCGCGCCTCCCCCTGCATCTTCACCAGGTCCGCGATCAGCTCGGGCATGCTTCCCCCCAAACTGAGCACCTCGAACTGCGCCGCCCACAACGCCCGCATCCGGGGCTCCCGCAGACTCTCGGCGATCTGCCGCCAGGTCCCCACGAACTGCTCATGCGCATCTGCGGCTCGCACAGGTTCCACCTGGGTCGCCCACTCGTCGATCAGTAAGGCGCGGAGCGCCTCGTTCAGCAACGTGTCCTTCGAGCCGAAGTGGTAGCCGATCGCGGCCAGGCTCACCCCGGCCGCGGTCGCGATGTCGCGCGCCGTCGTCCGGCTGTAGCCCTTCTCCAGCAGGCACGTCTTCGCACCCTCGACCAGCGCATCGCGGTTTCCCATGTCCAGCATTCTAACAAAGGTGTCTAATACGACCGTCTTGCACAACTGTCTAAGACTGGCGTACGGTCATCGCATGACAACAGTGCTGATCTCAGGTGCGAGCGTGGCCGGCCCGGCGTTGGCCTACTGGCTGCAGCGATACGGGTACGGGCCGACGGTGGTCGAGCGCGCCCCGGCCCCACGCCCCGGCGGGTACGCGGTCGACTTCCGCGGCGCGTCGATGACCGTGCTGGACCGGATGGGCATCCTGCCCGCGGTCCGGGAGCGCGCGACCGGGATGGGCGCGATGTCGTACGTCACCGAGTCCGGCAAGGTCGCCGCGACCACCTCCACCGAGGCGTTCAGCGGCGAGCTCGAGATCCTCCGCGGCGATCTCGTCGAGATCCTGTACGACCTGACGCGCGACACCACGGAGTACCTATCACCGCGCTCGCCCAGGACGACGACGGCGTCGACGTGACGTTCGAGAGCGGTACGACGCGCCGCTTCGACCTCGTCGTCGGCGCGGACGGGCTGCACTCGAACGTACGGCGGATCGCGTTCGGCCTGGAGTCGTCGTACGTGCACAACCTCGGGTACTACGCCTCGGTCTGCACCGTCGAGAACCACCTCGGGCTCGACCACAGCGGGCAGATCCTGAACGTCCCGGGCAGGACCGTCGGCACGTACAGCGCGCGGAACAACACCGAGGCGAAGGCGCTGTTCTACTTCGCGTCCCCGGATCTCGCCTACGACCGGCGGAACGTGCCGGCGCAGAAGGCGATCGTCGAGGAGCGGTTCAAGGACCTGGGATGGCAGGTTCCGACGCTGCTCGACGGGCTACGGACCGCGCCGGACTTCTACTTCGACTCGATCAGCCAGGTCAAGCTCGACAGCTACTCCCACGGCCGGGTCGCGCTGTGCGGCGACGCCGGATACTGCGCCTCGCCGCTGTCCGGGATGGGTACGAGCCTCGCGATCGTCGGCGCCTACGTCCTGGCGGGCGAGCTGCACGCGGCCGGCGGCGACCACGCGCGGGCGTTCGCGGAGTACGACGTACGGATGAAGGGCTTCGTGGAGGCCTGCCAGCAGCAGGCAGTGGACGGAGCGCGGTGGTTCATCCCGGCGAGCAAGTGGTTCACCCGGGTGCGGAACCTGACGTTCCGGCTGATGCCGTACCTGCCGTGGCGGAACGTGATCCGGGACATGTCGCTCAAGGTCGGGAGCGCGATCGAGCTCCCCGCGTACGAAGGCCTGCCGCGGCGGCCCGCAGTACGGCGGCCGTGAGCGCGTCGAGGATGCCGGACTCGAGCTTCCAGTGCTGCCAGTACAGCGGTACGTCGATGTACTTGCCCGGGGCAACGTTGACCATCCGGCCCGCGGCCAGCTCGGGTCCGGCCAGCTGGTCCTCGATCATCCCCCAGCCGAGCCCGATCCGGACCGCCTCGTGGAACGGCGCGGACGCCGGGATCGCGTGCGCCGGCGGGTCCAGCCTCCGCCGGGTCACCTTGCGGAGCAGCCGGTGCTGCAGCACGTCCTTCTCGTTGAAGATCACCATCGGCGCCTCGGAAAGGGCCTCTGGCAACGGTTTGCCGGCCAGCCAGCGTTCGGCGTACCCCGGGCTGGCCAGCGGGAGGTAGCGCATCTTCCCCAGCGGTATGACGCGGCAGCCCTGCACCGGGCGCGGGTCGGCGGTAACCGCGGCGAGGACCGTACCGTTGCGCAGGTACTCCGCGGAGTGCTCCTCGTCCTCCTGGTGCACCAGGAACCGGGCGTCGTGCGTGCGGGACAGGTCGAGCATCGCGGGCAGGAACCAGTTGTTCAGCGAGTCGGCGTTCACCGCGATCGGGATCCGCTGCGCGTCGACCGTCCCGCGGACGGCGGCGATCGCCTCGACCTCGAGCAGCGCGACCTGCCGCGCGAGCCGGAGCAGCGCCTCCCCCGCCGCGGTCGCCCGGGCCGGCTTGCCGCGCATCACCACGACCTGACCGAGGCGGCTCTCCAACGCCTTGATCCGTTGGCTGACCGCCGACGGCGTCACGCTCAGCCGGCGCGCGGCCGCGTCGAAGCTGCCCTCGTCGAGGACCGCCACGAACGTCTCGAGCTGCACCGAGTCGAACTGCATGATGAAGCAATCCTAATGGTGCGTCAGAATCTTTAGCTGGTTTGAAGGCGATCCGCTGCTTACCGTCGGAGACATGCCCCTCCTGGCCGGATTCGTCACGTCGTTGTCGCTGATCGTCGCGATCGGCGCCCAGAACGCCTTCGTCCTCCGCCAGGGCCTCCGCCGCGAACACGTCCTCCCGGTCGTGCTGACCTGCGCCCTGTCCGACGCCCTGCTCATCTCAGGCGGCATCCTCGGCCTCGGCGCCCTCCTCACCCGCAGCCAGCTCGCCCTCGACATCGCGAAGTTCGGCGGCGCCGCGTTCCTCTACACGTACGCCTTCCTGGCCGCGAAACGCGCCTTCCACCCCGGTGCCATCACCCTCACCGACCACGCCCCCGCCGCTCTCCGCAGCGTCGTACTCGCCTGCCTCGGCTTCACGTACCTCAACCCGCACGTCTACCTCGACACCGTCGTACTCCTAGGCTCCCTGGCCAACCAACGAGGCACCAACGGCCGCTGGCTCTACGGCCTCGGCGCCGTCACCGCCAGCTTCCTCTGGTTCTTCTCCCTGGGCTTCTTCTCCCGCAAACTAACCCCCTTCTTCACCCGCCCCCGAGCCTGGCAACTCCTCGACACCGCCATCGCTCTCCTCATGACAACCCTCGCAACCTGGATGCTCCTCGCCTGATATCCACAGCCCGAAGATCGTCCGCGGAACACGGCGTCACTCGATGTATGGTTGTGATCAACACGGCCAGCCCCTCTGCCTCGCAGGCACGGGCTGGTTTTCTTTTACCTGGGGGATCTCGTGGCAACCTACGCCAAGCCCCACCTCGCCTTTGCCGACCGATTGAGCGGCTACTGGTACATCTACCGACGCAGACTCGGCCACAGCCGCCGCGACGATCGCTTCGTCGAAGGGACCACGTTCCGGCAGGTAGTCCGCCTCTACGACACCGATCGACGGCTGAAGCTGCACCTGCTCGACGCGCTGGAACGGATCGAGATCGCGGTCCGCGTGCTGGTCGGCTTCACGCTTGGCCGACGGGGAGCCTACGCACATCTCAGCCCCGGAAACCTCGACGGCCGATTCACTCGGTCGGGCAGTGGCCGGCCGAGCACTCACGACCGGTGGCTGCGCAAAGTTCTCGCTGCACAGAGCAGATCTTCGGAGGACTTTGTCCAGCATTTCCAGGGCAAGTACGACGGACGGCTGCCGGTCTGGGTGGTGACGGAGATCCTGGACTTCGGCTCGATGAGCTACCTGTTCCAGGGGTTGAAGGCCGCGGACCGCAACGAGATCGCCGGTCGGCTCGGCGTCGTCGACCAGTCAGGCGGCGGCAACGGGACCGCGCTCGCGAACTGGCTGCGCGTGCTCAACTACGTCCGGAACGTCTGCGCCCACCACTCCCGGCTCTGGAACCGGAACCTGGTCGACCAGCTCGCACCACGCCACCTGCGGTCGATCCCGGACCTCCACCACCTCGCGCGTGGCGAGGTCTCGCACTTCCGCATCTACTCGACGCTGTGCATCATTGCGTTCCTGCTCTCCCGCACCGGGCATGGACCGCAGTGGACCAGGCAAGTTCGAGACCTGCTCAGCACGGAGATTCCGTCCTGCGGACGAGGTCTTCACGAGCTCGGATTTCCGGCCGGCTGGACGGCTGAGCAACCGTGGAAGGGATGACTGCGGTGGACGTGACTGTGTTGTGTGATGCGGTGGCGGTGTTTCCGGAGGCGGTTGAGGTGGCTTTGCCGGGGGTGGGGGAGGAGGGGTGGTTGCTGCATTTTCATAGTTACCTGGTGGTGGGGGAATCGGGGGTGGTGCTGGTGGATGCGGGGGTTGGGCCGGCGGGTGGGGAGGCTGCGGAGTGGTTGGGGGTTTCGGGGCGGTTGCCGGGGTTGTTGGGGCAGGTGGGGGTGCGGGTTGAGGATGTGGATGCGGTGGTGTTGACGCATGTGCATCTGGATCACGTGGGGTGGGTGTCGGACGGGGTGCGGGTGGGGTTTCCGCGGGCGGAGTACGTCGTGCAGCGGGACGAGCTGGAGCATGTGCGGGGCGGGACGACGTACGAGCGGCGGATCCGGCCGGTGGTGGAGGCTGGGCAGTTGCGGGTGGTGGACGGTACGGCGATGGTGCGCGGGGCTCGGGTGGTGCCGACGCCGGGGCATACACCGGGGCATCAGTCGGTGGTGACGTCGCGGGCGATTCTTGGCGGGGACGTGTTCGTGCATGCCGCACAGGCGCGGCGGCCCGAGTTGACGTACGTGTATGAGCGGGATCCGGCGCGGGCGGTGACCTCGCGGCGGGAGGTGCTGGCGTTGGCGGCCGCGATGGGGGTTCCGATCGCGGCCGCGCATCCGCCGGTGGCGTTGTCGCCGACGGGCGAGCCGGTCGGCTCCACGGACAACGCCGACGAGGTCTGCCCGCCGTACAAGCTCTAGCTGGGCTAGCGGTAGCCCGTCGTGTCGGCGGGTTTGCCGGCGTGTTCTACCTCGACGATGTAGCGCCAGGCGTCGGGGCGGCTGCCGTCGAGGTCGGTGAAGCCGTACAGCTGGGCCAGTTCGCCGCTCGACGTGGACTTGCCGTTCCAGCGTCGTACGTCGGGATCGGCCGCCAGCGCCGCCACCGCGCGTCCGACGTACGACGGGCTCTCGGAGATCGCGAAATGCGGGACCTGCGCCGTCGCGTCCCGCCAGTTGTCCTCGCGGACGCCGAATCCCTCGAGCATCGCCTCCGACCGCAACCACCCGGGCGACAGCAGTACGGCGGTCGCGTCGTACTTGTCCAACTCGTGGGCCAACGCGAACGCGATCCGCCCGACCGCGCCCTTCGCCAGGTCGTAGAAGAACGACACCCGATAGGTCTCCGCGTTGTACTCGGCGGTGCCGTCCGTCATCTCGATCACCAACCCGCCCGGCGACTTGATCAGCAGCGGCAACGCGTAGTGCGCGGTGATCACGTGCGTGTTGACGCCCAGCTCCAGCAACCGCAGCCCGCCGGCGAGATCGCTCTCCCACACCGTCCTGTCCCACTCGGGCTCGCCGTGCTGCCCCCAGATGTCGTTCACCAGGATGTGCAGCGCGCCCTGCTCGCGCTCGATCCGCTCGATCAACGCCCGGACCTGCTCCGGATCCAGATGATCCACCGGTACGGCGATCCCGCGCCCGCCGGCCTTGTCGACCAGCTCCGCGGTGTCCTCGATCGTCTCCGGGCGGTCCATCTCCGACCGTCGCGCCCGCGTACTGCGACCGGTCACGTATACGGTCGCACCGGCCGCGCCGAGCTCGACCGCGATCCCGCGCCCGGCCGCCCGGGTCGCCCCGGCCACCAGCGCCACCTTCCCCGCCAACGGCTGCATCTGCCCTCCTTATCCATACACTGTACGATTATGTATCGTACGGCGTATGGTTAACGACAGCAAGCGCTCCGGACGACCGCGGGCGGGGGAGGAGCGGCTGAGCCGGACCGCGATCCTGACCGCGGCGCTGCGGATCGTCGACGACGAGGGCATCGACGCGCTGACCATGCGCCGGCTCGCCGCGACGCTGCGGGTCAACCCGATGTCGCTCTACCACCACCTGCCGAACAAGGCCGCCGTACTGGCCGGGCTCGCGGAGCTGGTCTTCGCCGAGCTCGAGCTGCCCGATCCGGGTCCCGCGGTGCCCTGGGAGGAGCAGCTCAAGGACGCGGCGCGGGCGTACCGGAACGGTCTGCGCGCCCACCCGAACCTCGCGCTCCAGGTGCTGTCCGACACCTCCGCCGTCTCGAGCGTCGTGGTGGTGACGATGGAGCCGTTCTACCGTGCGCTCGACCGCGCCGGCCTCCCGCCGCGGCAGATCTTCGAGGCCGCGAACACGCTGGTCGACTTCATCCACGGGTTCACGCTCGGCGAGACGTCCGTGCGGGCGGACACGTTCGAGCTCGCCCCCGACCTGCTCGCCCGCGTCCGCGACCTGCCACCGGAGAAGGCGCCGACGCTGACCCGCATCGTCGCCGAACTCGGTCCCGGCGGACTCGCCTACGACTTCGACAGCGGCTTCGAGTCGGGCCTGTCCATCGTGATCGCCGGCCTGGCGCGGTAACGCGAGATCGCGACCCCGACCAGGCAGAGCACGCCTCCGGCGTACGCGAGCGGCGCCGGGCTCTCACCCAGCAGCAGCCAGCCGAGGAAGATCGCGAGCGGCGGCACCAGGTACGTCGTGGCGCCCATCCGGCCCGCGGTCGTCCGCGCCAACGCATAAGCCCAGGTGGTGAAGGCGATCGCGGTCGGGAACGCCCCGAGGAACACCACCCACCAGACCGTCGACGGCCCAACCTCGCGGACCAGCGCCGGGCCGAACGGCAGACACGCGACCGCGCCGATCACGCACGACAACCACGTGACCTCCAGCGCGGGCAGACGAGCGAGCAGCGGCTTCTGCGACACGACACCGATCGCGTACGCCGCCGCCGCGATCAGGCAGAGCACCACGCCCCACGTCTCCGCGCTTCCGTGCGACGACGACAGCCCGATCACGACCACACCACCGAACGCGACCAGACTCCCGATCACCAACCGCCGCGGAAACCCCTCGCGCAGGAACAGTCCCGCCAGCAAGGCGATCAGCAGCGGCCCGACGTTCACGAGCATCGCCGTCGTCCCCGCGTCGAGATGCCGCTCCGCCTCGTTCAACGCGAGGTTGTACACCCCGAACCACAGCAACCCGCACGCCAGCAGCAACTTCCAGTCCGCCCGCGCCGGCCAGCGCCGCGGTCGCATGAACACGAAGATCCCGAGTACGACGCTGCCCACCA
This sequence comes from Kribbella sp. NPDC059898, assembly GCF_042730855.1. Classification (NCBI taxonomy): domain Bacteria; kingdom Bacillati; phylum Actinomycetota; class Actinomycetes; order Propionibacteriales; family Kribbellaceae; genus Kribbella; species Kribbella sp. NPDC059898. The sequence continues at coordinate 170,749 of NZ_JBHWKR010000001.1, forward strand.
GCAACCGGCCGAGCGACAGCGCACCGGCGGAGATGTCCGCGCCGACGTGCCGGATCGCGACGAACGCCGACGCCCACAACACCACCGTCACGGCAGCGGCCCCGGCCGCGAGCGCGCCCTGTTTCCTCATGCCCGTACAACGTTCTCGACGTTCATGATGTGAGGCTAGGGGTCGATTGCTTCGGCCTCCGCCGAACTACCGGGCGCCGCAGCGCCAGCGGTACGACGAACCCGGTCAGCAGCACCGGCACCGTCAGCGCCGCGATCAGCACCGACATCGGGAACCAGATCGACCCGAGCGCGAACCCGCCGTACACCGCGATCGCCGACACCTCGGAGAACAGGCCGGACACCGACGTCACGGTCGCCCGCGCCGCACCGCTGATCGCGTCCTGCAGCCGCGCCTCGGACACCACGATCACCAGCTGGAGTACGCCGTACCCGATCGCGATCGGCAGGAATCCCCAGGCGGAGCGGCCGAGCGCACCGGTCGCGATCAGTACCGCGGCGGCCGCCAGCCCCACCGCGAAGGTTGCTACGGGCAACTTGTACGCCGGTCCCGCGAGCGCGCCACCGATCGCCTGCGCGGCGACGGTTCCCGCGATCAGCAACGGGATCACGCCGGTGGACGCACCGGTCTCGATGGCGAACAACGGGAAGTACTCGTCGAAGGCGAGGAATCCGCCGAGCAGCGCGACCAGCAACACGGCCCGCCGTACGACGTGACTCGTCAGGACCTCGGACATGCCTGTCCGCAGCATGTGGAGGTAGCCCACAGTGCGCGCGCTGTCGACGGCACGCGCTTCGGGCAGCGACCACGCGACGGCCGCCTCAACCAGGCAGCTCAGCACGCTCACCGCACCGGCGAGGACGTAGCCGCCGAGGTCGAACAGTGGCGCGGCGATCAAGGTGGCCGCCAGGTTGGCCACGAACGCCGCGGATCGGGCACGGCCCAGCAGCGTCGGGTAGAACTCGGCGCGGCCGCGCGCGGTGAGCTCGTCGTACACGAAGGCTTCGTACGTACCGGAGATCAGCGCCGACGACGCGCCCCACAGGACGAATCCCGCCGCGAATCCGGCGAACGACGGCAGCGTGATCCAGACGGCGTACCCGAGTCCGCTGATCAGCGCACCGAGGATCAGCAGCTTGCGCCGCGAGTACGAGTCCGCCCAGGCGCCCGACGGGATCTCGAGCACGAATCCGGTCGCGGACCAGATCACGAACAGCAGCGAGATCTGGGCGGGCGACAGCCCGTGGTCCTTGAAGAGCAGCTGGTACAGCGGATACAGCGGGATGAAGTCGTGCAGCGCGTTGACCGCGACGATCCGGGCCGGCAGCGCTCGCTCAGTACGTCAACGTGGGGGGCTCATGTTTCGACGATACCGGTAAATGCCGCGCGGCACCCGGGGAATATCCGTCAGAGTAGAGCGATGGGAGACGTCAGCGAACGGTTCTGGGCGAAGCTGCCGGAGGGCAGCCGGGACGCCCTGGTCGACGGTTTGAGCCAGTCCGAGCTGCAGTCCGTCCTGCTGGACGTGACGCGCGAGCGGGCCGCCAAGGTGACGCCGGCGCGGCTGCTGCAGCGGTGGAAGCAGGACCGGTTCGTCTGGCCGTCGACGGTCGATCCGCGCGAACTGGTGAAGACGCAGCAGCGGCTGTGGGGGCTGCTGCCGGAGAAGTTCGCCGGCGTACAGCTGTCGCCGCTCGCGCCGCTCGGCACGTGTTCGGCGGTCGCGACGATCAACCAGCACCAGATCGTCAGCACGATCCGCGGCACCGAGGTGGCCAGCGATCCCACCAACGAGCTGGCGATCGAGGCCGCCGTACGTCGGCGCGCCGGGGCGGAACGGGTGCACCTGGCCGCCTGTCAGCGGGTGGTACGCGCGCAACCGTTCGACACGCCTGGGCTCACGGCACACTTCGAGCTGTTCGTGCTGGTGTCGAGCGCGCGGGACAGCGGATCGTTCCGGACCGAGGCGGAGCTGCTGGTCGACCACTTCCGCTTCTGGCACGCCGTACTCGGTGAGAAGGCCGAGCTGAAGTTCACGCTCCTCAAGGAGTCCGGGCTGCGGGACCGGATCGAGGACACTGTCCGTCCGGCGCTCGGGGTGCCCTTGACCGAGGACACCGAGCGGACGAAGAGCGCGAACTACTACGCCGGTACGGCGCTGGCGCTCGGCGTACCGGGCAACGAGATCGGCGACGGCGGGTTCACCACGTGGACCGCGGACCTGCTCGGCGACGCGAAGGAACGCTGCCTTACGTCCTGCATCGCGACCGAGTTCCTGACCGCTATCTCAGCTTGAGCAGACCGGCATCCGTCGCCCGGAAGCCGCAGGCGTCCAGGTAGAACGCGGTCAGATGCGGTTCGAAGTCAACGTGCAACCACTCACACCCAGCCTTACGCGCCTCCTCGGCAGCGGTCAGCACGAGCTGCTTCCCGACGCCACGCCGCCCGTGGTCGGGATGCACGGCGGTGTCCAGCACGAACGCGTGCGCACCACCGTCCCAGCACACCTGCACGAACCCAACCAGCTGATCGTTGCTAAAAGCCCCTACCCAGGTAAGCGCCCACCGCGCCAACCGCTCCGCCCAGGGCTGGACGTCAACCTCGCCCCCGAAAGCAGCCGCATGTAGAGCTGACAGCTCACGATCGTCCACCTCGAACCGTACGACGTACTTCACAGCATCCCCACCGCCGCTTCGAGCCGGGCGATCCACCCGTCGGCAGATCCGTCCGGCAGGTCGGACATGCTCAGATATCCCTGCACCGCAACGGACGGCAGGACCGCGGTCAGCCCGTCCACGTACCCGTAGGCGTCCAGGGTGTCGGTCCAGTGGGCCGGGTCGACGGACGACACCAGGAACCAGGCGAGGTCGAGGATCCCGGGTGCGGAGGAGACGTCCTCCCAGTCGAGGAGCCCGATCACGCCGTCGGGCGAGGTGCACATGTTCTGCGCCGAGGCGTCGCCGTGGACGAGCGTCAACGGACCGGCGCCGCCGACGGCGCGCTCAGCTTCGACCACCTTTCCGACGAGGCGCTCGCCGAACTCGCGGACCGGGGTGGTGAGGTCCTGTCGCGTGGCCAGCGTGGGCCAGGTCCGGTCGTACAGGTCGGCCACGAGATCGTCGCCCGCGCCGGCCGGACGCAGCCACGGCCAGCGCTCATGGGCCTGGCCGGTCCAGCGGTCGTGGAGGTCGCGCAGCGCCCGCGCCCCGGCGACCGGGTCCGCGCCAGGCGTCCACGCGGACAGGTCCTCGAGGACGAGCAGCGTGCCGTCCGGGCCGGACTCCGCCTGGTAGCACTCGGGCACGCGGACCCCGACGTACGGCGCGATCTCGCGGTAGAAGCGCACCTCGGAGTCGAACATGTTCAGGACGTCCGGGATCGACCCCGGGAGCGCGGGCGGCCGGCGTTTTGTGTGGGTCACACAGTCTTTCTACGCGACGAGGGTGTACGCCGTCGGGATCGACGAGTAGGCGCGGGGGCCGGAGGGGATCCGGTGAGCGGTGCGGTCCTCGACGCGGATCGCGGCGGTCTGGAGGTGGACGGGGAGCGTGGACCGGACCGCGGTGGTCAGGTCGAACTGCACCTCGGCCAGCAGGTCGGTCAGCTCGAGTTCGAGTGCCCGGCAGATCGCGGCGAGGATCTCCGAGGACGGTTCCTTGCGGCCGCGCTCGATCTCGGACAGGTACGGCACCGACACCTGGGCCAGCTCGGCGAGCTCACGCAGGGTGATACCCCGCTCGCGCCGCAGCCGGCGGAACACGTTCCCGATCACCTGGCGTAGCAACACGACGGGCCCTCCTCGCCTCGGATCTCCTGTACCGAGTGTGCCATCCGGCACGGGCCGCCCGGACCGGATCTGCGCTGAGCAGACTTTCTGCTCTGCGCAGAATCAGCCTTCGAGGGCCTGGCGGAGGTCCGCGGTCAGGTCCTCCGGGTCCTCCAGCCCCAGGCTCAGCCGGAGCAGCCCGTCGCCCGGCTTCGCCTCCGCCGCGACCAGCCGGTGGGTGAGCGCGGCCGGGTGCTGGATCAGCGTGTCGACGCCGCCGAGCGACACTGCGTGCGTGATCAGCTTCAGCCTGCTCGCCACCCGGGACGCCGCGGCGTACCCGCCGCTGACCGTGAACGCGAGTACGGCGCCCGGACCGGACTGCTGGCGACCGATCAGGCCGTGCGGGTCGTTCAGTCCGGGGTAGTACACCCGCTCGACCGCGGGCTGCGCGGACAGCCAGTCCGCGACCTTGATCGCGGTCGCCTGCTGCGCCCGTACTCGCACCGGCAGCGTCTGCAGTCCCCTGTGCAGTTCGTACGCCGCCAGCGGGTGCAGCAGGCCACCGGTCACAGCGCGGACCTGCCGGAGCCGGCCGACCCACTCGACGCCGGCCGCGACGACGCCTCCCATGACGTCACCGTGGCCGCCGAGGTACTTGGTTGCCGAGTGCAACACCAGGCTCGCCCCGTGCCGAGCCGGCTGCTGCAGGACCGGCGTCGCGAAGGTGTTGTCCACCAGCAGCGGTACATCGCCGGCCGCGGCGGCGACGTACCGGAGGTCGACGAGGTCCACGGTCGGGTTGGCCGGCGTCTCGACGATCACCAGACCGGTGTCGGGACGGATCGCGGCCGCGACCTCGGCGGGTTGTGCATAGCTGACGGTTGTCCCCAGCAGGCCTGTGGATAACAGGTGGTCGGTGCCGCCGTACAGCGGCCGGACGGCGACCACATGCGGACGGCCAGCGGCGACGCTGGCGAGCAGACAGGCGGTCAGCGCGGCCATACCCGAGCCGAACGCGACCGCGCCGTCGGCGTGCTCGAGTTCGGCGAGCGCGTCCTCGAAGCGGGCGACGTTCGGGTTCCACAGGCGCTGGTAGACGAGGCTCCCGCCGTCCGGGCCGCGGCCCTGCGTGAGTTCGTCGTACGACGCTCCGCCGGTGTCGACGTCGGGCAGCGGGTAGGTCGTGGACAGGTCGATCGGCGGGACGTGGACGCCGCGCGCGGTCAGGTCGTCGCGGCCGGCGTGCACCGCCCGGGTGTCCAGCATGAGAGCCTCCTCTGCCTGTGGATAACTGAGGTGACTCTGGAATCTTCTGCGATGTAGAGGCAAGAGTTCCGAAGAAAATTCGTCCACAGGCTCATCCACACGCTGTGGATTCTGTGGATGGCCCTACAGTAGATGGCATGCCGAAGGATCGTCGGAGCCCGGGACCGGCTCCGCGGCCGGTCCCGGACGGGCTCGACGAGGTGGACCGGCAGCTGGTCCAGCTGCTCACGGCCGACGGCCGGATGCCGAACAACGCGCTCGCCGAGGCAGTCGGCATCGCACCGTCGACCTGCCTGACCCGGGTCCGCTCGTTACGCGAACGCGGGGTGATCCGCGGCTTCCACGCCGACGTGGACCTGGCCGCGCTCGGCCGGCCGCTGCAGGCGCTGATCGCGATCCGGATCGGCGCCCACTCCCGCGACGAGATCGACCGCTTCCGCACCAAGGTGCCCCGGCTGCCCGGGGTGCTGTCGCTGTTCCATGTGAGCGGTGCGAACGACTATCTACTGCACGTGTCCGCGAGTACGCCGGATGCGCTGCGCGAGTTCGTGCTCGACCACCTGACGGCGGATCCCGCCGTCACACACGCCGAGACAAGCCTGATCTTCGAACACGTGCGTGGTGGTTAGCGCGGCTTCAGGCCCCAGGCTTCGGCGAGGAGCTGGAAGGAGTGGCGGCGTTCGGCCGGGTTGTGGATGTTCGTGGTGATGATCAGCTCGTCGGCGCCGGCGGTGGTGGCGCGGCGGCGCAGGTCGGCGGCCACCTGCTCGGGCCTACCGACCGAGACCAGGCCGGTCCATTCCTCGACAGCGGCCTCTTCGGCCTCCGACCACGGGTAGGCGGCCGCTTCCTCGGGTGACGGGAGGGGACCCGGGCGACCGGACCGGAGCCGGAGCATGGAGAGGGCGTTCGCGCGGGCGAGCTGCGCGGCGCGTTCCTCGGTCTCCGCGACGATCGCGGCCAGCGCCAGGATCGCCCGCGGTTCGCCGTCGTGCTCGAAGCGCCGGTAGTTGGTCTTGTACGCCGAGATCACGCCCGCCGGGTCGAGCGTGCCGAAGTGGCCGGCGTACGCGAACCCGGTGCCGAGCGCGGCGGCCGCCTGACCGCCGTACGTGCTGGAGCCGAGGATCCAGATCGGTGGCAGCGGTACGTCGGACGGTTGCGCGGTGATCGGCTCGAACGGATGGCCGGCCGGAAAGCCGTCGACGTACGCGCGGAGTTCGGCGTACTGCTCGGTGAAGTCGTCGGCGCCGAGCGCCTCCCGGCTGCGGCGCAGGGCGAGCGCGGTGCGCTGGTCGGTGCCCGGGGCGCGGCCGAGGCCGAGGTCGATCCGGTCCGGGTAGAGCCCACCGAGAACGCGGAACGTCTCCGCGACCTTGAGCGGGGAATGGTTCGGCAGCATGATGCCGCCGGAGCCGACGCGGATCGTCGAGGTGGCCGCGGCGACGGCCGCGATCATCACCTCGGGGGTGGAACTCGCCACGCTGGGGATGTTGTGGTGCTCAGCGAGCCAGAAGCGGTGGTAGCCGGCCGCTTCCGCGGTGCGGGCGAGTTCGAGCGTCTCGTGCAGTGCCTCCGACGGCCGCGTGCCCGACGGCACCGGCGAGAGATCGAGCACGGACAGGGGCATCGCTTCGGCGCTCACGGTGAGGCTCAACGCGCGTTGGCTGGGGGGTATTCCGGATCTCCAGGCCATCACAATCGGCCGTTCCGGCGCCGGCTGAGCGTGGCGCGGCCGAACGGCCGCGATTGTGATGGCCTGGAGATCCGCTCAGGCGGGGTAGGGGGTGGTGGTGCGGGCGTCGCGGAGTGCGCGGGACCACCAGGCGAGTTGGGCGAGCAGGGCCTCGGCGGCGGACGAGGTGGCGGGGTCGACCGGGGTGCCGTCGTGGAAGTCTTCCTCGCGGAAGGCGAGGGTGTCGCGGATGGTCACGGCGTGGAGTTCGCCGAAGACCAGGCGGAGCTGTTCGGCCGCGCGCAGACCGCCGGAGCGGCCGCCGTACACGACGAAGCCGACCGGCTTCGCGTACCAGGGGCGCCGTACGGCGTCGATCGCGGTCTTCACGTCGCCCGGGTACGCGTGGTTGTACTCGGCCGTGACGATCATCACCGCGTCCGCGTCCTCGATCCGCGCCGGCAGCTCCGCGAGCTCCGTGCGGCTGAGGTCGACCAGGTCGAGCTTGAACTCACCCGACCGCTCAACCTCCCGCACGAACCACCGAGTCACCGCTGTCCCGAACCGCCCAGCCTCGACGTTACGCGTCAGCACGACGAGCCGCAGCGGATGAACTGTCACACCAACGACGCTAATACCTCAACAAACCTTGAGGTCAAATCGTCTCACCTACGGCCCGACCGACGGATACGGCGGCCCCACCAGCGGCGGCGTTCACCCAGCGGAGCCGGTGTTTCACTCCGGGGGTGATGAGGGTGGGGTGGTGGTGTGGAGGTCGGTTTGGGCGGCGTTCATGAGGGGGGTTTGGTCGCCGAGGACGCCGACGGTTTGCCAGGCGGTGGTGACGGCGGTGAGTTGGGGGGAGGTGTCGCCGAAGAGGGTGCGGGCGGTGGTCTGGGTGGCTTCGGCGAAGTCCTTGAAGGTGGCGGAGGACGCGAGCTTGCCGCCGGTCAGCGTGCCGTACCAGATCTTGCCGGCGTCGTCGTACGCATTGCCGCCGATCGCCGTCGCGACCAGGTAGAACGCGCGGTTCGGGATGCCGGAGTTGATGTGTACGCCGCCGTTGTCGTCCTGGGTGTCGACGTACCCGGACATGTCGGCCGGCTGCGGATCCTTGCCGAGCCGCGGATCGTCGTACGCCGTCCCCGGCGCCTTCATCGACCGCAACGCGACCCCCTGTACGCCGGGCAGGAACAGCCCCGCCCCGATCAGCCAGTCGGCGTCCGCCGCGCTCTGGTGGTTCGCGTACTGCTTCGCGAGCGACCCGAATACGTCCGAGATGCTCTCGTTCAACGCCCCGGACTGCCCCTGGTAGTCGAGGTTCGCGGTGTACTGCGTGACGCCGTGCGTGAGCTCGTGCCCGGTGACGTCGATCGACGACGTGAAGTTGCCGAAGATCACCCCGTCCCCGTCGCCGAACACCATCTGCGAGCCGTCCCAGAACGCGTTCGCGTAGCCGCGGTCGTAGTGCACCGTCGAGATCAGGACGAGCCCGTTCCCGTCGACGGAGTCGCGCCCGAAGCACTCCTTGTACAGCGTCCAGGTCGCGCCGGTGCCGTCGTACGCCTGGTTGACCGGCTTGTCCTGGACGGCGTCCTGCCCCTCGGAGCGGACCAGTGTGCCGGGCAGGTCGGTGCCGTTCTGCGCGTCGTACACCTTGCGCTGCCGGCCGCCCGCCGCGGCCGCGGTTTCGCGTCCGGCCGCGGGCCGGGTTCGCAGTACGGCGTCGTGCTGCAACGACTGCCGGATCCGGGCACGGACGCTGGGGTCACCCGCGGACTGCTCGAGCTGCTCGAGCAGATACGGCGGGACGATGGAGTGGAACACCACTACAGGAAAACCCGGCACCGGGATAAACTCAAGGATTTGTGGCTGCGTCGGAGCGAATTCCGGAAATGCAGCCCGAAACCAACGCGCGCATTTTAACACAAGGGATAGCGAATTGCCGAATCCTGTGGACGCCGAGCAGGACAACCTGGTCAGGTTCTACGCTGCGCTCGACACCGAGCGGGCGCGCACGGACGCGCGGGCCGACGACGAGGAACTCGTGCACACCCGGAACGCCCAGGCGCTGCACCAGCGGGACGGGCGGATCCGGGACCTCAAGCTCCGCCAGGCCCGGCTGAACGCCGCCGAGGAGGGGCTGTACTTCGGCCGGCTGGACACCGCCGACGGCGAGGTGCTGCACCTCGGCCGGATCGGGCTGCACGACGACGAGTACGAACCGCTGCTGGTCGACTGGCGGGCGCCCGCGGCGCGGCCGTTCTACATCGCGACCGCGGTGGCGAACCTCGGCGTCGTCCGCCGCCGGCACGTGCAGACCCGGTTGCGCCGGGTGATCGACGTCCAGGACGAGCAGCTCGACCTCGGCCGGGAGGCCGCCGACCCGTCGAAACCCGGCACCGGGGTGATCGGCGAGGCGGTGCTGATGAAGGCGCTGGAGGCCCGGCGGACCGGCCGGATGGAGTCGATCGTGCAGACGATCCAGGCCGACCAGGACCGGATCATCCGCTCCGAACTGCCGGGAATCCTGGTCGTCCAGGGCGGTCCCGGGACCGGAAAGACCGCAATCGCGCTGCACCGTGCGGCATTTCTGTTGTACACGCACCGTGAGCAGCTGGAAAAGCGCGGAATTCTCGTCGTCGGGCCGAATGCGGCGTTCCTGCGGTTCATCGGCCAGGTGCTCCCGTCACTCGGCGAGGACGGCGTCCGGCTGGTCACGATCGCCGAGCTGTACCCGGGGATCAACGCCACCCGCCCGGAGCCGCCGGAGAGCGCCGAGGTGAAGGGCCGGACGGTAATGGCCGACGTGATCGCGCGGGCGGTCGCCGACCGGCAGTGGGTCCCGGACGGCCCGGTGCAGGTGACCGTCGAGCGCACCGAGCTGACCCTCGACCCGGAGGTCGTTGGCGCGACCCACACCAGGGTCCGGAACCGCAACCTCACCCATAACCAGGCGCGCCCGTTCGTGCTGAACGAGATCACCGACCACCTCACGAACCAGTACGCCGAGCTGATCGGCACCGACCCGCTCGACGGCGAACAGTTGCTCGACGAGTACGACCTGGCCGAGCTGCGCAACGAGGTGCTCGCCGAGCCCGCCGTACAGGCTCTGCTCGAGCAACTCTGGCCGCTGCTCAGTCCGCAGAGACTTCTGGAGGACCTGTACGGCGACGAGGCCCGCCTCGCGGCCGCCGCGCCGGAGCTGTCCGCGCTGGATCGCGAGCATCTCCTGCGGTACGGCGCCGACTGGAGCACGGCCGACGTACCGCTGCTCGACGAGGCGGCGGAGCTGCTCGGCGACGACGGCACCGAGGCGGCGCGGGAGCGGGCCGCCCGGGCGCGCGCGGTCGCTTACGCACAAGGGGCTCTCGACGTACTCGCGGGGTCCGGGTCGACGGACTTCGACGACGACGACGAGGCGGAGATCCTGACCGCGAAGGACATCCTGGACGCGGAGGCGTTCGCCGAGCGGTACGAGGCGGACGACGACCGGACGCTGGCCGACCGGGCCGCCGCGGACCGGCGCTGGACGTACGGGCACGTGATCGTCGACGAGGCGCAGGAGCTGTCGCCGATGGCGTGGCGGGCGATCGCGCGGCGCTGTCCGCTGCGGTCGATGACGGTGGTCGGCGACGTCGCGCAGACGAGTGCGATCGGCGGCGGTACGTCGTGGTCGAGCGCGCTCGGTGAGACGTTCGGCGATCGTTGGCGGCTGGCCGAGCTGACGTTGAACTACCGCACCCCGGCCGAGGTGATGGACCTGGCGAACGCCGTACTGCGGGAGGTCGACCCGTCCGCGAAGGCGCCGCAGTCGGTCCGGTCGACAGGCCTGCGCCCGTGGCAGGCCGACGTACCGGCGGCCGAGCAGCCGTTGTACGTCTACAAGATGGCGGCCGAGGAGACGGCGTACGGCGAGGTCGGGGTGATCACGTCCCGCAGTCGGCTCGAGCTGATCCAGGAGGCGGTCGACGGGCTGAGCGGCGTCACGGTGCTGACCGCCCGCGAGGCGAAGGGCCTCGAGTTCGACTCGGTGCTGGTCGTCGACCCGGACGGGATCGTGATCGAGTCGCCGCGCGGCCTCCGCGACCTGTACGTGGCCCTCACCCGCTGCACCCAGCGCCTCGGCGTCGTCGGCGAGCTCCCCGACGTACTGCGGGGTTCAGCTGCCTGGGGGTGAGTCCTTGCCCTTCCGGCCGAGCAGCCGGGCGAAGTTCACGTCGAAGCCCCAGCCGAGCGCCTTCGGCGTGAACAGCCGCGGGTCGTCGGGGTTCCACCAACGGGACTTGAGCCGCTCCCCGGTCAGGGGCCGCCAGTCGTAGGGGATACCAAGGAACTTGCCGGTCTTGCCGCCCATACCCCGACAGTAGCGCGGTCAGTGGTCGGCGCAGCACTTCTGCTGGTGCTGGAGTTCGAACGGGATCAGTACGTCGCCGGCGGCCGGCTGGACCTGGAGGACCAGCCGGCCGTCGCGACGGACCGGGCGGAGGAAGTCGAGGGTGTCGATCAAGGTGTCGTCCTCGACCGGCACGCCGCCGATGCCCTCCAGGTGATCGATGCCGCAGCGGGTCCGCAGCTCGGCCGCGGGCAGTACGCCGTGCGCCTGCTCGTGACCGGGCCAGCGGACCACGCGTCCCGTCGTACCGAGCGCCGCCTCGACCGCGGCGACGTACGCGCCGCGGACCAGCCGGCTCGGACCGGCCAGCTCGGGCTCGGACGCGCCGGGCCGGGTGACCGCCAGCCCGACGTTGCGTTCGGCAACCATCGCGCGGACCGGGTCGGCGAGGTCGGCGGCACTGGTCAGCGAGACCGCGACGTGCGGCCGGTCGGCACCCGACACCATGTGGGTGAGCGCGACCACCGGCTGATCCAGCCCGGCGATCAGGTCGTACAGCAGGTGGTCGGCGGCCGCGGTGTCCAAGCTGTCGGCATCGATCGCGATGATCACAACGTCAGATCCTTACCTCGGGAGTACCCAGATCGGGTTGGTGTAGAACCACAGGTCGACCCACGGGTCCGCGTCGCCGACCACGTCCAGCTTCGGCCCGGCCGGGTCCACCGCCGCACCGTGGTACCCGGGCTGGCTGCGGTTCCCGTCGGTACCGCGGACCCGGACGTACTGCGCCTCGTCCGCCCGGCCGAGCGGGTACACCAGTTCGAACGTACCTCGCTTGCCCGAGGTGTCCCACTGCTTGACGACCTTGGTGTTCGGCGCGGTCATCGTGTCCTTGTCGGTGACCGGTCCGGTGACCGAGCCCTGGATCACGTCGACCCGGTTCAGCGACGGGACGAAGTTCGACCAGTTCGGCATCGTCTGCGCGGTGATCCGGACGACCAGCTCGATCGCGCGGCCCTTCTTCACCAGCAGCGCGCCGCCCAGCGGTTCGCCGTACGGCTTGCCTACCTCGCGGACCTCGACCTCGACGCCCTTGACCAGCCCGCCGTGGTCGACCCAGGCCCGGCCGTTGCGCAGGCCCTCCATCACCGCGAGGTAGTCGCGGCGGTCGGCGCCGACGTGCGTACGGCTGTAGTAGCCCGGCCAGAAGTCACCGGCGGTGGTGTTGATCGCGTTGCCGTACACCGGGTCCATGTACCGGCCGTCGCGGTCGAACTGCGCCTGGCTGGAGCCGTCCGGGCGGCGGGAGGTCTCGTTCCAGTTCACGTGCGAGTCGGAGTTCGCGGAGATCCACCACGGCTTGCCCTCGGCGAGCAGGCTGTCCCAGAGCCCGCCGACGGTCGCGGTCATCCAGTCGAAGCCGCCCCAGGTGCGGTAGCTCTCGGCCGGGTAGCCGGGGAACGAGTTCGCGTTCGGCGAGTTGCCGTAGTACCCGCGGGCGCTGCCGCCGCCGATCGGGGCCGGCAGGCCGGCCGCCTGGTGACCGGGCGCGCCCTCGAAGCCGACGGCGATCCGCGGGTCGGCGTCGCGCCAGTTGCGGATCTCGTGCGGGCTGTCGATGCCGTTCCGGGCCGGGTGGTTGGCGAGGAACAGCGCGTCCGCGACCAGGCGCCGGTCGACCTGCTGGCCGAGCCACTGGATGCCGGACACCGCGAGCGCCTCGTTGGCCGGCGAGTTCGCGCTTGCGTTCTTGACGCTGCCGTCGTAGCTGTTCTCGAACTGCTTCAGTACGTCGACCTCGCGGCTGCCCGGTGCGACGAAGACCGTGCCGTGCTCGGCGGCCGGGATGTTCCACTCCAGGCCCTGGAAGATCAGCGTGTCGCGCAGTTCGGCGCGGGCCGCCTTGATCTGCGGGTTGACCAGGTCGACGCCGATCCGCGCGTGCGTCGCGCCGCCGTGGTCGGTGATGACCAGCCAGTCCAGGCCGTACGCCGCGGCGTGCCGGGCCTGGTCGATGACGCGGTACATGCCGTCCGAGCTGAGCTGGGTGTGGATGTGGTGGTCACCGGCCAGCCAGACCTTGGGGCGGTTGCCCTGCTGGAAGACCCACCCGTCCTTCGGTGCGGCCGCCGCCGCGAACTGCGCACCGGTCACCGCGAGCGCCGCCGTACCGCCGAGGATGCCGGCCGACCGGAGCAGACCGCGACGGGTCACCTCGGTGGGGGACAGGTCACTGTCCGGCACGCTGGTATCCAGCGCGGCCAGGGTCGCCTGGTCCAGCTCGGTGTTCGGGTGGTGGTGGTCGTGCCCATGACCGTGATCGTGGTCGTGATCGTGGTCATGGGTGTGCGGGTGGTCGTGCGAGTGCCCCATCGACTGTCCTCTCATGGCGGAATCGGCGGGATCATCGCCGGTGTCCATGACCACGAGATGTGCGCGGGATGAACCGTTCACCCCTCCTGCGACCGGATCGCACGAGCTCAGCACCCGGCACCTCGTGTCGAGAATCCGGCGGCAGCTCCGACGTACCGGGGGTCAGGGCGGTGGAAGGAGTGAAGGTGATTCTGAACAGCATGTTGCTCGGGAGTACGAACGCCGAGCGGTTGAAGGCGTGGTACCGGGACGGGTTCCGGGCCGAGGTCGACGGGTACGGGAACCTGGATCTCGGCGGGTTCGGGCTGGTGATCGAGCAGCGGGACGACGTCGCGGGCAAGAACCCCGAACCCGGGCGGCACATCGTGAACTTCGGGGTCGACGACATCGAGGCGGCGGCCGCGCATCTGCGGACGCTCGACGTCGAGTGGCTGGTGCACCCGGAGGACCGCGGGATCGGCTGGTTCGCGACCGTGATCGACCCGGACGGGAATTACGTCCAGCTGATCCAGATGAAACCCGAGTACTACACACAAAAGTGAAAAACGTTCGCACCGGACCTGGGGGATCCGGTGCGAACGCGATTGTTCAGGCGCATTTCACAGGGGAGAAAAAGGGCGGCAGGCGAGGGGCAGAACGCCCACGCTCACCTGCCGCCCGACACCGGTCCTTCAATGATCGAGGTGAGGCGCTCGACCTGGCGTACGTTCCGCGTGGGTTGTCTGGTGAGATACGGAACGCGAAGCACCGGGGATTCTTTTCTCAGCGGGGCGCTACGTCCCACATGCGCTCGCCGGGCAGGGGGTCGGGGAGCTTGTCGATCATCGGCATCGGGTCGTTCGTGACCCGGAGACCGGCGAATCGGCGGCTCATGGCGTCTGCGTACCGCTCGGCCAACGCCGGCTCGGCGTTGTAGTCGGCGATGACGTGCTCACCGAACCAGACACGCACGCGTCGGCGCTGAACGGTCTGAGTGGCGGTGGCGGTTGTCACGGGTCCTCCTGGCTGTTACTTCGAGGGGTGGTCGGCCTGGAAAACGCGGGCGAGCGCGGTGCCGGTGCGCCGTGTTGTGTTCACCGTCACGTCACTTCCAACGGAGGACCAAGAGCCGAGGTCACGCCCGATTCCGGAAATTCTGGACAATCTCCAAAACTTTCCGGAGCCATTCTTTCGTGCGTATGTTCGATTACTGGAGCGGCCCGCGGACGGGCACCCCGCCCAGGACGGGAACGTCATGAGATTCACAGTGTTTCCTCAGGAAAGACACGCCGAAGCTGTCGGAACCGCTCCGTACGCTGGAGGCGTGACCATCGAAGACGCTGGTATCAGGCCGCCGACGGAAGCCGTTGAGGAACCGCTCGTGCCGAACGCGCTCGTCGTCCCCGAGCGGGTGATCGGCGGCGTCGTACCGTCGCCCGTCCGGCCGGGTCCGGCGGGTATCGCGGCCGTCCAGACCGAGTATCTGATCAGTGACGTCGGCGACGCGCTCCGGCTGCTGGACGCGGTCGAGCGCGTCCGCGGGCACGCGCATCCGTTGATCCTCGGCCTGCAGGAAGCGGTCGGGATCAAGATGCCGGCCGCGCTGGTGCTGAGCGCGGTCGCGAACGGCCGGACCACCGCGCACCAGGTCGCCAAGCAGGTCGGCATCACGAACGGCGAGGCGGAGCTGGCGATCGCCGACCTGGAAGCCCTCGGCATGGTCCGGACTACGCCGACGCTGACCGTCACCGGGATGGGCCAGGCCAGGCTCTCCCAGCTCGACGGTCTCACGGTCCGGGTCCTCGACGTCGTCACCGGCATCCTCGGCCCGACCGACGCCGCCCACCTGGTCCGCCTCCTGCACACGGTCGCCGACGGCCTCGAGTCCGCCTCGGTCGCGGCCACGGTGAATCCCGCTCTGTCCCACAACTAGTGTCGAAGCCGGCTTGGTGGTAACGACGTAGCTGATGTCGAGTGACTAGGAGGGCATCAGATGCTTCAGGACAGCAAGGCGTTCAGTGGGTTCTCGGTGGACGACATTCCGCGGGCCAAGGAGTTCTACACGAAGACGTTGGGTCTCGACGTCGGTGAAGAGCACGGGATGCTCAACCTGCGGATCGCGGGCGGCACCCCGGTGCTCGTGTACCCGAAGGACAACCACGTGCCGGCGGAGTACACCGTGCTCAACTTCCCGGTCGCGGACATCGAGGAGACGGCCCGGGCGCTCACCGCGCTGGGGGTCACGTTCGAGAGGTACACCGACGCCCAGGACGAGCTCGGGATCACCCGTGGCCAAGGCCCGTTGATCGCCTGGTTCAAGGACCCGGCGGGCAACATCCTCTCGCTCATCCAGCGATAGGACCATCCCTTCTCCGCCCACGGGTGGAGAAGGGATTCTCCATCTCCCCGGACCGCGCACCGCTCAGTAGTTTCATCGAAGAAGCACACCTGTACCAAATAAGGAGCCTTCGATGAAACGCTGGATCGCAGGCGTCACCAGCCTGCTCGCGGCCACCGCCTGGGGAACGGCCGGTACGCCGGCACCACGGCTGACCGCCGACGTCGACCGGGACGGCGTACTCACGGCCGCCGACGACGCCGGCAAGAACACCTGGACCGACGCCCGCGGCGCGATCTTCCTGCCGAACCTGGACGACGACGAACACCGCTGCAAGGTCGACCCGGCCGACCTTGACGCACCCGGTCGCGCGGTTGACGACAAGCTTGCCGCCTGCAACGATGCTGCCGACGACCGGATCAACGGCCCGCGCGATGCCGCGGACCTCGCGCCGCTGGCGATCGATGCCGAACGCAACCTTTCCGGCGACGCCACCGGCACCGTCACGATCACCCCGACCGACAAGGCGCGCGTCTTCGCGTACGGCCGCCCGGTCGGCACGCTCACCGCCCAGGACCTTCGGCACGGCGTACGACTGCTGCTCGAGGGCCGCGACATCGTCCGAGACCCGAAGAAGTGGGACGGCCAGATCACGGTCACGCTGTTGGTCACGGACCGCGGCCACACCGGCACGGACGCCGTACGGATGCGGGTCGCGCCGCTGATGCTGCAGAACGACCTGCAGCCCGCGCAGACCGTACTCGCGAGCAAGCCGAACACCGGGCAGGGCTTCTGGGGCCGTACGCCGCCGTACGAGCAGGGCGCTCCGGGCGACTGGCAGCAGTTCGAGTCGACGTTGCGTAAAGCAACCAAGGTCCGGTTCATCCAGGGCACGCACGAGGGCTGGAAGGACATGTGGGCGCAGGACTGGTTCGAGCCCGCCACCGCGAGCATGCCGGCCGTCGGCGGTCCGCACACGCTGCGGATCCTGATCCGCTCCGGCAACGTGTGGGACATGCCTGCCGGCAACACCCCGCGTCCGGCCGGCCGGTTGCTGTACCGCGACCTGCGCGGACCCGACGTCGGCGTCGTCCAGGAGCTCGCCGGCCAGGCGTCCTCCGGTTCGAACGACCTGCTGAACATGGGCGGCAACCTCGAGTCACTCCCGCCGTACGCCGGTTATCCACACGGCCGGCTGCTGTACGGCGCCACGGCCGAACGGCACCCCGACACCGGGTTCCTGACGATGCTGACCAGCCAGGGGTACCAGCCGCCGCTGGTGATCGACACATCCTGGCTGATGATCGGCCACGTCGACGAGACGGTGCACGTCGTACGCGCGGACAACGCCCGCGGCTGGACACTCGCGGTCGCCGACCCGCGGCTCGGCGCGCAACTGTTGCGTGAGGTGCAACGGCTGGGTGGCGGCAAGCAGAGGATGTTCGCGGACACGAAGTCGCCGCACAAACCGACAGTCGACGACGTACTCCGCACCGGGATGGCCGACAACGAGGGCGCGGCGAAGCACATCGATGATCAACTGAAGGTCCTACTGAAGGCCACCGGACTGCATCCGGACGAGTTGGTCCGGCTGCCGGAGATCTTCAACCGCGTGCCCGGCTACGGGTTGCTCAAGGCGATGACGCCCGGCCCGGCGAACGGGCTGTCGATCACCGACCGGGAGTACGCCGTACCCGATCCGCACGGGCCGCGGCTGCAGGGGCAGGACGTGTTCAAGCAGGTGACGGAGCGCGCGCTGGCCCGCAACGGCGTACGGGTGCGCTGGGTCGAGGACTTCCTGTGGGCCCACCTCGGCGGTGGCGAGGTGCACTGCTCGACGAACGCGCTCCGCGACACCAGCCGCGCTACGCCGTGGTGGTCCGGAACCGCAGCGTCGGAAACCTCGACTCGGTGAACCCGAGGCCCCGGTAGAGGTCGATGCCGTCGTCGGTCGCATGCAGCTCGATCTGACCGACGGCGGTCTCGTCGCGGAACCAGTCCACCAGCGCCACCACGCACGCCTTGGCCAGACCACGGCGCCGGAAGTCCGGGTGCGTGCTCACGTTGTACAGGTGCCCGCGGACGCTCGACGCGTCGTGGGGGCCGGGCGGGTGCGCGTGCACATTGCCGGCCGCCCCGGCGACCACGCCGGCGTCCGGGTCCTCGACGACGTACGCCGCGAACGTGTCCGGCGACGCGAGCTGCTCCGCGAACCACTTCCGGGCACCGATCCGCCACGGTGCGTCCGGCCCGCCGACGTCGGTACCCATTGCCGAGAGCATCAAGGCACGTAACTGGACCAGCGACTCCGCATCGGCCGCCCCGGCCCGCCGTACCAGCGGCTGTTGTGTCTGACTTTCGTTCACTTTATCGATCATGCCAACTTTTTGCCGGAGCGCTGAATCGTAGCTGACATGGCCCAGACCAGAGCCCCGCGCGCCGCCCGCGCACGTCGCGCCGGACCACGCCGACCGACCGGGATCGGGGCGCTGGCGATCGCCGTCCTCGGCATCCTGATCCCCGGGACCGCGTACCTGGCGGCCCGGCGGACCAGGCTCGGCACGGCGGTGACGCTGGTCAGCCTCGGGCTGTACGGCGGGGCGGCGTACCTCGCGCTCCGGCAGCGGGACGCGGTGATCGCGTGGGCGCTGGATCCAACGGTGCTGCTGTGGATGATCGCCGGCCTGGTCGCGATCGCGCTCGCGTGGGTCGTGGTGCTGGTCACGTCGTACAAGATGCTCCGCCCGCTGACCGCCGGACCGGCGGCCCGGACGCTCGGGTCGCTGGTGATCGGCGTGCTGTGTTTCGCGCTGGCGATGGGTACGGCGAGCGGCGCGCAGACGCTGGTGGCGCAGCGCGAACTGGTGACGAAGGTGTTCGCGGGCTCGGAGACGAAGAGCCAGACGCGGCCGACGATCGTCCCGAGGAAGGACATCTGGGAGCAGCTCCCGCGGCTGAACATCCTGCTGCTCGGCGCGGACGACGGCGCCGACCGGCAGGGCGTCCGGACCGACTCGGTGATGGTCGCGAGCATCGACACCAAGACCGGCAACACGTCGCTGATCTCGCTGACCCGGAACTTCATGCGGATGCCGTTCCCGGCCGGTACGCCGCTGCACGCGAAGTTCCCGACCGGGTTCTGGGACCCGAGCGTCCCGCCGGACACGGAGCAGCCGGAGTTCTACCTGGACGCGATGTACCGGAACATCCCCAAGCTGTACCCGGACCTGATCGGTCCGTCGGACAACCCCGGCGCGGACGTGCTGAAGCTGTCGGTCGGCGCGGCGCTCGGGCTGCAGATCCACTACTACGTGCAGGTCAACCTGGCCGGGTTCGCGAAGCTGGTGGACGCGCTCGGCGGGATCACCGTGAACATCAACTACCCGGTCCCGGTCGGCGGGAACGACGACAAGAAGATCCCGCCGAGCCGGTACCTGCAGCCGGGCCACGACGTCCAGCTGAACGGCTCCGACGCGCTGTGGTTCGCGCGCGGGCGGTACGGGCTCGCGACCGCCGACCTGGCCCGCCAGGCCCGGCAGCGCTGCACGGTCAAGGCGATCGTCGAACGGGCCACGCCGCAGAACGTGCTCGCCAACTACCAGGAGATCGCGCACGCCGGCGAGCAGATGATCCGCACCGACATCCCGGGGAGCCTGCTGAAGCCGCTGGTCGACGTCGGGCAGCGGGTGAAGACCGGGAAGATCACGAACGTCGACCTGGACAAGAAGAAGAACTTCCCGAACGGCCGGAACCCGGACTACGCCGCGATGCGCGCGATCGTGGCGCAGGCGATCAACCCGGTCCGCAGTACGAAGCCGGTACCGCGCCGTACCACCACGGCGACCCAGCCGAAGGTCACCCCCAAACCGGACACCGGCGACCTGACCTCGGCCTGCGCGTACAACCCCGGGGCGACCGGCTAGGCGTAGCGGATGCCGAGGCCGCCGTCGACCGCCCAGTTGGCGCCGGTGACGAAGGCGGCGGCGTCGGAGGCGAGGAAGCAGACGACCTCGGCGACGTCCGCCGGGGTGCCGATCCGGCCGAGTGGGTGCACGCCGAGGGCCTTCTCGCGTTCGCCCGGGATCGTGTCGAAGAACTCCTCGAGCAGGTCGGTGGCGATGTAGCCGGGGCTGACCGCGTTGACCCGGACGTTGTGCGGGGCGACGTCGAGCGCGAGCGAGCGGGTCATCCCGACCAGCCCGGACTTCGCCGCGGCGTACGGGAACATGCCGGCCTGGGTGAGCTTGGAGTGGATCGAGGCGATGTTCACGATCGAGCCGCGCTTGGCGTCGATCATCGGCTGCAGCACCTGGCGGGACATCAGGAAGGCGCCCTTCAGGTCGACGTCGAACACGTCGTCCCATTCGGCCACCGACATCCGCGCCGGGTCGGCGTACGAGTTCTTGCCGGCGTTGTTGACCAGCACGGTGACCGGGCCGCCGAGGTCGTCGGTAAGCTTGCCGACCGCCTGCCGGACCGACACCTCGTCGGTGATGTCGCCGACCGCCGCGGCCACCTTCGCCCCGGTCTCGCCGAGCTCCGCGGTGGTCGCGGTCAGCTCGTCGGCGAGGATGTCGATCAGCCCGACCGCCGCACCTTCCGCCGCGGCCTTCGCCGCGACCGCCCGGCCGATCCCGCGCGCGGCCCCCGTCACCAGCACAACCTCGTTCGCCAACCGACCAGTCACAAACGTCTCCCTCAACCTAGGCGTCGAGGACGACCCTAGTCGGGGGCGTTGCTCAGGACGGGGTGGTGATCAGGATGCAGAACTCGTTGCCGTCCGGGTCGGCCAGCGGGATCGCGGTGGGGCCCTCCTGGCTGGTCTCCAGCCGGGTCGCGCCGAGGGCCAGCAGCCGCTCGACCTCCGCCTCGGGGTCGCCGTCGGCCACCAGGTCCAGGTGCAGCCGGTTCTTCGGGGCCTTCGGGCCGACCGGCGGGCCGCCCCAGGTGATCTTCGGTCCGCCGGACGGCGCCTGGATCGCGGTCTCCTCGTCCTGGTCCCAGACCAGCGGCCAGTCGAGGGCCTTGCTCCAGAAGTACCCGACCGCCTGGGAGCCGTCGGACGACAGCGCGCCGATGAACGCGGTGTCCTTGAGGAAGTTGTTCCCGGCCTCGATCACACAGAACTCGTTGCCCTCCGGGTCCCCGAGCACGATGTGCCCCTCCTCGCCCGTCTGGCCGATGTCGAGGTGCTGACCGCCGAGCTCGAGCGCCCGGGCGACGGTCTCCTGCTGCTGCTCCGGCGTCTGACTGGTCAGGTCGAAGTGGGCCTGGTTCTGCCGGTCCTTCACCACGTCGCTCGGCAGGAACCGCAGCCGGAACCCGGTGTTGTCCGTCGGCACCAGCTCGTTCCCCTCGGCCGGTTCGAACCCGAGCATGCCGGCCCAGAACCGCGCGAGCCCGGCCGGATCCTTCGCGTCGATCGACAGCGCATACAGAGAGGTGCCCATACCGTCACGGTAGGTCGGTGCCAGGCGCGGTCGCAAAGGCTTTTGCGGCGATCCGGGCGTGACGGTCCGCCTGCGCGCGGGACATTGGCTGCCGGAGCAGGACGAGCTGGTGGTAGACCGGGCCGGTCGCGGTGAGCAGGACTTGATGAGCGTCCACCGTGCGCGGGAGCTCGCCTCGGTCGACCGCGCGGGCGACGAGGAGAGCGGTGCGCGCGTAGCGGTCATCCCAGAAGCGGGTGAGTGCCTCGGCGGCTTCCGGCGTACGGAACGAGGCGGCGATCACCGCCTGGGTGACCGACGGGCCGGCGGTCAGCGCGGCGTGGACCTCGCGGTTGACCGCGATCAGGTCGCCCTCCAGCGAGCCCGTGTCGGCCGGCTCCCACGCGTCGTCGGCGCCGGCCTCGAGCAGGTCGACGAGCAGGCCGGGCACGGTCTTCCAGCGCCGGTACAGCGTCGTGCGATGGACACCGGAACGTACGGCGACGGCGTCGATCGTGAGCCCGTCGTACCCGTGCTCGGCCAGCTCGGCCTCCACCGCCGCGAGCACCTCGGAGCGCACCCGGGCGGTCCGTCCTCCCGGCCTGCTTGCGCGAACCCCATCCGTCATGCGATCATCCTAACGCAACATCCGTCGCCTTTAAGGAGTAGCCAGTGATCTTCTGACCCGCCGTTCGCCAACCACGAACCCGCGAGAGGTCAGGAGGATCCTCATGTCTACCCAGCTGTCCCTGCACGACGTCACCAAGTCCTACGACCACCGCCTGGTGCTCGACCGGATCAGCTGCGCCTTCCCGCCCGGGCAGGTCAGCGGCCTGATCGGCGAGAACGGCTCCGGCAAGTCGACGCTGCTGCGGATCCTGGCCGGCCTCGAGCCGGCCACCGACGGTACGCCGACCGTTGCCGGCAGCATCGGCTTCCTGGCGCAGGACAACCCGCTGCCGCTCGATCTCGACGTCCGGGCGCTGGCCGACCACGCCCTCGCCGACCTGCGCCGGATCGAGGCCCGTCTCCGCGAGCTCGAGGAACAGCTGGCTCAGGGTCAGGACGTGCTGACCGAGTACGGCGAGCTGCAGACCGCGTTCGAGATCCGTGAGGGGTACGACGCGGACGCCCGGTTCGCCCGTGCGACGTACGGCCTGGGGCTGTCCACGCTGCCCGGTGATCGCCGGCTGTCCGAGCTGTCCGGCGGCGAGCTCGCCCGGCTGAACCTGGCCGCCGTACTCGCGTCGTCGCCCGAGGTGCTGCTGCTCGACGAGCCGACCAACCACCTGGACGTGTCGGCCGCTGTCTGGCTGGAGGATCACCTGCGGTCCCGGCGCGGAACGACGGTGGTCGTGTCGCACGACCGCGCGTTCCTGGAGCGGGTCGCGTCGACGCTGTTCGAGGTCGACGGCGACACGCACCGGATGACGCGGTACGGCAACGGTTTCCAGGGTTACCTGGACGAGAAGGCCGCCGAACGGGCCCGGCTCGAACAGGCCCGGCAGCAGTGGGAGGACGACGTCGCGGAGCTGCGCGGGCTCGTCCGGACCACCGCCGACCGGGTCGCGTACGGGCGGCCGATGAAGGACAACAACAAGGTCGCGTACGACCGGGCGACGGGCCGCGTCAACGAGGCCGAGCGGAGCAAGATCCGGAACGCGAAGGAACGCCTGCGCCGGTTGGAGGAGGACCCGGCGCCGGTGCCGGCGAAGCCGCTCCGGTTCACCGCGTCCATCCGTACGACGGGCGCCGCGGCCGGGCTGGATGCGGTCGGCGTCGCGGTCGACGGGCGGCTGCGGCCGGTGTCGCTCGACGTACCGGCAGGTGGCCGGGTGCTGATCACCGGGCCGAACGGTGCGGGCAAGTCGACGTTCCTCGACGTACTCGCGGGCGTGCTGCCGCCGGACTCCGGGTACGTCGAGCGGCGCGGACGGATCGGATACCTCCCGCAGGAGGTGGTGGAGCCGCGGCCGGACGACACGCTGCGTCAGGCGCTCGCGCGGCATCCTGGGGCGGCCGGGCTCGGGCTGTTCCGGCAGGAGCAGTTGCAGACCCGGGTCGGTGCGGTGTCCACAGGTCAGCGCCGACGTCTGGCGCTGGCGCGAGTACTGACGACGCCGTACGACGTACTGCTGCTGGACGAGCCGACGAACCACCTGTCGCTCGTCCTGGTGGAGGAACTGGAGGCCGCGCTGGACCGCTACACGGGCGCCCTCGTGGTCGTCAGCCACGACCGCCGCTTCGCATCCCGCTGGCGGGGAACTGTGCTCGAGATGGAGGTAATGACGTATGCCCACTGAATACGCAGTCGACGGGGCGCCGTACGGCGTGGTGTCGGCAGGTGGTGAGGTGTGGACGACGCTCGTCCACACCGGCCGTGTCGCGACCGTGTCCGGAAAGGTGTTCGACCTGAACGCACCCGAGTCGCGGCCGAGTGTGATCGTGGACGGGCCGGACGACGCGGTGTGGTTCACGCGGAACGGCGACGACCGGGTCGGGCGGATCGGGTACGACGGCGCGGTCTCGTCGGTGCCGGTCGCGGGCGCGCCGTACGGGCTGTGCGTCGGGCCGGACGGCGCGTTGTGGTGCACGTTGATGAGCAGCGACGCGATCGGACGGATCACGCGGGCCGGCGAGGTCACGACGTACCCGATCGGCACGACGGGTGCGTTCCCGGCGATGATCACGACGTACGCCGGGGACCTGTGGTTCACGCTCAACCAGGCGAACGCGATCGGGCGGATGACCGTGGCCGGGGAGGTCACCAGCTATCCCCTGCCGACCGACGGCGCCGGGCCGGTCGGGATCAGCGGCGGGCCTGACGGCGTCTGGTTCACCGAACTGCTCGCGGACAAGGTCGGCCGGATCGACGCCGACGGGACGATCGAGGAGTTCGCGCTGCCGGCCGGGTCGAAGCCGCATGCCGTGGCGGCGACGGCGGACGGGTGCTGGATCACCTTGTGGGCGGCGTCGGCCGCGGCCCGTGTCGATGCCAAGGGCAACATCATCGAGCAGGTGGGGTTTGCCGACGGCGCCGAGCCGCACGGGCTGTCCGCCGACGGTTCGGTGTGGGTCGCGCTGGAGAAGGGTTCCGTGGCTCACATCGAGCCTCGCGGGTGAGGAGGTTCACCCTGTGGAGGGAGGACGGGATGCACCCTGGAGGTGGACAGTTGTCGTGTGATCACGGACGTGCAGGTACGAGGGCCGCGGGTTCGTGATGTGGTCGCGGTCGGCAGGCCCGCGTTCTGGGTGGTGTCGATCGTCCCTTACTACACAGGGATCCTGCTCGCGACGCATCGGCTGATCCCGCCGGTCGCGGAGTGGCCGCGGCTGATCGTCGGCGCGGTCGTGATGGGTCCGCTGGTGTGGCTCGCCGTGCTGGCAGTCAACGACGCGTACGACCTGCCGAGTGATCGGCTCAATCCGCGCAAGGCCAAGTCGCCGCTGCTCGACGGGCGGGTCACGCTCCAGGCGGCGCTGCGACTGGCCTTCGCGGCGGCGGTCGCGGCGGTCGGGTTGAGCCTGCTGGTCGGGGTCGTGTTCGCGCTCGGCGTGCTGCTCGCCGTACTGCTCGGGTACGCGTACTCCGTGCCGCCCGTGCGGTTGAAGACGCGCGCCGGCTTCGACGTCGCGGTGAATGCCCTTGCGCTGGGCGCTTTCGGACCGCTCGCCGGGTGGGCCGCGATCAACCCCGACCTCAGCGGCTTCCCGTGGCTGATGGGCCTCCAGGGCACCCTCGCCGCGGTCGGCCTCTACCTCCCCACGACCCTCGCCGACCTCGACGCGGACCGCGCCGCCGGCTACCACACGATCGCGGTCCGCTTCGGCGCCCGCACGACGTACCGCCTCGGCTACACCGCCTGGATCGCCGCCGCCACCCTCTCGGTCGTCCTCGCCGCCACCGGCACGATCATCCCCCGCAGCATGCTCCCGCTCGAGCTCGTGATGGTCCCGGTCCTGGTCGCGGCGTACCCCAAACTCATTGGCCCCCACCAGTCCTTCAAAGGCATCATCACCCTCGCCACCCTCTTCCTCCTCCCCTGCGCCACCTTCGCCCTCACCTACACCGGAGTGCTCTGAGCATGTATCCCGAGATCGAGCCCTACGACCACGGCCTGCTCGATGCCGGTGACGGGCATCGCGTGTACTGGGAGGTCTGCGGGAACCCGGACGGGAAGCCGGCGCTCGTCGTGCACGGCGGGCCGGGGTCCGGGGCCGGGGCTTGGTGGCGGCGGTACTTCGATCCCGCCAGGTACCGGGTGGTGCTCGTCGACCAACGGAACTGCGGGCGCAGTACGCCGGACGCCGCCGAGCCTGAGGTGGATCTGCGGACGAACACCACTGCGCACCTGATCGCGGACTTCGAGCAGTTGCGGCGGATGCTCGGGATCGAGCGGTGGTTGTTGCTCGGGGCGTCCTGGGGTGCGACGCTCGGGCTCGCGTATGCCGAGCGGCACCCGGAGGTGATCTCGGAGGTCGTGCTGTTCAGCGTCACGAACACGACCCGCCGGGAGGTCGAGTGGATCACCCGCGAGATGGGCCGGATCTTCCCGGCGGAGTGGGCGCGGTTCCGGGACGGCGTACCGGAGGCGGAGCGGGACGGGAACCTCGCGCTCGCGTACAGCCGACTGCTGCACGATCCGGATCCCGCCGTACGCGAACAGGCCGCGAAGGACTGGTGCGCCTGGGAGGACACCCACGTGCGCACCCACCCGGACTGGCGGCCGGACCCACGGTACGACGACCCGGTACTGCGGCTGCGCCTCGCGCGGCTGGTCACGCACTACTGGGGACATGCGGCCTGGCTGGACGAGGACGCGCTGGTTCGGAACGCGGACAAGCTCGCGGGGATCCCAGGGGTGCTGATCCACGGCCGGCTCGACATCAGCAGTCCGGTGGAGGTCGCGTGGCGGATGGCGCAGACGTGGCCGGATGCGGACCTGCACTTGGTCGAACAGGAGGGTCACGGCGCGGGCGGAAGCACCACGCAGGAGTTGATTCTCGCGGCACTGGACCGGTTTGCCTTACGGTCCTGACCGGATTTCTGCACGTGCACCTAGGGCAAAGATTTGATCACTGATCTTTACAGCCGTCAAAGACGCGGGAACTCTTGTCTCCCATGGCTGCGCTTGATTCCTCCCCCGCCCCACCGCCCCGGTCGACCCGCCCGGACCTCGAGACCGGCTACACCCTCAGCCGGTCCGACATCGCGCACTTCGCCGAGCACGGATTCGTGAAGCTGAAGAACGTGCTCAGCGCCGAGACGATCGCGGAGTACGAGCCCGAGATCACCGGCAAGGTGATCGAGCTGAACACGCAGCACCTGCCGCTCGAGGAGCGGGACACCTACGGGAAGGCGTTCCTGCAGGTGTCGAACCTCTGGCAGGACAGCGAGCGGGTGCTGGAGTTCGTGTCGTCGCCGCGGCTGGCGCGGATCGCGGCGCAACTGCTCGGCGTGCAGTCGGTGCGGCTGTACCACGACCAGGCGCTCTACAAGGAGTCCGGCGGCGGCGTCACCCCGTGGCACGCGGACCAGTACTACTGGCCGTTCACGACCGACCGCTGCGTGACGATCTGGGTACCGCTGCAGGACACCCCGATGGAGATGGGGCCGTTGTCGTTCGCAGCCGGCAGCCAAGCGTTCGAGTTCGGGCGCGACCTGCCGATCAGCGACGAGTCCGAGCGGGTCCTGCAGGAGGCACTCGCCGAGCAGAACTTCACCGAGGTCTCCGAGCCGTACGAGCTCGGCGAGGTCAGCTACCACCTCGGCTGGACGTTCCACCACGCACCGCCGAACACCACCGGCATCCCGCGCCGGGTGATGACGGTCATCTACGTCGACGCCGCGATGGAGATCTCCGCACCGGTGAACGCGAACCAGGTCGCCGACCTGGCCACCTGGATGCCCGGCAACCAGCCCGGTGAGACCGTCTCCTCCCCGCTGAACCCGGTCGTGTACTGACCTCTGTACCTATTAGTATGTACGGCATGACCGAAGCGATCAGCCGTGTCGTCGTCCTCGACCAGCACCTGCCGGCCGCACTCCCCGTGCAGCGCGTCGAGGTACGGCGGATCACCATCGAGCCGCACACTGCCCTCGGCGCGCACGTCCACAACGGGCCCGTCTTCGGGAACATCGTGTCCGGGTCGGCGATCTACCAGCAGGGCGCCGACGACGAGCCGCGGGTACTGCACGCCGGCGACGTGTTCTACGAGCCGGCCGTCGACCGGATCAGCCGGTTCGACACCGCCGACGAGGGCGTCACGTTCCTCGCCTACTTCCCACTCACCGAGGGACAGGACGCGACACTCGACCTCGTCTAGGTGAGCGTCCGCTTCTGGGGGTAGATCGTCTCGCCGCGAGCCAGTTGATCGACGTACTGCGTGATGCGTTTCGCCCTGGTCTCGGGGCGTTTCGCGTCGTTCACCCGGAAGATGACCGCGAACCGATTCGCGCTGGTCAGGATGTCGAACATCGCCCGCGCCCGCGG
The DNA here is from genome assembly GCF_042730855.1 of Kribbella sp. NPDC059898. Classification (NCBI taxonomy): domain Bacteria; kingdom Bacillati; phylum Actinomycetota; class Actinomycetes; order Propionibacteriales; family Kribbellaceae; genus Kribbella; species Kribbella sp. NPDC059898. The sequence continues at coordinate 198,418 of NZ_JBHWKR010000001.1, forward strand.
TTCCGCGGCCAGTGCGGCGGCCAGGTCGTCGGGGACCTCGCGGGCGCTCGCACCGCCGTACGCCTTGTCCCAGCGGCCGTCGGCCTTCGCCCGCTCGACCTCGGCGCGGCCGGCGGCGTGCATCCGGCCGTCCTGTTCGAGGCGGGCGATCAGGTCGACGTTCCGCTTCGACCACATGCTGCGGGTGCGGCGCGGCGTGTACCGCTGGATGAACGTCTGCTCGTCGCGCCCGCGGCGTTGCCCGTCGATCCACCCGTGGCACAACGCCTCTTCGAGCGCCTCGTCGTACGTCAGGCTCGTCGGTGTCGTGACGTTCTTCTTCGCCAGCACGAGCCAGACACCGTCCGGCTCCCGGTGGTTCGCCCGCAACCAGTCGTGCCAGGCGGCCGCATCCACGACGATCAGTTCGGTACTCACGACGACGCCTCCCGGTAACGATCCGCGAGCTGGATCGCGGCATCCTTCAACTCCTGCGGGCCGATGAACTCCAGCTCGCACTCGAACATCCCGAACGTCGCGGCCAGCCCGGTCCACGACCAGCCGCTGAGCGCCAGCCGGCAGCTCGTCGGCGACAGTTCCTCGACGACCGCGCCGTACCCGGCCCACTGCGCGATATCGGACGCCTTCGCCTGCAAGATCGCCTCGCCCCGGCACGGGCTCTTGTCCTGCCCGCGGAACCGGCTGGAGATGAACGTCGCGATGTCCGGCGCGGGCAGTTCGCGCGGCGTGAACCGCGGACCGGTCGGCGTCTTCGGCGTCATCCGGTCGACCCGGAACGTCCGCCAGTCCTGGCGATCCAGGTCCCAGCCGACCAGGTACCAGCGCCCGCCCCAGGTCACCAGGTGGTGCGGCTCCACCTTGCGCGGCGGCGCCCACTCCCCTTCCGGCGTACCGGGTGCGGCGTAGTCGAACCGCAGTACCTCCTGCGCGCGGACCGCCATCCCGATCGCGATCAGCTGGTTCGAGTCCACCGTCGTACGGCGATGGGCGTACCGGTCGACCGTGGTGAGCTGCAGGGCGTCGACCCGCTGCCGCAACCGCGCGGGCATCACCTGGCGGACCGTGGCCAGCGCCCGGAGCGCGCCCTCCTCGATCCCGGTGACCGTGGTCGTTGCCGTCTGCAACGCGACCGCGACCGCGATCGCCTGGTCGTCGTCGAACAGCAGCGGCGGCAGCTCGGCGCCGGCGTCCAGGCGGTACCCGCCGTCGGGGCCTTTGGTCGCGCGAACCGGGTAGCCGAGATCGCGCAGCCGGTCGACGTCCCGGCGTACCGTCCGGGGGCTGACTTCGAGCCGGGAGGCGAGCAAGGCGCCGGGCCAGTCGCGCCGCGCCTGCAGCAGCGACAGCAGCGCGAGGAGGCGGGCGGAGGTTTCGGCCATGCACTCAGCCTGCCACGGGTAGCGGTCAGGTTCTGTCCGCTTCCGACAGGTGACCCAAACGAGCCACTGTCGCCACTGCGCCGTCCTCGTCGATGGATATCACCTACGGTAGCGCAGAGATCACTCACCGCCCCCGAAGGAGATCTGATGAGGCCCCGCCCCGCCTTGTTCGCCGCCTGACCTCGCTCGCGGTCGCAGCCCTCGCCGCCTCGAACGCCGTCGCGGCCCCCGCGCCGACCAAGGCTGACGCCACGGTGGTGGCGGCGACCGACACCGACGGCGACTCGTTGCCGGACGCCTGGGAGACCAACGGGTACGACGCGAACGGCGACGGTGTCGTGGACGTCGACCTGCCCGCGATGGGCGCGAACCCGAACAAGAAGGACCTGTTCGTCGAGATGGACTACATGTCCGGCCGGCTCGCCAGTACGGCGGCCCTGGACCGGATCGTGCAGGTGTTCGCGACCGCACCGGTGAGCAACCCGGACGGCAGCACCGGCATCACGATCCACCTCGACGCGGGCGCTGCGCGCGGGGCGAAGTACGACCTGGGCGGCGGCAACGAGGTCGCGTACGACGACGACCTGAACCCGTCGGCCACCCAGACGAACGTGATCAAGGCGGCGAACTTCGCCGCTGCCCGGAAGGCTGTCTTCCACTACATGCTCTGGGGCGACAGCTACGACGGCGGCTGCAGCAGCGGGCAGGCGTTCAACATCCCGAACGACACGTTCATCGTCACGGTCGGCCAGAGGTGCAACTGGAACGCGACCGACGACACCAACGTCGGCACGTTCGTGCACGAACTCGGGCACAACCTCGGGCTGCAGCACGGCGGCGCCGACGGGCTGAACTACAAGCCGAACTACCTGAGCGTGATGAACTACTCGTTCCAGCTCGGCGGTGTACTCAAGGCCGACGGCACCAAGTACTGGGGCTACTCGAACGTCCAGCCGACATCGATCAACGAGGCCCGGCCCGACGAGACGGTCGGCCTCGGCAGCCTGGGCGCCGGGTACCGGACCAGCTGGAAGTGCCCGGACGGCAAGACCCGGACCACGACCGGCGCCGCGAACCAGCCGATCGACTGGAACTGTGATGGTGACACCAACGACACCACCACGGCGGCCGACATCAACGGCGACAAGACCACGTCGGTGCTGATCGCACAGAACAACTGGGCGAACATCGTCTTCGGCGGCGGCGCGGTCGGCGGCGGCACCGAGCCACGCGCCAAGACCCCGGCGTCGGAGCTGAAGGAATTGACCCACGACGAGGCACTCGCCCTCCGCTGAGCCCACGCGAAGCCCTCGCATCTTCAGGTGGATGCGAGGGCTTCCGTGTGTTCAGACGTCCCACACTCCGGTCTTGGCAGTGGCCCGCGCCCAGTCGGTGAAGTCGCGGGCGGGGCGGCCGAGGACGCGTTCGACGCCGTCGGAGACGTACTCGGAGCGGTGGTTGCGGATCACCGTGAACAGGTCGCGGACGGCCTCGGCGTCCTCCGGTGGCAGGCCCTGCGCCCGCAGTTCGGCGACATGCGTCTCCGGGTCCAGGTCGACGTACTCGATCGGGCGGCCGGTCGCCGCGGTCAGTTCGCCGGCAATGTCGGTCATGGTCAGCACGCGCGGCCCGGAGATCGCGAGCACCTGCCCGGCGTACGACTCGTCGAGCAGGGCCGTGGTCATCACGTCGCCGACGTCGTCGGTGTCGATCCACGCCTCGCCGCCGGTCCCCGCGGACAGCCGGATCTGTCCGGCGAGTACGTCGTACCGCAGGAAGTCCTCGCTGAACCCCTGCGCGAACCACGCCGGCTGCACGATCGTCCAGTCCAGCCCGCTCGCCTGTACGACGCTCTCCAGCTCGAGCTGGCCGTCGTACACGGCGAAGTCCCGCCCCGGGCTGCCGACGCCGCGGCCGGACAGCAGCACCAGGCGCCGCAGCCCGTCCGCCTGCTGGATGAACTTGCCGGCCTGCGCGAGCCCGGTCGGCCCGACGGGCGGCGCGAGGTACGCCGTGGTCGTACCGCGGACCGCGTCCGGCCAGGTGCTCTCGTCGTACCAGTCGAACCGTTGCGCACTGGACCGCGACGCCAGCCGGTACGGGACGCCGCGGGCGTCGAGCTGGGCCGCGACGCGGCGGCCGGTCTTGCCCTTGCCACTGAGGATCAGGATCTCTGTCATGGCTCTAGTTCACCGGCCCGTGATGAGACAAACCATGGCTGTTCGCCGCAATAGGATGTTCGAAACGCTCAAGCTGTTCTAGGCTCGGGGTATGGACGTGCTCGACGAACTGCTCACCGGGACCCGCGCGCAGGACGGTGTGTTCAACATGACCATCCTGGATCTGCCGTGGGCGCTGGAGATCCGCGACCAGGCACCGCTGGCGCTCGCCACGATCGTCCGCGGCTCCGGCTGGCTGACGCGGGCCGGGGTCGAGCCGCAGCGGATGGAGCAGGGCGACGTCGCGATCGTCACCGGACCGGAGCCGTACGTCGTCGGCGACACGACCGCGACCACGCCGGTGCTGCGGATCCATCCCGGCGGGATCTGCGAACGGTTGCCTGGGGCACCTGTCGACTACTCGGCGCAGCTCGGGGTGCGGACCTTCGGCGGGCGGAAGTCCGGCGAGATCATGGTTGCTTCCGGCACCTATTCGGTGGCGGGCGACGTCAGCCGGCGGTTGGTGACCGCGCTGCCGCCGGTGCTCGTCGTACCGGCGGCGGAGGTTGCGGGGGCGGTGATGGACATGATCACCAGTGAGATCCAGCGGGATGTGCCGGGCCAGCAGACGGTGCTCGACCGGTGGCTCGACCTGGCGTTGATCACCACGTTGCGGGCATGGTTCGCGAGGCCGGAGTCCCACGCACCGGGGTGGTACCAGGCGCAGACGGATCCGGTAGCGGGTTCCGCGTTGCGCTTGCTGCACGAGGATCCGGCGCATCCGTGGAACGTGACCGAGCTGGCGGACCGGGTCGGGGTGTCACGCGCGTCGCTCGCCCGCCGGTTCACGGCCGTCGTCGGCGAGGCGCCGATGAGCTACCTGACCGGCTGGCGCATCACCCTCGCCGCCGACCAGCTCCGCTCCACCCGCGACACCGTGGAAACCATCGCCCGCCGCGTCGGCTACGCCAACGCCTTCGCCCTGAGCGTCGCCTTCAAACGAGTCCGCGGCATCACTCCGACCGACCATCGCCGGGCGGCGTGAAAGTCTCAACCGCCGGGTTCAACGATACGGTTGAGGCTCATGGGCCATCCCGACATTCCTCTGAGCCTTGACGAGCTGCGACAGCTCAGCCTGTGGACGGCGGAGTGCGCCGAGCGGGCGCTGCCGCTGGTGGACGATCCACGGCCGCGGGATGCGATCGCGGCTGTTCGCGCGTTCGCCTCCGGCGGTCCCCGGACGAAGGCGATCCGTACGACCGCGTTCGCAGCTCTCAAGGCGGCCGGTGAGCTGACCGATCCGGCCGCTGAGGCGGCTGCCCGCGCTGCGGTGGGGGCGGCAGGGTCGGCGTACCTGCATCCGTTTGCGGCGGCTACTCAGGTGAAGCACATCGTGGCGGCGGCGCAATATGCGGCGTACGCCGAGGAGTTGACGACCGGGGATCCGGGGGCGGCCGACGCCGTCGTACGGTGGGCGGTCGAGCGGGCTCCGGACGTGGTGCGCGACGTACTGGCGCGCTACCCGGACGGCACGCCCGGCCGGAGCCGGCTGGGCGAGCTACACCGGCAGATTGAAACCGCGCTCAGGCAACCGTCGACTTCATGAACGCGAGCGCCTGCGGCCACGCCAGCCGGAACGCGTCCGCGTTCACGTCCTTACCGTGCCGCGACTTGTCCGAGAACCCGTGGTCCGCCCCCGGGAAGTACTGCGCGAACGTCGCGCCCGTGGTCCGCGCCTGCAACACGGTCTGCAGCGTCTCGAAGTCCGCGTTCGGTACGGCGGTGTCCGCGCTCGGGTAGCTCACCAGCACCGGCGCGGTGATCCCGGCCGCCTCCGCGATCGCGTCGTACGTGTGGTGCGGCCGCCGGTCCGACGGCACCGTCGGGTGGAACGCCACGACGTTCGCCACCCGCTGGTCCCGCGCCCCGAGCAGAAACGCGAAACGACCCCCGAGGCACCAGCCGATCACGCCGACCTTGTCACACCCCAACTCATCGAACATGTAGTCCAGCAACGCCGACTGCTCCGCCAGCGCGGCGTCGTCGTCCATCTGCCGCAACATCCCGCTGAGCTCGTCGATGGTCGCGTTGTCCGTACTCCGCCCCTTGAACGGATCCCAGGCCAACGCGGTGATCCCCTCCCCGGCCAGCTCGTCGGCCCACGCCCGAAGCTGCTCACCGATCCCGGTGACCATCGGCAGCAACAACATCCCCGCCCGCCCGACCCGCGCCAGATACGCGCCCTGCTCCCCAACCGTCACCGTCACACCCATACCCAGATCCTAATGACACCGTCGGGTCGCACCGACCCACGTCTCGCGGACGACCTGGGGAGGATCTTGTGCCGATCCGGGCGGGAAATCCTCCCCAACCTCGTCACCGGGGGCACCGTGGCGCTCAGGTCACCTAGAACCTCAGTTGGTAGTTCTTAAATGCCAACGGTCTGGTGGTCGACCTCGATGACGCCGATTACTCGGTCGAGGTCCCGCGAGTACGGCTGGCCGATGTACTTCGTCGCGATCTGGTCGACCAGCGCCCAACCTTCGTCACCATCGATCCAGTTGACGACGCGGCCGCGGACGATGACCGGCTCGTACGGGTTGTCGACGGGCGCGAGAGAGAGCGCGACGCGGGGGTCGCGGCGGAGGTTGTGGGCCTTCTGAGAGTCGGGGCCGGTGAGGAAGATGATCTTGTCGTCGAGGGTGCTGACCCAGAGCGGGATCGAGTGCGGCGACCCGTCCGGCAGGACAGTTGCGAGGTGGGCGATCGACGTGCTCTCGACGGCGGCGCGTACGGCGGGCTTCAACATGGCAGGCTCCTTCAGCGAACGATTTCGTAGTGGAGGTGGGTGACGCCGGGGGCCGGCACGGCCTCCAGGAGGTTCAAGCGAATGTGATCAGGCAGCTCCTGGAAGAACGGCCGGCCACCGCCGAGCAGGATCGGAACCTGGTGCAGGATGAGCTCGTCGACCAGTCCGGCCCGCAGCGCCGCGGTGACGACACCACCGCCCATCAGTCCGACATCCTTCCCACCGGCCAGCTCACGCGCGGCGGCGACCGCGTCCTCGACCGTGTGCGCCAGGGTCTGCCGCTCGCTGATCTCGGCGACCGGTCCGTGGCTGAGCACGACCAGCGACGCGTTCGGGTGCGGGCTGTTGCCGCCGAACTGTCCGGAGTCGTCGTACGTCTTGTGCCCGGCGATCACCGCCCCGACCCGGGTGGCTGCGGCGTCGAACACCCGCGCACTCGGCGCGCTCAGCGTGAAACCGTCGAACGCCTGACTCGGGGTGTCCCCGTCGAAGTACCAGTCGAACAGCATCGGCGCGTCGCCGAGGCCGTGGTCCGGGCCGGAGCCGCGACCGGTGATGTATCCGTCGACCGAGACCGCCAGTGCGGCGAAGACCTTGCTCATCGTGCTGCCCTTCCATCCGGAGTTCCTTGAAGGAACGCTAACACGTTGAAGTTCCCTAAGGGAACTCCAAGCGCTAGACTGTTTTCATGCAGCGAACGGACTTCAGTGAGATGGCGTGCTCGATCGCGCGCACGCTGGACGTGATCGGCGAGCCGTGGTCGCCGCTGATCCTGCGCGACATCTGGGTCGGCTTCTCCCGGTTCGAGCAGCTCCAGGCCGACCTCGGGATCTCCCGCAAGGTGCTCACCGAGCGGCTCAACCACCTGGTCGACCGCGAGGTGATCGAGCGCCGGCCGTACGACGCGCGCCCGCGCTACGAGTACGTCCTGACCGACCGCGGCCGCGAGCTGGTCGACGTACTGATGGTGATGGTTGCCTGGGGCGACAAATGGCTGGCCGGTACGGCGTGCCCGCCGGTGCTGTACCGCCACCACGCGTGTGGCGAGATCAGCCACGTCGACCTGGTCTGCGCGCACTGCGGCAAGCCGATGCACGCGGACGACATCGACGTACTGCCGGGACCCGGCGCTAAGCGCAGTACCGCCTGAAGATCGCGAGGTTGCTGTCCACGCGCGCGATCCGGTCGAAGCCCCAGGTGTCGACGCCGGGCCGGTCCACGTCGTTCATCACCCGCGCCGCGAGGTCCCGCAGCCCACGGGCGAGCAGTGCGAACTCCAGGTGATTCGCGTCCAGATCGTCGGCGCCGTAAGCGTCAAGGAACTCCACGAGCGGCTCGCCGTCGGCCGCGACCCACAGGTCGTACTCGCGGGGTCCGATCACCGCGCTCTCCCAGTCGAGGATCGCCGCCACCGCACCGTCCGCGCCGATCAGCACGTTCAGCCCGTGGAAGTCCGTGTGGCAAACGACGTCCCGCACCGGCTTCAGCCGCGCCCGTACGTCGTCCAGCCGAGCGACCGTCGGCCAGTCGTCCCACGTCGCCGTACGGCCTTCTACATAAGGGAAAACGGCGTACGCGCGGGAGCCGCTGCGGGCGTACAACTCGCCGTCGATGGTGCGCAGCGGCTCGACGACCGGGAGACCGAGCGCGTGCAGCTCTCCCAGTTGCGTCAGGCCGAGCGGCTCCGAGCCGTCCTTCCACCGCTTCACGAACCACCGGCGGTCCGCCACCCAGCCTTCGGTGGCGAACCCGCCGGCGTGCGGCACGAGGTCGGCGACGGTCAGCCCGTAGTCGCGCAGGAGGTCCACTCCCGCATCAGATCACTTCTCCTGTGCGGCGAGCATCCGTAATACGGCGGCGTTGACCAGCACGAGGATCAGCACCGAGAAGATCAGCAGCGCGACCTGGGCCGGGAGCAGCGCGATGCCGAGGCCGATCGCGAGCACCGGGATCGCGAGCCCGGCGTACGCGATCAGGAACAGCGCCGCGAGCACCTCACCCCGCGACGACGGGTCCGCGAGCGCCGCGGCCGTGGCGACCGCACCCCGGAAGACCAGCCCGACACCCGCCCCCGCGACAATCCCACCGACGACGAACAGCCAAAGGTTCGGGAGCAGCCCGCCGACCGCGACACCGACCAGCCCGGCGCTCATCGCGACCAGCCCGAGCCGCAACTGCCGCGGCCGCGACATCCGCGCGAACACGACCTGACTCCCCGCCCCCGCGATGAAGACCGCGAACGTCACCACCCCGGCCAGCAACCGCGACGTGTGGTGCAGGACCCCGGCGAGGAACGTCGGCGCGAGCGACGTGAACAACCCGAAGATCGCGAACGCCGCGAACGCCCCGATCGCCGACGCGAAGAACAACGGCCGCGCGGCCGACGGCAGCGCGACCCGCTGCGGCCGGTACGCCGGACGCTCCTCCAGCCGCTCCACGGTCTCCGGAACCAACGCGATCCCGACCGCACTGAGCAGCAGCAACACCAGGAAGATCTCGTACGGGCGCTGCAGCGGCGCGTCGACGTACTGCGCGAGCAGCCCACCCACGAGCGGACCGAACGCCAGCCCGCCGAGGTTCACCATGCTCGAGATCAGCGCGGACCGGCTCGGATCCTCCCCCGGCCGCGCGATCTGCCGCAGCTCGGACAGGTGCGCCGTCGCGGTCGCCGTCAGTACGCCGACGCCGACACCGCAGACGAACCGCGCGATCAGCAGCCCGGGGACGGCCGGCCAGATCAGGAAGATCGCCGCGGACAGGGCTTCCGCGAGTACGGCGAGCAGCGCGACCCGCCGCCGCCCGAGCCAGTCGCTGACGTGACCGGCGAGGTACAGCGAGGCCATCACGCCGACCGCGTAGCTGGCGAAGATCACCGTGATCACGTACGTCGGGAACCCGTCGCGCTGCTGGTAGATCGCGTAGAGCGGAGTCGGGATCGTCGAGAAGGCCATCGTGGTGAGGAAGGCCGCGGCGATCACCCAGAACCCCGGAGCATGAGCGAACCGGATCCGTACGCCGGTCCGCGAAGACGTCATGGTGGACATGGTTCCAGGCTGCCGCGCCGCATCTATCGAGTCCAACGAAAGTTCTTGCATGCTCTTATCGGGAACTCCGATAATTGGGCCTGTGGACAGTCGTCAGCTGGAGTACTTCGTCGCGGTCGCCGAGGAGCTGAGCTTCACGCGCGCCGCGCAGCGGATGTTCACGGTCCAGTCCACGGTGTCGGCCGCCGTACGCGCGCTGGAGACCGATCTGAAGACCACGCTCTTCGACCGCTCGACGCGCCGGGTCGTGCTGTCGGCCGCCGGGCAGGCGCTGCTGCCCGAGGCGAAGGCCGCGCTGGAGGCGCTGGACCGGGCGCGCGCCGTGGTCGAGGAGGCCTCGACCGGTCTGCGCGGGAACATCCGGATCGGCACTCTCGCCCGGCTCAGCCTGGTCAACCTGGCGGAGCTGCTCGGTGCGTTCCACCGCGCGTACCCGCTGGTCGAGGTGCAGGTCGCCACCTCGCCGACCGGGTCCACCGGCCTCGCGGACGACGTACGGCACGGCCGGCTCGACGTCGCGCTGCTCGGCCTGCCGACGCCGGAGCTCAACGGGCTCGACGTCCGCGAGATCGCGACGGTCGACTTCGTCGCGCTGGTCCCGGCCGGGCACGACCTCGCCCGGCGGAAGGCGCTGCGCCTCGAGGACCTGGCCGGCGAGCGCTTCGTCGACATGCCGGGCGGCTTCGGGAACCGGAAGATGGTCGACCGGGCGTTCGAGGCGATCGGGCACCCGCGGCGGATCCAGGTCGAGGTACCGGAGCTGACCGCCATCCCGGATTACGTCCGGGCCGGGCTCGGGGTCGCGGTCGTCCCCGAGCCGGAGCTGACCGGTGAGCCCGGGGTCGCCAAGCTCCCGCTGAAGGGTGTGGACCTGACCTGGACGTTGTCCGTGGCAACCCTCGCCGGACGTCCGCCGAGCCGGGCGGTGACCGCGCTGCTCGACCTCGTCGGCCCGGACGGCCGGTACTTCTAGGTCTTGTTTCACCCGGGAATGTAAGTCGGGGGACGACCGTTGCAGCGAAGAGACACCCAAGACCTGGGGGCCTTTGCTACGGATCGTCCGGCACGTTCCTGCCGGCGAAGGAGAGGACGCGACATGGCAACTGTTTCGTTCAAGGGAGCCACCCGGGTGTACCCGGGCACCGACATTGCCGCGGTGGACAAGCTCGACCTGGACATCGAGGACGGCGAGTTCATGGTGCTCGTCGGCCCGTCGGGTTCCGGCAAGTCGACCGCGCTGCGGATGCTGGCCGGGCTCGAAGAAGTGAACGAGGGAGCAATCTTCATCGGCGACCGGGACGTCACCAACGCCCCGCCGAAGGAACGGGACATCGCGATGGTGTTCCAGAACTATGCGCTGTACCCGCACATGTCGGTGGCCGACAACATGGGCTTCGCCCTGAAGATGCAGGGCATCCACAAGGACGAGCGCGCTCAGCGCGTGCAGGACGCGGCCAAGCTGCTCGGTCTGGAGGAGTACCTCGACCGCAAGCCGAAGGCACTGTCCGGCGGCCAGCGTCAGCGGGTCGCGATGGGACGGGCCATCGTTCGTAATCCACAGGTCTTCCTGATGGACGAGCCACTGTCCAACCTCGACGCCAAGCTGCGCGTTCAGACGCGTACGCAGATCGCCGAACTGCAGCACCGCCTCGGCGTCACCACCGTCTACGTCACCCACGACCAGGTGGAGGCCATGACCATGGGCGACCGCGTGGCCGTGCTGAAGGACGGCGTACTGCAGCAGGTCGACACCCCGCTGAACCTCTACGACCGGCCGCGGAACAAGTTCGTCGCGGGCTTCATCGGCTCGCCGGCGATGAACCTCATCACCGCGGAGATCACCGACGGCGGCGCGATGATCGGCGACTTCCTGGTCCCGATCTCCCGCGAGCTGCTGGCCAAGGCCGGTGACGACAAGACCCTGACGATCGGTGTCCGCCCGGAGGCGTTGCACCTGGCCGACAAGGGCCTGCCGGTGAAGGTCTCGGTGATCGAGGAGCTCGGCTCGGACGCGTTCCTGTACGGCTCCGCCGACCACGCGGAGAACCAGCAGATCATCGCCCGGATCGGCACCCGGCTGCACAACGACAAGGGCGTCGAGGTCTACCTGGCGCCGGACCCGGAGAAGCTGCACCTGTTCTCCACCTCGACCGAGGAGCGCCTCGTAGTCTGATCCCGTGGGCCACTGGGAGAAGCAAGCACCAGGAGTGATGGAGCTGCCGTCGGGCCGGCTCGTCCGCGGACGCGGTCTGCGGCAGGGCCCGGCGGCAGCGCCGTTCCCGACGTACGGCGTGTATCTGCTCGGCAAGGAACCGCCGGACGTGCCGTGGGAGGCACACTGGGTGAAGTGGCCCGACTTCCGGCTGCCCGTGGATCGTCCACAGGCGCTGGCGGCATTCCGCGAGGCCCTGGAGCGGACCGCGACCGGACGGGTCGAGCTGGTCTGCAACGGCGGCCGCGGCCGGACCGGTACGGCGCTCGCGTGCCTCGCCGTACTGGATGGTGTGCCGGCTGATCAGGCGGTCGACTACGTGCGGGAGCACTACGACAAGCACGCGGTGGAAACACCGTGGCAGCGCCGGTACGTGCTAAATCTCTTGACCGAGGCGTGACGGATCGCGTTGGGTCGAGGTGTGACGATCGAGCGAAGCAACCCCGAAGGGCTGCATGCCACGCCCGGATATCACCACGTGACGCGGGTCCAGGCGGACGCCCTGGTGTTCCTGGCCGGGCAGTGCCCGTTGCAGCCCTCCGGCGAGCTTGCTCCGGGCGGTCTCGCAGGGCAGACCGCGCAGGTGATCGCCAACATCCTCACCGCTCTGAAGGCCGTCGGCGCGACGCCTGACCAGGTCGTTCGCACAGTCATCTACGTCGCCAGCTCCGAGCGGTCCGAGTTGAGTGCGGTGTGGACGCAACTGAACGAGTCACCCCTGGCGCCGGCCTTCACGACCGCGAGCACCCTGCTCGGCGTTGCCCAGCTCGGGTTCCCGGGGCAGGTCGTCGAGGTCGACGTCACCGCGGCTCTGTGATCGTCCCCGCGGAGGTCGTGGACTACGACCCGCGCTGGCCATTGTGGTTCGCGGCGATCCGCGGGCGGTTGGCGCCGTACCTGGCCGAGGTCTCGCACCGGATCGAGCACGTCGGGAGCACCGCCGTCCCCGGCCTGGCGGCGAAGCCGATCATCGACGTGGACATCGTCGTACCGTCCGCCGGCCTGGTCCCGACCGCGGTCGCGCGACTGGCCGCGGCCGGGTACGTCCACGAGGGTGACCAGGGGATCGCCGGTCGCGAGGCGTTCGCACTGCCGCCCGATGCCGTGCACTACCACCACCTGTACGTCGTTGTCGACGGCAACAAAGCGCACCGGGACCACGTGCTGCTCCGCGATCATCTGCGCGCGGACGCCGCGGACCGGGAGCGGTACGCCGCCCGCAAACGCGAGCTGGCGCACCTGCTCACCACCGATCGCGGCGCGTATGTCACCGGCAAGGGCGCGTTGGTCGAGGAGATGATCGCTAGAGCTGGTGGTTCGCCCACAGCCGGCGGTCCGGGTCGTACCGGCGCCTGAGCTCGACCAGCCGGTCGTAGTCGTCGTACGCCTCGGCGACCTCTTCGGGTGCGAGCTTGTCGAAGGTGAAGTTGAGGGCACGACCAATAGTCGCGTCCCGCCACGGGTCGAGTACCTCGGTCGCCGGCTCGCCGGTCCCGGGCGTCAGCACGGTCAGCGAGTACGCCGCGTCGCGGTGGCCGACGGCGTTCGGAATCTCCGGCCGGCGGGCGAGCGCGCCGCCGAGGTGCCGGATGCCGATCACGTGCATCCGCGGCGCGTCCGGTCCCGGTAGCGTCTTCAGGGCGTCGAGATCGGTGAGCAGCACGTTGCGCGAGGTGTAGGCGTCGGGGCGCTCCGGCTCCGCGAAGATCTGCCCGGAGTCGACGTACGGCAGGTCGCCGACCGTGTCCATCACGGGCGTCCCGATCGCCTTGAGCGGTGCGATCAGCTCCGCGCCGCGGTCGCCGAGGATCGCCACCTGAATCTGGCCGATGAACTTCCCGCGCAGCGGCGCCGGCACCTGCGGGAGGTCCGGGATCGGCAGGATCGCGATCGCCGAGGTCACCTCCTCCGGCACCGTCGGCGTCCACTCCCGCCACACCTCGGGCACCTCCGGGTAGTCGGCGAGATCGAAGTACAGGCTCCCGCCGAAGATCGTCGGCACCTCGAACAGGTCGATCTCGATCCCCGTCACCACCCCGAAGTTCCCGCCGCCGCCCCGGAGCGCCCAGAACAGGTCTGGGTCGTCCTCCGCGTTCCGCCGTACGCCGTCCGCGGTCACGACCTCGATCCGCCGGACGTGGTCCGCGGCGTACCCGAACCGCCGGGCCATCAACCCCAGTCCCCCGCCGAGCGTGTACGAGATCGCGCCGACGCCAGGCGCACTGCCGGACAACGGCGCCAGCCCGTACGGCGCGGTCGCGGCCAGCACGTCCCGCCAGGTCGCACCCGCCTCGATCCAGGCGGTCCTGTTCCCGGCGTCGACGGTCACGCCGTGGAAGCCGGACGTCGCGATCAGGACGTCGCCGTCGATCCCTTCGATCACCCCGTGCCCGGCCGCCTGCACCGCGATCCGCAGGTCATGGTCGACCGCGTACCGGACCGCCTCCTGCACCTCGTCCGCGCTCGTGACCGGGAAGATCACCGCCGGCCGGTGCGGATCCCGCCGCTGGAACCCGAGCCGCGCCTCGTCGTACCCCGTGCTTGTCGTCGTCAGCATCATGAAGATCACGCTAGAAGCCCTTGCGGACACATCTTGTCCGCAAGGGATCATGGGCGCATGAGAGACATGCCCGGCCGTCTGCTGCGGCTGTTGTCGCTGCTGCAGAGCCGCCGCGAGTGGTCCGGCCACGAGCTGGCAGACCGCCTCGGCGTCACCGAGCGCACGGTACGGCGGGACGTCGAGCGGCTGCGGGCGCTCGACTACCCGGTGACCGGCACGACCGGGACCGCGGGCGGATACCGCCTCGGCTCGGGTACGCACCTGCCGCCGCTGCAGCTGGACGACGACGAGGCGATCGCCGTCGCGGTGAGCCTGGTCGGCGCCGCCGGCGGCGGGGTGAGCGGGATGGCGGACAGTTCGATGAGCGCGCTGGCCAAGCTGGAGCAGGTCCTGCCCGCGCGGCTCCGGCCACAGCTCGCGGCGGTCGGATCGGCCGCGGAGGCGATCCCGCGACCCGGTCTCCCGCTGGTCGATCCGGGCGTGCTCGCCATACTCGCCCGTTGCTGCCGGAACCACGAGATCGTCGCGTTCGACTACGCCGGGCGCAGCCGGGAGCCGACGCGGCGTCGGGTCGAGCCGCACCAGCTGCTGACGCTGGCCTGGCGGTGGTACCTGCTCGCGTTCGACCCGGACCGGGACGACTGGCGGACGTTCCGCGTCGACCGGATCTCCTCGGCGGCTTCGGTCCTGCACCGGTTCACGCCGCGGGTGGTGGACGGGCCGACGTACCTGGTCGAGTCGTTCGTGTCGGCGCAGTACCAGCACAGCGTCGAGGTGACCGTCGAGGCGCCGGCCGCCGAGGTCACCTCGACGTTCGAAGGGGTGGTTCGCGGGATCGTGACACCGGTCGACGAGTCGTCCTGCACGGTCCGCTTCAGCGCCGACACCCCGGGCATGCTCCTCACCCAGGTGGCCGCCCTGGCCGCGCTCGGCCCGCTCACCGTCGACCAGGCGACCCCGGAGACGGCCGCACTGATCAGCGAAGTCGGCAAACGGCTCGCCCGGGCGTTTGCGCTAGGCAACGATCAGACCGACTCCGAGGGTCAGGACGCCGACGGCGAGTGACGCCGCTCCGAGCCAGAGGATCCAGAGGAACTGGTTCGGCGTGGTCCGGTCCTTGCCGGCCGACGAGGCGAAGAAGCCGCCGGACATCAGGATCGCCGCGACCGGGATCGCCAGCCGCGCGACCCACAGCCAGAACCCGCTCAGCCCGGTCTGGTCGACGTACAGCAGGCCGACCAGGCTGAGGATCACGAGGACGCCGGCGTGCGCGTGACCCGCGCGGGCGAAGGACTTCTGGAAGTCGGTCATCGGCACCTGACCGCGGACGATCCGGGTCATGAAGTAGCCGCCGAACTGGATTGTCACGATCGTGAGCAGGATGACGCCGGCGATGGTGCGGGACGGATCGGTCATGCGAACACGCGCTCCTTGACTGGTGTGGTGGTGGCCGACCGCGCGACCCAGAGCGCGACGGCGAGGTAGAGGATCTGTTCGGGAATGCGCTGCCACAGCGGCTCCGCGGGCGCTCCGGCGAAGGGCACGTGGTCGATCGCGGCGTAGATGTTGGCCGGCAACAGCCCGACGAACAGCGCTGCCAGCGCGTAGCCGCCCGGTTTGCGGGTCGCGGTGATCACCAGGCCTGCGGCGCCGAGCAGTTCGAGTACGCCGGTCAGGTAGACGAGCGCGTCGGCGTACGGCAGGAACGGCGGGACCATCCGCACCATGTCGGCGTGGTTCGGCATCACCGTCACGCTCGCCGGGACGAAGTGCGCGCTCGCGGTCAGCACGAGCATCACGGCCATCGCGTGCGCGGCGGCCACCGTGAAAGAGATCCTCGAATCACTCGACGCGGACACTGAGCCACTACACGAACAGATCGGTCGCGCCCACCGCGCACTCACCCCGACCCGCCGGTTGTCCGCGACCGACGAGGCCCGCGACGCCGCGACCGCTCAGGTCACCAAGCTGATCCACGACCGCGGCTGGACGGTCGATCCCGAAGCGCCCGCTCTGGCGACTTTGATCGACACCATCGCAGCCTTCCGCAGCCTCGGGCAGGACAACCTGATCGCGCACCTCGACACCTACGCGGACTCCGTCGAGCGCTTCACCCGCTTCGAGATCGACGCCGTCACCAGCAACCCCACGCGCGACCAGTTGGCCGAGTCGGTCGTGATCGGCACGATCCTCGGCGAGACGCTGATCGCGTCACTCCGGCTGCTCGCCCAGGAATCGATCTCGGCCGAGCGCTGGAGGGACCGCTAACAGTCGCCAAGGAGGCCGGGGAGCAGCTTGGCCATGGCGTTCTGCAGGGCGCGCCCTTCGTCGTCGGTCAGCGGGTCGAAGACCAGTTTGCGGACCAGTTCGACGTGGCCGGGCGCGGCCTTCACCAGCTCCGCGTAGCCGTCGGGCGTGAGGATCGCGTTCGTGAAGCGGCCGTCGTTCGGGTCGGGTTCGCGGCGTACCAGGCCGCGGTTCTCCAGCCGGCGGATCAGGTGTGACAGCCGGGAGAGCTCGGAGTTCGCCAGTACGGCGAGGTTGCTCAGCCGCATCGTGTGCTCGGGCTGGTCCGAGAGGCCGGCGAGGACGTAGTACTCCAGGAAGCTCAGGTTGGAATCGCGCTGGAGTTGCTCGCCGAGAGCGCTGGTGAGCAGCGCCATCGTGAGCTGCAGGGTCTTCCAGGTCTCGAGTTCGTCGTCCTGAAGCCAGCGCGTCCCACTCCCCATCCCTGCAGCATAGCCAGCTCCGCAGTGACTTGAATGTTCACGTCAATCGATCTATGGTCTTACTTGAAGTTTCAAGTCATCCCTTCCTCGAACTCGAAGGAGTCGTCGCGATGAGCGACCTGAAGATCGCGGTCATCCTCGGCAGCACCCGCCCCGGCCGCAACGGCAAGGCGGTCGCCGACTGGGTCCTCACCCAGGCGCAGCAGCGGAGCGGCGCGACCTATGAACTGGTCGACCTGCTCGACCACCCGCTGCCGCACCTGGACGAGGCGATCCCGCCGTCGACCGGGCAGTACGCCGGGGAACACACGAAGGCCTGGGCCGCGACGATCGCGGCGTACGACGGGTTCGTCTTCGTCACGCCGGAGTACAACCACTCGACGTCCGGCGTACTCAAGAACGCGATCGACTACCTGTACGGCGAGTGGAACAACAAGGCCGCCGGCTTCGTGTCGTACGGCTCGCTCGGCGGGGCGCGGGCGATCGAGCACCTGCGCGCGATCAGCGCCGAGCTGCAGATCGCCGACGTACGCCAGCAGCTGTCGTTCTCGCTGTTCACCGACTTCGAGAACTTCAGCACCTTCACGCCTGGACCGCAGTACGCCGACCAGGCCGCAGTGCTGTTCGACCAGCTCGAGTCGTGGGCCGGTGCGCTGCAGCAGGTCCGCGTCGGTGAGCCGGTGGCAGCGTGAACATCGCCGCCTGGATCGTCGCCGGCGTACTCGCCGCACTGTTCCTCATGTCCGGCGTGATGAAGGTCCCCGCCACCAAGGCGGCCCTGGCCGCGAACCCGCGGATGGGCTGGGCGGCGCCGTTCCCGATCGAGCTGATCAAGTTCATCGGCGTCGCCGAGATCGCGGGCGCCGTCGGCCTGATCCTCCCCCGCGCCTTCGACATCGCGCCCTGGCTCACCCCGGTCGCAGCGGTCGGCCTGGCCGTCACGATGCTCGGCGCGATCATCACCCACGCGCGCCGCTCGGAGTACTCGAGCGTCGCGATGAACGTCGTACTGCTCGCCCTGTCGGTCTTCGTCGCGGTGGCCCGCTTCTGACATCTGTACCCTTGTGGGTACGTAACCGATTGGGTACGCTGCACCGCATGGATGCGGTGCTGCACGCGCTGGCCGACGAGAGCCGGCGCACGATGCTCGAGATCCTTCGGGACCACCAGGCGACGGCCGGGGAACTGGCCGACGCGCTGCCGATCGCCCGGCCCGGCGTCTCCCGGCACCTGCGGGTGCTGCGAGAGGCCGGGCTGGTCGACGTACGGCAGGAGGCGCAGCGGCGGATCTACCGCCTGCGCCCCGAGGCGCTCGTCGAGGTGGACGAATGGCTGGACGGCTATCGCGCGCTCTGGCGGAACCGGCTGGACGCGCTGCACACCGAGATCGCCCGGGGAAAGAAGGAGCGGAAGTGAACCTGATCGGGACCATGCGGGCACTCGACGAGACCCGTGGAGCGGTGCGCGTCGAGGACGTGTACGACACAGACATCGACGACCTCTGGGCGTCGTGTACGACGCCGGACCGGCTCGCGCGCTGGATCGCCCAGGTGTCGGGTGAACTCCGGGTGGGCGGCACGGTCCAGCTCGTCTTCACCAGCAGCTGGAACGGTGCGGCACGGATCGAGGTCTGCGAGCCGCCACGCCACCTGCTGATCACGTCGGAGCCGGGCGCCGACGACGAGGGACAGCTCGAGGCGTGGCTGACCGCGGAGGGGTCGCGGACCAGACTGGTCGTCGAGGAGCGCGGGCTGCCGGTCGACAAACTCCACTACTACGGAGCGGGCTGGCAGGCCCACCTCGAGGACCTCGGGCGGTCCCTTGCCCTGGGTGGCGCGGCACACGAAGATGGCTGGTCGGGCGAGCGGCCCGCCCCGGCTTGGCACGAACGCTGGACCGAGCTGACCGCGGCGTACGAAGACACGAAGGTCGACTGATGTCGGACCGGATCCAGTTCAACGGCGTCACCGTGAACGCCCCCGACGCCATGGCCCTCGCGACCTTCTACGCCGAGCTCACCCGCGGCGTCGCGAAGGGCGACGAACACTGGGCGATGGCCACCGGCGACGGCGGCAGCATCGGCTTCCAGCAGGTCACCGACTTCCGCCCACCCGACTGGCCGGACGGCGACATCCCGATGCAGATGCACCTCGAGTTCTACGTAGACGACCTCGAAGCCACCGAACGCCGCGCCCTGGCGGCCGGCGCCACCCGCTTCACCTACCAACCAAACGCAGACCACTGCTTCGTGTACGCCGACCCAGCCGGCCACCCCTTCTGCCTCTCCACCTGGGCCGAACCCGAACTCGGCTAACCGTCGTGGGCCATGTCCACGAACCGTGAGTAATGCCCCTGAAACGCCACAACCACATCCGCAGTCGGCCCGTTCCGGTGCTTGGCCACAATAAAGTCCGCCTCACCGGGCCGGGTCGACTCCCGCTCGTACGCATCCTCCCGATGCAACAGAAGAACGACGTCAGCATCCTGTTCCAAGGAATTATGAAGAGAAATTCCATTAGCTACGAAATTGTGGGTTCCGAGAACTGTGGCGTCGAAAACTTCCCGCTCACCCAGCGATTCAATCGACGTAATTGTGTCCCAGAAGATGTCGTTCGTTGCGAGTAACTCGAGGTCAGCGACGTCCAGAATTGTCGCAACATCGGCGAGCCGTTGACGAGTGGGCGCTCCAGCGAACAGGCGGCTCACGTTACGTCGCCCAAGTGCAGCGCCGAGCGCGACAGTCGTCACTCCACGATCGCGCATTGCCACCTTGACCCGATCCCAGACCTCAATCGGGACCGTGTCCAGCTTCGGCGCAGCCTTGATGCTCAGCAGATGACCGCTCACCTCCGTCACCTTGGCGGCCCGCATGCCATGAACACCAATCTCGTCACAGAACCGCCGCTGATTCTCCACACCGTCGATTTTCAGATGATATGAGTCCCGGTAACCCGCCTTCTTGGCGACGTAAATACGGCTGAAGATGTTGTGGCGGAGGAGGAGGCGGGCCAGGTCGTCGACGAGTCGGCGGCTGGTGCTCGCGTAGTAGATGCGTGCCTGGCCCACCTTGTCGTCCCAGCGGACCGAGCCGTCGGTCGCCCAGAGGTGGCGGATGAAGTGCGCCACCTGATCCTTCGGAAGGCCGAACACGCCGTCCGGGAGAAACTTCTCGTGGCTGCGCAGACCGAACAGTCCGAGGTCGTCCAGCCAGGCGGCGATCGGGTTGCGCTTGCCACGCGCCAGCCGGTACGGCGCGGGCAGGCGCAAGGTGGTGACGCGCGCGGCGGCGTACTCGTCGCGAACCGCGGTGATGCCGAAGCGCCGCTGGGCCGCCTCGGACACCGCGGTCAGGTTGGCCTCGTCGATGCTCGCGTAACGGATCGGCTGGCGCTTCACGAACGAGCCGTCGCCGAGCAGGTGAGCGAGCAGGGTGAGCTCGTCTGCGTCCCACGGCTTGATGTCGAGCGGCGGTGGCACGTGGCGGAGCGACCCCAACCGGGCGCCGGGTGACAGCTCGCCCAGCGGCTTCCACCCGTTGTAGGTCAAGAACGGGTGGTTCGCGGTGGCCTTGACCTCTCGGCCGGAGGCGAGCTTGACCCGGAAGACTTCCTTCACGCCGCTGGGGAAGGCGTGGGTGAGAGTGCGCGGCACCAGCTTCAGCCGATCGTCCAGCGACCAGACCGGGATGTCCCGAACATCGTCGGCGAGCAACTCGCCGAGGGTGATCTCCGCGCCGGTGTCCGCCCGCAGTAACCGGGTGTCCGCGGTCAGGCAGCCCGATTCACGGAGGTCGGAGGCCATGGGGCGTTTGTCGGAGCGTTGTTCGGAGCCTCGGTTCAGCTGGCAGATGGCGACGACGGGGAGCTCGAGTTCTTTGGCGAGGAGCTTGATGGAGCGGGAGAACTCGGAGACTTCGAGCTGGCGGGACTCGACCTTCTTGCCGGACGTCATCAGCTGCAGGTAGTCGATGATGATCAGCTTCAGGTCGTGGCGCTGTTTCAGCCGGCGGGCCTTGGCGCGGATCTCCATCATGGTGAGGTTCGGCGAGTCGTCGATGAACAGCGGCGCCTCGGAGACCTCGCCCATCTTGCGGGCCAGGCGGGCCCAGTCCTCGTCGGTCATCTTGCCGTTGCGCATGTGGTGCAGCGGCACCTTCGCCTCGGCGGAGAGCAGTCGCATGGTGATCTCGTTACGGCTCATCTCCAGCGAGAAGATGCACGAGGTCAGGCCGTGCTTGATCGAGCAGGAGCGGGCGAAGTCCAGGCCCAGCGTGGAGTTGTGGGTCGGGATCATCGTCTTGCCGGCCAGGTACAGGTGGTCGGCGTTGTCGACCTCGACGCAGCGCACCGGGACGCTGGCCACCGGGTCGACCCACTCGAGCCGCCGCTCCCCCTCGCCGGTCAGCGCGGCCGGGTAGCCGTGCCCGGTGATCTGTCGCGGCGCCGACCCCGGGATCGACGGTGTCAGTCCGGGACTCGCCGACATCGCCGTGTAGAGGTCTTCGGTCGTACAGATCACCGGGCGGCCGCCGTCCTCGACCAGCCACTGGTGCTCGGCGTCGGCGACGATCATGCTGCCGTCCGAGAACGACAGCCGGAAGCACGGCCGGTCCACCATCACCTCGGTCGCCGCGACCACTGTGGTCGGCAACCCGTCGGCGTCCAGCAGCTGGTCGCCGACCGCGACCTCGGCCATCGTGGTCCAGCCGGCCGGCGTCGGCAGCGGGGTGTCGAGCGCGAGCGCCTTACCCATCGCGGGCCGAGCGGCGACGATGATCATCTGGCCGGGGTGCAGCCCGTTGGTCAGCTCGTCCAGGTCGGTGAACCCGGTCGGCACGCCGACCATCGCGTCACCACGGGAGTCGATCGCCTCGATCTCGTCGAGGGTGCCCTCCATGATGTCCTTCAACGGCGCGTAGTCCTCGGCGGTGCGCTTCTCGGTGACCGAGTAGATCTCCGCCTGCGCCTCGTCGACGACGTCGTCGACCTCGCCCTCACCGGCATACCCGAGCTGGACGATCTTCGTACCGGCCTCGACCAGGCGGCGGAGGATCGCCTTCTCCCGGACGATGTGTGCGTAGTACGACGCGTTCGCCGCGAGCGGGACGGACGCGACCAGCGTGTGCACGTACGGCGCGCCGCCGATCCGGGTCATCTCGCCGCGCTTGTTGAGCTCGGCGGCGACGGTGATCGCGTCGGCCGGCTCGCCCCGCGCATACAGGTCGGTGATCGCGTCGAAGACCACCTCGTGCGCCGGCCGGTAGAAGTCGGTGCTGCGCAGGTTCTCGATCACGTCCGCGATCGCGTCCTTGCTCAGCATCATCGCGCCGAGCACGCACTGCTCGGCCGCGAGATCCTGTGGCGGCGTGCGATCGAAGCCCATCGCCGGACTGCGCTCTTCGTGGCCGTCGTCCTGGCCCCCGCGGAACTCCGCCACGCTCACTTCGCCCGACCTCCTCGCCGACCCTGCCGATCATCGGTGCCGGATTCGAACACCTGATCGAACCATAGCCAGTCCCACGGACAGTTTTCTGATCGCCGGACGGCATCGGCCTCGCGACCGTACGCCGGTCCCGTCGCCCAAAGCCACCTGGCCGTCCACAGGGGGTGGGGAAGAGCTGTGGGTAACTTGCCGAACTCGTGTGCACAGGCTGCGCACAAGCCTGTGGATATCTGTGGGCAAGATCTCCACACGGGCACTCTGACCTGGGATTTCTCCGGTACACAGCTGTGGAGGAGAAAAACTTTCGATGCTTCTTCCGGAGTCCGGGACGGAGCAGGTTTTCCACAGGCCGAGTAAGGCACAATACCGGTTATGCCCCTGGCGCTGACACGGACTCAGGACCGCGAGATCCTCCGGCTCGCGGTCCCGGCGTTCTTCGCGCTGGTGTCTGAGCCGCTGATGCTGCTCGCCGACTCGGCGATCGTCGGCCACCTCGGTACGCCGCAACTGGCCGCGCTCGGCGTCGCCGGGACGATCCTGCAGACCCTGGTCGGGATCTGCGTCTTCCTGGCGTACGGCACCACGTCCGCGGTCGCCCGGCGGATCGGCGCCGGCGACCACAAGGGCGCGCTCGCGCAGGGCATCGACGGGTTGTGGCTGGCGCTGCTGCTCGGCGTCGTACTGGCGCTGCTCGGGCTGGTGCTCGCGCCGCAGGCCATCGGCGCGTTCCACCCGACGCCCGAGGTCGCCGGGTACGCCGTGACGTACCTGCGGATCAGCTGCTTCGGGATCCCGTCGATGCTGCTCCTGCTCGCGGCCACCGGCGTACTGCGGGGCCTCCAGGACACGAAGACCCCGATGGTCGTCGCGATCACGGCCAACCTCGCGAACATCGGGCTGAACGTCCTCCTCGTGTACGGCGTACACCTGAACATCGCCGGCTCCGCCCTCGGTACGGCGCTCGCGCAGACCGGGGCCGGGGTCGCGCTCGCGGTCGTCGTGGTCCGCGGCGCCCGGCGGGACGGCGCCAAGCTCCGCCCGGACCGCCCCGGCATCCTCGCGTCGGCGCAGATGGGCGTGCCGCTGATCGTCCGGACGCTCACGCTCCGGGCGGCGATCATCCTGCTCACGTTCGTCGCGACCGCGCTCGGTACGACGTCCGTCGCGGCGCATCAGGTGGCGTTCACGCTGTGGTCGTTCCTCGCGCTCGCGCTGGACGCGATCGCGATCGCCGCGCAGGCGCTCACCGGCCGCGCGCTCGGTGCGGGGGACGTCGCCGGTACGCGGCAGATCACCCGCCGGATGATGTGGTGGGGCCTGTTCTCCGGGGTGATCGGCGGCCTCGCGCTCTGGGGTCTGCGGGCCGTCTACGTCCCGTGGTTCACGTCGGATCCCGACGTACGGCGGACCCTGGCGGCCGTCCTGATCGTGGCGGCGTTGTGGCAGCCGGTGAACGGGGTCGTGTTCGTGCTGGACGGCGTACTCATCGGTGCCGGCGACGGGCGCTACCTGGCGATGGCAGGCGCGGTCGCGCTCGTGCTGTACGTGCCGCTGGCGCTGGCGGTGCTCTGGGCGGGCGGCGGGATCGTCGCGCTCTGGTGGGCATTCGGCGGGTACATGTTGCTCCGATTCCTCACTCTGACGACGCGGGAGCGCCGGGAGAGCTGGCTGGTCACGGGAGCTGTCCGCTGACCCTGCGGTACGGCATCGTTGAGCAGAAGGAAAGGAGCGGCATGCCCGACACCGATGACGACCTGTCCGTCGAGCTCGACCCCGTTCAGCGGGAGCAGGGCGACGACGACACCGAGGCCGCCCGCGAACGGCGTGCCGCCAAAGCGCGGGCCCAGGCCGACAAGTTCCCGACGCACGACCTCGACGACGAGGCCCGCAAGCACCTCGACGAAGAGGACGAGCAGGCCCGCCTGGACGCGGAGGACGCGACCGCCCGCAGCGAGGAGATCGAGCTCGCCGCCAAGGACGAGCAGGCGCTCGAGGAGCACCGCCTCCGCGACGAGGTCCTCGACGCCACCGCGGAAACCACCCGGGCGATGCAGCTCGCGTACGCCGACGAGCAGGCCCGCGACGTGCACCGGCAGTACGCCGCCAACGACAAGCAGCGCGGGATCGGCGATCGCGCCCACGGACGGCACGAACTCGACGAGGCGGCTGCCCGGCCCGACGACCTCGGATCGCCGGGGCTCGCCGCGGAAGGCCGGCGGTTCCAGAACCTGGCCACCATCGAGGAGCGCCGGTCCGCCGCCGAGGACCAGATCGCCGACAACTACGACGCCTCCGCACAGGAGCATCGCACCGAGGCCCGCGAGGCGCAGCCGCACGCGTCCGGCGCGGTCCGCAATCCGCCCGAGGAAGCCCCGGAGGCGCAGCTCCCCCAGGACCGCCTGCACGTCCGTGGCCACGGCCAGGTCCGGGACAAGCAGGGCAAGGCCCTCAAGCCGAACCCGAGCCGCGCCGGCACCCCCGACCTGAACATCGACCGCCGCCGGGAACGCTAGGGCTGCAGTTTTTGGGTGTGGATGATCGCGAGGTTCGCGGCGACGACCACCACGAAGACGAGGCCGAGCACCGGGTGCCCCAGGCTCCACAGGGCGGCACCCGCGAGTCCGAAGACGAGGACCTTCACGATCCAGCGCGGGACCTGCCCGCGCTTCGCCGTAGGCGCCGCGAACAGTCCCCAGAGGACCGCGGCCACGGCCGGCAGCCCGACGGCGAGCAGGATGCGGGTCGCCGTCGTACCGCCGATGTCCCAGCCCCAGCGCGCGAAGACGCCCAGGGCCAGGATCTCGACGAGGAAGGCGAGCAGCAGGTTCGCTGCCTTCCACATCTCAGACGCCGCGGATGTTCGGCTGGCGCTGGTCGAAGAACAGGCCGGCCGGCGGCTCCTGCACCGGCAGCGGCGGGATCGGGTAGTCGGTGTGCTGGTTGTTCCGGCAGGCCGCGAACGGGCCGTCCGGGTCCAGCAGCGCCATCATGTGCGGGTCGGCGTGGTCCCGCCACCAGACCGACATGCCCGTCGCCGGGTCCAGCCGCAGGTGCTCCCAGGCACGCCAGATCGAGTCCAGCCGGCTGAGCGCCTCGGCGTGCCGGTACCACTCCGGGCACCAGACGAACTGCTGCCCGAGCCGCCGCGTGTAGAGGTAGATCAGCCGGTCCTCGACGAACTCCGCGACGTGCGGGTAGAACAGCTCCTGCTCACCATCCACCGGTGTTCCCCTCGTTCTGCTCCCAGACCGGGCGCTCCGGGCCGCGCTGCTGGAGCGCCGGCTGCTGCGACGCCACCCACGGGTTGTTGCTCACCGGGATGTTCGCCGCCGCTCCGGGATCGTACTTCGCCAGCGACGCCTTCACCGTACCGGCGTCCGGCCGGGTGAACCACGGGACGGTCTTCACCAGCGTGGCCGGCTGACCCGACGACAGGACGACGGCCCGCCCGGCCGGCAGTGCGGCGAGCGCGGACACGTCGAAGATGTTGTGCCGCTGGACCTGCTGGCTGGTACCGCGCTTGCCCTCGTTGTACGACACCGAGTTGGACTGGATGTCGTACTCGCCGACCATCTTGCTCAGTCGCTCGAGGAAGTTCGGGTCCGCGCCGCCACCGCCGTACACGCGGATGTTGGCAGAGCCCCAGAGTTTCTCCATGCCGTGGTCGCCCCAGCACTCCTGGCCCTGCGCCCAGGACTGCAGGATCGTCATCAGCACGATGCCGCGGGAGCCGAAGTGCGAGTACAGGTCCGGGAGGTTCTTCCAGCGGCAGACGTTCGCGGCCTCATCCAGTACGCCGACCAGCGGCTTCGGCATCCGGCCGAGCGGGCAGCCGCGGGCGAACTGCTCGGCGGCCTCCGCGACGGCGACGGTCAGCGCGGTCACCAGCGGGCCCGCCGTACCGGCGCCTTCCTTGGACAGGCTGTACAGCGTTCCGCCCTTGCGGACGAACTCGTGCGGGTTGAACTGCGGGCGGTTGTCGTTCGGCCCGTTCGGGATCACCCAGCGGGTGACCTTGCGGTTGACCAGGAACTGCGCGCTCTGCTGCGCCGTACCGTAGACACCGGCCCGCTGCTTGTCCGGCGCGTTGATCACACCAGCCAGCGCGTCCGCGGACAGCTGCAGGCCCGGGGTGTTGCGCAGGATCCGCTCGGGCTCGTCGTTCCGCTGATCGGCGAGCCAGCTGTAGACCTGGGTGATCGGCCGCTTCGCCACCGCGGCGGCGAGCAGCAGGCCGGCCAGCAGGTCGGTACCGGCGGCGTCGAAGAACGCGTCGGTCTGCGCGCCGACCGTGCGCTGCGAGGCGACGAAGTGCTCGGCGAGCTCACGCGCCTTGGTCTCGTCGGTGATGTAGGTCAGCGGGTTCCACCACCAGTTCGGCGGCTCCTCGCAGACCTCCTGCGGGTCGAACACCCACAGCGGGCCCTTCTCCGACCGCGGACCGCGGGTGGCGTCGACGATGTCGCGCTTGTTCGAGGTGGCGATCACGCAGCCCGGCGCGTCCAGGATGGCCGGCACCGCGCGCGACGTGGTCTTACCGGTACGAGGACCCCAGATGTCGACGTGCATGTCTTCCCAGTTGCCGAAGACCTCGAGGTTGCCCTGCACCGTCCGGCCGATCAGGATGCCCGGACCCGAGTCGGCGATGCCGAGCTGGTTCGCCTTCTCCTGCGCGCCTTCGCGGGTCAGCTTGTAGATCTCCGACCGCTTCGCCATCAACGACGCCTGCCGGTCCACCCGACCGACCGACTGCTTCCGGTTCCGGACCATCCACCACACACCGCCGCCGATACCGAGCAGGACGACGACCTCGATGACCAGGACACCCGTCGCGGCGCCGGACCAGTGCAGCGTCCCCTTCGCCAGCTCGACGACCGCACTGAACGGGTTCCCGATCGCCCGCGTCTTGTTGATCGCCGACGCGACCGCCAGGGCCAGCCAGACCGAGACCGACACCAGCCCGATCAGGCCGACGATGACGAAGATGAAGACGGCCTCAGGTGAGATGCCGCCAGGTCCGGTACTCCGCTTGCCGTCGGCCATTACTCGTCAACTCCCGTCCGGGTGGGGACCCGGGTGTTCGGGTCGGGTGGCGGCAGCAGCGCCGGGTCGTCCAGGCTGTACTCGCCGACGACCGCCTCGGTGCCGTCCGGCGCGACCTCCACCATCTGCGGCTTGCCGTTCTCGCCGGTCGTCCACAGCTTGTTGGTGTCGTTGATCTCGCGTTCGACGGTGGTCAGGCCGACGTGCACCGGGATCCCGGGGCGGCCACCGACCTTGATCAGGAAGTTGCCTCGACCCGGAGGCGCGGCCTCCTTGCCGGTCGACGGGTCCCAGGCCGGCGGGTCCTGCCAGCCGATGAGCATGTTCTGCTCCTCCTGGGACATGGCCACGACCTCGGTCAGGTTGTCCATCTCTGCCCGCGGCAGACCACCGAGAACCACCATGCCGGAGCGCTCGACGAATCCCTTCGCCTTCATCCGGTCCTCCGGGTTCTGCAGCGCCAGCAGGTCGGACATGGTGTGCGAGATCATCGCCATACCGACACCGCGCTGCCGGTTCAGCCGGGTCAGCGCGTCGACCCGGTCGACCAGGCCGCTTCCGGCCCGCAGTACCCGCCACAGCTCGTCGAGGATGACGAAGTAGTGCCGCCGTGGCTCCAGGCCCGCGTCGGCCAAGGCCTGGGAGACCGCGACCGCGCCGAACCCGTACGACCAGCAGGCCAGCAGCACGGCCGCCTGCAGGCTGGTCTCGGAGTCGTCGACATTGGACACGTCGAACACCACCGGACGGTCCATCTGCATCGGGTTGTCGGTCGGCGCGGAGAAGATCTCGCCGAGCCGGCCACCGCCGACCAGGCCGATGAGTGACGCCTCGAGGCCTTCGGTGATCTGCCGGTAGCGGTCCAGGCTGCCGCGGTCGAGTGCCACGTTGCGGACCCGGTCCGGCGCGTCCTGGATGACCTGGAGCAGGTCCTTCAGGACCGGAGTGCCCTGGAAGCGCTCGTCCAGAACCTTGAGCGCCTCGTCGAGGATGGTCTCCTCGCGGTCGTTCGGGTTCTGGTTACGCATGATCGCGATCAGCGCCGACACCATCGTCTGCCGGCGGCCGTGCGCGTCGGCCTGGATCGCCTCCCGGGCCTTGCCGGTCAGCCGCAGCGCGGCCTGCCGCGACTCGCCCGGGTCCAGCACGTTCAGGTGACCGCGGCCGCGGCCGAGCTGGATGACCTGCCCACCAAGGGCCTCGATCAGGTCCTTGTAGTCCGGCTTCAGGTCGCCGAGCACCAGCGGCTGTACGCCGTACCCGGCGAGGCCGAGCGCCATCCGCCGGGTGATCGTCGACTTGCCCAGACCCGGCTTGCCGAGCACGAACATCGACGGGTTCGAGATCAGCTTGGCCCGCATGAACCAGCTGATCGGGTCGCAGCACATGGTCGCGCCGGAGAGGATGTTCCGGCCGATCGGTACGCCGACCATCGGGCTGCCGGTGCCGGCCGAGAACGGCCACATCCCGCAGACCTGGACCGTCGTACCACGCCACTCCTGCGCAGCCTGCAGGTACGTCGAGTAGCCGCCGCCCGGCCCTGGCCAGCCACGTGGCATCGGCCGTCGGCCGCGGCGGCTCGGGTCGACGGGCTTCTTCTGCTTCTTCTTGTCGCTCACTGTGACTCCCCAGATGTCACTGCGCTCAGCTCAATCATAGGGATTCCCGTAGGCCGGCGGGCACCGCGAGATGACTCGAGATCACGACGCCGAGCGGAAGGGCGGCGACGAACGCCGAGTCCTGCGAGCCGTACGCCGGCCGCAGCAGCACGCGTGCCGTGGCGCCGAGGTTGTCGACCGCGGCGACCATGTCCGGCAGCTGCTCCGCCGTCATCACGGTCCCGGTCACCACCATGCCGAAGTTGACCAGACCCGCGCCGCGGGCCTCTTCCTGGGCGGACCGGTCGGCGGCGCGGGCCTCGGCGAGGTTGCGTGCGGACGGCCGGGCGGACGTGGTGGCCCGGAACGACGCGTTGCGCTTGTCGGCCTCCACCATCCGGGCCGCCGTACCGGCGTCCAGCGGACGGTAGAGCAACGTGACGCGCTTGCGGTCGATGTCCGGGTGCGGCGCGACCAGCTGCGACAGTACCGAGGAGAACACCTCACCGCGGGGGGCCTGCGACATCTGCCAGGTCATCGACCAGGCGGAGTCGTGCCGGTACTTGTCCCAGAACGCCTGCGCGGCGGCCGGGCCGACGTCGGTCCACTGCAGCTCGGGCGGCATGCCCTGACCGCGGGCCTCGTCGATCAGCGAGGCCGACGCTGGGTCGTACGCGATCCGGATCGCCTCGCACAGCTCCTGGGCGCTGACCGGCCGGGCGGCACCCGCACCGGTGGCGTTCAGGCTCTGGGTGAGCGCGGGCAGCCGGGCCGCCAGCTCACGGCCCATGTCGTCTTCCTTGCGCCGCTTGCCACTCCGGTCGGTGCCCTTGAAGGTCAGCGCGACCCGGGCCGAGACCAGCGCGGAGCCCTCTGGGTACGTCTGCACGACCTCGGTGAGCATGGCGCGGGCGATCGGCGGCGAGCTGTCCGCCATGTTGCCGCCGACCTCGCGGCGCAGCCGGATGCCGGTGTCCGGCGCGCTCTCCACGGTGACCGAGGCGGCGATGATGCCCGGCTCATGGCCGAGCGACGCCAGCCACTGGCCCCAGTGCGCGACCCAGACGTCGACCTGTTCCTCGTCGACGAGTGAGGCGCCGTCGGGCTCGGCGTTGATGACGACGGTGAAGTGCCGGGTGGTCGGGTAGTACAGCAGCGCGAACGGCCGGCCGTACGAGTCCTGGTACTCGCTCAACTGGGAGGCAGCGGCGAGACCGGGCAGCTGAAACTTGCCCCACGCGGTCCGGCCGAGCGGGCCTGAGCGGTAAAGGTTGTGCTTAGCCATCTTTGCTCGTTGCCATCCAATGCTGGTCGAGAGCCGTTGCAGCGTCGACTGCCCGTGCTTGTCCTTGGTGATCAGCAGCCCCAACACGACACCGACGATCACCAGCGCGACGAAGGCGGACTTGACACCGCCGGTCATCATCGCGATGACCACGATCAGCAGGCCGCCCATGAGGATGCCCGTGCCGAGCATGCCGAGGCCGGCGATGCCCGCCGAAGCGGGCTGCCGCCAGTTGCCGTAGGTGCGAGGTGCGCGTCGTACGTTCTCAGCCGCTGCCACTTGGTCCGTCCGGTTCTGGTGGTGGTGGCTGGTCGCCCCCACCGTCGTTTGAGCCCTGTGCGGTGTTCCGGGTGCTGCCGCTCGGGCCTCCACCACCGCCACCGCCACCGCCGCCGCCACCTCCGCCTCCGCCGCCACCGGCGTCGCCCTCGCCCATGGTCTCGGACGCGGCCATCTGGCCGAACGCCTTGGTGGCGTCCATACCGGCCTTGACGGCGACCACCGCTACCGCGGCAGGTCCGGCGGCCGCGGCAGCACCACCGCCGGCAGCGGCCGCACCGCCACCAGCACCGCCCGCGGCACCTCCGGCCGCACCACCCGCCGCACCTCCGCCGGCTCCGCCTGCGGCACCGGCCGCGCCGCCTTCGCCGCCGGCCGCGGCAGCACCTTCACCGCCCCCTGCGCCTCCGCTACCGCTCGGGCTACTGCTGGGCGCTTGCTGGCGGGCGTTGCCCACGTTCTGCGCGCCGCTCGGGCCGTCGCTACTGCCGCTGCCGCTGTCCGAACCGGACTCGGCACTCTTGTTCGCCATGTCGCCGAGCTTGTCCATCCCGATCATCCGGGCCGCGATCATGCCGGCACCGGCCGAGCCCGCGGTCGCCGCGACCATCGGCACGATGAACCGCATCAGCGCCGGCAGTGCGAACAATGCGAGCACCAGCATCGTGACGCCGGTGACCAGGTTCATGACCTCACCCCCGATGTCCGAAGGGTTGAAGGACAGGTCACCGTTGTTCGAGGTCAGCCGGATCGCGGTGGCATAGACGATCGCGGCCACCGGTTTGTAGAGGATGAAGGCGAAGATCCAGGACAGGATCTTCTTGAACCATTCCTTCCCCATCTCGGTGTTGGTCGCGGCCGCCGCGATCGGCAGCACCCCGAGTAGCAGGATCAGCATCGCGCTCCGGACGACCATCAGCACGACCTGGATCACGCCGGCGATGATGCACAGCAGGCCGATGCAGATCAGCAGACCGATGCCCAGCGGACTGCCCGCGGTCGCGGCCCCTCCGAACCCGAGCAACAGGATCATGCCCTTGCCGAAGTCCACGTTCTGGCCGTCGGGTATCGGATCCCCGGGGCACACCCAACCGTCCGAGCCGTGCATGAGGGACGACATGACAAGGCAGCTCGAGAACTGGTCGGCCCAGCCGATCAGCACCTGTGCCACCGCGATCACGAAGGCGGAGGCGACCGCGAGGGTCATCAACCCCTTGAGCAGATCGCGGGCCGACTCGCCGCGCTGGGTCCAGGCCATCCGCATGCAGCCGACGATCAGAGCGAGGGTGGCGATCGAGATACTGAGGAACGAGGTGTGCTCCCAGACCCAGCTGACCGTGCCGCTGGCCGGCGTTCCGTCCGGATTCTGGTTGGCGTCGACGTTGCCGACAGCCGGGGTCGGCATGTGGATCCAGAAGGTGCCGATCGTGCTCATGATGACGCCGACGGCTTTTGCTATCGCGTTCAGGATTGGTTCGAAGATCAATTTGATCAAACCGTCGATTAGGGTTCCAGCACCGTTCAGGAAGTCCTGGAGCGCATTCTTGATGATGTCGACCCAGCCGAGCGCGATCATGTCAGGACGGCTTCGGTGAGACGAACCGGAGGATGGCCGGCAAGGCGACGACCGCGACGACCATGAGCGTGACGCCCATGACCATGTTCAGAGTCTCGGAGGTGCCCGCTTCCGCGCCCTTCACCGTCGGGGCGCCTCCGATCAAGAGGATGGCTGTCGCGTAGATCAACGCCGCGACAGGTTTGTAGATGATGAATCCGACCAGCCAGCCGAGTGTGCGCTTGAACCACATCATCCCCATCTCGGTATTCGTCGCGGCCGCGGTCAGCGGCAGCACACCGACCAGCAACACCAGCATCCCGTACCGGACGATCATCAGTGCCAGCTGAATGATCGCCGTGATGACCATCAGGATGCCGATGAAGATGACCAGTATGAAGCCGAAGATCTCTTGTGGGCCCTTGAGCGGATCGATCAGCACCGCGGTGAGCTTGGAGACGGCTGCATCCGAGCAGACATGCATCGCTGCCTCCTTGGCCGCCCCCGTGAGCTTGTCGAGCTTTTCACCTTCGCACTCGGCCTTGGTAGGCAGCAGGGCCGAGTTCATGATCCACCTCGAGAACTGGTCGGAGGCGCCGATCAGCGTGGCCGCGAAGGCCGAGCCGCCGGCCGACACGACCAGCAGCGTGAGCAGTGACTTCAGGATGTCGCGCAGCGGCTCGCCGCGGTGCATGTACGCCATCTGCATCGCACCCACGATCACCGCGATGGCGCCCACCGCCACGACGATGAAGTAGGTGTGGGCCTGGACCCAACTGGCCGGGCCGTTCGCGTCGACGTTCGGGGTCGAGAGGTAGATCCAGGCGAATCCGACTGCCTTGATCACACTGGCGACGGCCCCGAGGACGATGTCCCGGACCGCGTCGAAGATCTTGCCGAAGACCAGATTGACGAACCAGGAGATCGCCTGTCCTACGTACTTCTTGACGCAGTCGGGCCAGTCACCCGGGTACCACGAACAGAGAGCAATCATGAGGAACCACTGAACCTTACGTAGCCGTTGAGCGAGGACAGAATGTCCGGCTCGACCGTTCCGTTGAAGCTTCCGTCGTCCTGCAGCACCGCACGCCAGTCGCCCTTGAACCACTGCATGGTGACCATCAGCGCACCGACCCCCTGATCACCCAACTGGGTCGCGATCTGGATGATCGCCTGCGAACCGTCCTTCGGGTAGGAGACCACCTTGAAACCGACGAACTGCACGCTGGTGCTGTCCGCCGGTGTCGCCATGTCCAGCTTTGCCTGCGCGATGGCCTTGACCAGTCCGGGCCCGGGCACCACTCGCTCCTCCAGCACATCGATCGCGATGGACCGGTTCTGGACCTGGCCGAGCAGGACCATCGCCGCGAGCACGGCGCCGGTCGGCGAGTGCGCGAAGCAGTACTTGACACCGTTCGCCCTGGTCGCCGCGGGACCGCCGGCCACCTGCAGCGGGATCAGCATGCTCCCCTCGAACTGCCAGGTGACCGCCGTCGGCGCGTAGTAGCGCGGGATGGCCAGCGGCGGCTTGGCGACGTGGCAGCCG
The DNA here is from genome assembly GCF_042730855.1 of Kribbella sp. NPDC059898. Lineage (NCBI taxonomy): Bacteria > Bacillati > Actinomycetota > Actinomycetes > Propionibacteriales > Kribbellaceae > Kribbella > Kribbella sp. NPDC059898. Next base: position 232,058 of record NZ_JBHWKR010000001.1, read on the forward strand.
CCGACCGTGTTGTTGGCCGGCGGCGGAGTGACCCGTGGGGTCGTCGTCGCGGTCGGATCCGGCGTTGCCGGCGGTCCGCTCGGCTCGTCGGTGGGCACGTCGGTGGGTTGTCCGGTGGGCACGCCCGTACTCGGCGTCTTGCTCGCCGTGGCCGAGGGCGTACCTGATCCACCGCGCAGCACAAGGAACGCCACGAGGCTGAGGACCACCGCCACGACGACGATCGCCGATGCGACGAAGGCCCGGTTGTCGAGCATGCCGGTACCTTCGCCGTCGGTGTCGTCTCCCGAGTCCGGGGTCCTGCTGAACAGTCCCACCTACGATCAGCCTTCCGTGCAGGTTCCTACAGGTCGGGTAACCGTCACCGCAGGGCAGTCACGAGGCCGTTCGCCGCGCCGATGACGATGCAGGCGGCCAGGACCCAGCCGAGCCGGGCGGCGTGCTCGCCACCTTCACCTCGGCGCTGACCGATCGCCATCATGCCGCCGGCGATGACGATGCCGAGGCCGCAGATGATGTACGCGATGGTCTGGACCCAGGTGACGACATCGTTGAGCTTGTTCTGAATCTCCGGTGGCATGGTGGCCATCGGCAGCACGGTGGGCAGTTCGGAAGCCATGTGAAGCAACATCATGGTGAAAGCACCCTTTCAGTACGGGGCGGGGTAGTCCGCTGGGTTTGACGCGCGAAGTGCGTAGATGGATTCAAGTACTTCGAAAACCTCGTCGGGGGTGTTGTCAGGCGTAGGAGCCTCCCCTCGACGCCACTCCTCGATCCACGGAATGTCCCAGACCCTCGGGACACCTCCGCCGACGATGTCGGCGAAGTCGTCGAGCACTCGGGGCAGCCGGCCCGGGGCGTCCGCGATCAGCACCAGGCCGAGCACGGCGACACCCTGAACGACTCCCGAGGCCCACTCGATCGCGGCTCGCTGCGCGGCGCGCAGACCGGACCCGTGGGTCCGGGCGACCAGGATCACCGGCGTTGGCACCGGCGGTGGCGGGATCGGCCAACGGTGGTTGGCCGCCCGGGTCCCCGGAAGCAGCACGGACATCGTGGTCTCGCCGGCGCCACCGTGCACCCCGACCCACCACAACGTGTCCGCCGCCGGAATCGCGAACTTGGGCAAGCGCTGGTCCTCCGCGGGCGCCGGCACCCCGTGCTGCGGGGCGGACGGCCCTCGCGGGGTGATGTCCGGCTGAGGTCCCGGAGCCACTGACGCCTGCTGTTGTGGACCCGGAGACTGCTCTCGTGTCCACGGGTTCTGCGTCATGGCCCCTCCTCTCGCGTTCCGTCACAGGCAGTCGCCCACCGTATTCTCTCGCTTTCCGGGTGTACTTTCATGACCCATCCACAGGCGAGGATGTTTCTACCCCCTTGTCGGGGTCAGTCGAGCCGCCGGGCCCGCGTGGTTTCTGCGTGCCCGGAATCCCTGGCATGCCTCGTGCGGGGGACATGCTAGAACGAGGACGTCGGAACCGGATGAACGAGGGAGACCTGTGGCGGGAATGAGAGGCCATCGTGGCTGAGAAGATCCCTTCCTGGCCGAAGGTCACGATTCGGCTCTACGACGATCACAACGCCGAAGTGAAGATCGCGGGCCGTAGTCATCCGCTCAACAACTCCGATCCGCGGGCCGCCGCGCTCCAGCTGGTCGCCGAGCAGGCCGCACAACTCGGCCGCCCGATGAAGGTCACCGCGGTCGAGGCGGACGGCGCCTCCTGGCCGCTGGTCGTGCACCCGGACGGTCAGGTCGACGCGATCGACACCAACGCCGGGAAGCAGAAGCCGATCTGGCCGATCATCCTCGCGATGGTCGTGGCCGTCGTCCTGCTGGGTGGCACCGCGCTGTACCTCACCGTCTTCAGCAAGCTCGGCGACCACAAGCCGGTGGCGACCACGTCACCGAAGCTCCCGTCGCTCGCGGGGCCTGAGGTTCGCGCCGCCGACTTCGCGCCGAAGTCCCAGCCGCTGGGTTACACCGCACACGCCGACTGGACCGTCGCGATCGCCAAGGACACCACGCCGGCCGTCCGGCCCGACGGCACCGAGGTCGCGATCCTGGTACCGGACCCGGACTCGTCCGGCCTGAAGGTCGTCGTCTTCGACAGCAAGGGCAAGGTGCTGTGGCAGGACAAGGTTCCGAGGGACGCGCAGAGCCCGGTGTACACCACGATCGACTCCAAGGTCGTTCTCGCGCTCACGACCCGGGACACGCTGTACTACTGGGAGGGCGACGGCGCGCTGCCCAAGGAGATCGCCTTGCCCGACGGCGCCACCGTACAGTTCTTCGGCAAGTCGCCGCTGATCATGCTGCAGGGTGAGCAAGCCGGCGCGATGGTCGTCTCGGGTGGCGCACTCAAGGCGATCCCGGAGACTCCGCTGCTGTCGACCATCCTGCTCGCCGAGGGCGACCGGGTGCTGGTCTCGCAGTACAACGGTCCGATCTACTGGGTGCAGCCGGACAAGCCGTTGACCACAGTGGCGTTCGAGAAGCCGGGCGGGGCCGGCCAGATCAAGCAGGTCAAGGCGGCCAGCCCGGACTACGTCCTCGTCCTCTGGACCCTCGCGAAGGACCCGAGCCAGGTCATCCCGGTGGTGCACTCGACGGCCAGCGGCAAGATGGTCGCGGAATGTCATACCCAGCAGGAACACGACACCGACGACTGGGCCTGGGTCCCGGACCCGAAGCGCACGGCTGCTGCCTGGGGTGAGTGCCTGATCAACCTGTCCACCCGCAAGATCCAGATGGTCCCTGGCTTCCGGCCGCTGTCGCTGACCGGCGGGTTCATCTACGGCACGCTGGGGAGCAACACGGTCGCCATTTCGTCGAACTGGAAGCAGTACCCGTTGACGGCGGTCACGCGGCCGTGGGGCATCGCGGGTACGCACGCGATCGTGGTGTACAACTCGGTCCTCTACGCCTTGGACATCAAGTGAGCGCCCAGCGCCGGGCGGCGCGTCTCCTGGCAGCACTCGCCGCTGTCGGCATCCTGCTGGCTCCGTCGGCGCACGCGTTGGCGGGAGACAACGAGCCGCAGCCGACCGCCTGGCCGACGGTCGACCCGCCCGACAAGTTGGGACAGGCGTCGGAGCCACAGCCGGTCCAGTGGCCGTCGCCTTCGCCACTCCCAGGCGGCTGAGCCACAGAGCCCGGCACAGCCCCCGGGCTACAGCGCGTGCGGGGCACAAGCGAAGCCCGCGCCCAGCACAAGCGACGGCCCCGCGGCTTGGTACAAGCGAAGGCCCCGCGGCTTAGTACAAAGCGAAGGCCCGCGTCCCTTTCGGGGGACGCGGGCCTTCGGGTGTTGCTGCGGTATCAGCCGGCTGCGACCTCGAGGCGGACCGTGGCGGCCACCTCTGGGTGCAGCTGGACGGCGACCTGGTGCTTGCCGGTGGTCTTGATCGGCGAGCCGATCGCGATCGACCGCTTCTCGACCAGCGGGCCGCCGGCGGCCTTGATCGCACCGGCGATGTCGGCCGGGGTGACCGAGCCGAACAGGCGGCCGGTGTCGCCGGCCTTGACGGCCAGGCTCACGTTGAGCTGCTCGAGCTGGTTCTTGACCTCGCTCGCGTGCTCCTTGCCCTGGATCGCCCGGGCGTCACGCGCCCGCTTGATCGTCTGGATCTGCTTCTCCGCGCCACGGGTCCAGCCGATGGCCAGGCCGCGGGGGACGAGGTAGTTCCGGCCGTAGCCGTCCTTGACCTCGACGATGTCGCCGGGGGCTCCGAGGCCCTCGACCTCCTGAGACAGGATGAGCTTCATGGTCCGCGCCTCCCTCAGCGAGCCGTGCTCGTGTACGGCAGCAGCGCCACCTCACGAGCGTTCTTGATAGCGGTGGCCACATCGCGCTGGTGCTGCACGCAGTTCCCGGTCACCCGGCGGGCGCGGATCTTGCCGCGGTCCGAGATGAACTTGCGCAGCAGCGCAGTGTCCTTGTAATCGACGTACGTCGCCTTGTCCTTGCAGAAGCCGCAGACCTTCTTCTTCGGCTTCCGAATGATCTTGGCCATTGTGGTGCTCTCTTCCTATTTCCAGAGCCCGGCAGGGACTGCCGGAATGGTCACTGACTAGTGATGTTGGTGCGGGCCGATCAGAACGGAGGCTCCTCCATCGAGCCGCCGCCCTGGCTGGCCCAGGGGTCGTTCTGCTGGGCGGGCTGTCCGCCGCCCTGCGGGGTTGCCCACGGGTCGTTCTGCTGGTTGCCGCCACCCTGACCGCCGCCGTAGCCGCCGCCCTGGTTGCCGCCACCGCCACCCTGGAAACCGCCGCCACCCTGGTTGCCGCCACCGCCGAAGCCGCCGCCACCGCCGTCGGAGCGCGAGGTCTTGGAGATCTTCAGCGTCGCGTAACGCATGCTGGCGCCGATCTCCTCGACGTCACACTCGAAGACGGTGCGCTTGTTCCCGTCGCGGTCGTCGTAGCTGCGCGCCTTCAGGCGCCCGGTGACGACGACCCGGGATCCGCGGGTGAGTGACTCGGCAACGTTCTCGGCGACCTGCCGCCACACCGAACACGAGATGAAGAGGGTTTCCCCGTCCTTCCACTCGTTGCTCTGCCGGTCCAGCGTCCGCGGGGTCGACGCGACGGTGAAATTCGCCACCGCGGCGCCCGAGGGCGTGAAGCGCAGTTCCGGGTCACCCGTGAGGTTTCCGATCAGGGTGATGGGTGGTTCGCCTGCCATTGCCGTTCCTCCTGCTATCGGGTGTGGCTGTGTCTACAGCTATTGGTATCGGCTGGTGCCGACAGTACCGATGGCTGCTGACGACCCCAGGTTCAGTGCTGGTCCGGCCGGATGACCTTGGTGCGCAGGATCGACTCGTTCAGCGTGAGCTGACGGTCGAGCTCCTTCACGACCGCCGGCTCGGCGGTCAGGTCGACGACGGCGTAGATGCCTTCGGACTTCTTCTTCACGTCATAAGCGAGCTTGCGACGACCCCAGATGTCGAGCTTCTCGACCGTGCCACCTTCCTTGCGGACGATGTTCAGGTACTGGTCGATGGACGGCTCCACGGTGCGCTCATCGAGCTCCGGGTCGAGGATCACCATGACTTCGTAACGACGCATGCGCGAACTCCACCTCCTTCGGACTTGGCGGCCACGGTCTCTCCGTGGCAGGAGGGCGATGCGGTGCGCTCCGCGCCGGCAATTGCCACCGGCGCCAAGCAACGAGCCCGGTCGATGGACCGGGCCACACCGAAAAGAGTACCAGCGTTCGGACTGCCCCCCGAACATATCCACAGGCCTGTTGCTCGAACCGGCCAACGCCTGGCCGAACCAGGCCAGCGCGGCCCCGGCAGGCTCCGGCGGCGCCACGGTCGAACCTCACGACGCCGTACCGCGGAGGTTTGTTCAAGCATGACCATCGGATGTGCCGAGACCGAACTGGACGAGTTGGAGCGCCTCTACAGCTGCTTGCCCGCCGTACTGGACTTCGCTGTCGCCGCCTCGGAGCTGCACCGCCGCGGCTTCTTCGAGGACCTCTCGGCTGAGCTGATGTCTGACAAGTCGCGGGACGGGTACGAGACGGTCCTGCGCGGCGTGGTCGACCATCTCGTCGTCCGCCGGCATCCCCGGCTCGGCGCGGACGGCAGCATCATCGTGGACCACCTCGATCCGAGTCCCCGGATCGCCGGCACGCTCGGTGCGCTGCGCGCGGATGTACTGCCGGAAGCGGACCTCCACCTGCTGCACACGCTCGTCGAACACGAGCTCGTCCACCTCCGGCTGGCCGAGGAGTACGGAGTACCGCGGACGATCGCGGTGATCGACACGTATCGGAGGTTGGCCGCGGACCGGCGGGCCGAGCTCGCGGCCGAGGAGGTTGTCCGGGTGGCGCAGGTGCATTTCGACGAGCACCACGCCGCGATCGACGACCTCAGGCGGCAGCGGGATCGCCATCCGGCGTTCAGGGCCGCGGTGTCCGACGTACAGGCGCACCTCCAGTACGTCGACTGGCTGGAGGCGCATGCGGACACGGCTGCGATCGGTGGGCACCGGCGGGCGATCAGCGGGCGGTGGGATCGCCTGCAGGCCGAGTATCCGGAAGTACGCGAGGCGGAAGAGTCGATCGGCGAGCACGAGCGCGCGATCGGCGAGCTGTGGAACCGGCTCGAGGCGGGACATCCGCGGGTGCGGGAGGCCAGGCAGGCGATCGCCGAGCACGAAGGCATCGTCGAAGAGCAGCTGGAGTCGCTCCGTGGCGTCACCAACAGCCGGCTCCATCGTGCTGCCAACGAGCGGGCCGACTTCGAGTCGCTGGCCGCATCAGCGCCCGTCGCCTCGTGGGACGTACCGGACACCGCCGTACCCGCCGTACGACGCCGTTCGACCGTCGAGCCCATGTACGCCGAGTCCGGCGCCGAGACCGACGCCCAGCGCCGAGCCCGGCTGGCCAAGCACGAGAAGCGCGTCAAGCAGGAGCTGGAGCGGCTCCAGGAACGGGCCTTGAAGAAGGCTGGCCCAGAGCTGCAGCCGCACCTCAAAGAAGCGCTGCAGCGGATCGACAGGAGCGAAGGGCGGACCGCGCAGGAGCTACGCCGGCAGGTCGAGCTGTTGATCGAGAAGGGGCCGAACCAGGCCGGCGCAGGCAGCGTGAGCCGACTCATCAACACGGCCAACGGACTGTTCCGGGACAAGTCGAACGGGATCGACCTGGTCCAGAAGTTCATCGCGTACGGGCGCGAACTGGAGTCCACCTGGAAGGGGTTCGGTGGCAGCTACACGGATCCGAAACCGGCCCGTACGCCGGAGATCGCGGACGACTGGTTCCAGCGCGCCCAGAAGGAAATGGAAGCGCGAACGCAAGCCATGCAGGAGAAGAACATCCAGTTCATCAGAGAGCAGCAAGGCATCTCGCTGGGCGACCGCCCGATCCTGTCGCCGGAGCAGGCCAGGACACAGGAAATGGGTTCACGAACGAGGGATGCACGGGAACTAGGTTCGCGGGAGAGAGACGCCCGCGGGCGCGGTGACTGAACGATGACGCAGTACGAGGACCAGCAACGGTACGGCGAGGGTGAGTGAGGCTGCTGCCAGGACTGGGAAGCCGCCCAGCGTGAACAGCCAGGGCGACGTAGCTGTCGCCAGGGCGGACACGGTCCAGATCGAGGACTCCACGCGGCTCTCCAGCGCGGCTGACCCGAGCTGGGCGCTGCCGCCGAGGTAGCAGAGGTTCCAGGCGTACCCGAGCAGGAAAAGCGATGGTGTGACGGTCCGGGTGACCAGTACGGCCGCCACCAGCAGGCCAACGAGTCCGGCCAGCATCACCACGCGCGGCCCGGAGCGGTCGATCCACCAGCCGGTGAGTGGGGACAACGCGAACATCCCCAGGGTGTGGACAGACAGCATTACTCCCAGTACGCCCAGGCCGTCGTGGTGCAGGTGGGTGTGTACGGGTACGGCTGTCATCACCGAGACCATCACCAACTGGCCGACGACCATGACTCCGGCAGCTAGGAGCACAGGGCGCCCGCTGGTTGCTGTGGGAACCCGTGGTGCGTCAGCCGGCTTAGTACGACGGATGTACGTCGACGCGACCAGGGCGGAGAAAACCGCGGCCAGGGCCAGCAGGAACGGGCCTGCGATCGCGGGGAGGCCGGCAACGGAGGCGGCTGATTGGGACGGGGCCAGGAGGAAGGGGCCGCCGGCGGCTCCGAGCGTGCTTGCCCAGACAACCGTGCTCATTGCTCTGGACCGTTTGCTTGCGGGTGCGAGGTCGGCTGCGGCGTAGCGCGAAAGGAGAGCGGCAGCGTTGCCAGCACCCAACAGGAACATGCCTGCGAAGAGCAGAGCTATCGGACCGCCGACCGCGGACAGGACGGTGGTTGCGCCGCCGGCCACGCCCACGCCGTACCCGTAGCGGAGTGCTTGAGCGCGGTTGCGGCGGGCGGTCCAGCGTCCGATCAGCACGGCGCCTGCCGCGGTACCCAGGACGCCCGCGGTGTTGGGGAGGCCGGCCAGCGCCGGACCGAGGTCGTCGGCGATCAGGATCGCGCTGACCGCGCTGGCGGCGACCATCGCGGCGTTCATCAGGGCGGCGGCGAGAACGACGGGAGTCAGCATGCCAACCACGCTAGAAAGGCCGGGCGGTCTGCTGAATGCCAGAAGTAGGGCGTTCGGGCTTGTGCACCGTCGACATCGAAGGTGTTCTGGGGAGATGACCTTTCAGGAGCGTGAACTGGACTCCACCGACTGGCAGATCCTCGCCGCGCTGCAGTCCGACGGCCGCCTGTCGTTCAACCAGCTCGGCAAGCGGGTCAACCTCTCGCCACCCGCAGCCGCCGACCGGGTACGCCGCCTGGAAGAGGCGGGGGTGATCACCGGGTACCACGCGGAGGTGGACCCGGCCCGGGCCGGCCAGCCGCTGTCGGCGTTCGTCCAGATGCGCTGCACGACCGGCCGCTGCCTGCTCAAGACCACCCGCGCCGAGGACTTCCCCGAAGTACTCGAGATCCACAAGCTCAGCGGCAACTCCTGCTCGATGCTCCGCGTCCGCGTCACCTCGATGCGGCACCTCGAAGGCCTCTTCGAACGCCTCGGCGAACACGGCGAGATGAACACCCACGTCGTCCTCTCCACCGAGTTCGAGGGCCGCCCGGTCCAGCCGCCCGCACCGGAAACCCGCACGGTGACCCGCTCGGCCGGTTGGGGTTCGTGAACTGTCGGTTGGCGGTTCTAGGGTGGGTGCATGACTGTGAAGCTCGGTGCGCATGTGGACCAGGAGGACCCGTTGGCGGAGGCCGCCGATCGGGGGGCCGATCTGGTGCAGTTCTTCCTGGGGAACCCGCAGGACTACAAGGCGCCCAAGCTCGCGTACGCCGACGGTGAGGACGCGCTCAAGGAGCGGGCCGCCGCGGCGGGCGTGGACCTGTACGTGCACGCGCCGTACCGGTTGAACGTCGCGAACACGAACAACCGGATCCGGATCCCGAGCCGGAAGCTGCTGCAGCAGACGCTGGACAAGGCCGCCGAGATCGACGTCAAGGGTGTGATCGTGCACGGCGGGCACGTCGGGGACGAGGACGACCCGGAGGCCGGATTCGACAACTGGCGCAAGTGCATCGAGCGGGCCGAGCTGCCGGTGCCGCTGCTGATCGAGAACACCGCCGGCGGCGAGAACGCGATGGCTCGCCAGCTCGAGCGGATCGAGCGGCTGTGGGAGGCGGTGCAGGCGTCCGGCAACGACCGGCTGGAGAACGTCGGGTTCTGCCTGGACACGTGCCACTTCCACGCGGCCGGCGAGGAGCTGCCGACGATCGTCGAGCGGGTGCTGGCGATCACCGGACGGATCGACCTCGTGCATGCGAACGGGTCACGCGACGAGTTCGGCTCCGGCGCGGACCGGCACAGCAACTTCGAGGAGGGTCACATCGACCCGGCCGACATCGTCGCGGTCGTCCAGGCCGCCGGCGCCCCGGTCGTCGTCGAGACCCCGAACGCCGACAACGGCCAGAAGGCCGACCTCGACTACCTCCGGGCACACCTCACGTAGTCGGGCCCGTCGGCTTGGCGCGGTCCAGGCCGTACATCCAGTACGTCAACGCCCATGGCAGCGCGAGTGCCAGCGCAGCCTTGTGGCTGGTTGGGATGAGCAGGCCGAAGACGACTGCGAGTACGACGAGCACGGTGCTGAGCTGGAAGACGTCGAACCGGCCCAGCAGGCGGGTTCGCAGCGTGGCTTTCTCGAGTGCACAAGCGAAGTACCCGGCGACGAGTGCGATCACGCACAGGTAGGTCACCACCACGCTGAGCCAGCCGACCACGCCGAAGGCCTTGTTGGACTGGGCGATGTCGGAGAGCAGGAACGCGGCTGCGAGGAGGGTGAGCCAGCCGCACGTCCACAGGAACGTGCGCACCGTCCGGCGGGCCTTCTGCTCCGGAGTCAGCTCCGGCTCGGCCGGCTTCGCCGACTCTGCGGAAGGCCCGTCCGGCTTCACCGACTCCGCGGAAGGCCCGGCCAACTCTGCTGTCTCGTCCGGCTCCGCCTTCCCGTTCAGCTCCGCTGTGGAGGGGTCGCCGGGGTCGGCGGCCGGGGCGGGCTCGGGGTCTGGCTGGGGCATGGCAGCGACGGTAGCGCAGAATGAGGTTATGCAGCCCTGGGCGGAGCAGTTCCCCGACCTGTTCGCACCGGGGCACTGGGAGTGGGGCGAGCTGGACGTCCGGTACACCCTGGAGCAGCCGCCGGACGAGCTGATCAGCAACGCGCACGTGGTCTGCCGGACCGCGGACGGAGTCGTTGTCTGCACCAACGATCTCGGCTGGCGCTTCCTGCCCGGCGGTACCCGCGAACCGGGCGAGACGATCGAGCAGCTCGTCCAGCGCGAGCTGCTCGAGGAGGCGGGCGCGCGGCTCACCGGCCCGCTCACCTGGCTCGGCGCCCACCGCGCCGACCACCGCCGCCCGGCGCCGTACCGTCCGCATCTCCCGCACCCGGTGTCGTACTGGGCGAACTACGTCGCGGACGTGGTGATCGAGCAGCCGCCGACGAACCCCGAGGACGGCGAACAGGTCACCGACGTACTGGTGCTGCCGCCGGACGAGGCGGCCGAGTACCTCGACGGACAGGTCGAAGAGGTCAGCTCGATCGTCAGGCTGGCTCAGGCAATGCAGCTGGTTTAGCCACCTTCCACGGCAGCAGTACGGCGCTCAGCGTGCAGCAGATGCCCGCGACCCAGAGCGCACCCCGCATCCCGACCACCGTCGCGAGCACCCCGCCGAGCGCGATGAACGCCGGCTGAACACACCGCGAGCTGATCGACCACGACCCGACGACGCGCGCCATGAACCCGTCCTCGGTGACCTCCATCCGGTACGTCGCGAACGACGGGTTGAACGCCCCCGCGCCGACGAGCAGCGCCGTCTCGGCGGCGGTGAGTACGACGAACCCGCCCCACCCGTGCGGCGCCAACGGAAACAGCAGCAGCCAAGGAGCCCGCAGTACGCCGAACACCAGCAGCATCCAGTGCAGCCCGTACCGCTTGGTCAACCGCGGCGCGAGCCGGGCGCCGACCACACCGCCGATGCAGGAGACCCCGAGCATCACGCCGTAGCTCCACGGCGCGAGGCCCAGGTCGCGCAGCATGAAAACGGTCAGCAGCGGCGACGTCATCATCACCGGACCACCGAAGAGCATCGCGTTCCAGAACAGAGCGCGCAGGCCGCGATGCCGCAGGATGTACCGCCAGCCGGCCGTGATGTCGCGCTTGCCCTCGCGCTTCACCGGCTCCGGCTCGCGCTGCTGGATCCGCCGGATGCCGAGCGCCGACCCGAGGAACGACACCGCGTCGACCGCGAGCGTCATGGTCGCGCCGACCAGACTGACCAGCGCACCGCCCAGCGCCGGGCCGATGCTCAGCGACGCCCAGTTCGTCTGCTCGAACCGGCTGTTCGCCTCGGCCCGTCCCGCCGCGGGCACCAACGCCTTCAGGTGCGCGCCACTCGCCGCCTGGAACGCGATCGTCCCCGCCGCCTGCAGCACGCCCGCCACGCACAGGTGCGCATACGTCAGTACGCCGAACGCCGCCGCGACCGGCACCGACGCCAACGCCGCGAACCGCACCAGGTCCGAGGCGATCATCACCGGCCGCTTGCGCCGCTGCTCGATGAAGTCCCCCATCGGCAACGCGAGCGCCGCGCCGGCCAGCGCCGACAACGCGGCGAGCATCGAGACCTGGAAGGTCGTGGAGTCCAGGGCGAGGACGGCGACCAGCGGCAGCGCACCGAGTCCGACCGCCGATCCGAACGCACTGACCGTGAACGCAACCCACAACCGCCGGAAGTCTCGACCCAAAGACATCCCGCGATCGTAGAGCCGAGCGCCGACAGAATCAGCGCAGGTTGAGGCCGCCGTCGAGAAGGATGACCTCACCGGTCAGATAAGAGTTGTGGACAACCGCCGAGATCAGGTCCGCGATATCCACAGGTTGTGCGGCGCGACGCATCGGACTCGCGGTTTTCCACAGGTCCTGGGCTTCGGTCCACGACTCGGTGAGCGGTGTGTCGACAAGGCCGGGCGCGACCGCGTTCACCCGGACGTCAGGGCCGAGCGCGGCGGCGAGGAGCTTGGTCACGTGGTTCAGCGCCGCCTTCGACGCGGCGTACGCGATCGAGCTTCCCTTCGGCCGGACGCCCGCGTGGCTGGTGACATTGACGATGCAGCCGCCGGCGACGCGGAGTGCGGGAAGGGCCGCCGTACACAGGAGCCACGGCGCGATCAGGTTCACGTCGAGCAACTGACGCCAGTCGGACGCGGTCAGTGCGTCGAGGTCCGCGTGTGGGACGGGCCAGCTGATGCCGGCGTTGTTCACGAGTACGTCGAGCCGCCCGTGCGCGGCCAGCACCTCCGGTACGAGCGCCGCAGCGGCCGTGTCGTCGGAGAGGTCGGCCTGGTGGTACGACCCGCCGAGCTCCGCGGCCAGCTTCTCCCCCGCGGACCGGGTCGACCGCGAGTGCACCGCGACGGTCATCCCGTCCGCGGCGAACCGCCGTACGGTCGCCTCGCCGATCCCGGAGGTCGACCCGGTGACGAGCGCGACTTTCACGCGCCGTACCGGAGGCCGTCGAGGAGCAGGTTGAGCAAGCGGTCGGCCTGTTCGCGGCGACCGCCCGCGGCCAGTCCCACCCCGCTGAGGCTCAGCAGTACGTCGTCCGCGGTCACGTCGGACCGAAGCTCGCCGGAGGCCGCGCCCGCCTCGAGCAGCGGCGTTATCGCACCGACCAGCAGGTCGCGGCTCTGCGCGTACGGGTCGGCGCCGGACGCGATCACGGCGCGCAGCGCGTCGGCCATGCCGAGCTTGCGAGCCATGTAGTCGATGAAGCGATCCATCCAGGCGCGCAGGGCCTCCGCCGGCGGTAGCTTGGCGAGGAGCTCGGGGGCGGCCTCGCAGACGGCCGCGAGCTCGCTGCGGTACGCCGCCTCGATCAGCGCCTCCCGGGTCGGGAAGTGCCGGTACAGGGTGCCGATCCCGACGCCGGCGTCCTTCGCGATGCCTTCGAGGGTCGCCTCCAGGCCGCATTTCGTGAACGCCTGCGAGGCCGCGGTCAGGATCTGCCCCCGGTTGCGCTGGGCGTCCGCACGCAGCGGGCGCTCGCTCGTACTGCCCATGTCCCCTCCCCTCCGGACTCCACAACCTAGCGGAACTTGATATCCGGAGGTACCTCCGGTTAACTCGAAGATACCGGAGGCTCCTCCGGATACAGTCTAGGGACGGATGCTGATGAGCAGAATCACCACACCCTTCGGCTACGAGTCGACCGCGGCCGAGGTGATCACCGGCCTCGACCTGACCGGTCGGCGCGCGGTCGTCACCGGTGGCGCGTCCGGGATTGGGGTCGAGACCGTCCGGGCGCTCGCCGCGGCCGGCGCCGAGGTGACCCTCGCGGTCCGGAATACCGCCGCCGGTGAGCGGGTCGCCGGGCAGATCATCGAGGACACCGGCAACAACCACGTCTTCGTCGCACCGATCGAGCTCGCCGACCGCGCCTCGGTCCGCGCGTTCGCGCAGAGCTGGGACGGTCCGCTGCACGTCCTGGTCAACAACGCTGGCGTGATGGCCGAGCCGCTGCAGCGCACCCCGGAAGGCTGGGAGCACCAATTCGCCACCAACCACCTCGGGCACTTCAGCCTCGCCCTCGGCCTGTACGACGCGCTCGCGGCCGCGGGGGACGCCCGCGTCGTGTCGGTGAGCTCGAGCGCGCACCTGCGTTCCGACGTACACCTTGACGACCTGCACTTCGAGCACCGGCCGTACGAGCCGTGGGCGGCGTACGGGCAGTCGAAGACCGCGAACATCCTGTTCGCCGTCGAGGGCGCCAAGCGGTGGGCCGCGGACGGGATCGTGGTGAACGCGCTGATGCCGGGCGGCATCCGGACCGCCCTGCAGCGGCACGTCCCGGCGGACGTGCAGCAGGGCTGGGACCAGTACCGCTGGAAGACCGTCGAGCAGGGCGCGGCGACGTCCGTACTGCTGGCGGCCTCACCGCTCGTGCAGGGCGTGACGGGCAGGTACTTCGAGGACAACAACGAGGCACTGCCCAACGTCGCGGGCGAGAACACCGGCGTCGCGGCGTACGCGCTCGACCCTGAGTCGGCCGCTCGGCTGTGGGACCTCTCCGAGAAGCTGATTTGATCAAGAACCGGCTCAGCTACGGTTAACGGGGCTGGGCCGGTAGCCTGACCCACCGTGAGTGACTTGAGCATCCGGACCATCTCGTCCGACGAGCACGCCGCGTACATCGCGGCGCAGCCGGCGGCGAGCTTCCTGCAGACGCCCGGCTGGGCCGCGGTGAAGAGCGAATGGAAGGCAGAGTCACTCGGCTGGTACGAGCCGGGCACGCCCGGTCAGCTGGTCGGCGTCGGGCTGGTGCTCTACCGGCAGATGCCGAAGGTCAAGCGGTACCTCGCGTACCTCCCCGAGGGCCCGGTCATCGACTGGGACGCGATCGACCTCGGCAGCTACCTGCGCCCGCTGGCCGCGCACCTGGCCGAGCGCGGCGCGTTCGGGATCCGGATGGGTCCGCCGGTGGCGACCCGCCGGTGGGGCGCGCAGACCATCAAGGACGCGATCGCCGGCGGGCAGCAGCCGAAGCTCGGCGACGTCCGCCCGGACGTGATCGAGCCGTCCGGCGCGACCGTCGGCGAGAAGCTCCGGAAGCTCGGCTGGAAGCCGCCGCGGATCGCGGAGGGCTTCGCGGCCGGTCAACCGCAGTACGTCTTCCAGGTGCCGCTGGCCGGCCGCACCGAGGACGACCTGCTGAAGGGCATGAACCAGCTCTGGCGGCGGAACATCAAGAAGGCCGCGAAGTCCGGCGTCGAGGTGACGCAGGGCGGACCGGAGGACATCAAGGCCTTCCACGGGCTGTACGTCGAGACCGCGCAGCGCGACCACTTCACGCCGCGGCCGCAGCCGTACTTCGAGAAGATGTACGCCGCGATGGCCCACCAGCCAGCCGATTGCTGTGACTTCCGGATCTACAACGCCCATCACGAGGGCGACCTGGTCGCGTCGACGATCTGGGTCCGGGTCGGCGGTCATTCCTGGTACTCCTACGGTGCCAGCTCGACCGCCAAGCGGGACGTGCGCGGATCGAACGCGATCCAGTGGCGCATGATGACGGACGCACTCGCGGCGGGTGCGACCGTGTACGACCTACGGGGCATCACCGACACCTTGGACCCGAACGACCCGCACGTCGGGCTGATCCAGTTCAAGACCGGTACCGGCGGCGAGGCCGTCGAGTACGTCGGTGAGTGGGATCTGCCGTTGAACAAGGCGCTCTACACCGCATTCGACCTCTACATGAGACGGCGTTGACACCATGCCCCTAGTCCTGCACGTCGATTCCGATCGATGGCGTGACCACCTCCGTTCCACGTGGAACCCCGACATCGTCCCGGTCGCCAAGGGCAACGGGTACGGGTTCGGGAACCACCGGTTGTTCGCGGAGGCGCGCGCACTCGGCGCGCGGACGGTCGCGGTCGGCACGTACTTCGAGGTCCCCGCGGAGCCGCGCGAGGACGTCGTGGTGCTGTCGCCGTGGCGGCCGTTCCTGGAGATGCCGAAGAGCCAGAACGTGATCCACACGGTCAGCCGGCTGGCCGACCTGGTCTCGATCCCGGCCGGCAGCCGGGTGCTGATCGAGGTGATGACCTCGATGCGCCGGCACGGCATCGGCGCCCGCGAGCTGCGGCACACGATGCTGCTGAACGCCCTCGACCGGATCCGCTTCGAGGGCTGGTCGCTGCACTTCCCGATGGGCGCGGGCGGTACGTCGGCGAACCTCCGCGAGGCGCAGCAGCTCGCCAAGGCGGCTCTCGACGTACGGAAGAACACGCTCTGGGTGTCGCACGTACCGGCGCAGAAGCTGGGCGACATCGGCGAGGACGTGAAGCTCCGGATGGGCACCGGGCTGTGGCTCGGCGACCGCGGCGCACTGTCGGTGAAGGCGACCGTGCTCGACGTGCATTCGGTACGGCGGGGCGAGCGCGTCGGGTACCGGCAGCGCCGGGTGAGCGGCGACGGGCACATCATCATCGTCTCCGGCGGTACGGCGAACGGCGTCGGGCTGGAGGCGCCGACCGGCGCGGCGACCGTCCGGCAGCGGGCAATCGCGATGGCCAAGGGCGGCCTGGACGCGGCCGGGATGGCGCTGTCGCCGTTCAGCATCGAGGGCAAGCAGCGCTGGTTCGCGGAGCCGCCGCACATGCAGGCCAGCATGCTGTTCCTGCCCGCCGCGGTGGCCCCGCCGGCAGTCGGCGACGAGGTCGACCTGGACGTCCGGCACACCATCACGACCTACGACAAGGTGTCGATGGATTGACTTCAGGTCCACCTGAAGTTGCAGCGTGGACCGTATGAGCTTTCTGGATCGGATCGAGGAGCGGCCCGGTGCGGCCGAGTTGCGCGCGGCGTCGTACCGGCTGCTGGCGCTGAAACGCGGGGCGACCTGCGTCGACGTCGCGTGCGGCGCGGGTCACGCTGTCGCCGAGCTGGCCCGGAAGGGCGTCAAGGTGACCGGGGTCGACGCGGATCCGGACGCGATCGAGGCGGCTCGGGAGCGGGCGCCCGGGGCAATGTTTCACGTGGCACATTCCGACGACCTGCCGCTCGAGGACGCGTCGATGGACGGGTACCGGGCGATCCGGCTGTTCCACCTGCTCGACGATCCGCGCCCGACGATCGCCGAAGCCCGCCGGGTACTGCGACCCGGCGGACGGATCGTGGTCGGCGGGCAGGACTACGGCTTCTTCCTGATCGACAGCTCCGACCAGGACCTGACCGATGTCATCCGCCTCGGCCTCGAGTCCCGCACGGTCTCACCCCGCGCGGTGCGGACGCTCCGCGACGTACTTCTGGACCAACGCTTCCACGACGTCGAGGTCGCCGTACACAACGAGGTCGTCACCGACTACAAGCTGATGGCTCCGCAGCTCAAGAGCGCAGCCGAGGCAGCCGTCGCAAAGGCCCTGATCACACAGGAGGACGCGGCCGGCTGGCTGTCCGAGCAGACAGGCCGGGGCCGTCGGGACCGCTTCCTGGCCGCGATCCCGACGCTCCTGGTATCGGCTACCGCTTGAGCGGACCCTGCCAGCGGACTGTCGGCAGCAGAGCGGCTGGGTCGACGCGGTCCTTGTTGGCGGAGACGATGTCGAACATCGACTCGATCAGGGTCTCGGACAGCAGGTGCGGCTGGAGGCCGAGGCCGACCAGGCCGGTGTGCTTGACGTTGTAGTAGTGCTCGGCCTGCTCGACGCGCGGGTTCTCCAGGTGCTCGACCTGGACCGGGCCGGGGAAACACTCAGCTACCAGTTCCGCGAGCTGAGAGACCGAGTAGCTCTCGGTCATCTGGTTGAACACCCGGAACTCGCCTTGGTCCGCCGGGTTCTCCACCGCGAGCCGGATGCACTCGACGGTGTCGCGGATGTCCAGGAAGCCGCGCGTCTGACCGCCGGCGCCGTACACCGTGAGCGGCTCGCCCAGGACGGCCTGGATGCAGAACCGGTTGAGCACGGTACCGAACACGGCGTCGTAGTCGAACCGGGTCGCCAGCCGCGCGTCCTGCACGGTCTGGTCGGTCTGCTGGCCGTAGACGACACCCTGGTTGAGGTCGGTGACCCGCATCCCCCAGATCCGGCAGCCGAACTCGAGGTTGTGCGAGTCGTGCACCTTGCTCAGGTGGTAGAACGAGCCGGGCTTCTTCGGGTAGAGCATCCGGTCCTTGCGCCCGTTGTGCTCGACCTCCAGCCAGCCCTCCTCGATATCGATGTTCGGCGTCCCGTACTCGCCCATCGTGCCGAGCTTGACCAGGTGGATGTCCGGGTTGACCTCAGCGATCGCGTACATCAGGTTCAGCGTGCCGACCACGTTGTTGTGCTGTGTGTACACAGCGTGTTCGCGGTCGATCATCGAGTACGGCGCCGCCCGCTGCTCGGCGAAGTGCACGATCGCGTCCGGGTTGAACTCCCGCAGGACCCGGTAGACGAAGTCCGCGTCGAGCAGGTCCCCGACGTACGCCGGGATCGTCCTGCCGGAGACCTCCTGCCAGGCCTGCACCCGGGACTCGAGATCCTCGATCGGGACCAGGCTCTGGACGCCCAGCTCGCGGTCGTACCCGCGGCGGGCCATGTTGTCGAGCACAGCCGTGTCATGGCCGCGGTCGGAAAGGTGCAGAGCGGTCGGCCACCCCAGGTAGCCGTCACCGCCCAGGACGAGTACGCGCACGGTTCGGCCGCCTTCCGTCAGAAACGTCGTCAGAATCCTTCATATCCTGAGTACCCACTCCCGTAACGTGACAGGAGTCATCTATTCGCTGGCAATCGGCTGAGAATTTCCGCCGGACTGCCGCACCCTGGTGCGGGGGTGCAGAATAGGCGCGATGCGCGCTCTCACCAAGCTCAGGTCCCGCCGCGGCAAATGGTTGCTGTGGGCGAAGTACTCGGCGTCCTCCGTAGTCGCGACCGTGGTCAGTCAGCTCGCCTTCGCCCTCTGTTACTGGTTCGGTACGCCGGCCCTCGTCGCGACCCTGGTCGCCTGGCTCGCGGGCGCCGTCCCGAACTACGTGCTGAACCGCCGCTACACCTGGGGCCGCAGCGGCCAGAAGCTGCCGTACACGCTGATCGTGGTCGGCTCCGCCGTCTCCGCCGCGCTGGTCACCTCGCTGACCGACCACCTGGTCCGCGGGATCGACTCACACGCCTGGAAGACAGTCCTGGTCACCGGTTCGTACTTCGGGACCTACGCGGTGCTGTTCATCGTGAAGTTCGTACTGTTCGATCGGCTGGTGTTCGCCAAGCCGGCCGCCGCCCCCGCCGCCGAAGCACGTACTCCCGTAGCCACGTAGTCGTCATGACCCGCCCGTAGTTCGCGCCGTAAACGATCCCCGGGCCCTTCTTGCTGCTCCCGTCGCCGCGGCGGCGCATCGTCATCGGCAGCTCGACCACGCGGGCTTGTAGGGCGAGCGCACCCAGCAGGAGTTCGGACGATTGGTACTGCGGCTCACGCAACGTCACCGCCGTCGCGAGCTCGGCCCGCATCGCGCGGAACCCGAACGACGTGTCGGTCAGCTTCTTCCGGGTCAGAATCGACGCCAGTACGGCGAACACCCGGACGCCGACCCAGCGCAGCCGGCTGTCCGCGTCCTCGGCCCCGAGCCGGCGGGACCCGGTGACGAAGTCGGCCCGGTCGAGCAGGATCGGCTCAAGCAGGACCTCCAGCTCGTCGTTGTCGTACTGCCCGTCCGCGTCGGTGGTGACGACGTACTCCGCTCCGCCCGCGGCCGCCAGGTGGTACCCGAGCCGGAGTGCGGCGCCCTGGCCGCGGTTCGCCGGGGCCACGCAAACGTACGCACCGTGGTCCTTCGCGACGTCGGCGGTGTCGTCGGTCGCGCCGTCCACGACGACCAGCACGTCGACTGGCATGCCGGCACACGTCTTGGGCATGTTCGTCAGCACCGGCCCGATCCCGGCGGCCTCGTTGTAGGCCGCAATCACAACAACGACCGGGGCGAAGTCTTTGGTGAGGCCTTTGGCAGCCGCTGAATCCACCGCGTCGGGGTAGGGAGCCATCGCGGGCCGTGCCTGGTCCTTGCCGAGGATGGCGCGGAGACCTATGGCACCTGCGAGCGGGAAGAAGACCAGCCCCGGCAACTGGTAGCGCCAGGAGAACTCGAACGCGGCTGAGCCGAGTAGAAGGATAAGGCCGGCCGCAGCCGGAAAGAGTGCTTTGGAACGAAGCCCTGACGTCTTGGCGCGTCCCAAGCCGGCTGCAGCAGCAAGAGCGATCAGAGCGCACAGCCCGAGCAGTGTGCCGGACATGTAGCCACCATGCAGCTGGTAGGCGCGCAGGATGGCTGCAGGCACGTGCGAGACGTGGGGCTGGGACCCTCCCCATTTCACCGCCGCCTTGGTGGTGTTGGGGTCCTTGAGGTTCGGGTAGACCAGCTGGAACTGCCAACGGTCCAGCGGTACGTCGTCAGGTGAAGTGGTCCGGGTCGGCGCGAACCCCTTCGCGAAGTCCTTCAACGCTGCCCACGTCACGTCCAGCGGCTGGTGCGTGATGACGAGATGCGCGAACTCCGTGGCCAACTGGTGCTTCGTCGTACCGGGCGGCAACGGGCCAGGCCAGTTCCTGTCGCCGTACCGGTCGTGGGCGTACTTGTCGACGCCCAGGCGCTGTCCGAGCGGCTCCTTCGGGCAGAACAGCCGGGTGCCGTCGTTGAGCGGCAGCTTGTCGCAGTTCGCGACCGTGGCGGTCCGCCCGTACAGAATCTCGTTCTCGGCGCCGGTGAAACCCCAGCGGCCGGTGTCGATCCGGAAGTACGCGCCGTACGCAACGAAAACGAGGGCGAACCCGGCGACGGCGGCAGCGGTACGCCGTACCACGTCAACACGCCGTTTGCGCCAGGCGACTGCCAGGTAGAGCACGACGGCGATCAGCAGCACCATGCCGATCGCGCGGACCGTGAACGCGGCGCCGACGAGTACGCCGACCACCGCCGCGCGGCGCCAGCCCGGCACGCCCTTCGCCAGCAGCAGCCACAGGATCGCCACCAGGATCACGTCGAACGTGGTCTCGGCCATGATGTTCTGCTCGATCTGCACCTGGTACGCGTCGAGCAGGATCGGCGCGGCGGCGACCGCGGACAGCCAGCGGTAGACCGTCAGCTTCCGGGCGAGCCCGTAGATCACCGCGCCCAGCAGCAGTCCGACGAGGTGCTGAACGATCACGACCAGCTTCAGCCCACCGAGCCAGACCAGCGGGCCGAGGACGAAGTCGTAGCCGATCGGATTCAGCTGCTCCGGGCTTAGCTTGCCCATGTTGGTCAGGTACTGCACCGAGTCCACGTAGACGATCGCCGGCGTGTAGGCGACGGTCGCGAGGATCCGCAGTACCAGACCCAAGGTCAGAAAGACGGCGAGCAGCCAGTGCGTCCGCAGCGCCTTCCTGAGGTTCACTGGTTCTTGAAGTACTGCCACGTGCGGGCGAGCCCGTCGTCCAGCGAGACCGTCGGCCGGTATCCGAGATCGTTGGTGATGTCCACGACCACGGCCGGCATCTCGCCCGCCGGAGCGTCGATGTGCTCGGCCGGCACCGGACACCCGGTCACCGCGCGCACCGTCTCGATCATCTCCAGCACCGACACCGAACGCCCGGACCCGATGATCGCGCGACCGTCGTACTTGCTGTCCAGCGCCAGCAGGATCCCGCTCACCACGTCGTCGATGAAGACCAGGTCCCGGCGCTGCTTCCCGTCGCCGTACACCCGGACGCCGCCGTCGCTCAGCGCCGCCCGCATCATCCGCGGCACGAAGCTGTCCTTGTGCGACATCCCCGGCCCGTACACGTTCGTGAACCGCAGCGCGGCGGTCGCCATCCCGTAGCTCCCCGAGTACGCCGAGAGCAGCATCTCGCACGCGGCCTTCGTCGCGCCGTACGGCGTCAGCGGCCGGAGCGGGAGGTTCGCGGTGATGGTCGACGTACCGACGTTACCGACCACCGCGTTGGTGGACGCGAGCACGAACCGGTCCACGCCGCTGCCCCGCGACAACTCCAGCAGCACCTGCGTGATCGTCACGTTCTGCGCGAACGTCTGCATCGGCGCGTCCACCGACCGCAACACCGACGTCAACGCCGCCAGGTGCACCACCGCGGTCGGCCGCGTCTCGAACGCCGCGACGCAGGTCTCCTGCTCCGCGAGGTCCCCGGTCACCACGTGCACCCCCGCGTCCCACGAGGCATCCGGCGGCTCACGGTCCACCGCGGTCACCGGCACATCCCGCTCCCGCAGAGCCGCCACCACGGCCCGCCCGATGAATCCGGAGGCCCCGGTGACCAGCACACGCTCATCCATACCGCTCAACCTACCTGCGCCCGTCCACCCCCGACCATGCTCGTCACCCGACGTCACCGACCGAGCACTTCGAGCGCATGCGCGTACTTCTTCCGCAGCCGCTCCTGTGTCTCCGGATCAAGCCGGCTCCGCCGCGCCGGGCTGCTGTTGTGCTCGATGTCGGCCCGCTTCACCGGCACCGCCGCCGGGGTCCGAACCAGCCGAGTCAGGTAGTCGTCGTGGCTCTCGTCGGGCCGCCGGGTGAGCGCGTCGACCATCTCCACCACGTCCTGCGGAACGCCCAGCTCCGTCAACTGCTCCAGCGTGCAACTCGTGTCCTCGACCGAGTCGTGCAACAACGCCGCCATCTGCTGGTGCTCGTCCGCCCCGTCCCGCCGCGCGATGTCCGCCGCACCACGCACGTGCAGCACATACGGCTCACCACTCTTGTCGACCTGCTCCCGATGCACCGCGGCCGCCAACTTGTCCACAGCTTCCAGCGTGTCCACAGGACCTTCAAGATACGAGTACGCATCCGCCCAGGCTGTGTACAACTGCTCCAGCCGCTTATCCACAACTGCCAACGGAACAAACCGCTCCACGGTCTCCGCGTAGTACGACCGCTGCTTCCCCACCCGCGGATGCGTATGCAACCGCTGCACATTGCTGTACCGATCCGACAACTTCAGCAACAACACATCCCGCGACGCATGCGCCAACTTGTCGAGATACGCCGTACGCCCCTCCGGCCCGATAGTCACCGCCCCCACAAACCCCGCCGTACGCTCCCCGAACCTCTCCCCCAACTCCTCGATCGTCCCCTCCGTGTCCTCCACCACGTCATGCAACAACCCAGCCCGCAACAAATCCACATCCGTCACCCCGAGCCCCCGCACCAACACATCCACCACCTGCAACAAGTGCTCCGAGTAAGCCTCCCCCGCCGGCCGCACCTGCCCCCCATGCCACCCAACCGCCCCCTCAAACGCCACCCGCAACTCCCCAACCACTTCCTGCGGAAGCGACCCACCCAACGCAACCTCCGCAGCCGCCCACCCGTCCCACCCCGCAAACGCCCGCACGTCAGTCACAGCCACCCTCACCCCTCAACCGGCAGAGCCTCACCCGGATACAACTCATGCCACAGCCACACCAAGAACTCGTGATCGGTCTTCCAGTCGTCCCCGTCCGCGGCGAGGCTCAATGCGTCCCTCGGCAGTCCATCGCGATCCCCTTTCAACAGGCGTGCGAACTCCGCCTTGAAGGTCTGCAACTCCGAGTCGTCCGGGCGGTCTGCCTCCGCCCGCCGCTTGAGAGCAGAGAAGTTGTCCGGGTCAGCCTCCGAGTGGAGATGCGTCTGTACAACCGACAGGAAGGTGGCAAACGGTGTATCCGGATGCGTCAACCAGTAGTCGCCCGAGTAGCTCACGTGGATCGCTCCTCGAGCCAGTACTTTGGGCCAGTCGTCATGAAACAGCCGGGAGCCGACCCAGACCTTGCTACCCCCGGCTGCCCCCGCGATTTTCCGGCGCCCCCTCTCGGGCCTCGTGGGCACCGGCTCATCGAGATACAGCTCATGCCAGAGCCACGCTAGAAACTCGTCGTCATTGGCCCAGTCGTCGTACTCCGCGGCGGTCCTGATTGCCTGTGGGTGCAACCCCTCCCGATCACCGCACAGAACCCTCGCGACCTCGCTCTTGAAGGTCGCCATACCTTCATCACCGAGATCCGCCAGCCGCGCCCGTTGAATCAGGAACTCGAAATTATCGTAGTGAATCTCGGGACTGTAGTACTTCTCGAGATATCTCAGCAGCGTCCCGAACGGCACAGACTGGTCATCGAGCCAGTACCTCTCGATCACCCGCGCCACTGCAGGCCACGCTCACCCTCGCCCCGGTACGGCCTCGCCTGGACACAACTCCTTGCCGAACCACAATACGCAGTCGTCATCGGTCTTCCATTCGTCGTACCTCGCGGCATCGATTTGGACACGATCGGCGTTCCTTCCGACACCGACAGGTCTGAACAATTACGACTGCCGCGGCAACGGCTCGGAGGGATAGAGCTCACACCACAGCCACTGCGGGAATTCGTCATCGTTCCTCTGGTCGTACGCCGCGGCTGTGGCAAGCGCCTTCGGGTGGAGGCCTTCTCGCTCGCCCTGAAGAAGCTGAACCAGCTCGCGCCTGAAGTTGGCCAGCTCGACATCTTCGGGAACAGCAGCCCTCGCTCGTTGCACGAAAACCTCGAAATTGTCATAGCGGCTTCCAGGGTGATAGAACGCCTCAAGGACGTTCAGCACCGCGGCGAACGGCCCGTCGTCTTCTGTCAGCCAGTACCTGGCAATCGCCATGTCTTCGACCTTCCTCAACCCTCAGGTCGGTACAGCCTCGTTCGGATACGGCTCTCGCCACAACCACGCTAGGAACCGCCATCGATCACCGGGTTTCGCTATCCGCTGCGAGGCTCAATGCGTTCGCTAGGTTGCCAGGGTCGGCAGAACACCAGGCATCTGCAGATCGTCACTCGTCCGCGCTCGGCGCCGGCTCCCCCGGATACAACTCCCGCCACAGCCAGTCGAGGAACTCCTCGTCGGTGTTCCAGTCGTCGTACTCCGTGGCATCGCCGATCGCACCATCCCGCAAGCCCTCACGATCACCTCGGACCAGCCGCTCCAGTTCGGCTTTAAAGGTCGCCATTCGCTCTCCACCTCGACCGGTTCGCGCCATCTCGACCAGTTCGTCGAAGCTGTCGTTGCGGGCCTCAGGGTGGTAATAGCTCTGAATGATTGCAAGGAACGTTGCGAACGGTACCGAACGGTCCCTCAGCCAATACGACCTACTTCCAGGCACGTTTTTGGTTCCTCTCGCGCGCTTCATGATTCTGCAGGATTCGGGAAGGTGGTACTTATCTCGAACTTCGAGGCAGCGTGGTTACGCTTGAATAGCACAACAATATCCCCGCCCTCGAACGTCGGGATCGGCTCTGCCCGAGGCTCACACAAGGCCCCGAGATCCGCCCCGGTTGCCTTCGCCAGCATCCACTGTTTGCGCTGTACTCGAGCGTCGTTCCAGTCACCGACGAGCCGAAATCCGAGACAGTACTCATGACCACGCTCCCCGAGGACCTCCGAGATGGGAATCTCGAGCTGATCAGGTTTTGGACCGTCCCAATCACTGCGCAGGGCATCCTGCACATCTGGATGTTCACTCAGCATCGCGATGGCTGCGCCGAAGGCACGGGCGTCCACGATCGCTGTCGCATATCGACCGCAGTAATGCATCTTCGTCGGATCTAGCCCGTCCACACCGCGGTCCCGCAGATTGCCGTCCAGCTGGGCAGGATCTTCGAGCCGCGCGACTCTCGCGGCCAGGGCCTGCGAGTCAACGGCTGGTCCATGTCGAACATGCGCGTGGCCTGACCCTTGATCCAGCGATGCGTAGATGCTCTGAACCGCAGGTTCGCAGTCGGCCGCTGGGGCGAGCCACGGGCTCTGTTCCTTGTTGGCGGCAATGTAGGCGACCGCATTGGCTTCGTCGGCGCTTCGCTGGTCGATGTCCGGGACAGCGTCACCCTGATCGGCGAACGGGGGCCGAGGGAGGTTCAGGCGATCGGCGTCCCAACGGCCGAGTCGCTGGGCCAGAGTTTCCTCCTCGATCGCGACATCGCCGGTGTTGCTCCTGGACTGCCCCACGGAGTCAGCAGGTGTCTCTGATTCCAGACCTCTAGTTTGTGCAATCCCATCAGCGTGGTCCACTTCGGTGTGCGTGGTGCGATCGCCATCCCCATCATCAGTCTTGCTGCTGTCACCCGAAGGCTGCTCCGAAAGGTCCTGTGAACCGTCGGGGTCGCTGTCTGCAAACTTCACACCGGGCGTTTCAACGTCGGATACCGCGTCGGATGGCTCCTCCCGCGGCGGATCAACGACCGGTTCATCGATGACCGCCTGGTCGATCTCGGTCAGTTCGGCACCTGCTGCTCCTGCTACACCGCCGCAGGCAGCGGGTTGTCTGTCGTCGACGGGGTGTTCTGGCGTAACTGAAGCCTCTTCGGTGTCGGAGGAGTGGACTACGACCTGCTCGCCGGAACCGATGCCGTCATCACCGTCCGGCTCAGCATGGTCGTCGGTTCCCCAGCCGAGGCGTGTGAATATCGGGTCCTGGAGCATCTGTTCGCGGAGCTTGGCGGGTAGCTGCGCTGAGATGTCGCGGTCGGCTTCCGGTGAGTTGTCGGCTGGACGGGCGATCACAGCCGGCGCTGTCTCATCGTCGCCTCGCTCGTCCGTGGCGTCACAGGCGTCGGCGGCGTCATCGCCGTGAGCGGCGTCCGAGGCGGACGTTGCGGGCGTCGAGTCGTCTGGACGTTGGGCGGTCTCGGGTGTTCGGTCGGTGGCTTGGCTTCGGTGGTCTTCGACGGGTGCGGGATCTGACGGATCGTCGGTGCTGCGATGCGGTTGGGTCTCCTCCAGTGCTGAGCTGGACGCTGTCGGCTGGTCCTGCGGCTCGGCACGTGACTCGGCGGGCTCGTTCGGTTCGAGGGGCTCGGGTCTGCGGGATGGTCGGTCCATGGGCTATTTGGCCTTCGTTTCCAGGGAGCGAAAGACGTAGCGATGCCAGCTGCCGGGGATGGTGAGGCCATGGGTTGCGGTGAGGAGTTGGAGATAGGGGTCCGTGGACCTGGAGAGGGTGGCGGCGGTGCGGAGGAGGGTGCCGTTGCCGAAGAGCAGGGTGGGTGAGACGTTGGCGGAGTGGCTCTTCAGGAAGCTGCCGATTTGTTCCTCGATCGTCGAGCCCCAGAGCTTCAGGCCGCGGGCCTCCCATTCGTGGGTCGACGGGTGTGGCGCATCGAGCGTGCCGGTGTACGAGCGGAGCGCGTCCGCCACGTCCGCGAAGCGGAAGTCGCCGCCCTGCCATTCGATCTCGGTCGGCGGGCACCTGAGTGGTCGTTGCCTGACGACGCCGAGGGCGACCTCGGCGAGGTGGCCGATGAAGAGCGCCGGTACGACGCCGCGCCCGAGTGCCTCGGCGCGCCCGAGGACGGCGGCTCCCACCGCCTCGGAGATCGCGCACTCCACGACCCGTGACGGTACGCCGAACGCCCAAGGTGCCGTCGGCAACGGTTTCGGCAAGGCGGCGATGTGCGCGACCGTCAGCAGCTCGACCCACAGGACGAACCGCGGGTTCTTCTCCAGGAACCGCTCCGCGTCGGCGATGTCGCGCACCGTGCAGAGGCGCTCGCCACAGCTCACGCCACAGGTCGCACTCCGGCGCCCGGCGACAGCGACGGTCGGGGGTGAGGGTGCTCGGTGTTCGCGGGGTTTGCCGTGGGGGATGCGGAGGAGGACGGGGCGGTCCATGCCGTCGGTGAAGGTGGTGGCTTGGCCGGGTGGGAGGGAGACTACGGCTCGGGACTGGGGGGCGGTGAGGTTCATGGTGGCGCCGACGGTTTCGCGGTCGTCGGCGGCGGGGAGGCGGTGCAGGATCTTGAGGGCGGAGTTCTTGACGACGTCGGGGATGACCTTGCTGGGGATCTGTTCGGCGATCACGATGCCCTCGCCGTACGCGCGGATCTCGGCGAGCAGGCCGGCGAACAGTTCGACCGCGTGGTTCGACGTACCGTCGGTGGTTGCTTTGAGCAACCGGTGGGCCTCTTCGACGACGGTGACGTGCTGCAGGCCGGAGGCGGCCGTGCGGTGGACGCGGAGGTGCTCGATCAGGCGGATCAGGACGACGCCCATGCAGAACGCCTTGTCCTGGTCGTCGCCGACGTCCTCGAGTTCCAGTACGACGTTGCGCCGCAGCAGGTCCGCGACGTCGAGGGGATGGCCGCCGCCGAGGAAGCGGCCGGGGGTGCCGAGGAGGAGTGAGGTCAGCCGGACGTCGACGAATCCGCGGACGTCGGCGGCGAGCTCCGCGCCGTACCCGATGTCGTCGACGACCGCGCGGGCGGTGGTCTGCAGGTCAGCGAGGGTCGGGTACTGCGTGGCGCCGCGGCTGAGCGCCAGGTCCCAGCCGTACGACGTGTAGCACCGGGTCAAAGCCTGGCTCAGAACCTGTGGAAAAGGTTCGTGCGCTTCGAAGGCGGCGAGGAACAGCGCGCGGACGAGGTCGAGGTGGGTCTGCAGCGGGAAGCCGGCCTCGGGTTCGAGCGGGTTGAGGCTCAGCGGTACGGCGTCGGGGTCGCCGAGGCGGATCACCGCGACCGAGGAGTCGGCGCCGAGCCGGCCGGCCATCCCGGCGTACTCCGCCTTTGCCGGCTCGATCACCAGCCACGGGACGGAGGCCGCGCTGAGCCCCTCGAGCAGATGCCGGATCGTCTGCGACTTGCCCGACCCTGTGGCGCCGGCGACGAACGCGTGCCGGTTGAGCGTGTCCCGCGAGACCGTCATCGGCGCGACCGCCCGGCCCGCAGTGTCGATCACGTCGCCAAGCGGGATCCCGTCCGCGGGGGTCTCCGGCGTCAGGTCGAAGCGGACCTGCTCGACCGCCCGCACGCCGGCGATCTCCCGCACCGGCGGTCGCGCGATTGCCGCCAGCAACTCGCCGGTCGCCTCGAACCCGGTCGAGTCTTCGACGGTGAGCATGTACGGCGTTTCGTGAAGATCGGCGGTCGCGCTCAGGGTCTGGGCAATCATCCGGGCGGTACGGTCGTCCGTGGCGCCGGCGTGGATACGTACTGTCCATAGGCCGCCCGGGGCCGCGGAGAAGTCGCGGTAGCGTGCGCGGTTCCGCTCCAGGTCGAGGGCGTCCCGGCCGGAGATCTTCTCGCGGTCGAGGCCGATCGTCATCCGCAGATGCAGGTCGTCGAGCAGCTCGCGCCGGTCCGTGATCGGCACCGCCTCGACCAGCCAGGCGAACGGCGGCAGCGCCTCGGCGAGATCCTCGAGCAGCCCAGCCGGTTCGACCTCGGCCTCCGGCAGTGCCGTGAGTACGTCGTGCACGCCGCCGACCTCCACCCAGCACGGAAACTCGACCGGCTCCGCGTCGACGACCCGCGCACCGACCGGGTAGTCGAAGACGGAGGTCCGCACCTCGAGAGGTCCGCCGACCGCGGTACGAGTCCAGCAAAAGCTGAAGGGCTGCCCCGCCGCCGCCTGCAGCGTCAACGCCGGCAACAACCCACGCCGCAACGCGATCAACCGCTGCGCCGCATCCGCCTCCGGCCCGCCGGCCAGCGGCACCTCGACGATCCGCACCCGCGGAATCACAACACCCCCGGCCGCGGAACCGCCGATACGCGTGCCCACGGGATCACAGAGCTCCCAGGCGTGGGTCGCAGTCGCCGAGGCGCGGACTCGCGGGGTCGAGGGGGTCGACCATCACGAACGCCGTCGGTGACAACCCCTGCAGTACGGTCGGCTCCATCGCGTACTCGTAGGTGCGCTGATACCCGACCGACGTACTCTCCGTCGTCCCGCTCGACGCGGACGTCGACGTCGACTCCGACCACGACGTACCGCCGGTGGTCGACTCGGAGTACTGCTCCCCACTCGTCTTCGACCCCGACCGATGCCGCCGGCTGAACAGCAACCCGAACGTCGCCTGCCGGCTGTCTGACGTCTGTACGCCGCTCGACTCGCTCGTCGACGCACTGTTCCCGCGCGTGGTGCTGTCGGACGTGGACACGGACGTGTTCGTCCCGTGCGAGTACGTGAACTGACTCGCCACCAACCGGTGCTGCCGTCCGATGAACGTCGCCGCCTGCTCAGCCTCCTTCGCGTTACCGAGCCGCATGAACAGCACGGCGTCCCCGCCGCCGAGCACTTCGACCGCGCTGTCACGCAGATGCGCGAACAGCAGCACCAACCGAAGCCCATTACGCCGGCAGATGCTGTCGAACCGCTCCAGCTCCGGCCGCGCGAACGCGTCCGCCCCCGCGATCACCACGATCCGCTCGCCCCGCCCGGACAGTTCGCCGCGCTGGATCCGAACCATCGTGATCTGGAACAGGAGATGCCGGAGCAACGAAGCGGTCAGCTCGGACTCCCGATGGGACAGCTCGAACACCCGCAGCGAGACCTCCTCGCCGTCCCACCCGTCCATCGCCGCGTCACCGGTAACAGCAGCCAGCCGCTGCACCCCAGCGGCCAACCGGAACAGCCGAGCCTCAGCCGACCGCCGCGCAGACTCGCTCAACAGATCAGTCAACGTCGCGTACTCGGACCGTGTCAGCAGACCGCGCTGATCCGGCGTCACCTGCCGCAGCAACACCTGAAGCGCCAAGTGCAGCCGCTTGAATGTGACAGGCGCATCCTTAAGGCACTCAGCCACCTGTTGCACCAGGGTCGCGTCAACACCACGTGACTCGCTCTGCTCAGGCTCTGCCGCCCGCAGCCCTTCAGCCACGACCACACCGACCTCGTCAGCACTCAACTCAGCCAACGGGTTCACAGAGTGCTCAGGTACGACGGATGCACGGATCGGCGCACCATGTTCCTCCGCCAGCTGACGCAACGGCTCAACAACGGCGTCCTGTGTCAGATCAAGAACGACCAGCCGCCCGCCCGCACTCATCAGCGACGTACCCATTGCCAGCAACGCAGCACGCCAACCCGCAGCAGTACCGCCGTACAGGTCGACCCGTTCCTTCGTCACCGGACCCACAGGAACCCATGGCCGCACTGCGTCGACCTCGAGCGACCTGGTGCGCTCCCGCTCGCTCAGATCCTCCTGCCATGCCTGCACGTCCTGCTCGAACCCAGCCATCGTGCTGACACAGGCGGCCAGCCACAGCTGGTGTTCCTTCACAGTTGCCCGCCGCAACAACTCAGGCCGTCCCCAACACAGCCACACGACGCCCAACGCCACCAACGCAGGTATCAACGCCAGCAACGGCTGCACGACAACAGCAACCACAACGGTCGCCACCGCGGCACCAGCCGCGACCCACACAAGCACAGGCCGCAACCGTTCAGCAGTAGCGCGCTTGCTCTCCAGCGCAGCCAGAGCAGACGGCGGCGGTACGGCGGGAACCGGCGGGTCATGCTGCTCGACCACCACAACCTCACGCCCGCGGTACTCCCAGCCCCACCGCTCGGCCTCACGGGTCGCAACAGCCTCAGCCATGCGTGGCACCGCCCAGCCGCTCCAAGACCACACCGCGTGCCAGCTGCGCGAGCGCCACCTCGGCCTCTTTGACCGTCGCCGTGGCGCCGCTGACCGTGGTGTCCCGTTCCCGGTCGTCTGCTGTCGTGAACCGACGCCGGCACCCCGCGCAGTGCGTCGCGGACGTGTCCGACCACGTCCCGCAGTACGAGCAACGGCGCGCCTGGAGCAGGCGCTCGGCTGTGGACAACCGTTGACGCTCCAGGAGCGCCCGCTGCCAGCGAAGCTGCGCCTGCGGCAGGTACTCGACCAACTGCCGGTCGGTGAAGCTCTTGCCGCCACCAGCCAGCACGGCAGCGGTCAGCCGCGCCGCCGCGTCCCGGTGCACCGCCGACGGCCTCCCGATCGGCCCGACCGTCACCAGCAGTGGGAACCACCCGAGCGTCTGCACGCGAAGCGACGCATGACCCTTCGTCCAGCGCAGCGACATCGTCGAATTCTCGTCCGGATCCGCGACCCAGCCGGCCGGGCGCAACGCCACCTCGAACAGCGCCCGCTGCGGATCGTCCAGCGAGGCATGCGGCAGCAGCAGGTGCGTGTACTGCCGACGCACGGCCTGCACCGCCACTCCGGCCTCCCCGTGAAGTAGAACGTACGGTCTCCACCGGACCGCGCAAGGTAACTCTAGTTACCGACTGTGCCTGTCGCAGCACGATCACGTTGCCACTTGTGGAAAACTCACGCGCCAAGGCGGACCGAGTGCGACGAGGTCTTGACCGCGAGTGATCGGCGGGAGACGATTCCGGCCGGGCGTGGGCTGACAACCTTGTCATCGGGGCCGCGTACCCACACCGGCGGACGGGGGTCGCGTCGGTACGGCCGTGCTAGGAGCGTAGATGGATCTCCGCCGCCCACTGGGGCTCGTCACGTCTCTCACGCTGGTTGTGACAATGTCTGTTGCCATGACGCCAGCGCATGCCGCGTCACCTCCTGCTTCCGAGCAGCCGGTGGTCAGCGGTTCGTCGTACTTCACCTCGTTCGAGCCCGGGCAGCCGCAGCCCGGCTACACCGACGCCGTGGAGACCGGTCCGGACGGGAAGCCGCGCACCGACGGTGTCCGCGGCCCGACGCCGACCGGGATCGGCGGCAGTCAGATGGACAAGGTCACCAAGGTGACCGCGAACGGCGAGAACACCGGTGGCGGCGAGATCGCCACCAACGCCGCCGACGGCGACAAGTTCACCAAGTGGCTGGTGTTCCAGCCGACCGGCTGGCTGGTCTACCAGACCTCGGCACCGGTCGTGCTCAAGAAGTACGCCCTGACCTCGGCGAACGACGCCGACGGCCGCGACCCGAAGAACTGGACGGTGTCCGGTTCGAACGACGGCACCACCTGGACCACGCTGGACACCCAGACCGGCCAGGACTTCGCGAACCGGTTCCAGACCAAGGAGTACAGCTTCGCCAACGACACGGCGTACACGTACTTCAAGCTCGACGTCACGCTGAACCACGGCGAGGACATCGCCCAGCTCGCGGACTGGTATCTCTCGAACGGCGACCCGCTGCCGCCGCCCGGCCCGGTCGCGGAGTCGCGGCTCGACTCGGGCCCGACCAGTGCGTACAACGCCCGCGCCCGCGTCGGCTTCACCGGCGTGAAGTCCTTCCGGTACGCCGGTCACCAGGACTCGACGGGCCGCGGGTACACGTGGAACAAGATCTCCGACGTCGACCTCAAGGTCGGCAAGGACACGCGGCTCTCGTACAAGATCTTCCCCGAGCATGTCGAGGGCGACCTCAGCTACCCGAGTACGTACGCCGCGCTGGATCTGGCGTTCGACGACGGCACGTACCTGAGCGACCTGCACCCGACCGATCACCACGGGTTCGAGCTCAGCCCTCGCGGTCAAGGCGAGTCGAAAGCGCTCTACACGAACCAGTGGAACAACGTCGAGGCTGACCTGGGGAAGGTTGCCGCCGGCAAGACGATCATGCGGATCCTGATCGGCTACGACAAGCCGTCCGGGCCGGCCGACTTCCGCGGCTGGGTGGACGACATCCGGATCGCGGCCGCGATCAACCCGGACCGCGCGGCCCAGAAGACCGCGGCCAAGCACCCGTCCGATCTGGCGCTCACCACCCGCGGTACGAACGCCACGGGCGGCTTCTCGCGGGGCAACAACTTCCCGGCGACCGCCGTACCGCACGGCTTCAACTTCTGGACGCCGGTCACGAACGCCGGCTCCACGTCCTGGCTGTACGACTACGCCAAGGGCAACAACGAGGCCAACCGGCCGACCATGCAGGCGTTGTCGATCAGCCACGAGCCCAGCCCGTGGATGGGTGACCGGCAGACGTTCCAGGTGATGCCGTCGACGGCGGACACCCCGACCGCGGACCGCAAGGCGCGGGCCTGGTCGTTCAGCCACGACAACGAGATCGCCCGTCCGTATTACTACGGCGTCACGTTCGACAACGGCAACGCGGCCGAGATCGCTCCGACCGACCACGCCGCGATGCTGCGCTTCAGCTTCCCGGCCGGCAAGGCGTCACTGGTCTTCGACAATGTCAGCAACAGCGGCGGGCTGACGCTCGACCCGACGACCGGCGTGGTGACCGGGTACTCGGACATCAAGAGCGGGTTGTCCACAGGCGCCGGCCGGCTCTTCGTGTACGGCGTGGTCGACCAGAAGGTGCTTGCCTCAGGCAAGCTGTCCAACGGCGGCGGTGCGAACGTCGGCGGCTACTTCATGTTCGACGCGAAGACCACCCAGGTACAGCTCCGGATCGCGACCTCGCTGATCGGCACCGAGCAGGCTCGTAAGAACCTGGAGATGGAGCTACCGGCCGGCTCGAAGTTCAGCAAGGTGAAGGACGCCGCCCAAGCCGCGTGGGACGCGAAGCTGAGCACGATCGAGGTCGAGGGTGCGACGGCCGATCAGCTGACCTCGCTGTACTCGAACCTCTACCGCCTGTTCCTCTACCCGAACAACGGCTCCGAAAATACCGGGACCGCGAAGGACCCGGTGATCAAGTACGCGTCGCCGACCTCGCCGAAGGTGGGTACCGACACCCCGACCGCGACCGGTTCGAAGATCGTGGCCGGCCAGACGTACGTGAACAACGGCTTCTGGGACACCTACCGGACGGTGTGGCCGGCGTACTCGCTGTTCGCGCCTGAGGCCGCCGATCTCGTCAACGGATTCGTGCAGCAGTACAAGGACGGCGGCTGGATCTCCCGCTGGTCCTCCCCCGGCTACGCGAACCTGATGGTCGGTACGTCGTCCGACGTGGCCTTCGCGGACGCGTACCTCAAGGGCGTCAAGGGCATCGACGTGCAGGCGATGTACGACGCCGCGGTGAAGAACGCGTCCGTCGTACCGCCGTCCCAGAACGTCGGCCGCAAGGGCATGGACCTGTCCACGTTCAACGGCTACACCGCCAACACGACCGGTGAAGGCTTCAGCTGGTCGATGGACGGCTACATCAACGACTTCGGGATCGCGAACCTGTCGAAGGCGTTGTACGACAAGGCGAAGAAGAACGACCCGCGTAAGCAGGAGTACCTGGACAACTACAAGTACTTCCTGAACCGGGCGCGCAACTACGTCACGCTGTTCGACCCGGCGGTCGGGTTCTTCCAGGGCAAGGACCCCAACGGTGTCTGGGGCAACGCGCCCAGCACGTTCGACCCGCGCGACTGGGGCCACGACTACACCGAGACGAACGCGTGGAACATGGCGTTCTCGACCCCGCAGGACGGGGCCGGGCTGGCCGCGATCTACGGCGGCCGGGACGGGCTCGCGAAGAAGCTGGACGAGTTCTTCAGCACGCCCGAGGACGCCCTGCACACCGGCGGGTACGGCGGCACGATCCACGAGATGCTCGAGGCCCGCGACGTCCGGATGGGCCAGTACGGTCACAGCAACCAGCCGTCGCACCACATCACCTACATGTACGACGTGGCCGGGCAGCCGTGGAAGACGCAGTCGCTCGTACGGGAGGTGCTGTCGCGGCTGTACACCGGTTCCGAGATCGGGCAGGGGTACCCGGGCGACGAGGACAACGGCGAGATGTCGTCGTGGTACCTGTTCAGCTCGCTCGGCTTCTACCCGCTCCAGGTCGGCTCGCCGACGTACGCGATCGGCTCGCCGCTGTTCACCAAGGCGACGATCAAGCTGGCCGGCGGCAAGAAGCTGGTGGTCAGCGCGCCGCAGAACTCCTCGAAGAACATCTATGTGAGGAGCGTCAAGGTCAACGGCAAGAACTGGACGTCGACCTCGCTGCCGCACGACCTGATCGCAAACGGCGGCAAGATCGAGTTCGAGATGACCGACCAGCCGACCAAGTGGGGCACCGGCCGCAACGACGCCCCGCCGTCGATCACCACGCCGGGCGAGGACCCGACGACCTGGCGGGACTCCACCTCGGACACCGGCGCGGTCATCGGCGCGGGTGGTACCGATGTCTCGAAGCTGATCGACAACGACGCGAAGACGCAGGTCACGCTGACCGGCGCCCAGCCGACCGTCACGGTCGCCCTCCCGCAGGGCCGCCCGGTCGGCATGTACACGCTGACCAGCGGCGCCACCGGTACGGCGCCGTCCGCGTGGACGCTGGAGGGCTCGAACGACGGTACGACGTGGACGACCGTGGATCGCCGTACGGGCGAGTCGTGGGCGTGGGCGTCGTACACGAGATCCTTCAGCGTCGCCTCGCCGAAGGCCTACACGCAGTACCGCCTGGTCTTCGCCCCGGCCACCGACGGCGTCACGCTGGCCGAGATCGAACTCCTCGGCACCCTGAAGGGCGTCGAGCCCGGCACCCACCCGAGCGACAAACGAGCCGCCGCCAAGCCGAGCCCGACCCCGTCCCAGCCGATCGACCGGAACTGGGGCTGACGAACACGAGGGCGACGGCAGCCGCCGTCGCCCTCGGTAAGGACTACCCGGCGGAGCCTGCCCCTGAGAGGTTCCGCCGGAACTTGATGAGGGGTGGCGGTCCCCGCCCGGACTGCCACCCCTTCTTCCCTATCGACGCTCGAACCCGCTCAGGGGTTGCCTCCGCGCAAAACTGTCCACATGCCGGACACCGAGGCGGCTCAGCCGGACCAACGGCCCGTGAAGAACGCGGCCGCCCAAACAGCAGCCAGTGGTATCGCCAGGCCTAGGTAGAACCGCCCCAGCCACGGCTTTCGCTTGATCAGGACCGCCAGGCCGATCCACAGCGGCCACAGCAGCAGGGTGGCCCGGGTGAGCGAGAAGACCCAGTACGACGTACAGAAGGCGCCCAAGGTCGCAGCGACCCACGCTGACTCGCCCCAGGAGCGTCGCCAGACCAGCCAGACCAGGAGCAGCAGGCAGACCACCAACGCGACCAGCTCTGCCCGGAACATCCAGGTCCAGTCGGTGCGGTCAGCCGGGAACCGGCCCTTGGTTGCGGCCTCCACGGTGTGCTGCAGCGCCGTCCACGG
This sequence comes from Kribbella sp. NPDC059898, assembly GCF_042730855.1. Lineage (NCBI taxonomy): Bacteria > Bacillati > Actinomycetota > Actinomycetes > Propionibacteriales > Kribbellaceae > Kribbella > Kribbella sp. NPDC059898. Next base: position 268,404 of record NZ_JBHWKR010000001.1, read on the forward strand.
CCAGGTGAACTTGCGGGGCCATCCCTTCTCCTGCGCCTCGTGCCAGGCGAACCAGGACCCATGGATCTGCTTCAAGTACGCCATGAAGCCCAGCACCGGTACCAGGGGAAGCGCCAGCCACGGTAGCGACAACCAGTCCCGCTTCTTCGAGGTCAGGAACTCGACACCGAGCGCGAAGATCAGGAACAGCCCGGAGACTCGTACGGTCGACGCCAGCGCGACGAAGATCGCCGCGCGGGCCCAACGCCCTTGCCGCGCCGCCAGCCAGGCGGGGAACGCGAACGCGCAGAACAGCGACTCCGTGTACCCGGCGGCAAGGAACACGCCCACTGGAGCGCCGTACCAGACCATGGCCGCGTTCGGCCCGATCCCCTTCAGCTCCGGGAACTCATACTCCGCCAGCCGCGCCAGGTACACGCCCGCGACCGCACTGGCGACAGCCGAGACCACGATGCCCGAGGCAACGTAACCGATACCTGTGTACGCGACGATGTGCACAAGCACCGGAAAACCCGGAAAGAACGCCGCCAGCGGCGCACCGGACGGCTCACCGTGGTTGTACCCGTACTGGGCGACCGCGTTGAGGTGCCACACGTCCCACTGCAGCCAAGCCCGCCACACGTTCGGGTAGTCGGTACCGCGGTTGAACAGCAGCGGCGCCGACACCGACAGCACGAACAGCCCGACCCGGGACACCAACCACCACCCGAGCACCTCCCGCGCGAGCGCCGACGGCATCCACCGCTGCCACCAGACCCCGTCCACCCGGGCCCGCCGAGCCCGCCCCGGCCGAGGCTCGCCGGCAGCCGCGCGCTCAAACACGCCGCCACCACCGCACACCACAGTCCGCCCGAGTCACGCCCCTATCGTCCCCCATCCGGGTTCCAGCCGCCCGGACGACCCTGGGGCCTACTGACCGCCGCTGCCGGGTGTGTTGGTCGGCTTGGTCGTCGCCCCGCCGGTCGGGAGCGGGATCACCGGGGTGTTCGGCGGTTGGGTCGGCTTGGTCTTGGTGGGCTTGGTCTTCGTCGGGGTGTTGGTGGGGGTGTTCGGCGGCGGGGTGCTCGGCGGAGGCGTGCTCGGGGGCGGCGTACTCGGCGGCGGGGTGCTGGTCGGCGTATTCGTCGGCGTGCTCGGCGGCGGCGTGTACGTCGGGGTGGTGGTGTCCTTGATCTGGTCACCGCTCGGGTCCGGGAAGGACTCCTCGGGGGCCCCGTCCAGGGCCGGCTTCATGAACGCCAGCCAGGTCTTCAGCGGCCAGTTGCCACCGAAGAACGCCTTGTCGCTCGAGTACGGGTCGAGGTTGCTCTCACCGGTCTTACCGGCCCGGTAGACCACCGCCGTCGACATCTGCGGGGTGTAGCCGGTCCACCATGACGTCAGCGTCGCGGAGCCTTGCATACAGCCACCACAGGCCTTGTCCTTCGCACGGTCCTCGACGGCAACGCCACCCGCCGTACCGGTCTTGCCGGCCACCGGGCGACCCAGGTCCTTGGCGCCGACACCGGTGCCGTCGGTCACGACATCCTGCAGGGCGTAGTTGACCGTCCGCGCAACATCCTGGCGAATGGCCTGCTTCTTGTTCTTGTCGAGACTCTTGTCGGTGAACAGCACCTTGCCGTCCGCACCCTTGACCTCGCTGATGACGTGCAGCGGCGCGTACATCCCGTCAGCCGCGAACGTGGCGTAAGCCTCGGCCATGTCGACCGCGGACGCGAACGGGTCCGGACCGAGCACTGTCGACGGATTGTGCCGCCCGTCTTCGAGGACCTTCGTACTCGGGATGCCGGCCGCCTCGGCGGCGTTGACGACCTTGTTCGGGCCGTCCTGCATCTTGTTGTCGACAAGGTCGTAGAACGCGGTGTTGATGGACTGCTCAGTGGCCTTCAGCAGGGTCACGTCGCCGTAGTCGCGGTTGAACTCGTTACCGAGCTTCTGACCCTGGATCTTGATCGGGCTGTCACCTTGGAAGATGTCGTAGAGGCTCTTCCCGTCCTCCAGCGCCGCGGCCAGCGCGAACGGCTTGAAGCCCGACCCAGGCCGAGCCTTCGCGGTCGCCCAGTTCAACTGACTCGCCAGGAAGTTCGGCCCGCCGTACATCGCGAGCAGCCGTCCGGTCCCCGGCTCGACCGTAGCCATGCCGACATGAAGGTTGTCCTTCTTGTCCGGCAACTCGTTCTCGGCCGCCTTCACCATCTGCAACTGCTGCGTGTAGCTGAAGGTGGTCGTCACCTTGAGGCCGCCGCCGCTGATCTGCTCCTCGGAGAATCCTCGCTGCAACAACTCCTTGCGAGCCATGTCGAGCAGGAACCCCTTGGCCCCCGCATAGACATTCTGCTTCTTCTTCGGCTTCAGCGGGGGCAGCGTCTTGGCGTACCTCGCCTCTTGGGCGGCGGTGATCGTGCCCATCTGCTGCATGCCGTCCAGCACGTAGTGATACCGCTCGATGATCCGCCGCTTCGTCGCGACATCGGTCCTGTCGACGTTGAAGAGCGTGGGGTTGTTCAGCACCGTCGCCAGCAATGCTGCCTGCGGGACGCTCAGTTGCTTCGGGTCGGGCTGGGTGAAGTAGGCGTCACCGGCGGCCGAGATGCCGTACGCGCCCTTGCCGAAGTAGATCGTGTTCAGGTAGCCCTCGAGCGTGCTGCTCTTGTCGTGCGTCCGGCCGAGCTTGGTGGCGATGAACAGTTCCTGGAGCTTTCGGGTCAGGGTCCGCTCCTGGGTCAGGTACATGACCTTGACGTACTGCTGGGTGATCGTCGAGCCACCCTGCAACTGCTGACCGCGAGCGATGTTCCAGGCGGCCCGCACCATGCCTTGCGGAGAGATGCCGGGGTTGGTCCAGAACGTCCGGTCCTCGGCCGCGATCACGGCGTCCTGGACGTGCTTCGGAATCTGGGCGAGTGGCACCGAGTGCCGGTTCTGGTCGAAGAACTGGCCGAGCGGCTGGGACGAACTGGAGTACGTCACCGTGGTCGTGTTGGCCTGGAACGCCTCGTTGGCGGTCGGGATCTTCGTCGTCTGGTAGATGACGAAGAACGCTGCCACCGCCGCGATGACGCCGAGGAACAGGAGTGCGGTGAACCAGCCCAGTACCCGGAGCGCCCAATGTTTCTTGCGCCGGCGCGGCGGGCTGGCCTTTCTACGAGCTTCACTCACTGTGCAATCCTCGACGATCTCGCGGGAGTCATTGCCCCACAGACTACGGTGGGTGTGGTAACAGGCCCGAATCCGCACAGGATGCTAGCAATCCCCGGCCGACCTGGCGAAAGTGGTCCAGGCAAACTCTCAGATAGAGCCTTTACAACGTTGGAAGCATCCGGTTCCCTGGGGATGTGATCCGCCTCTCACTGCTCGCAGCGGGCCTGACGCTGCTCGTCTCCTCGGTCAGCCATGCCGCGGCCCCGCCGGCCGTGGGCTACACGAATGCCGTCACCGCCGGGTACTCCGCCGACTTCCCCGACCCTTCGATGATCAAGGGACGGGACGGCTGGTGGTACGCGTACTCGACCGGCGGCCCGTACGCGAAGGACGGGCACGACGGCGACTCGTACAAGATCGCCCGTTCCCGCGACCTCACCCATTGGGAGAAGGTCGGCTCGGTCTTCAACGGGACCAATCGGCCGAGCTGGGCCGACCCGAACAGCGGGTTCTGGGCGCCGGACATCCGCTACATCGATGGGAAGTACGTCCTGTACTTCACCGTCCCGAACACCACGACGACCCCGGGCGACTGGGATTACGCGATCGGCGCGGCCACCGCGCCGACACCGGCCGGCCCGTGGACCGACTCCGGCGCACCGGTGGTCGCGCCGCGCCCGGCCGCGGGCGGTGGATTCCAGTGGACCATCGACCCGGCCGAGTTCACCGACTCGGACGGTACGCGGTACCTGTACTGGGGCAGCTACAACGGCGGCATCCACGCCGTACGACTGACGCCTGACGGCCTCCGTACGGTCGGAGCGGTCACCGACGTCGCCCGCGACCGCTTCGAGGGCCCGTACGTCGTGAAGCACGACGGGTACTACTACCTCTTCGGCTCCTCCTCGAACTGCTGCGCCGGCCCGACCACCGGATACGCCGTGTTCGCCGGGCGGTCGCGCAGCCCGCTCGGCCCGTTCCTCGACCGCTACGGCAACGACCTCAACGCGTCCCGTACCGGCGGCACACCGGTAGTGGCGTCGAACGGCAACCGCTGGGTCGGCACCGGCCACTCGTCGGTCGTCACGGACCTCAGCGGCCAGCAATGGCTCGCGTACCACGCTGTCGACCGCACCGATCCGTTCGTGACGAACAGCAACGGCTGGCTGCTCCGGCCGATGCTGCTCGACCGACTGGACTGGATCGACGGCTGGCCGGAAGTCAACGCCGGCACCGGGCCTAGCGAGTCCAGCAAAGTCTCACCCGTCACCACGTCTACAACAACGGCCGGCAACGTACGGACCGAAGCAGACGTCACAGGCGCTGGCCAAGGCGTCTCCGCTCACGGTATGACAGCTGTACTGAGCCAGGGCAGCCTCAAGGTGACCAACCGAGCCGGCTTCAGCCGTAGCATGCCTGTGCCGCTCGATGTGCCGGGGACTATCGCACTGGAGCTGCGCGGTGGCCAGGCGACCGCAGAGTTCAGTGAGGACCGCCTGGGCGATCCGTTAGCGACAGTGCAACTGCCTGCACTCGGCGGCGGACCAGCAGCGCCCGTGGGCGGTGCGGCCAACTTCTCAGTCGCACCTCTCTATACGCCCGTCACCCGCGCAGCCCCGACACCACGCATCGGCAGGGTAGACGCGCAGTACTCGGACGAGTTCACCAACGGACTGGGTGCCGGCTGGACCTGGCGCAACGTCAGCCCGGACGCCGCCGTCACCAACGGCGCACTGCAGTGGAAGACCGAGGCCAACGACCTCACCGACAACAACACCGCGGCCAAGGCCTCATTGCTGCTCCGCGACCAGCCGACCGGCAACTTCGTGGTGGAGACCAAGCTGCACCTCGACGTCGGCACCGACACGGTCCGGAACTATCAGCAGGCAGGTCTGCTGGTCTACCTCGACGACGAGAACTGGATGCGGCTCGATCATGTTGCCGGAGGCACCGGCCGGTTCATCGAGTTCGGCAAGCGGATGCGGTTCACCCCGGCCGGCGCTCCGTCGGTGGTCACGTTCGGCGGTGCGATGATCGGCCCGCCGGCCGAGACGACCTGGTTGCGGCTGGCGCACGACGTCGTACCGCAGACCGGCGAGCACAGGTACCGCGCGGCATCCAGCACCGACGGGAAGCACTGGGTGTGGGGCGCGGCGTGGACACTGCCCGCCGGTACGACGCCCCGGATCGGCCTCGTGTCACAGGGCTCGTCGGTGCAGACGGAAGCGCAGTTCGGCAAGGCGACCGCGCAGTTCGACTACTTCAGAGTCATGAGGTGACGTGCGGCGCGAGTAGCGTCACGGCGATCAGGGCGGCGGGGAAACAGGCCAGGAACATCGTGAACGTGTAGCCCATGATGTCCCGGGCCTTGAGACCGAGGATGGCGAGCGTCGGCAGCATCCAGAACGGTTGCAGCAGGTTGGCGCTCGCCTCCCCGAGGTCGTACACGACAACCATCCAGCCAGCGTCCACGTGCAGCGTGTTCGCGGCCTGCAGGACGTACGGCGCCTCGATCACCCACTTGCTGCCGCCGCTGGGGACGAAGATGCCGAGGACGCACGAGTAGATCGCGACCAGCGGCGGGAACAGGAACTGACTGCTCGCGTGCACCAGCCAGCCGGCCAGGCGCCCGGAGATCCCGGTGTACGCGATCATCCCGAAGATCCCGCCGTACAAGGGGAACTGGAGCAGTACGCCGGCCGCCGCCGGGGCACCGTCCCGAACCGCGCGCGCCATCCGCCACGGGCGCCAGTGCAACAGCATCGCGAGCAGGAACAGCACCAGGTTGACCGTGTTCAGGTCGAGCGCGTTGAAGAAGTTCTTCCCGTCGAAGTAGCGCACCAAGTAGACGGCACCGAGCAGCACGATCAGCAGGCTGAACACCGGCGAATGCTCGAGCCAGTCGCCAGGCCTGCGCTTCTCCTGCCGTTGACCGTTGCCCTGCTTTCCGTTGTACGCCGATCCGCGCCCGATCAACGGTTTGAGCTCGATGCCGATGTCCTCCGCGGTCCGCGCACCGCCTTCGCCCGGCGCGATGAACCACGCCATCGCGACGCCGACGACGTACACGATCAACGTCGCGACGACCGCCTGCCAGGTGAAGATCGTGTCGCTGAGTGGGATCAGGCCACTGGCGTGACCGGCCGCCTTGATGACCTCCTGCACCGGCGGCGGGCTGCTGCTCGCACTCGCGACCTGCAACGCGGCCGAGCCCGACAACCCCTGCGCCCACACGGTTCCGAGACCGAGGAATGCCATCGCGCCGAGCGCGCGATAGTCCGCCTTCGGCACGTTCCGGGCCACCTCGCGGGCCAGGATCGCGGCGAAGATCAGACTGAAGGCCCAGTTCAGGTACGACGCCGGCATCGCGACCGCGGCGACGAAGGCGACGGCGCTCCGCGGGCTCTTCGGGATCCGCGCGAGCCGGGTGATCAACCGGGCGATCGGGCCGCTGGTGGCGACGGCGTACCCGCCGATGATGATCATCGCCATCTGCAGGGTGAACGTGATCAGCGACCAGAACCCGATGCCCCAGGCATCGACCATCCCATAGCCCTTGGTCGCGGCCGGGTCGTCGGGGCGCCTCAGCAGCGGCTCGCCCGTGACCAGGCCGAACAGCAGCACCACGAAGGTGCCGACCAGGACGAACCCGAACGCGTCCGGGAGCCACTTCTCGGTGAACGCGGTGAACCGCAGGGCCAGCCGGGCGAGCACGCCCTCGGCCTCGACCTCGGATCGGGCGTGCTTCCCATGACCGTCTGTCATTACCCTCCGCTCCCGGGCTACGACGCTGGGTGTCATTCGATTAACGCAGCTCGGCGCCTGACATAACAGCTTTCCCGGCGCGGCGGGGTCGAGGGGTGACAAAGGTCGTCTTTGTCAAGAGTTGTCCACAGGCAGCGGGTCTGCTTACAGTGGCGGCACGATGTATCGAACCGATACATCAGGTCATGACAAACTAGACCGTGGGAGGTGAGTCATGGGAAACCGCAGTGGGGTCCTCGAGCTCGCCGTACTCGGTCTGCTGCACGAAGCGCCGATGCACGGTTACGAGCTCCGCAAGCGCGTCAACGCCCAGTTCGGGTGGGGACGCGTGCTGTCGTTCGGTTCGCTCTACCCGTGCCTGAAGGCGATGCTCCGCAACGGGCTGATCACGGCCGACCCCGGGACGCCGGAGTCGGGTCGCCGGCCCAAGATCGTCTACACGATCACCGCCGACGGCAAGGACTACTTCGCGCACGCGATGCACGAAGCCGGTCCGTCGGCCTGGGAGGACGACACCTTCGGCGTCCGCTTCTCGTTCTTCGGCCGGACCGATCCGGCCACCCGGTTGCGCATCCTCGAGGGCCGCAGGGCCCGGATGGAGGAGCGGCTGGCCAACTTCCGGGCGGCGATGAGCCGGACGGCGGAGCGGGTCGACGCCTACACCCTCGAGCTGCAACGGCACGGCCTGGAGTCGGCCGAGCGCGAGGTCCGCTGGCTGAACGAGTTGATCGACGGCGAGCGGCGCCAACAGCGGCCCCCTGACCAGCACCATCCGCCTACCCAAGGAGATTCCAGATGACCTCGATCCGAGTGGCGATCGTCGGCGTCGGCAACTGCGCAAGCTCGCTCGTCCAGGGCGTGCACTACTACCGCGACGCCAAGCCCGAGGAGCGTGTCCCGGGTCTGATGCACGTCGTGTTCGGCGAGTACCACGTGCGCGACGTCGAGTTCGTCGCGGCGTTCGACGTCGACGGCAAGAAGGTCGGCCTGGACCTCGCCGACGCGATCGGCGCCAGCGAGAACAACACGATCAAGATCTGCGACGTACCGCCGACCGGCATCACGGTGCAGCGCGGTCACACCCTCGACGGCCTCGGCAAGTACTACCGCGAGACCATCACCGAGTCCGACGCCTCGCCGGTCGATGTGGTGGCGGCGCTGCGCGAGGCGCAGGTCGACGTACTCGTCTGCTACCTGCCGGTCGGATCGGAGCAGGCGGCGAAGTTCTACGCGCAGTGCGCGATCGACGCGGGTGTCGCGTTCGTGAACGCGCTGCCGGTGTTCATCGCCGGCACCAAGGAGTGGGCGGACAAGTTCGAGGCGGCCGGCCTGCCGATCGTCGGCGACGACATCAAGTCGCAGATCGGCGCCACCATCACGCACCGCGTGCTGACCAAGCTGTTCGAGGACCGCGGCGTCACCGTGGACCGCACGTACCAGCTGAACGTCGGCGGCAACATGGACTTCAAGAACATGCTCGAGCGCGAGCGCCTGGAGTCGAAGAAGATCAGCAAGACCCAGTCCGTCACCTCGCAGCTGCACGACGAGATCGACCCCCGCAACGTGCACATCGGCCCGTCGGACTACGTGGCCTGGCTGGACGACCGCAAGTGGGCCTTCATCCGGCTCGAGGGCCGCAACTTCGGCGACGTACCGCTGTCGCTGGAGTACAAGCTCGAGGTCTGGGACTCGCCGAACTCGGCCGGCATCATCATCGACGCGATCCGCGCCGCCAAGATCGCCAAGGACCGCGGCATCGGCGGCCCGATCCTGTCCGCGTCGTCGTACTTCATGAAGTCGCCGCCGGAGCAGTACGCCGACGACGTCTGCCGCGACCTTGTCGAGAAGTTCATCCGCGGCGAGGTCGAGCGCTGACCCGGTCGTAACGACACGCCGCCCTGGGAGACCGGGGCGGCGTGCCATCATGGCGCCGGATGACCGAGATCCGTGAGTACCGCGACTCCGACGCCGACAGCTGGCTGCGCTGCCGCCTGCTGAGCTTCTTCCCGACCGAGTACTTCGACGACGTGGTCGTCGAGCGTCCGACGTTCTCGAACCTCGCCCACCGGCTCGTCGCCGTCGACCACGGCGCGGTCGTCGGGTTGATGGACGTCGAGATCTTCCCGGACCGCGCGACCATCGCCGTACTCGCGATCCACCCCGATCATCAGCGTCGCGGTCTGGCGACGCGGCTTCTCGATGCGGTGCTTCCGCGGTTGTCGGTCGACGTACTGGATGCGTGGACGCGCGGGGATGCGGGCGCGAACGCGTGGTACCAGCGGTCCGGGTTCGCCGAGGAGTTCCGGTATCTCCATGTCTACAAGACCTGGTCGGACGAAGGCCTCGTGGCGCCGGAGGGCGTGGACCGGGTGGTGACCGCGTTCCTGCAGGCGCCGATCTCGGCCGAGGCGGCGATGCGGGAGCGGTTCGGACGGGTGCATATCTGTCGGCAGTACGTGCGAAGGTTGTAGCCATGCTGCTGCACGTCGGATGCGCACAGTGGACGCATGCCGCCTGGGAGCAGCCGTCGCGGGACAAGCTGCGGTCGTACGCCTCGTGGTGCAATGCGGTCGAGAGCAACACGACCTTCTACGCGACGCCGTCCCGCTCCGCGGTCGAGAACTGGGCCGCGCAGACGCCGCCCGACTTCCGGTTCGTGGTGAAGTTGCCGCAGGTCATCACGCACGAACGCCGGCTCACCAACGTCGACGCCGAACTCCGCGCCTTCCTGAGCGCGATCGAACCGCTCGGCCCGCGCAACCACGCGGTCTGGATCCAACTGCCGGCCGCGTTCTCCCCCACCGACCTCGGCACGCTGGCCGCCTTCCTGCACAAGGCGCCCGCTGCTCATCGGTACGCCGTGGAGGTCCGGCATCGCGCGTTCTTCGAGGACGCCGGCGCGGCTGGAAACCTCGAGCGGGTGCTCGCCCGCGCTCAGGCGGAGTGGATCCCGTTCGACACCGGCACGCTGTTCTCGCGTCGCCCGACCAGCTTCGCCGAGCGCGACGCGTGGATGAAGAAGCCGCGCGTCGCCCGCCGTACCCGCGCGCTGACCGGGTACCCGATCGTCCGCTACATCGGCCGCGACTCAGTCGACGAGACCGTCGACGGCTGGGCGTACCTCGTCGAACTGGTCGTGAACTGGCTCTCCGAAGGCCGCTCACCGACGATCTTCCTGCACACGCCTGACAACGCCGAGGCGCTCAACCTCGCCCGCCGCTTCCACGCGACCGTCGCCGCGGCCATGCCCAGCCTGGCCCCGCTCCCGGCACCCGTCGAAACCGAGCCGCCCACGCTGTTCTAGTTATCCACAGCTCCAAAAGTCCCCCGTAAAAACGGCGTCGATCTCCGTATGTTCTCCGCCGACTTCACGACTCGGGAGGACAACCCATGGAGCACTCGACCGACCCCACAGCCTGCACCGACGCCCGCGCGGAGCGGCGCGCCCGCAACGACTGGCTGATCACCGAGCTCAGCCGCCTCGCGGCGACCGCCGACGATCCCCACGAGCAGACCAGATACCGCCGCGCCGCCGATTCCCTCACCCGGCTCGCGCTCGCGATGCGCTCGTGAGTACGCCGGAATCGCTCGGCGAGCTGCTCACGATCAGCGGCGAGACCGCCCGCGAACTCGCCGGCGCCGACCAGTCCGCCTGGAACGGAGGCGTGGTCGCGACCTCGAGCGCGATGCTCGGCCTCGCCCACTGGGACGGCACACTGTACCTCGACCGCGAGGCGATCCTGGAGCCGCTCCAGCACCTGTACGAGCACGCCGGCGAGTACCACGCGCCGCCGGTCCTGCTCGCCTACAAGGAATCGCTGGCAACCATCCTCCACGAACACGCCCATTTCCTCGGCCCGTCCGGCGCCAGTCAGGACGCCGCCCGCGAAGGCTTCCTCAAACTCGGCAGCCGTGAACTGGAGGAGGGCGTCACCGAAGCCTGGGCCCAGGACCACCTCGACGAGTACATCCACCGCCTCGGCATCGACAAGGTTGCCCCCGGCATCGACTCCGTCAGCTCCGGCGGCTACTACCCCGCCTTCGTCCCCGCCGTCCGCGACCTGACCACCGACCTCGACGCCCGCAACGGCTATCCACCCGGTCACACCCTCGCCACCCTCAACCGCCAAACCGCCGCCGGCCAGTTCCCCGTCCTGGTCGACAGCCTCTACAACTCCACCCGCCTCCCCACCCTGGAGCCCCCAGGCGCCACCACCCGCTCCACCCTCGAGTCTCTCCTCCGCACCGGCGTCTCCCACCTGGCCACCTACGAACTCACCTCCCCCAACGAGGCCACCACCAAGTCCCACCTCATCGCCCAAAACCTCCTGACCCACCTCAACCAGCAAATCCACACCGCCGAATCCACCTACACAGCCCTCTCAGGCCTCGCCACCCCACGCCCAACCGCGGTCACCTCCACCCCCACCACTCCCCTCCGCCCACCCACCCGCATCCCAGAACTGACGAGATAACCAATGGACTACAAAGCCTTCCAAGCCGAGTACCGCCACCTCCTCATCTCGATCGAGTCCCTGACCACAACCCAACTCACCACCGAAGCCAACCGCCTACGAACCCTCGCAACCACCCTCCACCCCAAGTCCGACCGCCTACGCGCCACCCGCCTAATAGCCCCCCTCGACCAAGCAATCGCCGCCGAACGACCCAACCCACGGACCACCTCCGACCACACCTGACTCACCGGCCCGCCTCACAGCTCCGCGCGGGTGAGGCCATCGCACTCGATACTGGGTGCCATGGACTTCACAACGTACAAGCAGGACGAGGAGCGCCTGGCCGACGCGGTGATGGCCAAGTCGATCTCCGAGGAGGACGTGTGGGCCGAGGTCGAACGGCTGCGCGGTCTGATCCCGACGGTCGAGCCGGAGGCCGGCCGGGAGCGTGCCGAACGGAGTCTGAGGTCCTTCGAGCGGGTCTTGAACTACAAGGCCCCGCCGATGTCGAACGAGATGGCAGCCGCGATCCGCGTCCAGTCGAGAGCCTTCCTCAGCAAGGGCACCCCGGAAGAGCGCATCAAGCTCCTCGAGGCCGCCATGGCCGAGATCTACCGGATTTCCACAACGGTGGATGGAGCTGAAGCGAGCCGCATCCACCACCTCAGCGAACCACTGGCAATGGACATCGAGTCCATCCGTATCCACAACGACCCCACCCACCCCGGCTATCGCGCGAGTTGAAGGAACAGCTGAGTTGGCGATCGACCGGGACGAGTAGCCGCATCGGGTCGGGCATCGCTGTGGATAACCGTTTCAGGTAGTGATGGTCTGGGAGACTCGGGCTATGGACTACAAGACCTTTGAGTCTCAGTACCGGCAACTGCTGCAGACGGCTCGCTCGCTGGATGCGGATGGGTTCGCGGCTGAGGTCGAGCGTCTGCGGGCGGCGGCTGATGATGTTCAGCCGGAGTCCGACCGCGCGCGGACGGTCGGCCTGATCAAGTCGCTCGACAATGCGGCCGCACAGGAGCGGGACACGCCTGCCGTCTCCGAGGCGATGGCAGCGGCGATCAGGGCGCAACGCCGCGCCAACCAGGCGGCGGGAACAATTCGAGATCGCATCAACCAGATCCGCGCTGCCATCGAGGAGATCGGCGCCATCGCCAAGGACACGTCTCCCGAGGAACGGCGCCGGATCATCGCCCTCACCGAGCCGCTCTCGATGTTGGCCAGCTCTCTTGAGATGACGGCGTCCTCCGGACCGGATCAATGATCTTGTCGACCACGCGAGTCGACCGGCTGACAGCGCGACGGCGAGGATCGGTCGGCGCCGGTGGTTGCTGACGTTCGTGAGCTGTTCCGGCAGCAGGCTGCGGCTGCCGTCAAGGTCGCCGGTGCGCATCATTCGTCCTGGACGGGCACCTGGAAGTACTTCCCCGACGGCGACCAGCGGCACGGGGTCGCCGACTGGGATCACACCATCTACTACCACCGCGAGGAGGTAGTAGACACGCTCCAGGAGATGTTCGATCGTGCGGGCTCCGACCACAGCGACTACAAACTGCGCCGGTACCGCGACGTCGTTCGGCTGGTACTGCACGAGAACATCCACCTGCTCGCGGAACGCGGTACCTCCCACGCGATGGGGTTCGACGCCTTCAAGCGTCCTGGAAACAAGGTCGTCGAGGAAGCCACCACCGAGCGGGCCGCCCAGAACCTGCTCGACCAGTACATCGACGAGCTCGGTCTGGAAGCGGTCGCTCCCGGGATCACATCGGTCGAGACCGACAATGCGTACGGCCAATGGGTGCCGGCGATCGACAGCTTCGCAGCCGGGGTCGCCGACCGTACGGGGGTCGCCGAAGCCGAGGTGATTCGGCGTATGGCCGTCGTCAACTCCGAGAACAAGCTGCGCGTCGCGGCTGAAATGCTGTACGACAGCACGTTGCGATCGGCGCTGCCCGAGCAAGCGCGTGCTCGAACTCTCGACGAACTCGTGGCGGACATGGAACAGCCCTTCGCGCAGATCGAGGACTGCGATCCGCAGGACCCGCTGGACCGGCGGCTGGCCTCGCTCGCCGGCGCCGATGCAGTGAGTCGTGCAGATGCGCGGATATCAGAGCTGCTGGAGTACTGGAACAACAACCAGGATCTGCGTCGGAGCCTCGACGCCGGCCTCGGGTCGAGCATTCCGCCGACGGCCCTACCTCAGCGAGAGTCCGGCGCCAGTCGGCCCGCAGAACCGGACGACCGCCGCCCCGAGAGCCGAAGCGTCAGGCCGACCACACCACCGCGAGGGATAGCCGACTGACCGCATCCCTCGATCCAGGTCGTCGATGAACTCTCACCGTTCACCACACCACCCGGCGGCATGGGTACGGTGGCGGGCAGGTTGGCGTTGATGGGAATGGAGGTTGGTTGTGGGGTTTGTTGGTGCGGGTGTGGGGGTTTTGGGTGGGTTGGTGGAGTTGCGGCGGGTTTTGCATCGGGTGCCTGAGGTGGGGTTGGTGTTGCCGGGGACTCAGGAGGTGGTGATGGATGCGTTGGCGGGGTTGCCGTTGGAGGTGCGTACTGGGCGTGAGGTGACGTCGGTGGTTGGGGTGTTGCGGGGTGGGGCGCCGGGGCCGACGGTGTTGTTGCGGGGGGATATGGATGCGTTGCCGGTGGTTGAGGAGACGGGGCTCGAGTACGCGGCGGAGAACGGGAACATGCATGCCTGCGGCCACGATCTGCACACGGCGGGGCTGGTCGGTGCGGCCCGGTTGCTGAGTGCGCGTCGGGAGGAGCTGCACGGGAACGTGATCTTCATGTTCCAGCCCGGCGAGGAAGGACTCGGTGGGGCCGGGTACATGCTGCGCGAAGGGCTGCTGGAGGCGGCGGGTGAGAAGCCGGTCGCGGCGTACGCGTTGCATGTCTGGGCGCAGGCCGCGAAGGGGGTGTTCCAGTTGCGGCCGGGGACGATGATGGCAAGTTCGAACCAGCTGCACATCACCGTGTACGGCAAGGGTGGGCATGGGTCGATGCCGGCGACGACGGTGGATCCGGTGCCGGTGGTGGCGGAGATCGTGCTGGCGTTGCAGGCGTACGTGACGCGGCGGGTGGACGTGTTCGACCCGGTGGTGGTCACCGTGACGCAGCTCGAGGCCGGCGTCGCGATCAACGTCATCCCGAACTCGGCCCGCCTCGGCGCGACGGTGCGGACGCTGTCCGAGGCGATGCTCGAGCAGCTGACCCGCGACCTCCCAGCGCTGGCGGAGCGGATCGCGGCCGCGCACGGCTGTACCGTCGACGCGCAGCTGAACCCGCAGTACCCGGTGACAGTGAACGATGCCGGACGTACGGCGGAGACGACCGATGTGTTGACCGGGTTGTTCGGCGCCGAGCGGGTGGAGCAGCTGGCAAACCCGTTGATGGGTGCTGAGGACTTCTCGATGGTGCTCCGGGAGGTGCCGGGAACGTTCACGATGGTGGGCGCACGGCCGGACGATGTGGCCGCGGGCGAGGCTCCGTCGAATCACTCCAGTGTGGTGCGGTTCGACGACGCGGTCCTCGGCGACAACGCGGCTGCGCTGGCTGAGCTGGCCGCTCGCCACCTGATCCCGGCCTGACGCAGCTCAGAGGTTGGGCGAGGCGGAGAGGTGGTCGTTGACTCGGGTCAGGAGAGTGAAGAGCTGAGTGCGTTCGTCCGCGGTCAGGGGCGCAGTGATGTGGTTGTTGACCGCGGACAGGACGGTGTCGAGCTCCACTAACCGGGCAGAGCCGGCGGGAGTGATCGTGATGACGTTGCGACGCTTGTCGGTCGGGTCCGGAGCGCGGCGGATCCAGCCGCTGTCCGAGAGTTCGTTGAGGACCGCGACCAGGTCGCTCTTGTAGACGCGCGCCCGCCCCGCGACCGCCGCCTGGCTCGCCGGCCCGAACTCGGCGAGCGCCGCGAGTACGACGAAATGGTCCTTGTGGGCGCCGATCGCGCGGAGCGCCTCACTGGAAACGCGCTGCGTCTGGGCCGCGGTCATCCCGACCAGACGGGACAGCTGCGCCTTCAGCCGCTCGGGCGTCTGGTCGCCGTGATCGAACCGGAGATCGTCGTCCATGCGGCACAGCGTACGCCTATTGCGTTAGGCGGACTAACGATCTATATTCATTGGCGACGCCAATGTTAGTCAGCCTAACCATTAAGGAGTCCGACCATGACCGACCTCCGCGAACTCATCGACCGCGGCGAGCTCGCCGAGCTGGTCGCCCGGCACAGCCTGTGGATCGACGAACTGCGGTACGACGAGAGCGACCAGCTGTTCACCGACGACGTCGTGGTGAAGTCGCTCCGCGGCGAGGCCGCCGGTATCGAAGCGCTCGTCCAGCTCGCCCGCAAGGGTCACGACGCCTACGTCCGTACCCTGCACAACAAGTCCAACCTGGTGATCGAGCTCGACGGCGACAGCGCGACCGTGCGGGCGAACGACCTCGCGGTACTCGTCCGCCACGACATGACCGAGGAGATCGCTGCCGCGATTCACTACTACGGAGCGCGGCGGACGCCCGGCGGCTGGCGGTTCGACCGGTTGGAGATCGCCCCGCAGTCGCTGACCGCCCCGCTGGAGCGGGCCATCTAGAGACTGGAGCGGGCGATCTAAAGGCCTGCGGCTGGTCGATCCGCCAGAAGATCGACCAGCCACAGGGATTCAGGACGGCGAGATGCCGAGCGTGTAGGCGCCGCGGCTGCCGTAGGTGGAGTACCCCGTGTTCAGCGGATCGCCGTACCCGACGTTGTCGATCCGCAGGTAGTACGTACCCGGCTGGAGGGTGCCGGTAACACTCGCGCCGAGGCCCGTCGGCGTACCGGCGTCGCTCTGGCCGGAGGCCGGGTCGTTCGAGGCGACGACCGCGCCGGAGCCGTCCAGCAGGTCGAGCTTGATGTCCAGGTTGCCGCCGACCGCGGCCGGGCTCGCCGTCGCGGTGTAGTTGCCCGCAGCACTCACATCGACGCGGTACACGTCGGTGTCGTCCTCGGCCGCGATGATCCCGGAGACCGGAGTGCCGACGGTCAGCGCGGCAGCGTCAGCAGTCGTGTCGCCCGCCTCGTCGGCGCGCAGAGCAAGGCCGTGGGTGCCGACGACCGCGAAATCGTCTTCCTTGTTGTTCGCGTCGGCGTACTCGCCCTTGCTCCACTGGCTGATGCCGCGGTAGTACCCGACGCCCATGATCGGGGCCCAGGCGCCGTGGCCCTGGTAGTACCCGACCGTCGACGTGCCGTCGTGCGACAGTCCGACCGTGTGGCCTGCCTCGTGCGATGCCGCCTCGGCCAGGTTCTTCGCGCCGGTGCCGACACCCTTCGTGAACACCAGCGCCGGCTGGTAGTACGCGTGCTGCGAGGAGTTGTCGTACACCCCGACGTACGCCACGCCGCCGCAACCGCAGCCCGATTGGTACCAGGTGTCCGGGTCGATCAGCACCCGCGTTCCGTACTGCTGGTCAGAGGCTCCCGACCGGTCGATCGCGGCCGCCGACGGTTCCTGCGTCGTCACGTCCACGTCGAACGGCGCGTAGTCCTCCGCGACCCGGGCCCACGTCTCGTGGACGACGTCCTGCTCGGCCGTGCTGAAACTCGACGGATCGCCGTCGGTGTCGTACGCCGACACGTTGACCGGATCCACGCCCTTCGACGCGTTCCACGCCGTACCGGTGATCGTGTGCCCGTCGAAGTCCAGGTAGATGACCCGGTTCGAACTGGGCTTGCTGTGCAGCTCGAACGCCGGACCTGTCGCGCCGGCCACCGCCGTACGCGCCCACCGCGGCGAGGCCTCGGCCGCCTTCTGCGGCGCGGTCAGCCCGGGCTCGCGGTAGAACAACTTGCTGTCGGCATCGAGCCACGCGGTCTTGTCGGTGGCCAGGATCTGCCGGAGCTGGTCGGTGGGCAGTCCGTTGTGTACGGCGACCTCAGCCAGCCGCGACTGCACCTTTCCGAGTGCCTGGCTGCCGACCACCGGCTGGGACAGCAGCTGGTCGATCGGCGTCTGTTGCGCATCGGCCTGGCTGCCGAGCGCGACAGCCAGCCCTCCGAAGGCGACAGCGCCGGCACATGCGAGTGCGCCGGCGCGGCGGATTCTGTTCATACGGGTTCCTCCTCACGTCCCCCCGCGGGCGGATCCCCCCGGACAACAGACCCGGAGCCGTCGATCTCGGTGGGATCGACGGCCCCGGGTCGCTCAGGCGGCGGTGACGCGGACCGCGTAGGCGCCGCGACTGCCGTACGTCGAGTAGCCGGTGTTGAGCGGATCGCCGTACCCGGAGTTCTCGACGCGCAGGTAGTACCGGCCGGCGGCGACCTGGCGACTGATGCTCGCGCTCAGGCCGGTCGGGGTGCTCGCGTTGGACTGGCCGGACGCCGGGTTGGCGGTGGCGACGACGGTGCCCGAGGAGTCGAGCAACTGGAGCTTGATGTCCAGGTCCGCGCCCGACGCGGCGGCGTTCGCGGCGAACTTGAAGGTCCCGGCCTTCAGGTCGATCCGGAACACGTCGACGTCCGTGTCCTTCTCGTAGATCCCCTTCGCGCTCGTCCCGAGGGTAAGTGCGTCGGCGGTCGCCGTGGTGTTCCCGTGGTCGTCGGCCCGGAGGGTCAGCCCGTTCTGGCCGATCACCGCGTAGTCGTCTTCCTTGTTGTTCGCGCCGGCGTACTCGCCCTTGCTCCACTGGCTGATCGCCTTGGAGTAGCCGACGCCCATGATCGGCGCCCAGGCGCCATGACCCGCGTAGTACCCGACCGAGGAGGTGCCGTCGTGCGACAGGCCGACGTTGTGCCCGGCCTCGTGGGCGGCGGCCTCGGCGATGTTCTTCGCGCCGGTGCCGACGCCCTTCGTGAACACCAGCGCCGGCTGGTAGTACGCGTGGTTGCTGGAGTTGTCGTACACGCCGACGTACGCGACCCCGCCGCAACCGCAGCCGGACTGGTACCAGGTCGTCGGGTCGATCACGACGCGCGTGCCGTACTGCGTGTCCGACGCGCCCGAGCGGTCGATCGCCGCCGCGGTCGGCTGCTGAGTCGTCACGTCCACGTCGAACGGCGCGTAGTCCTCCGCAACCCGAGCCCAGACGTCATGAACGACGTCCTGCTCGGCCGTACTGAAACTCGACTGATTGCCGTCGGTGTCGTACGGCGTGATGGTGACCGTCGCGGGCTTGCCGTTGGCGTTCCACGCCGTACCGGTGATCGTGTGACCGGTGAAGTCGAGGTAGATCACGCGATTCGAGCCGGGCTTGCTGTGCAGCTCGAACGCCGGACCCGTGGCGGCGGCGACCGCGGTCTTCGCCCAGCGCGGGGACACGGCGGCGTCGGCGGCCCGTTCGGTGGCCGTGGCGACCGGCTCGCGGTAGAACAGCCGGCCCGCGTGGTCGAGCCAGGCCGTCTTGTCGGTGGTCAGGATCTGCCGGAGGTGGTCGGTGGTCAGCTTGTTCTTCGCGGCGACCTCGTCGAGGCGGGACTGGACGCGGCCGAGCGCGGTCCGGCCGGGGAGCTCCTGGCCGAGCAGTTGGTCGACGGCGAGCGGAGCGGGCTCCTTGGCGTCGGCCTGGTTGCCCAGCGCGACGGCCAGGGTTCCACAGGCGAGTGCACCGGCGACAGCGAGCGCGCCGATCCGGCGGCGGTTCAAGGCATGGTTCAGGGGGCGGCGGGTTGGCATGGGGGCGGGGACTCCTCAGGTACTCCGGCGTGCCTCACTTGACATCTTCACGAGCGGTGTACGCGAACGCACTGAGCGTAGCCTGCCGGAAGGTCCCCGGCGCTGTATAGATTCGTCTCGGGATTTAACGCCGACTTGGGAGGCTCCCGATGCGATTCATGATGATCTTCAAGGCCAACGACGAGTCCGAGGCCGGGCAGCCGCCGAGCGAGGCCGCGCTGACCGCGATGGGCCTGGTGATGGCCGAGATGGCGGAGAAGGGTGTGCTGCTGGCGGGCGATGGGCTGCTGCCGAGCTCGGAGGGCTTCCGGCTGCAGCTCGACAAGGGCAGCCGCCGCGTGGTCGACGGCCCGTTCGCCGAGACCAAGGAACTGATCGCCGGGTTCTGCCTGATCGAGGTGGCGTCCCGGGCGGAGGCGGAGGAATGGGGCTGGCGGTGCATCGCGGCGGACGCCCTCGGCGTCGGCGACCCGCAGACCTCCGGCCAGCTGGAGATCCGGCCCGTCCCGACCGCCGACTTCTTCGGCGACAACTACACCGACGAGGCCCAGCAGCGGAACGAGGTGACCTTCCAGAAGGCGGCGGAGAACCTTCAGAACAGCAGCACCTGACGGATCGACGTACCGGCGGCGAGGTCGTCGAACGCCTCGTTCAGGTCGTCGAGTCCGACGGTGGCGGTAAGCAGCCGGTCGACCGGAAGGCGGCCGGCGCGGTAGAGCGCGACGTACCGCGGGATGTCACGGGACGGGACCGACGAGCCGAGGTACGAGCCTTTCACGGTGCGCTCCTCGGCGACGAGGGAGACCGCCGGCACCGTGAAGGACTGCGACGGGTGCGGGAGGCCGACCGTGACCGTGGTGCCGCCGCGGCCGGTTGCGGCGTACGCCTGCTCGAGGACCTTCGCGCTGCCGACCGTCTCGAAGGCGTACTCCGCTCCACCGGCGGTTGCTTCGCGGACCTGGTCGACGGCGTCGGGGGCGTTGGCGTCGATGGCTGCGGTCGCGCCGAGTTCGAGGGCGAGTTGGAGTTTGGCCGGTACGACGTCGACGGCGACGATCGGGTGGGCGCCGACGAGGACCGCGCCGAGCAGTGCGGAGAGGCCGACGCCGCCTAGTCCGAAGACTGCCGTGCTGCGGCCGGCGCGGAGTTGGGCTGTGTTTACTACCGCGCCTACTCCGGTGAGGACCGCGCAGCCGAAGAGGGCGGCGATCTGGGGTGGGAGGGACGGGTCGATCTTCACGGCCGAATGTGCCGAGATCACCGCGTGATCCGCGAATCCCGAAATGCCCAGATGGTGATGGATGACGGTTGCCCCTGGAGTGGTCAGGCGGTGGGCTCCGGTGAGGAGGGCGCCGGTGGTGTTGGCGACGGCGCCTGGTTCGCAGAGGGCGGGGCGGCCGGAGGCGCACGAGGCGCAGGTGCCGCAGGCGGGGACGAACGCACAGGCGACGATGTCGCCGGCGGCGAACCCGGGAGCCTTGGAGTGGATGATCTCGCCGGTGGCCTCGTGGCCGAGCAGCATCGGCATCACGCGGGGGCGCGAACCGTTGATGACCGACAGGTCCGAGTGGCACAGGCCGGCGGCCCGGATCCGGATCAGCAACTCCCCTGGCCCCGGCGGCGCGAGTTCGACCTCCTCCACCCGCAGCGGGCGCGACTCGGCGTACGGCGCCGCCAACCCCATTTCACGCAGTACCGCGCCGCGCACGATCATGGGGTGATTCCTTCCAGCGCGGTGCGGATGAGGGCCGGGACAGGGACTGGGCGTCGGGTGGTGCGGTCCACGAAGACGTGGACGAAGCGGCCGGTGGCGGCCGGGTGACTGGAGTCCTCGCGGAACAGGCCGATCTCGTAGCGCACGCTGGAGTTGCCGAGTTGGGCGCAGCGCAGCCCGGCGTCGACGACCCCGGGAAACTCGAGCGGCTGCTTGAACGTGCACTGCGAGTCCACGCACAACCCGATCACCTCGCCGCCGTGGATGTCGAGCCCGCCGGAGCGGATCAGGAAGTCGTTGATGACGGTGTCGAAGAAGCTGTAGTACTCGACGTTGTTGACGTGCCCGTAGACGTCGTTGTCCTTCCACCGCAGCGTGATCGCCAGGTGGTGCGGATACGCTGCGCGCTCCATCGGCAGGCTACGGCTTGCGGCCGACCCCGCAGTACAGACTGCACATGATCTCGGTGAACTCACCCGAGTCGACCCGGCGGTTGGTCTCCTCGTCCGGGAACCACCTGATCGGCGACACCACCCCCGGCTCGATCAGCTCCGTGCCCGCGAAGAAGCGCGTGACGTCCGCCTTGTTCCGCACCTGCGCGTTGCCGCCGCCGTCGGACTTGTACCCCTGCACCGCGCGGTCCCACATCTCCGGCGCGAAGTCCTGCGTCGCGTGCGAGATGATCAGCAGCGACCCGGGCGCCAGCGGCTCGAGCAGGTCGCGGACCATCTCGTACGGCTTCAGGTCGTCCGCGAGCGAGTGCAGCACGCCGACCAGGCTGAGCGCGACCGGCTTGCCGAAGTCGATCAGCTCCCGGACCTCTTCGGTCTGCAGGACCGAACCCGGCACGGTGATGTCGGCGTCGAGGTACGCCGTCCTGCCCAGCGGCCCGCTGGAGAGCAGGGCGCGCGCGTGGGTGAGCACGATCGGGTCGTTGTCGACGTACACGACGTGGGCCTCGGGCACGATCTTCTGGACGATCTCGTGCAGGTTCGGGCTGGTGGGGATGCCGGTGCCGACGTCGAGGAACTGCGTGATGCCCTGGCCGGCGGCGTACCGCGCGGCGCGGTGCATCCACATCCGGTTCGACTGGGCGGTGACGCGGCAGCCCGGGAACGCCTTCAGCAGATGCTCGGCCGCCTGCCGGTCGATGGCGAAGTTGTCCTTGCCACCGAGGAAGTAGTCGTACACCCGCGCCGCGTGCGGCCGGTCGAGCCGCAGCTGCTCGTAGACCCCCGGGTCGACGTCCTGCGATTCGGCCATGAACATCCCATCCGCGCTGCGGCTCAGATCTGAGAATCATCGTAACCGGCACGCCACTGACGGTGACGCCGGCACAAAAACACTACTCCCGTACGGCGTCACTGCCCTCAGCCGCGGCGCGTCCGACAATGTCCTTTACAGAGGCTTGATTCCGACGACGTGGGGTGGACCGATGGGTGACGTGGTCGAGGGCCGGCAGACGGCGGCGTACGACGGGGAACTGGTGGTGTTCCTGATCGGGATGCGGATCAACTCGCTGCGCCGGGTCAAGGAGTGGTGGCCGGTGGCGAAGGCCATGGGGCCGATGCTGCGGGAGCTGTCGAAGGACAAGGACAGCGGGCTGCTCGGCGTACGGACGTTCCCGACGTGGCGGGGCGTCACGCTGATCCAGTACTGGGAGTCCGTGGAGAAGCTCCAGGCGTTCGCGAACGACGACAACCGGAAGCACCGTCCCGCTTGGGTCGCGTTCTTCCGCAACTCGTACAAGAGCGGCGCAACCGGCATCTGGCACGAGACGTACGTCGTCCCGGCCGGCAACACCGAGACGGTCTACGGCAACATGCCCGTCATCGGCCTCGGCCGCGTCCAGGGCGTCGTGCCGGTAGGCCAACGCGGCGACACCGCGGCGGAGCGACTCAGCTAGTTGCGGATCCCCAGGCCATCACAATTGGCCCCGTTGGGGTTGGCCAGGCGGAGCCGCCCGCTGTGGGCCGGATTGTGATGGGCTGGGCATCCGGCCCGGCGGTTACAGTGCAGGCGTGCGGTTCATCCGGGATCTGTGGACGTTGTTGCGGCGGCGGGATTTCCGGCGGTTGTTCGCGGTTCGGCTGACGTCGCAGTGCGGGGACGGGGTGTTCCAGGTCGCGCTGGCGTCGTACGTGCTGTTCTCGCCGGAGCGGGCGCCGGACGCGGCCGCGATCGCGGGGCTGTTCGCGGTGTCACTGCTGCCGTACTCGATCCTCGGGCCGTTCACCGGCGTACTGCTGGACCGGTGGTCGCGCCGCCAGATCCTGTTCGGCGCGAACCTGACCCGCGCGGTGCTCGTGATCGGCGTCGGCGCGCTGGTCGCGGCCGGCAACGTGGGCGTTCCGTTCTACCTCGCCGTACTGCTCACCCTCGGCGTCAACCGCTTCCTGCTGTCCGGCCTCTCCGCCGGCCTCCCCCACGTCGTCGAACGCGACGAGTTGGTGATGGCGAACGCGGTCACGCCCACCTCCGGTACGGCGGCCTTCCTGGTCGGCGGCGGGATCGGCGCCGCGGTGAAACTGCTCGTCGACTCGGACCTCACCGTCCTCGGGCTGACCGTGGTCATCTACACCGCCGCCGCCCTGCTCGCACTCCGGCTGCGCCGCGACCAGCTCGGCCCGGACCTGAGCGGCGACGAGCCCGGCATCGTCGAAGCGCTCCGGACGATCGCGGCCGGTCTGGTCGACGGCGGCCGGCACCTCCGCGAACGCCGGCAGCCTGCGCTCGGCCTCGCCGCGATCGGCTCGCTGCGGTTCTTCTTCGGGCTGATGACGGTCTCGATGATCCTGCTGTACCGGAACTACTTCTACGGACCCGGGCAGCTCGACCGGGCGTTCGGCGGGCTGGCGATCGCGACCGGTGCGGTCGGCGCCGGCGTGTTCGTCGCCGCGCTGATCACCCCGTGGGGCACCCGGGTGATGTCGCTGCGCCGGTGGATCAGCTGGCTGTTCGTCGGTGCCGCAGTCGTCAGCGCCGTACCGATCGGGTTCTACACCAAGCCCGCGCTGGTGATCGGCGGGTTCCTCGTCGGATTCTGCTCGCAGGGCGTCAAGATCAGCGTCGACACCCTCGTACAGACGGGTGTCGACGACGTCTACCGCGGCCGGGTGTTCGCGCTGTACGACATGATCTACAACGTCGGGCAGGTCTCCGCGGCCGCACTCGGCGCGGTGATCCTGCCCGACAGCGGGAAGTCGTATCCGGTGCTCGCCGTGATCGTCGCCGGGTACGCGCTCACCGCCATGCTGTACTCACGTGCCTCGCAGCGCGGTGATCGGCTGGATGGCGGAGGCCTTCCAGGCGGGGTACGTTCCGGCGACCAGACCGATGAACGCACCCAGCAGAGGTGAACCGAACGCGAGCCGGTTGTCCAGGATCGGCGTCCAGTCGCGAATCCAGGACACGCTGACGGTCAGGATCACGCCGACCGCCGTACCGAGCAGGCCGCCGAGGAAGCCGACGATCACGCTCTCCACCAGGAACTGCACGGCGATGTGTCTTCGCGCGGCGCCGAGCGCCCGGCGGAGGCCGATCTCCGAGATGCGTTCCAGGACCGACAACAGGGTCACGTTCGCGATGCCGAGGCCGCCGACGAGGAGTGCAACCGCTCCTAGGAGGAGGAAGAGGGCGTTCAGGTCGGACTCGACACCCTTGCGTACGGCGCCTTGCTTGGGTGGGGCGTCGACGGTAAGGGTGCTCGGGTCGTTCGGCTGGATCGCGATCGGGGCCTGCTCGGCGATGAGCTGGGCGGCGCCCACTGCTGTGCGGATCTCCACCGCGTCGGGGGATTCCAGGTTGTAAGCCTTGCGGGCGGTGCCGTTCGGCATGATCACCGCGTCGTTCAGTTCGGCGCGGCCGGTGACCGAGTCGAGGATGCCGATCACGGTGTACGGCTCGTCGCCGATGAACACTGCCGGTTGCGCGTCGACCCGGTTGATGCCCAGGCGCTCGGCGGCGTGCTTGCCGAGGACAACTACTTTGTCGGCGCGGCGGTCATGGCCCTCGTCGAAGAACCTGCCGGTTTTCAGGACCGCGCGTACGGCGTCCCAGAGGCCGGCGGATCCGGCCATCACCGGGAGCGCCTTGCCGGCACCGCTGTCGAGGCCGGTGACGTTCTGGACGAGGTCGTCGCCGATCTGCAGGTTGGAGACCGTGCCGACCGCGTCGACGCCGTTCAGCCGCTGGATCCGCTCGGGCGCGTCCCACGGAAGCTGCGTCGCGGCCTCCCCTTGCTGACCGCCCTTGTCGTCCGGCGACACCACCACCCGCGTAGCCGCCGCCAGATCGAACCGCTGCGTGATCTGCCCCGCCGCGGTCTGCCCCAGCCCGACAGTCCCCACCAACGCCGCAACCCCGAGCACGGTGCCGAGGGTGGTGAGAATCAACCGCGTAGGACGCGCGGCGACACCGGCCAAGGCCTCGTCGAGGAGATCGCGAATTGCTGGACGTGACCGAAGCCGGCGTCGCCGCGCCGTGGACGGCCCGCCGGTCGGGTCCGGGGGGCCTGATCGGGTTACCACTGGAGGGTTCCGTCGACGATGCGGACCTGGCGTTGGGAGCGGCGGCTGACGTAGTCGTCGTGGGTGATGACGGCCAGCGTCATGCCCTCGGAGTGCAGTTCGTCGAACACCTGCAGGATCGCCTCCGCGTTCTCGCTGTCCAGGTTGCCGGTCGGCTCGTCCGCCAGCAGCAGGCTCGGTTCCGCGACGAGCGCCCGCGCGATCGCGACGCGCTGCCGTTCACCGCCCGAGAGGGTCGTCGGCGCGAACTCCATCCGGTGCGCCAGTCCGACCCGCTCCAGCGCGACCCGGGCGCGGGCGAGCCGCTCGCGCCGCGGCACCCCGACGTACACCATCGAGAGCGCGACGTTCTCCAGCACGGTCCGATGGTCGAGCAGGTGGAACGACTGGAAGACGAACCCGATCCGCTGCCCGCGCAGCACCGCGCGCCGCCGTTCGCGCAGGCTCATCGTGTCCACGCCGTCCAGCCGGTACACCCCGTCCGTTGGGTTGTCCAACAACCCGAGCAGATGCAGCAGCGTCGACTTCCCGGACCCGGACGGCCCCACGATCGACAGGTACTCCCCCTGCCCGATGGTCAGGTCGATCCCCTTGATCGCGCGGACCTCGGGCGGCCCCGGGAAGAACCGCCGTACCCCGATCATCTCCACCACCGGCGCCGGCAGCGCCACCGCGGTACTCACTTCCCCACCACCACTTGATCGCCCTCACTCAGCTTCGCGTCGCCCTTCGGCGTCACCTGGGCGAACCCGTCCGCGGACAGCCCGACCGTGACCGGAATCAGCTCGACCTGCCCGTTCCGCAGTACCTCGACCCGCGACGCCCCGTCGGACCCGGACGACAGCGCGGCCACCGGTACGGCGAGCACCTTGCCGCTGGTGCTCTTCACCGGGATCGTCACCCGCACGTTCGCGTCCCGGAGCAGCGCCAACTGGCTGCCGGTGAGCGCGTTCGGCGCGACCACCACGTCGTACTGCGTCCCGTTCTTCGTCACCCGCCGGACCTTCGACGCGACCGACGTACCGTCGCTGAGCTCGAGCGCCGCCGTCATCTCCGCCTTCAGCCGCTGCGCCGTCTCCGCGTCGACCTTGAGCGTGACAACCAGCGACGCACCGCTCGCCGACATCACCACGCCGTTGACGGTCCCGCCGCGCTCGACCTTCACGTCGTCGACCCGGCGCGGAAGGGTCTTCACGTAGACGACCTCCGACACCGGCAACGGCGTACCGGCCTTGAACTCGGCATCGGTGCGTGCCTGCTCGGCGTCCGACAAGTTCTGCTGGGCGTCGTCGACCGCGCCTTGCTGGACGGACGTGTCCTTCGCCTTGGCATCTTTGGCCGCCTTGAGTTGCGACTGCGCCTGGCGGAGCTGCTTCTTCGCGGCGTCTACCTGCTTCTTCGCCTGGTCGACCGCCTGCGTGAGGCGGTCCTCCGGCGCGGGCGCGTCGTACCCGGCGTTCTCGTACAGCTTCTCGACCGCGGCCGACGTGGACAGCGTGTACTCGTCGTCGACGGTCCCCGGGTCGTACCCGAGCCGGTCGAGCGTCTGCTCCAGCTGCAGCACGTCCGGCCCCTTGCTCCCCGGCGACAGCGTGCGATACATCGGCAGTACGCCGGCCAGCCCGATCACCGGTCGTCCCGTGATCTCCAGCAGCGCCTTGCCCTCGGTGATCGTCGACCCGACCGTCGGGACCTTGCCCGTGACGATCGCAGGCGTGGTCAGCCCGGCGGTCTCGACCCGGATGTTCACCGCGCCGTCGAACGATGCGTCACCCCGCCCGACCACCTTGCTCGACAGCAGCTTCTTCGCCACCGGCACGGTGATCTGGGACGCGGCCGGCGGCGCCGTCTTCGCGGCCGCGTCCTCCGGTGAACTGATCCGGCTGCCCGCCGCCACCCCGATCCCGAGCGAGACCACGGCCACTCCGGCGACACTGACCAGGACCCGGCGGCGGGACTTGGGCGAAGCGGTCACCGGTTCGCCGTCTCGTCGCGGTACGCCTCGAGCTCGGCCTTGTGCTGGTCGACGAACTCCTTCTCCTGCTCGTACTGGACCTTCTTGTAGGCGTCGTCGTACCCCTTGGCCTTGCACTTCTGGTCCGCGACCGCGAGCTCGATCTCGAGCTTGCGCAGCTCGGAGAGCTTCGCCGAGTCGACCTTGTCGAATGACGGCGGACCTGTGATCGTCTTCGCCGGTCCGCCCTTGGCCGGCGGCTGGTTCCCGGTCAACGCGTCGAGCTTCTGCTGTACTTCGTCCCGCGGGTCCGACACCTTCTTGTACCCGGAATGCCCGGCGTCGGCCATGCAGTCGGTCCAGGCAGTGGTCGCGTCCACGACGCGCTGGTCGGAGTCGATCCGCTTCTGCAGCGCCTGGATGTCCTTGAACAGGCTGTCGAACTTCTTGAAGTCGATGGCGCCCTTGTTGTCGCCGTACACCTGCTTGACCGCCTTGCCGCGGCAGCCGAGGTCCTGCTCGCCGCTCGAGTTCGGCCCGCCGCCCTGGATGACGACCGCGCCGTTCCCGGTGGCGTTCGGTCCGTTCAGCGCCTTGTCGTACGCCTTCTGCGCGGTCGGCGAGAGCGCCTTGCGGATCTTGGTGTTCGGGTTGCTGTCGTCGTCCGCGGCCTTCGACCAGTCGATCGTGCTGATCCCGTACCCGTACTGCTCGGCGAACTTGTCCGGCGGCAGGTTGAACGCGTCGCTGAACTTCCCCTTCGCCTGCTGCTCCGGCGGTACGGCGACGTACTCGAAGCCGGCGTCCTTCATGCACGCGACGGTGGCGTCCTCGACCTTCCGCTGTTTCGCGAGCTCCTCGTCGCTCGGCTGCTGCGCACCGCCGGCCCGGGTCGCGATCCGGAACGAGCCGCCGCCCCCGGACGACGAGCTCACGAAGCCATCGCCCATGTACTCCGCGAGCGGACTCTTGCCGCTCTGCTGATCGGACGCGACCGGCGCCTTGTCGTTGCCGCAGGCAGTCAACGCGAGGACCGCCACCAGGGCGAGTGCTGTTTTGCTCTTCATGGCGGTCGAGCGTGCCGCCCGGCTCGTGAAGAACCTGTGAAGGACCGGTTTGCACCCGATGCTCTCAGCCGATCTTCATCGGATTCTCATCTCTTTCGGGGACATTGAGCTAGTGCCCCGAGCCGGGTGCTGGTCGAGTGCTGGAGGTGTCCAGGTGAGTGCATCGCAAGGCGGAAGAGCTGACTCGATGTGGTTTTATCGTGTCCGCTCTTCCAACGCGGCGAGGCGCTCGCCTGGGCGCCTCCAGTGCCGACCAGCACCCGGCTCGGGGCACTAAATGCCAGCGCGGATCCTGGTCGCCGAAGACGACCTCAAGCAGGCCGAGCTGATCCGGCGGTACCTCGAACGCGAAGGGCACCTGACCGTCGTCGTGCACGACGGCCGGGAGGCCATCGACGAGGCCCGCCGGCGCAGCCCGGACCTGCTGGTGCTCGACGTGATGATGCCGAAGGTCGACGGCCTGGACGTCTGCCGGGTGCTGCGGGCCGACGGCGACGTACCGATCATCATGCTGACGGCGCGTTCCACCGACGACGACCTGCTGCTGGGCCTCGACCTCGGCGCGGACGACTACCTGACCAAGCCGTACAACCCGCGCGAACTGGTCGCCCGGGTCCGGACGGTGCTGCGGCGTACCCGGATCCGCTCCGAGGGCGAGGTGTACCGGGTCGGCGAGTTGGAGATCGACCCGTCCCGGCATGAGGTCCGGCTGGCCGGGAAGCTGATCGAGCTGACGCCGGCGGAGTTCAAGATCCTCGCCTGCCTGGCCGCGTCGCCCGGGCGGGCGTTCTCCCGGCAGCAGCTGCTGGAGCACGCGTTCGGCTTCGACCACTACGTGTTCGACCGGACCGTCGACGTCCACGTGATGAACCTGCGGAAGAAGATCGAACTGGCGCCAGGCGCCCCGACGTACCTGCGGACCGTGTACGGCGTGGGCTACAAGCTGGCGGAGGCGTCCCATGCGTCGTAGCGTGCTGGTCCGCTTCCTCGGGTTGTCGCTCGCGGTGGCGCTCGGGGCGGTGATCGCGACCGCGCTGATCGCGACGTACAGCACCTCGGAGAAGCTCCAGGGCGAGATCGACGCCAACACCGGCCAGCTGCAGGTCGATGGCGAGATCTACGCCGAGCTGTCGAAGTACGCCTCCGACCATCCGACCTGGTCGGGTGTGGACAAGGTCGTGCACGATCTGGCCGACCGGCTCGGGCGGCGGGTCGCGGTCACCGCCGAGGACGGGTCGGTCATCGCGGACTCGGCCCGGATGCTCGGCGCCGCACCCGAGCTCCCTTCGGTGCCGGCGGCAACCATCGACGCGCGCGGCGGGATGGGGAAGCTGAGCGGGACGATGACCGTGTACCAGCTGCGCAAGCCGGTAGCCGTCGCGAGCGGGTTCGCGGCGACCGCGGCGGTCGGTCCGCCGTTCATGCCCGCCTCGGATTGGGGGATGACCGACGACGAGCTGAAGCAGCGGACGCAGCTCGCGAAGCAGGCCGTAGCCTGCCTCGGCACGAAGGGCAAGTCGGCGAGCCTGACGCGCAGCGACGGAACGGTGCCGCAGGTGATGATCGAGTCGAAGCAGTCGGTCGCCGGCGTCGCGGTGAACTCCACCACCACCGGCAAGGACGAGTGCCTGCCGCCCGGTCTGTACGCGCCGAGCGCGAAGGCGAAGCTCGTCAACGACGACGAGGTACGGCGGTCCACGGCGTGCCTGGACGCGGCCGGGATCACGTACAAGATCAACGACTTCAACGGCCTGCGATCCGTCGATCCGGCCGTGGCGGAAGGCGCGGTCGACGAGACGTTCGCGAACTGCGTCACCCAGGCCCGCGTGCAGGCGTTGACGCCGTACGTCGCTCCGCCGGCGAAGCTGTACCTCGGGGCGAAGAGCACGTTCAACGTCTTCTCCGGCGAGGGCCTGCTCCGTACGGCGGCGACCGCACTCGGCGTACTGCTGATCGCGGCGCTGGTGATGCTGTTCGCGGGCCGACGGCTGGTACGGCCAATCGTCGCGCTGACCGGTGCGACCCAGCGGATGCGGAACGGCGACCACGCGGCGCGGGTCCCGGTCAGCGGGAAGGACGAGGTGGCGCGGCTGGGTCACGCGTTCAACGACATGGCCGAGGCGATCCAGCGGCACGACTTCCAGCGCAAGGCGATGGTCAGCGACGTCGCCCACGAACTACGGACACCGCTCGCGAACATCAAGGGCTACCTGGTCGCGTCGGAGGACGGCGTCGTACCGCTCGACGGCGCGCTCGTCACGTCCCTGCTCGAGGAGACCGCCCTCCTCGAACACCTGGTCGCCGACCTCCAGGACCTCGCCCTCGCCGACGCCGGCATGCTCCGCCTGCACCCTGCTCCCCGGGACCTGACCGAACTGGCGCAGCAAGTGGTGCTCGCCCACCAACCCACCGCCGAATCAGCAAACGTCACGCTGATCTCCACAGCTTCTGGGCCTTCACCAGCAGTCGTCGACAGCGCGCGCATTCGTCAAGCGCTCGGCAATCTCGTGTCGAACGCGATCAGGTACACACCCTTGGGCGGGCGAGTGATGGTCGGCGTACGCCCCGTGGACAACGGCTACAACCTCACCGTGACCGACAACGGGACCGGGATCGCCGCCGAGCACCTCCCCCACGTCTTCGACCGCTTCTACCGCGCCGACGTCTCCCGCACCCGCACCACCGGCGGCAGCGGCCTCGGCCTGGCCATCACCAAACACCTCGTCGAAGCCCACGACGGCCGGATCACCGTCACCAGCAGGCTTGGCTCCGGCTCCACGTTCACGATCTGGCTGCCTTAGAGATGCGTGTCGCGGTACGAACGAGGTCGGCAACGGCCTGGGATCTGCTGTGTGGTGGCCAGGCGATGACGGTCGTGACGGCCGCTGCGTCCGGCACCGGCACGATGGCGTGATCGTCGCGTAGCTGGGCTCCAAGCGACTCGGGCATGACTGCGCAGGCCCGTCCGAGGGTGATCAGCTGGGTCAACTGGGTATGGTCGCGCACCTGCGGGCCGTGGCCGTCCGGATAACTGCCATCTCGCCGAGGCCAGCGCGGCAGGGGCAAGTCCGTCAGGCCGTTGACCTCAGCCATCGACAGCTGGGTTCGCGTCGCGAGGGGGTGTCCCGCCGGCAGCACCACGACCTGCTGCTCGGTGTGGAGGTCCTCGGTGTCGAATCCGGCCGTTGTGTCGTACGGCCGGTGGAGCAGCGCTACGTCGGCATGCCCGGTGCTCAGCAGGCTTTCCGGTTCGCCAGGCCCGCACAGCATCACCTCGACCGCGACAGCGCCCGGTTCGGCTGCGTAGGCGTCCAGAAGGTTCGACAACAGTTCGCTGGAGGCTCCAGCTTTCGCGGCCAGCACCACACCAGGTTGGTCGGCCGCGGTACGGCGGGTGCGGCGCTCGGCGGCTTCGACCGCGTCGAGGGCCGTCCTGGCCTCCCGCAACAAGACCGACCCGGCTTCGGTCAAGGTGACTGCGCGGGCAGTGCGGTGCAGCAGAACGACGCCTAGTCGCCGCTCCAACTGCTGGATCGCCCGCGACAACGGTGGTTGCGCCATCGCGAGCCGTTCCGCGGCCCGCCCGAAGTGCAACTCCTCGGCGACGGCGACGAAGTACCGCAACTCCCGCGTCTCCACCGGCTCATCGTATCGGCGCTGACCACAACCGATACCCGTGCGGTATCGCCGCCGACCCGACCGGTCTTGGACGCCCTGCCCCGTCCGCACCATGATCGACGGCATGAGTAGACCGACGATTGCGCTGGTGACCGGCGCGAACAAGGGCATCGGATTCGAGATCGCGGCGGGTCTGGGTGCCCTTGGCTGGTGCGTCGGTGTGGGCGCGAGGGATCAACGACGCCGCGAGGCCGCGGTAGCGAAGCTGCAGGCGGCCGGGACCGACGCGTTCGGGGTGCCGCTCGACGTGACCGACGACGCGAGCGTGGCCGCGGCGGCCGAGTTGATCGCCGGCCAGGCCGGAGGGCTCGACGTCCTGATCAACAACGCGGCGATCACCGGCAACCTGCCACAGACGCCCACCAAGGTCGAGCCCGCGACCGTACGAGCTGTCGTAGAAACCAACGTGATCGGCGTCATCCGGGTCACCAACGCGATGTTGCCGATGCTGCGCGACTCGGCATCGCCGCGCATCGTCAACATGTCCAGCAGCGTCGGCTCGCTCGCCTTGCAAACCGCACCGGGCAGCGACATGGGCCCAGTTCCCACCGCCTAATTGGCCTCGAAGACCTTCCTCAACGCCCTCACCGTTCAGTACGCCAAGGAGCTGGGCGACACCGACATCCTCGTCAACTCCGGCTGCCCCGGTTTCACCGCCACCGATCTCAACGGCTTTCACGGCATCCGCACACCACAACAGGGCGCGGCCATCGCGATTCACCTCGCGACCCTGCCCGCCGACGGACCGACCGGCGGATTCTTCGATGACGCCGGACCCGTACCTTGGTGAGCTCGACACCGTTCCCTGCCGGCCTCGTACGCCTAGACTCGCCCCATGGCTCCGCGGAAGGCGCGCCTGGCCGACGTCCACGAGATCGCGTCCGGGATGCCGCACGTCACCAAGTGGGAACGCGACGACGGCACCGACCGCCCCGTCTACCAGGTCGGCGGCAAGTCCTTCGTCTTCTTCCGAACCCCTCGCCCCGACGCCGTCGACCCACTCACCGGCGAGAAGTACGACGACGTGATCATGATCTGGGTCGAATCCGAGTACGA
This sequence comes from Kribbella sp. NPDC059898, assembly GCF_042730855.1. NCBI lineage: Bacteria > Bacillati > Actinomycetota > Actinomycetes > Propionibacteriales > Kribbellaceae > Kribbella > Kribbella sp. NPDC059898. The sequence goes on from NZ_JBHWKR010000001.1 coordinate 301,441, forward strand.
GAAACTCGCCCTGCTCGCCGACGACACCAACCCGTTCTTCACCACCCCCCACTTCGACGGCCACCCGTCCGTCCTCGTCCGCGCCCGCGACCTCGGCACCCTCACCACACAAGAACTCACCGAAGTAATCCAAGACGCCTGGCTCTCCCGAGCCTCCCCCCGCCGAGCCACCACCTGGCTGAACGAAAACCGCCTCAGCTGAGCTACGTCCCGTTCGTGTAGAACTCAGCCAGCCGCTGGACCGCCTGCGCCTTGGTCATCGCACGTACGTCGCCTTCGGGAACGCGGGCGTCGACGACCAGCGCTCTGACAACACCCGCCGGAATCGACTCGACCAGAGCCGTCGGCCCTTGTCGGTTCGGGAGCACCTTGTCGTCGACGCAGCACCAGAACTCGTCCGCCGTCACCACGAGCTGGTCGCGCAGGATGTGCGCCCAGATGGACGGGCCGTAGTCGGTGCGGTCGACGGGGTGGCTGATCCGCGTGTACAGGATGCGTCCGTCGGGCAGCGGAAGCTCGTAGTTGACGTGGTGGGTGCCGCGTCGACCGGTCGCGCGTCGGCGCTCGGTCCACCCTTCGACGAGGCAGAAGCTCTGGTGGTCCGTGCGGGTCGCGGGGCGACGTTGTTCGCTCACGACTCAGGCCAGCAGCCAGGCGTGGAGCTGCTCGTCGGACGAGAGCGCGACGAGCTGCACGAGCCCCCAGTTCTCCGCGTGGTTGGGCGCCAGCCGCAGGTGGTCGATCCACTCCTCGGCGTACGCCCGGAGCGCGTCGACCATCTCCTCCGCCGCTTCGTCGAGCGAGGCGCCGTCCGCGGCGACCGGGAGCCCCGGAATCATGATCGACCAGCCGTCGTTCTCCGCGACCACCTGGGCGCCGGAGGGATGCACGCTGGTCAGAAAGTGCACCAGCCGATCCGCATCCACCGCCGCCACCCGCCGCGCGTCCCGCGTCACCGTCGCCGGACGCCCGTCATCGGCCGCATCCAAGATGTCCTTGAAGTGCTCCCGCGCCTCACGAACATTCCGGTATTCAACCTGCGAACTCATCACACACCCTCCATCCTGTGTACACAGCGTACACGGTGAACACAGCACCCCCACCGGCAATCCACACCCCAAGAACCCTCCGAGCCCGGGCGCCCCCGCACCCTCCCGTCAGCGCCATCCACTACACGCGGGTCCCACCCCTGCGCGAGTCCGACCGCCGCTCCAGTCCCACCCCAGGCAACACGCCCACCCCGGCACACCCGCTCAGCGGACACTTCTCGGCGCATCGACCTCCGGCTTCGCCAGTGCCTCCGTCCGCAAGCACCTCCCGCGCGCCGAAAGAACTGTCGCCGCGAAGCGGTGTCCCTTTCGCGCGGTGTTCGGGTTAGCTGGGGGCTAGGGAGCGGGCGGTTTCCAGGAGGCTGGTGCCGGTGGGGAGGGTGGCGATGATGGGGGTGTCCAGGCCGTTGTCGAGGTAGCGGTTGATGTGGGTGCGGCATTCGGTGGGGGTGCCGTGGACGATCAGGGCGTCGATGAGGGGTTCGGGGATGGCGGCCATGGCGGCGTTGCGGTCGCCGGCGGACCAGGCTTCGCGCATCGGGCGCATGATGTCGGCGCGGCCGAGCCAGTCGTGGAAGGCGGCGTAGCCGGGGACGGTCAGGTACGTCGCGATCAGGTAGCGGCCGATGTTGCGGGCCATTTCGGCGTCCTCGGTGACGCAGACGAAGATCCGGGCGGCGAGTTCCTTGCCGGGGCCGAGTTCCGCGCGGACCCGGCGTACGTCGTCTGCCGACAGCCAGTTGGTGATCGCGCCGTCGGCCTCCCGCGCCGCGAGCCGGAGCATCTGTGGACGCAGGGCGGCGAGCATGATCGACGGCGGTACGTCGGGCGCCTTCTCCAGCCGGAAGCGTTCGATGGTGAAGCTGTCGAATGTCCCGTCCACGCGATCCCCCGCGAACGCCTGCCGCAGGAACCGCAGTACGTCGCGGGTGCGCGCCAGCGGCGGGTCGTACGCGATCCCGTTCCACCCGGTCACGATCGTCTCCGACGACGCCCCGATCCCGAGCACGAATCGCCCGGGCGCGAGGTCCGCCAAGGCCGCGGCACTCATCGCGAGCGCCGCCGGCCCACGCGTGTGCACCGGTACGACGGCCGTCCCCAGCCGCAGCGACGAGTCCCACTCGGACGCGAGCACCAGCGGTGTGAACGCGTCCGCGCCCGCCACCTCCGCCGACCACAGGTCGGTGTACCCGAGCGACGACAACTCGGAGATCAACGCACGATGGTCCCGCAGCGGTACGCCGGTCAGCGGAACAGTCAGCCCCCACCGCATTCAGATCAGCCTCTTCAGCAACGGCAGCGGCGCCACCCGCATCACCTGGGCCAACGGCCACCATGGTCGCGCCGGCACGTACGCCTTCGCCTTCTCCGCCTCGATCGCGGCCACCATCGCCCGCACCCCCGGCTCGGTGTCGACGATGAACGGCGTGTGTTTCACCCGGTCGTTCATCTCCGACCGAATGTACCCGGGGTAGATCGTGCTGACCTTGATCGGCTTGCCGAGCAGTTCCAGCCGCAACCCCTCACCCAGCGAGGCGAGTCCGGCCTTCGTCGCGGCGTACGTCGTGACCGTCTTCGGGAAGCCGCGCAATGCCGAGATCGAGGCGATCAGTACGAGGTGCCCAGCGTTCCGCGCCCGGAACAGCTCGAGCGCGGCCTCCGCCTGGGCGAGGGCGCCGACGAAGTTGGTGAGTGCGGTCTCCCGGTTCGCCTCGAACCGTCCGGTGCCGAGCGGCGCGCCCTTGCCGAGGCCGGCGTTCACCACGATCCGGTCCAGCGGCAGCTCGGCGTCGATCGCACGGAACACCTCGAAGACCTGGTCGTGGTCAGTCACATCCAGACTGTGGATAACCACCTTCGCCTGTGGATAACTCGCGGCGAGCTCGTCCCGGAGTGCTTCCAGCCGCTCGGTACGCCGGGCGGTCAGCGCCAGGTCGTGGCCCTTCGCGGCGAACTGCCGCGCCATCTCCGCACCGAGGCCGGAACTGGCGCCGGTGATCAGGAGGTTCCGTCGCATCGAGGGATGTCCTATCTGTAAGTGAGCAGGTCCGCGCCGAGGTGGACGTGCTCGTTGTAGCTGACCACAGTCAGCCCGCCACGCCCGGACACGACCTTCGTGATCGCGGTGTTGATCGTCACCGGGTTCAGCTTTGTCCACAGCCCGTCGCCGCCGGACAGCAGCCGGCTCACCACGGCCGCGATCGGACCACCGGACGTGAAGACGAGCGCCGTCTCGCCCTTCCCGAGCCGTCCGGCAGTACGCCGTACCGCCGCCTCCGACCGATCGCAGAACGCCTGGAACGACTCGGAGTACCCGTCGCCGCCGTCGATCCAGCGCTGGGTCGCGGCCGTGAACATCTCCTGGAACGCCCGCTTCGGGTGCCCGCTGCGCGCCAGGTCGGCCACCATCACGGTGTGCCGCTTGTACGCCGGCTTGTGGGCGACGATCAGCTCCTGGTGATCGAACTCGTCGTACCCCGCATCCACCTCCGGGGTGAACCCCGCCAGCGATGCGGTCTGCTGGTGCCTGAGCATCGAACCCGAGACCACGACATCCGCCCGGACCTCGCCCAACGTCGAGCCCAACCGCACGGCCTGTTGCTCGCCGAGCGGTGACAGCTTGTCGTAGTCGCGCGCACCGAACGACGCCTGCGCGTGCCGGATCAGGTAGACGACCGCCATGCCCTACGCCTGCCGGATGATCCGGCGGCAGCGCCGCTCGAGCAGGTTGACCGGGAGCCAGAAGTTCTTGAACCGCGGGTTCCGGGTCTGCTTGTGGTGGTAGCGGTAGTAGATCTGCTGCGCGATCACCGCCAGCCGGAACAGCCCGAACACCTCGTAGAACGCCCAGTTGTCCACAGGCACCCCCGACTGCTTCACGTAGTAGTCGACGATCTCCGCGCGGGTCAGCATCCCCGGTACGTCGGACGGCTGCAGCTTGAACCGGCGGAACGCCCAGTCGTCGTCGGCCTGCACCCAGTACGCGAGCGCGCTGCCGAGGTCCATCAACGGATCCCCGAGCGTGGCGAGTTCCCAATCCAGTACGCCGACCACCCGCAACGGGTCGTCCGGCGCCAGCACGACGTTGTCCAGCCGGAAGTCGTTGTGGATAACGCAGGTCCGGATATCCACAGGCTGGTTCGCCGCGAGCCAGGCCATCACGCGCTCGTAGCTCGGCACGTTCCACGTCTTCGCCTTGCGGTAGCGCTCGGTCCAGCCGCTGACCTGGCGCTCGACGTACCCGGCACCACGGCCGAGATCCGCGAGACCGGCGGCCGCAGGATCGACGGCATGCAGCTCGACGAGCGTGTCGATCAACGTGAACCCGAGTTGCCGCGTCTGCGCCGGCGTCAGCTCGACCCCCAGCCGGTGGTGCCCGGGGATCGTCCCGGCAACCCGCTCCATCACGTAGAACTCGGAGCCGATCACCGACTCGTCGTTGCAGTGGGCAATCATCTCCGGGACGTACCGGTAGACCGGCTTGAGCCCGTTCTGGATGCGGAACTCGCGGCCCATGTCGTGGGCGCCCTTGGCCTTCGTACCGGCCGGCGGGCGCCGCAGGATCAGGTCGTGCTCGTCGTACCTCAGCAAATAGGTGAGGTTCGACGCCCCACCCGAGAACTGTTGGACCTCCGGCAGGCCGTCCGGCAGGACGGTCTGCTGCCGCAGCCAGGCGTCGACCGCCGGTACGTCGAACGCGTCCTCGTCGCGGACGGCCCGCGCGCCATCACCCATCCTTGGCCTCGGCCCGCTGCCGGGCCCGTTCCGCGATCTTCCGCATCTGCCGGTCGTACAGCGGCCGCGCGAACCGCTTGCTCAGGTACGCGACCCGGGCCGGCCGGTCCGGGATGATCAGGTGCTGCTTCTTGCCGACCCCGGCAACGACCGCCGCCGCGATGTCGTCCGCGGACCGCGGCGACTTCTCGATCAGCTGCCGCGCGGTCGCCCCCATCGCGCTGTCCGCGCCCTGGATCGAGTCGGCCAGGTTCGTCCGGAAGAACGACGGGCACACCACGGAGACGTTGATGCCGTACGGGCGCAACTCGTGCGACAGCGTCTCCGACAACGCGACCACGCCGGCCTTCACGGTGTTGTACGAGCTCATCATCGGCGGATGCACGAGCCCGGCCGCGGACGCGGTGTTCACGATGTACCCGGACCGCTGCCGCTTGAACAGCGGGACGAACGCCCGGCACCCGCGGACCACGCCCATCAGGTTGATGTCGACGACCCGGTTCCACTCGTCGAGCGTCTCGACGTCGATCCGCCCGCCGGTCGCGATGCCGGCGTTGTTCACCAGGATGTCCAGGCCGCCCCAGTTGTCCTGGCACCAGGCGACCGCCGTGTCCCAGTCCGCCGGGTTCCGCACGTCGAGCTTCAGGTACGGCGCCGCGCCGTCCGCGCCGATGTCCGTACTGAGCACCTGGTGGCCGTCGGCAACGAACCGGGCGACCAGGGCCGCGCCGAGACCGCTCGCGGCGCCGGTGACGAGGACGCGACTCACTTGGCCTCCTGAACGGCGGACAGGTACGACGCCAGCTCGATCCTGGCGATCACCCCACGATGCACCTCGTCCGGCCCGTCGGCCAGCCGCAACGCGCGCGCACTCGTCCACGCGGCCGCGAGCGGGAAGTCGTCGGACAGCCCACCGCCGCCGTGCAGCTGGATCGCCATGTCGACAACCTCCTGCGCCATCCGCGGCACCGCGACCTTGATCTGACTGACCTCGCTCAACGCCCCGGCCAGCCCCTGGGTGTCCAGCAGGTACGCCGTCTGCAGCACCAGCAACCGCGCCTGGTTGATCGCGATCCGCGCCTCGGCGATCCGCTCGCGGTTGCCGCCCAGGTTGACGAGCGGCTTGCCGAACGCGGTCCGGCTGGTACCGCGCTGCAGCGCCAACTCGAGCGCCTTCTCCGCCAGGCCGATCAGCCGCATGCAGTGGTGCACGCGGCCCGGACCGAGACGGCCCTGGGCGATCTCGAACGCCTTGCCCGGTCCGACCAGGATGTTCGCGGCCGGCACCCGCACCTCGGTGAACGAGACTTCGCCGTGGCCGTACGGTTCGTCGTACCGGCTCATCGTCGGCAGCAGGCGTTCGACCTTCACGCCGGGCGCGTCCCGCGGTACGAGCACCATCGTGTGGCGCGCGTACCGGTGCGCCTCGGGGTCGGTGAGGCCCATGAAGATCAGCAACTGGCAGTCCGGGTGGCCGACGCCGGTGCTCCACCACTTGCGGCCGTTCAGCACGATCTCGTCGCCGTCGACGACCGCGGTCGCCTCCATGTTGGTGGCGTCGGACGACGCGACGTCCGGCTCGGTCATGCAGAACGCGGACCGGATCGTGCCGTCCAGCAACGGTTCCAGCCAGCGCTTCCGCTGCTCGTCGTCGCCGTACCGGAGGAGCACCTCCATGTTGCCGGTGTCCGGGGCGTTGCAGTTGAAGACGTACGGCGCGATGAACGACCGGCCGGTGAGCTCCGCGATCGGGGCGTAGTCGAGGTTGCTCAGGCCCTCGCCGTACTTCTCGTTGCCCGGCTCGGCGGGCGGCAGGAACAGGTTCCAGAGGCCGGCCGCGCGGGCCTTCTCCTGGAGTTCCTTCATGATCGGCTGGGGCTGCCAGGGGTCTCCGGCGGCGCGGATCGCGCTGTGCAGCTCTGCCTCGGCCGGCTCGATCTCGGTACGCAGGAAAGTCTGCACGCGCCCGATCAGTTCCTGAGCCCGGTCCGAAGGTTCGAACCCCATCAAGACTCCTCTCCCTCGGCTTGACCGTAGCTCAGCCTCTAAGCAATGCTCAATAGATGGAACACCGTCTGACAGCGGACGACCGCAAGAAGCAACTGGTCAAGATCGGCCTGATGATGCTTCGCACCACACCGATCCACGAGCTGTCGATCGACGAGATCGCGAGCGCCGCCGGGATCTCCCGCGGGCTGCTGTTCCACTACTTCCCGAGCAAGCGCGACTACTACGTCGCGGTCATCTCCGCGGCCGGCCGCCGGCTGCTCCGGGTCACCAAGCCCGACGCCTCCCTCGCCCCCGAGCAGCAGCTCCGCGAGATGCTGACCCAGTTCGTCGCGTTCATCGAACGCCGCCGGACGGCATACATCTCGTTCGTCCGCGGCGCCGCGGGCGGTGACGACTTCGCCGTCGAGGTGTACGACGAGACCCGCGCGGGCCTGACCAAGCGGATCCTCACGTACCTCGGCACCCCCGAGGTGGCCGACGAGCCGACGTCGGCGGAGTACCTCCGCATCCACGCCTGGCTGTCGTACACCGAAGACCTGGCCATCGAATGGTCAGGCCTCCCCGAAGACGACCGTCCCTTCGGCCCGGGCCGCCTGGTCGACCACGCGATCGAGGCCCTGCACGTACTGCGGAAGTTGTAGACCGGGGCCGACCTGCCTGGCCGGCCCCGATCCGTCAGGTCAGCTGTTGGCGAGCGTGAAGCGCTCGACGCCGCAGGCGGACGTGGTTGGGTTGTTGTTCGCGTCACCGGAGTAGGTGACGAGCCAGCGCCAGGTCCCGAGCGTGCTCGCGACGAACGCCGTGTTGGACGTGCTGTAGGTGCCGTTGCCGTTCACGGTCACGGTCTGCGAGAACGCCGCGGAGCCGGAACACGTGAGGTCGGAAGGGACGAACAGCTTGAACGTGACCGAGCCGGTCGGGCTGAAGGCGCCGCTGATCGTGGCGTCGTCGTTCGGGATCACGTTGGGAGCGGTCGCCATCGCCGGGCTCGCCTTGGCGACAACAAGGTGCTCACTCGTGCACACGCTCGTCGCGCCGTTGTTGTTGGGGTCGCCGCTGTACACGGCCTGCCAGTAGAAGTCGCCCGCCGTGTTGAACGTGATCGGGTTCGAATCCGGTACGCCGCCGTTCGCCACGGTCACCGTGCCCGCGTCCTGCGCACCGGCGGAGCACGCCGTGTCGGTGTAGACGGTGTACGTCACTGTCCCGCCGGCGTTGGCCGTTGCTCCGGACAACGTCGCCGAGTCGTGCACCGTACCGCCGACCGTGACCGTCGTGTCGGACAGCGTGGTGGCGATCGACGGCGACTTCTTGGTCACGACCAGATGCTCACTGGTGCAGGCACTGGTGGCGGAGTCGTTGTTCGCGTCGCCGCTGTACACCGCCTGCCAGTAGAAGTCACCGGTCGAGTTGAAGGTGATCGCGTTCGAGTCCGGTACGCCGCCGTTCGTCACCGTCACGGTTCCCGCACCCTGGGCGCCCGTGGAGCACGCTGTGTCGGTGTAGACGGTGTAGGTCACCGTTCCACCGGCGTTCGCGGTCGCGTTCGACAGGGTTGCCGAGTCGTGGACGGAGCCGCCGACGACGACCGTCGTCGCGGACAGGGTGGTGGCGATCGAAGGATGAGCGTTGATGTGGTTGGTGTACGTGCAGTCGACCACACCTTCAGGTGCCATCGTGATGTTCGTAGTGGCACCACTGACCGAGTAACTCGTTCCCACGCCTGTCGCGGTACAGACCAGACTCTTTAACGTCCAGCCGGCCGGTACGGTCGACTCGGTGACGCTGTAGTTGCCTGCCTGGACCTGGGTCGCGTCGCTGTACGTCTGCGTGCCGCCGTTGGACAGGTTGAACGTCGCCGGGCTCAGACCACCGGTGGTGGTGTAGCCGAACGTCGCGTCGCCGTTCTCGGTGACCTTGTGGATGACGATCTTGCCGCAGTTCGCGATGTTCACCGGCTGCGGTGCGACGAAGTCCTTGACCTCGGCCGGGAACGACGCCGACGAACGGCTCTTCAGGAACGCGCTGCCGAACGCGGTGCACACGTTCGAGGAGAAGATGCCGGCCGCGGTCATGTTGATCGCTGCCTCGCCGAACTCCAGCCCGGCCAGGGTGCCGCCGGCGATCGGCTCCGAGATCGTCCCGGAGTTGACTGCGCCCTCGGCGAAGCCGGCGGCACTCAGGTTGACCCGGTTGCCCCAGCACGGTACGGCGTTCGCGGAGAAGCACTGGCTGCTCGCGCCCGTGGTCACCCAGCGGAGCAGACCGAGCACCGGGTTGCCGCCGCCGTTGGTGAAGTCGAAGGTGATCAGAATGTCGCCGGCCTTGCGGTTCAGCGTCTTCGCACCGGTGGTGGTCAGGTTGGGCTGGGCGAGTTGGTTGATCTCGAAGTCCATGTTGGCCGAGCCGAGTACGTTGGACCGCTCCCAGGCCAGATACAGGTAGACGTTGCCGCCGGCGGTCTCACTGCCGACGTAGAAGCGGGTGAGGTCGCTCTTGTTCGGCGGGATCGATCCGTTGACCACGGAGATGCTCGGGTCGTCCTCCTTGGTGCCCTGGCCGAACGCGTTGTCCGTCGACCCGCTGGCCAGATCGTCGCCGCGGACCCGGTTCGGGGCGTTCACCCAGTCGGTGTTCCCGGACGTGTTGACGACCATGTTGCCGTCGTTTCCTTCGAAGGTGCTGCCCGCCAGATTGGCGTCGGCGGCCGGTGTCATGGCCAGCAGCAACGCCGCGGTGGACGCGAATATCAGGGGTCGCCGCAGGCGCCGGAGCGGCTGCGACGTGCTTCGCGAAGTCACGGTTGTGCCCTTCCGCTGTGGAGCACGGAGATGGTGATGCGGCCGTATCCAAGGGCTGCCCCACCAGTCGGGGGACGCGGCATCGTCCTGCGCTCAGGCAGGACGTCGGCAGGCGACTTCCCGGCAAGGGCGTGCCGGGGTTCGGCCGTTGGTACGCCGTGAACCGGCGGACCACGCGCGGCGACGTACCGCCGTCGACGAACCATGGGTCCCCCCGCCTGGAACGCCGTCGGCGTCGGGCCCCCACCCCCGGCGACGCTCCGTAACGATCAGCGTCGCCCACGTAAGCGCTACCCCCAGCACCACGATCACGAGGCGTTATGACGCTACACCCGCGCCTCGGTCGCTAGCCAGCGCTCAGGGCAACAACTCCGGCGTCAGGTCCGGGTCGGCCATCTCCGGGTCGAACGGGAACAGTGGGCGCAGTACGCCGTGGTGCCCGAGGCGCAGCAGGTCCTGGTCGACGCCGCCCGGGGTGAGGGCGAGCAGCCAGTCGGCGGCGAGGTTGTAGAGCTCCGGCTCGAGGTAGCCGATCTTGACGATGACGAGGTCGGTCTTCGCGGGATCCAGGCCGAGGAGCGTGAAGTCGGCGAGGTGGTGGTACGGCTTGCGGCGGCTGGTCAGGATCGAGTGCAGGCCGCCGGCCTTGACCACCGCGACGGTGCCGCCGACCGGGTCCTCGGAGATCGAGAACACGGTGCCGGCGAGCGCGACCGGTCCGGCCGGGCCGGGGTCGACCTTGCCACCCGCGGTGACCTCGACCGGGTTGCCGACGCCGGCGGCCACGCAGGCGGCGACCGCGTCCGGATCGGTGATGCTGGCGTGGATCGCGGTGGCCTTGCCGGAGGTGAGGTCGTCGACCTTCAACAGTTCGCCGAGCGTCCAGGACACGTCGCCGGCGCCGCCCGCGGTCGGGTTGTCACCGGAGTCGCTGATCAGGAACGGGCGCGCGCTGCTGGCGAGACCGGCCGTGACGCATTCGTCCAGCGTCCCGGTCGGTGCCACGAACGCGAACCCGTCCCGGGCGTCCCAATACGCCTTCGCCAACTCGTTCGCCCGCGCGGTGATCAGCTCGGTGTCGTCACCCGTGACCACGACCGCGGCCCGGCAGCGCGGCTCGTCCGCCCACGCGTACCCGACCCAGACGGCCGCATCCAGTACGCCGGGCTCGTCCGCGATCTCGGCGACCCGGTGGTAGATCGACTTCGCCGGCTCGAGCCGTGTCGACGTCTTCTCGCCGGGCAGCAGTACCGGCACCTGGATCCACGCCTTCCCGGGCTTCCCGGCCCCGGAGCGCAGCCGCTCGACGAGGTTCCGCAGCGCCCGCTCGCGGCTCTCCATCGCGTCCTCGTGCGGCGCCATCCGGTAGCACGTGATCAGATCGACCGCCGTACCGAGCTCGCGCGAGACGTTGCCGTGCAGGTCCATCGAGGCTGAGACGAGTACGTCGGGACCGAGCACGTCGCGGATCCGGGTGGCGAGGTCCGCCTCCGCGTCCTGCCGTCCGACGACGCTCATCGCGCCGTGGATGTCGAAGAAGAACCCGTCCAGCTCGCCGGCGTCCTTCAGGCGGGTGATGATCTCCGCCGACAGGTCGTCGTACACCTCCGGCAGCACCGCGCCGCCGGGCAGCGAGCGCGCGTGCACGAGCGGCACCCATTCGATCCCCTGCGCCCAGTCCTTCCCGAGGAAGTCGGTGTACCGCTCCAGCAGGTGGTCTCCGCGCCGTACGTCGAAGTCGGCCAGGCCGGCCCGGTGCGGCGAGAACGTGCTGGACTCGATGGCGATCCCGGCAATGCCGATCCGAAGGTTCATGCCCAAAACTTGCCACAACCGAGCCGTTTCGCGCACTCCCCCTGGGTCAAATCTGGACAAGGTAGAGCTGTCGAAAGCCGCCGGACAGCTTCGAGGTAGCAGCACCAAGCAGCAACCGGAGAGGACACGGAACATGACGAACGAACTGCAGCAACTCGGCCGGCTGATCGGAACCTGGCAGGTCACCGGCGGCGCGACCGGTACGACGAGCTTCGAATGGCTGGACGGCGGACACTTCCTGGTCCAGCGCGGCGTGCTCGACCACGACGGCCACGAGGTCCGGATGACCGAGGTCATCGGCTACGAACACCCGTTCGGCGGCGAACGCGGCACCGAGGTGAAGTCCCGGGTGTACGACGCGGACGGCAACACGCTCGACTACGTCTACGAACTGGACGGTGACGAACTCACCATCTGGGGCGGGTTCAAGGGCTCGCCGGGGTACTTCAAGGGCGCCTTCTCCGACGGCGGAGACCGGCTCACCGGAGACTGGGTGTACCCGGGTGGCGGGTACCACGCGACGATGGTCCGCACCGCGGCCTGACGAGGAGGCACCGATGAAGTACCTGCTGCTTGCCTACGGCGACCAGTCGGGCTGGGACACGGTGGACGTGAACAGCCCGGAGTTCATCGCGATGTGCAAGTTCTACGAGGACCTCGCGGCGGAGCTGACCGCGAGCGGCGAACTGCTCGGCACCGAAGGGCTGGCGCATCCGGCCCTGAGCCGGACGGTACGCCGGACCGACGCCGGACCGGTCGCGAGTGAGGGGCCGTTCGCGGAGTCCAAGGAGGTGCTGGCCAGCTTCGCGATCGTCGACTGCGACAGCCACGACCGGGTGATGGCGATCGCTGCCCGGATCGTCGACGCGGTCGGCGACACCGTCGAAGTACGGCCGATCATGGCCGGGCCCGAGGACATCCGGCCGGACAGCTGACGATGGACGACCTGTTGCGGAGCCTCACGCCGCAGGTGCTCGGCGCACTGGTTCGCCGGTACGGGCACTTCGAGACGTGTGAGGACGCCGTACAGGAGGCTCTCCTGGTCGCAGCGGAGCAGTGGCCGAAGCAGGGCGTCCCGGACGAGCCGCGCACGTGGCTCATCCGGGTCGCCTCGCGGCGGCTGATCGACCTGCTCCGCAACGAGGAGGCCCGCCGGCGGCGCGAGGACATCGTCCGTACGCCGGACCTCGCGCCGGCACCGGTGAGCGACGCCGACGACTCGCTGACCGTGCTGTTCCTGTGCTGCCATCCGGACCTGCCGATCGCCTCGCAGCTTCCGCTGACACTGCGCGCGGTCGGTGGTCTCACGACCGGCGAGATCGCCGCGGCCCTGCTCACGCCGGAGGCAACGATCGGGCAGCGGATCAGTCGCGCCAAGCAGAAGCTCCGCGGGCGGCCGTTCCGGAGACCGGACTCGGACCAGGGCTGGGACCCGGTGCTCCAGGTCCTGTACCTGATCTTCACCGAGGGCCACACGAGTACCGCGGGGGCCGAGCTCGGGCGGGTCGACCTTGCGCAGGAGGCGATCCGGCTCGCGCGGATGCTCCGGGACCTGTTGCCGGACGACGGTGAGGTGGCCGGTCTGCTCGCCTTGATGTTGCTGACCGAGGCGCGACGTACGGCGCGGACCGCGCCCGACGGATCGCTCGTTCCGCTCGATCAGCAGGACCGGTCGCGGTGGGACCGGACGGCGATTGCCGAAGGCACCGAGTTGATCACCTGGGCGATGCGGACGACGACGCTCGGCCCGTACCAGTTGCAGGCCGCGATCGCCGCCGTACACAGCGAGGCAGCGACCGCCGCGGCCACCGACTGGCGGCAGATCCTTGCCCTGTACAACTTGCTAGAACCGCTGCTGCAGGGCCCGGTCGTCCGGCTGAACCGTGCGGTCGCGACCGCGATGGTCCATGGACCCGACGCGGGTCTCGTTCTCCTCGACACGCTATCCACCGACCCTCGGGCGACCCGTAGCCACCGGTACCACGCAGTACGGGCGCATCTACTCGAGCTGCGCGGCGACGCCGAGCAGGCTGTCGGCGCTTACCTCGACGCAGCCAAGCTGGCCACGAACACGGCCGAACAGCGGTACCTGCGCGGCCGCGCCAGCCGTCTCCGCGAGGGCTAGCCCGCGGTCGCTCGACGTGCCGCGCCGGTCGAGCCTCGAACGACGAGCTCGGTGGCGAGTTCGACGTGCAGCGCCTCGAGTGTGTGACGGTCGAGCAGGCGGGTCAGGAGGCTGACGGCCATCCGGCCCATCTCCTGCAGGGGTTGGCGGACGGTGGTCAGTTGGGGTGTGGTCGCCCGGCTCAGGTCGAGGTCGTCGAACCCGGTGATCGACAGGTCGTCGGGGACGGTCAGGCCGAGCTCGGCGGCGGCTTGCAGCGCGCCGATCGCGGCCTTGTCGTTGAAGGCGACGAGAGCGGTCGAGCGTGGGTCGAGGGTCAGGAGTTCGCGGGCCGCCCGGTAGCCATGGAGCGTGGTGGGCTGGTCGTGGCGGACGAGCGACGGATCGGGGAGGATGCCGGCGTCGGCGAGTGCGGCGGAGTGGCCGCTGAGGCGGGCGTCGGCGGCCAGCCATTCGCGGGGGCCGGCGATGACGCCGATACGGGTGTGACCGAGGCCCGTCAGGTGGGCGGTCAGTTGGCGGGCGCCGGAGTGGTGGGCGGCCGAGACGGACGGGATGTCGCGCGGGAGCGCCGTCCGCGGATCGACGACCACGAACGGGAACCGGCGGGAACTCAGCCGGACCAGCTCCTCGCTCGGCTCCGGCGGGAGGATCAGGATCGCGCCGCCGATGTTCCGGCGGGAGGCCAGCCGGGTCAGGACGGGATCGCGGACGGTGGCCTCACCCGCGCTGAGGACGACCTGGCGGCCGTGCTGTTCGAGCGTCTCGGCGATCGAGGAGACGATCAGGCCGAAGTAGTCGGTGAGGACGTACGGGCAGCGGACGTAGACGGCGCCCTCGACCGGTTTCGGCGTACCACCCCGGGGGACGGGCGCGGGCAGCCCGAGCTCCTCGATCGCCTGCTCCACCAGCCGCCGAGCCTCCGGCGAGATGCCGGCCGCCTGGTTGACCACGCGCGAGACGGTCGCGAGCGAGACGCCGGCGGCCGCCGCGACGTCGCGCATGGTCGCCCTAGCGCGCGGCATTTGTTACATCGCCTTGTTTCACGCTCAGCACTCTAGAACACCGCTCCCAGAGGTTGACAGTGGTCGACTGCGGTCGTTTCCTGAGGCCGTTTGTTACATCCTGTCGAGGAGTGCGATGAGAACACCCGCCTTCGGCGTCGCCCTTGCTCTCACGGTGGCGTCACTCACCGGTCCCGCCCAGGCCCATCCCCCGACGACCCAGGTCAGCGTCTGGGTCACCACACCGGACCGCGCCGAACTGCTGCACGAGCGTGCGCCGGTCTCGTTCCACGACGGCGCGAGCGACCGGACCACGATCACGGTCGACCCGCGGACGACGTACCAGACCATGGACGGCTTCGGTGCCGCGCTGACCGACTCGGCCGCCGCGGTGCTGTACCGGCTGAGCCCGGCCGTCCGTGAGCAAACGATGCGGAAGCTGTTCGACCCGAAGGAGGGCATCGGCGTCAGCTTCCTGCGGCAGCCTGTCGGCTCGTCCGACTTCACGGCCGCGAGCGAGCACTACACGTACGACGACGTACCGGCGGGCCAGACGGACTTCGGCCTGCAGCACTTCAGCGTCGCGCACGACGAGCAGCAGGTGCTGCCGCTGCTCCGGCGCGCCAAGCAGCTCAATCCACAGCTCGCGGTGATGGCGACGCCGTGGAGCCCGCCGGCCTGGATGAAGACCGGTGACTCGCTCGTCGGCGGCCGGCTGAAGGACGACCCGAAGGTGTACGACGCGTACGCGCGCTACCTGGTGAAGTTCGTGCAGGTGTACGCGCAGGCCGGCGTACCGGTCGACTACCTGTCGATCCAGAACGAGCCGCAGAACCGCAAGCCCAGCGGATACCCCGGCACCGACATGCCGGTCCGCCAGGAGGCCGCGGTCATCAACGCGCTCGGGCCGCTGCTGCGGAAGGTCAGCCCGCGGACCAAGATCCTCGGCTACGACCACAACTGGACGACCCACCCCGGCGACGTCGCGTCCACCCCGCCCGGCGAGGACCCGGAGACCGACTACCCGTACAAGCTGCTGCAGTCGTCCGCGGCGAAGTGGCTCGCGGGTACGGCGTACCACTGCTACTCCGGCGATCCGTCGAAGCAGACCGACCTGCACAACGCGTTCCCCACCAAGGGGATCTGGTTCACCGAGTGCTCCGGCTCGCACGGCCCGAACGACACGCCGCAGCAGATCTTCCGCGGCACGCTCACCTGGCACGCGCGGACGCTGATGATCGGTACGACGCGCAACTGGGCGAAGTCGGTCGTGAACTGGAACCTCGCGCTCGACTCGACCGGCGGCCCGCACCTCGGCGGCTGCGACACGTGCACCGGTCTCGTGACGCTGCAGCCGGACGGGGCAGTCACGACCGATGCGGAGTACTACACGATCGGGCACCTGTCGAAGTTCGTGCGGCCGGGCGCGGTGCGAATCGGGAGTACGTCGTACGGGACGACGGGATGGAACGGGCAGCTGATGTCCGCGGCGTTCCGCAACCCGGACGGTACGACGGCGCTCGTCGTACACAACGAGAACGACGATCCGCGGGCGTTCGCGGTCGCGGTCGGTGGCCAGTCGTTCGAGTACGAGCTGCCTGGTGGTGCGATCGCGACGTACACCTGGGGCCGGACGGCGGGCGACGTACCGCAGGAGCTGACGGCGGTGGCGGCGACCGCGAGCGACAACGCCGCTGATGCCGGGCTGCTGATCGATCAGGACGGGTCGACGGTGTGGCAGAGCAAGGCCGCGCAGACGCCTGGGCAGTGGGTGCAGGTGGATCTCGGGAAGGCGCAGACGTTCCGTCAGGTCGCCTTGGACAGTGGTGGGAATGCCGGTGACTACGCACGTGACTACGACGTTGCCGTGAGCAACGATGGGAGTAGCTGGCAGACGGTGTCGAGTGGAGCATCGAGCAGTCAACTGACGACGGTGACCTTCCGGCCGACGCATGCGCGGTACATCCGGGTCACGCAGACCGGGAGTGCTGGCAACTGGTGGAGTCTCGCGGATCTGCGGGTCTACAGGTGATCCTCCAGCTGCTCTGTCGCGATCACCGGAACTGGGGATAACGTCCCGTCATGAAGTTCCTGCTGACGTCCTCCGGCATCCGCAACCAGAGCATCTCCGACGCGCTCGTCGAGCTGCTGGGCAAGCCGATCGCGGAGTGCGACGCGCTGATCGTCCCGACCGCGATCTACCCGTTCCCCGGCGGCGGCGCCCAGGCGTGGCGGGCGATCTCCGGGAACGCCAAGGGTCCGTTGTGCGACCTGGGCTGGAAGTCCTTGAGCGTGCTGGAGCTCACGGCGCTGCCGACCATCCGGGAGGAGAGCTGGGTCCCCACGGTGCGCGAGGCCGACGCGCTGCTGGTGTGGGGCGGCGACGTTCTGTACCTGACGTACTGGATGCGGCAGTCCGGTCTCGCGGACCTCCTGCCCTCACTGACCTCGGTGTACGTCGGGGTGAGCGCCGGGAGCATCGCGGTGACGCCGTACAACTGCGACGCGGAGTTCGACCTGGAGTTCGTGCCGCCGGGCAGCGACATGGGGGAAGGTGCCGAGCGGGCGCTCGGGCTGGTCGACTTCACGCTGTACCCGCACCTCGGGCACCCGGACATGGCGGACACCACCCCGGAGAACATCGGGAAGTGGGCAGCCGGCATCCCGGTGCCGACGTACGCGATCGACGACGACACCGCGATCAAGGTCGTCGACGGCACCGTCGAGGTGATCAGCGAAGGCGAGTGGAAGCTGTTCGGCGCCTGACGCTCACGCCCCTTCGGTCGGTGCGAGAGGAAACGGAAACAGCAGCGTCATGCCAGGTTGCTACCGTCCGGCGGCATGGTGATCGAGGGAGTGGAACTGCGCGCTGCCGCGCCGACGGATCCCGACGTACTGGCGCTCACCGCCGCCCAGCAGGCCGAACTGGCCGGGATGTACGGCGAGGACCAGCCGCTGGTCGGGCTCCATCCTGACATCAGCTTCACCGTGCTGACACTGGACGGGACCGCGGCAGGCTGCGTCGGGCTCCAGCCGGTCGCCGCCGGGCTCGGGGAGATCAAACGGATGTACGTCGCCCCGGCCGCCCGCGGTTGGGGACTGTCGCGGGTCCTGCTGGACGCGGTCGAGTCCCAGGCCAGGTCCAGCGGTCTCACCACGCTCCGGCTGGAGACCGGGCGGCAGCAGGTCGAGGCGATCGCGCTCTACACGAACCACGGGTACCGCCCAACGCCGCCGTACCCGCCGTTCGAGAACTCCGCCGCCTCGACCTGCTTCGCGAAGGATCTCTAGAGGTTCAGCACCAGGTCGTCGCCCTCGCGGCGGAAGCCGAGGTTCTTCAAGTACGTCGACGAGTCGCGCATCCGCGGCGGTGCGATCACCTGCCGGAAGCCCTGCTCGGTGAACACGTCGCTGCGCCGGTACACGAACTCGCCCGGCGTGAAGTCGCGGTACTTCGGCACCACGTAGTCGAGGTCGATCTGCGCGCGCCCGCTGCCGGCGTCGTGCGCGAGGACCACACCGACGGTCCGGTCGCCGTGCTGCACCAGGAACGCGTACGGGCTCGCCCCGACCGCGAAGCCGGGGTTGAACCGGCTGATGTCCTTCCGATGCCGCTCGAGGACGAACCCGAGGTACGCGTCCCCGTCGCTCACCTGCAGCACCTCGTACGCCGTCTCGTCGTGCCGGTGCCGCAGCAGCCGCCACAGATGTACGACGTTGATGACCGCGAGTACGGCGTTCATCCCGACCATCGGCCAAACCCCGACGACCGCGTTGAACGCGACCAGGATCACGCAGCCGATCAGGTTCAGCACCCGCAGCCGCAGGATCCGCGTCTGCAGCAACGACAGCACGACGAGCGCCGACCCGCCCCACCCGATGACACTCCACACGTCCACAGCGGGAGACTAATGCGCGTGAACGAGTTCCTGCTGCTGGACGGCGCCCGGTTGCCGACGGTCGACCCGAGGTTGCTACGCGCAACCAGTTTCGGCCACTTCACCTCGCTGCAGGTCCGCGACGGTCACGTCGACGGCCTCGACCTGCACTTCGAACGACTGGACCGCAGTACCCACGAGCTCTTCGACCGCCCGCTCCCCGCCGACCGCGTCCGCGCCGACCTCCGCGCCGACCTGACCACCTACGACGCCGCCTACCTCACCAACTCCACCGACCCAGCCCTCCCGGTCGCCTCAGTCAATGACGTGACCTACGAGTATCACCCTGAGTCAGCCAATGCGATCGCCAAGGCATACGCAGCAGTCACCACGCAGCCGATCTGACTCAGCTCTGGAGGTCGGCAGCCGAATGGTCGCCCCACAACGCAGCGCGGCTGGCCAGCAGACGAGCGACCGGGATCTCCACGGCGAACGGCGCATCGACCTCGAGCACGTCGGTCGAACGCGCGTGAACAACCGGCGACCCCGATCTCAGGTCGACTACTACGATCTGGACGCCTTCCGGCTCGAGCTCGACCCGCCACATCCACCCGATGCCTGCCGCCGCGTACAACTGAGGCTTGAACACTCGGTCCATCGCGGCGTTCGACGGCGAAACCACCTCGACCACGAGGTGCACATCCTCGGGCCGCAACGCTACGGCTGCGGTGAGCAGGGCGGCCGACTGGGCGACAATGACATCCGGAACAAGCAGCCGTCCTGTGTTCAGCTGCACATTGGTCCCCTCCACAACGTCGGCTCCTGCCGGCGCTGCCTCGCGGAGGAACACCGAAAGCCGTCCAGCCACCAACTGATGCCGTGGCGCCGGTGCTGGTGTCACCAGCAAACTCCCATCGATGATCTCGTAGCGCTGCCCGTCATCGGGCAGACCGGCGAGATCGGCCGTGGTCCACGGTCCGAAATGAGAGAGCGACTCGGTCATCGAGATACCTGCTTTCTGGGTGCTTGGTACACGCCCCGGCACACACAGAGAATACGTGTTTCAGGTCTCGGTTCCGCGAAGAAATGACAGCTGTGGAGAACCTCTGTCAGGAACGCTCGGACCACCAGTGGAGGAGGGCTTCGCGGGCTTGGGGCTCGCTGAGGGGGCCCTCGTCGAGGCGGAGGTTCATCAGGAACTTGTAGGCCTCGCCGACCTCGCGGCCCGGGGGGATGCCGAGGATCTGCATGATCTGGTTGCCGTCGAGGTCCGGGCGGAGGGCGTCGAGCTCCTCCTGTTCCTTGAGGCGGTCGATGCGGGCCTCGAGGTCGTCGTACGCGGCCCGCAGGGACTCGGCCTTGCGGCGGTTACGGGTCGTGCAGTCGGCGCGGGTGAGGACGTGCAGGCGCTCGAGCTGGTCGCCGGCGTCGCGGACGTAGCGGCGTACGGCGGAGTCGGTCCACTCGCCCTCGCCGTACCCGTGGAAGCGCAGGTGCAGCTCGATCAGCTTGCTGACCTGGTCGATCTGCTCGTTGCTGAAGCGCAGCGCCTTCATCCGCTTCCGGGCCATCTTCGCGCCCTTGACGTCGTGGTGGTGGAACGTCACCTTGCCGCCGTCCTCGAACCGGCGGGTCTTCGGTTTCCCGATGTCGTGGATCAGCGCGGCGAACCGAACGACGAAATCGGGCGTCGGAACAGACAGACGGGATTCCAGATCGATGGCCTGATCGAGGACGGTGAGCGAGTGCTGGTACACATCCTTGTGCCGCTGGTGCTCGTCGGCCGTCTCCAGCAGCGCCGGCAGCTCCGGCAGCACGTGCTTGGCCAGCCCGGTGGAGACCAGCAGGTCGAGCCCGATCCGCGGGTGGTCGGCGCAGATCAGCTTCTCCAGCTCGTCGCGGACCCGTTCCGCGGACACGATCGTGATCCGGTCGGCCATCGCCCGCATCGCGGTCACCACGGCCGGGTCCGGCGTGAAGCCGAGCTGGGCCGCGAACCGGGCCGCCCGCATCATCCGCAGCGGGTCGTCACTGAACGAGTCCTCCGGCGTACCGGGAGTCCGGATCCGCTTGTTCGCGACGTCCTCGATCCCGCCGTACGGGTCGACGAACTGCCGGGACGGCAGCCGCACCGCCATCGCGTTCATCGCGAAGTCCCGGCGGGCCAGGTCGCCCTCCAGGCTGTCGCCGTAGGCCACCTCCGGTTTGCGCGAGGTGGGATCGTAGGTCTCCGACCTGTACGTCGTGACCTCGAGGACCCAATCCCCCTTGCGACTGCCGATGGTGCCGAACGCCTTGCCGATGTCCCACACGTGGTCCGCCCAGCCGGACAGCAACCGCTCGATCACGTCGGGGTGTGCTGACGTGGTGAAGTCGAGATCCTTGCTCCCCCGGCCGAGGAGAATGTCCCGGACAGGACCGCCGACCAGGGCGATCTCGTGGCCTGCGGCGGCGAACCGGGAGCCCAGTTCGTCGACGACGGGAGCGAGTTCCAGCAGGGCCTGGACGGCGCGCCGCTGGACGCCGGACAACGATCCGGCGGAGGCTGACTGGTCGGCAAAAGGTGACACGGGGAACTAGGTTACGGTGACGGCGTGTTCAGACGGCGACTGAGGCTCCCAGCGGTGCTGGGTGCCTGCCTGCTGGTTGCTGCTTCGGCAGCGACTCTCAGTGCTCCGGCCGATGCGCATCCGGTCGAGGACGACCCGTCCGTTCAGGTCACGATCGACACGTTCGGCCCGGTCGCGCCGAAGCCCGGTGACCAGGTCGTGATCAAGGGCCGGGTGACGAACACCAGTTCGGTCACCTTCGACGCCCCGCAGGCGCTCGCCTGTATCGATCGCACCCGGCTGTCCAGCACGTCCGCGCTGGAGGCGATCCCGACCGAGCAGAACATCCCGATGGACAAGCGGGACAGCTGCAGCAACCTGACCAACGACAGCCAGACCTTCCAGCCGTTCGAGCAGCCGCTGGCGCCGAAGCAGACGGTGAACTTCTCGCTGACGGTGCCGTGGAAGGAATGGCGGATCGACAACGACACCGGCGTGTACGTCGTCGGCGTGACGTTCCGCGGCGAGACGCCGGACGGCGGCCGGGTGATGGCCGGCCGGGCGCGGCTACTGATGCCGGTGATCGGCAAGCAGCCGTTGAAGCGGGTCGTCAACACGGCCCTCGTCGTACCGCTGCGCTTCCGCCCGACCCAGCTCGGCGGTCGCAACTTCGCGAACGAGTCACTCGCCAAGGCCCTCGCCCCGACCGGTTCGCTCGGCCGGCTGCTGGCCGTGGGCAGGCAGCACAAGGTGACCTGGCTGGCGGACCCGGCGACGCTCGACGAGGTCAAGCAGATGGCCAAGGGGTATGTGATCCTCGGCCAGAACGGCCAGACCACCCCCGGTACCGGTCAGGCCACCGCGGTCGCATGGCTGAAGGAGTTCGAGGCGTCGACCTCGAAGGGCAACGAGGTCGTCCTGCTCCCGTACGGCGACCCGGACGTCGCCGGGCTGCTGGACTCGGGCGCCCCGTTGAAGGACCTCGTCGGGCAGGCCCGGACCAAGACCGAGCACTCCGGCGGCGAGCTGACCCGCACCTTCACGAACGGGCTCTGGCTCGAGGGTGGCGCGGCCGCGAGCCGGTACCTGGGCGCGGCGTCGGGTGGCTTCACCGGCGCCACCTCGGACGACCTGAACCTGGTCAACAGCTCCTCCTGGTCCGCACGCACCCGCCCGGTCCTCACCAGCACCCCGGTGTACAACGTCCTCACGCCGGAAAGCCCCGACCACACCGTCCGGACCGTGATCGCGGACTCCGCGCTGACCGAGGGCGGTCCCGACCCGGAGACCGCCGACAACCCGCTCCAGGTACGGCAGCGGTTCGCGGCCGTGACCGCGCTGATCGCGGCCGCCGGTACGAACACCGCTTCTGTGGTTGCGCTCCCGCCGCGCGGCTGGGACCCGAACGGCACCGCCACCGCGGCGCTCGCGGGCAGCCTGTCGCTTCGCTGGATCAAGTCCGCGGACCTCGGCACGGTCGTGGCGGCCAACCCGAGGCCGCTGGCGATCAGGGCGCCGGCCGCGCCGCGGACCAACGGCGTACTGTCCGAGTCCCAGCTGCAGGCCGTCTCGCAGCTCGACACCGCGACCGCGACGATGCAGAGCCTGCTCGTCGACGGGAGCCAGTTGCCGGAGGTGATGACGCAGGCGCTGCTGCGGTCCACCTCGGCGAGCTGGACCGGGCACCCGGAGGAGGCGCGGTACTTCACCTCGATCGAGCGCGGCTCCGCGAGCCAGCAGCTCGGCAAGGTGCACCTGATCAACGCCAAGGTGGACAGCGGGCAGCGCAAGGAGATCAAGGTCAACCTGGCCGGCAGCAAGGGGACGTTCCCGCTGACGATCGCCAACGAGACCGACTGGTCGGTCCGGGTCGGCATCGTCGTCACGCCGGTGAACCGCACCGACCTGAAGATCAAGACCCCGCAGGCCGTCGTCCTCGGCCCGGGCCAGAAGTGGACCCCGCGGATCAACGCGAGCGCCGAGCAGAACGGGCTCATCCAGGCCAACGCGCAGGTGACCAACGCGGCCGGCGAGCCCGTCGGCAAGCCGCAGCAGATACTGATCCAGGCCAGCCAGTACGGCAGCGTCGGATGGATCTTCGTCGGCGCCGCGTGCGCACTGCTGTTCGGTACGTCGTTCGTCCGGATCTACCGCCGGATCCGGATCGAGCGCCGCAACCCGGCCGCGGTCACCACGAGCACCGAGCCGGCCGAGTCCGAGGAACCCGGCGGCACCGGCGACGAAACCCCTGATCCCGCCCACGGCCGCCATGCGGCGAACGGCGCTCCCGAGCAGGCCCCGGGAGCGTCCTTGAAAGAAGGAGTCGGTTCGAAGGATGGCTGACCGCACCCTGCGATCCGCGGCGGTGATGGCAGCCGGAACGGTGCTGTCCCGCCTGCTCGGATTCATCCGGATCGCCTTGCTCGCGGCCGCCATCGGCACCGCGCTGCGCGGCGACATCTTCACCGCCGCGAACACGATCCCGAACAGTCTGTACATCCTGCTGGCCGGCGGCGTGTTCAACACCGTGCTGGTCCCGCAACTGGTGCGCGCGATCAAGAACCACGACGACGGCGGCCAGGACTTCACCAACCGGGTGCTGACCTTCGGCTTCGTCGTACTCGCGGTCGTCACGGTCGGCTGCGTGCTGCTGGCGCCGGCGATCGCGGAGCTGTACCTGCCGAAGGAGCTGCACGAACCGTCCCGGGCGGCCGAGCGGGCGTCGATGGTGATGTTCGTCCGGCTCTGTCTGCCGCAGATCTTCTTCTACGGCGCGTTCGTCCTGGTCGGCCAGGTGCTGAACGCGCGCCGCCGGTTCGGCCCGATGATGTGGGCGCCGATCGCGAACAACATCGTCGCCTGTGCCTCGATCGTGGTCTTCCTGTTCATCTACCGGGTCGGCGACACGCCCCCGACGTACAGCCACGGCGAGGAACTGCTGCTCGGGCTCGGGCACACGGTCGGGATCGCCGTCCAGCTGCTCGTGCTGCTGCCGTACCTGCGGGCCAGCGGGCACCGGTACCGGGTCAAGTTCGGCCTCCGCGGGACCGGGCTGGGCCACACCGCCCGGCTCGGCCTGTGGACGGTGCTGTTCGTCGCCGTGAACCAGGTGACCCTGGTGGTCGTCACCCAGCTCGCGATCGCCGGTAGCGCCTCGGACGACCCGGGTGCGAAGGCCGGCCTGTTCGCGTACAGCACCGCGATGCTGATCATCCTGGTGCCGCACGGCATCGTCACGGTGTCGCTCGCCACGGCGGCGCTGCCGCAGATGTCCGCGCTGGCCGCCGACGGCGACACCGCCGAGGTGGGCCGGATGTCGGCGCGCTCGATCCGGCAGACGCTGGCGATCGTGGTCCCGGCGGCGGCCGCGATGATCGCGTTCGCCTATCCGATCGTCACGCTGATCGCCGGCTACGGTTCCGGTAAGAACAACCTGACGCTGATGTCGTACACGCTGATGACGCTCGCGCTCGGCATCGTCCCGTTCACCATCCAGTACTTCCAGCTGCGCACGTTCTACGCCTTCGAGGACACCCGGACGCCGTTCTTCCTGCAGTGCGTGATCGCGGCGACGAACATCGCAGCCGCGGTGATCGGGGTCCGGGTGCTGCTCGACGAGGACCACCTGCGGTTCAGCGGCGTGGTGCTCGGCGCGGCGTACGCGCTCGCGTACCTGGTCGCCGTACTGCTGTCCCGGCCGGTCCTGCGGCGGAAGGTGCCGCGGGTGCCGGGCGCCGGGATCGGGTTGCCGCTGCTCGCGATGGTGATCGCCGCGGTGGCCGGCGCCGGTGCGGGCAAGATCGTGCTGTGGGTGCTGAGCCTGGCGATCGACTGGTCCGGGCCGCTCGGTGCGATCCTCGAGCTCGCGGTGGCGGCGATCGTGATGCTGCCGGTGTACGCCGCCGTGTCGCGGGTACTCCGTATCCATGAGGTGAACGATGTGGTGTCCATGGTCACATCGAAGCTGCCGATCGGGCGGTGATCCGAACCGCTTGTGCATTAGTGCACCACCTGTCGGGTCAGTGGGGCACTAACATGGGGCCTGCGATCAGGCCGCTGGCGCTTCTAGGAGGGCGAGAGACACCGTGTCGAACCAGACCGTGAGTCCTGGTGCCTTGCTGGCCGGGCGGTACCGGATCGCCGAGTTGCTTGCGGAGATCGACGGTGCGCGGGTGTGGCGCGCCGTCGACGAGGTCCTCAGCCGCGCCGTCGTGGTCGACGTACTGCCGGTCGGCGACCCGCGGACCAACCTGCTCTTCGACGCCGCGCGCCGGGCCGCAGCGGCGAACGACCCGCGGTTCCTCCGGGTGCTCGACTGCGACATGCACGACGGCGTGACGTACTGCGTCCGCGAATGGGCCGGCGGCCGGAGCCTGGAGCGGATGCTCGGCAGCGGCCCGCTCACCGGGCAGCAGGCGGGCTGGCTGGCCCGCGAGGTGTCCGAGGCGCTCGAGAACCTGCACCGCACCGGCTACGCGCACGGCGCGATCAGCCCGGCGACCGTGGTGGTCACGGACGCCGGCGCGATCAAGGTCGTCGGCGTCGCCACCGAGGCGGCGCTGCGGTCGTCCGGCGCGGGGTCGCCCGAGGAGGACGTGCACTCGCTCGGCCAACTGCTCTTCGCGTCGCTCACCGGCCGCTGGCCCGGCCCGGCGCCCGCCTGGGGCCTCCAGCCGGCCCCGGTCGAGCACGGCCGGCTGCTGAGCCCGCGCCAGGTGCGCGCCGGCGTACCGCGCTCGCTGGACGACATCAGCGACCGGCTGCTCGGCGACCCGCCGCGGCACCACGCGCCGCCGATCACGAGCGCGGCCGGCCTGTCCGCTGCGCTGTCCGGCGTCGTCGGCAGCTCGCACGAGCCGCCGAACCAGATGGACGAGACCGTCCAGGTCGCCAGCCAGAACGGCAGCGTCGACGACGCCACCCAGGTGGTGCCGCAGGCCCCGCCGCCGGCGCTCGACCCGACGTACACCGCCGAGCCGAACGGGTACCGCCCGCCGCAACCGGCGTACGAACCGTCCACCGACACGCGGCCGGTCCGCCGGCAGCCCGCGCCGTCGAACGGGAACGGCCGCCGCCGGGACGAGCCGAAGCAGAAGCAGAAGGGCTCGTGGGGCGGCCGGATCCTGATCCTGCTCGCGATCCTCGCGCTGCTGTCGGTGATCCTGCTCGCGCAGTTCCTGCTCAAGGGCGCGATGAACAAGGACAACAGCAACACCAAGGGCGGCTCGGGCGGCACCACGACCAGCGCGCCGCCGCAGACCAGCACCACCCCGTCGACCACCGGCGGGAAGGCGACGATCGCCGGCGCCCAGGACTTCGACCCGCCGCCCGGCAACGGCGAGGAGCACCACAAGGACGTCCCGAACACGTACGACGGCGACCCGAGCACGACCTGGAAGACGCAGTCGTACAAGGGCAACCCGAACCTCGGCGGCCTGAAGACCGGCGTCGGCATCATCTACGACCTCGGCACCAAGACCCCGGTGTCGAAGGTCGCGGTCGCCCTGCAGGGTAACGACACCAGCATCCAGCTGATGGTCCCGAAGGGCGACACCAGTACGTCGCCGACCGCGATCAGCGGCTGGACGGCCGTCGCGACCAAGGCGGACCAGCCCGAAGGTACGGTGACCCTGACCCCCTCGGCGCCGACCGAGACACGGTACGTACTGGTCTGGCTGACCAAGCTGCCGAAGGTGTCGGACGGTTACCAGGGCACCATCTCGGAGGTCACGATCCAGAAATGACCGCGCATGTCGACTCGGGCAATCCGCCGCCCCGTCGTCCGGAGGTTCCGCGCATCGGCACGGAGGACCCGGTCGCCCAGGGTGGCGCGCAGCCTGCCCGGCCGAGTGGACCGGCCGGTTTGGACGAGCTGGACGACCACGAGCTGCTCCGGATGCACGTCGCCGGCAACCCGGACTCGTTCGGGTTCCTGGTCAAGCGGCACCGGGACCGGATGTGGGCGGTCGCGATCCGTACCCTCGGCGAGCCCGAGGAGGCCGCCGACGCGCTCCAGGAGGCGTTCATCTCGGCGTTCCGCCGGGCGGACTCGTTCCGCGGCGACGCGAAGGTGACCACCTGGCTGCACCGGATCGTGGTGAACGCCTGTCTGGACCGAATCCGCCGGCGCCAGGTGCGGGCGGCGGACCCGCTGCCCGAGGACGAGGACCGCGCGGCCGAGCTGGCCGGCCCGACCGAGGACGACCCGGCGGAGGTCCGCGAGCGCCGGCTCGACGTACTGAACGCACTGAAGCAGATCAACGAGGACCAGCGCGCGGCGCTGGTCCTGGTCGACATGGAGGGGTACTCGATCGAGGAGGCGGCCGCGATCCTGGACTGCGCGCCCGGCACGGTCAAGTCCCGCTGCGCGCGCGGCCGCGCCAAGCTGCTGCCGTTGCTGCGGCACTGGCAAACTTCCAGAAAAGAGTCCGCCGCGGAAGCAGTGGGAACCGAATGAGTGGGTATGCCGTCGAAGCGAAGTCGCCTGCCTCTGGCGACCGCACGCCTGACGCCTACCGGAGTCCTCTTATGAACACGCCGCGCACCTCCCGTGAGGAGGCGAGCCCCCGATGACCGATCCCGGTCTGCCGACCAGTGAGCACCTCGAGCACCTGGACACGGACACGATCGCCGACCTGATCGAGAACCTGCTGCCTGCCCCCGAGGCACACAGCGCCCGTGAGCATGTGAAGGCATGCCCGGACTGCCAGCAGACGTACGACGCCCTGCTGCAACTGACCGAGGACCTCGCCGAGGAGGGCCGCAGCGACATCCCGATCCCGGCCGACGTCGCCGAGCACCTGGACGCGGTGATCGTGTCCGAGTCGGTGCTGCGCGCGTCCACGGTCGGGGTGCACTCGCTGGCCCAGCTCCGCGAGGAGCCGCGCCGGCACCTGCCGAAGCTGCTCGGTGCCGCCGCCGGTGTGGTGCTGATCGCGGCGCTCGGCGTCGGGGTCGTGTTCGCCACCAAGGACCAGGCGAACGAGGGCGCCGCCGCCACCGACGCCAACACGCCGCCGGCCGACACCGTGACGATCGCCAGCAAGGACATCAGCTCGGCCACCAAGCGCTGGCTGGACCACACCCCGAACGCGATCCTGCACGGCTCGACCGACGAGCAGGCCTGCGCCCGGGCGTTCGCGGCCGGCCGCTCGAACTCGAACGTCCGGCTCGTGCAGCCCGCCAAGGTGGACGGCAAGCGGGCCACGATCATCGGGCTGCAGGGCGCGACGGTGAGCCAGATCCAGATCTTCGCGGTCACCGGATGTAGCTCCCCGGGCGGCGTCGGCACGTCGATCTACGACACCACGGTGACACTCAGCAACCGCTGAATCAGCCGATGCGGTAGAGCAGGCTGTCGGTGGGTACGGTGGGAATGGTCGGCCTCTAGGATCCGTTGAGTACGACGTCACTGTCTCGACGACACCGAGGAACGCCTGCATGAGCGAGTCCACCGCAGTCCGCAACGTCATCATCGTCGGCTCCGGCCCGGCCGGGTACACCGCCGCCGTGTACGCCGCCCGTGCGGCGCTGGAACCGTTGGTGTTCGAGGGCTCCGTCACCGCCGGCGGCGCGCTGATGAACACCACCGAGGTGGAGAACTTCCCCGGCTTCTCACAGGGCATCATGGGCCCGGCGCTGATGGACGAGATGCGCACCCAGGCCGAGCGGTTCGGCGCCGAGCTGGTGCCGGACGACGTGATCAAGGTCGACCTGACCGGCGACATCAAGGTGGTCACCGACTCGGCCGGTACCGAGCACCGCGCGAAGGCCGTCATCCTGGCGATGGGCTCCGGCTACCGCAAGCTCGGTCTGGCCGACGAGGACCGGATGTCCGGGCACGGCGTGTCCTGGTGTGCGACCTGTGACGGCTTCTTCTTCCGGGACCAGGAGATCGCGGTCGTCGGCGGCGGCGACTCCGCCGTCGAGGAGGCCACCTTCCTGACCAAGTTCGCGAAGAAGGTGCACCTGGTGCACCGCCGCGACGAGCTGCGCGCCTCGAAGATCATGGCCGACCGGGCGTTCGCCAACGACAAGCTCGAGTTCCAGTGGAACTCCGCCGTCGACAAGATCCACGGTGAGGACAAGCTCAGCCACCTGACGCTGAAGGACACCGTCACCGGCGAGACCCGCGAACTGCCGGCCACCGGCCTGTTCATCGCGATCGGCCACGACCCGCGCTCGGAGCTGGTCAAGGGCCAGGTCGACCTGGACGAGGAGGGGTACGTGCTGGTCAAGCCGGACAGCACCGAGACCAACCTGCGCGGCGTGTTCGCTGCCGGCGACCTGGTGGACCACACCTACCGGCAGGCGATCACCGCCGCCGGCACCGGCTGTGCGGCCGCGCTGGACGCGGAGCGCTTCCTCGCCACCCTGGAGGACGCGGAGCACGCCGCGGCCGCCACCGAGCCCGTCTCCGTCTGAACCTCCACACACAATCACCTGAAGGAGTTACGCCCGTGGGCGAGAAGATGAACGCCGTCACCGACGCCGAGTTCGACCAGACCGTGCTGAAGAGCGACAAGCCGGTTCTGGTGGACTTCTGGGCCGAGTGGTGTGGCCCGTGCCGCCAGGTGTCCCCGATCCTGGAGGAGCTGAACCAGGACTACGGCGACAAGATCACGTTCCTGAAGATGGACGTCGACCAGAACCCGGTCACCCCGAGCAATTACAAGGTCACCGGTATCCCTACTATCAACGTCTACGTGAACGGTGAGCTGGCGAAGTCCATCGTCGGCGCCAAGCCGAAGGCAGCGCTGCTGAAGGAGCTCGCGGACTTCACGGCCTGAGTTACCCGCCACACCGGCAAGGAGCTTTACCTGATGGAATCCCCGCACGGCGTGTACCGGATCGGCGACCGCGGTGAGGCGGTCGCGGAGATCGTCGGCAAGCTGCAGAGACTGGGGCTGCTGACCGGCGGTCACGACGTCTACGACGAGGCGACCGCACACGCTGTCCGGGGGTTCCAGCAGCAACGCGGGCTGATGATCGACGGGATCGTCGGCCCGCAGACGTACCGTGCGATCGACGACGCCCGCTGGCGGCTGGGCGACCGGCTGCTGACGTTCGTCCCGACGCATCCGCTGAGCGGTGACGACGTGCTGAGCCTGCAGGCGAAGCTGCAGGAGCTCGGGTTCGCGGTCGCCCGGATCGACGGGATCTTCGGCGCCGACACGCAGCGTGCCGTGACCGAGTTCCAGCGGAACATGGGGCTCCCGGCGGACGGGACCTGCGGGCCGTCGACGTTCAAGGCGCTGCAGCGGATCCGCCCGATGGCCACCGGCGGTCGGCCGGACGCGCTGCGGGCGCGAGAGGCCGTGCGTGCGGCCGGCCCGCGGCTGTCCGGCAAGACGGTCGTGATCGACGCGGGGCACGGCGGCTTCGACTACGGCTGGGAGGGGTACGGGCTGCGCGAGTCGGACATCGCGTACGACCTGGCCTCCCGGATCGAGGGCCGGCTCGGCGCCACCGGCGTACGGGCGTATCTCTCGCGGGGCCGCGACCAGGGGCCGGACGAGCTCGCGCGGGCCGCGTTCGCGAATGAGACGGACGCGAACCTGTGCGTCTCGCTGCACACCGACGGTTCGATGAACCCGGACGCGCAGGGCGTCGCGACGTACTACTACGGCAACGACCTGCACGGCGCCTCGTCGAGCGTCGGGGAGCAGTTCGCCGGTCTGGTGCAGCGCGAGATCGTCGCCCGGACGGATCTGCTGGACTGCCGTACGCACGCCAAGACCTGGGACCTGCTGCGCCGTACGAAGATGCCGGCGGTCCGGCTGGAGATCGGGTACGTGACGAATCCGCACGACTCGGCCCGGCTCGCGGACCCGGCGTTCCGGGACGTGATCGCGGAGTCGATCGTGGTCGCGATCCAGCGCGTCTACCTCCCCCCGGACCAAGACGCCGCCACCGGCATGCTCCGCCTCGGCCAACTGACCGTGTAGGTCCTTTGTGGCTATAATTCCATCAGGGAATGTAGCCACAGGAGGGTGGGTAACGTGGAGGTCGGCGTTCGGGAACTACGCGACAACCTGAGCCGTCACCTGGCCGAGGTCCGTTCCGGTCACACGGTGACAGTCACCGACCACGGGCAACCAGTGGCTCGCATCGTGCCTGTCGGACGACCGACACGGCTGGAGCAGCTTCGCTCCGAGGGGCGTGTTCAGCCCGCCCGCCAGAAGAAGCAGCCTGCGCCCGATCCGATTCGTGCCGAAGGCCCGGTCGGCGAGCTCATCGACGAGCAGCGCCGGTGATCGGCTATCTCGATACGTCGGCGTTCGTGCCGCTGCTGGTCAGTGAGCCCAGCAGTCCAGCCTGTCGCCGATTCTGGGACGATGCCGACGCCGTGGTCTCGAGCCGACTGCTGTACGTGGAGACCGCCGCCGCGCTCGCACAGGCCCATCGCATGGGGCGCCTGGACGACCGTGCGTATTCGTCATGCCAACGGCTGCTGGAAGAGTTGTGGCCGCAACTCGAGGTCACCGAGGTGAACGAGGCCTTGGTTCGGCGTGCGGCCGAACTCGCGAATCTCTTGGCGCTGCGTGGGTACGACGCCGTCCACTGTGCTTCCGCCGAGCAACTGGAGGACGCCGATCTCGTCGTTGCGTCCGGCGATAAGCGTCTGCTCGATGCGTGGAAGTCGTTGGGACTGGCGACCTTCGACACGAACACGTCCGAATGACCTGTCTCGTGACCATCACGAGTGATCCTCGAGTTTGATTCTCGGCAGGATGCGGTCCAGGCCGCGCGGCAGGCGCCACGCCCGTTCGCCGAGCAATCGCAGTACGGCGGGCACGATGATGCAGCGGATCAGCAGTGCGTCGAGGAGTACCGCGGTGGCGAGGCCTAGTCCGAACTGTTTCAGCATCCGGTCCGGGCTGAGCAGGAAGGCGCCGAACACCACGATCATGATCGCGGCCGCCGCGGTGATCACACTCCCGGTGGTCGCGAGCCCTTCCCGGACGGCGGCCGTCGCGTCCTTGGAACGCCGCCATTCCTCGTGGATGCGGGACACCAGGAAGACCTCGTAGTCCATCGACAACCCGAACACGATCGCGAAGATCATCACCGGGACGAACGCCTCGATCGGCCCGGCCTGCGCGCCGAACCAGCCGCGCTGGAACACCAACGTGATCACGCCGAGCGAGGCACCGATGCTGAGGAGGTTGAGTACGGCGGCCTTCAGCGGGATCAGCACCGAACGGAACACCGCCATCAGCAGCACCGCCGACAACCCAACCACCACGAGGACGAAGATCGGCAGCCGCTTGCTCACCGCCGCGGCGAAGTCGTCCGCGGCCGCCGTCGACCCGCCGACCAGGTACGCCCCTTCCAGCGTCGGCAACGTGTCCTTCCGCAGCCGCTGGACGAGATCGCTCGTCGCGGCGTCCTGCGGCGCCGACTTCGGGAACGCCAATACGGTCGTGATCTTCCCGTCCGGTGTCCGCTGCGGCGGAGTCACCGCGGCGATGTCGGGATCCTTCGCGAGCGTCTGCCCCAGCAGTTGCGCGTCCCCGTCCTCCGACACGACGACGAGCGGACCGTTGAACCCCGGCCCGAATCCTTCCGCCAGCAGGTCGTACGCCTTCCGGCTGGTCTTCACCGGATCATCGGTCCCGGCATCCGCGAACCCGAGCCGCATCCCCAACGCCGGCAACGACAACGCCGCCAGTGCGACGACACCGAGCAGCAACGGCACCCACGGCCCACGCTGTACAGCCCCAGCCAGCTTCCGCCAGCCGTCGCCCGGCGTACGCGGCTGCTTCGCGGCATGCTTCCGCACACTCCGCTCGATCCGCTTCCCGAACAGGGTCAGCAACGACGGCAGCAAGGTCACCGCCGCGAGCATCGTCATCAGGACGGTCATCGTCACGCCGAGCGCGATCCCCTGCAGCGAACCCAGTCCCAACGCCAGCAGGCCGAGCAGCGCGATCACCACCGTGCAACCGGCGAACATCACCGACCGCCCCGCGGTGTCCAGGGCAACGACCTTCGGATCGCCCTCGCCCTTCAACAGCTCGTGCCGATACCGGGAGAAGATCAGCAGCGCGTAGTCGATGCCGACACCGAGCCCGACGAGCATCATCACCGGTGTCGTGTACTCCGGCACCTTGAACAGATGCGACGCCAGCATCAGCAGGCCGACCGTGCTGCCGACGGCGAACACCGCGGTCAGCAGCGGAAGTGTTGCCGCAAGCAACGATCCGAACAGGAACACCAGGATCACCAGTGCGGCAAGGATTCCGGCCCCCTCGGCGGCGCCGCCCGAACTGTCGGACGCGCTCCGCGCGAGGTCTCCCCCGACCTCCACCTGGAACCCCGGCCGGGCGAAGTCCTGCGCCCGATGGATGATCGTCCGTACGCCGTCCACCGGCATGTCCGCGGCGGCCGCGTCGAGGCTCACGGTCGCGTACGCCGTACGTCGATCTGTCGACAAATCGCTCTGTCCACCGAACGGGTCGGCGACCGCGGAGACGTGCGGGAGCACCCGGACCGCGGCGAGCATCGACGCGACGCGGGACTTCTCCGCGTCCAGACCGCCGTCGGCGCGGACGACGATCTGCACGGACGCGGTGTCGCCCTTCGGCTGGTGCGCCGCGAAGATGTCGGCCACTCGCTGGGAGTCGGTGCCGGGGAGCGAGGTGTCACTCCGGTAGTTGGCGCCGACCGCCGTCGCCGCGCCGGTGACGGCGGCCAGGACGACGACCCACAGCACGAGCGCCAGGCCGGCGTGCCGCATCGCCCAGCCCGACACCCGGTGCAGCAAGCCGGGTCGGGTCGCTTGCCGGATCGGGGTGTTCACGGTCATCGGGAATCCTTGATAAGTAGATTGGCTACATGTTGCCTCTCGACACTAGCAGGCATATGAGTAGACTGGCTACATGAAGGCGGATGCGTTGCGTGGACACCTGGACCCGATGATCCTGGCGGTCGTCGAGGCCGAACCGCTGCACGGCTACGCGATCATGGAGGCGCTGCTCGAGCGCAGCGGCGGCGAGCTCGACCTGCCGACCGGCACGCTCTACCCGGCGCTGCGGCGCCTGGAGCGGGCGGGCTACCTGGCCAGCGAGTGGAGCACGGTCAGCGGGCGGAAGCGGCGTACGTACCAGCTCACCAGCTCGGGCGAGAAGATGCTCGCGTCCGGCAAGCAGGACTGGCTGACGTTCCGGGCCGTGGTGGAAGGGGTGCTACGCCCGAGCCAGGCGTAGACCGCGTGCGGCCTGCACGCTGACGAACGCGAGCGGCAGCACGACGAACGTCCCGACCACGCCGAACGCCGGCACGCCCGGCGCGTGGTTGCTGGTCGCTGCCATCAGTACGCCGATCCCGGCGACCAGCGCGGATCCGGCCAGCGCGAAGAGCGCGGTCACCCGGCTCAGGTGTTCCCGCACGACGGCGTAGCGGACACCGATCCCGGTCGCCAGTACGGCGAGCACCGCGCCGCCGATCACCACGCTGCCGATCGCGCGGACGACCGTCTGCAGCACGGCGTTGAGGGCGCTCGGCGACTCCGGCCCCTGCGTCCAGATCCAGACTCCGCTCTGCCACACGATCGGCTGGATCATCAGCGCGAACAGGAGCATCATCGCCGTCCGCCGGCTCTGGCTGATCGCCAGCTCAGCGCGGTACCCCGGCACCACGTCCGGCAGTTCGCCGAAGTCGGCGACCGCCGCCCGCTCCGCGTCGTTCCGCTCGTGCCCGTCCGCCTCGAACGCCTCGGTCGCATCGGTCAGATGGTCACGAGCCTCCGCCAGCAGATCCGCCTTCCGCCGCCGCGGCCCACGCAGCTCCCGGCGCAACGCCGCCAGGTAGTCGTCGACCGGCGTACTGGTTCTGGACACCCCTCCAGTATGGGGAGACCCCGCCCAACTCACGTCCGGGGTCCCACTGAGTCACCCCTGATCAATGCTGCGGTAGTTCGATCGCGCGGGCCGCGTCGTGGATCGGTTTCGTCACCTTCGCGATCATCGCGTCCTTGCCCGGCATCCGCGGCAGCACGCGGAGCATCTGCGCCCCGAACCAGCTCTGCAGCTTGCTCTTCGACACCATCCGGCCAAGGTTGTCCCGCCCGAGCTTCAGGTTCTGCTCGACGTACGGCCGCATCAGCCGTTCGTACTGGGTGAACGCGACAGCCGGCTCGGACCGGGACAGCTCGCCCGCCAGCACGTACGCACCGACGAGCGCGAGGCTGGTCCCCTGCCCCGAGGCGAACGACGGGCAGTACGCCGCGTCGCCGAGCAGCGCGACGCGTCCCCGGCTGTACCGCTCGAGCCGAACCTGGCTGACTGTGTCGAAGTAGAAGTCGTCGGCCTGAGCGATGCCGTCGAGCAAGCGATCCGTGTCCCAGCCCGCGCCGCGGAATCTGTCCTCGAGGATCTGCAACTGCCCGGGGCGGTCGTGCCGGTCGAACCCGCCGTCCGGTGTCGCGGTAAGGAACAGCACCTTGGCGTCGGCGCTGCCCGCGGTGCTATAGAGGTTCACGGTCCGGCCGGGCACCGAGTAGATGAGCTCCCAGCGGTCCAGCTCCAGGTGGTTCGGCACCGTGCCGATCGAGACCAGGTGCCCGAGATCGTCGAGCGCGTCGCCACCGAGGGCCAGTTCGCGGACGGCGGAGTGCAGCCCGTCGGCGCCGAACACCAGGTCGAACGAGCGGGGCGCGGCCTGCCCGAACGTGACCTCGCCGGTGTCCGCGTCCATCCCTGTGACGATCTCGCCGAACAGGTACTCCACGCTGCCCCGGGTCTCGTCGTACAGGATCCGGCTGAGGTCACCCCGCATCACCTCGAGGTCGGCCTCGCCGCGGCCCATGAACAGGTCCGCCGGTACGTCGACCATCCGCTTGCCGGCGCCGTTCACGAACGACATGAACCGCATGTCGGTCTCGAGCCCTTCGAGGCGGTCCTTCAGCCCCATCCGTTCGACCACGTCGATCGCGGCGCCACGGATGTCGATCTTGTACCCGCCCGCCCGCAGCTCGGGTGCTCGTTCGACGACCGTCACCCGTACCCGTACTTGGTCAGCCACCACGCCAACGCCGGACCGGCGATACTCGCGCCGACGACCAGAACCCGCCCCTTGTCCATGCGGGCGAGCAAAGCACAACCCCTGCCCCAAGGCCCGCCTGTCGATCAGGGTCGAAAGGCTCGCGCCTTCCGCCGCCGACGCAGTACGACGAAGAAGCCGACGTACGCGATCACGACAATGGCGAAGCCGACCCACGTGACGATGGGAGTATCGCCCGCCGGCCAGAGGCGGCCTTCGAAGTAGTGGCGGATGAAGCCGCCTCGGTAGCGGGGTTCGCCGGCGCGGCTCCGGAAGTACTGCTCGGTCCAGGTCACCGGGCAGGTGAAGCTCACCAGCGTGATGACGACGTTCCAGACGACGATGGCGAGGTGGAACCAGATCACCCGCGGCCACCGCCAGGCGAGGAAGCCGCCGACGAGGAAGAACAGCAGCAGAACGCCGTGCACGACCGCGACCAGGTCGGCCAGCGCACGCCACACCACGGTCTACTCCGGACCGGACCGCAGCGCATCCCGGACGGTCACCGGTGCGGACGGCGACTGCTCCGGCCGGATCGCGCCCATCAGCCGCTCGACCGCCGCCTCCATCTCACTGCGCCAGGTGATCGTGGAGCGCAGATCCAGCCGTAGCCGCGGAGTGCGTGGATGCTCCCGCACCACCCCGAACCCGACCGCCCGCAGGAACTCGGTCGGCCACACGCAGCTCGGCCCGTCCCAGCGCGAGTCGCCGAACGCCTCGACGGCCCGGAACCCGCGCTTCATGACGTCCTTCGCGATCGCCTGCACCAGGATCTTCCCGAGCCCGAGCCCCAGGTACCGCGGCAGGATCCGCCCGGTCGCCAGTACGACGGCGTCCGGGCTGACCGGTGCGGTCGGGAACGCCTGGATCCGGGGCAGGTACTTCGCCGGCGCGTACACGGCGAACCCGGCCGGCTCGTCGTCGACGTACAGCACGATCCCAGCGGTCCCCCAGTCCAGCAGCAACTGCGACAGCCACGCCTCCTTCTCGAGCGCGGTGTCGCCGTTCCGGATCGCGTGCCGCGCGGCGACCGGGTCGAGCTCCCAGAACACGCACTCCCGGCACGGCACCGGTAACCCGTCGAGGTTGTCGAGGGTCAGGGGTTCGAGCCGGCGGGCCATCAGCGGATCCGATCAGCGATACGGGCTGTTAGGTTCGTCACGACGTGTCATCGGGTGGCCGGCTCGGTCACCGGTCGCGGGACGACGGCCGGCGGCCGCACATCCGGAGTACGCGTCGCCTGCGGGGCGACGTACCGCTGCTGCACCTTGACCGGTTGCCGCCGGAACAGCTCCGCGGCGAACCCTGCCAACACACCCAGCAACAGGCCCGCGAACGTCCACCCGGCTGTCTTGCCCACACTCATTCCGTTCCACCTCTCAGGCCGCACCGGACTGTCCGGCTGTCTCAACAGCCAGATTCCGGCATGGTCGAACCTGCCCCTATAAGGCATGGTAGTGAGAGGTCACGCCGATCCCCAGCCCCGACTGCGGTGTCTCGACGTAACCTGGTGACTTCCCCCTCGATCACCGTTGGAGTGCCCTCGTGAGTGCTGACGTGCCCGATGTCCGGCAGACCCGTCTCGACAACTACGTC
This sequence comes from Kribbella sp. NPDC059898, assembly GCF_042730855.1. Classification (NCBI taxonomy): domain Bacteria; kingdom Bacillati; phylum Actinomycetota; class Actinomycetes; order Propionibacteriales; family Kribbellaceae; genus Kribbella; species Kribbella sp. NPDC059898. The sequence continues at coordinate 339,048 of NZ_JBHWKR010000001.1, forward strand.
GAGGCGTACGCGGCCCGGACGAAGGGCATGACCGCATCGGAGATCCGCGCGCTGTTCTCGGTCGCCAGCCGGCCCGAGGTGGTCTCACTGGCCGGCGGAATGCCGAACATCGCCGGCCTGCCGCTGGACGTGGTCGGCGGCGCGGTCCGCGACCTGGTGATCGACAACGGCGCCGTCGCGATGCAGTACGGCTCCGGTCAGGGCGACCCGACGCTGCGGGATCAGATCTGCGACATCATGCGGCTCGAGGGCATCGAGGCGCACCCCGACGACGTCGTGGTCACGGTCGGCAGCCAGCAGGCCGTCGACCTGGTGACCCGGGTGTTCTGCGACCCGGGCGACGTGGTGATCTGCGAGGCGCCGTCGTACGTCGGCGCGCTCGGCGTCTTCCGCGCGTACCAGTGCGAGGTCGTGCACGTCGCGATGGACGACGACGGCGTCGTACCGGAGGCCCTCGAGCAGGCGATCGCGGCGGTACGGGCGGCCGGCAAGCGGATCAAGTTCTTCTACACGATCCCGAACTTCCACAACCCGGCCGGTGTCTCGCTGTCCGACGAGCGGCGCGCGCGGGTGCTGGAGATCTGCCAGCAGGCCTCGGTGCTCGTGCTGGAGGACAACCCGTACGGGCTACTCGGGTTCGAGGGCGAGCCGCAGAAGGCGTTGCGGGCCGCGGATCGCGAAGGCGTCATCTACCTCGGCTCGTTCTCGAAGACGTTCGCGCCCGGGTTCCGGGTCGGGTGGGCGGTCGCGCCGCACGCGGTCCGGGAGAAGCTCGTGCTGGCGCAGGAGTCCGCGACCCTGTGCCCGCCGACGTTCAGCCAGCTCGCGATCTCGTCGTACCTGATCCGGCACGACTGGATGGGGCAGGTGAAGCAGTTCCGTGAGATGTACCGCGAGCGCCGGGACGCGATGCTCGCGGCGTTGACCGAGAAGATGCCGGCGGCAACGACCTGGACGCGGCCGCGGGGCGGCTTCTACGTCTGGCTGACCCTGCCGGAGGGGCTGGACGCGAAGGCGATGCTGCCGCGGGCGGTCACGGCGCGGGTCGCGTACGTGCCCGGAACCGCCTTCTTCGCCGACGGTTTCGGCTCCCAGTGCATGCGGTTGTCGTACTGTCATCCGACGCCGGAGCGGATCACCGAGGGCGTCGGCAGACTGGCCGCGGTGATCAACGAGGAGCTCGAGCTCCGGCAGACCTTCGGCCCGCTCCCCCCGGGCGCCGGCCGCGACTACGACGCTCCGGGCCCGGAGCTGACCTAGGTACCCTCCGCAAAGGTTGCGCAAGGGACCAACGGGTGGCCGGGGGTCCATGCTGCGGTAGGGGTACCGTTCCAGTGGGCCTCGGGGCCGGCGACGGCGCCGGAGACGCCCACGAGTGATCGGGATATTTGTGATGAGTGATCTGGGTCGAGTGCTGGTTCTGGCCGGCGGTCTGTCGCACGAGCGGGACGTCTCGCTGCGCTCCGGCCGCCGCGTGGCGGACGCTCTGCGCAGCGTCGGCGTCGAGGTCGAGCAGCGGGACGTCGATGCCTCCCTCGTCGATCGATTGCGCGAGGATCCACCGGACGCGGTCTTCCCCGTCCTGCACGGCGTCACCGGCGAGGACGGCGCACTCCGCCAGGTCCTCGACCTGTACGGCGTCCCGTACGTCGGTGCCGACGCGGCTGCGTGCCGTACGGCGTTCGACAAGCCGGTCGCGTCGACGGTCGTCGGCAACGCGGGGCTGCACACGCCGGCATCCGTCGTGCTCGGGCACGACACGTTCCGCGAACTGGGCGCCGCCGCGCTGATGGAGGCCGTGGTCGCTCAGATCGGGCTGCCGCTCGTGGTGAAGCCGGCCCGCGGTGGTTCGGCGCTCGGTGCGTCGATCGTGCGGTCGGCGGACGAACTGCCCGCCGCGATGGTGAACTGCTACGCGTACGGTCCGGTCGCGCTGATCGAGCAGTACGTCGACGGCACCGAGGTGGCGGTGACTGTCGTCGACACGGGCGACGGGCCGCGCGCACTGCCGGCTGTCGAGATCCGCCCGGACTCGGGGTTCTACGACTACGAGGCGCGGTACACGGCCGGCGCGACGCAGTTCGTCGTACCCGCCCGGCTCGAGCCCGAGGCGGCCGGCGCGTGCGCCGCAGCGGCCGTTCAGGCGCATCAGGCGCTGGGGCTGCGGGACTTGTCGCGGACCGACCTGGTCGTCGACGCAGCGGGCGTTCCGTGGTTCCTGGAGGTCAATGTGGCGCCTGGGATGACGGAGACGTCGCTCGTCCCGCTCGCCGCGGAAGCCGCCGGGATCGAGCTCGGTGTGCTCTGCCGCGACCTGCTCGCTACTGCTGCCGCCCGCTGACGCCTCATGTCTGACGCTGCGCCCCGACCGATCTGGCGGACTGCTGTTCAGCCACGCTGGCTTGGGCTGCTCGCTCTCGCACTGGCGATTGCTGCCGTGATGACCGCGATGGGGGTCTGGCAGCTCGGCGTCTACAAGTCGAAGACCGCCACAGCAACGGCCGAGCGCGCCGCTGCGCCGCCGGTTCCGTTGCGGTCCTTGTTCTCGATCGACGAGGGTCTTCCCGCCAAGGCGGTCGGGCGGCAGGTGACGATCTCCGGCACCTGGGGGCCGACGGCCGATCAGGTGTTCGTCGCTGATCGGCTGCAGGACGGGCGCCAGGGGTTCTGGGTGGTGTCGCCGCTCAAGTTGTCCGACACGGATGCGGTCATGGTCGTCCGCGGCTGGGTCGCGTCGGTGACGGATCCGGCGGGGAAGGCGTTGAACGGGCCGGTGTCGCTGACCGGCGCGGTCGTCGCCTCGGAGGCGGAGGACTCGTCGGACGATGCCGCGAAGGGGCGGGTGCTGTCGTCGCTGCGGATCCCGACGATCGTGCACATGGTGAAGTACCGGGTGTACGACGCGTTCGTCGTACAGACCTCCGCGGCCGGTACGTCGCCTGCGCCGGCCGCGGTCGTACCACCCCCGCCGCCGACCGATCACGCGGGTCTTCGGAACGTGGCGTATGCGTTCCAGTGGTGGATCTTCGCGGCGTTCACGCTGTGGATGTGGGGACGGATGGTGCTGGACGCGCATCGCTCCCCCGAAGACTCCGACGACTCCGGAGACTCCGACGACGACGGCCTGGCCGACGGGCCCGCGGGCGCCGGCGGCGTTGAGGCTGACCGGGCCGAAGTGGCTGTGGAGCCAAGCGGTACCGTTTCAGCGTGACTTCCTCTGCCGACCCCGCCACCTCCGCGAAGCCGATCACTCCGGCCGTCCGCGGCGCACTGACCCGGTACCGCGTGATCGCGTACGTGGTGGGCGTGATGCTGCTCCTGCTGGTGTTCCTGGCGATGCCGCTGAAGTACTTCGGCGACAACCCGGGCGCCATGAACGTCATCGGCCCGCTGCACGGCTTCCTGTACGTCGTGTACCTACTGCTGACGTTCGACCTGTTCCGCCGGGTGCGCTGGTCGTTCCCGCGGCTCGTCCTGATGGCGCTGGCGGGCACGATCCCGTTCCTGTCGTTCTACGCCGAGCGCAAGACGTCGCACGAGCTCCTCGGTCGCTAATCCCGTTGTGCTGCTGCGGCGCGCACCTCTAGCGTCACCCGCATGCTGCACGACATCACCGCGTCGAATCGCGCCAGCTGGAACCAGATCCACCACGCCCGCCCCGGCGAGCCCGCGTCGTTCTTCGTCGCGGGTGGCTCCACCCTCACCGAGGAGGAGCTCGTCGCGGCGGGCGATGTTCGTGGCCGCCGCGTCCTGCACCTCGCCTGCTCCTGCGGCGACGAAGTCCTGTCCTGGGCGCAGCTCGGCGCCTCGGTCACCGGCGTCGACATCTCCGAGGTCGCACTGGCGATGGCGATCGAGAAGTCGACGGCCACCGGAATCGCGGCCGACTTCGTCCGCGCCGACATGCTCGCGCTGCCCGAGTCGCTGACTGGCTTCGATCTGATCTACCTGAGCTGGGGCGCCATCTGCTGGCTCCCGGACCTTGACGTCTTCGCCACCTCGATCGCCGCCCGGCTCACTCCCGGCGGCTCGGTCCTGATCGCCGAGCATCATCCTGTCTGGGAGACGCTGGCGGTTCGCGGACCCAACCAGCTCGAGGTCACCGCCGACTACTTCGGCCGGACCACTCCACTGGCCGCCGTCGAGAATTCGAAGCGGCCGACCGGCGCGCGCGACAATCCGGACGCGCCGACCTTCCAGGCGTTCATCTGGCCACCGAGCGATGTCATCACCGCTCTCCTGAAGGCCGGCCTCACCCTCGCCAGGTTCTCGGAGGCCCCGGATCCGGATAGCTACCCCGGTCTCGGTCCGACAGCTTCCGCCCTGCCCGCCACCTACCTGATCCTGGCGACGCGCGATGTTTCACGTGGAACATCGCCCGGAAGTCCGTAGATGACTTTGTCGACAAATCACCTTGCCGAGATTGAGCGGTGTTTCGTACTTCGAACTACCTCACTGGGCGCGATCCTAAGCCGCCTCGGCCGACTTACATCCCTGTGATTCCTCGCCAACTCGCCGGAGGATTTCGGTGTTTTCTCCGGCGTGTCGGCTTGTCAGGACTCGTTCTGCTTGTTCGGATCCATCAGCGTGACGATCCGCTCCAGATCGTCCAGCGACGCGAACTCGACGGTGATCTTGCCCTTGGTCTTCCCGAGGTCCACCTTCACCCGGGTCTCGAACCGATCCGACAGCCGGTCGGCGAGATCGACCAGTCGCGGCGCGACCGGCTTGTTGCGTCGCCGCGGTGCCGCGGTGTCGTCTGCGTTCATGTCGCCGAGCGCCACGATCTCCTCGACCGTCCGCACCGACAGCCCCTCGGCGACGATCCGCTGCGCGAGCCGCTCGATCGCGTCGCCACTCGGCAGCCCGAGCAGCGCCCGCGCGTGACCGGCCGACAGTACGCCGGCGGCAACGCGCCGCTGGACCGAGGCCGGCAGCTTCAGCAGCCGCAGCGTGTTCGAGATCTGCGGCCGCGACCGGCCGATCCTCGTCGCCAGGACTTCCTGCGTACACCCGAAGTCGTCGAGCATCTGCTGGTACGCCGCCGCCTCTTCCAGCGGGTTCAGCTGACTCCGGTGCAGGTTCTCGAGCAGCGCGTCCCGCAGCATGGCGTCGTCGGACGTCTCCCGGACGATCGCGGGGATCGTGGTCAGCCCGGCGGCCTGGGTGGCGCGCCAGCGGCGCTCGCCCATCACCAGCTCGAACTTGTCGTCCTCGAGCTTCCGAACGACGATCGGCTGCAGGAGGCCGATCTCCTTCACCGAGTGGACCAGTTCGTCCATCGCGTCTTCGTCGAAGACCGATCGCGGCTGCTTCGGGTTCGGCGTGATCTTCTCGACGTCGATCTCGGCGAACGACGCGCCGGGGACAGCGGCGAGCTCCGGTCCCTCAGGCGCGGTCGGCCTCGCCACCGGGGGTGCGCCCGGGATCGAGTTCGACTTGCTGCCGAGCGTCGTGGTGCCAGAGGCCGGCGAGCTGGGGATCAGCGCACCAAGTCCGCGTCCGAGTCGGGTGTTCATCGCGCTCCCTCGAGTTCGAATCCTGAGCTGGTGCTGGACCTATCACAACGCCGAACGGGTGCCGCTGTGCGTACTCGGGCCCCCGTGTCTCGTTTCACGTGAAACGCTGCCACACAACGCAAGGTTTTCAGGCGTTGTTCCGCATGGCGATCTCGCGCGACGCCTCCAGGTACGACAGCGCGCCGGCCGAGGCCGGGTCGTACGCGAGCACGGTCTGCCCGTGGCTCGGAGCCTCCGAGATCCGCACCGAGCGCGGCACGGCGGTCCGCAGTACGGCGTCCTTGAAGTGGCCTCGTACTTCGGCCGCGACCTCGCCGGCGAGCTTCGTCCGGGCGTCGTACATGGTCAGCAGGATCGTCGAGACGTCGAGCCCGGGGTTCAGGTGCGACTTCACCATGTCGATGTGCCGGAGCAGCTGAGACAGGCCCTCGAGTGCGTAGTACTCGCTCTGGATCGGGACCAGCACCTCGCGCGCGGCAGTCAGCGCGTTCACCGTCAGCAGACCGAGCGACGGCGGGCAGTCGATGAAGACGTAGTCGTACTTCTCCCCCGCGGCCTCGGTCTCGGCCAGGTAGGCCTCGAGCACGGTCTTCAGGCGGCTCTCCCGGGCGACCAGGCTGACGAGCTCGATCTCGGCACCGGCCAGGTCGATCGTCGCCGGGATGACCTGGATGCCGGGATGTTCGGCGCAGGGCTGGATCAGCTTGCTCAGCGGCTCGCCCTCGATGATCGCCTCGTACACGCCCGGCGTACCTTCGGCGTGCTCGATGCCGAGCGCCGTCGACGCGTTGCCCTGCGGGTCGAGGTCGATGACGAGGATCTTCGCGCCGTACAGCGCGAGGCCGGCCGCGACGTTCACCGTCGTGGTGGTCTTGCCGACGCCGCCCTTCTGGTTGGCGACGACGAACACTCGGGTCTCGGCGGGCAGCGGGAATTCGCGGCCCATTGTGCGTCCTTCATTCACCAGCAGGGTCCGTTCGGTCGCGGCGGCGATCGGAGTCTCGAGGAGTCGTCGCTGAAGCTCGTCCGTCGTGGCCCGCGCGGCGATCTGTGCGGCAGTCATAGCGCCCATTCCAATAGGTGCGGGACTCGGCCCGAAGAGGATGTCTGTAGGGGTCGGGGCGGGTCTACCCCCAGCTCCGTCCACAGGCTTCTGTGGACGAATTCCCGTGTGCGGGGGCAGTTTCATGCGGTGGTCATCCACAGGCGGTGGAGATTCCGAAAGGTCCGTCTCGGCGTCCACCAGTGGCGCCGACTCGGACCGGAAACCATCATCTCGCATCTCCGGCGTTTCACGTGAAACAGCAGGGGTGTCATCCGCACTTGGTCCGCCAAGACCGGCGGCCGCGGCCGCCTGCAGGCCCGAGGTGTCGATCGGAGGCACCGCGGACGGACGCTCGGCCGGCGGCGAGACTGTCGTCGAGGACACGGTGGCCGTCGTCGCCGCGGGTGCGGTCACAGCCGCCGCAGGTGCTGTCGCGGTCGACGCAGGTGCTGTCGCGGTGGACGCCGGCGGTGCTGTGGTGACCGGGGGCACGGGTGCCGGGGAGGTGTCGGGTGCGGGTTCCGGAGTCACCACGCGAACGGCGGGGTCCGCCTCGGTCGGCCAGCCGATGCCCTGTGATGACCTCGGCTCACCGGTGCTCTTCTCGGGCCATCCGAGGGCACGACTCACCAACCCGCTCACCTCCCGTGTCGTCCGTGCCGGGATCCCCCTGCAGCACGTCCGGCCACAATACTCACCACAGTCGTGGGGAGGGCCAGTTCATCGCCGCCGAGTTGGTGAATATGACAAACCTCTGCACCAAGCTTCATCAATTCGCGTTCTGAGCCGTCCAGTTCCTCCTCCGCGGACGCCCCTTTCATCGCCAGCATGAGTCCGCCCTCGACGCAGAGCGGCAGACACCAGCGCGCCAGCTTGGCCAGCGGAGCGACCGCCCGAGAGGTGACCACGTCGTACGACGCCGGCGGCAAGTCCTCGGCCCGCGCCCGGACCACTCGCGCGTTACCGAGCTCCAACGCGTCGACGGCCTCCTGGAGGAACGTCGTCCTCCGCAGCAGCGGCTCCACCAGGTCGACCTGGAGATCCGGCCGCACGATCGCGAGCACGATCCCGGGCAGTCCCGCGCCGGTGCCGACATCGGCGACCGAGGATTCCTCCGGAATCAGCCGCTCGACGACCGCACAGTTCAACAGGTGCCGGTCCCAGAGTCGCGGCACCTCCCGTGGCCCGATCAGTCCGCGCAGCGTGCCTTCGGTGGCCAGCAGCTCGGCGTACGCCGAAAGCCGGACCGCCGCCCGTGGGAACAGCTTGTCCACGAGCGGCGGTGTTTCACGTGAAACGTGATCGGTCATGCGAGCGTCACGGCTGGACCACCACGCGGCGGCGGGGCTCCTCGCCCTCGGACTCCGACGTGAGGCCGGCGGCCGCCACGACGTCGTGGACAACCTTGCGCTCGAACGGCGTCATCGGGTCCAGGCGTACCGGCGTACCGGTTGCCTTGGCCTCCTCGATCGCCTTGCGACCGACCTCTTCGAGCTCGGCCTTCCGGTTGGCGCGGTAGTTCGAGACGTCCAGCATCAGCCGCGAGCGCTCGCCGGTCTCCCGGTACACGGCCAGCCGGGTCAGCTCCTGGAGCGCCTCCAGGACCTTGCCGTTCTCGCCGACCAGGTTGTTCAGCTCGGCGCCGACGATCGAGACCGCGGCCCGGTCACCGTCGATGTCCATGTCGATGTCGCCGTCCAGATCGGCGATGTCGAGAAGTTCCTCGAGGTAGTCGGCCGCGATGTCGCTCTCCGCCTCAAGTGCCTTCAGGCGCTCCGACGCGGAGCTCTTCGGGCCGGCGGACTCGTCCGCCGTCTCGGTGTTCTGCATGCCGTCGGTCACGGCCACTCCTTCACAGTGTCAAGATCCGCCCCACGGGGACCCGGGTTCGTCAAAGAAAGGGACTGCGGTGCGCTTTGGGTCAGCGCGACCCGCCGGAGCGCTTCTGCGCCGCCTTCTTCTGCGCGGCCGACTTCGCCGCGGGCTGGCGCTTGGCTCCCGACCCCTTCTTGGCGGCCGGCTGCTTCTTGGCAGCACCGGCCTGAGTCTTCTTGGGCGCGTCCTGCTTCGGCGTCGCGTCCTGAACCTCCGGAGCATCCGCGGCATCCGCGGCCGAGGGGGCCGCCTGGCCGTTGCTCGCCGCCGGACCGCTCTTCCGGTCACTCCGCGACTGCCGCTTCGGCTGCTGCCGCTGCGCCGGCCGCCGGTCGCTCACCTCGGTGTCGGTCGCCGCACCCGCGGTCCCCGGGACGTTCTCGTCGGCCGGACGGCCGTGGCGCAGGTTGTGCTCGCGCTTACGGGCCTGCATCGCGTCGTACGCCGGCGTACCCGGGGCCGGGTTGCGGCGAATCACGTAGAACTGCTGGCCCATCGTCCACAGGTTCGAGATGAACCAGTAGATCAGTACACCGATCGGGAAGTTGAAGCCACCGATCAGGAAGAAGATCGGGAAGACGTACAGCATGATCTTCTGCATCTGGGCGGCCTGGCCCTCGAGGGCCTCCTTCGGCATGTTCTTCCGCATCAGCTGCAGCTGCGTGGTGAACATGGTCGCCGTCATCAGGATGATCAGGACGATCGCAACGACCTTGACGTTGCCCGAGCCGGTACCGCTCGCCTTCAGGAAGGTCTGCGAGATCTCCGCGCCGAAGATCTTCGCGTGCTGCAGCGAGTTGACGTACGGCTTCATGATCTCGCTGTGCCACTGGCCCTTGGCCGCGTAGTCGAGCACCCGGAACAACGCCAGGAAGATCGGCGACTGGAGCAGCAGCGGCAGGCACGAGGAGAACGGGTTGGTCCCGGTCTCCTTGTACAGCTTCATCATTTCCTGACCGAGCTTCTCCCGGTCGTGGCCGTACTTCTTCTGCAGCTCCTTCATCTTCGGCTGCAGCAGCTGCATGTTCCGGCTGGAACGGATCTGCCGGACGAAGAGCGGGATCAGGATCGTCCGGATCGTGACCGTCAGACCGACGATAGAGAAGGCCCAGGCCCAGCCGCTGTTCGCGTCGACGACCTGGCTGAGCAGCCAGTGCCAGCCGACCAGCAGTGCCGATACGGCCCAGTACAGCGGCGTCATGACCGTGTTGAACAGATCTACGATCCCGTCCCACACCGCGAGCCCGGGGATGGCCAGAAGAGTCACTCACACACCTCGCTGCACAGGCCCGGCGTCGGCTGACGGTCCGGGCTGGTTGGCGGAGACAGACTCTCCGCGCTGGTCGACATCTTTGGGTGGAACGGGGTCGTAGCCTCCGGGGTTCCACGGGTGGCAGCGGAGAAGTCGCCTCACCGCCAGCCAGCTACCGCGCACCGCACCGTGGCGCTCGACCGCTTCCAGGGCATACGCCGAACAACTCGGGTAGAACCTGCAGACCTGACCGTACAGCGGGCTGATCAGCAGGCGGTACAGCTTCAGAAAACCGATGATCCCGCTGCGCACGGGATTGAACCGCATCATGACTTCGACAATCGGCGGAACGCACCGTCGACGTCCGCGACGAGCTCGTCGTACGACGCCGTGGCCGACGAGGGCAGCGCGCGGACGACCGTCAGACTGCCGGCCGGCAACTCCGGGATCCGCGCCGCCAAGACAGCACGCAGACGGCGGTGGACCCGGTTCCGCAGAACCGCGTTGCCCACCGCCTTGTTCACAACGAACCCGACGCGCGGGGGGCCGGTGTGACCGGCCTCCGACAACACATGCAGGACCACCGCGCGTCGCGCCGCGCGCCGACCTGACCGGACGGCGCGACGGAAGTCGTCGGACCGGACCAACCGGTTCGACGCGGGCAACACGAGGTGGTCACCGTCCGACGGGTCGCTCAGGCCGCAAGGCGCTGGCGGCCCTTGCCACGGCGGGCGGCGATGATGGCGCGACCCGCACGGGTACGCATCCGAAGACGGAAGCCGTGCTTCTTGTGCCGGCGACGGTTGTTCGGCTGGAACGTCCGCTTGCTCACTGGAATGACTCCGGTTACTCGAGATCACAAATTTGTCGACAAATCCACTGATTGGATCTGCCCGGGTGCCTGTCCTGCAGGCCGTCGGAGAACCAAGGAAGGTCTCGCAGCGAGCGCAGCACGAAAGGGCCGGCTCAACACCGACCGATCCACGGTACGTGGCGTCCTGTGGACAGGTCAAACCAGGTATCCCCAGAGTTTTCCACAGGCTTGTGGACAGTCTAGTGGGTAACTGGTCGACGGACGGGTTCGTCACTGTCCGGACCGGGCCGCGACAGAGAGCGATCTCTAACCATGACTACGCTCCGGCGTCCACCCGACACGCCGCAGGTTGCCCCCAATTTCCTGTTCATAGCCTGTGGATGACGGCTTGTAGGTGGCTGGTCAGACTTGTTAGCGTCACTCCCTCACACCAGAAGGCCCACACCCCGCAATCGGTAACCAACCCGTCCCGGCGGTCGTTCACAACTGTGGACAACCGTGTGGACAGAGCGGCAGCACGGTGTCGGGTCGAACGGTCGCGCAACCCGGATTCCTCCGGATCGCGCCGGCCACCGCAGCGATGGATTCGGGGAGCAACGCGTGGTCGAGGACCATTCCGCCAGTGCGGAATTCACACCGGCGGAATTCGCGGCAAGCGAGTACCGGACGGACCACCGCACCGGCCGCCAGGATCTGCGGCCAGAGCCCGACGCCGACATCCGCCCCGAACCCGAGGCCAACTTCCGCACCGAGGTCCCACCCGCACCGGAGCCCCACCCCCGTCCCGAAGCCCCACGCCGCCCCGAGCCCGACCTCCGCTTCGAGCCCACACCCCGCGCGGAACCGGCACCCCGTGCAGAGCCCACACCGCGCCCAGAGCCGGCACCCCGCGCGGAGCCGACACTCGGCACACAGCCGGCACCTCACGGAGAGCCCGGTACGGAGCCCGCGTCAGGTGCGGAGTTCACGGCTGGTGCCCGGACCGCGCCTCGCGTGGAGCCTGGGCTCGGTGCGGGTTCGACGTCTCGGGGGGATTTGCGGCGGCGTACGGACTCCGCACCGCAGGCGGAGACGTTGCCGATTGCGTTGCCGGAGCCGGCGCCGCGGATGGATCCCGGGGACTACCTGAGCCCGTCGCTCCCGATCCCGATGCCCGAGCCGTCGGCCTTCGGGTACCGTCCGGCGCCGCCACCGGCGCCGTACGGCTACCGGTCCGAGCTCGAACGTGCGGCCACCGATCTCCCGGCCGGCCCACCCATGCCCACCGCAGGTACGACGTACTTCGGCGCGGCCCCAGCCGTCGGCAACTACCGCCAGCCGGACCCAGGTGCTGCCTGGGGTACGGCGGATTGGGGTACCGGCAGCTTCAACGCAGCTGGCGAGGTACCGAACGAGGGCGAGGCACGTGTGGACAACGCATCCACCAACCAGTGGTCACCCGACGACAACCGCACCCAACACCCGCCCGCCACAGACCAGCCCGGGACTCCCGACCAGGCCGTCCCCGCTCAGCAGCAGTCCGACCAACACCAGCCCGACCGGCCGGCCGAACCCCACGTGCCGCAACAGCCGCAGGAGCAACCGCCCGCCGAGCAGCACCCCGGCCTGCACCAGCAGGCCCCCCAGGAGCACACCCCAACGGAGCCCCAGCTCCACCAGCACGCTCCCCAGCAGGCCGCTCCGCAACAGCCTGCCTCGCAAGAGCAGGTCTCACAGCCCCCGGTCTCTCAGCAGCCCGCACCTGAGCCGCACCAGTTCCAGCAGGCGCAGCAGGCTCCCGAGCACCTGCAGCAGGTCCCCCAGCAGCGGGCCCCAGAGCACCAGCAGAACCCGGCTCCGCAGCAAGCGCACGCGCACCAGACCGCGCAGCAACAGGCTCCAGAGCAGCATGCTGCGCAGCAGTTCCACCAGCCGCTGCAACCGCCTGCACACGAGCCCGCAACCCACCAGCAGCAGCCGCAGGTCCACCAGCAAAGCCAGCCCCAGCCCACGGACCAGCAGCAGGCTCAGCAGCAAGCCAACTTCCAGCAGCATGCTCAGCAGCCGACCCCCCAGCAGCACGGGCAGCAACAGCCGTCCACCCAGCACGGTCAGCAGCAGCCGCTCATGCAGCAGCACGCCCAGCAGATCCAGCAGCCTGCCGCTCAGCACCAGATGGGTCAGCAACAGCCGGCCCAGCAGCAACCGGTGCCGCAGCAGCACCTGCAGCAGCCACCGATGCAGCAGCCGCGCATCGCCGAGGTAGCGCCAGCAGTCACCGACCTAGGTGAAGCCTGGGCGCGTGTGCTCGCCGGCCTGCCTCCGAACCAGCGCGCCTGGCTGACCAACTCGCGCCCCGTCACCCTCCACGAGAGCACCGCGATCGTCGCAGTCCCCGACGACTTCACCCGCGGCCAGCTGGAAACCCGTCTGCGCCCGGACCTGGAGCGCATTCTCACCGAGAGCTTCGGCCGCGACATCCGCATCGCCGTCACCGTCGACCCCTCACTCGACCCGGAGCAGCAGCAGACCCCCCAGCACCAGCCACCGCAACACCAGCAACCTCAGCAACACCCCCTGCAACAACCCCAGGCCCCGCAGCAGCAGTACACGCAACAGCCGGTCCAGCAGCCGCCCGCCGTACGCGAGCCACTCCGCACCGACGGCGCGTACCAACCGACGATCCAGTCCGCCCTGACCGACCCGGACAACCGCCCGCAGTACAACCAGCCGCCCGCGCAACCGCAGTACGAGCAGCCGGCCCCGCAGCAGCAGACCCCGTTCGGTCAGCCGCTCGGCTCGGTCGCGCCGCCGCCGAACGGTTCCAGTCAGCCGGCCACGGAGGCGCAGGGCGAGGCCCGCCTGAACCCGAAGTACACCTTCGAGACCTTCGTCATCGGCAGCTCGAACCGGTTCGCGCACGCGGCCGCCGTCGCGGTCGCCGAGGCACCGGGCAAGGCGTACAACCCGCAGCTGATCTACGGCGACTCCGGTCTGGGCAAGACCCACCTGCTGCACGCGATCGGCCACTACGTACGCAGTCTCTACACGGGTGCGCGCGTCCGGTACGTCTCCAGCGAAGAGTTCACCAACGACTTCATCAACGCGATCCGCGACGACAAGGCGTCCCAGTTCCAGCGCCGGTACCGCGATGTCGACGTACTGCTGATCGACGACATCCAGTTCCTGGAAGGCAAGATCCAGACCCAGGAAGAGTTCTTCCACACCTTCAACACGCTGCACAACGCGAACAAGCAGATCGTGATCAGCTCCGACCGGGCGCCGAAACGCCTGGAGGCGCTGGAGGACCGGCTGCGGAACCGGTTCGAGTGGGGTCTGATCACCGACATCCAGCCGCCGGACCTGGAGACGCGAATCGCGATCCTCCGGAAGAAGGCGGCGACCGAGCGGCTGACCGCGCCGCCGGAGGTGCTGGAGTTCATCGCGTCGAAGGTGCAGACGAACATCCGGGAGCTCGAGGGCGCGCTGATCCGGGTCACCGCGTTCGCCAGCCTGAACCGGCAGCCCGTGGACCTGAGCCTGGCCGAGATCGTGCTCAAGGACCTCATCCCTGAAGGCAGCAAGCCTGAGGTGACGGCCAGCATGATCATGGGCCAGACGGCGTCGTACTTCGGTCTCTCGATCGACGACCTGTGCGGTTCGAGCCGTAGCCGGGTGCTCGTGACGGCCCGGCAGATCGCCATGTACCTGTGCCGCGAGCTGACCGATCTGTCGCTGCCGAAGATCGGTCAGCAGTTCGGCGGCCGCGACCACACGACCGTGATGCACGCGGAGCGGAAGATCCGGCAGTTGATGTCCGAGCGACGCAGCGTTTTCAACCAGGTGACCGAGCTGACGAACCGCATCAAACACCAGGCGAAGCAGCAGTAATCAGGACGCACAGGTTGGGGACGCAGCTGTGGAAAACTGTGGGAAACCTCGGTTGTGGTTGTGGATTGGCTGTGGGGACAGAAATCTTCGTCCACGGCCGTCCTCAACCGAAGCGGGGACTGTCCACACGGCGTCCACACGGCGATTTGGGGTCTGACCTGCGAAGTCGCCGCTTTTCCACACTATCCACCGGTGCTAAGAACACTATGGAATCTATAGAGAGCTCGAAGGCCACAAAACGATCGAGCGGCCCGATCTGGGGAAAACCCCGATCTCGCGCCGGCTTGCGGGACCTGTCAGGCTGTTCCCGAAGGCAGCAGAAGCACGACCGGTACGACGCCGACGCGACCCGCCCGAAGCGCCACGTCCGGCCCGAATGGCGCACAGCACACTTGTCCGTGGCAGGATCTGCCTGGCACACAGCCGAAACAGGAGGCACCCAGCGGTGAAGTTTCGCGTCGAGCGCGACGTACTGGCCGAGTCGGTGGCCTGGGCCGCGCGCAGTTTGCCCAGTCGACCCAGCGTCCCGATCCTTGCCGGCCTTCTGGTCGAGGCAGAGGACGGGCAAATCACCCTGTCCGGCTTCGACTACGAGACGTCGGTCCGGGTCACCGTGCCCGCGCAGGTGGCGGACGCCGGGAAGTGTCTGATCTCCGGCCGGCTGGTCGCCGACATCTCCAAGAGTCTTCCGAACCAGCCCGTGGACGTGTCCGTCGACGGCGCGAAGGCACAGGTCACCTGTGGCAGCTCGCGCTTCACACTCCAGACGCTTCCCACAGAGGAATATCCGGCCCTGCCGACGCTTCCGGCGGCCAGCGGCACGGTGAAGGCCGACGTCTTCGCCCAGGCCGTCTCACAGGTCGTCACCGCCGCCGGGCGCGAGGACACGCTGCCGGTGCTGACCGGTGTACGGGTCGAGATCGAGGGCTCCACGATCTCCCTGCTGGCCACCGACCGCTACCGGCTGGCGATCCGCGAGCTCGAGTGGAACCCGGAGTCCCCCGACGCGTCCGCGGCCGCGCTCGTCCCGGCCCGCGTGCTGTCCGAGACCGCGAAGGCTATGACCGGCTCCGACGTGACCGTCTCGCTGGCCGCCCCTGGCACCGGTGACGGCATCGTCGGCTTCGAGGGCCAGGTGTCCGGCGGCAACCGCCGCGCCACCACCCGGCTGCTGGACGGCGAGTTCCCGAAGGTCCGCGGCATCATCCCGACCGACGCCGCGATCGCGACCCGGGTCCGGATCGACACCGCGACGCTGGTCGAGGCGGTCAAGCGCGTCGCACTGGTCGCCGAGCGGAACGCTCCGGTCCGGCTGACGTTCGACGAGGACAGCGTGACGCTCGACGCCGGCAGCGGCGACGAGGCACAGGCATCGGAGTCGCTGGAGGCGCGCGTGGTCGGCGACCCGGTGACCGTAGGCTTCAATCCGACGTACCTGCTGGACGGTCTCGGTGCGATCGGTACGCCGGTCGCGCACCTGGCCTTCACGCAGGCGACGAAGCCGGCCGAACTGACCGGTGTGCGGGACTTCGACGGCGAACCGATCAGCGAGTTCCGGTACGTGCTGATGCCGGTCCGCCTGAACAGCTGAAAAGCCAACAGAACAAGGGGATTCAGATGGAGCTCGGCCTTGTCGGTCTCGGCAAGATGGGCGGCAACATGCGCCAGCGGATCCGCAACGCGGGCCACACCGTGGTCGGATTCGACAACAACCAGGACATCTCCGACTCCAAGGACCTTGCCGACATGGTCGGCAAGCTGACCGCCACGGATCAGCCGAAGGTGGTCTGGGTGATGGTGCCGGTGCAGGCCATCGACCCGGTCGTCACCGAGCTGGCCGAGCTGCTCTCCCCCGGTGACATCGTGATCGACGGCGGCAACAGCCGCTGGACCGACGACACCCGCCGCGCCGCCCAGCTGGCCGAGAAGGACATCCGCTTCGTCGACTGCGGCGTCTCCGGCGGCGTCTGGGGCCTGGAGAACGGGTACGCGCTGATGTGCGGCGGCGACAAGGCCACCGTCGACGTCGTGATGCCGATCTTCGAGGCGCTGAAGCCCGAGGGCGACTTCGGCTTCGTGCACGCCGGCAAGGTCGGCGCCGGGCACTTCTCGAAGATGGTCCACAACGGCATCGAGTACGGCATCATGCAGGCGTACGCCGAGGGCTACGAGCTGCTCGAGGCCTCGGACATCGTCGAGAACGTGCCGGAGGCGTTCCAGTCCTGGCGCGAGGGCACCGTGATCCGGTCCTGGCTGCTCGACCTGCTGGTGAACGCGCTCGAGGACGACAACCACCTGGAGAAGATCCGCGGGTACGCCGACGACTCCGGTGAGGGCCGCTGGACCGTCGAGGCCGCGATCGACCTCGCCGTACCGGTGCCGGCCATCGCGGCCGCGCTGTTCGCCCGGTTCTCGTCGCGGCAGGACGACTCGCCGGCGATGAAGGCGATCGCCGCGATGCGGAACCAGTTCGGTGGTCACGCGGTGAAGGGCGCCGAGGCCGCGGACCCGTCGTACGCGACACCCCCGGTCAAGCACTGAGGTGTACGTCACCGCCCTGGGTCTGCTCGACTTCCGGTCCTACCAGCAGGCGGAGGTCCAGCTCGCGCGGGGCGTGACGGCCTTCGTCGGGCCGAACGGCCACGGCAAGACCAACCTGGTCGAGGCGATCCACTACACCGCGACACTCGGCTCGCACCGGGTGGCGAACGACGCACCGCTGGTGCGGGCCGGCGCCACCCGGGCGATCATCCGCACGGAGATCAACAGCCAGTACGACCGGGACGTGGTCGTCGAGCTCGAGATCAATCCGGGCAAGTCCAACCGGGCCCGGATCAACCGGTCACCGGTGTCGCGGCCACGCGAGGTACTCGGGCTGCTGTGGACCGTGCTGTTCGCGCCGGAGGACCTCGCCCTGGTGAAGGGCGACCCGTCCGAGCGGCGCCGGTTCCTGGACGAGCTGCTGACGTTGCGCGCGCCGCGGATGGCCGGCGTACGGCAGGACTACGAACGGGTGCTCAGGCAACGGAACTCGTTGCTCCGGAGCGCCTCGCAGGCCCGCCGGCAGAACCGGTCGAGCGCCGCCGAGGGGCAGTTGCGCACGCTCGAGGTCTGGGACTCGAACCTCGCCCGGACCGGCGCCGAGCTGCTCGCGACCCGGCTGGAGCTGCTGGAAGCCCTGCGCCCGTTGGTCTCCGGCGCGTACGACGCTGTTGCCCGCGGCAAGGGTGATGCGCGGCTGGAGTACAAGTCGTCGGTGGTTCTCGAGCCCGGGGTGGCATCCCGTGAACAGCTCGAGGAGGTGCTGCTCGCGGCCGTCCGGGAGAAGCGCCAGGACGAGCTGGAGCGCGGCGTGTCGCTGGTCGGCCCGCACCGCGACGACGTCGTACTCGGGCTCGGCGACTTGCCCGCGAAGGGGTACGCGAGTCACGGTGAGTCCTGGTCGTTCGCGCTCGCGCTGCGGCTGGCGTCGTACGAACTGCTGCGCGCGGACGGAGGTGAACCGGTGCTGATCCTCGACGACGTGTTCGCCGAGCTGGACTCGCAGCGCCGGGACCGGCTCGCCGAGCTGGTCGCCCCGGCCGAGCAGGTGCTGGTGACCGCGGCGGTCGGCGCGGACGTGCCCGCTGAGCTCAGCGGAGCGCGCTTCGAGGTGGGTGAGGGGGCCGTTCGGCGTGGCTGACCCCCCGGATTCCTCCGAGAGCGTCCCTGAGACCGAAGAAGAGCACGACAAGCAGGGTCTCGACCTGGCCAAGTCGCTCGCCGGGCGCCTCAAGCAACAGGCGGCCAAGGGCGGCTTCAAGCCGGTCAAACGCCGCCGCCGGCCCCGCATCGACGGCGCCCAGATCAGCAGCGCCCGCCCCGACGACCGCGACCCGCAGAAACTGACCAACACCCTCGGCCGCCTGATGCGCGACCAGGGCTGGGAGGTCGACGTCGCCGTCCACGGCGTGATGGCCCGCTGGCAGACCATCGTCGGCCCCGAAATGGCCGAACACTGCACCCCGGAGTCGTACGACGACACCGTGCTCACGGTCCGTACGTCGTCCACCGCCTGGAAGGTCCAACTCGACCTCCTGGTCCCCCAACTCCTCTTCCGCCTGAACTCCGAACTCGGCGAAGGCACCGTCACCCAGGTCAAGGTCCTAGGCCCCAACACCTACACCTGGCGCAAAGGCACCCGCACAGTCCGCGGCGGCCGCGGCCCCCGAGACACCTACGGCTGAGGATTGCAACAAACTGCAAAATGCTTGCGCTGCGCACTCGGGCTTGAGTAGGACTTGGCTTCATCGAGTGCGGAGACAGGAGATACCTAGATGCGTCGTCTACTGGCCGGCATCGGTTTCACGATCGTGCTCTTCTGCACGATCCTCACTCCGACAAGCGCTGAAGCGACCACCGTCGTCAGGAGCTATGACCTCGAATACACCGGGACCTCGACCTACACACGTGGACACGTGTACTTCTACAACCGGTCGGTCGAGGTGGCGGGAGAACAGAACTCCTCAAATACCACCGGCCAAGGGTGCCGGTACACGAAGGCCATCACCAATCTCGGGGCCTACAAGTACACGTCCGTCGTCTGTGGCGGAACCACTGAGAACTATGACCTGATCATCCCAGCAGACGTTGTTGGTGGTGCCGCGTCAGTCAAGCTCGAGTTCTACTCGACCGACGACACTCGCACCACCCTGCTTGGCTGGAAGACGATCAGTCGTCGTTGATCGCCGGTTCTCCGAGGCGTGCAGGGTTCGCCTTCCGTTGCAAAGTGGTCTGCGCTGGAAGTTGGTCAGAGGTCGCCGTCAGGTCGTTCGGGCAGGCCACTCTGTCTCTCCGGAACATAGTTTGCGCCCACCGCAAGATATGTTCCGGAAACCTCACGCCCCGACGGCCGTCGTCGTGGGTACCGGCCATGGTGAGGACCGTCAGGCGAGGTCCGCGACAAGCGATGGGGGCCAGGCACAGGCTGTTTCCTGTTCCGGGACCTGACCGGGTGCGCCTTGGTTCCAACATCTGCGGCGACCAACCGGCCCCAGCCAACGGCTCAACGACCACCAGCCCGCCAGCAACGTCGCGACCCTCGACGAACTCACGGCGCCGACCACCAAGGCGCACCCGTGCGTGCCATAGGATCAGGCGCGATGCGCACGCTCGTTGACGGCTTTCGCGAGATGGTCCACCTGATCGGGGATACGTTCCGGCTCTGGTGGAAGAACCTGCTGCCCATGAGCGCCTGGTGGGCGGCAGGGTTCCTCGGCTTCACGCTCTGCTCGCAGGGTGCGATCTGGCTGGCCAAGCACACGCACTCGAGTCTCGGTACCGGCCTGTTCGCGGTCGGTGTGCTGCTGCAGATCACGGCGACGGTCGGGATGATCCGGACCTGTGCGATGTCGCTGTACCGCTGGCGGGACGCGGCGAGCAGTGAGGCCGAGGAGACCGCCGACCCGACGCAGCGCGGCCTGCTCGAGCTGCTGGCCGTCACGCTGCTGCCGCTCGTGGCGGTGTGGTCGGCCTGGGGCTTCTTCGACAAGCAGGTCAGCCAGCTGAGCGCGACCGATCTGGTCCAGAACGGCCTGCAGGAGGGCGGTGGATTCTTCAAGGTCGGAATCCACAGCTGGCACAACTACCTCCCGGCGCTCATCATCCTGCTGGTACTCCGCCGGGTGCTGCAGTCCGTCGACGACCGGTGGCCCAGCCGTCCGGTCAAGTTCGCCCAGGTCTGGGCCGAGTCCTTCTTCGTGCTGCTCACGGTCGTGATCACGCCGTTCGCGATCTCCGAAGGCAAGGAATGGCTCAAGGACCGGAGCTTCTGGTACTGGTCGCTGGACTGGTGGGACGGTCTCAAGGGCTTCTTCGACAAGATCCACATCCCGATCCCGGCCGGTATCGAGTTCCTCTGGGGCTTCTTCTGGGACTCGCTCTGGCCGCTGTTCAAGGACGGCATCGCCGAGCCGCTGACCTGGCTGGCGATCACCACCGTGGTGTTCGGCCACCGCGTGCTCTCGAGTGGTGGCGTCTTCCGGGGTACGCGCATCGAACGCCGGCTCGGGGCGCACGGAGCGCAGGAGGAAGAGCCGCAGCGCGGCCGGCTGGTGAGCCTGACCTACAAGGCACCGGACCTGGTGCTCGGCGGTCTGCGGGAGAAGTTCTACCCCGCGATCAACGCATTCCGGCTGCTGGTCCGGGTTGGACCGGTCTTCCTCGGCGTCGTCTGCCTGGTGTACACGCTGTGGTGGCTCGCCGACGATTGGGCGTTCGTCGTACTGGAGCGACTGATCGGCATCCACGGGTCGAACTGGGGCCTGATGGACATGGAGATCGCCAGCATGATCGGGGGCCTGATCTTCGAGCCGCTCCGGATCGCCTTGCTGGCGGCCGCGTTCGACCTGTGTATTTCGGTCGGGACCGAACGTCGCGTCGAGGCGAAGGCGATCGCCGACGCCAAGGCACCGCAGGCGGCGCAGCCCGTGACCGCCGGCGCCTGACCGCTCGTCCTGATCAGGGAGTGATCAGGACCCGCTTGTGCAGGTAGAAGTCCTCGGTCGTGATGCCGACCAGGTCCGGTACGACGTTCTTCGGCACGACGTAGATCTTCGCGATCTTGGCCGGCTTGGCCATCGTGAACGGGTGGTCGTTGTCACCGCAGTACGTCGGCAACGGATAGCCGTACGCCTGCTCGTCGTCCCACGTGTTGCCCTTGGTGTCCCGCAGTACGGCGTCGCAGGTGAAGCTGTGGTCCTTGAGGTAGAGGCCGGGCTTCGGCGTCACGGTGATGGTGGCCAGCACGATCACGGTGCCGGCCGGGCCGTCGAGCTCGATCGGCTCGCCGTCCCCGTTCAGGATTTTCGTGTAGACCTTCAGCGAGTCGAGCTTCCACTCGACGTTCGCGACGGTCACCGGACCTTGACTCACGACCTGGTCGATGCGGCCTTCCTTGTAGGCGTCCTCGTCGTCGCTGAGGTACGGGTGCAGCATGGCGAACGCACCGACGGCCAGCAGAGCGACCAGCACCAGGACCTGCGCGACCAGCCGGGTCGCCCGGCTCCCCAGGTTCACGAGGCCACCCGGGTGACGGCGTCGTTCACGACGTACTGCTCCTCCGCGGTGTCGACCATCTGCTGTGCGATGGCCTCGGTCGGGATCCCGAGATCGACTCGGATCTCGCTGCTGTTCACGTTGAAGAAGAGGCTCGGCTTCAGCCGGAGCGTCAGGTCCTTCAGATCGGCCGGGTTGGCCTCGAACACGATCGCTCCGGTCCGTGCGAAGCCGGCGTCCGGGAAGTTGATCCCGCTGTTGGACGGGTCGCTGACCTCCGCGTAGACACTGCCGCCGGCGGTGGTGAGGGTCGGGGTGAAGGTGTCGGGCTTGACGACGCCGCGGACCGCGTCCCACTCGACCGCGACGAAGACGCCGTTCGTCTCGATCGGCTTGTCGTCGTCACTTGCCTTGGCGCTGATGATCTTCTGCGCGAACTTGATCCGGGTCACCTTGAACATCGTCCCGGTACCGGCGAACTCGAGCGACTGACCGATCTGGCCGCGGACGATCGCAAGGTTCGGGGTGTCGTGGTACACGTTGTCCGAGCCGGCCAGGCGGATGATTCCGCCGAGCAGGACGAACACCAGGCCGACCAGGATGGTCGCGGGGCGGTACAGCTTCATTTGGCTTTCCCGTCGTCGATGACAACGGTCGGCTTCAGCCGCACGACCGCGGCTGGGTCCTCGTTGTGCCAGTACGGCTTCGGGTCCGCGCCGAGAGCGGAGTTGTCACCCTCGTAGTGCTCCTGCAGTACGCCGATCTCGACGACGTCGGCGTTGAAGTTCGGGCCGACGTCGAACTTGGTGCTGCAGTCCTCGGGCGGCAGCCCGTAGACGAGCACCCAGTTCAGGTTGTCGCCCTTGCACGAGTCGCCGTTGGACTCGACGAGGTCCGCGCCGCCTCCGGGCACGAGCCTCAGCAACTCGCCCGTGATCGAGTCGCTCTTCTGTTCTTCGGAGTCGATGTTCTTGGCGGTGAAGTAGACCTTGAGGCTGGCTTCGGCCTTGCTGTACTCGGTCTTCGGCTTGCGGACGATCTCCGCCTTGGTGAACGTGTACTCGAAGCGGCCGGCGGTGACCGTGGCTGGGGCGTCGAGGGTGGGGACCGTTCGGCCCTTCTTCTCTTTCCAGCCGCCGGTCGCGAGGATCACCAGGATCGCCGCGATGAGCAGGGCGATCACCAGCAGCCAGACTCGGCGGTGCCGGTGAATCACCCGGTCGGCGATCATCGCGTCGATGACCTCGTCGAGACTCTCCACGGCTGCGATCCTAAGGGGCGGTGGGTGCGCGCCGCCCACCTGTCGTCGACAGCCGCCCCGGATGCCGGTGAGCGGTCTGGACCGGTGGTCGCCGGAACCGTCAGTCGCGAAACGGTCGAAGGCCACTGAGTGCCCGTGAGCGCTTTCTGGCCCCCCACCCGCGAGAGGGGACATGGCGACGAGGGAGAAAAGACGCCCTGAGGTGAGTTTCAGGCGCCTGGTGGCCGGTTCTGCTTCGGTCGACGGGTAGAATGGACGGCGTAGAGCGAGCCGCGCCTTTGCCATCACCGTAGAGGGCGGCTCTACTGTGCCGCGATGCCTCGCGAACGCGGGGTCCGAGGAGGACAACCACCGGTGACCGACGAGCCGATCGAGATCGACGCCAACCAGTCCGCCGACCCCATCGGCCCCAGTGATACCGCCGCACCCGATCTCGACGAGATCCCGTCGTCGGTCGTCGAACGGGAGTACGACGCGAGCGCGATCCAGGTCCTGGAGGGTCTGGACGCGGTCCGCAAGCGCCCGGGTATGTACATCGGGTCCACCGGCGAGCGGGGCCTGCACCACCTGGTCACCGAGGTGGTGGACAACGCGGTGGACGAGGCGATGGCCGGGTTCGGCGACCGCATCGTGGTGACGCTGCTCGCTGACGGCGGGGTCCAGGTCGAGGACAACGGCCGCGGTATCCCGGTCGACATCGTCGAGTCCGAGGGCAAGCCGGCCGTCACGGTCGTGCTCACTGTGCTGCACGCCGGCGGCAAGTTCGGCGGTGGCGGGTACAAGGTGTCCGGCGGTCTGCACGGCGTCGGCGTCTCCGTGGTGAACGCGCTGTCCACGAAGCTCCAGGTCGACGTCCGGCTGAAGGGCAAGCTGTACACCCAGTCGTTCACCCACGGCGTCCCGGATGCCGACCTGGCCGAGATCGGTACGTCGACCTCGAACGGTACGACGATCACCTTCTGGCCCAGCGAGGACGTCTTCGAGACCACGACGTACTCCTACGAGACGCTGACCACCCGCTTCCGCGAGTACGCGTTCCTGAACAAGGGCCTCGAGTTGGTCATCCGGGACGAGCGCCCGGACCACTTCGACGAGGACGGCAAGCCGCTGCAGCAGTCGTTCAAGTACGACGACGGCCTGGTCGACTACGTGAAGTACCTGACCGGGATCCGCGAGACCGTGCACCGGGACGTGATCTCGTTCGAGGCGGCCACCGCCGACGACACGATGAGCCTCGAGGTCGCGCTGCAGTGGAGCGGCTCCTTCCAGGAGTCCGTGCACACCTTCGCGAACGCGATCAACACGCACGAGGGCGGTACGCACGAAGAGGGCTTCCGGGCCGCGCTGACGTCGCTGGTCAACTCGTTCGGCGAGGACCAGGGGATGATCAAGAAGAAAGAGGACAGGCTCACGGGTGACGACATCCGCGAGGGCCTTACCGCGATCATCTCGGTCAAGCTGGCCGAGCCGCAGTTCGAGGGCCAGACGAAGACCAAGCTCGGCAACACCGAGGTCAAGGGCTTCGTCCAGCGGGTCGTGAACGACAAGCTCGGTGCCTGGTTCGAGCAGAACCCGGCCGAGGGCCGCGAGATCATCCGCAAGGCGAGCGCCGCGGCGAGCGCCCGGATCGCGGCCCGCAAGGCCCGCGACCTGGCCCGGAACCGCAAGGGTCTGCTCGGCGGCGGCGGCCTCCCCGGCAAGTTGGCCGACTGCCAGTCGACGAACCCGGAGGAGTGCGAGGTCTACATCGTCGAGGGTGACTCGGCGGGCGGCTCCGCGAAGGGCGGCCGGGACCCGAAGTTCCAGGCCATCCTGCCGATCCGGGGCAAGATCCTGAACGTCGAGAAGGCCCGGATCGACAAGGTCCTGCAGAACAACGAGGTCCAGGCGATCATCTCGGCGCTCGGCACCGGGATCCACGAGGACTTCGACGAGGAGAAGCTGCGGTACCACAAGATCGTGATCATGGCCGACGCCGACGTCGACGGCCAGCACATCCGAACGCTGCTGCTGACGCTGCTGTTCCGCTTCATGCGCCCGCTGATCGAGCGCGGTCACGTGTACGCCGCGCAGCCGCCGCTGTACAAGATCCGCTGGAGCAACCAGCCTGACGAGCTGGCCTACACCGACCGGGAGCGGGACGGCCTGCTCGAGGCCGGCTACGAGGCGGGTAAGAAGCTGCCCAAGGAGAACCCGATCCAGCGCTA
The DNA here is from genome assembly GCF_042730855.1 of Kribbella sp. NPDC059898. Classification (NCBI taxonomy): domain Bacteria; kingdom Bacillati; phylum Actinomycetota; class Actinomycetes; order Propionibacteriales; family Kribbellaceae; genus Kribbella; species Kribbella sp. NPDC059898. Next base: position 363,926 of record NZ_JBHWKR010000001.1, read on the forward strand.
CAAGGGTCTGGGCGAGATGAACGCGAACGAGCTGTGGGACACCACGATGGACCCGGCCAACCGGGTGCTGCTGCAGATCACCCTCGACGACGCGATCCGGGCCGACGAGACGTTCCAGACGCTGATGGGCGACGACATCGAGGCGCGGCGCAACTTCATCCAGCGCAACGCCAAGGACGTCCGCTTCCTCGACATCTGATCTCGCTGCTCACCGACGTACTGATCTGAACGGGACTTTTTCATGACCGAGACCCCCACTTCGCCGGGCCACGACCGGGTCGAGCCACTCGACCTGCAGACCGAGATGCAGCAGTCGTACCTCGACTACGCGATGGCCGTCATCGTCGGCCGGGCGCTGCCCGAGGTACGTGACGGCCTGAAGCCGGTGCACCGCCGCATCCTCTACGCGATGTACGACGGCGGCTACCGGCCGGACCGCGGTTTCAACAAGTGCTCCCGCGTCGTCGGTGACGTCATGGGTCAGTACCACCCGCACGGTGACTCGGCGATCTACGACACCCTGGTCCGGCTCGCGCAGCCGTGGGTGATGCGCGCGCCGCTGATCCAGGGCCAGGGCAACTTCGGTTCGCCCGGTAACGACCCGGCGGCCGCCATGCGATACACCGAGTGCCGGATGGCGCCGCTGGCGATGGAGATGGTCCGCGACATCGACCAGGACACCGTCGACTTCCGGCCGAACTACGACGGCAAGTCGCAGGAGCCGGTGATCCTGCCGGCCCGCTTCCCGAACCTGCTGGTCAACGGCTCGTCCGGAATCGCGGTCGGGATGGCGACGCAGATCCCGCCGCACAACCTGCGCGAGGTCGCGGCCGCGGTCGACTGGGCGCTCGAGCACCCGGACGCGACCCGCGAGGAGCTGCTCGAGGCCTGCCTGCAGAACATCAAGGGCCCCGACTTCCCGAACGGCGCGCTGATCGTCGGCTACAAGGGCATCGACGACGCGTACCGCACCGGCCGCGGCTCGGTGACGATGCGCGCGGTCGTCGACATCGAGGAAGATGCCAAGGGCCGGACCAGCCTGGTCGTCACCCAGCTGCCCTACATGGTGAACCCGGACAACCTGGCGCTGAAGATCGCCGAGCTGGTGAACACCGGCAAGATGACCGGCATCGCCGACATCCGCGACGACAGCTCGTCCCGGACCGGCCAGCGGCTCGTCATCGTGCTGAAGCGTGACGCCCAGCCCCGCGTCGTACTGAACAACCTCTACAAGCACACGCCGCTGCAGGACACCTTCGGCTGTAACATGCTCGCCCTGGTCGACGGCGTACCGCGCACGCTCAGCGTGGACCTGTTCATCAGCCACTGGATCGACCACCAGATCGAGGTCATCCAGCGGCGGACGCGCTACCGTCTTCGCGAGGCCGAGCGGAACGCCCACATCTTCCGTGGTTATGTGAAGGCGCTGGACGCCCTGGACGAGGTGATCGCGCTGATCCGGCGCAGCCCCGACGTCGAAGAGGCCCGGACCGGCCTGATGCAGCTGCTCGACATCGACGAGATCCAGGCGAACGCGATCCTCGAGATGCAGCTGCGCCGGCTCGCCGCACTGGAGCGGCAGAAGACCATCGCCAGGTTGCAGGAGCTCGAGGCGATCATCGCCGACCTCGAGGACATCCTCGCCAGCCCGCTCAGGCAGCGCACGATCGTCAAGGACGAGCTCGCTGAGATCGTCGACCGGTACGGCGACGAGCGGCGTACCGAGATCATCGCCGCCGACGGCGACCTGTCGGTGCAGGACCTGGTGCCGGACGAGGACGTGGTCGTCACGATCTCCCGCGGCGGCTACGCGAAGCGCACCAAGACCGACCTGTACCGGACGCAGAACCGTGGCGGCAAGGGCGTCCGCGGTGCCGCGCTCCGGGCCGAGGACGAGATCAGCCACTTCTTCGCCACCACGAACCACCACTGGATGCTGTTCTTCACCACCAAGGGCCGGGTGTACCGGGCCAAGGTGTGGCAGCTGCCCGAGTCTGCCCGCGATGCCAAGGGCTCGCACGTGGCCGGCCTGCTGTCGTTCCAGCCGGACGAACAGATCGCCCAGGTGCTGACCCTGCGTGACTACGACCAGTCGGACTACCTGCTGCTCGCGACCAAGAGGGGCCTGGTCAAGAAGACGGCGCTGCGGGACTACGACTCCGCGCGGCAGAGCGGCATCATCGCGGTCAACTTCCGTGAGGACGACGACGAGCTGATCGGTGCCGACCTGGCCACCGCCGAGGACGACCTGCTGCTGGTGTCCCGCAAGGGCCAGTCGATCAGGTTCACCGCGAGTGACGACCAGCTTCGGCCGATGGGCCGGGCGACGTCCGGTGTGACCGGGATGAAGTTCCGGTCCGGTGACGAGCTGCTGTCGATGTCGGTGATCCGGGCCGGCGCGGACGAGGACTCGCAGTTCGTCTTCACCGTGACCGATGCCGGGTACGCCAAGCGCTCGAAGGTCGCGGAGTACCGCCAGCAGGGCCGCGGCGGCCTCGGCATCAAGGCGGTCAAGCTGAACGACGAGCGCGGCTCGCTGGTCGGCGCGATCATCGTGGTCGAGGAGGACCAGGTGCTGGCGATCAAGGCCAGCGGCCAGGTCGTCCGCAGCCGGGTGGACAGCGTGCCGGTCAAGGGCCGCGACACGATGGGTGTCCGGTTCGCCGGGGTCGGCGAGTCCGACGCCGTGGTCGCGATCGCCCGGAACACCGATCTGACCATCGCCGAGGAGGAGTCAGAGGGTTCGGAGACGGGTACTGTCGGTGAGGACGCCCAGAATGTGGACGGATCGACAACCGAATCCCCCTCTGAGAGCGTCCAGAATGGTGACGAGCGTTCGACGGAGGTTGACGGCGCGGCTACCGTCGAAAGCGACGAAGCCGGCCAGGAGGGTGACTGATGACCAACCGCGCGAGGCCGAACTGGCCTGAGGGTGCGGCCGACGGCTCCAAGTCCCAGCGCAGCGCGCCGGGCGGGAAGCCGGCTGCTGCCCCGGGCAATCCGGCTTCCAACGGTCGTTCCAACGGCGTCCCCGGCGCCAACGGCCAGCGAGCAGCCGCTCCGAACGGTCAACGACCGTCGGAGTACCGTCCGCAGCCCCGTCCGGGTACGCCGGCTGCCGGGTCTGCTCCGGTGCGTCCGCAGCAGCCGGCCCCGAGTACGCCGGGCCGCCCGGAGCCCTGGGCTCCCGGGCCGTTGCCGGGCGAGGCCGCCGCGAACGGTGCGGCGGCGTCCAACGGTGCAGTGTCCAACGGGGCGGCGTACGGCGAGCCGGTCGTGTCGAAGACCGAGTCGTTGGGTGACCGGATGAACGCGGCGCGGCAGGCCGTCCTGGACAAGGCCGCCGCGGTGAAGGCGGCGAAGCCGGACAAGTCGGCGGAGCGCGCCGAGCGGGCCGAGGTCAAGCAGGCCCGCGCCGCCGAGAAGGAGACGAAGTCGTCGGGCCGGGCGCAGACGCGGAAGGCGCGGCTGCGGATGTCCCGGATCGACCCGTGGTCGGTGATGAAGACGGCGTTCCTGCTGGCGATCGCGTTCGGCATCGTCACCTGGGTGGCGGTGTTCATCATCTGGTCCGCGATCGGCGCGGCCGGCGTGTTCGACAACATCAACTCGACCGTCCGCGAGGTTCTCGGTACGCCGACCGGCGAACCGTTCCGGGTGGAGAACTACATCAACACCGGCAAGGTGATGGGTTTCACCACCCTGCTCGCCTGCGCCGATGTGCTGATCATCACCGCGCTCGCGACCCTCGGATCCTTCCTCTACAACATCGCCGCCGCGCTCCTCGGCGGCCTCGAAGTCACACTGGCGTCGGAGGACTGACCGGCCCCGGCCGGGCCTGTCGAGGCCCGGCCGTAACCGGTTTGGGAGTACGGCACTTGGTGCGGTAATCTCTCCCGGGTTCGACACCGCAGAACGCGGGCCTATAGCTCAGTTGGTTAGAGCGCTGCCCTGATAAGGCAGAGGTCACTGGTTCAAATCCAGTTAGGCCCACCATCACGTAGTTCGAAGTTCTGATCCAAGGAGTCCCAGTGCTGAGAAAGTTCCTGCTGGTGCTGCTGGCCGGCGTCGGTGGATACTTCGTCTACAAGAAGACCCAGCAGTCCCGCGCCGAAAAGGACCTCTGGGCCGAGGTCGCCGACCCGGTAACCCCGGGCCACTGACCACCCTCACGGGGGCGTAGCTCAACTGGCAGAGCACTGCCTTTGCAAGGCAGGGGTTAGGGGTTCAAGTCCCCTCGTCTCCACCAATTCCCGGTGCCGAGCTGCTAGGTCAAGCCCGGAAGGTCCTCGGATAGCCACGCCGGATCTGCTCGAGTGACCAGGGGCCGGCGGACTGGTCGTCGAATGCGTATCCTCCCTCGACCAGGAGGCGCTCAACGAGGTCGCTCCATGCTCGGGAACACTTGCACCGACCTCATGACGGCAGTGTCTCAGCCGCGTGTCCACGTGCTGGCGTCGTGCGGTCGTATTGTCGGGGGATGGTCTTTTCGTCGCCTGTTGAGCGGGTTTCGCCTGGGCGGGTGGTTGGGGAGCGGGAGGCGTTGGGGCAGCAGTTGGAGTTTCAGCGGGCTACGTTGGTGGGGAAGTTGGACGGGCTCGAGGATGCGGAGCTGCGGCGGCCGATGACGGGGTCGGGGGTCAGTTTGCTGGGGTTGGTCAAGCATCTGGCGGCGACCGAGCACGGGTGGTTCATCGGCGTTTATGCGGGGGTGGAGGAGCCGGAGTTGTGGCCCGCGGACGAGGACTTTCGGGTTGGGGTCGGGGAGACGGCCGAGGGGCTGGTTGGGCAGTATCTGCGGGTCTGTGAGCGGGCCCGGGAGGTTGTGGCGGCCGGTGAACTGGACGACGTGGTGCGGACGCCGTCGGGGGCGGAGGTCAATCTGCGGGCGATTCTGATGCACATGGTGCAGGAGACGGCGCGGCACAACGGGCACGCGGACATCATTCGGGAGAGCATCGACGGTGCCACCGGGTATTGAGTAGGTTTCGGGGATGTCGGTTTGGAGTGTTCCCGAGCGGTTCGAGCCGCCGGTTGATCCGGTGGACGAGTTGGCGGCGTTGGTGGACCGGCTGGAGTTTCAGCGGACCACCCTCCTGATGAAGTGCGGTGGGCTGACGCCCGAGCAGCTGGTACTGCGGGCCGTGCCGCCGTCGAGGTTGTCGCTGCTGGGGATGGTGCGGCACCTGTCCGGCGTCGAGGCCTGGTTCCACGAGTACGACGGGCGGCCGGACCACCTGTACTTCTGGAACTACGGCGCAACCACCGGATTCGAGGACCTCGATCCCGCCCGGGCAGACGACGACCTGGCCAGTTACCAGGCGAGCGTCGCCCGATCACGTGCCGCTGTCGCCGGCGTCGACCTGGACGCGCGCAGTCCGGGCGAGGACTACACGCTCAGGTGGATCTACCTGCACATGATCGAGGAGTACGCCCGGCACAACGGCCACGCGGATCTACTCCGCGAGTGCATCGACGGTGCCACCGGCGAGTAGCTGTTCGCGTGTGCCCGCGGTGCAGATCTCGGTCGACGTCGTCGAGGCGGACTAGCCGAACGCCCAGGTCACCATCAACGGGAACTCGGCCCGCCAGAACGGGTCGCCGTGGTTCCCGGGACGCTCCGTCATGACTACGTCGACGTCGGCGGCGTGCAGTGCGTCGTACCACCGGGCGGCGTTCTCGAGGAACCAGGGCTCCTCGGTGCCGGCGACGAGGTACGTCCTCGGCAGCCGGTCCGGCAGCACCGCGGGCGGGTGATAACCCCCGCCGGGTGAGGCCGCGAAGACCGAGCCGTAGATGTCGGGGTGCCGGACACCCATCGCCAGTGCGAGTTCCGCGCTCGCCGAGACGCCGAACACCGCGGTCCGCTCGGCCGGGAGCGCGACGCCGAAGCGCGTTTGTACCCACTCGCGGACCTCGTCGACGAAGAACCTCTCGTGCGCCGCGAACTGCTCCGGCTCGAAGGACGGCGAGTACTCGCGGATTCGCACCATCTCGTCCGGATCGTCCGTCCGGTGTACGCCGACGACCAGGGTCGGAGGTACGTCGGCACTCACCAGGTCCGGGCCCCACGTCGAGATCAGCTGGCCGTCGCCGGCGTACACGACTGCCTCCGGAGCGGCGGGCGGTACGTAGACGGTCACCTGCCGGCCGCCGTCGTACGCGAATGTCTCGGTGACGAACTCACCGGTGCTGTCGTCCATCGATCTCTCCGTCAGGTTGGCGGTTCGGGCTGGCAGACTGGCTGCCGTGGCCGATCAGAGTGCGTTCGACTTCAGTGGTTATCAGCAGGCCGCGGCGCGGACCGGTGGTCCGGTCGCGACCGATCACCCGATTGTGTACCCGACTTTGGGTCTCGTGAACGAGGCGGGCGAGGTCGCCGGCAAGGTGAAGAAGATCTTCCGGGACCGGGCGGGTGTGGTGACCGACGCGGACCGGGAAGCGTTGACGCTGGAGCTGGGCGATGTGCTCTGGTACCTGTCGGAGCTGTCCACCAGGCTCGGCATCCGGCTCGAGGACGTTGCCGAGCGCAACATTGCGAAGCTCGCGGACCGGGCCTCGCGCGGCGTCCTGCACGGTGACGGGGACCACCGCTGACTCACGGCCGGAAGTGGTCGGCGGCCGCCTGAACCTGGGCTCGCCGGTCGTTCCAGAACGCTGCGTCGGCGGCGACCGTGGTGCCGCCGCCGAGTCCGCCGTCGAGTTGTTCGCGGAGGATGTCGGCGTGCCCGGCGTGCTGACTGGTCTCGGCGAGCATCCGGATCAGCAGTACGCCGAGGGTCGTCTCGCGGTGCCCGTCCGCCCAGTGCGCGACGTACGCCGGGCTGTCGAGCTCGAGGTCCGCGACGGTCCGGTCGGAGTGCGCGGCGAGCCGGCGGTACACGTCGACGACGTACTCGCTCGACTCGTCCGGCGTCGCCCACATGTCGATCTCCGTCGACACGTCTTCCCGGAACCATGACGGCCGCACCGCGGGCACCCGGCCGGCGGCCTCACCCAGGTACCCGTACTCCAACCCCGCCAGGTGCTTCACCAACCCCAGCAAGTTGGTCCCCGTCGGCACCAACGGCCGCCGCAGGTCGTACTCCCCCAGCCCTTCCAACTTCCCGAGCAACCCCACCCGAGTCCCCTGCAACCCTCGCAGCAACTCGCCTTTGGCGTCCACACAACCTCCCGCAGAAAATTTGACAGGCTGTCAGTGTTCGACCAGGCCGCCGACCGCGATCGGCGCCACCCGACCCGTTCGTGGCCGGGATTCCCACAGCGCGATCCCCACGTCGACGAGCGCCGCGCGATGCAGCCCCGGTACGTCGGCGATCGGGGTCCACGCCGACTCCGCCGTCTCGCCGTTCGGCTCCGGACGGGTACTCCCGCCGGTGACGCGGACCGCGTAGAAGATCCCGAGGTTCTGGTGATCCCCGCGCCCCCACCGCCGACGCACCGCCGCGGGCACCACGCGCGAGTCGACGCCGAGCAACTCCTCGACCACCGACTCGTAGCCGGTCTCCTCGGCAACCTCCCGCGTCACCGCGTCGAACGGATCCTCGTTCTGCTCAACACCCCCACCCGGCAAGGTCCACCAACTCCCGTCCCCGAACGGCGACACGTAGCGCGCCAGCAACACCCGCCCGTCGTCGACGCACACCGCATAAGCACCCACCCGCTGACTCATCCCCCGAACCTAGTGCCTCAGTTGGTCAGGTCTGGGATGGTGTGGGCGCTGACGTAGTCGCGGAAGAGTTTGATCTTGCCGTTGTGGATGCGGAAGACCTGGATGCAGCGGGCTTCGAAGGGGGCGCCTGTGGTGGTGTGGCGGGCCTCCGTGGTGAGTTCGAGGATGACGACCTCGGGGTCGGTGGTCTGGTGGAGCTGAACGGTGTGCAGGTCGACGATGTCGATCGGGCGGTCGCTGGTGCGTAGCGAGAACTCGCGGATCGCCTCGCGGCCTTCGAGGCGGGTGGGGAGGCCGCCGACGGCGAATGGGAGCTCGATCACGCCGTCCTCGGCGAAGAGGTCGGCGAACGCGTTGAAGTCGCGGGCGATCAGGTGCCGGTGGCGGAGTTCGAGTACGTCGAGCGGGGTCATCATGCTCCTTCATTCAACGGATGTAGAACGGTTCAACGAGCGTAGAACGAAACTCGCGACCGGTCAACGGCCGTAGAATGAACTGATGAGTGAGCCCACGCCCCGGCTGTCGCGGGCCCAGCAGCGGATCGATACCCAGAAGCGGATCCTGTCCGCCGCGGGCCGGCTGTTCGCCGCGCTCGGGTACGACCGGACGACGATCCGCGCGGTCGCCGCCGCGGCCGAGGTGGATGCCGGGCTGGTGATGCACTACTTCGGCAGCAAGGAGCAACTGTTCGCGCTGGCGACCAAGACCGAGACGCCGCTGGTCACCGGTGAGACGCCGGAGGAGGTCGCCGAGCAGCTGCTCGGGATCCTCCGGCAGTCGCTGATCGAGGAGCCGATCGCCTCCCTGGCCGCACTGCGCTCGATGCTGACGCATCCCGAGGCCGCCGCCGAGGTCGGCAACGCGCACGCCGAACGCGTCAAGGTCAGCAAGGCGATCCCCGGCGTGGACGGCAACCTCCGGGCCGCCGTGGTGAGCGCGATCCTGATCGGCGTGGTCCTCGGCCGGCACCTGGTCAAGCTCGACGAGCTCGCCGACGCCGACCCCGACGAGATCGTCGAGTTGCTCCGCCCGGCGGTCCTCTCGCTCACCAAGGCCGACCAGGAATAGGCCGTAAGACGACGAGGTTGCCGCCGGGTATGAGCCTTGAGTTCGGAGTCATCCTGCCGACGTCGACGCCCGATCCGGAGCAGCCCATCCTCGGCGACGTCCGGGAGAGCGCGCGGTACGCCGAGGAGGCCGGGCTGGACTCGATCTGGTCCACGGATCACCTGATCGCGAGCGCGCCGCTGCTGGAGAGTTCCGTCGTACTGGCGACCGCGGCGGCGGTGACCGAGCGGATCACGATCGGGTACAACGTGATGCTGCTGGCGTTGCGCCCGGTGGCGTGGGCGGCGAAGCAGATCAGCGCGCTGCAGTACGTGTCGAGCGACCGCGTCGTGCTCGGTGTCGGCACGGGCAACCCGGCGCACGGTGCCGCCGGCTGGGAGGCGGCCGGCGTCGAGTACGCGGACCGCGGCCGGCTCACGGACGAGGCCCTCACCGTACTGCCGGACCTGATCGCCGGTGCGGAGATCTCGCCGAGCGTGCGGGTGCCGCCGATCTTCGTGGCCGGAAGCGGCGTACGGGCGCAACGCCGGGCGGCGAAGTACGCCGACGGATGGGCGACGATCGCGCTGCCGCCGGACGAGGTCCGCGCGAACCTGGACCGCATAAACGAGCTTGCCGACGGCAAGCAACTGACGGCCACCGTGGTCGCCCCGCAGCTGACCGGCGACCCGCTCGAGCAACTGGCCGCCTACGAGGCCGCCGGCACCGAACGCGTCATCCTGCCCCCGACCGGCGACTGGCAGCGCGACTACGACCAGGCCGCCGACCTCCGCACCCGCTACCACCAGGCCTGAATGGGCTGCTGAAATGCCCGCCGATTGGATCTGCCGAGATCTGCTGCCGCGCCGAATACTGGGGGCGTACCCGGCGAGTTGAGGATGTGGATGATGTACGTTCCCGCGCACTTCGCGCCGGACGAGGGCGCCGTGCAGGAGCTGCTGGCGCAGCACGGTGCGGCCGATCTGGTGACGATGACGGCGGACGGTTTACTGGCGACCATGCTGCCGTTCGTGTACGACGCCGACCGGAACGTGCTGCTCGGGCACCTCGCGCGGAACAACCCGCACTGGCAGCAGCCGGCGATCGGGGACGCGTTGGTGATTATGCGCGGCCCGGACGCGTACGTCCCTCCCACCTGGTACGCCTCCAAGCGGGAGCACGGCCGCGTCGTTCCGACCTGGAACTACATCACTGCTCACGTCTACGGAGCCCTGACCGTGCACGACGACCCCGCGTGGGTCGAGGACGTCGTACGGCGGCTCTCGGATCTGCATGAGGCGGGACGGCCCGAGCCGTGGTCGGTGGATGACGCGCCGCCGAAGTACGTCAGCGGTCAGCTCCGCGCGATCGTCGGCGTGGAAGTCGCGATCACGCGGATCGAGGCCAAGTTCAAGCTCAGCCAGAACCGCCCGGAGGCGGACATCGACGGTGTGGTCGACGGTCTGCACGAGGACGGCGCCGACGAGTTGGCGGATGCCGTCGGCAACCATCGCCCGGACAAACCTTGACCTTGACCCCAAGGGCAAGGTTTACCCTCGCCGTCGTGTCTGGACTTGTGCTGGTGGGAGTCGGTCCCGGGATCGGGACAGCGGTGGCGCGGCGGTTCGTCCGCGAGGGGATGAGCGTGGGCCTGATCGCCCGCTCGGAGGCGACCGTGAAGGCGGCGGCCGTGAAGGTGGCGGCCGACGGGCTCGCGGGTGCCGACGTACTCCCGGTGACCGCGGACGTGACCGACGAGACCGCGCTCCGGGCGGCACTCGACCGGGTCGTCGAGGCGTACGGCGTACCGGACGTGGTGGTCTACAACGCCGCCCTCATCCAGCCGGACCGGATCGGCGATCTGACCGCGCGGCAGCACCTCGACGCGTGGGCGGTGAACGTGGTCGGCGCGATCACCACCGCCGCGCACCTCGCGCCGGCGATGGCCGAGCGCGGCAGCGGATCGTTCCTGATCACCGGCGGGATGCCCGTACCGAAACCCGCCTACGCCAGCCTGTCCATCGGCAAGGCCGGCGTCCGTACGCTCGTGACGCTGCTCGATCAGCAGTACGGCGCCGCGGGTGTGCACGCGGCGAGCGTCACCGTCAGCGGCGGTGTCGCACCGGGCAGCGCGTGGGACCCGGACGACCTCGCGAACCACTACTGGCGCCTGCACACCCAAACGCCGGCCGAGTGGATCCACGAGCTCGTCATCTGACCTCTTGTCGTATTGTTCAACAATCTCTATCGTGAGTGAGATCACCCGAGAAGGGGGTCTCATGACGATCGCAACGCTCACCGCGGCGCAGGCGCGCTCCCTGTTCCGGGATGACTGCAGCGTGCCGACCACCGGCTGGGCCGGCGGCTACACGCAGACCAACCTGATCGCCGTTCCGGCCGACTGGGCGTACGACGTGCTGCTGTTCTGCACGCGCAACCCGCAGGCGTGCCCGGTCCTCGACGTCAGCGATCCGGGCGACCCGACGACGCGACTGGCGTCCGGCGCGGACCTCCGGACCGACCTGCCGCGGTACCGGATCTGGCGCGACGGCGAGCTGACCGCCGAGGTGCCGGACGCGACCGAGTTCTGGCAGCACGACCTGGTCGCGTTCTCGCTCGGCTGCAGCTTCACGTTCGAGTCCGCGCTGGCGGCCGACGGGATCCCGCTCCGGCACGTCGAGCAGGGGCGGAACGTCGCCATGTACCTGACCGACCGCGAGTGCGTACCGGCGGGCCGGCTGCACGGTCCGCTGGTGGTTTCGATGCGGCAGATCCCCGCGGACCGGGTCGACGACGCGGTACGGATCACCAGGGCGATGCCGGCCGTGCACGGCGCTCCGGTCCATATCGGTGATCCGGCCGGGCTCGGGATCGCCGACCTCGCTGCCCCGGACTTCGGTGATCCCGTCGACGCGGCGGAGGGCGACGTACCGATCTTCTGGGCGTGCGGGGTGACCCCGCAGGCGGCGTTGATGACGTCCCGCCCGCCGTACGCGATCACGCACGCGCCCGGGTACATGTTCGTCACCGACCGCCGCGACAGCGAGTACCGGCTCAGCTCGGTTTGAGCAGGCCGCGGTTGTAGGCCTCCGCGACGGCGGCCGCGCGATCGGAGACGTCGAGCTTGGCGTAGATGTTCAGCAGATGCGTCTTCACCGTGGCCTCGCTGATGAACAGGTGCCGGGCGGCCTCGCGGTTGGTGTTGCCGCCGGCAACCAGTTGCAGTACTTCGAGTTCCCGCGGGCTCAGCAGCTGTTCCGGGGCGCGCGGCGCGCGGACGTGGTTCATCAACGTGTTGGCGACCGACGGCGCGAGCACCGAACGGCCATCGGCCGCGGACCGGACCGCGCGGAGCAACTCGTCCCGCGGCGCGTCCTTGAGCAGGTACCCGGTGGCGCCCGCCTCGATCGCGGGAACGACGTACCCGTCGGTGTCGTACGTCGTCAGCACCAGCACGCGCGACCCGACGCCGCGTTCGGCGAGTTCGCTGATCGCGTCCAGGCCGTTCATCCCGGGCATCTGCAGGTCCATCAGGATCACGTCCGGCCGCAGCTCCGCCGCCAGCCGGATTGCCTCCGCGCCGTCGCCCGCCTCACCGACCACCTCGAACTCGGGCTCGGCCGCGAACATCCCGCTCAGCCCGTCCCGGACGATCGGGTGGTCGTCGGCGATCAGCAGCCGGATCATGCGCCCGCTCCGGTCAACGGCACGGTCGCTGAGATCGCCGTACCGAAGCCGGGCTCGGACTCGATCTCCAGCGTCCCGTTCAGCGCCTCGACCCGCTGCCGCATCGCGACCAGGCCGAACCCGCCGGACTCCGACGCCGGCCGGGGCAGTGCCGGATCGAACCCGGTGCCGTCGTCCCGCACGTCCAGCGCGACCTTCTTCTCCATGTACGACAGCGTCACACCCACCCGGGTCGCCTGGGCATACTTCGCCACGTTCGCCAACGCCTCCTGAGTCGCGCGGAGCAGGGTCGACTCCGCCTCGGGCGTCATCACCCGCTGCGTGCCGGTCGTGGTCAGTTGTCCGTCGATCCCGTGCAGCGCCGACCATCGCCGTACGACGTCCTCGATCGCCTCGCCCAGCGTCGCCGACTGCAGCGGCTGCGGCCGCAGCGCGTGCACCGAACGCCGCGCCTCGGTCAGGCTCTCGCGGGCGAGCCCGATCGCGGTCGTCACGTACCGCCGCCAGTCGTCCGCGGTCTCGGCGGCCTGCAGTTGGGCCACGATGCCGGTCAGCCCCTGCGCGAGCGTGTCGTGGATCTCGCGGGCCATCCGCTGCCGCTCGTCGATCACCCCGGCCTCGCGCGCCTGGGTGACCAACTGCTCGTGCAGTACGGCGTTCTCTGCGAGCGTGGCCTCGAGCCGGAGGTTGGTCTCGGTCAGGGCGTCGACCGCGTCCTTGCGCTGCTGGCTCAGCACCTCGCCGCGGCGGCCGAGCCAGGACGCGAGGCACATCCCGACCACGTTCACGCCGATCACGGCCGCCGTCCCGAGAATGCCGAAGACGTCCGACTTCGAGATCGCGTACGCCTGGGCGTAGCCGGCGACGACCGCGACGCTGCCGACGCCGACCAGTTCGATCGGCCAGGGCAGCAGGATGAACGTGTAGAAGTAGCCGGCCGGGGTGAGGAAGCCGAACCACGGATCCCGCACCACCAGCACGGCCAGCATCAGTACGTACCCGGCGATGAAGACGCCGATCCAGCGGTGATCGGTCCGCTTCGCCGGGCGGAGGGTGAACATGCCGAGCGTCCATACCGCGATCAGCGCGCACAGCGCCAGGTCGACGGTGAGCGACCCGGGCCGGTCGCGCTTGATCAGGATGGTGACGGCGGTGAGGCATGCGAGGAACACATACGGCACCACCGTCAACCGCACCGGCCAGACGCCTTCGCTCATGTCACTTAGTGAACACCGAGCGGAGGTGCTTGCTGTTCACCACGAGTGTCACGCCGAGCAGGAGCAGTCCGCAGACCGCCTGCTCACCCTTCATCCACAGCGGGAAGGTGCCGGGCAGCGCGATGATGACGGCGATCGCGACCAGCATCACGGCCGACACGATCCGGAGCCGCAGGTACCCCCTGTGGGAGCCCTTGGCCGCGCTGCGGGCGAACAGGAAGGTCAGCAGCGAGCTGCCGACGACGATCGTGCCGCGGACCCAGACGGCGTCGTTGACGACCGTGCTGTGGTTCCGGAGGACGATGATGGCGATCAGCGTGAGCAGGCTGATCGCGACGTAGCCGGTCACCAGCAGTTGCACGCTCCGCAACGCGGAGGCGCTGCGCGGGTGTCCGACGTTCGCGGGAGTGGTCATCTCGGTGGTCCTTTCGGGGCTCTGTTTCGGTACTACGACTGTCCCGTTCAGGCCCCTTCCGCCACATCGCCCGTGCGGTTCCACTCACCTCCACCGATCGGTTGATCGAGGGTCTCCACCGGTCCGCCGCTGGCACATGATCGTTGCCTTGAGCACCTTCCTTCCGTGTCAGTTTGTGCACGGATGGTCACGAACTGTCACGGACGGCTTACGGCTGCGTGCAGATGTCCGGACAGCACTTCCGGCGGCGGGACGCGGCGGCAGATGGTCGTCCTGGAAGTCGAGAAGGGTTCGAGTCAGCCGGTCGACCACGGAGGACCAGACGCGTGCTCGAGACTTATCGCGGTATCCCACATCTGTTGGACACCTGGCTCGTGCTCACCGGCATGACCCTGCCGATCGCCTTCTCCGCGTTACGGCGGCGCGGCGACCTCCTCCCCCGGCTGGCGGCGTTCTGCCTGCCGGCGGCGTTCGCGCTGGTGGTCGCGGCGACGCTCACCCCGACTCCGCTCCGGTACGGTCCGGTCGGGATGTGCGGCGCCCGGATGGAAGGCTTCGGCGGCCTGAGCTCGATCCAGGCGCCGCTGAACGTGCTGCTGTTCGTCCCGTTCACCGGGATGCTGACGCTGGCCGGCGGCCGCCGCGCGGAGGCGATCGCGGCCGGGATCGGGCTGTCGGCGGCGATCGAGGCGATCCAGTCGCTGGTCCCGTCGCTGGGCCGGACCTGCCAGTTGCACGACGTGCTGACGAACTCGCTCGGCTCCGTCTGCGGCGTCGGCCTCGCGGCTGCCGTACAGACGATCGCCCACGGGGTGCTGACCACTACCCGCGGGCGGCTGGTCACCCCGCCGTACGTCGTCGAGCACGCCGGGCTGCTCGTCGTCCGGTCCAGACCGCCGGCTCGGCATCGCCGCGCGACCCTGGTCGCTCCGCGGCGTCGTAACGCTGCTGGGAGATATCACAGAACGAATACACAGTTATCCGGATAGTTATCCACAGGCTGTGGATGGGGCCGTGGATTGCCGTGTGACTGCCTGGGGATATCCACAGGTCACGGTCGTACGTCGAGTCCCAGCGCGGTCGCGACCACCATCGCCTGGGTAACGTCGATCCGGGCGCCCTTGAGCGTGACGGTCAGCGGATCGAGCGTGGAGAGGTCGGACCCGCGCAGGTCGGCGCCGGAGAAGTCGGCCTTCTGCAGCATCGCGCCGGACAGGTCGAGGTCGCGGAGCACCGCCTTCGGCGCCCGGACGCCGGTCAGGTCGGCCTCGCGCAGCTTCACGCCGGTGAACTCGGTCCCCTTCAGGTCCGCGCCCGGCAGACCGGTGAACGACCAGTCGCCGCCGGACACCTTCATCAGGCTGTGCGCGCACTGGTCGAAGAAGCTGCCGACGAACTTGCACCGGGTGAACGTCGTGTCGAACAGCGAGCAGCGGACGAACGTGCAGTTCACGAACGCGGCGTCGGTGTGCGTCGACGCGTTGAACCGCACCCCGCGGAACGTGCACTCCTCGAACACCGCGCCGCGGTTCTCCACCTCGGTGAGATCCGAGTCGACGAACAGCACCCGCCGGTACGTCTGCCCGGACGGATCCGCGTCGTCCCACTCCCGGATCGTCGACTCGGTCGGCACTCCCGCACGCGTAGCCATGGCCTTCACCTTGCCACGTCGTACGGACAGAGTTGTGATGCTAAGGCAGGAGAACGGAGGGCCGACCGACAAGTACGGGCCGCACGATGGAGAGGTGACCGGAACTGAGCGGGTGATGGTGTTCGGCGCGGGAGGCTTTCTCGGCGCCAGGATCTGCGCGCTGCTCGCCGACCGCGGGATCGAGTACCGCGGGCTGAGCCGGGCTCGGAGCGAGCCGTACCGGCGGTGTGACCTGACCGCGATGCACCCGTACGCGCTGGACACCCAGATCGGTATGTACAAGCCGACCGTGATCGTCAACGCGGTCGGCGCCACGTTCGGAGCGCCGGCCGAGCTGGTCCGGGCGAACGTGATCGCGGTCGAGGCGCTGCTCGCGTCGGTCCGCGACCACGCCGGTCACGCGCGGTTCGTCCAGCTCGGGTCCGCGGCCGAGTACGGCGGTGCCGCACACGGGACGAGCATGCCCGAGGACAGCGCTCCGCACCCGCTCGGTCCGTACGGGATCACCAAGCTGGCCGGGTCCGAGCTCGTGCTCCGGGCGCAACGGGCCGGCGCGGACGCCGTCGTACTGCGGATCTTCGACGTGATCGGGCCGGGGGCGCCGGACAGTACGTTGACCGGCCGGGTGATCCGGGACCTGCGGACGCGGCGGCTGATCGAGGTCGGGGCGCTGGACGTCTGGCGCGACTTCGTCGACGTCCGGGACGTGGCCGAGGCCGTCCTCGCGGTCGCGCTCGCGGACGGGAAGCTGCCTCCGCTGCTGAACGTCGGCACCGGCCGGGCGACCCTCGCGCGCGACGTCGCCGGGCAGCTCTTCGAGCTCAGCGGCCTGGCGGCGACGATCGTCGACGAGGCCGGCCAGGAGACGCTGCTCGGGGCGCCGTGGCAGCAGGCCGACAGCACGCTGATCGGCCAGCAGCTCGGCTGGTCGCCCAAGGTCGCGCTCGAGCAGTCCCTCGCCGACAGCTGGGCTGAGCCAGACTAGGTCCGTGCAGATTCGCTCGCTCAGTGAGGCCGCGCCGGATCGGCGACCACCTGCGGTCAACGAGGACCTCGTCCTGACCGGACCCGATTTCGCGCTCGTCCTCGACGGCGCCACCGCGCCGAAGGGCGTCGACTCGGGCTGCGTGCACGACGTTCCGTGGCTGGTGCGCCAGCTCGCGATCCAGCTGGCCCCGGCGCTGCTCGCGCAGTCGTCCGTACCGCTGCCCGACCTGCTCGCGGAGGCAATCGCCGCGGTCCGGGCGACCCACGCGGACACCTGCGACGTCAGCAACCCGGACAGTCCGTCGTCCACGGTCTCGATCGTGCGGCTCCACCCGGACCACGTCGAGCACCTCGTCCTCGCCGACTCGCCCGTCGTCATGCGCTCCCCGGACGGGCAGATCACCCTCCACCACGACGACCGGATCGAGCAGCTCCCGGAGCGCACGCTCGAGGCGGTACGCCGATTGCGCAACCAGCCGGGCGGTTTCTGGGCCGCGAGCACCGAGCCGAAGGCGGCGTACGAGGCGATCACCGGCAGCACCGACCTGGCCGCCGTCGACGTGATCGCGATCCTCTCCGACGGCGCCTCCCGCTTCAGCGAGCTGTACGGGCACACCTGGGACGAGCTGATCGACGTACTCACGACCGCTGGTCCGCGGCAGCTGATCGACCGGGTCAGGCAGTACGACGCCACCACGACCGGGCGGTGGAAGCAGTACGACGACGCGAGCGTCGTACTGCTTCAGCGGCCGTAGGTCGGGAAGCCGTGGCGCGGCGCGTACTGCGGGGGCAGCAGCGGCAGGTGGTCCCGCACCGGTGGCGGTGGCGCCATCCGCTCGTCCTGCCAGTCGCCGATCTGGCGCATCAGCAGAACCATCGCGACGCCCGCCGCGATCAGCAGCACGGTCGCGACCGTGAACCCGATGTCGACGCCGAGCGCCACGTGCACCATGAAGTCCTGCAGGTCGTAGACGTCGACGTACTCGCCGGCGCCGTTGTCGGTCGCCTGCACGAGCCGCACGATCCAGACGATGAAGCCGACCACGGCGACCGTTCCGCCGCCGACCATGATCACCCAGAAGCCGGTCCAGGTCGCCCACCACCCGTACAGCAGCGCGCGGACCCGACCGAGCGGTCGCGCGGGCGGCTTGCTGGCACGGACGACGTCGTCGACGATCTGGTACGGGTACCAGAACTGCACGATCGGGCAGAACCACGAGCCGATCACCCAGCCCGGTGCGTGCCGGTGCAGCAGGTGCTGCGGCACGACGGGCCCAGGCGCGAACGGCGAGTGCAGGAAGTCCGCGTTGTCGCGGGCGCGCCACAGCCAGAGCAGGAAGGCGATCGCGGTTCCGATCAACAGGTAGCCGAGCAGGTCCAGCAGCGGTCCGGTGCCGGCGACCGAGCGGGCGCCGCGTTCGATCTCGGCGTCCGAGAGCAGCCCGTACACGAGCCGTTTGACCTGGTCGTACGACCGCCAGAGCAGCACGCACTGGACAATCGCCGCGACCACGCTGAGCCCCATCAGCACCATGCTGACGATCGCGACCGTCCGCAACGACCGGAACTGCGGCAGCACCGGCTGATACGGCACCGGCTGATACGGCCCAGGCTGGAACTGCCCCGGATAAGGCTCCGTCACCCTTCCACCTCCCCGCAGCCAAGTTAACCCAAGCCCGTCTAGACCGCTGCGAACGCCTCCCGCACCGCGGGCAGCGCCAGCTCCCGGTCCGTCGCCGACAGCCCGATCCGCGTCCGCCGATCGAGTACGTCGTCCTCGGTCAGCGCCCCTTCGTGCCGTACGGCGAACCTCAACTCGGCGTACGTCGTCCGCAGTCCCGGCGCGATCGGCTCCCGCAGCTCGGGCGGACCGTCGATCACCCGCGGCGCCTCCACGCCGTACCGCTGGACGAACCGGGCCGGCGCCCGGACCGCGGCGAGGTGGACGCGATCGGCCGCGCCGACGAGCGGGATCCGGTGCGTCTCGCACTGCCGCCGAACCTCGACCTCGGACTGCTCGAGCGCGGTGTCGAGCGCGTCCTGCGCCATCCGCCGGTACGTCGTGAGCTTGCCGCCGACGATCGTGACCACGCCGTCGTCGCTGGTGATCACCGCGTGCCGCCGGGAGATGTCGGCGGTGCCGCTGTGGTGGCCCGTGTCGAGCAGCGGACGCAGGCCGGCGTACGTGCCGAGCAGGTCCGCGCGGGTCACCGGCTGCTGGACGGCGGCGCTGATCGTGTTCAGCAGGAAGTCGATCTCGGCCTCGGTCGCCCGCGGTACGTCGTCGACCGGGCCCGGCGCGTCGACGTCCGTGAGGCCGACGTACACCCGGTCGTCCGGCGCCGGGATCGCCATCACCACCCGGCGCAGCTCGCCCGGCACCGGCACCGTGAGGACCGCGGACAGGCCGCCGAAGACGGACTGCGGCAGCACCAGGTGGGTGCCGCGGCTCGGGCGGAGCTTGATGCCGGAGGCAACCTGATCCGCCCAGATCCCGGTCGCGTTGATCACGATCCGCGCGTCCACCGACCGCTTGTCGCCGGTCAGCTGGTCGACCAGCACCGCGCCCTGCCCGGTCACCTCGGTCGCGGCCACGTGGGTCAGGATCCGGGCGCCGTACTGCGCCGCGGTCCGGGCGATCGCGACCACCAGGCGGGCGTCGTCGTACAGCTGCCCGTCCCAGGTGAGGAAGCCGCCGCGCATCCCGTCCGGGCTCAGCGTCGGCGCGTAGCGGAGGATCTCCGCCGACGACACCCGGCGGGAGTGCGGGAGGTAGTCGTCGCTGGTCCGCGCGAAGGTCCGCAGTACGTCACCACCCAGGAACGCCGACCGCAGCAGCGCGGCCTGCACGAACTTTGCCTGCGGCAACCACGGCGCGATCTGCGGGATCGGGTGCACGAGGTGCGGTGCCGTCGTCTTCATCAGGATGCCGCGCTCGACGGCACTCTCGTACGCGATCCCGACATGCCCGGACGCGAGGTACCGCAGTCCGCCGTGCACGAGCTTCGAACTCCACCGGCTGGTCCCGAACGCCAGATCGTGCTTCTCCACCAGGGCAACGCTCAATCCACGAGCGGCCGCGTCCAGCGCCACGCCGGCGCCGGTCACACCACCGCCGATCACGAGCACGTCGACCGTCGTCAACTCGTCGAGCTCTTGGGTACGCCGTGCCGCGTTCAGACTCGCGTTGCCGATGGTGCTCATGGCATCAGGTACCTCGTCAGCATCACGCGCAGCTCCTCGTCGAGCTTCGGGTACTCGTCCTTCGCGGCCATCACCGGGCCGGACACTGCCGACGCGAGCGAGACCAGGATGATCTGCCGGGCCAGCCAGACCGGGTCGCCGGCGCGGATCGAGCCGTCCGCCTGACCTTGCCGGAGGCCCTCCTCGACGAGCGCGAGGTGCGCGACCGTGCTGCTGCCGCGGCGCTCCAGCAGGTACGGCGTGAGGAATTCGGGGTCGAGCTCGATGATCTTCCGCATCAGCGGATGCACGCGGGTCTTCGCGACCACCTCGACGACACCCTCGACCAGGCGCGCGCGGCCGTCGGCGGCGTCCGGCTGGAACGCCGACACCAGCGCGATCGTCCACTCCCGGGTCATCAGCGCGGCGACCACGGCCTGCACGTTCGGCCAGCGCCGGTACAGGGTCGCGCGGGAGACCTCGGCATGCCGGGCGATGTCGGCCATCGTCATCCGGCGCATCCCGATCGCGAGCAGCAACTCGTACGCCGCGTCCAGGATCCGCTCCTCGCCGATCGCGTTCGCCGGGGTCGGACGGGTGCTGGTCTCTTGCTCTGATTCGCTGCTACGCTGAGACATCACATGCCAAAGTGTATCAGCGACTGCGGCATCCTGGAACTGTCCAGGGAGGTGGGAGCCAGGGGGTTCCGCCTCCCTGGACGCTACCTCGCGCGCCCGCCGAAAGGGAGTCACCGATGACCGAATCCGACCTCCCGGTGGCGCAACTCACCCCCGGCCGCTGGGGCGACCCAGCGCACCCGGCAGAACTCCCCGCCGCCGCGCTGGACGCCGTCAAACACCTCGGCATCCACCGCCCGCCGCCGTCCGCGCAACCGGAGGCCAGGCCCGGCGCTTCCGACCGCCAACTGCATTTCCTCACCTCAGTCGTGGGCCCTCAGCACGTGACGACCGAGTGGGAGATTCGCTGGTCCCACACCCGCGGGTACTCGACAACGGACCTGCTGCGATTCCGCGCCGCCGACACCACCGACGTACCGGACGCCGTCGTCTTCCCGGCGAGCCACGACGAAGTGCAAGCGATCCTCGAAGGCGCCGCCGACCACAACCTGGCCGTCGTCCCGTACTCAGGCGGCACCTCGGTCGTAGGCGGTCTCGCCCCGACCAGAAGGTTCGTCACCCTCGACCTGCGCCGGCTCGACCAACTCACCGACCTGGATGAGATCTCGCGTACGGCGACCCTGCAAGCCGGCGTCCGCGGCCCCGCCGCCGAAGCCCTGCTCGCCGAGCGCGGCTACACACTCGGCCACTTCCCGCAGTCCTACGAAGGCGCCTCGATCGGCGGCTACGCGGCCGCCCGCTCGAGCGGTCAGTCGTCCGCCGGCTACGGCCGTTTCGACCAGATGGTTGTCGGTCTCACGGTCGCCACCCCGCGCGGCACCATCGAGCTCGGACGCGCCCCGATGTCGGCCGCCGGTCCGGACCTCCGCCAGCTGTTCCTCGGCTCCGAAGGCGCGTTCGGCGTCATCACCTCGGTCGTCGTCCGGATCCGCCCGCGCCCGACCGAGCGGCACTTCGAAGGCTGGAAGTTCGACACGTTCGACGCCGGTCTGACCGCGGTACGGCGGCTCGCGCAGGACGGACCGCTGCCGACCGTGCTGCGGTTGTCGGACGAGGTCGAGACCGCGGTGAACCTCGCCGACCCGGACGTGCTCGGCGGCAGCGCGGGCGGCGTACTCGCGATCATCGGCTTCGACGGCCCGTACAACCAGGCCACCGCCGACGTACTCGCGGCGGCCGGTGGGACGAACCTCGGCGAGGGACCCGGCGAGACCTGGCGGGTCGGCCGGTACCGAGCGCCGTACCTCCGCGATCCGTTGCTCGACGAGGGCGCATTGGTGGAGACCCTCGAGACCGCGGCCTTCTGGTCTCGCATCCCGGCCTTGAAGGCCGCCGTCACCGAGGCGCTGGTCGGAGCGCTGCCCACGACGCCGCCGCTGGTGCTCTGCCACATCTCACACGTCTACGAAACGGGCGCATCGCTCTACTTCACCGTCGTCTGCGCGCAGACCGACGACCCGATCACCCAATGGCGCACCGCCAAGTCCACCGCCAACCAGGCCATCGCCGCGGCCGGCGGCACCATCTCCCACCACCACGGGGTCGGCACCGACCACCGGGACGCCTACGTCGCGGAGATCGGTCCGCTCGCCACCGAAGCCTTACAAGCTGTCAAACAAACCCTCGACCCGGACCACATCATGAATCCAGGCATCCTGCTCCCGGAGAACTGATCCGAGACGGGAGTGGCGGCTCCCGCTCGACTACTTCTCCGGCCCGCCCAGCGCCTTGCCGATGTCGCCGAACGCCCCGGTCCGCGGAGCCTCGCCGGCGTCCTCCCGCACTTCGCGCTCCTCCGAGCCGAGGTCGAGCGCGGCGCGGAAGTTCTTCGAGTCCTGCTCGCTCCAGCCGCCACCGCCCGTGAGTTGCTCGCCACTCTGGTGGACGTTCCGCTCAGACATTGCTCCTCCTTCACCTAGGGACTTTCACCGTAGGTACGGCGCGGGGTCATCGGGCGCAATGCTTGACTTCAAGCTTAGTTGAGGTACGACGGTTGCCGCATGACTCCTGAACCGTCCGAACGTCCTGTCGCTCTGATCACCGGTGCCTCCGCCGGGCTCGGGCTCGCGTTGGCGCACGGGCTGGCCGAGCGCGGGTGGGCGTTGCTGATCGACGCGCGGGGTGCGGAAGCGCTGAAAGACGCGGCCGACGCGCTCGCCGCCCGAACCGACGTCGTACCGCTGGCCGGTGACGTCGCCGACCCGGAGCATCGCGCCGACCTGCTCGACGCGGTGACCGAGCTCGGCCGGCTCGACCTGCTCGTGAACAACGCCAGCTACCTCGGCCCGAGCCCGCTGCAGCCGCTGGCCGCGGCCGACCTCGACGAGCTCCGTCGCGTGTACGAAGTCGACGTACTCGCGCCGCTCGCACTCACCCAGCTCCTGCTCCCGGCACTCACCACCGCGTCCGGTGTGCTGATCAACATCAGCTCCGACGCTGCCGTGGAGGCGTACGAGACCTGGGGCGGCTACGGCTCTGCCAAGGCGGCCCTTGATCACGCCACGAAGGTCCTGGCCGCAGAGCATCCTGCGCTGGCGGTGTACGCCGTCGACCCGGGTGATCTGCGTACGGCGATGCACCAGGCCGCGTTCCCCGGCGAGGACATCTCGGACCGGCCGGAGCCCGCAACCGTCGTACCGTCGTTCCTGCAGCTGCTCGACAAGCGCCCGGCCAGCGGCAGGTACCGAGCGGCCGAGTTCGCGCCGGCGGTGACCTCGTGAGGGTGCACCCACACACCCGGTTCGAGTTGCCGGGCGCGTTGAACGCCGGCGAACCTCCCGAAGCGCGCGGCCTTTCCCGGGACCACGTGAAGCTGCTGGTCGCGGAGGGGTCGACCGTCACGCACACGCGCTTCGACCGGATCGGCGACCACCTGTGGCCGGGCGACCTGCTGCTGGTGAACACCTCCGGCACGCTGGCGGCAGCCGTCGACGGTACGACGTACACCGTGCACTTCTCCACGCCGCTCGACGACGGCACCTGGGTGGTCGAGCTGCGCGACGGGGGTGCCCCGATGTTCAGCGGTACGCCGGGACAGCAGGTGGAACTGCCCGAAGGCACGTTGACCTTGCTGGCGCCGTACCAGGCCTCGCCGGGCAGGCTGTGGATCGCGAAGCCGCCGACTCCCGACGTACTCGGGTACCTGCGACGGCACGGGCGGCCGATCACCTACAACTACGTGGGGAAGCGCTGGCCGCTGGCGTCGTACCAGACCGTCTTCGCCCGCGAGCCCGGCAGCGCGGAGATGCCCAGCGCGGCCCGGCCGTTCAGCTTCGAACTGGTGAGCCACCTGGCCTCGCAGGGCGTGCTGATCGCGCCGATCCTGCTCCATTGCGGCGTCTCTTCACTGGAGAGCCACGAACCACCCCAGTCCGAGCGGTACGACGTGCCGACGCACACGGCCCGCCTCGTCAACTGGGTCAAGGCGAACGGCGGACGGGTGATCGCGGTCGGCACCACCGCCGTCCGCGCGATCGAGTCGGCCGCGGCCGGCGGAACCGTCGCGCCGTCGAGGGGCTGGACCGACCTCGTCCTCGGCCCGGACCACCAGCCGCAGATCGTCGACGGCCTCATCACCGGCTGGCACGCCCCCGAGGCGTCCCACCTGCTACTGCTCGAATCCGTCGCCGGCCGCGACCAGGTCCAGCGCGCGTACGACGCCGCCATCCAGCACAACTACCTCTGGCACGAGTTCGGCGACAGTTGCCTGCTGCTGCGCTGAGTCAGGATGCGGCCTTCGTCGGCGGCTTGTGCTGCGAGATGCGGTTCGTGGTGTGGTCGGCGGCCTTGAGCGCGGTGACCGCGCTCGGGGTCTCCGGTGCTGTGGGGCGGGCTACCTGATGTTCGTTGCCGGGGCGGGCGCGTTTGTCCACTGCGCGTGGGCTCATGTGGATGTCCTTACCAAGCTGGTCCCCCGTCGGGACGTCACCTGATTAGACGAGCAGTTCCACCAGGTTGTCACCTGGTTTGATCCAACTGAGCCGAAGTTGTGGCCTATGCCGCTTGATTGTTGCGGCGCCTCGGCTTCGAGAGTTGGAGGAAGACCCAGGCGGTGGCGGCGCCGACGATGAAGCCGCCGAGGTGGCCTTCCCACGAGACGTTCGGGATGGCGAAGGACAGGAACGCCGTCACCGCGACGTACATGATGATCCAGGTGATGTCCAAGCCGCGCGCCCGGTGGATCACCAGCAGGGCGCCGACCAGGCCGAGGACCGCGCCGGACGCGCCGAGGGTCGCGCCGCCGGGGGCGGACAGCAGCCAGACCGCGACGCTGCCGCCGAGCGCGGACAGCAGGTACAGGATCGTGAACCGGAGCCGGCCGAGCATGCCTTCGAGCATCGGGCCGAGCTGCCAGAGCATGAACAGGTTCGAGAAGATGTGGAAGAGCTGGACGTGCGTGAACGCCGACGTCAGCAGCCGCCACGGCTCGCTGCCGGCCAGCGCCGGCACCATCACGAAATCGTTCAGGACCTGCGGGCTGACGTACCGGGCGACGATGAAGACCAGCACGTTCAGCGCCAGGATCGTGTAGGTGACGACCTGCTGGCTGCCGGCGCGCTGGATACCGCCGAGCGAGGTGCGGGTGCGGGGCACCGAGCGGACGCCCTCGTTGAAACAGCTCGGGCACTGGAAGCCGACGGCGGCGCTGTTCATGCACGCCGGGCAGATCGGCCGGTCGCAGCGCTGGCAGCGCACCCCGGCGGGCCGATCCGGGTGCCGGTAGCAGACGGTCTCGGTCACGCGGGTGCGTCCCTCTCTGGGAACGCGGGGCCGAGTCGTTCCCGGCCCCGCGATGAAGCTGTGTCAGGCGTTCTTACGCTCGACGACGACCTTGTTGATCACGATCGGGTCGATCGGCCGGTCGCCCGGCGCGGTCTTCGCGGTCGCGATCGCGTCCACGACCTTCTTCGAGTCGTCGTCGGCGACCTCGCCGAAAATCGTGTGCTTGCGGTTCAGGTGCGGGGTCGGGACCACGGTCACGAAGAACTGCGAGCCGTTGGTGCCGTGCCCGAACTGGATGCCGGCGTTCGCCATCGCGAGCAGGTACGGACGGTCGAACTGGAGCTCCGGGTGGATCTCGTCGTCGAACTGGTACCCCGGCGTGCCGGTGCCGGTGCCGAGCGGGCAGCCGCCCTGGATCATGAAGCCGTCGATCACCCGGTGGAAGCCGAGGCCGTCGTAGAACGGCTTGGTGACCTGCTGGCCGGTCTCCGGGTCGGTCCACTCCTTGGTGCCCTCGGCGAGACCGACGAAGTTGCTCACCGTCTTCGGCGCGTGGTTGGGGAACAACCTGATGACGACGTCGCCCTTGTTCGTCTGCAGGGTTGCGTACAGCTCTTCGGCCACGGGAGTCACTCCTAGTCGGGTTACCACTGCTTACGCCCTCGATCCTGTCATGCCGTTCAAAGAACCCGCGCATCGACGGGCGGAGAGGAAGAACACCCGCCCCTCGCTCCGCTCGGGGCGGGGTTGGAGGCGGGCCCGGTCCGGGTTGGGCGGAGGCGGGGCCCGCGTTGGGTGGGGCGACCCGGGCCGGGGCTGAAGTCGGGTGAGCGGGTCCGGTTTTGGGTGGGGCGAGCGGGTCGGTGGTTGGGGTGGGGCGAGCGGGCTGGGGCTGGGGTCGGGCGAGCGGGTCGGGGTCGGGCGGGGGTCGGGTCGGGGGTGGGTGGGGGGAAACGTGTGGAGATTGGGTGGTGGGGGCACAGGGTTATCGGCTTGTGACGTCGTACGATGCAGATGCAGCCGGATTTGTCCAGAGTTGTCATCAGAAAGAAGCCCATGTCGCCGATGGGCGGGAGAGCTGTCCGCGGGGCGGGCGGCACCGAGGAGGGAACCGTGGGTTTGAGGAAGTCCAAGGACCGGGTCGAGGCCGCCAAGGACCGCGTCCGGCCGCTCGCCGAGTCGGCGACCGAGAAGTTCGGACCGGCCGTCGGCCAGGTCCGTGAGCACCTCGGGCCGGCCGTTGGCACCGCACGGGAGAAGGTGTCGCCGTACGCCGAGAAGGCTGTCGAGCGGGGCGCACACCTGGCCCACCAGGCGGTGGAGAAGGCCGGTCCGGTGCTCGACGACGCGCTCGCGAAGGTCGGTCCGGCCACCGAGCACGCGGCCGAGAAGGCCCGCGAGCGGCTGAACGACGACGTACTGCCGAAGGTGACCGCCGCACTGGCCACCCTGGCAGCGGCCGCCGAGCCGGTCGTCGAGGAGACCACCCGCCGGGGCAAGGCCACCAAGGCCGCGCTCAAGGGCGAGCTCGACGTACCGACGAAGAAGAGCCACAAGCTCCGCAACGTGGCGCTGTTGCTGGGCCTCGGCGCACTGGCCGCGGCAGCGGTGAAGAAGCTGCTGACCCCGCCGGAGCCGGCCTGGCAGTCCACCCCGACCAGCGGCCGCGACTACAGCTCCGCCCCGGCCGGTACGTCGACCCGCCCGGCCGACACCACCGCGTCCAACGGGACGTCGGCCAACGGCAAGTCCGACGCGAAGCCGGAAGAGCCGACGGCGGACGCCCCGAAGGCCGAGGCCAAGCCCGAGGCCAAGGTGGAGGAGGCGAAGGACGAGGTGAAGGCCGCGTCGAACGGCGCCACCAAGAAGACCACCACCAGGAAGCCGACGGGCGAGAGCCGCCCGAGCGACTCCTGACACCACCGCAACGGCGAAGGTCCCGAACCCCAGGTTGGGGTCCGGGACCTTCGTCTGTCCGGACGTCGCCTTGCGCGTACGACGTTCAGTTGGCCTGCGGCTCCGGATCGTCGGCCTTCGTCAGCTGGTAGCGGCCGGCGGACAGCAACTGGGTCGCGTACCGGTGCGTGATGCACGGGTACGAACCGCCGCAGCTCAGGCAGACCGCATCGTTGCGGTGCAGCCAGGGCACGACCTTGAAGCGCTTGGTCCAGGTCAGCGGTTCCCGGTCCGGA
The DNA here is from genome assembly GCF_042730855.1 of Kribbella sp. NPDC059898. Classification (NCBI taxonomy): domain Bacteria; kingdom Bacillati; phylum Actinomycetota; class Actinomycetes; order Propionibacteriales; family Kribbellaceae; genus Kribbella; species Kribbella sp. NPDC059898. Next base: position 391,337 of record NZ_JBHWKR010000001.1, read on the forward strand.
GCGTGCATCTGGAGCGCCGCGCGGGCAGCGTCCTGGATCTCCGGGGCCGACCATTCCTCGGCGCTCTTGTCCATCAGGGCGCTGAGATCGGGGTGCAGGTGGTCGTTGGTGCGGGCTTTGTTCATTTATGTGTCTTCCAAGGGCTTGGGAGGACCTACTGAATCGCTCGCTTCAAACGTTAGTGCCCCGGCATGCCGACCGCGCCTCGAGAAGGCGCACCCGGGTGTCAGATCTTCGTTAGTTCCACATCGTCTCGAGGCTGACCCTGGCCTCGAGCTCGAGCAGGTGCCGCTTGGTCGGGATGCCGCCGCCGAAGCCGACCATCTTGCCGCCGGCACCGACCACCCGGTGGCAGGGCACGACGATCGCGATCGGGTTCCGGTTGCAGGCGGTCCCGACGGCGCGGGCGGCGCCGAGGTCGCCGACGATCTTCGCGACGTCGCCGTACGTCTGCATCTCGCCGTACGGGATCCGGGTCAGTTGTTTCCAGACCGCGCGCTCGAAGTCGGAGCCGCCGCGGACCGACAGCGGCAGCGTGAACTCCTGGAGCTCGCCGGCGAAGTACGCCTTCAGTTGCTCGGCGGCCTCGGTCAGCAACGGGTCGTCGGACCGCGGCCGGTCGGTGCCGCCGAAGTGCAGCCGGCAGAGCCCGGTCTCGTCGACCGCGAGCGTGAGGTCGCCGATCGGTGAGTCGACCACGGACCAGTGCATGCACCTATCCTCCCCGTCCCCGCCGACACTTTCTGGCAGAAAAGCGCCACGGAGTGACCGCAACCTGATGTTCTCGCCCGGTCACGCCGTGTTGTGCTATGCCTGATCCATGCCGAGCCGGCCCGCACAGGTACCGCCCTTGGACCGCTGGTTCAGTTCCGAGCGGGCGATGGGTATCGGCGCGTCCGTCCTGATCGGCCTGGTCACCGTGACCAGTTGGTCGACCGCGTGGTCCGACTTCAACTTGTACCGGACCCGGCGGACGTACGGCGACAACGCCGACCGCTGGTCCGAGGCGAACCTGATCTCCGGCTCGCTCGGGATCGTCGCGGCGCTCGCGCTGTTCGCGGCCGCGGCGGTGTTCATCGTCTGGCTGTGGCGGGTCCGGTGGAACGCGGAGATGTTCTGCCGCGGCGAGCACCGGTACACCCGCGGCTGGGTGCTCGGTTGCTGGCTCGTCCCGGTGGTGAACCTCTGGTACCCGAAGCAGGTCGTCGACGACGTCGTCGCGGCCAGCGACCCGCGGACCGATCCGCTGACCCCGGAGCTCAAGGACATTCCGGGCACCCGGCTGGTGTGGGCCTGGTGGCTGACCTGGGTGACCGGACTGGTGACCGGAAACATCGTGCAAAGGGGCGTTCTTTCCGGCGCGTCGCAGCTGGGAGACCTGCGGACGAACGTCATACTGTCCTCCGTCTCCGCGCTGTTCACGACCGGCGCGGCGGTGTTCGCGGTGATCCTGATCCAGCGGATCGACGAGCTGCAGAGCATGCGCCCATGGGTGCCTTGGTGGGCGCTCGGGACACCCCAGAACGGCTTTCATCCACCTGCGCGGTAAACCAAACCGTCACGCCCTGCCGAATGCCTCGTTACCAATGGTGATGGGCGTACGAAAAGAACACGTTAAGTCGACACCCTCTGTGCTGGGGCCGACTGCCCTGGCCTACCTACTTCGTGGTATCAATGTGGCTCGGTCACGCGGGGGCAGGGCCGGGCCGAAGCGCCGGACAGACGACGGAGTTCCAGCAACGCGAGGGACGCGAGACGTGAGCCACCCGCAGGCATTGATGACCCCTGTCGAGGACGAGGAAGAGTGGCAGCCGCACGCGGCTGAGGAGTTCCAGCAGATCGGGACGGTCGGCAAGCTCGCCGTCGCCCTGCTGGGCGCGTCCACCGTGACGCATCTGCTGTCCACCTGGTCCGACTGGAACACGTACTCGGTGGTGCACCGCTACCTCGGCGGGATGCCGAACGTCGACGACGCGGACCTGAACCGCGCGGACGCGATCGCCAAGGTGACCGCCGTACCGAACGTCATCGTCTCGGTGGCCGCCGCGGTCGTCTTCGTCATCTGGTTGTGGCGGGTCCGGGTCAACTCCGAGGTCTTCTCGCAGGCCGACCATCGCCGCAGCCACGGCTGGGTGCTGGCCAGCTGGTTCGTCCCCGGACCGAACCTCTGGTACCCGAAACAGATCGTCGACGACGTCTGGATCGCCAGCGATCCGAAGACCCCGGTCTACGCCGACGACCTGCGCCGGTTCAGGACTCCCCCGCTGACCTCGGTCTGGTGGGTGGCCTGGATCGGCGCGCTTGCGTTCGACGTGGTGGTCCGCCGGTTCCTGATGTGGATGGAGGCGACGGTCGGCTCGCTGCGCGGGATCGCGATGGCGGGTACGGCGTCGCTGGTGCTGACCGCGATCTCCGCGGTCGCCGCGACGATGATCATCCGCAAGATCAACCACATGCAGACCACCCGCAAGTGGGTGCCGTGGTGGGACCAGGGCCCGAAGCTGAGCGCCGTCCCGACGTACGAGGTGACCCAGGTCCCGTCGTACGCGAACGACGACACCGACGAGCAGCCGGTGATCTCGGAGCCGATCGCGCCGTCGCTGGGCCTGGTCCGCGAGCCGCAGCTGCAGATGGCCGGCGCACCCCAGCAGCCGCTGCAGCCGAACAACCCGTTCGCTCCGCAGGCGCCCGCTCCGGCGGCGCCGGTCGGGAGCCCGTTCGCGCCGCAGCAGCCGCAGGGCTTCCCGGGTGACGGCGCCGCCGCGTACGGCGGTGCTCCCCAGCAGCACCAGCCGCAGCAGCCGGAGGACGCCCCGAAGTGGAGCCCGTTCGCCCCGGCCGCGCAGAACTGGCAGGACAACGACGGCGGGCCGGCGACCGAGCAGTTCAGCCCGATCCGCGACTGGCAGGACGAGCAGCCGGCCGCGGAGACGACGTACGCCCCGGCCGCCGAGCCGACCTGGGAGGAGTACCGCAGCACCATCACCCAGGACACGCTCGGTTCCGCGAGCAGCTGGCGGGACGAGGCGGCTCCGATGACCGCCGTCCAGCCGGACCCGTACTCGTACCAGCCGCAGCAGCCCGCGCAGGAAGAGCACTGGGCGGCCCGCTACTCCGAGCCGTACTCGTACGAGCCGGACTACACCTCGACGTCCTCCCCCGCGGAGGCGCAGACCGCACCCGAGCCCGAGCCCGCACCCGTTGCGCGCGCTGGTCGCCGGGCCGCTCGGGTCGCGGTCGACAGCCCGTCGGCGATCCAGCCGGCCGTCGGGGACCACCTCACGCAGCCGTCGCACTCCGGGCACACCACGCAGTCGGCGTACCAGGACCACACCGTCTACGGGCAGTCCGAGCACTCGCAGCCGTCGTCGCACGTGTCGGCCTCCTCCGGGTACTACGAGCCCGCGCCAGCGCCGAGCTACGACGTACAGGACGACTTCCTGACCCCGTCGAAGCCGCTGCCGCCGGTGCCGTCGTACGGGCCGGAGCCGACGTACACGCCGAGCAACGACTACACGGACTACGGCTCGTCGTCGTACAACTCGGACTACAGCGGCTACTCGTACGAGGGCGGTAGCAACCAGTCGTACGGGTCCTACGAGTCGCAGTACCCGGAGCAGACCGAGTACCAGTACTCGCAGGAGCAGCAGCCGACCGAACCCGAGCAGCCGAACGGCCCGCGGACCCAACCGCGCCGTGGCCGCTGGGTCTGATCAGATAGAGCGTATGCGTTTAGGTTTCGCCACCCTCGGTTGTCCCGGAGCTTCACTCGACGACGTCCTGGCACTTGCCCAGGGCAACAACTTCACCGGTCTGGAGCTGCGCGCCGCGCCGGAAGAGTTCACCAGCACCGGCCTGACGCCGGCCCAGCGGCGGGAGCTGCGCGGCCGGATCGAGGACGCCGGCCTGGAGATCTTCGCGATCAGCAGCTACGTGCGGCTCTGCGCCGTCGAGGAGCAGCCGCTGGAGGCGCACCTGGAGCTTGCGGCCGATCTCGGTGCGCTAGGTGTCCGCGTCTTCCCGGGTGACGACACGGACAGCGACGCCGGTACGCCGGACGGCCCGAGCGCCGGCGAGATCCGCGCGCTGGACCGGGTGACCTCCGCGCCGCGCGAGGTGCCGATCCTGCTCGAGACCCACGACTCGCACTCGACCGGCCGCCAGGTCACCGCGTTCCTCGCGCTGCTCGACACCGACGCGCCGGGCCACAACGTGCGGGCGCTCTGGGACAGCTCGCACACCTGGTCGCACGGCGAGACGGCGGCCGAGTCGTACGCGCTGCTGCGGCCGTGGCTGGAACTCGTCCAGTTCAAGCAGGCCGACTCGCGGCAGGACTACCGCCCGGTCGCGATCGACGAGGGCGACTTCCCGATCCACGACCTGCTCGCCGCTCTCGACGGCACGGACTACCCGCTCTCACTGGAGTGGGAGCTGAAGTGGCACCCGCAGCTACCGTCCCTCGCGGAAACGCTGCCCGCCGTTCACGCCTGGCTGGGCGCGGGCTCGGTCAAGTAGCGCGTCACGGTCGGTCCGAGCCAGGCGACCGCCTCGTCGGTCGTCAGCTCGACAACCGGCCGGAGCTCGAGGATGTAGCGGCAGAGCGCGAAGCCGAGTGCCTGGGTCGCGATCAGCCCGGCCCGTACGGCGGGCCGGTCGATCGAGGCGCGCTGGAACGTCGGCATCAGCTGCCCGATGAACACCTGCCGCATCCGCTCGGCCGCCGACTCGTTGGTCACCGCCGTCCGCAGGAGCACCCGCAGCGTGTCGTCCTCCTCCCACCGCTCGACGAGGTGCCGGACGAGCACCTCCCCGAGCCGCTCCTTCGGTACGTCGTGCAGCTCCGGCATCCGTACGTCGAACTCGGCCGCTGCCGCGAACAGCTTCTCCTTGCTGCCGTAGTACCGCATCACCATCGCCGGGTCGATCGCCGCGTCGGCCGCGATCGCCCGGATCGTCGCGCGCTCGTACCCGTCCGCGCCGAACCGCTCGCGGGCCGCCGCCAGGATCGCCGCCCGGGTCCGATCGGACTTCTTCTCCGCCATGTCCCCAGCATATGCCAACACTTGTTGACTTTTGCCAGCCTCGGTCCTAGCTTAAAAGTCAACAAGCGTTGGCAAAGGAGCGGATCATGAACGCCGAGGTTGTGGTGGTAGGCGCCGGGCCGGTGGGACTCGCGGTGGGAGTCGGGCTGCGGCTGCACGGACACGACGTGGTGGTGGTCGACAAGCTGGCCGAAGGCGCGAACACCTCCCGGGCCTGCGTCATCCACCCGCGGACGCTGGAGGTTCTGGAGCAGTTGGGCGTCACGAAGCGGCTCGTCGACCTCGGCCTGGAGCTGCAGGACTTCGCGGTCCGGTCCGGCGACCGGCAGCTGATCCCGGTCGGCTTCGCGGACCTGCCGACGGCGTACCCGTTCGTCACGATGATCCCGCAGCCGGTCACCGAGCAGGTCCTGCTCGAGCGCCTGCAGGAACTGGGCGGTTCGGTCCTCCGTCCGTACGCCGCGACCGGCGTGAGCCAGACCGCCGACGGCGTCGACGTGACGCTGGACAACGGCGACGTGATCCACGCGCAGTACGTCGTGGCCGCCGACGGCATGCACAGCACGGTCCGGGAGCTGGCTGGCCTGCGGATGCCCGGCAACACGCTGGAGTTGTCGCTGAGCCTGGTCGACGTCCGCGTCGCGGGCGGCCTGCCGACCGACGAGGTCGGGCTGTACTTCGCGGCTGCCGGGATGCTCGTGGTGGCGCCGCTGCCGGACGGGAGCTTCCGCCTGGTGGCCGAGGTGCACGACGCGCCGGAGCACCCCGACATCGCGTTCGCGCAGCACCTGCTGGCCGACCGCGGCCCGCGCAAGGCGCATCCACAGGTCACCGAGGTGGTCTGGGGCTCGCGCTTCCGGATCCACGAGCGGGTGGCGGACAAGTACCGCGCCGGTCGCGTGCTGCTGGCCGGCGACGCCGCCCACACGCACAGCCCGGCCGGCGGTCAGGGCATGAACCTCGGACTGCGGGACGCCGTCGCGCTCGCCGACGCCCTCTCGCAGGCGTTGGCCGGCGACGAGTCAGGCCTCGACACCTACGCCACGAACAGCCGCACGGAGGCCGTCCGCGTGATCGGCCTGGTACACCGGCTGACCCGGCTCGCCAACGTCCCCCGCCCGATCCGCCCGGTGCGCAACGCCGTACTCCAGCTGGCCGGCCGCCTGCCGAACTCCCAGAACGCCCTGGCCAAGCAACTCGCCGGCTTCCCGGAACGTTAACCACCGAAATGGTCCCTTCCCGCGCGGCATGCTGAAGGTGAAGGGGCAATCCGCGAGGTTAACCGGCGGTCGACTCGCGGATCTCCAGGGTGTACGGGACGGTCAGGTCGCGGTGGGCGGAGTTGTCGTCGCCGGTGATCCGGTCGAGCAGCAGCGCGACCGCGTTGTCGGCCAGCCACTCTTTGTCCGGCGAGATCGTGGTCAGCGACGGCGAGTGGAACCGGCCGTCCTCGATGTCGTCGAAACCGGCAACGGCGACGTCCTCGGGCACGCTCAGCCCGGCGTCGGCCAGCGTTCGCAGCGCGCCGAGCGCCATCAGGTCGTTGAAGCAGAACACCGCGTCCGGCGGCTTCGGCAGCGCCAGCAGTTCGCGCATCGCCGCCGCGCCGTCAGCCCGGTGGTACCCGGATCCGGCCAGCTCGAGCGCCGGATCGTGCGGCAGCCCGGCTTCCTTGAGCGCCTTCCGATAACCCTTCCGCCGTACGGCGCCCGTACTCGTCCCGCCGACGCCGATGGCCGCGATCCGGGTCCGGCCGAGCGAGATCAGGTGCGTGGTCGCGTCGTACGACGCCTGCACCGAGTCGACGGCGACGCGGTCGAACTGGCCGCCGGCCGGGCGCTCGCCGAGCAGCACCAGCGGCTTCCCGATCGCGACCGAAGTGAGCTTCGCCGGCGCGGTGGCGAGCGGGGAGAAGATGATGCCGTCGATCAGCTGCCCGCGCATCCCGTCCAGGACGAACCGCTCGGCGGCGGCCTCGCCCTCGGTCTGGTCGATCAGGACGGTGATCCCGCGGCGCTTCGCGGCCCGGGAGATCTCGGCGCCGAGCTCGGCGAAGTACGGCGAGCCCATCTCCGGGATCGCCAGCGCGATGAAGTCCGAGCGGCCCTTGCGCAGTGAGCGGGCGCTGACGTTCGGCGTGTAGTCGAGCGCGGCGATCGCGGCCTCGACCTTGGCCCGGGTCTGCGCGGTGATGTGCGGATAGTCGTTGATCACGTTCGAGACGGTCTTCACCGAGACCCCGGCCCGCGCGGCCACGTCACTCAGCCTGGTCGCCATCCGAACCTCCTGTCGTGCAGCTGTCGCCCGAGTGTCCCACCGCCGAACCCTTTACACCGATTGTCAATCGTTGTAGACATCCACGGTAAACGTTGTAAACGTCGATGGGGAGGCCCTGTGGCTCGGCTCGTGGTGGACCCGGCGTTCGTGGTCGGTGCGTTGGACCGGCGGTTGTTCGGCTCGTTCGTCGAGCACATGGGCCGTTGCGTCTACACCGGCATCTACGAGCCCGGGCATCCGAGCGCCGACCCGGACGGGTTCCGGCAGGACGTGCTCGAGCTGGTCCGCGAGCTCGGCGTCACCGCGGTGCGGTACCCGGGCGGCAACTTCGTCTCGAACTACCGCTGGGAGGACGGCGTCGGCCCGAAGGAGCACCGGCCGCGGCGGCTGGACCTGGCCTGGCGGGCGATCGAGCCGAACCAGTTCGGCACCGACGAGTTCGTCGCCTGGGCGCGGAAGGCCGCCGTACAGCCGATCTGGGCCGTGAACCTCGGCACCCGCGGCATCCGGGACGCCGTGAATCTGCTCGAGTACTGCAACCTCCCGGCCGGCACCGCCCTGTCCGACCGGCGGATCGCGAACGGCAGCCCGGAGCCGCACGACATCCGGATCTGGTGCCTGGGCAACGAGATGGACGGCCCCTGGCAGATCGGCCACAAGACCGCCGAGGAGTACGCGCGGATCGCCGAGGAGACCGCGAACGCGATGCGCCGGGTGGACCCCGGCCTCGAGCTGGTCGCCTGCGGATCGAGCAACGCCGGGATGCCGACGTTCGGCGAGTGGGAGCGGGTCGTCCTGGAGCGGGGCTACGACCTGGTCGACCACATCAGTCTGCACGCGTACTACGAACCGAAGGACCGCGACCAGACCAGCTTCCTCGGGTGCGCCGAAGAGATGGACCGGATGATCTCCGCGGTGGTCGCGACCGCCGACCACGTGAAGGCGCTGAAGCGCAGCGACAAGGAACTGACGCTGTCGTTCGACGAGTGGAACGTCTGGCGCCAGCAGGAGTTCCCCGGCGAGCTCGGCCTGGACATCCGCGAGGCCGGTCCGCTGATCGAGGACACCTACACGGTCGACGACGCGGTGGTGGTCGGCAGCCTGCTGATCACGCTGCTCCGGCACGCCGACCGGGTCAAGATTGCTTGCCTCGCGCAACTGGTCAACGTGATCGGCCCGATCCGCACCGAGCCCGGCGGCCGCGCCTGGCGGCAGACGATCTTCTACCCGTTCGCACTCACCGCGCGGTACGCCGGCCCGACCGTGCTGCGGACCGCGATCGCCGGTGGACCCGACATCGAGACCGCCGCGTTCGGGCGGATCCCGGCGCTCTGGAGCACCGCGACGTACGACGAGACCACCGGGGAGACCGCGATCTTCGTGGTGAACCGGAGCGAGACCGACAAGATCGACCTGGAAGTCCCGGTGACCGGACGGGTTGTCCGGCACCTCGCCCTCTACGACGAGGACCGCACCGCCGTGAACACGGCGGACGATCCGGACCGGGTCCAGCCCCGGGCCGTCGACACCACTGCCGTTGTCGACGGTGTCTGCCGTGCCACGCTGCCGCCCGCATCGTGGCACGTGATCCAACTCAGCAGTTGATTCGAGAGAGGACCCGCCCGTGCCTCCGAAACGACTACTCGCCGCAGTCATGACTGTGGCCGCGATCGCCGCCGGTACGACGGCCGCGACCGCCGCCCCGGTGGTGACCACGACGAACCCGATCACCTCCAGCTTCGCCGACACGTTCGCCGACCCGTCGATCATCCAGGGCCGGGACGGCTACTGGTACGCGTACGCCACCTCCGACCCGTTGGTGGCGAACGGCCCGTTCGGCCTGATGCACATGGCCCGGACCAAGGACTTCAGCTCCTGGGAGTACCTCGGCACGGTCTTCAACGACCAGACGAAACCGTCCTGGGCCGCGCCCGGCTCGTTCTTCTGGGCACCCGACATCCGGTACTTCGACGGTCACTACGTCATGTACTTCACCGTCACCGACACGCTCGCCAACCCCGGCGGCGACCCGGCGATCGGTGTCGCGACCGCCCCGACCCCCGCGGGTCCGTGGACCGCGACCGGCGGCCCGGTCGTCGCGCCGCGCCCGGACGGCAACGGCGGCTACCTCGGCACCATCGACCCGGCGATGCTGACCGCCGCCGACGGCAAGCGCTACCTGTACTACGGCGGCTTCTACGGCGGCATCTCCGTCACCGAGCTGAGCCCCGACGGCATGCACGCGGTCGGTACGCCGACGCAGGTCACGATCGGCGACCGCTACGAGGGCTCGTACGTCGTCTACCGCGACGGCTGGTACTACTTCATGGGCTCGTCGATGAACTGCTGCGCCGGCCCCACCACCGGGTACTCCGTGTTCGCCGGCCGGTCCCGCTCGCCGAAGGGCCCGTTCCTCGACGCCGACGGCGCGGCCCTCACCGACTCGCGGGTCGGCGGTACGACGGTCATCACCCAGAACGGCAACCGCTGGATCGGCCCCGGGCACCACGCGTTCATCACCGACGCGGCCGGGCAGGACCACATCGTCTACCACGCGATCGACCGGAACCAGTCGTGGCTGACCACGCCGTTCGGGATCAACCGGCGGCCGATGCTGATCGACAACATCGACTGGATCGACGGCTGGCCGCGCACCAACGCCGGCGCCGGCCCGTCGGAGAACCCGGTCGCCGCACCGACGACCGGCTCCGCCCTCGGCATCGACTCCACCGACCCGGCCGCCGGCCTGCTGGGCGCAACCCGCCAGCCAGGCGACGCCCTCGGCGGCCCAACCGCCACCATCAACGGCGCCGCCCAAACCCGCCAGCCCGCCCCAGCCGGCGCCCTCCGGGTGGAAGCAGACGCCAAACTAGGCACCTCCTTCACAACGGTTCTGGGTAATCAGGTGGTGACGACTGTCGCGAACAATCGTCTGACGGTGACGGTCGGTCGGCGTACGTCGTCCGTGACTCTCCCGGCGGACTTCGACCGCACCCAGTGGAACAAGCTGTCGGTACAAGTCTCCGAATCCACCGTGACAGCACGACTGAATGACGCCGGCCTAGGAGATGTTTACGGGGAGGTGCAGCTCGCAGTACCGGGGTTGGAGCTCAAGTCCGCGCCTGTGCGGTGGGTTGGGTCGGCTGAGGTGGACAACCTGACCGTTCGATCCGTTGCCAAGCCGGTCAAGAAGATGGTTGCGGTGCCGCGGGCCGGGAAGTTGCTGACCGGTGACAGCTTCGACGGGGCGCTCGGGTCCGACTGGTCCTGGGTACGCAAGGACGACAAGGCGACCGTTGCCGACGGCAAGTTGTCGTGGCCGTTGGAGAACGCCGACATGACCGGCTCGTCGAACAACGCCGGGCTGCTGTTCCACACCACGCCGGCCGGGGACAGCTGGATCGCCGAGACCAAGCTGCACCTCGACACCGGGCAGGGGGATGTCCGCAACTACCAGCAGGCCGGGATGATCGCGTACCTCAACGACAACGACTTCGCCCGGCTCGGCAACGTGGCGATCTGGAAGACCCGCCAGACGGAGTACGGCCGGGAGCTCGTCGCGCGCCCGTCCGACGGCGCGACGTCGTACGGCGCGGCCGCGATCGGCCGATCGGCGCCGACGCTGTGGATGCGGCTCGCGTACCACAAGAACGCCGCCGGTGAGCACGTGTACCGCGCGGGTACGTCGGTGGACGGGAAGAACTGGACCTGGGGCGCGTCCTGGGTGCTGCCGTCCGCGGCCAAGATCGGCATCTACGCGCACGGCGAGTTCACCGGCGCGAACCCGCCGCCGGTGGCGACCTTCGACTACCTCAACTTCTACGAAAGCAAGTGAATGTTCTCCAACCCGGTGTACGTCGGTGGGTTCGCCGATCCGCAGATCATTGCGGTGGGCAACGAGTACTACGCGTTCGCGACCAACGGACCGCTCGGCAACGTGCAGACGCTGACCTCCCGCGACCTGGTGTCGTGGCAGCCGGTGGGTGACGCGCTGCCGGCGGTGCCGGGTTGGACGATCCCCGGCTGGGTGTGGGCACCCGAGGTCGCGGTGCACGCCCCGGACCGGTACGTCATGTACTACACGTCCCGCGACGCCGCCGCCGATCGGCAGGCGGTCGGCGTCGCGGTGGCGGCCTCGCCCGAAGGTCCATATATCGACAAATCGACTAGTCCGCTCATCAGTCAGGCCGACGAGGGCGGATCGATCGACGCGTCGCCGTTCCAGGACTCGACCGGCAAGCGCTGGCTGTACTGGAAGAACGACGGCAACGCGATCGGCGTCGACACCTGGATCTACGTGTCCGAGCTGTCCGACGACGGTCTCACGCTGGTCGGTCCGGTGCACCGGATGATCAAGCAGGACCTGCCGTGGGAGGGCACGCTGGTCGAGGCGCCGTACATGGTCGAGCGGGACGGGAAGTTCCACCTGTTCTACTCCGGCAACGCCTACGACAAGGCGGCGTACGCCGTCGGTCACGCACTGTGCGAGTCGCCGATCGGGCCGTGCGTGAAGTCCGGCGACCCGATCCTGTCCAGCTCTCCCGACGCCGCAGGCCCGGGCCACAACATGGTCCTCGGCGACTGGTTCGTCTACCACGCCTGGGATCCAGAGCAGCCCGGCACCGATCCAAAGGGCCGCACAATGTGGCTGTCGCGCTTGACGTGGGACGGCGACACCCCGGTGGTACAGCCGCCGCTCGCACGGAATCCCTTGCAGCCGTAGGGCGGCGACCGCCGCTGAAGATAACGGTTCTGGATCGGCGATTGTGAGTTACTCAACGCGTCGATATGATTTTGAGGTCATATTAATCTGATGTCATAGTTGCGCGGTGCAGATCGACTGCGCTGCACTCAAACACCTCCAGGAACTCAAGGTACCGCCGACCCGCGAGGCAGAAACCGCAACGCTTCGCTGGGTGCGGCAGTCCAGGCGGCACCTGCTCTGGCGGGTTTCGCACCCGTATCGGCCCGGTATCGCAGTTCGGCTCATCCGTTCTACAACTCCGTCGGCGTTCGTGCCGACGGGCTCATCGACCAGTGGAAACGAGAAGCGATGAGGGGAGACTCATGAGCGGTATCGAGCCTGGCCGGAAGACTTTCGTGCGAGGGAACAAGCGGCTCGACGAATTGCTTGCTCGTCCGGACATTGCGTCCGGCGTTGCCGAAGTCGAGGCCGAGGCTCGTGAGCAGGATCGGGTGTACGCCGAGAGCCTCGCGATGATTCGCCGAGCCGGTGACCTCACCCAGGTCGAGGTGGCAGCGAAGCTCGGGGTCGGGCAAGCGGTGGTCTCGCGGCTCGAGCGGAGGAACGACATGCTGCTGTCGACCCTGGCGGATTACCTCCACGCGACCGGGGCGGAGCATCCGCGCATCGTCGCAGTTCTCAACGGAGTCGAGGTCGAGTTGGACCTCGACGAGTTCCGCGCACCGCGGTCGGCGTAGCCGGACGAGTCGCTCACCGGTGCGCGAGGACCGTGGTGAGGACGGTCAGGGCGCGGTGGAGGTCGGGGGCTGATGGGGTCGCGTAGCCGATCACCAGGCCTGGTGGTCCGGGGATGGTGCGGCGGTACTCGGAGAGGGGTGCTACCACGACGCCGGCCTGTCGTGCCGCGGCCGCGATGTGGCGGTCGTCGGTGTTGCCGGAGAGCAGGAGCGTGATGTGCAGGCCGGCGTCCTGGCCGATCACCTGGCCGTACGGCGCCAGCACCTCGCAGGTGAGGGTACGGCGTTCCGCGTACAACCGGCGGCTGCGCCGGACGGCGCGGTCCAGATAGCCGTCGCGGAGCATCGCGAGCAATGCGGCCTGCATCGGCCAGGCGGGCCAATCGCCGGTGCTCTTGCGGTGCGCGGCGAGCCGGTCGACCATCGCCTCGGACGCGACCAGCCAGCCGAGCCGGAGCGCTGGGCTGAGCGTCTTCGACAGCGTGCCGAGATGGACGACCCGTTCCAGGTCGAGCTGGGCCAGCGCGGGCAGCGGCGCGACGTCGTACCGGAACTCGCTGTCGTAGTCGTCCTCGATCAGCAGACTGCCGGTACGGCGTGCCCAGCGCACCAGTTCGTTGCGCCGGGCAACGGGTAGCCGGCCGCCGAGCGGGTACTGGTGGGACGGCGTCACGTACACGGCCTGCGCCTCGCCGGTCAGCGCCGCGACCTGCAGGCCGTCCTCGTCGACCGGTACGTCGACGATCTCGAGCCGGTGGTCGCGCGCGGCGGCGACCGCGTTCAGGTACCCGGGGTCCTCGATCGCGATCCGGTCGCCCGGGTGCCGCGTCACCGTCAGCAGCAGCCGCAGCCCGTGCACGGTCCCGTTCGTGACCAGCACGTTCTCCGGGCCGCAGGCGATACCACGGACCCGCGCGACGTGGTCCGCGAGCGCGGCCCGGAGCGCGGGCAGGCCGGGCGCGTCGTCGTACCCGCGGGGTGGGGACTGCGTGGAAACCTCCCGCCAGGCGCGCCGCCAGCCGGGGTCGGGCGTCGGCGCGATGTACGGGATGCCCGGGCGCAGGGTGAGGAGCTTCGGGTCGGCGTCGGGCTGAGGTGTTTTGGAACGTCGTACGGCGGGCTGCAACGGCGCGACGTCCGTGACGAAGGTGCCCGCGCCCGTACGGCCCTCGATCCAGCCCTCCGCGTGCAACTGGTCGTACGCCGCCTGTGTCACGGATCGCGACACGGACAGCTCCCGCGCGAGGTCCCGCGTCGACGGCAGCCGGTGCCCCGCCTGCAGCCTGCCGTCCATCACGGCCGCGCGGAACTGCTCGGCCACCTGCAGGTGCAACGGCACCCCGGAAGCTCGGTCGATCGTCAGCGGCAGCGAACTCTGCACGCGTCTAGGATTCCAGCATGGCCATGACCGCGGAGGACGTGTCCCGGTTCGAGCGGTCCCGGCGCCGGCTCGAGGCCATCGCGTACCGGCTGCTCGGGTCGGCGGCCGAGGCAGAGGACGCCGTACAGGAGACGTTCCTGCGCTGGCAGGCCGCGGACCTCGGGCGGATCGACGTACCCGAGGCCTGGTTGACGAAGGTGCTGACCAACCTCTGCCTGAACCAGCTGACCTCGGCCCGCGCGCGGCGGGAGACATACGTCGGCCAGTGGCTGCCGGAGCCGCTGCTCGACGGCGACCCGATGCTCGGTCCGGCGGACACGGCCGAGCAGCGCGAGTCGGTCTCGTACGCCGTCCTCACGCTGATGGAGCGGCTGTCGCCGAACGAGCGCGCGGTCTACGTACTGCGGGAGGCCTTCGACTACCCGCACCGCGAGATCGCGGAGATCCTCGAACTGACCGAGTCGGCGAGCCAGCAGTTGTTCCGCCGCGCGCGGCAGCATCTCGCGGACGGTCGCGCCCGGGCCGAGGTCGACGAGGCGGCGGCGCGGCGGATCGTCGACGAGTTCATCCTGGCCGCGACCAGCGGGCAGACCGAGTCGATCGTCCGGCTGCTCACCGCCGACGCGATCTCGGTCGGCGACGGTGGCGGGAAGGTCCCGGCCCGGACGACCGCGGTCGAGGGCGCGCTCGCGGTGGCCCGCTACCTGCGCGGCATCTTCAGGCCGACCGATGCGAAGCGGCTGTACGTCGGCGGCGCGGCGGAGGTCTACGCCTGGCCCGCCAACGGCGAGCCCGCGCTGGTGGTGCTCGTCAACGGCGAGGTCATCGGCGTGATCTGCGTCCAGGTGACCGGCGACGGCATCACCTCGGTCCGCACGCAGGCGAACCCGGACAAGCTGGCCCGCGCGACCGAGTTGTTCGCGGCCGCCGAGCACGGAGAGCCGCTGCTGACCATCCTGTGAGCTGCTTCACAGCACGTTCCTGTCATGAATCGGCGGGCTGCCCGGTTCAAGGGTCGACACCGCAGCAGACAGGAGCACGGATATGAAGCACCGCATCGTCGTCCTCGGCGCCGGGTACTCCGGAGCCGTCGCCGCCGGCCGCCTCGCCGCCCGGTTGTACCGCGACGAGGTCAGCATCACGCTGGTCAACGCCGAACCCGACTTCGTCGAGCGGGTCCGGATGCACGAGGTCGCCACCGGCCGCGACCTGAAACACCGGCCGTACGCCGAACTGTTCGCCGGCACCGGCGTGGAGCTGAAGCTCGCGAAGGTCACCGCGGTCGACGTCGAACGCAAGACGGTCGCACTGGAGTCGGAGGACCTGGAGTACGACACGCTCGTGTACGCGCTCGGCAGCGGGTGGAACTCGCAGGGCGTGCCCGGTGCGGCCGAACACGCGTACCAGATCGCCGGCCGCCCCGGTGCGCTCCGGCTGCGCGAGCGCCTGGCCTCGCTGTCGGCCGACCAGCAGGTGACCGTCGTCGGTGGCGGGCTGACCGGGGTCGAGTTCGTGACCGAGCTCGCCGAGTCGCGGCCGGATCTCGACGTCGCGCTGGTCGTCCGCGGCGGGCTCGGGGACTGGCTGTCGCCGAAGGGCCGCCGGCATCTCCGGAAGGTCGTCGACCGGCTCGGCATCACCGTGCACGAGAACGCCCGGGTGACCGAGGTCGCTGCCGATCATGTGGCGGTCGGCAGTTCGCTGATCCCGAGCGCGGTCACGGTGTGGACGGCCGGGTTCGCCGTCCATCCGATCGTGCAGGCGACCGCGTTGGAGGTCTCGGACACGGGGCGGATCGTGGTCGACCACACGATGCGGTCCGTCTCGCACCCGGACGTCTACGCGATCGGCGACGCGGCGTACGCGATGGGCTCGAAGAACAAGCCGTTGCGGATGTCCTGCGCGTCGGGTCAGCCGATGGCGTGGCAGGCCGCCGACTCGATCGCGGCCCGGCTGACCGGCGGCCGATTGCCGCACGCACCGCTGGCGTACTTCAACCAGTGCATCTCGCTGGGTCGCAAGGACGGGCTGATCCAGTACGTGACCACCGACGACCGGGCGGTCAACGCCGCGCTGACCGGTCGCGTGGCCGCGGTTTACAAGGAGTCGATCTGCAAGGGTGCCGCCTGGGGCGTCGTGAAGCCGACCCTCGGCCTGCCGGTCCGGCGCCGGCACGTCGTCCGACCGGCGGTCCCGTTGCGCGAATGGACTAGCTGATTCGTCGCGGAATGGCCCGTGTCGCCAGGCCACTGCGGATCGACCCTGGAGGCATGACCACATTGCAGCCGACTGCCCGGACGTCCCTCCGCCGCTCCAAGGAACGCGCCGCCACGGATCGCCAGGCGCTGTACGACGTGTTGCTCGACGGCATGTTCTGCCATCTGGGCGTCGTGGTCGACGGCGATCCGGTCGTCCTGCCGACGGCGTACGGCGTGGACCTGGAGCGCGGGGCGGACGGGACGCTGTACCTGCACGGCTCGGTCGCCGCCCGGAGCATGGTCGCCGCGCCGGAGCAGACCGTGTGCGCCACGGTCACGCACGCCGACGGGCTGGTGCTGGCGCGGTCGGCGTTCCACCACTCGGTGAACTACCGGTCCGCGGTGATCTTCGGCGTACCGCGGCTGGTCACCGACCCGGACGAGAAGCTGCACGGGCTGAACCGGATCGTCGACCACCTGGTCCCGGGCCGCTCGCTCGCCGTCCGGCCGCCGAACCGGAAGGAGTTGGCGAAGACGTCCGTCCTCGCGCTCTCGCTGACCGAGGCCTCGGTGAAGACCCGGTCCGGCGCCGCCAACGACGACGAGGAGGACCTCGACCTGCCGTACTGGACAGGCGTCATCCCACTCCACGTCGTCGCCGGCGAACCGGAGAACAATCCCGACTGCGACCTGCTGGTCCCCGCCCACGTCCGGACCCGCGCGAACCTGCTCGGCGCACCGTCCTAGGCCACAGTTCCCTTGTTGTAGTTCTTCTGGGCCCAGAAGTAGCCGACGATCGCGATCGCCACGCACCACGCTGCGGCCAGCCAGCCGTTGCCGCTGTCCATCGGCGTCCCCAGCAGCAGGTGCCGCAGGGTGTCGATGATCGGGGTGAACGGCTGGTACCGGGCGAACCAGCGGATCGCGCTCGGCATCGCGTCCAACGGGATGAACGTGTTGCTGAGGAACGGCAGCAGCAGGCTGATCGGCAGTACGACGTTGCTCGCGGCCTCGGGCGTCTTGCTGGTCAGACCGAGCGCGATCGCGAACCAGGTCAGCCCGAAGGTCAACGCGATCATCAGCACCGCGGCGAGCAGCCAGTCGACGACGGACGCGTCCGGGCGGAACCCGATCAGGATCGCGAACCCGACCACGAGCGCCAGGCTGACGATCGTCAGCAGCACGTTGCCGAGCACATGCCCGGTGAGTACGGCGGGCCGGAAGATCGCCATCGTCCGGAACCGGGCGACGATGCCCTCGGTCATGTCCATGCAGACCGCGACCGCGGGCGACATCGTCCCGGACGCGATCGACATCAGCAGGATGCCCGGAGTGAGGAAGTTGATGTACGCGCCCCGCCCGCCGCCACCGCCGAGGCCGTGCGCGAACGTATCGCCGAAGACCAGGCCGAACAGCAGGATCATGATCACCGGCATCCCGAGGGCGCCGAGGGACAGGCCCGGGTACCGCTGGGCGTGCCGGAGCGTGCGGCGGAGCATGGTCGAGGTGTCTTGGATTGCGTAGCTCATGATGCGGTGACCTTCTCGGTGGGCTGACCGGTGACGGCGAAGAACACGTCGTCGAGGTCAGGGGTGTGGACAGTCAGTTCGTCGACCTCGAGCGAGGCGTCGTCGATCCGGGCCAGCAGGTCGCGCAGCGCGTGCACGCTGCCGTCGTTCGGCACCTGCAGCACCAGGGCTTCGTGGTTCGGTACGGCGGTCGGCAGCACCTGGCCCGCGAGCGCGAACTCCTCGGGGGACGTGAACCGGAGCCGGATGTGGCCGCCGGGGGCGAGTCGCTTCAGTTCTTCGGCCGTACCTTGGGCGACGAGCCGGCCGTGGTCGAGGACCGCGATCCGGTCGGCCAGCTGGTCGGCCTCTTCGAGGTACTGCGTGGTGAGCAGAACCGTGACGCCGCCGGCGACCAGGTCGCGGATCATCGTCCACATGCTGTGCCGGCTGCGCGGGTCGAGGCCCGTCGTCGGCTCGTCCAGGAAGATGATCCGCGGGCGGCCGACCAGCGTCATCGCGAGGTCGAGCCGGCGCTTCATGCCACCGGAGTACGTCATCGCGAGCTTCTTGCCGGCGTCGGTCAGGTCGAACTGCTCGAGCAGCTCGTCCGCCCGGTGGCGGGCCTCCTGCTTGCCGAGGTGGTACAGGTCGGCCATCAGGATCAGGTTCTCCCGGCCGGTCATCAGACCGTCGACCGCCGAGAACTGCCCGGTGACGCCGATCGCGGCCCGGACCGCCTCCGGGTCCTTCGCCAGGTCGTGGCCGGCCACCCGGATCTCGCCGGCGTCGGCCGCGGCCAGGGTGGACAGGATCCGCACCACGGCGGTCTTGCCGGCGCCGTTCGGGCCGAGCAGGGAAAAGATGGTGCCTTCGGCAACGTTCAGGTCGATGCCGTCGAGCACGAGTTTGTCGCCGTAGGACTTGCGCAGTCCGCTGACGTCGATCGCTGGTGACATGAGAGGTCCTTGGGTGTTTTCGGGCAGGGGAAACCTGGCCCATTGGCTCGATTGGGTGGATTCGGGCGTGCCTGACCGCCCGGGCGCCCAGCGGGGCGCGTCCGGTGGTCTGCGTTCAGTTAGATGTCGAGGTCCTCGACGGCCGGTTGTTCGGCGGCCTCTTCGACGAGTTCGTAGAGGTCTTCCGGGATCAGTGCGCGGAGCTCCTCGATGGTGTCCACGACGTACAGCGTGGCCTCGCCCTGCGCCATGCTCCAGGACTGGTCGCTGCTCCAGTTGCCGACCCAGGAGCGCCAGCCGGTCAGGTACCGCTCGTCGTCGGCGCCCTGCTTGAACTGGTTGCGGCGGTCGGCGTGCAGGACGAACTTGCCGGTCCGGGTGCGGTACACCTGGAAGGCCTCGTACCCGGTGCTGCTGGAACGACCTCCTTCGGCGAGCAGTACGCCGGAGAACCGCTGCTTGCGGCCGGTGCCCCGGCCCACCCGCACGGTGATCTCGTCGTACCCCTCGAGGCGGCCTTCCTCCATCTCGACGTACTTCCGCAGCGCGATCGAGATCGCCGAGGACAGGTTCCCGGCGAGCTCCTGTGCGCGCTTGTAGAGCGGCAGGTCGTCGTCGGACACATAGATCGTCTTGTTGGGCATCGCTCTCCTCCTACGTAGAACTATACGCAGATCTCTCCGCATATGTCTACGTAGATCTGTACGTAGACGTGGAACGGCCCGCGACGGGGGATCCGTCGCGGGCCGTTTCGAGCCGCCTTTACCTCGGTGAGTACAGCCAGGGGTGCTTCAGGTCGAAGAAGGCCGGCGGGCCGGAGGCGAGGCTGTTCATCTCGTCCATGTCCGCCTGCAGCTCCGGTGGAGGCTGCTTCTGCTCCCCCTCGCGGGCTTCGGCCTCGGTCGTGAAGTACATCGCCATCGTGTAGTCGCCCTGGTCGTACATGGCGACCTCACTGCCGAGGATCTCGGGCCGGAAGACGGCCCATTCGTCGCGGTGCTGGCCCATCACTTCACGCGCGCGCTCCGGGTTGCTGCCGGCGCCCTGCATGACCTGGACGAAGCCGGCCGAGTCCGGATCGCCGTGGATGTCGGTGACCACGTCCTCGGTGTCGTGGAAGGTGGCATCGCCGCTGAGCAGCGAAGTGAACTCGTGCCACCACTTGTCCTGCGCCGGTGAGTCGCTGTTCCGCCGCGCGGTGTCGGCGGAGTCGAAGCGTGCCAGCGCGATGAACTGCCCGTCCGCGGTGACACCGGCGGTCGTCCCCAGCCAGCCGGTTGCCTCGGGCGCGAGTTCTTCCATCCACCGATCCATCGCGGCATGCGCCTGCTCTTCGTCGGTGACCTGGCCCTGAATGACCTGAACGAACATGGTGAGACCCTCCCCGTCTCTCAGGCCGCAAGTTGGCATTTCGACGGTACGCCCGCGCGGCGGGCGCGGGCGAGCATCAGGATGCTCGCGAGCACGCCGGTGGCACCGAGGACGATCAGGCGGGTGTCGGCCTTGTACAGGCCGAACACGAACCAGCAGGTCAGTTCGCCGAGGACCAGGCTCCAGGTGGCGGCCGAAATGCCGGTCGGCCGCGCGGTTCGGTACGCCGTCCACAACGACGGCGTGACCTGGACGATCGACGCGGCGGCCAGCACGCTGCCCAAGCCGATCCGGCCGCCGACGATCGCCGCGAGCAGGAGCAGTGCGGACCAGGCGGAGATCCATCCGATCGCGCGACGGTTCAACGCGCCGCGGCGTACCAGGAGGACGGAGAGCGTGCCGGCCAGCGTCGATGCCACGGTCGACGGCAGGCCGGCGGTCCAATAGCCCGAGGCCATGAAGTAGCCGAACCATGCCGCGTTGTTGATGCTCGTCAGCGTCGCCCACGCCCACGAGACGCCGGCGGTGTCGCCGGTGCGCCGCAGCTTGAGGATCTGCGGGAGGTACTGCGGGATGCCGAAACAGGCGGCGGCGATGGGCAGGAAGTCGAGCATGGAGCAAGATTAGGCCTGTTCGAGCGAACGTTTTGTGCGAATTTATGCTCTGATTGAGGTGTCGGCGATAGGATTCTTGCTGTGGATGCCATCGATCGACAGATCCTTGCCGCGCTCCAGGCCGAGGGACGGCTGACCGTCACCGAACTGGCGCAGCGGATCAGCCTCAGCGCGGCCCCGTGTCACCGCCGGCTCCGGGAGCTCGAGCGGTCCGGGGTGATCCGCGGGTACCGCGCGGTGGTCGACGGCGCGGCTGTCGGGCACGGGTTCGAGGTACTGCTCGCGGTCACCATCGACCGGGAAGGGGCAGTGGCCGAGTTCGAGGCCGGGCTCGCGGCGATCCCGGAGGTGGTGCACGCGGAGCGGCTGTTCGGTGAGCCCGACTACTTCATCCGGGTGGCGACCGCGGACCTGGAGTCGTTCCAGAAGCTACGCGACGAGCGCCTGGCGCGGCTGCCCGGCGTACTGCGCCTCACCTCCACCATCGTGATGAAGAAGATTGTGGACAGCCGCCCGCTGCCAACCTGAACGATGTGGAAACTCCAGCAGCCAAACCTGAGTTATCCACAGATTTGGCCCAGTTTTGGACACATTCGGTGGAGAACTAACTCCCAACCTGGGGATAACTCCCGCAAATCCGTGTGCACACCTGGGGACGCGGATGTGGATAACTCTGGGGTCGAGGCAAAAAGGAACCTCGACCGGGGCGCCCGTGGGCCCGGTCGAGGTCTGTGAGTAGAAGGGACTGAGCGGTCAGACCCACTGGGTGGAGACGACGAAACCGACCGCGATCAGGCCCATGCCGATCAGCAGGTTCCAGTTGCCGAGGTCCTTCATCACCGGGATGTCCTGGCCGGCCACGTAGAAGACGACCAGCCAGGCGAGACCGAGCAGCCAGCATGCCAGCATCAACGGCGCCACCCAGACGCGTGACTGGGTACGTGGCTTCTTCGGCGTCTTCTCCGCCTTGACCTTCTCGGTCTTCTTCTTGTTGCGACTGCTCGACTCGGGCACGTCTGAACTCCTTGTAAGGACGCATAAGCTGACCGCAGCAGGACCTGTTCCGGTCCGGTCCCGCGCTAGCGTAGTGCAGAGAGCAATCTGGAGATCACGGGTGCGTAGGTTGAGGCGGATTTCACTGTGGCGCGTGGGTGCGCCACTGGCGCTGATGTGCGCCGGTCTGCTGTTCGCGACCAGTGCCACCAACGCCCGGGGTACCGACCTGCGACCCAGCCGCAACACTACGCTCGCGGGCCTCGTCGAGGAACAGAGCCGGCGCAGTGCCAGCCTGGTCAAGCAGCACGCCGCGCTGACCCACGACATCGAGGCGTTGCAGGCGCAGCAGGGGTCCATCGACCCGAAGCTCGCCAAGCAGTTCGAGGACCTGTCCGAGCAGGTCGGCACCCGCCCGGTGACCGGCCCCGGTCTGACCGTGACGCTCCGGGACGCGCCGCCCGAGGTGGTCAGGGACAACCCGGACGTCGACGAGAACTGGCTGGTCATCCACCAGCAGGACATCCAGGCCGTGGTGAACGCGCTCTGGGCCGGCGGCGCCGAGGCGATGACGATCCAGAACCAGCGGGTCATCTCCACCACCGGCGTGAAGTGCGTCGGCAACTCGGTCGTCCTGCACGGCGTCCCGTACCTGCCGCCGTACACGATCTCCGCGATCGGCGACCGGCGGAAGCTGCAGAAGGCGCTCGACGACTCGCAGTACATCCAGAACCTGCAGGACTACGTCGTGAAGTTCCAGCTCGGGTACGACGTGAAGAACCAGTCCTCGCTGCAGATGCCGGCGTACGAGGGCAGCCTGGACCTGCAGGTCGCCACCGTCCCAGGCTTCCCGCACACCCCTTCGGTCAGCCCCACCGTCACCGGGCGGTAGCTGACACAATGGACCGCATGCCGCGGATCCTCGTCGTCGACAACTACGACTCCTTCGTCTACAACCTGGTGCAGTACCTGCAGCAACTGCGGGCCGACACCACCGTGCTGCGCAACGACGAAGTGACCCCCTGGCAGGCCGCGGAGTACGACGGGGTGCTGCTCTCCCCCGGTCCGGGTACGCCGGAAGAGGCCGGCGCCTGCGTCGACATCGTGAAGGAAGCCGGCGGCAAGGTCCCGATCTTCGGGGTCTGCCTCGGCCTGCAGGCGATCGGCGTCGCGTACGGCGGAGTCGTCGGGCGCGCGGACGAGCTGCTGCACGGGAAGACCAGCGAGGTGTTCCACCAGGGCGCCGGCGTACTCACCGGGCTCCCGTCGCCGTTCACCGCGACCCGCTACCACTCGCTGGCGATCGCCGAGGACAGCGTGCCCGACGTACTCGAGGTGACCGCGCGGACCGAGGCCGGCGTGATCATGGCGGCCCGGCACCGCGAGCTCGCGGTCGAGGGCGTCCAGTTCCACCCGGAGTCCGTGCTCACCGAGGGCGGCCACCGGATGCTCGCGAACTGGCTGACGATCTGCGGCGACCCGGACGCAGTCGCCAACTCCGCCGGCCTCGCGCCGGTGGTCAGCTGACCCGGACGAACCGAACCCCGTCGAGGCGGTCGCCTCGACGGGGTTCGCTGTGTTCTGGAGCGCTCAGCCGCCCGGGATCGTGATGACCGGGGTGCTGGGACCGCCGCTCGGGTTGTCCGTCGGCGTCGACGGCGGCGGGGTCGGCTGTTCCTGCAGCTTGTTGACCGTCAGCGTGATCAGCGTGCCCTTCGGCGCCTTGGTGTTGGCCTTCACGGACTGCTGCAGTACGGCGCCCTCGGCCGCGTTCTGGTCGTTCCCGAACGTCTGTCCGACCCGGAAGCCGGCCTGCTCGAGCGTCAGCTTCGCGTCGTCGAACGTCTGCGTGACGACGTTCGGTACGTCGACCTGCACGACGCCGCTGGACACGATCAGCGTGAACTCGGTCCCTGGCGGGTAGGTGCCGCCCGCGTCCGGGTTCAGGCCGATCACGACGCCCTTCTTCTGGTCGCTGTCCTGCTCGACGACCTGGTCCTTGACCGTGAACTGCCCGGCCGCGGCCTCGAGCGCCTTGCGGGCCTTGGACTCGCTCATCCCGATCACGTCCGGCACGCCGTAGGCGTTCTTGCCGGCCGAGACCACGACGGCGACCGTCGAGCCCGGGTCGGCCTCGGTGCCGGCGTCCGGCGTCTGGCGGATGATCAGGCCCTTGCCGACCGAGTCGCTCTTCTCCGAGGTCGAGCTGATCTTGAGGTTCTTCGAGGCCAGCAGCTGGGTCGCCGCGGGCACCGACTGGTTCTGCAGATCCGGCACCTGGACCTTCGCGGGCGGCGTGTTCGACGTCGTCGGTCCGCCGCCGGCGTTGTCGCTGTTGTACTTCGAGTACAGCGCGTACGCGCCGATCGCGATCGCGACGATCGCCAGCCCGAGCAGGAAGTACGCCAGGCCACGGTTCCGCCGGGAGCGGCCCTCGTCGCCCTCCTCCAGGTCGTCACCGCCGGGCGGCAGCAGGTCGTTGCCGCCGGTCTGCCGGAGCTGCTGGGTGGCGGCCGTCGGCGCGAGCTGGGTCGGCTGCAGCTGCCGGGTCTCCGCGACCGCGGCCATCGGCGCGGTCACCTGCTGGCCGGCCAGCACCCGGTGGATGTCGGCGCGCATCTCGGACGCGCTCTGGTACCGCTCCTCGCGGTTCTTCGCCAGCGCCTTGAGTACGACGGCGTCGACCTCCGGCGGGATGTCCGGGTCGAACGACGACGGCGGCAGCGGCTGTTCCCGGACGTGCTGGTACGCCACCGACACCGGCGACTCGCCGACGAACGGCGGCCGGCCGGTGAGCAGTTCGTACAGCAGGCAGCCGGTCGAGTAGAGGTCGGAGCGGGCGTCCACGGTCTCGCCGCGGGCCTGCTCCGGGGACAGGTACTGCGCCGTGCCGATGACGGCCGCGGTCTGGGTCATCGTGGAGGACGTGTCGGCGACCGCGCGGGCGATGCCGAAGTCCATCACCTTGACCTGGCCCTGCGGGGTCAGCATCACGTTCCCGGGCTTGATGTCGCGGTGCACGATGCCGGCCCGGTGGCTGTAGTCGAGCGCCTCGAGCACGCCGGAGGTGATCTCCAGGGCGCGCTCCGGCATGATCTTGCGGCCCTCGCGGATCAGATCCCGCAGCGTCTTGCCGGTGACCAGCTCCATCACGATGTACGGGATGGTGACGCCGGAGCCGTTCGGGTCGGGTTCCTCGCCGGTGTCGTAGACCGAGACGATCGTCGGGTGGTTCAGCGAGGCGGCCGACTGGGCCTCCCGCCGGAACCGCGCCTGGAACGTGGCGTCGCTGGCCAGGTCGACCCGCAGCCGCTTGATCGCGACGCTCCGGCCGAGCCGGTTGTCCAGACCCTTGCGGACCTCGGCCATACCGCCGCGGCCGAGCGGCTCGCCTTCTTCGTACCGGCCGCCGACGAGACGTGCCTGCGATGTCATGACCCAGCCTTCCAACCTGTCCGGAAAAACACACTCAACTTGCCCACGGTAGCGAGAGCCACACGTGGGTCCCCGTTGGAAAGACGCCCTGTCATCGCATCATTCCGTATTGTCGTCATTGGCCCAGCACCGCCTCCATCACCTTCTTGGCGATCGGAGCGGCCAGCGTGCCGCCGGCCACGTCGGTACGCGGGACGTTCGCGTCCTCGATCAGCACCGCCACCGCGACCTTCGGGTCCTTCGCCGGCGCGAACGCGGTGAACCAGGCGAACGGCGGGCGGTCCTTCGACGTCTGCGCCGTACCGGTCTTGCCGGCCACCTGGACGCCGCTGATCCGGCCTGGCTTGCCGGTGCCGTTGTTGACCACGTCGATCATCATGTCGGTCAACTGGGTCGCCACCTGCGGGGTCACGGCCTGGTGCAGCGACTCCGGCTTGGTCTCCGAGACCGTCTTCAGGTCCGGGGTCTGCACGTTCTGGACCAGGTACGGCTTCATCACGTTGCCCTGGTTCGCGATCCCGGCCGCCACCATCGCCATCTGCAGCGGGGTGGCCCGGACGTCGAACTGGCCGATCGCGGACTGCGCGGTCTGCGGCTCGTTCGGGTCGCCGGGGAACTGGCTGGTCGCGACGCCCGGCAGCTCGGTCAGCGGCCGGGCGCCGAAGCCGAACTTCGCCGCCTGCGCGTTCAGCGCGTCCGCGCCGAGCGCCATGCCGACGGTGCCGAACGCCGTGTTGCAGGAGTAGCGCAGCGCGATCGTCAGCGTCGCGTTGTTGCTGCCGCCGCAGTTCTTGCCGTCCTCGTTCACCAGCGGGACCGTGGTCTGCGGGAGCGGCAGCTGGGCCGGCGAGTTCACCGTGGTGGTCGGTGTGTACTTGCCGCTGGACAGCGCGGCCGCGGCGGTGACCAGCTTGAACGTCGAGCCCGGCGGGTAGAGCTCCTGCACCGCGCGGTTCGACAGCGGCTTGTTCTTGTCCGCGTTCAGGCTCTTCCAGGCCGCCGACACCTTGGTGGTGTCGTGCGAGGCGAGCAGGTTCGGGTCGTACGACGGGCGGGTCGCCATCGCCAGGATCTTCCCGGTCTTCGGCTCGATCGCCACCACCGCACCGGTCTTCCCGGCGAGGCCGTCGTACGCCGCCTGCTGGGCCGCGGCGTTCAGCGTGAGGGTGATGCTGCCGCCCTGCTGCGGGCGGTTGCTGATCACGTCGATGATCCGCCGGAACGCCATCGACGGGTCCGAGCCGTTCAGCTCGGAGTTCATCGTCAGCTCGATGCCGCCGCGGCCGAACAGGTACGAGTAGTACCCGGTCGCCGGCGCGTACACCAGACCGGACGGGTACTTGCGCTGGTACTTGAACTGGTCGTTCGACGGGTCGCTCTTGGCGATCGGGGTGGTGCCGATCAGGATCGGGCCGCGGTTCACCGAGAACTGCGAGTCCCGGACCCGCTTGTTGTCGTTGCGGCCGTTGATCTCGCTCGACCGGAACGCCTGCAGGTACGTCGAGTTCGCCATCAGCGCGAGCATCAGGATGATCGCCGCCACGGCCAGTCGTCGGATCGCCGAGTTCACTGCTTCTGCACCGCCATCGCGATCGTTTCGTCGGACACCGGAGCGGCCGGTGTTTGTGGTCGCCGGGCCTGGTCGCTGATCCGCAGCAGCAGCGCGATGATCGCCCAGTTCGCGACCAGCGACGTACCGCCGAGCGCCATGAACGGCGTGGCCAGACCGGTCAGCGGGATCAGCGCGGTGACGCCGCCGACGATCACGAACACCTGCAGCGCGAACGACATCGCCAGGCCGGTGGCAACCAGCTTGCCGAAGATGTCCCGGCAGCCGAGGGCCGCGCGCAGGCCGCGCTCGACGATCAGGGTGTAGATCAGGATGATCGCGATCAGGCCGGTCAGGCCGAGCTCCTCGGCCATCGAGGAGATGATCATGTCGCTGTTCGCGTACAGCGTGAGCTCCGGGTGGCCCTGGCCGAGGCCGCGGCCGAGGACGCCGCCCCACGCCTGACCCATCAGGCCGAGCTTGATTTGGCCGCCGTCGATCGCCCACGGGTTCAGCCAGTCGGTGACCCGGCTGTGCACGTGGCCGAACGTGACGTACGCGAAGTAGGCGCCGCCGACGAACAGCAGGCCACCGATGATCAGCCAGCCGGCCCGCTCGGTGGCGACGTACAGCAGGAACAGGAACAGGCCGAAGAACAGCAGCGAGGACCCGAGGTCGCTCTCGAACACCAGGACGCCCAGGCTGGCCAGCCAGGCGATCAGGATCGGCCCGAGGTCACGGGCCCGCGGCAGGTCCAGCCCGAGGAATCGGCGGCCGGCCAGCGTCAGCACGTCGCGCTTCACGACCAGGTAGCCGGCGAAGAAGATGACCAGGCAGACCTTCGCGAACTCGCCCGGCTGGAACGACATGCCGGCGATGTGGATCCAGATCGGGGCGCCGTTCACGGTCCGGCCGATGCCCGGGACGAGCGGCAGCACGAGCAGCACCAGACCGGCCAGGCCGGCCGTGTACGTCAGGCCCTGCAGCCGGCGATGGTCGCGGACCACCACGATGACGCCGACGAACAGGACCACTCCGACCGCGGTCCAGGTGATCTGCTGCGGCGCGAACGGGACGCCCCGGGTCCGGCCCATCGCGGTCAGCCCGAGGTCGATCCGGTGGATCATCGCGACGCCGAGTCCGTTCAGCAGGACCGCGCACGGGAGCAGCACAGGGTCGGCGTACGGCGCCCGGAAACGGAGCACGAGGTGCGCGATCAGCGCGAGCAGCCCGATGCCGGCGGCGTAGTACCCGGTGCTGGCCGGGACCGAGTTCTGGGCCGTGATGCCGATGTTCACGTACGCCGCGACCGCGACCGCGACGGCGATCACCAGCAGCAGCAGCTCCACCCCGCGCCGGGTACGCGGGATGATCTGGATGACGGACGTGGACGCGATGCTCATCGGACGCCGTCGCAATCGTCCGGGTCGACCGGCGTACTGGGGGTCGACGTCGGCGTCGTACTCGGCCGGGTGGTCGCCGGCACCGTGGCCGGCGGCTTCGAGACCGGGACCGACGTGGACGGCTTCACCGTCGGCTTGACGGTCGACTTCACGGGCGGCTTGGGCGTCGGGGTCGGCTTGGCCTTCGCGGCGCACTGGGCGGCGGTCTGCTCCAGTTGGGCGACGATCGACCGCGCCCCGGCCAGATTGTCCGCCTGGATGTTGCCCTCCACCTGCTCACGGCTGTACGTCGGCAGCTTGTCCACCTGCAGCGACTGCCGCTCGTAGACCTTCGACAACGAGATCCCGGGCAGGTCCGCCTCGACGCCCTGGAAGATCGCCACGTAGTCACCGTCGGAGCCGACGTAGTACTGCTTCTGGGTCCAGCCGTACGCGAACCAGGCGCCGCCGACGATCACCGCCAGCACCACGGCGAGTACGACGATCCGCCGCGCCCACAGGAAGCGTTTCGGCGGGCGCGGCGCATACCGCAGCTCCTCCGGATCGACCGCGCCGTGGCCACCGCCGCCTCCGGAACCGCCGCCGACGGCGCCGACCGCGACCGTCGGCTCACCGCGGCCGGTGCTGCCCTGAGCCAGCTCGGCCGCCGCGCCGACCAGCTGCGGCTGGACCCCGCTCGCGGGCTCGGTCTCGACCACGTCCGCCACCACACACGTGACGTTGTCGTTCGACCCGGCCTCGAGCGCGTGCGTGATCAGCTCCACCACGACCGAGTCCGGCGTACCGGACGACATCGAGGCGAGGATCACGTCGTCGCTGACGTAGTCGGGCAGGCCGTCGCTGCACAGCATCAGCCGGTCGCCGGCCTGGACGTCGAGGATCTGCAGGTCGGGATCGGAGTCCGGGCGACCGTCCAGCACCCGGAGGATCAGGTTCCGGTGCGGGTGCGTGAAGGCCTCCTCCTGGGAGATCCGGCCCTCGTCGACCAGCGACTGGACGAACGTGTGGTCGTGGCTCAGCTGGTACAGCTTCCCGTCGCGCAGCCGGTACGCCCGGGAGTCGCCGAGATGCGCCAGCCCGAGCTGCTTGCCGTCGAACATCAGCGCGGTCACGGTCGAGCCCATGCCCTCGCGCTCGGGGTCCTCCTCGACCAGCTCGGAGAGCCGCTCGTTCGCGCGGTGCACGGCGCCGGCCAGCGCCTCGATCATGTCCTCGCCGCTGATGTCGGCGGTGTCCAGCCGGCGGATCACCTGGACCGCGGCGGCACTGGCCACCTCACCGGCGGCCGCGCCGCCCATCCCGTCGGCGAGCAGCAGCAGGTGCGGACCGGCGTACGCCGAGTCCTCGTTGTTGCGGCGCACCCGTCCGACGTCGGAAAGGGTTGCGTAGTCGAGCGACAGGGTCATCGGGGCAGGCCTACTTCGCGATGTTCAGCGTCGTCCGGCCGATCCGGATCGAACCGCCGATCTCGGCCGGGACCGGGCGGGTGACCCGCTGGCCGTCCAGGTACGTGCCGTTGGTGGAGCCGAGGTCCTCGACCCACCACTGGCCCTCGGACAGGAACAACCGGGCGTGCCGGGTGGAGGAGTAGTCGTCGTCCAGCCGGATCTGGCAGTCCGAACCACGACCGATGATCACCGGCTCGTCGACCAGCGACGCGCCGACCCCCGCCTGCGGACCGTCCGCGATGCTCAGTGACCCGGGCAGGCCCTTGCGCTTCTTGGCCGGCTTCGCGGGCTTCGGTGTCCGGGTGGGCTGCGGCGCGGCGGGGGCCGCCGCCCGGCTGTCCACCTTGGCACCGAACAGGTCCGACCTGATCACGGACAGCACTGCGAGGACGAACATCCACAGCAGCGCCAGGAACCCCAGTTTGATCAGGGTCAGGGTCAGTTCCGACATGGAAGGTCAGTCACCACCCGCTGCTCGGCGGCTGGGCCATCGGCTCGTCCGCGAGACGCAGCGTCATGGTCGTGTTGCCGATCCGGACCGTGGAGCCGTCGACCAGCTCGGCCTCGGTGGACCGACGGCCGTTCACCAGTGTGCCGTTGGTGGAACCGAGATCGACCAGCACCACGCGGATCCCGCCGGGGCCCTCGGGCATCAGCCGGATCTCGGCGTGCCGCCGCGAGACGCCCGGGTCGTTGATCTGGATGTCCGCGTCGGTGCCGCGGCCGAGCACCACGCCGGGCGGGTTGACCGGGCGGCGGCGGCCGTTCACCTCGAGCATCACCTGCGGGTGGCCGCGGCGCGGCGTCTGCTGCTGCGGCGGTTGCGGAGGCTGCTGGTACTGCGGGGCGACCGGCGGCGGGTTCGGCGGCACGTAGGGCTCCTGCTGGTAGGGCTGGGGCTCGGGCTGCTGGTACTCGGCCGGCCGCCGCTGGGGCGTCCCGGCCGTCTCGCTGACCACCCGGAACTTACCGGTCGGCAGATCATCCTGCTGGACCAGCTCGATGTCGATGGGTCCGGAGAACGTGTACCGCTGGATGTCCGCGTGGTCCCGCAGCTCGTTGGCGAGCTCGTGGTTCAGGGTCCGGCCGTAGGCGTTCAGCCGCTCGTAGTCGTCCGGACCGAGCTCGATCGTGAAGTGGTTCGGCACCAGCCGGCGGTCCCGGGACAGGATCCGCGCGGTGTTGTCGATCTCACGCTTGAGAGCCGCGGCCAGCTCGATCGGCTCCACATCACCCTTGAAAGCGCGCGCGAAGACACCGCTGACAATGCCTTCCAGGCGTCGCTCGAAGCGCTGTAGCGGTCGCACGCCTCCTCCTCCACCGTCGGTACGCCATCTGTCGTCCACCGGTCGTGGCGGACACACCGGGTACGACGATCGATCGTATCGGGAGGTTCGACCGAACCCGCAATGTGAAGCACCGGCACAACCCGTGCTACTGTTCCTTCTCGTCGCCAGGAGATCATCTCAGGCGGCAGCGCGCGGGTGGCGGAATAGGCAGACGCGCACGGTTCAGGTCCGTGTGCCCGAAAGGGCGTGGGGGTTCAACTCCCCCCTCGCGCACAGACAAGACCCCGGTCGATCTCGGCCGGGGTTTTTGCGTTGCCGGACCCGATTTCGTCCTTTCGGATGATTCGGCTGACCCGACCGGTAACTTTCTCCCGCCGGTGCTGCCTGGCCTGATGGTTGATGCCGCGGGTCCGCCGTTGGACTGACGCGGCGGGCGCGGTCCCGATGGAAGAGTTCCGCGTATGGAACAGGCGCTGGAGCTCGATGGGCTGACCAAGGTGTTCGGGGAGCAGCGGGCCGTCGACGAGCTGAGTCTGAGCGTGCCCCCCGGGTCGTTCTTCGGGATGCTCGGGCCGAACGGGGCCGGGAAGACGACGTCGCTGTCGATGGCCGTCGGGCTGCTCCGGCCCGACGGGGGTACGGCGCGGATCTTCGGCGTGGACCTGTGGCGCGAGCCGACGAAGGCGAAGGCCCTCGTCGGCGTTCTGCCGGACGGGCTGGGGATGCCCGAACGGCTGACCGGGCGGGAGGTGCTCACGTACCTCGGGCTGCTCCGGGGACTGCCCGAGGACGAGGTACGGCGGCGTACGGCCGAGCTCCTGGAGGTCCTCGGGCTCGACCACGAGGACGACAAGCAGGTGATCGGCTACTCGACCGGGATGCGGAAGAAGCTCGGGCTCGCGGTCGCGCTGCTGCACGCGCCCCGGCTGCTGGTGCTGGACGAGCCGTTCGAGGCGGTCGACCCGGTGTCGGCGGCCACCATCCGGACGATCCTGCACCGGTTCATCGCCGGCGGCGGGTCGGTGGTGATCTCGAGCCACGTGATGGCGCTGGTCGAGCAGTTGTGCGACCGGGTCGCGGTCGTCGCGGACGGGAAGGTCGTTGCCGAGGGCACCGTTTCGGAGGTGCGGGCGGGCGGCAGCCTGGAGGACGCGTTCGTGTCGCTGGTCGGCGCGTCGACGCGCGGCGCGGAGGGGCTGACGTGGCTCTCGCGCTGACGTACTCCACCTCGGACACGCTGGTCCGGATGCGACTGGCCGCGTTCCGGCACGCGCTGAAGGACCAGTTCCGGCGGTCGTGGATCGGCACCGGGGCGTTCGTCGGGCTCGCGCTCGCGGGCGGCACGATCTGGGTCGCGGCGGCCGGGAAGTCCGACGTACTGGTCGTCGTGCTCGGGGTGTGGATGCTGGGCTGGGTGGTCGGGCCCCTGTTCGCGGGCGGCGGTGACGAGACGCTCAAGCCGGAGTACTTCACGATGCTGCCGCTGTCGCCGCGGACGCTGTCCACCGGGCTGCTGGTGGCTGCGCTCGCGGGGGTGGCTCCGGTGATCAGCCTGATCGCACTGGTCAGTCTTGTCGTTGCGAGCGGTGGTGTCGTCGCGGGACTCGTTGCGGTGCCTGCGCTGCTGCTGCAGCTGTTCTGCTTCGTCCTGGCGTCGCGGCTCGCCGTCGCGGTGTACGGCGTACTCCTGCAGGTGCGGGCGGGTGCGGTGATCGCTGCGCTGGTCAACGCGTTCATCCTCGCGTTCACGGCGCAGGGATGGGCGTTGATCGCCGCGTTCGTGTCGACCGACATCCAGGGCACGATCGCGCGGGCTGCCCGGATCGCGCCGTCCGGTTGGGGTTTCGACGCCGTACAGGCCGCGGGGCGTGGTGACTGGCTGCAGGTCGTCGGGCTGTTGGCGGCGCTCGTGGTGCTCGCCGTGGTGATGCTGTACGCGTGGTCTGCGCTGATGGTACGCCGTACGACCGCGGCCAGGGCAGGGGGTAAGCCACGGCGGCTGTTGACCGCGAAGACGGCGCAGGGTGCTGCCGCGGGCAAGGAGATCCGCTCGTGGAGCCGGGACCTGCTCTACGGGCACAAGGCGGTGTTCGCGATCGCGTACGGGCTGTTCTTCTGCCTGATGCCGCTGGCGATCGGCATGCGGTCGATGCTCCCGTGGGCGGGTCCAGCGGCTGTCGTGATGGCGGGCTCGATGTGCGCGAACCTTTACGGCGCGGACGGTACGGCGTACTGGACGACGCTGATGACGCCTGGCTCCAGCCGGGCGGACGTCCGCGCGCGGCAGCGGGCGTTCCTGCTCGTGTTCGGGCCGGTGACGTTGCTGATCACCCTGCTGCTGACGTGGTGGTCAGGCGTGACCAGTGCGTGGCCGCTGGTGCTGAGCGTGCTGCCTGCACTGCTGGGCGGTGCGGCCGGTCTGGTGGTCGCCTGCTCGGTGTACGCCGCCGTACCGACGACCGATGCGCACGAGCGGTCCGGTAACCCGCTCAACTCGGGTGAGAACGAGGGCGAGACGGTGGGCATCGTCTACGTGATGCTCGTGCTGGTCGCGACGACCTGTACGCCGGCCCTGATCGTGGCGCTCTACCTGGGTTGGTGGGGCGTGCCGCTGGGCGTCCTGTCCGGCGTACTCGCCTGGTGGTTCTTCGGTCGCCTCGCAGCCCGTCGGCTGGACCAGCGAGGCCCGGAGCTCCTCACTCTGCTCAGGCATGGCCGATCGCCCGCGGAGCAGGCCAAGAAGACCGCGGGGCTCGACGCACTTCCGAAGTGGCGTCGGGGGCTGGCCGGTTTCTGCCTGGGGTTCGGGGCGATCCCGTTGTTCCCGCAGGCCGTCGTACCGGCCATCATCAAGCTGACCGGCAGCCACAGCTCCAAGTCGTGGTTCCTGGCCCTCTACCAGGACGGCCCGTGGCAGTGGGTCGTGATCGTGCTGATGGGCACGCTGGGGCTGTCGATGTACGCGTACGGCGGCCTCACCTACTACTACGCGAAGAAGCGCGCTCAGGGTGTGCCGGTCGTGGGAGTCGGAGGGTAGGCGAGCCGCGGTGTTTGCCGGTGCGGGCGGGGGCGGGGGCGGTGCGGTGGTTGCGCAGCATCCAGATCGCGACGGCGGCCGCGGCGATCAGGCCGGCGATGCCGGCGTAGTCGGTCATGCTCATCATCGGTCTCTTCTCCAGGGCGGTTCGCTGGGCGGCGGCGAGTTCCGCTTGACCGGGAAGTGACGGGTGTTCACGAACATCGTGATGGCACGGGTGGGTCATGGCTCTGTTGTGTCATTGGGAAAGCGCTCGCTTCCTGATCGGTAAGGCTGTTAGGTGGGTGCATGCAGGAAGGTTCGTTGCTCGACGCGCACGAGGAGCACACGTACCGGCTGCTGGTCGGCCTGTCCGCCGCGCGGGCCACGGAGCTCGCCGAGGTCGCGGACCTGCCGCCGCAGGAGGCCGACGAGGTGCTGCAGCGGTTGCAGGCCAAGGGCCTGGTGTCGGTGCAGCCGGCCGAGGAGCCGGTGTTCCGGCCGTTGCCGCCGGATGTCGCGTTCGGTACGACGTTGCTCCGGCGCCAGGAGTCGCTGGAGGCCGCGCGCAAGACCGTGGCCGCGCTCAGCGAGGAGTTCCGGGCCAGCGCGGGGCGGCGGGACGCGCATCACCTGGTCGAGGTCATCATCGGCGCGACCACTCTGCGCGAACGGCTGCGCGACCTGCAGAACGCGGCGCGGGAGGAGATCCTGTGGTTCTGCCGGGCCAACCCGCTGGCGATGCAGGGCGCCGACAACACCGAGGAGTACGGCGCGTTGTCGCGCGGGGTGCGGTACCGGGCGATCTACGAGCGCGCCCTGATCGAGACGCCGGGCGAACTGGACTCGATCGCCGAGGGGGTCAGCTGGGGTGAGGAGGCGAGAGTCGTACCGACGCTGCCCGTCCGGCTCGCCATCGTCGATCGGTCGACCGCGATCTGCCCGCTCGTCCGCGACGACGAGACCGTGGGCGAGCCGTCCGCCGCGATCATCAACCAGGGCCAGCTGCTGGACGCCCTGCTCGCCCTCTTCGAAAGCTACTGGGAGTTCGCCACCCCCGTACGCCTCCAGCGCGACACCCCCACGCCGGAAGGCCTCGACGACTCCGAGCGGCTACTTCTCTCGCTGCTCGTGGGCGGCGTACCGGACAAGTCCATCGCCACCCAGCTGGGCATCAGCCGCCGAACGGTCCAGCGCCGGCTGGACCGCCTGATGTCCCTGGCCGGCGTGGACACAAGAACTGGCCTGGCTTTCCAGGCCGCCAAGCGCAACTGGCTCTGACACCAGCTGCGCTCGGCGGGGTTGTCAGCGGACGCCGTAGGCGCGGATGACGGACTGGGTGATCTTGGATCCGTTCGGGCCGGTGGCTTCGACCTTGAGGGATACGGTGTCGTGGGCGTTGGGTACTACGGCTACGTAGTGCCCAAGAGCACCTGCTACGGCCAGGCGTTGCCAGGTGGTGCCCTCGTCGTACGAGGCCCAGGCCTTCAGTGACTTAGCTCCCGGGGAGTCCAGGCCGATGACGTGCGTACGGGTGGCCACGCGGCCCGTCAGGTCTACGGGGACCTTGTAGTTCACCTGTTGCAGCGTCAGCGGCACAGCCTTGTCCTCCGGCTGCTTCGCCGAGCGGAACTCCCACGAGGTCTGCGTCTGCGTCCCCCAGTTCCACTCCCCGTCCTCGTCGATGCGTGCGGTCGACAGATCCAGCTTGTACGCCGCGTCCGCGCTCGTCGTGATCACGTCCGCCCACGCGTTCGGCAGCTCCGCGACCACCTTCCCGTCGCGGGACAGCGTCGCCGACGCGGACGTGGTCTCGCCGCGGGTGTAGTGCCCGGCCGCGTCCACGAACGTCGGGATCCGCAGCGACAGCCGGTCGCCGGTCCGCGTCGACGGCACACCCGGCGCGGCGGCCGGCCGGACGACGGGACCGAACCAGGTCTCGTCCGACTTCGCGGCCCGGTAGCTCTGCGGTACGGACGTCATCCCGCCGCCGAGCGGGTTCATCGTGTCCCACGTGTACAGGTGGTGGACGCGGTGCTGCCAGAGCGAGTCACCCGAGGTCACCCACTCCTCGCGCACCTTCGGCGTCTCGACGAACCGCTGCGCGTCGTTCCACGAGTACTCCTGCCACGGGCGCCACCCGAACCGCTGCTCCTTGGTCCAGTTGAACCCGCCGTTGTCGGCGTACCGCGTGGTGATCCGGGCGCTGTTCGCCGGGGTCACCTTGTAGTCGATCTTGGCGGGGATCGCGCCGGTCGACACCTGCTGTACGTCGTACAGGTACGGGCTGGAGGTGGTCAGCGTGAGGTCGATCGTCGCTCCGCCACGCTTGATCCGGTCGAGCAGCTTCTGGCCGTCCTTGGTGGTGGTGACCATTGCCGGGATGGGGAGGCGGTCGCCGGTCGGGCCCCAGACCGTCCAGGCGGTCCAGTCGGCGGGGCGGATGAGGATGATGCCGGCGGCGCCTGCTGCTGCGGCTGCTTCCACCTGGGCCGATTCGTCGTCGGAGTGCATGAGTACTACCGCCCCCTGCACGCCGTTGAGGGACGAATCTGTGGACACGAGCGGGAAGCGGCGTTTGCCTTCGAATGTTGGGGATTGGCCCAGCAGGTTGATGTCCAGGGGGGTGCTGGGGGTGCTGGGGAGGCCTGGGACTGTTGCTTGGACCATGGGGGCGACTAGTTGCCAGCGGGAGGAGAACTCGAAGGTGCCGTCCTTGACCGGCTTCGTCGGCGTCACGTTGACCTTTTGGACCGTGCTGAAGTGCATCACGCCGTGCGAGATCGACCGGCCGTTGCCGTAGACCCGGTGCACGTAGTAGCTGAGCACCGCCTGCTGCTCGGACGGCTTCGGGGTCTCGATCGTGATCGGGACCGCCTTCCGGGCGTCGATGACGAGGTCGGTGTCCTTGTCGATCACCACGTTCGGATCGGTGACCAGGCTGGCCTGCTCGTCCTGCGGGTCGTTGTGCTCCACCAGCGCGTGCATCAGGTAGGTGCCCTCTTCGACCTCCGCGGTGTACGACTGCCCGTCCCTGATCCACGCCAGTACGTCGGACCGCGAGTTGTCGCCGTACAGCGAGAACACCGGGACACCGGTCGGCTGGCCGTCCATGTCGACGGCGCGGACCGTGACCTTGTGCTTCGGGCCGGAGCGGAGTGCGCCGACCGCGGTGTGCGTGACGACGCCGTCAGGCCCGGTGGCGACGACCCAGCCGCTGTACTGCCCGCGGCCGACCTGCGCCGCGTCCAGCGCGAGCGGTACGTCGGCCGTGCCGTGCGCAGGCACCGTCACCGTGCCGGGGACCGTGAAGCCGGCGGTCGTCGGCTTGCCGCTGTCGAGGTTGGTGATCTGCGCGGCGAGGTTCAGCGTGACCGCGTTGTCGGCGTCGTTCCGGTACGTGATGGTCCGGGTGGTCGTGTCGGTCGTGGTCTGCAGGCCGAAGTCCGCGACCCCGCTGGCGGTCACCTTCTGCGCGACGGCGCGGGTGAGGTCGACGCGGCCGGCGCCCTGCTGGTACACGGTCTGGTCGGGCTGCGTCTTCGCCGTACTGACCAGCGCGTCCTTCAGCTGGTCGGCCTTCCAGTCCGGGTGCTGCTGGGCGAGCAGCGCGGCGGCCCCGGCGACGTGCGGCGTCGCCATCGACGTACCGGAGGCGGCGGTGTAGAGCTCGTCGACCGGGTCGCCCATCGCGGTGCCGGCGGCGCGGGCGGCGATGATGCCGACGCCGGGCGCGGTGATCTCCGGCTTCAGGCCAGAGTCGCCGAGGCGCGGGCCGCGGCTGGAGAAGTCCGCGAGCTTGTCCTGCCGGTCGACGGCGCCGACGGTCAGCGCGGCGGCGGCAGCGCCCGGCGTACCGACGGTCTCGTCCTGGCCCTCGTTGCCGGCCGCAACGACGAACAGCGTGCCGGTCTGCGCGGTGATGTCGTTGACCGCCTGGCTGAGCGGGTCGGTGCCGTCGGTGGCGTCACCGCCGAGGCTCATGTTCACGACCTTGGCGCCGGAGTTGGCGGCCCATTCCATCCCGGCGATGATCCAGGAGTCGTACCCGTACCCGTCGTCGCCGAGCACCTTGCCGACCAGCAGGTCGGCCTTCGGCGCGACGCCCTTCCGGGTACCGCCGGCGCCGGCGCCCGTACCGGCGATCGTCGCGGCGACGTGGGTCCCGTGGCCGAAGTGGTCCTCGGTACCGCTCGGGCTGCCGGAGAAGTCCTGGCTCTCCTTGACCTTGCCCTGCAGGTCCGGGTGGTTCGCGTCGACGCCGGTGTCCAGTACGGCGACCTCGACGCCGGACCCCTCGTACCCGGCCTTCCACGCGTCCGGCGCGCCGATCTGCGGGACGCTCTTGTCCAGCACCGGCTTGACCTTGCCGTCCAGCCAGATCTTGGTCACGCCGCTGTTCAGCGACTGGACGCCGACGGACGGCTTCAGCGAGTTCCACAGCGCCGGGAGCTGGTCCTTCGCGGCCTCGACCGCGCGGCCGCCGATCGACGGCAGTTGCCGGGTGGTCGTCGTACCGGTCAGGTTCTGCGCGGCGCGGAGCCCGGGCGTGTCCTTGACGATCAGCGGCAGGTCGGCGGATGCGCCGTACCCGTCCGCGATCAGCTCGTCGACGTCGAACAGGTTCACGTCCAGGACGCCGGTGGAGATGTACGGGACCGCGTCGCTCGGCAGTACCCGCAGGCCGCCGTCGGCCTCGACGGTGTGGAACGAGACGCCTTCGCGGCCCGCCGCCGGGTGCACGGTGGCGGCCTTCCGGCCACCGCCCGCGTCGGTCACTTCGACGACGTCACCGGTGATCAGCGTGACCGTGGAGGTCTTTCCGGGGGCCTGGTTCGCGGACGGTGGCGGGGCGGCGGCGGACGGGATCACCGTCGCCGCGCCGAGGGCAAGGACCGCTGCTGTGGTCAGCGCGGCGATCCGTCGGGGGGAGGACATGGCGGTTTCTCCTTCGGGCGGGACAGCCTTCCGACAGAGTTTGCAATCAGGCCACCGAAATCCGCCCTGTCCATCACTGCCGTCCCTGCGACATGGCGCAACCACGCCAGAACCGGCAGCATCAGCCGCACGACCGAACAAGCAGCCGGCCCGCCGGTGCTCGGGTATGGACAAGACGTGTCGAAATGAGTACGGTCCGTAACGGCGTCCGCCCGACGCCGCCGAGTCGGTGAGGTGCCGCCCGCCAGTGGTACCTCGCTGGTAGGTGGGCAGAGCAGGCTGCGGCGGTTCGTCACGGCCTGATGGGGGCCCGCTTGCCGAGGTGGGGTGCTGAACGACACTCACTCCTTCAGCACCCCACCGGTTCAACTCTTCACCTGGTGTTTGTTAGGCCGCCCGGCAAGCTGGGCAGACTGACCTGCGTCCCCCCGGTCCCCAACCGCCCCTGGGAGTAGCCGTGCAACGACTCTTGCGTCCTGCGCTGCTCGTCACCGCCGTACTAGCGCTCCTCGGCTTCGGCATCACCCCGTCGAACGCCGCCACCACTATCACGGTCGCCACCGCGATCGGCCGTCAGGACAACTCGACCGCCTCGGTCACCGGGTACGTGGTCGGGCAGCCGACCGCGACCAGCACCGTTGTCCGCAGCAACTTCCCGAACGACTACGCGCTGGCGCTCGCCGACTCGGCCTCGCAGACCAGTACGTCGTCGATGCTCTACGTCCAGATCCCGGCCGCGTTCCGCGCGTCGTACGGGCTGCAGAGCAACCCGAGCCTGCTCGGCCAGCAGATCACCGTCACCGGTGCGCTCTCGGCGTACTTCTCGCATCCCGGCCTGAAGAACGCGACCGCCTTCACCGGCGGTGGCGGCTCGGACCCGGGCGATCCGCCGACCGACCCCGGCGACTACTACGCCGGTGCCGCGGGCAAGACGGGTGCCGCGCTGAAGGCGGCGCTGCACACGATCATCTCGCAGCAGACCAAGCTCACCTACGACCAGGTCTGGGACGCGCTCAAGGTCACCGACCAGGACCCGAACAACAGCAACAACATCATCGAGGTGTACTCCGGCCGCTCGATCGCGAAGAGCAGCCAGGGCGGCGGCGTCGACGACTGGAACCGTGAGCATGTCTGGGCCAAGTCGCACGGCGACTTCGGCACCGCGACCGGCCCGGGCACCGACATCCACCACCTGCGTCCGGAGGACGTCTCGGTGAACTCGGCGCGCGGCAACCTCGACTTCGACAACGGCGGTACGGCGGTTGCCCAGTGCACCGGTTGTACGGCGGACGCGGACTCGTTCGCGCCCCGCCCGGCCGTCCGCGGCGACGTCGCCCGGATGATCTTCTACATGGCCGTCCGCTACGAGGGCGACGACGGGTTCGCGAACCTGGAGCTCGACGACAAGGTCGGCAACGGCACCGCGCCGTACATCGGCAAGCTCTCGGTGCTGAAGGCGTGGGCGGCGGCCGACCCGCCGGACGCGTTCGAGAAGAACCGCAACGAGGTCATCTACACCCAGTTCCAGCACAACCGGAACCCGTTCATCGACCACCCCGAGTGGATCAACTCGATCTGGCCGTAAGGCTCCGAAACCCTGAGGGCCGCGTCTCCTTGAGGCGCGGCCCTTACCTGTTGGCCTGCAGGTCCCGGTTCTGGCCGACGGCCCGCAGTTCGGGCGCGCGTTCGCCGGTCGGTACGGCGGCCTTCACCTGCGCGGCCTGGACGACGCCGGACTGCGCGGCCGCGACCCCGAGGCGGGTCTGCACCCACTTCTGGAAGCCCGGGTCGCCGACCTTGATCTGCTGCCCGGTCCGGGTCAGCAGACCGTTGGAGACGAGCTTCTGCGCGGCGCCGTCGAGCGACCAGCGGTCCGGATCGGTCCCGGACCGGGCCGGGATCGGGATCCCCTGCGCGCCGTGCGCGGCGGTCCGCGACAACAGGTCCTTCTGCTCGGGCGTGCAGTTGTACCAGGCGGCGTCGTACAGCACCCGGGAACGGATCTGGTGCTGCTCGATCGCCGTACCGACGGTCTCCGCGGTGAGCGCCTGGTCCGACCCGGCCAGGTCGATCGCCTCGCCGGTGAGGGTCCGCAGCCGGCTCGGGTTGCCGTTCGCTGCCGCGAGCAACTGATCGACCGCCTGCGGCGTCGACCGGATGCCGGCCTCGTGGAGCGGGCGGCTCAGTGCCGGCCGCAGTTGCTCCGCGTTCAGCGGGGTCAGCCGGCGCACGTCCCAGCGCGCGGCCTCCATGGTCTCCTTGCCGGCCTTCCCGCCCGATGCCTCGAGCAACCGGCTGGTCGCCTCCTCGCCACCGGCCGCGATCAGGAACAGCGGCTTCTTCTCCCGGCGCAGGTGCGACGACAGGTCGGTCAGCGTGGTCAGGTCCGACTTCGAGGCAGCGTCCAGGTTGTCGACCATGAGCAGGATCGGCTGCCCGGTCGGCGCGGCCATCTTGCCGAGCTGCGCGGCGACGTCGTTCAGCGTGGCTCCGACGGAGTCCTTGGCGACACCCTCCCAGGACCGGTGGACGCCGACCTGGAACGCCCCAGGCCAGCCGAACCGGGCCTGCGCGGTGTGCATCCGGTTCTGGGTCCGGATCGCCATCCCGTTCACCAGCTTCTTCAGCTGGTTCACCTCGCCGGGTGGGAAGCGCGCTTCGAAGGTTCGCATCTGGCCCTGCAGGGAACGGATCACCCGGGCCTCGATCGGCTCCCGCCGGGTGGCGTCCAGCCGGATCGAGATCCAGCCCTCCTGGTCGGCGAGCTGCTTGGTCCGGTTCAGTTCCTGGCTGGTCCCGGATCCGGGCGGGCCGGTGAACAACACCGACGTACCACGGGGAACCCGTTGGTCGAGCGAGATCGCCCGGCCGCGCTCGTCCTTGCGGTCGACCTGGTGGACGAGCTTCGTCCCGGACCCGAACACCTCGTTGGTCCGCTCGAGCTTGCCGGTCGGGTGCGCCGGGGCCAGTGCGCCGGACCCGGCAGCGGTCTCGGGCAGCAACGGCGTCGCGGCCGGCGGTTTCGGGGTCTGGCCGAGGTAGTCGTTCAGCCAGTCCCGGAAGCCGTGGTCGGGGATCGTGACGACCGTGCCGTCGTGCTCGCGGAGCAGGCCGCGGGCGACCAGGTCCTGGCGGGCCTCGTCGATCTGCTGCCAGGCACCCGGGCCGGCGGCCTGCGTGACGGCCGGCATCGACAGGCCGTTCGACCCCTCGGCGGCGACGCGGGCGAGCAG
This sequence comes from Kribbella sp. NPDC059898, assembly GCF_042730855.1. NCBI lineage: Bacteria > Bacillati > Actinomycetota > Actinomycetes > Propionibacteriales > Kribbellaceae > Kribbella > Kribbella sp. NPDC059898. The sequence continues at coordinate 433,433 of NZ_JBHWKR010000001.1, forward strand.
GTCCTTCTGCGCGGCGTTGGTGTCCTTCTGGTCCCACACGTCCTGGTACATCTGCGCCGCGTCCGCGTTCACGTGCGCGATCGCCCGGGCCGCGGCCAGCACGGTGATGCCCTGCTCCGCATCCCGGTACGCGACCGCGGCGTTGCAGAAGTTCCGGATCCGCGCGGGGTGACCGTTCGCGGCGGCGAGCAGGTTCTGGATCGCGAGGTCGTCGTACGGGATGCCGGCGGCCGCCAGCGGCCTGGTGACGGCCGGCCGGAGCTGCTCGTCCGCGACCGGCTCGAGTTCGCGGATGTCGAACTGGTTCGACGTCGTGGTCGCGATCCCGGACATCCGCCGGGACGCGACCATCAGGCTGCTGGTCGACATCGAGCCGCCGGCCGCGATCAGCCAGACCGGCCGGTCCAGGCCCTCGATGTGGATCGCCAGCTCGTTCAGGCCGGCGCGGTCCGGCTCCTCCGCCTTGTCGATGTTGTCGACCAGCAGCAGGATCGGCTTGTTGTCGATCTCCGTCAGCTTGCCGAGCTCGTCGGCGAAGTCGTTCAGCGTGGTGCCGAGCTTGTCGTACGCCGTGGTGTCCTGCTCGGTCTTGTGGATCACCTGGACCGGGCCGCCGCCGACGCGGGTCTCGACCCCGACCCGGGTCTTCCGGCCGCTGCGGGTCAGGTCGTTGACGGTCTTGCGGAGCTTGCGCAGCGGGTCCGGACGGAACCGGGCGATCATCCGGCCGACACCGGTGGTCGGCGGCCGCCGGCCCCGGAACCGGCGGTCCAGGGTGTCCAGGCTGTTCCGGACGGCCCCGGTCAGGTGGTGCTCGATCGGGATGCTGGCCGACGCCGACATCCGGATCGTGGTCCAGCCGTGCCGGGCGGCCAGGTCCTCCGCGCGGTCGAGCTCGGTGCTCTTGCCCATCCCGGGCGCGCCGGTGAACAGGATCGCCTTGCTCTCCGGCAGCACGTCGCCGAGCGAGATCGGATTGCCGAGCCGGTCGGTGCGCGTGACGCGGTCGACCCCCGGGACCTGACTCATTGGAACAGCCTGCGGATCGTAGCGGTCGCCGACACTGTCGGTGAGTTACCTACGGGTTAACAGTCGGGTCCCGGAAGTTGAATCCGGCAACCGTGATCCGGTCTAGGCGCGGCCGCCCGATCGCGCACATCCGCGCCCAAATGATTGGAACCGGCCTGTACCGCTGTCACGCTGAGTGGCATGCGAATCTATCGAGTACTCGCGGCGTTGTGCGCGATTCCTCTCGCGGGAGGTCTGCTCGGTGGTGTGCCGGCCGCCCAGGCCGCTCCCGATCCGTACCTGACCGTCTCCCAGGTCACCCTCGACCGTACGTCGGTCGCGGTGTCCGGTCTGAACACCTATCCCGTCAACGTCACCGTCAAGGGCGGATACCACTCCGGCAACAGCGGAGACAACAACGCCGTCCTGAACGTGTACCTGAAGCGCACCGGCGGGGCCGGAGCGCGCGAGGACATCGTCTCCACGGACCTGAAACGGACGGACGGCACGATCGAGAACGGCACCTGGACCGGCCGGCTGTACGTCGCCTCGACCGCGAACGGCACCTTCACGGTGACCGGTGTGGCGCGCGGCCCGTACGGCGCCCCGTTCGCCGGCACGCCGTACGACGTGACGCCGTACGCCGGCCAGACGCTCACCGTCCGGGGCACGAACCAGCCGCGGATCACCGCCGTGGTGAGCCCGCGGGTGGTGCCGTGGGGCAAGCCGTACTCGATCACCTGGGCGGTCACGAACAGCGCGACCGGCAAGCCGTACGGGTCCCGGATCCCGATCGGGCTCGGCGTCGACGTACCGTGCGCCGAGGGCGGCAGCCCGATGTACAGGACCGGGACGAACGGACTGATCACCAAGTCCTACACGGCCGACGACGGCGACCTGCTGAACTGCGCCCACATCTACACCGACCCGTACTACATCGCCGGTCAGTGGCTCCGCGTCGCGCGTCCGGCGATCGTCTCGGCGGCCCCCGCGAAGGCCGCGGCGCCGGTCGGCTCGGTCGTGCCGGTCAACGGCTCGGTGTACCACGTGACCCGTAGTTGCCCGGTGCAACTTCAGCGGCTGTACGGCGCCTCGCAGTGGCGGACCGTCGGGAACGCGCACCTGCGGACGTCCGGGCGGTTCACGCTCAGCGCGCAACCGGCGTACAAGGGCCTGATTCCTTACCGCGCCTACCTTCCGGCCTGCGGCTCCGTGGTCGCGGGACTCAGCAAGACGTTCTACATCCGAGGGACGTGACCATGAAACGAGTTCTGTCCGCGCTGCTGGCAGTACCGATCGCGGCGCTGGGGTTCGCGGCCGCGCCGCTCGCGGCGCACGCGTCGCCCGATCCGGATCTGAAGATCACCTCGATCACGCTGAACAAGACCGCCGTGGCCGTCAGCGGCCTGAACACGGTGCCGGTCACCGTCACCGTCAAGGGCTCGTACGCGCCCGAGCCGACGACGACCCTGAACGTGGTCCTGGAACGCACCGGCGGCACCGGAATGGACCCGTCGCTGTTGTCGACCAACCTCGTCCGCAATGAGGGCGCCGGCAGCTGGAGCGGGTCGGTCCTGGTCCCGTCCACCGCGAACGGCACGTTCAAGGTGACCGGCGCCCAGACCGGGCCCTACTTCCCGGGCAGCGGGAGTATGACCACCCCGACGCCGTACTCCGGTCCGACGCTCACGGTCACCGGTACGCACCAGCCGAGGATCAGCGCCTCGGTGTCGCCGAAGGTGGTGCCGCGCAACGCGCCGTACACGATCAAGTGGGCCGTCACCGACGCACAGACCGGCAAGCCGTACGGCACCCGGGTCCGGGTCGCGCTGGAGAACGACAACCTCTGCGTCGAGTACATGGGCCCGGGCTACACCAACCTGACCGATGTCAACGGTGTGGTCACGAAGTCGTACCCGGGGTCGCTGGGCGACTACCTCAACTGCCTGCTGCTGCCCGGCAATCCGGACACCACCGGGTGGCTGTCGTTCTTCGTGGCCCGTCCGGTCACCAAGCCGACGGTGACCGCGGTGCCGTCCCGGACGAGTGCGCCGGTCGGATCGATCGTGCCGGTCAACGGCGCGGTGCACACGGTGGCGTCCGGCTGCAAGGTGTACCTGCAGCGGCTGTACGGCGCGACCCAGTGGCGCACCGTCAGCACCGGACAGGTCCGCTCGTCCTGGCGCTACACGGTGAACGCGCAACCGGCGTACAAGGGCAGCATCCCGTACCGGTCGTACGTCCCGGCGTGCAACTCGATCGCCGCGTTCAGCAAGGCGTTCTCCATCCGAGGCACCTGATGAAGCGGGCGCTCGCTGGACTGCTGGCGCTGGCTGTTCTCCCAGCGCCGGCGCACGCCGCGCCAGACCCGCGCCTGCACATCGAGTCCGTCACGCTGAACCGCGGCAGCGTCGCGGTGAGCGGACTCAACACCGTGCCGGTCACGGTGACGGTGAAGGGCTCGTACGGCGTCGACGCGAAGGCCCCGGTGAACGTGATCCTCGAACGCACCGGCGGCTCCGGCACCATGTCCGCGCTGTTCTCCACGAACCTGGTCCGCGACGCGGCGTCCGGTACCTGGAGCGGCGCGCTGAAGGTCCCTTCCACGGCGAACGGGACCTTCAAGGTCACCGGCGTACAGACCGGCCCGTTCTCCCCGCCCAGCCCGCCGACGTTCGACCCGACGCCGTACGCCGGTCCTTCGCTCGCGGTCACCGGCACGCATCAGCCGCGGATCACCGCCGCGGTGACGCCGAAGGTGGTCCCGTTCGGCGCGCCGTACTCGATCCGCTGGGCGATCACCGACGCCCAGACCGGTAAGCCGTACGGGAGCCGGATCCGGGTCGCGCTGAAGCACGACAGCGGCTGCGTGGAGTACTTCGGTCCCGGTACGACGGACGTCACCGGCACGAACGGGATCGTGACGAAGACCTACCCGGCGTCGACGGACAACCCGAGCAACTGCCTGATCGTCCCGGGCGACCCATGGCTGAACGCCACGCTCGGCTTCACCGCCGCCCGTCCGGCGATCGTCTCCGCGACGCCGTCGAAGGCCAGCGCTCCGATCGGCACGATCGTCCCGGTGAACGGTACGGTCGCCGGCGCACCGTACAACTGTGCGGTCCAGCTGCAGCGGCTGTACGGCGCCTCGCAGTGGCGGACCGTCAGCGCCGGGCGGGTGCGCAGGTCCGGGCGCTTCACGCTCACGGCGCAACCGGCGTACCGGGGGCCGATCCCCTACCGGGTTTCCTTCCCGGCATGCGCGCCGTACGTCGCGGGCGTCAGCAAGGCCTTCTCGATCCGCGGAACCTAGGCCGCTTGGGCGGATGGGTTAGGGTGACCTTACCTATCCGCCCGAGAGGAAAGTGGTCGCGTGCCCAGCCCCGCACCCCGCCGTAACCGCGTCTGCAAGCGTGCCGTCGTCCAGCGGACCGAGCGGATCACGCCGCACATGATCCGGGTCGTGCTGACCTCCGACGACTTCGCCGGCAACGGCTTCACCGACACGTACGTGAAGCTGCTGTTCGGCCAGGACGGCGTCGAGTACCCCGAACCGCTGGACATGGGCGTGGTGCGGGAGACGTACCCGAGCGAGCAGTGGCCGACGATGCGCACGTACACCGTCCGCGCCTGGGACGAGGCGACCCGCGAGCTGACGATCGACTTCGTGCACCACGGCGACGAGGGCGTCGCGGGTCCGTGGGCGGCGTCGGCGCAGCCCGGTGACGTGCTGTGGTTCAACGGCCCGGGTGGTGCGTACGCGCCCGACGAGGCGGCCGACTGGCACCTGCTGGTCGGCGACGAGAGCGCGCTCCCGGCGATCGGTGCGGCCGTCGAGCAGTTGCCGGCCGGCGCGCGGGCCACGGTCCTCGTCGAGGTCGCGGACGAGACCGAGCAGCAGAAGTTCGGTACGTCGGCCGACGTCGACGTCCAGTGGTTGCACCGCGCGGACGGCGCCCGTGGCGACGCCTTGGTCGCCGCCGTCGAGGCCCTCGACTTCCCCGCCGGCACGCCGCACGTCTTCGTCCACGGCGAGGCCGGTTTCGTCTTCCGGATCCGCAAGAACCTCTTCCAGGAGCGTGCCCTGCCGCGCGACCGCGTCTCGCTCTCCGGCTACTGGCGCCTCGGCAAGAACGAGGACGGCTGGCAGGCCGAGAAGGCCGACACCAGAAAGCGCGAAGAAGCCGCCGCCAACTAGCCTCGGCGGACCGCCAGGATGTCGATCAGGGTGGTTGCCTGGTTGCTGGGGAGTACCCAGTCCTCGCCGTTCGCCTGGAGGATGACGGCGGGGCCGGGGGTGGCGACCGCGTGCGTGACCGCGATCGGGAACTTGAGGCGTTCGGCGCCCGAGAGGTCGAATGCGTGGGTGCCGGTGATCGCGGTCAGCGGGTAGCCGCGGGACTGGTGCTCGGCGCGCGGGAACGGGTGCGCCTGGACGGTGACCCGGTCGGCGCCGACGAGGACGGCCGCCAGCGGCATGCCGCGGAGCCGGAAGACGAGTTCGTACGGCGTACCCGCGAGCTCCGGGTCGAACGGGACAAGCAGCGCGCGGTTCGCCGTACGGGCCAGAACGAGACCGGCGGCGACGCCGACGATCAGTCCGGGCAGCGCGAGCACCGCCGGCCACCACACGCCGGCCGCCAGCGGGAACAGCGTCACCATCAGACCGGTCAGCCCGCCGAACGACCCGGCGACGACCGCCCACCAGCGCGGCTGGTAGCGATGCCGGCGGCGCAGTACGAACCCGAGCGCCAGCATCGCCAGCGGTACGACGCACCCGATCCACGCGGCCGCCGTACCGCGGGACGCGATCACCGCCACGACGATCAGCAACAGCACCGGGATACCCAAGTACGTCGCCGCCACGATCCGCTGCACCCGCCGATGCCTGCTCTCCACGGGAAGACCCAAGCACATCACCCGGCCGAGCACCTACTGTGCATCGGGTGATCGAGATTCCCGCGAAGCTCATCCGGAACCACAGCGAGAAGGCGTCCGACTGGCTGGACAGCCTGCCCGGGTCGGTCGAGCGGTACGTCGGCGAGTGGGACCTGACCGTCGACGGGGACGTGCTGAGCGGCGAGGCCTCGCTGATCGTGCCCGTCGTACGCCGGGACGGGACCGCGGCGATGCTCAAACTCCAGTCGGTGAACGACGAGAGCGAAAGTGAGGCGCTGGCCCTCCGTACGTGGAACCACGACGACGTCGTCGAGGTCCTCGAGGACGACCCGGCGACGTCCACCATCCTGCTCGAACGCCTCCACCCACGCAAGCTCGAAGCTCACCCCGATCCGGCCGAGGCGACCCGCATCCTGGCCGAGCTCCTCAACCACCTCAGCGCCGTCGCCGCCCCGCCGGGCGTCCGTCGCCTCGCCGACATCGCTGCCGGAATGGTCGAGGACGCCCCGCGCCTGATCCCACGGTTGGAGGACCCGGCCGAGCAGGCTCTGGTCCGGAGCTTCGTCGCCATGGTGCGGGAGGTGCTGCCGGAGCCGGGCGACCGGCTGCTGCACTGGGACCTGCACTACCTGAACGTGATGGCGGCGGAGCGGCAGCCGTGGCTGGTGATCGACCCGAAGCCGCTCGCGGGTGATCCGGCGTTCGACCTGTTCCCGGTGCTGTGGAACCGGTGGGACGATCTCGTCGCGACCGGTGACGTGGCGCGGGCGATCCGGGACCGGTTCGACCTGATGCTGGAGGTGACCGGGATCGAGCGGGACCGTGGGCTGGCCTGGACCGCGGGGCGGATCCTGCAGAACGTGCTGTGGTTCACCGAGGACGGCGACACCCGGATCGAGGACGAGTTGGCGGCGGTGGCCAGTGCCCTGTTCTCGTGATTACATGATTACGTGACAAATCCGACGCTGTACGACTGGGCCGGTGGGCACGACGCGCTCCGCCGGCTGACCGAGGTGTTCTACGACCAGGTGCTCGAGGACCCGGTCCTCGCGCCGGTCTTCGCGCACATGGGCGAGAACCACCGTGAGCACGTGGCGATCTGGCTGGGCGAGGTGTTCCGCGGGCACAGCCGGTACACCGACGAGTTCGGCGGCTACCCGGCGATGCTCGGCCACCACCTGAACCTCGGCCTCACCGAGGAACAGCGCTCCCGCTGGGCGGCCCTGATCGCGAAGAGCGCCGACCCGGCGGGCCTGCCCGACGACCCGGAGTTCCGCTCCGCGTTCGTCGCCTACATCGAGTGGGGCACCCGCATTGCCCTCGCCAACTCCCAACCCGGCGCAACCCCACCCCCACAGGCCCCCGTCCCGCACTGGGGCTGGGGCGAAGCGCCCCCGTACCAGCCCTGACAGGAGTCGTCGCCCTCGTGGTTGGGTAAAGTCCCGGTTCACGCTGTGTCTGCCGCCGGGGATGCGAGGGTTTACGTGTGACCGCTCAGCTCGAGTACCCCGACGTACAGGATTCCGACGCGCTGTTGTCCGTGCAGGGGCTGTGGAAAGTGTTCGGCCCGAAGGCGCAGCGGGTGCCGCGTCGGGCGGACCTCGCGGCGCTCGACCGGACGGAGCTATACGCGAAGACCGGCTGTACGGCGGCGGTCCGCGATCTGAGCTTCGACGTGGCGCCGGGCGAGGTGTTCGTCGTGATGGGGCTGTCCGGGTCCGGGAAGTCGACGCTCGTACGCTGCCTGACCCGGCTGATCGAGCCGACCGCCGGGCGGCTGACGTTCGAGGGCGAGGACCTGCGCGCGGCCGACGAGAAGCGGCTGCGCGCGCTCCGGCGGAGCAAGTTCTCGATGGTGTTCCAGCACTTCGGGCTGCTCCCGCACCGCAAGGTGATCGACAACGTCTCGTACGGCCTGGAGATCCGCGGCGAGAGCAAGCCGGACCGCCGTCGCCGCGCCCAGGAAGTGATCGACCTGGTTGGGCTGGCCGGCAACGAGCACCTGTACCCGGAGCAGCTGTCCGGCGGCATGCAGCAACGCGTCGGCCTGGCGCGGGCGCTCGCCAACGACCCCGACGTACTGCTGTTCGACGAGCCGTTCTCCGCGCTCGACCCGCTGATCCGGCGCGAGATGCAGACCGAGGTGGTGCGGTTGCACCGCGAGGTCGGCAAGACGATGGTGTTCATCACCCACGATCTGTCCGAGGCGTTGAAGCTCGGCGACCGGATCCTGCTGATGCGCGACGGCGCCGCCGTACAGCTCGGCACCGGCGACGAGCTGGTCGGCGCACCGGCCGACGACTACGTCCGCGAGTTCGTCCGCGACGTACCGCGGGCCGATGTCCTCACGCTGCGCTGGATCGCCCGCGACCCGCACCCGGACGAGCCGCTGGACGGCCCTGAGCTGGGCCCCGACGTCCTCGTCCGCGAGGCCACCCGCCTGGTGCTGGAGTCGGACCGCCCCGTCAAGGTCGTCGACAACGGCACCCTCCTCGGCATCATCAGCGACGAAGAAATCCTCGCCGTCGTCGCGGACGCCTGATGGCGGCGATCACCAGTGACGGGGAGGTCGAGGTACGGCGGCCTCGGCGCAGTGTGGTTGCCGGTGTACTGCTGGTCGTCTGGGTCGCGGCGTACTTCGCCCTGCGCGGGATCGACACGCTCGTCCTCGGCGGGCAGGACACGACCGCGCTGCACCGGTGGCTGACCGAGCACCGTGACGACGTCGGCCAGGGCAACGGGTTCTTCGGCGCGATCCGGGTCGCCGTCGACCAGGTCGTGGTGCTGCTCCAGGACGTGATCTCGCAGCCGTCGTTCGACCGTCCGGTGCCGGTGATCGGCTGGCTGGGCGTGATCGCGATCGCGGCGTACTGCGCGTGGGCGTTCGGGAACTGGAAGGTCGCCGTACTGACGGCCGCCGGGCTCGGGTTCGTCGGGCTGCAGGGGTTGTGGCAGCAGAGCATGGACACGCTCGCGCTGACGATCGCGGCGGTGCTGCTGTCGTTGCTGGTCGCGATCCCGCTCGGGATCTGGGCGGGGCTGTCCGATCGGGCGTTCAAGGTCGCGACGCTGGTCCTCGACCTGATGCAGACGCTGCCGACGTTCGTGTACCTCGCGCCGCTGACCCTGTTCTTCGCGATCGGCCCGGCCGCGGCGACGATCGCGACGCTGATCTACGCGGCGCCGCCCGCGGTCCGGCTGACCGCGCACGCGATCCGCTCGGTGCCGCCGGAGAGCGTCGAGGCGGCCCGTTCGCTCGGCTCGACCGGTGGTCAGACGCTGCTCAAGGTGCTGCTGCCGATGTCGCGCTCGACGGTCGTGGTCGGCATCAACCAGACGATCATGGCGGCCCTCTCGATGGTGACCGTGGCCGCGCTGATCGACGCGCCCGGCCTCGGCCAGACCGTCCTGAAGGCGCTCCAGACGCTGGACGTCGGCGTCGCGTTCAACGCCGGCCTCGCGATCGTCGTACTGGCGATCGTCCTCGACCGGGTGACGACCGCGGCGGGCGACCGGCCCTGGCGTACGGCGAGTGTCCGGCGGAAGGTGCTGCTCGGTGCGGGAGCGGTCGCGGTGCTCGTCGCGGTGTGGTTCTCGCGGACCTACGTGTGGGCGGCCGAGTTCCCGTCGGTCGAGGTGGGTTCGCGGATCGCGACGGTCACCACCGACGTGACGAACTGGGTGCAGGACGTCTTCGGCGGCTTCACGTACGGCGTACGCGATGCGGTGACGGTCGGCCTGCTCAACCCGCTCGAAAGCCTGCTGACCGGGTCGCCGTGGTGGCTGGTCAGCGTGGTTGTCGTGGCGCTGGCCGCGGTGCTGGGCGGCTGGCGAGGAGCTGTTCCGGCCGCCGTCTGCCTGGGTCTGCTGGTGGCGACCGGGGTGTGGCACGACAGCATGGTCACGCTCGCGTCGACGCTGCTCGCGACCGTCGTGGTGGTCGCGGTCGGGCTCGCGCTCGGCGTGTGGGCCGGGCGGAACCGGCGGGTCGACGTCTGGATCCGGCCGGTGCTGGACGCCGGGCAGACGATGCCGCCGTTCGTGTACCTGGTGCCGTTCCTCGCGCTGTTCGGGACCAGCCGGTTCACCGCGATCGCGGCGGCGGTGGTGTACGCCGTTCCGGTCACCACCAAGATCGTTGCCGACGGCATCAGAGCGGTGCCGGTCGCGACCGTCGAGGCGGCGAACTCGGTCGGCTCCAGCAGCTGGCAGGTGATCAGCAAGGTGCAGCTGCCGGTAGCCCGGCGGGCGATCACGCTGGCTGTCAACCAGGGCCTGATCTACGTGCTCTCGATGGTCGTCGTCGGCGGCCTCGTCGGCGCGGGTGCGCTCGGGTACGACGTGTCCGCGGGCTTCGCGCAGAGCGACCTGTACGGCAAGGGCCTCGCGGCAGGCCTGGCGATTGTGCTTCTGGGGGTGTTGCTCGATCGGGTGACACAGGCGGCGGCCCGCCGTACCCACGACTACGAAGGAGACAAGCGGTGAAGAGACTCCGGTACGCCGGTGTGCTGACGGCGGTCGCACTGGCCCTGACGGCCACAGCAGGCTGCGGTGGGCAGAAGGTCGGGACCGACAAGCCGGCCGCCGGTGGCAAGGAGTGCGGCTCGTTCAACCTGACCGTCAGCCCGTGGGTCGGGTATGCGGCGAACGCGGCCGTGGTGTCGTACGTCGCGACCAAGGATCTCGGCTGCAAGGTCGTGGAGAAGAACCTGGCCGAGCAGGTCGCCTGGCAGGGCTTCGCCACCGGCGAGGTGGACGTGAACCTGGAGAACTGGGGCCACGAGGACCTGAAGAAGAAGTACATCACCGACGACAAGGTCGCGGTCGAGGCCGGTTCCACCGGCGTCAAGGGCGTGATCGGCTGGTATGTGCCGCCGTGGATGGCCGCCAAGTACCCGGACATCACCGACTGGAAGAACCTGAACAAGTACGCGGCCCTGTTCAAGACGTCGGAGTCCGGCGGCAAGGGGCAACTGCTCGACGGCGACCCGTCGTACGTCACGAACGACGAGGCGCTGGTGAAGAACCTGGCGCTGAACTACAAGGTCGTGCAGAGCGGCAGCGAGACCGCGCTGATCCAGGCGTTCCGGGACGCGGAGAAGAACAAGAAGCCGCTGCTCGCGTACTTCTACGAGCCGCAGTGGTTCTTCAACGAGGTCAAGCTGGTGAAGATCAACCTGCCCGCGTACAAGGCCGGCTGCGACACGGTCCCGGCGAAGGTTGCTTGCGACTACCCGCCGTACGACCTGGACAAGATCGTCTCGAAGAAGTTCGCCGACTCGGGCAGCCCGGCGTACGACCTGGTGAAGAACTTCAAGTGGACGAACGAGGACCAGAACACGGTCGCCCGGATGATCGCGGTCGACAAGCTGACGCCGGACCAGGCGGCCGAGAAGTGGGTCAAGGACAACCAGTCCAAGGTCAACGCCTGGCTCGGGAAATAGCCCGCTCCACGTCGAAGCGCTCGGCGGGCGGCAGCGGTACGCCGACCTGCCGACGGAGCGCTGACGCCTCGGCGAGCAGGGACAGGGCGCGATCGGGATCCTCGGTCGCGCCCGCCAGCCCTTCGAGGGCGAGGGCGATCGCCCGCTTGTCGCCGGTCCGGTGCGCGAGCTCGAGGCCGCGCTCGTGCAGCCGCCGTGCCTCGGCCAGATCGCCGCGCTGCTCGGCGATGTAGCCGAGCTGGTTGGTGATGAACCCGATCCCGGGCGTCCCGCCGACCTGCTCCAGCCAGGCGAGCCACTTGGTGAAGTGCCGCTCCGCGTCGTCGAGCCGGACCTGCCTGCGTGCGGACAGGCCGAGACCGACCTCGGCGTACTCCTCGGCGGACTTGTTCGACTGCTCGACCGCGAGCCGGCGGGCCTGCTCGTGCAGCTCGTCGGCGCGGGCGTAGTCGCCGGTCAGCATCGCGATCCGGCCGAGTCCCGCCGTACGGAACGACACCTCTGTCCACAGCCCGAGGTCCTGCGCGTGCCGGACCGCGTCCTCCAGGTACGCCGTCGCCGTCGGGTAGTCGCCGCTGATCTCGGCCGCCACGATCAGCGCGTACGTCGCCTGCAGCCGGCCCCAGTCGTCGTCGAGTTCGTCGAAGAGCGTCAGACTGCGACGGCTGTCCCGCTGCATCGCCGGCAGGTCCGCGTGCACGATGTTGAGCTGTGCACGGGTGCTCAGCGCGGCGGCGAGTCCCCAGCGGTCGTCTCGCTCGGTGAAGAGGGTGATCGCCCGGTCGATGCGTTCCATGAGTACGCCGGGGTCGCCGTACGCCCAGCGGGTCATCGTGAGGAACCAGAGCGCGTCCGGGTCGTCGCCGACCGCCGCGAGCGCGCTGTCGCCGGCCGCCGCGACGTCGGTGCCGTGGGCGTCGGTCGCGGTCATCCCGGCGAGCCAGACGGCGGCGCGGGCGCGGAGCACGGGCGGTTGGCCGGGAAGGTCGAGCGCGGCGGCGAGGGTACGGCGGGCCTCGCCGTAGCGGCCGCGGAGGTACCAGTACCAGGGGAGGGCGTTCGCCAGCTCGAGGGACGGCGGGAGGAGGCGGAAGTTCGCCACCTCGAGGTCCAGGCGGTGCAGCCATCCGCGCTGCCGTTCGCCGTGTAGCTCGGCCTGCTGGGCGAGCTGGAGGTAGTAGGTCGCGTGCCGCTGCCGCAGGGTCGTTTCGTCGTCGAGTTTTTCGAGGCTGTACGCCGCTATGGACTCCAGCAGGCGGTAACGGCCGTCCGTGGCGACCACGAGCGACTTGTCGACGAGTGCCAGCAGCACGTGCTCCGGTAGGTCGCTCACCTGCGCTGCTGCCTCCAGGGAGAACGTGCCGGCGTGTACGGCGAGGCTCCGGAGCATCTGGCGCTCGTCGGCGTCCAGCAGGTCCCAGCTCCAGTCGATGGTGGCGCGGAGGGTGCGCTGCCGCTCCGGGCCGGCCTTACCGCCGGACAGCAACCGGAACCGGTCGTCCAGCCGCTCTGCCAGTCCTTGGACGCCTAGCCCCCGCACACGCGTCGCAGCCAGCTCCAACGCGAGCGGTATGCCGTCGAGGCGCTCACAGATCGCAGTCACGTCCGCGGTGACGCCAGCCAGCGCCTGGAACAGCTCAGCCGCCGCAGCCGGCGCCAGCGGCGGCACCTCGACCACCAGCTCCCCCGGCACCCCGAGCGCCTCACGACTGGTCGCCAGCACCCGAACCCCCGGCGCCGCCACCAGCAGACGCTGGACAAGGTCTGCCAGCTCCAGATGCTCGCAGTTGTCCAGAATCAGCAGGATCTCCCGCACCCGCAAGGAATCCACCAGCCGCCCCAGAAGCTCCCCCGCCTCATCCCGAAGCTCCAGCGCACTCGCCAACGCCTCCAGCACGTCCCCCTCCCGTAGCGCCGCCAACTCCACCAGCCGCACACCGCCAATGCCCCGGCCGAGCTCCAGGGCCAGGCGGGTTTTGCCGACGCCGCCCGGGCCGACCAACGTGACCAGCCGGTTCGTGGTGAGCTGCTCCTGGACGGCGGCCAGCGTGTCGTCTCGCCCGACCAGCGGGTTGAGCGGCGCGGGCAGCGTTGGCGAGGGTTGCAAGGACGGGTCGTGGCGGAGGATCGCCTGGTGGAGGGCGGTCAGCTCCGGGCCGGGGTCGGCGCCGAGCTCATCGGACAACGCTGCCCGGAGATCGGCGTACGCCCGGAGCGCCTCGTGCTGACGGCCCGCGCGGTACAGCGCCTTCAGGTGTACGGCGTGCACCCGTTCGTCGAGCGGCCGTTGCCGGACGAGTGCAGTCGTCCGCTGGAGTACGTCGTCGCCGCGTTCCAGCACCGTCAGATACAGATCCTCCAGGTGCTCACGCGCCGCCCGGGCGAACTCGTGATCCAGCACCTCGGCGTACGGCTGCCCTCGCCACAGCTCCAGCGCCTCCCGCAGCCGCCCGCTCCGCACGTACTCCTCGAAGATGTTGCTTTCGACAACCTCCGCCTCGAGCGTGTACCCGGCCGGCCCGTGCCGCACCAACCCCCGCGAGCCGACCTCCGCCCGCTCCAGCGTCGACCGCAGCTGGGACACCCGCGCCTGCAACGTCCCGATCGCGTTCCGCGGCGGCCGCGATCCCCACAGGTCGTCGATCAACCGGTCGGCGCTGACCGGCGTCCCGAGATTCGCCAGCAGATCCAGCAGCAGAACCCGGACCTTCGTATCCGGTACGGCGACCTGCACACCGGTGTCCGTCCGCACGAGCAGCGGACCGAGCACCCCGAAGTACATACCCGTAGTAAACCCGTAGCGCGTTCTCCGAGCATCGACCGCATGAGTTCACGAGAAGCAGTGACAGTGATCGGCCTCGGCGCGATGGGCTCCACGATGGCCCGCACGTACGTCGCCGCCGGCCACCCGACCACCGTCTGGAACCGGACCTCCGGCAAGGCCGACGGACTCGGCGCCGTACCGGCAACCACCGCGGCCGAGGCGGCTGCCGCCAGTACGGTCGTGGTGATCAGCCAGGTCGACTACCCGGCGATGTTCGATTCGCTGGCCGGCGCGGACCTGCGCGGACGCGTGCTGGTCAACCTCAGCTCGGACAGCCCGGAGCGCCTGCGGGAGGCGGCCGCGTGGGTCGCCGAGCGCGGCGGCACGCTGGTGACCGGCGGCATCATGGTCCCGCCGCCGGGGATCGGGAAGCCCGGCGCCTACGCGTTCTACGCCGGACCCGCGGACGCGATCGACGCCCACCGCGCCACCCTGGAGGTCCTCGGCCGCGTCGACCACGTCGGCACCGACCCCGGCCTGGCGATGCTCTACTACCAGGCCATGCTGAACATCTTCTGGACCACGTTGATCAGCTACTTCTACTCGGCCTCCCTGGTCGGAGACGCCGAGCAGCTGCGCCCGTACGTCGCCACGATGCTCACCGACCTGACCCAGGACGGCCCGATGGGCTTCCTGCGGATCCTGACCCGCGAGCTTGAGGCCGGTGAGTACCCCGGCGGCGAGAACAACCTCCACATGCAAGCGGTCGGCTCGCACCACGTCGTACAGGCGTTCACCGATGCGGGCCTCGACGTGACGATGCCGGCCGCCGTGGCGGAGCTGTTCGCGCGCGCTGACGCGGCCGGGTTCGGTGGCAACGGCCTGAGCGCGCTGGCCGAGATGGTCAGGAAGCCGTAGTCAGCTTGCACACGCCGTCGGTGCATTCACGCTGCACCTTCCCGCGGGAGATCGTCTCGATCAGGCCGATCACCCAGCAGGTGGGGCAGCCGCGGAAGGCGATGAAGGTGACGGGTAGGAGCAGAAGACTCCACGGGCCGACGACCGGGATGAGTGCGAAGGCGGCGATCAACGAGCCGAAGCCGACGGCGCCGCGGAGGAGGTGCCGAGGCACGGAGGTGCTGGCGAAGGTCATGTGGGGACTCCTAGCGTCTCGCGCACGGTCGCCCGGGCGCGGTGCAGACGGGACTTCATGGCGGGGACGGTGAGACCGAGGGCCTTGGCGACCATCGGCCCGCTGTAGCCCTGGACGTCACGCAGGACGAGGACGCTGCGCTGGTCCGGCGGCAGTTGCGCGATCGCCGCCGCGACCGCCCGCGCCTCCAGCTGCCGCAGCGCCTCGTCCTCGGCGGACGGTGCCGGATCCGGTACGACGGGATGCTCGCGCAGCATGGCCCGCGCCCGGCGCAGGCACTCGTTGCGGATGATCCGGAACATCCACGACGTCAGCGCGCTGGTCGCGCGGAGCATCCCGATCTTGCGGTACAGGATGATCAGTGCCTCCTGCGCCGCGTCCTCCGCGTCCTCGGGCGTCGCGCACAGCGTCCGGGCGAACCGCCGTACGGTCGGATGCGAGTCCGCGACCAGCGTGCTGAGCGCGCCGACGTCGCCGTGCTGGGCGGCGCGGACGAGCTGCTCGTCGAGGTCAGCCACGGGTCCGCCGGCGGAGAACGACGACGCTGCAGGTGCCGAGCAGGGCGACCGCGACGGCGGCCGCGACGATGATCCAGGTCATGAGGTGCTCCTTCATCGGGTGCGATGTCAGGAGTAAGAGGCGGTGGACGGCGGAAAGGATTCTCCACTGAAGTACGGTTGAGCTTGTACACACGGGCCGGGGGCAACTATCACGATGTGATTCGGCAACGCCGACGACACGCCGGAATTCGGGCAAGACCGGGTAAGTTCGTGCCCATGATCATCGTGACAGCTGCACTGAAGGGCGGGGTCGGTAAGACAACCACGTCGGTGTACTTGGCCGCGCTGGCATCTTCCAACCGTCGCACATCCACCCTGGTCGACGCCGATCCGCAAGGCAGCGCCGCGGACTGGATCGCGGACTCCAGCGACGAACACCTCTCCAGGATCGAGATCGCGGAGGCACCGACGGAGCGCCTGCTGAACAAGGCGCTCGACAAGGTCCCGCCCGAGGGCATCGGCATCGTCGACATGCCGCCGTCCCACGAGCGGCTGCTGAACAAGGCCCTCGAACGCGCCCGGATCGTGGTCATCCCGACCCGCGTCGGCGGCGTCGAGACGCCGCGGGTGAAGGCCGTGCTGGAGCTCGTGCCCGACGACGTACCGGCCGGGCTGGTGGTCTGCTCGGCACGGACGTACACCCGCTCCTACCAGGAGGCGATGCAGCAGTACGCCGCCGAGAACATCCCGGTCTGGGGCACGATCCCCGAGCGCGTCTCGATCACCGCCGGCCCGACCGGCCCCCTCGCCTCCGACGGCCTCGAGTCCTACAAAAAGGTCTGGCGCAAAATCCTCGCCGCCGCCCGCACCTGAGCATTTGTGAGGTTCACCCGCGAGTTGGTCCCTTCCCCAGCGGGATGCGAGGCGGGAAGGGGCCGGCGGCAGGGTTCACCGCTGAAATGGCCAGGGGCTGGGGTCAGCGTTGGAGTGGGGGTTCGCCTCGGACGTAGGAGCGGATCACGGTGGCCGCCGCACCGCGGGCCCAGTCGTCGAAGGTGTGTGAGCGGAGCGTCAGCCGGCAGTCCCCGGCCGCGCCGAACGCGTGCTCCGCGAACGCGCGCCGCATCCGCTCCTCGTACAGGTCGTACTCCGCCACGCCCTCGCCGGCGATCATCACCAGCTCGGGCCCGACCAGGTTCACCATCGCCGCGAGCGCCGCGCCGATCACCTCACCGGCCCGGTCGAACGCCTCGCGCGCCTGCTGGTTCCCCTCGTGCGCCAGCTCGATCGCGCCGGCCAGGTCCAATTCCGGCCGCCCGGTCTGTTCCCGCGTCCGCGCCAGGATCGCGTCCGACGACGCGACCGTCTCGACACAGCCCCGCCGTCCGCAGGTACACACCAGCTCGCCCGGTGCCAACGGCAGATGGCCGAGCTCGCCGGACACGCCGTACGCGCCGGAGACGACCTCGCCGTTGATGTAGAGCCCGCAGCCGATGCCAGAGCCGATCGTCACGACGGCGAACGAGTCCGCGTTCACCCCGGCACCGAACCAGTGCTCGGCGACCGTCAGCGCGCGTACGTCGTTCGACACCAGGATCGGCACCCGGATCCGCTTGCCGAGCAGCTCCGCGACCGGGACGCCGCGCCAGCCCATCAGCGGCGAGTCCCGGACGACGCCGTGCGTCGCGTCCACGTCACCCGAGACGGCGATCCCGATCCCGGCCAGCGGGCCGGCCGTCGCGGTGCCGGTCTTGAGCGCGCTGATCAGCGCCTTCACGTGTTCCGTGAGGCGGTCGATCACCACCTCTGGATCGGTACTGTCCAGCTCCTCGTGCCGCACGTTCAGGATCCCGGCGGTGAAGTCGGTGGTGACGCCGATCAGGCTGGTCGGCGTGACCTTGACGCCGATCACCGACACGCTGCTCGGTACGACGGTCAACGGGCTGACCGGCCGTCCGATCCCGAGCTGCCCCTCGTCGCCCACCGGTGCGTCTGTGACGAACCCGGTCTCGATCAGCGGCGCGACCGCCTTCGTCACCGCAGCCTGCGACAGCCCCGTCCGGCGCGCGATCTCCACCCGCGGAATCGGCCCCTGCGTCAGGATCTTGGTCAGCACCTCGACTCCCGCCGGCGTAGCCAGGGGGAGCGGACGATGAGGACGCAGCGGCACGAGAACAACCTACAAGCGCGGGGCCGCTATGCGGGGGTTTCTGCCAGTGTTGGCGACGCCAGCGCCCAGCGGATGGTCCTGGTGAGGCCGTCGCCGGCGGCGCGTACGACGGTCTGCTCGGCCAGCGGGAGGTACGGGAGCCGCAGCGGGAGCCTTGTCCACCACGGGAGCAACCCGACGGCGGCAGCGGTCAGTACGCCGTACGCGGGACGCGCGGCCCACGGTACGGGCGGGTGCACCAGGATGAAGCGGGCCGCCTGGCGAGCTTCCGTCGTACCACGGAGCTCGGGCTGGTAGTCCTTGAGCAGCTGACGCACCTCGGCGAGCGTGGTGGGCGGGTCGATCACGCCCAGCCGCTCCGCCACGAGCGCCGCGTCCTCGACGTACAGGTCCTGCTCGTGAGCGGTCAGCGGATGCGCGCCGTACCGCTGGTGCGCCGCGAGGAAGCTGTCCACCTCCGCCACATGTACCCACTTCAGCAGATGCGGATCCGACGCCCGGTACTTCACCCCGTCCGGACTGGTCCCGCGCACCCGCTCGTGCACCGCCCGGACCCGCGCGATCGCCTCCTCCGCGTCCGGAATCGCGCCGTACGTCGTGATCGCCAGGAAGTAGCTGGTCCGCCGGAGTCGTCCCCACGGGTCGCCCTGATACCCGGAGTGCGCCGCCACCGCGGCCATCGCCAGCGGGTGCAGCGACTGCAGCAGGAGCGCCCGCAGGCCGCCGGCGAACATCGACGCGTCACCGTGCACCCGCCGGATCGGCCGGTCCTCCGCGAACCACCTCGGGCCGGGGCTCTTGTGCACCCGGTCCCGCTCAGCCTGTGGGTCCGGCCCCGCGACCTTCGTGAGAATCATCCGGGCAAGGTTGTCCCGCAGCGGTCCGATCACACCACCAGTGTTGCTCAGGTGTCGTACTCGTCTTCGAGCAGCGAGTAGAGCCGGGAGTCACGCCAGGCGCCGTTGGTGAACACGTGGTCGCGCAGCTGGCCCTCGTAGGTGAAGCCGATCCGCTTCACCACCGCGATCGAGGCCTCGTTCTCCGGCCCGATCGCGGCCGTCACCCGGTGCCGGCCGAGCTGCCCGAAGGCGAACTGCAAGAGCGCCCGGGCCGCGTCGGTCGCGTACCCGTGCCCCCAGTGGTCGGCGCCGATCGCATACCCGAGCTTGGCCGTCCAGGGCCCGCTCGGCGCGATCCGGCCGAACCCGATCACCCGGTCCTCGTCCGGCCGGGTGACCGCGAGCATGTAGTCGGGCCGGTCCTCCTGCGCCGACCGCTGGACGATGCCGGCCAGGTTCTGCTCGGCCTTGGTCCGGTCGTAGCTGTCGAACGCCATCCAGGTCGTCACCCGGTCGTCACCGGCGACGGCCAGGTAGTCGTCGAGATCTGAGGTCCGGAATTCGCGCAACACAGTCAGCTGTCCGCTGAGCTCCATTGGCGCAGGCTACCGGGGGAAGGACTGCATCGGAGTCCGGGTGAAGGACTCGATCTCCTCCTGCAGCTCGCGGGCGTCGTCCGCGCGACCGGACTGCCGCAGCGCCTGGTGGACGCGGCGGGCCGAGTGCACGACCCCGTTGATCCGGCGCTCGGTCGGCAGCGTCAGCACCGGGGCGAGAGCGTCCGCGGCACCGTCCAGCTCACCGCTCGCGATCCGGGTGATCGCCATCGCGGCGTGGCTGCCGGCGGCGTCGCCGAAGGCCCACTCCGGGTGGTTCTGGTCGGTGTACGCGTCGACGGCCTGGCTCGAATACCGCTGGGCCTGCTCCACCTCGCCGGGCAGCTGCGCGAGCGCGTCGGCGGCGTAGTACAGCTGGCGGTTGCGGCCGAAGGTGCAGAGGCCGCCCATGTCGTCCAGGTCGTCGTTGTGCACCGAGTTCCACGCCTCTTCGGCGCGCTCGAGCGCGGCGCGGGTGGCCTCCGGGTTGCCGAGCGCGGCCCAGGCGCGGGCCTCGCTGACCGGGAGCCAGACGCTGGTGGTGCTGTTCGCCTGCTCGGCGTAGCCGGCGCCGAGCTGGGCGTAGCGCACCGAGTCGTGCGGGTTGCCGGCCCAGTAGGAGACCAGCGACTGCAGACCGCGCACCCAGGCGCGCAGCCCGTGGTGGTCGGCGTTGTCGGCACACATGAACGCGGTCCGCGCCTGGGTGAGCGCGGCGTGCGGGTTGCCGAGGTCGTGGGAGGCCTTCGCGAGCAGCCCGCCGGTGACACCGGCCAGGAAGTACAGCTGGCGGTGGTTCTCCGGGCGTTGCCGGCTCTCGAGCAGGCCGAACACCAGGTCCTGGGTCTCGACCAGCTGGCCGAGGATCTCCGGCAATGGGCGCTGTGGGTACGCCTGGGCGGCGTGGCGTACGTCGTCGTACACCTGTTCCATGGCCTCGCTTCCGAGACCGGACTGGGCCGCAAGGGCGAACGCCCTTGCTCGGCTGGCAGCCATGTCGAGAACCTCCATCTCGTTACCTGTCGTGATCCGTCCACTCGCGGCAGGTGCCGGCACCACCTGGGCGGCCGGTTCGGCGACGTACGGCGAGAGAAGTTCCTCGACCGGCTTGCCGAACATGCGTTGCAGGGTGCGCCGGGTCTGAGGAGTGGTCCCTGCGCGCTCGCCCGATGCGAGCCGCCGCAGGTGCCGCTCGGTGATGGTTCCACCCAGCTCGACGAACTCGGCGACGATCTCGGAGTAGGTCTGGTTCCGGCGCTGGATCAGGTGCGCCAGGACCGTCTTTGGCGCATACCTACCCGCCATCGTTCCTCCCGTTCACGTCAGTCAGACGTTGTCTCGACTTGTGCCCCACGACAAGGTGCTGTCCCCCAGATGTCCGCGAGAGGACCGGAAGAGGTCCGGCAAAGGTCCGGTCCAGGTCCTAGAGCGGTCACGTTGGGCTCGTGCACCATTACTGCCATGACAACCAGTAAGTCCAACTGGTTGCAAGGCCTGAGAGTTACGGGGTGAGAGGTTGTGACCATCGCGGAAATGACGTCGAGACAGCACCGGCGCAGAGTCCGGGTCTGGTTCGGCGAGCACGTGATCGCGCAGTACGTCGCGGAGGCGCCGCTGGCGGCCCGCTACGAACAGGCGATGCGGCGCCGTTTCGCCGGTCTCAAGGTCACCAACGACCTGCTCGGTCCGCTCGACTCCACCGACTGAAACACCCGATGCTGCCGGGTCCTCCTCAGGCCCGGTGATGCTGACCCTGGGGTCTCCTCACGTCCAGGGCCGGCGCTGGAAGGTTCGGGGCACTCCTCAGCCCCGGACGAAACCCAGGTGCGGTCCGGAGTACTCCTCAACTCCGGACCGCGCCGCCCACCGACCCGGCTGGGCTTGGCGGCTGAGTTCCCTGTATCGCCGCCGCCCAGCCGTTCCAACCACCTCCTGACCGACACCTCGGGTCAGGCAGGGCCGAGTGTCCTGGGCGGTAGGACACCGGAGGCTCCCGACACCTCACCGGGAACCTCCCCCTTGAGGTGGCCGGCTCCGAGTGTGACCGCCGCGCCTGGGCGGTCACACCCGGAGCCCCTTAGCTGAGGTTGCCCGCCATCCGTCGTAGGACGTCGACGGTGGCCAGGTACTCCTCGGTGGAGATGCCCGCCGTGATCCTGCGGCGTTGCGCCCGGACCTCGATCGTCAGGTCCGCCAGGGCACGCGACCCGGCCGCCGTCAGCTCGTCGCCGGTCAGCCACTCGCGCTTGACCAGCGGATTCGTCACCGCGGCGAGCTCGGCCGGGTCGCCGCTCCGAAACGGCGCCAGCGCCCTGCACCGCTAGATCCCCTCTTTGGAACTTTTCCGCCGCTCCGCGCGGATTTCTTTCCGGAAACAGTCAGAGATCGGCGCAGGCCCGGACCAGAGCCGCGAACAGCTGCTCGGGGTCGTGCAGTACGCGGACGCCGTCCGTCACCACGCTGCGGGTCCCGGGGTCGACCGGGTCGGTCGAGGCCCACGCGGTCGCGGTGATGCCGACCTCGACCTCCAGCCCGGACGCCCGCTGGATCCGGACCGCGGTGAGGTGCGGTCCCCACTGCTGCCGGCGTACGACGCGGACCGCGCCGAACACCTCGAGCCAGTCGTCGTTCCCGAGGTACCGCTCCGGTACGTCGGTCAGCACGACCACGTCCAGGTCCGATGTCATCCCCGCGGCACCACGCGCCCACGACCCGACCATCGCCGTACCGCGGATGTCTGGCTGGTCCGCCGCCCATCGCACCGCGTTACCGACCACCTCGTCGACCTCCTGCGCCCGGGTTGCGTGGTTGGTGAGGTAGACGGCGAAAGGCGCGTCCGGCAGGACCTCCGAGGCGTCGGTGGACCAGCCTTCGGCGTGGATCTCGCCGGCGTAGCGCATGCCGAGGCGTTGCATGACGGCTTGGGAGGCGGTGTTGGACCGTTCGGTGAACGCGATGACGGCCGATGCCTTCAGGGTGTTGAAGGCGTAGGTGAGCCCGGCGCGGCCGAGCTCGGTGGCCAGGCCGTGGCCGCGGGCGGACTCGACCAGCGCCCAGCCGAGTTCCAGGCGGTCGGCTGCCCACTCAGGGCCGGCCAGTGCGGCGATTGCCTCGGCGGTCGGCGTTCCGGCGGGAATGCGGGAGAGGCCGCCGCGGCCGGTCAGGGCGCCGGTCGTGCGGTCGTACGCGATCCACTTGCCGGCGCCGTCGCGGTCCCAGTCGGACTGGTGTCTCGCGGCCTGGGCGGTGGCCTGGTCCGCGGTCAGCGTGAGGTCGTACCAGCGGGACACCCACGGGTCCGCGAAGAGGCGCTCGAGGTCCGCCGCATGTCCGGGGAGGACCCCGTTCGGTCCGGTGATCGGTTCCAGGCGGAGGCGATCGGTGAAGCGGGTCCGGACGGTGTGGGCGACGAGGTCCCGCAGGCGCCGGTCGCCGTCGGGGCGGTTGACCATCAGGAGGTCGAGGTCGTCCGGTCCGGCCCAGGCGGACCGGTCGTGCTTGCCGGCTTCGAGGCGCGGCCGGGTGAGATCACCGTCGACGGTGACCAGGTAGTCGATCTCCCGGCGTACCCGCCCTTCCCACTCCCATTCCCAGTCCGCCACGGTCCGGACGATGTCGCGGACCTTCCACCCGGTCTCCTCCTCGACCTCCCGGGCGAGCGCCTCCTCGGGCGTCTCCCCGGGTTCGAGATGACCGCCGACGATGTCCCAGATCCCCGGCAGCAGCCGTCGCTCGGCGGTACGCCGCTGCAGATAGACGCGATGCTCTTCGTCCCGGATCAGTGCACCCACACAGTCGACTGCGCGCATGGCTACCGGAGTGGCCGCTCGGTGATGCGGTTCGGCATGAAGATCACTGCGACCACCAGGAGCAGGGCAGCCGCGGCGGCGCCGTAGTACACGTCGTGCACCGCGGGAGCCAGGACGCTGGCAGGGACCTTCTCCAGGTCGGCATGGTCGTCACCAAGACGGGCCGCGACGACGCCGTTCGCCACCGCGCCGAACACCGCGACCCCGACCGCGCTCCCGACCGAGCGGGCGAACATGTTCGCACCGGTGACCACCCCGCGCGTCTGCCAGTCGACCGACGACTGCGCCGCCACCACCGACGGCGACGCGGAGAAGCCCAGCCCGACCCCGATCACGAAACACGCGACGGCCAGGTGCAGGACGGAACTCCGGGCGCCGACCGTGAGCAGGATCCCCGACCCGAGTACGACGATCACCGCCCCCATCAGCATCGTCGTCCGGAAGCCGACCCGCAGGTAGATCCGCCCCGCGAACGACGCCGCGATCGGCCACCCCAGCGTCATCGCGGCGAGCGTGAACCCCGCGATCAACGCCGACGTACCGAGGACGCTCTGCGCGAACAGCGGCACGTACGTCGACAACCCGATCATCAGCAGCCCGATCAGCAACGCCGCCGAGTTCGCCGAGTTCAGCACCCGCTGGCCGAGCACCCACAACGGCAGGATCGGCTCGGCGGCGCGCCGCTCGACCAGGACGAACGCGACCAGCAGTACGACGGCCGCCGCCAGGATCACGATGCTCCGCACCGATCCCCAGTCCCACATCACGCCGCCCTCGAGCAGCCCGAGCAGCAGCAGCGAACCGCCCGCTGCGAGCAGGATGGCGCCGGCGTAGTCGATCGTGTGCCCGGTCTTGTCGGCGACCTTCTCCTCGAACCGGCGGACCAGCACCCACGCGGCCGCGATCCCGAGCGGGATGTTCACGAAGAAGATCCACCGCCAGGAGATGTAGTCCGAGAACACACCGCCGAGGGTCGGCCCGACGAACGACGAGATCCCCCAGACGCTGGCGACGTACCCCTGGACCTTGGCGCGCTCCGCGACCGTGTAGATGTCGCCGATGATCGTCATCCCGATCGGCTGGATGGCGCCCGCGCCGAGGCCCTGGATCAGCCGGAACGCGATCAGCGCCGGCATGCTCCATGCGAACCCGCAGAGCACCGACCCGAGCAGGAACAGGCCGACCCCGAGCAGCATCATCGGCTTCCGCCCGCGCTGGTCGGCGAGCTTGCCGTAGATCGGCACCGAGACCGCCTGGGCGAGCAGATAGATCGAGAACAGCCACGGGAACTGGGTGAACCCGCCGAGGTCCGCGACCACGGACGGTACGGCGGTGGCCAGGATTGTCGCGTCGATCGCGACCAGGCCGACGCTCAGCATCACCGCGAGCAGGATCGGGCCCCGTTCCGACCGAAGCCCCACACTCGTCCGGTCGATCCGCTCAGTAGTCATATCACCGACCAATGTATGTGAACCGACAGCTATTCCCGCAGTCGTGGACCGCCTCGTGGACTTCACCCAGGTACGACGAGGTAGGCGCGCCCGCTGCAAGGCGGCGTCGGCTCACCGGCCGTTACGCTCCCGGGGTGAGGATGCGGTCTTTCGTGAGCGGCGCCGTACTCGTGGTGACCGTGTCGCTGACCGTCGTACTCCTCCCGATCGCGATCAACGTCGGCACCGGCGGCACCGCGCCCGCGTTCCTCGCGCCGTACGTCGGCCTGGTGTGGCCGGCGATCGGCGTGCTCTGGGTCGTCGCGGTCGGTACGGCGCTGCTCGAGGTACGGAACCGCCGGCAGCCGCGGATCTCGAACCGGACCGCCGACCAGCCGCGGAACCGGCAGAACGCGCTCCTCCAGGTCGACCGGTACTTGTCGGAGCGCCGCGCCGGTTCGCTCGCCTCGCGGACCCGGGTCGCGCTCGCGCTGGACGGGGAGCCGGACGCGGTCCGCCCGTTCGACCTGCTTGTGCAGCCGCTGGGCGAGCCGCCCACGCGGATCCCCGACGACGCCGATATCGCGACCGTGTTCGACGGCCTCGAGGACAGCATGCTGATCCTCGGCGCGCCCGGAGCGGGCAAGACCACGATGCTGCTCAACCTCGCGCGCCGGCTCTCGGCGCTTGCGCAGACCGACGAGAAGCAGCCCATCCCGGTAGTGGTCGACCTGGCCGGCTGGAGCACCCAGACTTCGCACCGCAACGACGACGACCCCAATGACAGCGCACTGCTCGCCGGCTTCGTCCGGTGGCTGCTGTACGAGCTGGACGACCGCTACCGGATCCCGCCCGGCGTCGGACGGACGTGGTTGCGGGCCGGACGGCTGGCGTTGCTGCTCGACGGACTCGACGAGATCGCCGAGCCGGACCGCCCCAAGCTCGGACCGGTCCTGGAGGAGCTTCGGCACAACTACCGGGTCAACCAGCTCGCGATCACCTGCCGGACGCACGACTACGAGCGCCTGCCGCGCCGGCTGAGCCTGTTCGGAGCCGTGCACATCAGGCCGCTGTCGAGGCAGCAGGTGCTCGACTACTTCGCCGCCGTCGGCCCGGTGCTGGACGGTGCGCGGGCCGCGATCGAGCAGGACGACGAGCTGTGGGACCTGATCAGCTCACCGCTGATGCTGAACGTGATGACGCTCGCGTACCAGGGCCGCGCGCCCGAGGACGTCACCGCGGGCGGGGTCGCCGACCTGCGGCGTGAGCTCTTCGACACGTTCATCTGCGAGGTCCTCGCCCGCAACCGCAAGATCGGCAGACAGTACGACGCCAAGACCGCCGTACGGCGCCTGTGGTGTCTGGCGTGGTGGACCCGCAGCAGGGCCGGCGACCGGACCGCCGTGCCGCGGTGGATGACGCCGGACGGGTGGTACGGGCTGGCGCTGCCTGAGGTGGACTACCTGACGCACGCGGTATGCCTGCCGGCCCTGTTCGGGGCGCTGAGTGCGGGCGCGACGGTGATGATGGTTGCGCAGTACGGCGCACTCGCCGGGCTGGCTGTTGTCGGTGCCGCGCTGGTACTCGTCCATCTGCTGCCGCATCCGTGGCAGAAGCTTGCCGGGACTGGTCCGCGACAGTTGCTGCTCTACACCGTGGTGTTGCTGACAGGCACTGCCGGGACGGTCGCGGTCACGGGTGCTGCGCTCGGGCTGGTGGAGCTGCTGACGGCCAAGGTGGCTCTGGCTATCGAGGCTGCGCTGGTGGCTGGTGCCTATGGGGTCGAGCTGATCGTGTTTCACGACAACAGACGGCGGTTGCTGCTGGGAGTGCGGCTCTTAGCGGTCGTGGTGGCGAGCTGGGTCGTGTTGAGCGTCGGCGACGCCGGGCCGTTCGTTTCTGGTGCTGCAATCGGGCTGCTGGTTGCTCAGGGCATTCGGATGGTCAAGTCGTTGCCCACGGACCACCTGCCTACTGCTGTGGTCGGTGACACCTGGCGGATGGACGTGTGGGTCGCTGGTGGTGCAGTGGCTGCGTTCTTGATCGCAGTACTGCTGGGAGCCGACTTCTCCTCACCGCAGCTGGAAGCGGCGGCGGGAATCGTGGTGGGCACCGTGGCCGCGAAGGCCTGGCGCCGGCGGCCTCCTGTGCTGGCCGGGCCGTTGTCGCGTTGGCTGCACGACCTGCTGCTCCGGTGGACCGGATACCTGTCCTGGCGACGGAGGGCGTTCCTGCAGTACGCCGCGGATCGGTATGTGCTCGCCCGCACCGGACGCAGCCAGTACGCGTTCATCCATCTGCTGGTCCGCGACCACCTGGCCGAGTGCACGCCGGACGAGCTCGCCGCGAAGGTCGAGCGCCGGATCGCTGATCGTCAGGTGGGCTCGGTCAGCGCGTAGCCGATCAAGCTGCTGCACAACGCCAGCATGATCAGCGTGCTGAGGGCGAGCCGGAGCGACGTGTGCTCCGCGATCGTGCCGAGGACCGGGGTCGCGACGCCGCCGATGCTGACCGCGAGGCCGAGCGTCATCCCGCCCGCCGTACCGACGCGGCCTGGGAGGAAGTCCTGGCCGAGCGTGACGTGCAACGAGAACGGGATCGACATCGCGATCGCGGTCAACGCGAGGAACCCGAAGAACGCCGGCCCGGGCACGAACACCAGGCAGGCGATCGCGGGTACGGCGACGGCGTACGACGTCCGCAGCGTGCGGATCCGTCCGTACCGGGTGGCGAGCCGGCCGCCGAGGAGGGTGCCGAGTGCGCCGGACGCGAACAGTACGAACAGCGCCGTACCGCCGGTGGTCGTCCCGCCGCCGACGCGCTGACCGGCGTACAGCGCGATGAAAGTGCCGAGGCCGACGAACACGATCGAGCGGCAGACCATGATCACCGACAGCCGCAGGAACGACGGCCAGTCCTCGGTGCCGTCCGTCGTACTGCGGGCCACGGGCCCGGTGGCGCGGGAGCGGATCGCCCACGAGGTGATCGCGGCGCCGATCAGCGCCGGTACGACGAGGACCGGGGTGAGCGGGAGACCGCCGGCGGCGATGATCGGGGTGACCAGGACCGGTGCGAGCGCGAAGCCGACGTTCCCGCCGACCGAGAACCAGCTCATCCCGACGTGACTGCCGCCGCTGACCAGGCGCGCCATCCGGGCCGCCTCCGGGTGGTATGCCGCGACGCCGAGGCCGGAGAGTGCCGCGGCCAGCCACATCAGCGAGTACTGGTGGCCGACGCCGAGCAGGGCGATGCCGAGGCCGGCTGTTGTCATCGCGACCGGGATGAGCCAGGTGAGTGGGCGGCGGTCGGTGAGTACGCCGAAGACGGGCTGGACGACGGAGGACAGCAGTGTTGCGGCGAGCGTGATGCCCGAGACCGCGACGTACCCGAGGCCGCGCTCGGCGACGAGGAACGGGACGAGCGCCGGGACGCAGCCCTGGTAGATGTCCACGCAGGCGTGGCCGACCGCCATCAGTCCGATTGATCTCCGCACCTGACGATCGTCGCCGCGGAGGTGGCTGTCCGGCTTCCGATAAAATGCCAACCAATGCCGGAAACCCGCCAACGTCCCGCGACCACCGGCCACCGCCCGATCCGGGCCGGCGGCGGCATCGCCCCGCACTGGCACGACCGCCACCAGATCGTCTACGCGGGCCACGGCGTCCTCGCCGTCACCACCTCGGCCGGCACCTGGGTAGCCCCCGCCACCACCGCGATCTGGATCCCCGCCCACACCCTCCACCGACACCGCGCCTACGGCGAAACCACCCTCCACACCATCGGCCTCACCGAAAACCCCCTCGCCCTGACCACCCCCACCGCGCTTTCAGTCACCCCCCTTCTCCGCGAACTGATCCTCACCTACACAACGGAGGAAGAGGCGAGCGAAGAGTGGGGACGGTTGCGAGGGGTGTTGCTGGATCAGTTGCGGAGGTCGGATCAGCGGCCCACGTACTTGCCGTCGGGGCGGGATCCGCGGTTGGTGGCGGTTTGTGCGGTGCTGCAGGCGAATCCGGCCGACGGTAGGACGCTTGTGGAGTTGGGGCGGTTGGTTGGTGCGAGCGAACGGACGTTGAGCCGGTTGTGCAAGTCTGAGTTGGGGATGACGTTTCCGCAGTGGCGGATTCAACTCAGGTTGCAGCAGGCGTTGATCGGGCTGGCCGAAGGTGAGTCCGTGACCCGGGTGGCGCATCGGACCGGGTGGGCCTCGGCGAGTGCGTTCATCGACAGTTTCCGGCGCGCGTTCGGTCACACCCCGGGATCGCGCAGGGCCTGATCCAAGATCCGGCTCCACTGCCGCACGATCCCGCGCCGCCGCGCGCTGTCATCGGTCAGCAGATCCGCCAACCCGAGCCCTCGCGCCATGTCCAACACCCCCTGCACGGTCTCCCGCACCCCCGGGGTCCGCTCACTGACCTCCAACACCTCAAGCAACGCCCGATGCGCCTGCCGACCCACGTGCGCCTCGAGCCGCACGATCTGTGCCCGCAGCGCCTCCTCGGTCGACGCCGCCACCCACAGATGCAACGCGGCCCGGAACAACGGCCCCGTGTACACGTCCGCCAGCATCCCCACGATCGCCTCGGTCCGCCCCGCTCCGCTCGGCAACCGCGAAGCCTGCGCCCGGATCTCCGCCAGTCGTACCTCGGTCATGTACTCGACCGCCGCCGCGAACAGATCCGCCCGCGTCGGAAAGTGATGTTGCGCCGCTCCTCGCGACACCCCGGCCCGCGTCGCCACCACGCTCACCGTGGTCGCTGCGTACCCGACCTCGGCGAGCGACTCGACCGCGGCCTCCAGCAGCCGCTGCCGGGTCGCCCGCGACCGGTCCTGCTGCGGCGCCTTCAGCACCTCACTCACGGGCCCGCAGTTCCCGGCGGAGGATCTTCCCGGACGCCGCCTTGGGCACCGCGTCGATGAACTCGACCTGCCGGACCTTCTTGTACGGCGCCACCCGCGAGGCGACGTACTCCATCACCTCTTCCGCGGTCAGCGACACCCCCGGCATCGGCACCACGAACGCCTTCGGTACTTCGGTCCCGTCCGCGTCGACCCCGATCACCGCCGCGTCCGCGATCCGGTCGTCGGTGAGCAGCACGGCCTCCAGCTCCGCGGGCGGCACCTGGTACCCGTGGTACTTGATCAGCTCCTTCACCCGGTCCACGACGTACAGGTACCCGCGCTCGTCCATCCGCCCGATGTCGCCGGTGTGCAGCCACCCGTCCCGGTCGACGGTCGCGTCGGTGTCGGCCGGCCGGCCGAGGTACCCCTTCATCACCTGCGGCCCGCGGATCCAGATCTCGCCCTCGTCCGTATCGTTGCCATCGGCACCGACCAGCCGCATCTCGGTCGACGGGAACAGCTTCCCGACCGCACCCGCCGGCGGCTCCGGGTCGTCCTGCGGTACGGCGTGCGTCCCGGGCGACAGCTCCGTCATCCCGTACGCCTGCAGTACGGCGTGCAACCCGAGCCGCTTCGCGCACGCCGCGGCCAGCTCACCGTCGAGCGGCGCCGCGGCTGACGTCACGTACTTCAACGCGGACAGGTCGACGCCGTCCACCGCCGGGTGCTTCGCCAGCGCCAGGACGACGGGCGGCGCCACGAACGCCCGCGTGATCCGCTGCTCGTCCAGAGTGGTCAGGAACTGCTGCAGGTCGAACTTGGGCAGTACGACGACCGTCGCGCCGAGCCGCAGCGGCAGGTTCATCAACACCGACAGCCCGTAGATGTGGAAGAACGGGAGGATCGCGATGATCCGCTCCTCCTCGCCGAGCGTGATCATCACCTCGGCCTGCGAGATGTTGGTCGCGATGTTCCGGTGCGTGAGCATCACGCCCTTCGCTGCGCCGGTCGTCCCGCTGGAGTACGGAAGAACGGCGACATCGGAGGCCGGGTCGATCGAGACCACCGGCTCCGGGCCGGTCGACGCGAACAGTTCCTGGATCGAGCGGTACCCCTCGGCCTGGTCGCAGACGAAGATCTGCTCGACGCCGGTCCCCTCGACCGCCGCGGTCGCGGCCGGCAGGAACAGCGAAATCGTCACCAGCAACTTCGCCTTCGAGTCGACCAGTTGCTTGTGCAACTCGTCCGCCGTGTAGAGCGCGTTCACCGTGGTCACGGTCGCGCCGGCGCGGGTGGCGCCGTAGAACACCACCGGGTAGAGGATCGAGTTCGGGCTGTAGAGCGCGATCACGTCCCCGTGCCGGACGCCGAGCTCCGCCAGACCGGCCGCGACCCGGCGGGTCAGGTGATCGAGTTCCGCGTAGGTCAGCGTCTTTCCGGTGACGCCGTCGACCATCGCCGGCCGGTCGCCGTACTCCTGGGCTCTGCCGAGAACGGCGTCGTGGATCGGTACGTCGAGCACCTCGACGGGCGGGAACTGGCTGGTGATGATCATGGCCCCACTCCTCCTAGTACGACTTCGGCAACCCGAGGCTGTGTTGTGCGACGAAGTTCAGGATCATCTCCCGGCTCACCGGGGCGATCCGGGTCGCGCGCGCGGCGGCGACCAGGGACGCGACGCCGTACTCGACCGTCATACCGTTCCCGCCGAGCGATTGCACGGCCTGGTCGGTGGCGCGGACGGCGACCTCACCGGCGGCGTACTTCGCCATGTTCGCGGCCTCGCCGGCGCCCATGTCGTCGCCCGCGTCGTACAGCGCGGCCGCCTTCTGCATCATCAGCCGGGCGAGTTCGAGCTCGATCTTGATCTGCGCGAGCGGGTGCGCGACCCCTTGGTGCGCGCCGATCGGGGCCTTCCAGACCTGGCGTTCCTTGACGTACGCCGTCGCCTTGCCGAGCGCGTGGCGCGCGATCCCGAGTGCGAACGCCGACGCCATGATCCGCTCGGGGTTCAGGCCCGCGAACAGCTGCATGAGAGCGGCGTCCTCGGAGCCGACGAACGCCTCGCGCGGGAGCTGTACGTCGTCCAGGAACAGCGCGTACTGCTTGTCCGGGCTGATCAGGTCCATCTCGATCTGCCGGAACTCCACGCCCGGCGCGTCGATCGGGACGACGAACAACGCCGGCTTGAGCTTGCCGGTCCGTGCGTCCTCGGTGCGGCCGACGACCAAGACAGCCTTCGCGACGTCGAGGCCGGAGATGAAGACCTTGCGCCCGGACAGCGACCAGCCGTCGTCGGTACGGCGGGCGGTGGTGGTGATCTGGTGCGAGTTCGAGCCGGCGTCGGGTTCGGTGATCGCGAACGCCATGATCGTCGTACCGTCGGCGAGCCCCGGCAGCCAGCGCTGCTTCTGGTCGTCGGTGCCGAAGCGGGAGATCACCGTGCCGCAGATCGACGGCGAGACCACCATCATCAGCAGCGGGCAGCCGGCCGCGCCGAGCTCCTCCAGCACGATCGACAGGTCGGCCATCCCGCCGCCGCCACCGCCGTACCGCTCGGGGAGGTTCACGCCGAGGAACCCGAGCTTGCCGGCCTCCAGCCACAACTCGGCGGTGTTCCCACCGGAGCGCGCCTGCCGGTTGAACCACTCGTACCCGTACTTCTTGCCGAGCTCCGCGACAACCTTCCGCAGCTCCTGGCGCTCTTCCGATTCGACGAAACTCATGAATCCTCTCCCACCACGGCCAGTACGGCGCCGACCTCGACCTGCTGTCCCGCCGTCACCTTCAACTCCCCGACAACACCGTCCACGGGTGCGGCGATCAGATGCTCCATCTTCATCGCCTCCAACCACACCAACGGCTGCCCTTGCGTCACCACGTCACCCACCTGCACGCCAACCCGGACCACAGTCCCCGGCATTGGCGCCACCAACGACCCCGCGGCCACCTGCCGCGCCGGATCGGTGAACTGCCCCACCGAGGTGAGCATGACGCTGCCGAGCGCCGAGTCCACACAGGTGAGCCCGTCGTACACCGCCACCTCGAACACCCGGCGCACACCGTCCACCTCGAGCACCACCCGCCCACAGTCCGAGGACATCAGCGCGATGTTGCCATCGACCACCAATCCGTCCCGCGTCATCCGGTACTCGACCTCGACCACGTCATCGCCGTACCGGTAGCTCTTCCGCTGGGGCTGCGACGGAAGGTTGCGCCATCCGCTCGGCACCCGCACCGGAGTACGACGTCCCGCGGCATCCGCCAACGCCGCGGCGAGCGCCGACACCCGCACCACGTCCGCGTCCACCGGCGCGCCGACGCCGTACGTGTCGAAGAACGCGGTATCGGTGTCACCCGCGAGGAACGCCGGGTGCCGCAGGATCCACGCCAGGAGGTCGCGGTTGGTGCCGACCCCGTGGATCGTCGCGCGTTCCAGTACGCCGGCCAGCCGTCGCGCCACCGCCGTCCGCGAAGGCCCGTGCGCGATCACCTTGGCCAGCATGGGGTCGTAGTACGGCGAAACCTCCGAACCCGACTCGACACCGGCCTCGACACGAAGAGTTTGCGGAACCTCGAACCGCTGCAGGAGACCGGTCTGCGGTTGCCAGTTGTTCAGCGGGTCCTCGGCGTACAACCGGACCTCGATCGCGTGGCCGGACGCGGGCGGTGGTGCGGGGGCCAGGTGCTCGCCCGCGGCGACGGCGAACTGTAGTTCAACCAGATCCAGACCGGTCGTCTCCTCGGTCACCGGGTGTTCCACCTGCAGGCGGGTGTTCATCTCGAGGAAGTAGAACGCCCCACTCTCATCCGCAAGGAACTCCACCGTCCCGGCGCCGACGTACCTAATGGCCGCGGCAGCCTTCCGCGCCGCATCGAACAAGGCAGGACGCATCGACGGAATCCGCTCGACCAGCGGCGACGGCGCCTCCTCGACGACCTTCTGATGCCGCCGCTGGATCGAGCACTCGCGCTCCCCGACGGCCCAGACCGTCCCGTGCTGATCCGCCATCACCTGCACTTCGACATGCCGCCCCCGCGCCAGATACCGCTCGCAGAACACTGTCCCGTCGCCGAACGCCGACAACGCCTCCGCCGACGCGGCCTCGATCTCCCCGGCCAGGTCTTCCAGCCGCGACACCACCCGCATCCCGCGGCCGCCACCACCGGCCGATGCCTTCACCAGCACGGGCAGATCGTCCGCCGACACCTCGGCCGGCGTGAGCTCGGCCAGTACCGGCACCCCGGCCGCCGCCATCAGCTTCTTCGCCTCGATCTTCGACCCCATCGACGAGATCGCGTCCACCGGCGGCCCGATCCAGGTCAGCCCCGCGTCGATCACCGCCTGCGCGAACCCGGCGTTCTCCGACAGGAACCCGTACCCCGGATGTACGGCGTCCGCCCCGGCCCGCAGCGCCGCCGCCACGATCAGGTCGGCCCGCAGGTACGTGTCACCCGGAGCGCTCCCCGGAAGGTGCACCGCCGCATCAGCCTCGTCCACGTATGGCATCCGCGCATCGGCAGTCGAGTAGACCGCGACGGTCCCAAGCCCGAGCGTCCGGGCGGTGCGGAAGACGCGCCGGGCGATCTCGCCCCGATTGGCCACCAGTACAGCGGAAAACATCGGCATCACATCCTGAAGACGCCGAAGGACGACGTGCCTTCGACCGGGGCGGAGTGGATGGCGGACAGGCAGATGCCGAGGACGGTGCGGGTGTCGCGCGGGTCGATCACGCCGTCGTCGTACAGCCGGCCGGACAAGAACATCGGCAGCGACTCCGCCTCGATCTGACCCTCGACGTACGCGCGCATCTGCTGGTCGCCGTCCTCGTCGTACGGCATGCCCTTCGCCTGCGCGGCCGCCCGCGCGACGATCGACAGCACGCCGGCGAGCTGCTGCGGACCCATCACCGCGGACTTCGCCGACGGCCACGCGAACAGGAAGCGTGGGTCGAACGCCCGCCCGCACATCCCGTAGTGCCCGGCGCCGTACGACGCGCCCATCAGGATCGAGATGTGCGGGACCTTGGAGTTCGAGACCGCGTTGATCATCTGCGCGCCGTGCTTGATGATCCCGCCCTGCTCGTACTCCTGCCCGACCATGTACCCGGTCGTGTTGTGCAGGAAGATCAGCGGCGTGTTCGCCCGGTTCGCGAGCTGGATGAACTGCGCGGCCTTCTGCGACTCCTCGCTGAACAGCACCCCGCGCGCGTTCGCGAGGATGCCGACCGGGTACCCGTGCACCGAGGCCCACCCGGTCGCCAGCGACGACCCGTACAGCGGCTTGAACTCGTCGAACACCGACCCGTCCACCACACGGGCGATCACGTCCCGCGGATCGAACGGGATCTTCAGGTCGCCCGGGACGATGTCGAGCAGGTCGTCCGCGTCGTACAGCGGTTCGGCGTACGCCGGAGTCGGCGCGGGACCGGCCTTGCGCCAGTTCAGGCGGGACACGATCTGCCGGCCGAGCCGGATCGCGTCCTGCTCGTCGACCGCGAAGTAGTCGGCCAGCCCGGACTTCCGGGCGTGCATCGAGGCACCGCCGAGCGACTCGTCGTCGGCGTCCTCCCCGGTCGCCATCTTCACCAACGGCGGCCCGGCGAGGAACACCTTCGCGCCGCCGTCGACCATCACGACGTAGTCGCTCATGCCCGGGATGTACGCGCCGCCCGCGGTCGAGTTGCCGAACACGAGCGCGATCGTCGGGATGCCTTCGGCGGACAACCGGGTCAGGTTCCGGAACATCGCGCCGCCCGGGATGAAGATCTCCTTCTGCGTCGGCAGATCCGCGCCACCGGACTCGACCAGGCTGATCACCGGGAGCCGGTTGGCACGCGCGATCTCGTCGGAGCGCAACGCCTTCTTCAACGTCCAGGGGTTGCTGGCCCCACCCTTCACAGTCGGGTCGTTCGCAGTGATCAGACACTCGACGCCTTCAACCACGCCGATCCCGGTCACCAGGCTCGCCCCGACGGTGAAGTCGGACCCCCAGCCGGCCAGCGGCGAGAGCTCAAGGAAGTACGAGTCGGGGTCGAGTAGCAACTCGATCCGCTCCCGCGCCAACAGCTTCCCCCGCTTGTGATGCCGCTCGACGTACTTCGGCCCGCCCCCCGCGAGCGCCTTCTCATGCTCGGCGTCCAGCGCAGCCAGCTTCTCCACCATCACCTGACGATTGCTCATGCTGTGTACCCCAGTCGCTTGGAAGCGAGGCCGGTCAGGATCTCGGTTGTGCCGCCGCCTATGGCGAGGATCTTCTGGTCGCGGTACTGGCGTTCCACCTCTACGTCCCGCATGTAGCCGAGGCCGCCGTGCAACTGGAGCGCCTGGTCGCACACCCACTGGCCGGCCTCGACCGCGGTGTTCTTCGCGAAGCAGGTCTCGGCGATCACGTCCTCACCCACGCCCGCCCGCCGCGCGACCTCGTGCACGTACACCCGCGCAACGGAGATCCGCCGAGCCATCTCGGTCAGCGTGTGCTGCACCGACTGCCGAGAAATCAACGGCCGACCGAACGTCTCCCGATCACGACACCAAGCGACGGTGAGATCAAGCGCCCGCTGAGCCCCCGCGTACGCCTGCACGGCCAGCGTCAGCCGCTCCGCTACGAAGTTCACCGCCAGCTGCACAAAACCAGATCCTGCGGCCCCCACCAGATTCCCGGCCGGCACGCGAACATCCGTGAACGACAGCTCAGCAGTGTCCGAGCACAGCCACCCCATCTTCTCCAGCTTGCGCGAAACCACGAACCCAGCCGCCCCGCGCTCGATCACCAAGAGGCTGATCCCGTGCGGTCCAGGGCCATCAGTGCGGACTGCGGTAGTCACAAAATCCGCCCGGCACCCAGAGGTGATGAAGGTCTTGGAACCGTTCACCACAAACACATCACCTTCCCGGCGAGCCGTCGTACGAAGTGACGCGACGTCCGACCCACCACCAGGCTCCGTGATCGCGAGCGCCCCGATCAGCTCGCCCTCCAACGTGGGACGAACCCACCGCTCAACCTGCTTTTCGTTGCCCCCAGCAATGATGTGGGGCAGGGCGATGCCGCAGGTGAGCAGGGAGGCGACGAGGCCGCCTGACCCGCCGGCGTAGTGCATCTCCTCCACGACAGCGATTGCGTCCAGCAGGGATCCGCCGCCACCACCGACGGCCTCCGGGAAGCCGACGCCGAGCAACCCCAGAGCGCCCGCCTTCTTGTGCAGCTCCCGCGGCAGCTCGCCGTCCCGCTCCCACTGGTCCAGATGCGGTAGCACCTCCGCCCGCATGAACCTCCGTACAGACTCCCGGAAGTCGTTCACAGCAACACCTCCGGTACGTCGACATACCGCGACCGCAGCCACTCCGCGACCGCCTTCGCCTGCGGATCGAACCGGGCCTGCGCGGCCACTCCCTCACCGAGCAACCCTTCGACGACGAAGTTCACCGCCCATAAATTCGGCAGCAGGTACCGCGTTACCGTCAGCGGGCCCGTCTCCGGCAACAACTCCTTGAAGAGCTCCACCGTCAGCGTATGCGCGAGCCACCGCCACGACTTGTCGTCCCGCACCCACACACCGACGTTCGCATCGCCACCCTTGTCGCCGGAACGCGCTCCCGCGATCCGCCCGAGCGGCACCTCGCGGGTCCGCGGCGGTCCGCTGGACAGCTGCAGCAACGGCAGCGGCTCCTCGATGTCGTCGACGGCTTCGAGCGGCAACGTCTCGGCCGCCGGCGCGACCACCCTGCGCGTACCGTCCGGCAGTACGACGACGTGCTCGACGTCGTGGATGTCGACGTACCCGGCCCGGAACACGCCGTACGGCGAACCCTCACCGGGCGGCGCGGTGACGTGGAACCCGGGGTAGCTGGCCAGCGCCAGCTCCACCGCCGCACTGCTGAACGCCCGCCCGACCACCTTCGGATCGGGGTCCTTCACCGCGCAGCGGAGGAAGACGCTCGCCTCCTCCTCGGTGCCGGCGTTCGGCTTCTCGGTCCAGGCGAGCGACCACTTCAGCTCGGTCGGCCGCTTCGGGAGTGCCTGCTCCAGCTGCTTCTGGACGAGCTCGGCCTTCTGTTCCAGTTGCAGTCCGGTGAGGACGAAGTCGACCTCGTTGCGGAAGCCGCCGACGCTGTTCAGCGAGACCTTGTACGTCGGTGGCGGGGCCTCGCCGCGGACGCCGGAGATTCGCACCCGATCGGGACCGTCCGCGGTGAG
Source organism: Kribbella sp. NPDC059898 (assembly GCF_042730855.1). NCBI lineage: Bacteria > Bacillati > Actinomycetota > Actinomycetes > Propionibacteriales > Kribbellaceae > Kribbella > Kribbella sp. NPDC059898. Next base: position 471,084 of record NZ_JBHWKR010000001.1, read on the forward strand.
TTCGATCGTGTCGAGCCGCGTGGTGACGTCCGGACCGGCGTACCGGGCGCCGGTGATCTCGTACAGCAACTGCGCCTTGACCGTGTCGATCGTGACCGCGCCGCCGGTGCCGTCGTGCTTGGTGATCACGCTGCTGCCGTCCGCGTGGATCTCGGCGATCGGGAACCCGGGCCGCCCGAAGTCGCGGATCTCGGTGAAGAACGCGTAGTTCCCGCCGGTCGCCTGGCAGCCGCATTCGATGACGTGCCCGGCCGCGACCGCTCCGGCGAGTTCGTCGTACTGCGTCCGCTTCCACCCGTGATGCGCCGCGGCCGGCCCGACGATCACCGAGGCGTCGGTCACCCGCCCCGTCACCACGACATCAGCCCCGGATTGGATCGCCTCAGCAATCCCCCATGCCCCAAGGTAAGCGTTAGCCGTCAGCGGCTGACCTAACCCCAACTCCACAGTCCTAGGCAGGAGATCGTCGCCTTCGACGTACGCAACATTCGGATGCAACCCCAACCGGTCAGCCAGTCCGGAGATCGCCGCCGCGAGCCCTGCGGGGTTCAAGCCACCCGCATTACTGACAATCCGAACACCCCGATCGAGCGCCTCGCCCAGCCCGTGCTCCAGCTGCTTGAGGAACGTCTTCGCATACCCCAACGCCGGATCCTTCAGCCGATCCCGCCCGAGAATGAGCATCGTCAGCTCAGCCAGATAGTCCCCGGTGAGCACGTCCAACGGCCCACCCGTGAGCATCTCCTGCACCGCGGTGAACCGATCCCCGTAGAACCCAGAGGCGTTCCCGACCCGAAGCGGCTCAGTCATCCGAACTGCCCTGCCTCGCGACCCTTCCCGGGCAACCCGGCGAACGCCTGGATGATCCCCAGCCACTCCTCGGCGTCCGCCCCGTCGGCCTGCACCGCCAGGTCGTCGCGGTGCCTGCGTTGGGTGGCGAGCAAACAGAAGTCGAGCGCCGACGCGACCACCCGCTGCCCGGCGTCCTCAGGACCGAACGCCCACACCTCACCATCAGGCCCGGTCAGCTCCACCCGGAACACATCCGCGGGTGGCTGACGGTTGTTCAGCAGATAAGCGAAGTCCCGCGTGCGGACCGCGAGATGCGCGACATGCCGCAGCCGGTTGCTCGGCTGCCGTCGTACGCCGAGGGCGTCGAACACGTCCTGCCCGTGCGCCCACGTCTCCATCAACCGCGCCGTCGCCATCGACGTGGGACTCATCGGCGGCCCGTACCAGAGCACCTTCTCCCCGTCCGGCACCTTCCGCAGCGCGTCCACGACCTCGGCCCGGGTCTCCCGCCAGTACGTCAACAGCTCGTCCGGCGGCAGCGCGGCAGTCTCCGCGGCCCCGTCGTCGACGTACGTCGTCGGACTCGCCGCGGCGACCTGCAGCGACGCCTTGAACCCCTCCGGATCGGTGGCGGCCAGCCGCGCGGCCTCGTCCGTCCAGGCGAGATGCGCGATCTGATGCGCGATCGTCCACCCGGGCGCGGGCGTCGGAGTAGACCACTCGTCCGCCGCCAGCCCGCCGACCAACCGATCCAGTTCCGCACTCTCGACCGACAGATCGGCCAGTACCTCGTCCACTCGCACGCCGCACTCCCTCGCCGGGGATCGATGCAGCCGAGCCTCCCACTCCAGACAAAAAGAATCAAGCGTGCTTGTTTTTCGATTTCGGCCCTGAATCGGTCGGCATCCCGTGGTCGGGAGGCCCGGGTGGTCTGTTCAACGGTGGTCTAAAGGGTTTCGGAGTGGTCCAGCCGGTGCTACTCAGGTGAGATGCATGGTTCGCTGCCGGGGAAGGCCGCCGAGATCCGGGCGTTGCTGCTGAGTCTGATCGACACGCTGCCGGAAGGCGCCGCGCTGCCGCCCGAGCGCGAGCTCGCCGCGCGCTGGAACGTCGCCCGGATGACGCTGCGGCGCGCCGTCGACGAACTGGTGATCGAGGAGCTGCTGGTACGGCGGCACGGCAGCGGCACGTACACGACCCGGCCGAAGGTGGCGCGCTGGCTCGGGATGATCGGGTTCTCCGAGGACATCCGGCGGCGCGGGATGCGGCCGGGCAGCACGATGCTGGAGTTCCGGCACCAGAAGGCCGAGCGGGCCGCGGCGCGCCGGCTGCGGATCCCGGTCGGCGACCCGATCATCGCGTTCACCCGGCTGCGGCTGGCCGACGACCACCCGATGGTGGTGGAGCGCACCACACTGCCGGCGGCGTACGTCCCGGGGCTGCGCGCCGAGGACCTGAACGGCTCGCTGTACGACCTGCTGACCAGCCGCTACGAGATCGACGTGGTGAGCGCGACGTCCCGGCTCGAGCCGATGATGCCGGACGCGAAGACGGCCGGCTGGCTGGACATCCCGACCACCCAGCCGTGCATCGCCCTGCACGGCATCAGCTTCGACAGTCGCGACCGCGTCTTCGAGTACACGTCGGCCGTGTACCGCGGCGACCGCTACGCCTTCACCACCGAACTCCGCACCACCACCCCAAGCCCCCGCGCCAACGCCCGCGGCCTCTAGCGGAACACTCCCGTGTGCCCGAGTGAGTACCGCCCGGGCTGTGGATAAACGGCCAGGCCGTGCGGACCCTTGCCGACCGGGATCTTCGCGAGCAGCTTGCCGTCGCTCAACCGGATCGCGTAGACCACCGAGTTGTACCGGCCGGACACCCAGAACACCAGGCCGTCCGGCGACAACCCGCCCATGTCGGGGCTGCCGCCGCCGGTGATCTTGATCTTCCGCACCACCTTGCGGGTCCGGAAGTCGAGCAGCGAGATCGACCCCTCGCCGCGGTTGGTGATGATCAGGTACCGCGAGTTCCGCGTGACATAGAGCCCGTGCGCGCCCTTGCCGGTCGGGATGAACGCCTTGATCGCGACCGGCGGCCGCGCGTTCAGTACCCAGATCCCGTTGCTGACCATGTCCGCGACGTAGTAGAACCGCCCGTTCGGCGACAGCTTCACGTCCTGCGGCATCGGCATGCCCATCCGCCGGCGCATGGGCAGGTGCACCACCTGCGTCACCTTCTCCGCGGCCGTGTCGACCACGAGCAGGTCGGCGGAGAACTCGCACGACACGAGGAACGACGTACCGTCCGCTGTGAAGTCCGCGTGGTTCACCCCGGCGCACGGGACCGGCACCGCCTTCTGTACCGCCATCGTGTGCGGGTCGCGGAAGACCAGCTGCTTGTCGTTCGACGCCATCACGACCGCGTGCTTGCCGTCCGGCGTGAAGTACAGGTTGTACGGGTCGTGGACGGCGACCGGCTTCCCGGGGAGGCCGGTCAGCGGGTTGATCGGCGTCAGGCTGTTGCCGAGGTCGTTGTTCACCCACAGCGTCTTCAGGTCCCAGGACGGTACGACGTGCTGCGGCTCGCGACCGGTCCGGAACCTGCGGATCACCTTGTAGGTCCGCGGGTCGATCTCGGTCACGGTGTTGCTGCCGCTGTTCGGTACGTAGACGCGCTCCGGGAACCGGCGTACCGCCGCGGCCAGCATGCCCGGGCGGTCGGCGGCCCACACGTCGGTGGGTGACAGCGGCGGCGGCATCCCGGGCAGCAGCGAGCTCTTCGCGGCCGGCGTGACGTGCGGACCTGCCGTCGGGACCTGCGTCGACGAGGGCGCGGGGGTGGTCGAGATGTCGGTGTGGCTGTTGCCGGAACAGCCGCCGGCCGCCAGCAGCAGAACCATGCTCAGGGCAACGGTCCGTTTCATCGCAGCAGTTCGCTCAAGGTGACCGGCGTGAGGTGCTTGGCCCGCAGACCCGACAGGATCTGCGGCAGCGCGCTGAGTGTCACGGGATGCCCGAGGTGCAGGCTGACGATCGACCCCGGGCGAGCGCCGTCCAGGACCGCCTTCACCACGGTCGCGGCAGGCGGATCCTGCCAGTCGAGGCCGTCGACGTCGTACGACACACAGGCAGCGTAACCGGACGCGGCCGCGGCCGACCGGATCAGCGGCGTGGTCTGCTGGGTCCCCGAGGCGCGGAACCAGTGGCCTTGAGACTTCGCCGTACGGCGTAACACCGCGGCGCAGTCGTGGACCTCGCGGCGGGCGTCGGCGGCCGCGAGCTTGCGCATCGGCTTGTGGTGCATCGTGTGGTTGCCGAGGTCGTGCCCGCCCTGGAGGACCCGGGTCGCCATCTCGGGATGCGCGACCAGCCAGGTGCCGACCGCCAGCACGCTGGCCTTGGCGCCGGCGTGTTCGACGAGGTCGAGCAGCTTGGTGCCGAGCGCCGGATCGCCGTTCCCGTGGAACGTCAGCGCCACCCGCGGCACGGTCCGCGGACCGTGCCCGATCTCGACGGCCTCGGTCGGCGGCACGGGCTTCGGCCGCTGCTGCGGCTTCGTCGTCGTGACGGCCGGAGGCGAGGTAGACGTTCGCGCCGAGGCTGGGGGAGCCTTGGTCTGCTCGGTGCTCGAGCAGTCGGCCAACGCGCCCGTACCTAGTGCCAGCAGTGCCGATCGCAGGACTGTACGGCGCTCCATACCGGCGAACGTACGTACGCGATCCTGAGCGGACCCTGAGACGTCAGTGTGATTGGGGAGTACGTTCCGATCGTCACTATGGTGCTGCGGTGGACCTCGCGCGCCCGATCAGCACCGTCGTACCGTCACTGGACGGGCCGGTGCTGCTCGTCCTGGCCGCCGCCGAGGAGGGCCTGTCGGGTCGCCAGATCCACAAGCTCGCCGGCTCCGGCAGCGTCGCCGGCGTCCGCCTCGTCCTGCAACGCCTGGCTGCGACCGGCCTGGTCCACGGCGACGACTTCGGCAGCTCGCTGCTGTACCGCCTCAACCGCAAGCACCTGCTCGCCCCGATCGTCGAACAGCTCGCGAACCTCCGCGGCACGCTGACCACCCACCTCGCCGCCGAGCTCACCAGCTGGCACCTCCCACCGGTCCACGCCAGCCTGTACGGCGCCATCGCCCGCGCCGACGGCGACCTGGACAGCGACGTCGACCTGCTCCTGATCCGCCCCGACCACCACGCCGCGGACGACACCCTCTGGACCGCACAGGTCAGCCACCTCATGCAAACCGTCGTCGACCTCACCGGCAACGCCGCCCACGTCTTCGAACTGAGCCGCTCCGAACTATCGGCCCACCTCTCCAACACCCCCATCCTCAACGACTGGACCCACCCAAACCTCCACCTCACGGGCGTCCCGCTAGACCACCTCGAGGTAGTCCTTGGTGGGGAGGGTGGGGAAAGGGGCGTGGGGTTCGGTTTGGTACCAGTAGGTGGTTGAGGCGAGGTCGTCCTGGAGTTGGAGGAAGCGGCCGTCGCGGCGCCAGCCGAGGGCCTGGACGGTGACGCGGAGGTCTTCGGTGAAGCGGATGGTGTCCTGGATGTGCCAGCGGTAGAGGCCGAAGCGTTGCTGGTTGTCGAAGAAGCCGTCCGGCTCGATCACCTGCGGCATCCCGAGGTACGGCGTGGTGAACGTCGCGTACTGCCCGGCCGGGTGCTCGAACCCCCACGCGCCGCCGAAGTAGTCCTCCGTCCCGGTGCCGCAGATCGTCGGGTACTCGTCGTCGCCGTCGAGGTAGAACTTGAACTCGCCCTCGCCCCACCACCCGGTGTTGTTGCAGCCCCACGCCAGGTACGTCCCGACGTACTGCCCCTGGCCGCGGACGCCGTCGAGCAGCGTGTGCACCTCGCCGTACGGGACCGGGTTCGAGCGGCGGAACTGCGCGTGGAAGTACGCCATGTCCGCCGGGACCTCGGTGCGGACGAAGTCGACCTGGTAGAAGAAGCCCTCGATCTCCGTCTCCAGCAGGTTCTCGATCGTGATCCGGGCGCCGCCGCGGAACGGCATCTGCCAGTAGCTGTTGAACCCGCCCTTCGGGTTCACCGCGATCGGCACCGAGCTGACCTGGCAGTGCCGGCCCCAGCCGTTGCAGAAGAAGTCGCCGAGCGGCACCTCCACCGACGGCGTCTCCTCGCCGTCCCAGTACATCCGCAGTACCAGCGAACGCCACGCCTTCGAGTCGACCGTGATCCACAGGTGCGTGATCGCGCCCGCGCCGTCGATCTCCGCGAGCGTCGTGGTCGACCCCGGTGCGAGGTTGATACAGGGCTGGATCTTCCAGCCCGGGCCGAGGTCGCGTGCCTGCCGGGACAGCACGCCCTCGGTCGCCCGCGCGCCGCCGGCCTTGGCGCCGTCCGGGTTCTCCGCGCTGATCGAGTAGGACCGCGCGGACGACAGCCGCGCCAGGTTGCCGAGATGTACGTCGAGACCGTTGAAGTCACCCATACCCGACGACCCTAGAGCGCCGCCCGCCCAGCCACACCTGGTCGTATGAGACCGCCGCCTCCGGTTTCGGGCGAGTGGTCTACCCAAGGTGCTTTACCGGCCGCGCTTCGTCGGCAACAGTGAACCGGTGTCTGCTTCGTCTGTCGCGCTGATCGGCCCACCCGGCCCGGCGACCGCGTTCGTCGCCGCTGGTCTCCCGTGCGTCCGGTACGACGAGCTGCCCGCGGACCTCGCGCCGTACCGGGCGGTGGTCGTGCTCGCGGGGAACTACCCGGAGCCGACCCGGCTCGACACGGCCGCGCTCGCGGAGTACGTGCGTGGCGGCGGGACGGCGTACGTCGAGTTCGCGGTCGACGACGGTTTCCTGCCGAGCGGTCCGGTACGGGACGCGCACATCGAGCGCATCTTCACCCGGGAGGCGCTGACCGGGATCGAACCGCTCAGCATCCTCGACGAACATCTGTCCCGCGCCCAAGAAGTCAGCGCACCTTCAACAGCCACGGAACTCCTCACCTACGGCTCGGTCGCCGGCACCCACAAGGCGGTCTTCGGCCCGCCTGAGCACACCTTCCCCGCCCTCCTCGACATCCCCGTCGGCACTGGCCGCCTCCTCTACGCGACCACCGCCCTCAGCCACCACATCCAGGGCCGCTACAAGCCGGTACGCCGCTGGCACCGCCTCCTCCAGCTGATCGCTGCCGAAATCACCGGCACCGAGGCACCACCCGATCTCGAACTCTTCACCGAACCCCACGTCTGGGTCGCAACAGGCGAACCCACGAAGCTCGTCGTGCGCACCACCATCCAACCCCCACCCGTCACCCACCAGGACCGCCAGCTCGAGCTGACCGAGGTCGCACCCGGTCGATACGAGTCCAGGCCGACAATGCTTCCCGACGGCGTACACACATTCACCGTCGGCGACCAGACAACCACCATCGCCGTCGGCCCGCGCCCCGAGCGGTACCGCCGGATGGTCGACCGCGGCATCGCCTGGTTCGACCAGGCCGGCATGTTCTACGACGCCCCCGACGGCTCCAAGGGCGTCGCCGAAGGCTTCTCCAACGAGATCGGCTTCGACGGCAAACTCCCCTTCCGCCCGGTCCCGCGCGGCGACTGCTACACCCAAACCGCCCACGCCTTCCGGATGTACGCCGACCTGACCGCCGACCCCCGCGGCCACACCATCGCCAAGAACCTGATGCGCCAGGTCGTCGAGGAAGAACAACTGACCGACCGCAACAACCTGTACGGCGCCTTCGAACCGCGCGGCGCCCGTACCGACCTCACCGCCACCAACAACCTGTTCGCCGACGACGGCGGCTGGATCTCGCTCTTCGCGCTCATCTCCGGCGACCTCGAGGCCGGGCTGCGCGGCGTCGAGTCCCTGATCCGCACCGCGAACACCGAACTCGGCCTGCAGGTCGACCCCTGGCGTACGCCGTCGACGCTGATGGTGAAGGGCTGGGACGAGTTCGGCCGCAGCCCGATCGAGGACGGCCTCGATCTCACGTCGCACTGGCAGAGCTCCGCGCTGTGCGCGTACCTCTACGCGTACGGCGTCACCGGCGAACCGTCGTACCTGCAGATCGCCGAGCGCGGACTCGACCACATGGCCTCCCGTCACCCACGTGCCCGCCTCGAAACCAGCCGCACCTGCGAGGCCGGCCGCTTCCTCCTCCCGCTCGCCGGCGGGTACTTCTACACCCGCAAACCCCTGTACCTGCGGACGATGCTCGATCTCGCCGACTACCTGAAGAGCCGCCAGGGCCCGGACGGCGGGTTCGCCGAGTGGGACGGCAAGTGCCCGCCGAGCAACGAGGCGTACGGCGTCGACGAGGCGTCGATCTTCCAGGCGAACGGCGACCCGGTCACCGACCAGCTGTACGGCACGCCGTTCGCCGCGTGGGCGCTGCCGATCGTCCACCAGATCACCGGCGAACCGGTCTTCGAGGAGCTCGCGCACGGCGTCCTCGACTACCTGAGCCGGATCCAGATCGACGACCCGGACGACGAGCAGCTCGACGGCACCTGGCAGCGCGCGTTCGACTTCGACGCCTGGGAGTACTTCGGCTCGAACGCCGACATCGGCTGGGGCCCGTACTGCGTCGAAACCGGCTGGTCGGTCGCGCCATCCCTCATCGCCGCCATGCAATACCTCCAAGCCACCCCGTTCTTCCCGGAGCCTGGGAACAACCCCGGACCGGTGGCAGCTGTCCGCGCGGAGTTCGAATCCATCCGCAAGGGCGAGATCGTGCCGCCCACCTTCCACCGTGGTGAGGACGGACGGATCGTTCGGGTCCAGGGTGGGGTGCGTGCCTTACTGGGTGACCTGCTCGCCGCGGGTGAACCGGCGTGGGCGCGGAACGACCCGGCGAACTCGTACGAGATCTATGTCCGCGGCGCCGACAACCACCTGCACCACACCTACCTCGACGACCGCGTCGGCCAGGGCCGCTGGCAGCAGCTCGGCGAGCTCGAACTCGCCGACGACCCGGTGGTTGCCTTCAACCCCGGCGCGGACGCGATCGAGGTGTACGTCCTGGGCGCCGACCGCCGCATCCACCACTGCTCGATGATCGACGTCCGCGGCGGCCACACCCCGTGGGAACCTGTCGGTACGCTGCACTTCACCGGCTCCCCGGCCGTGATGTACGACGAGACCCTCGGCTCGGTCCGCCTGGTCGCGAACGACACCGCCGGCCAGGACCGCCGCACCCGCAAAGTGAACCGCTGGCACCTTCCCTGGCAAGACTATTCACAATGGATCACCGCATGACGCAGATCGCCATCGATGGCGGGCAGTCCGCCCTCCGCCTCCGTGTCCTTCCCTCCGGCCGGACCGGCTCCGGACCTGGCTACACCCACGGGCCGGATGCGATGGCCAAGCTCCTCGACGCGATCCGGCTGGCTGCGGCTGAGGCTCGGCTGAACGGGCCGGTCGAGGTCGTCGCGCTTGGGCTCACCGGTTATCCACAGGCGCCGGGTGCCGCGGAGCAGCTGGCCGCGGACGTCGCCGAGTTGCTGGACGCGGGCGAGGTACGGCTGACGCAGGACATGGTCACCGCGCACGCCGGCGCGCTCCCGGACGGGTACGGCGTAGTCGTTGCCGCGGGCACCGGATTGGTCTGCCTCGCGGTCGACCGGGACGGGACGTGGCGGAAGCTCGACGGGCACGGGTACCTGTTCGGCGACGCGGGCAGCGCGTTCGCGATCGGTCGCGCCGGGCTGGTCGCCGTACAGCGGGCGCGGGACGGGCGCGGGCCCGCGACCAAGCTCGCCGGCACCTCGCTCGACCCGGTGACGCTCTACCGCTCGTCGACGCTGGTCGACGACGTCGCGCGGTTCGCTCCCGAAGTACTGCGGTGTGCCGCCGAAGGTGATCCGGTCGCGCACGAACTCGTCGTACGGGCCGCCGCCGACATCGCCGAGACGATCTCCGCCGCGGTCGCCCAGCTGGGCGGTGAAGGACCCGTGCCGGTCGCCTGTGTCGGCGGCCTGTTCGCGGGTGCCGGGGAACAACTCCTGATCCCCGTCCGCGCCGCCGTCCCCGCGCGGGCGGAGCTCACCCCCGCGGCCGGCAACTCGCTCGACGGCGCCGAACGCCTCGCCACCGGCCCCGCCGGGACGTACGCCGACCTGATCGTGACGCACCGTCGATGAGAACCCTTGCCCCCGGCACCCTCGTGGTGTCCTGCCAGGCAGGTCCGGAGAACCCGTTGTACGGTCCGGCCGGGATGGCGTTGATGGCCCAGGCGGCCGAGGCCGGCGGCGCGGGCGCGATCCGGGCCAACGGGCCGTACGACGTCGCGGCGATCCGCGCGGTCACCGACCTGCCGATCATCGGCATCCACAAGCTCGGCGACCCGGCGGGCGTCTTCATCACCCCGACGTACGACGCCGCGGTCGGGATCGTGGCCGCCGGCGCCGACCTGATCGCGCTCGACGCCACCCTGCGACCGCGTCCGGACGGACGGCCGGTGGCGCAGCAGATCGCCCGCATCCACGCGGAGCTCGGCGTACCGGTGATGGCCGACGTGGACACCCTGGACGCCGGTCTGGCGGCCCGGGACGCGGGCGCCGACGTGGTCGCGACGACGCTGTCCGGCTATACCAATGGCCGCCCGCCGACCGGACCTGACGTCGAACTGGTCCGGCAGCTCGCGACCGAACTCGACTGCCCGATCGTTGCCGAGGGCCGGATCCGGACCCCGGAAGACGTCCGCAGGGTGTGCGATGCGGGCGCGTACGCCGTCGTGGTCGGGCACGCGATCACCAACCCGATGGATCTCACCGCGCGACTGGTCGGCGCGATCCCCTTGTCGTAGACCATGAACAGTGGTCTAGTCGATCTTGTCGACCCAGGTCGAATCCCCTTCCGCGCACCGCGTCAACCGGCGTATCCATGACGCAGTCAACGCCCTGAGAGGACTCGTCATCATGATCGAGGTCGACCGCCGTACCCTGTTCCGCGCCGCGCTGGCCGGATCCGCCGTCGCCACGCTCGCCTCCTGCGCGAAGCCCGTCCAGAGCAAGAGTGCTCCGGCCGCCGCCGGGTCGTCGGTGGACGGCAGCAAGCCGCTGGAGTTCTTCAACTTCGACGGCGGCTACGGCAAGGCATGGACCACGATGCCGCTGGATCTCTACCGCAAGGAGTTCCCGAAGGCGGACGTCAAGCTGAACAGCGGGCAGCAACTCCAGCAGCAACTTCAGCCGCGCTTCATCCAGGGCGACCCGCCGGACCTGATCGAGAACGTCGGCATGGACGGCGCCACGCTGGCCGCGCAGAAGCAGGTGATGGACATCGGCTCGCTGCTCGACATGGAGGCCTACGGTCAGCCCGGCGTCAAGGTCCGCGACACGCTGCTCCCCGGCGTCGCCGAGGCCGGCCGGTACGACGGCGTGAAGTACGAGATGCCGTACGTCTTCGGCGTCGGCGGGATCTGGTACAGCAAGCCGCTGATGGACAAGCACGGCTGGGAGTACCCGAAGCACTGGGACGAGATGCTCGCGCTCTGTGCGGAGATCAAGAAGACGACCGACATCGCGCCGTGGACGTACCAGGGCAAGTTCCCCGGGTACCTCACCAACCCGATGCTGATGACGGCGTACAAGGCGGCCGGTCCGGACCTGAAGAAGAAGGTCGACAACCTGGAGCCGAACGCGTGGCGCGACCCGGCGCTGATCGCCGCCGCCGAGGGCTACCAGGAGCTCGCCGCGAAGGGGTACCTGCTGGAGGGTTCGCAGGCGCTCACGCACACCCAGTCGCAGACCTACTGGGCGCAGGGCAAGGCGGTCTTCATCCCGTGCGGCGGCTGGCTCGAGAACGAACTCGGCGACATCGCGCCGAAGGATCTCGGTATGACGATGGTCCCGGTGCCGGGCATGTCGTCCGCGGACAAGGCGCCGTTCGAGACCGTCACAGGTGGGCCGGGCGGTGCGCTGATCGTGCCGTCCAAGGCGAAGAACCCGCAGGGCGGTCTGGAGCTGCTGCGGATCATCCTGTCGAAGCAGTGCATGACGAACTTCACCAAGGTGACCAAGTCGCTGACCGTGGTGAAGGGCGCGAGCGACGGCGTCGAGCTGTCCTCGGCGAACAAGTCGATGCAGGCAGTGATCACCGCGGCCGGCACCAACATGTTCGCGGACTGGTCGTGGCGGCTCTGGTACAAGAAGCTGCTCGACAACTCCGACAAGGCGACGGCCGCGCTGATGAACCGCGAGCTGACGCCGGACGGGTGGAGCAAGCAGATGCAGAAGTACGCCGACGAGACAGCGAAGGATCCGTCGATCAAGAAGTTCCACGTCTGATGCACCACGGGAAGTACCGCTTCGTCGTCAGCCTGCTGGTGGTGCCGCTGGCGGTCTACGCGGTGTTCGTGATCTCGCCGTACGTGCAGGCGTTCCCGATCGCGTTCACCAACTGGGAGGGGTTGTCGGCGAGCTACCAGTACATCGGGTTCGGGAACTTCGTGACGCTGTTCCACGACTCGGTGTTCTGGGTGGCGTTGCGGCACAACCTGTTCCTGCTGGTGTCGTTGCCGGTCATCATCGTGACGTTGTCGCTGTTCTTCTCGGCCGCGCTCAACTACCGCGGCGGGGTACCGGGCTCGCGGATCTACAAGGTCGTGTACTTCTTCCCGGGCATTCTGTCGATCGCGATCGTCGGTGTGCTGTGGCAGTTCGTCTTCGAACCGCGCAGTGGCCTGCTGAACGGGTTCCTGCGCGCGATCGGACTGGGCAGTCTCGCGCGGCTCTGGCTCGGTGACGGCAAGACCGCGCTCGGTTCGATCATGGCCGTGGTGGTGTGGGGCGGCGTCGGGTTCTACGTCGTACTGTTCACGGCCGCGATGGCGGCGATCCCTCGGGAGCTGTACGAGGCCGCGCTGCTGGACGGGGCCGGTGCGCTGCAGTCGTTCTTCCGGGTGACGTTGCCGCTGATCTGGAGCACGGTGCAGACCGCGCTCGCGTTCCAGGTGATCGGGGCGCTCGACATGTTCGCGCTGGTGAAGATCCTGTCGGTCGGGCCGGGCGGCCCGGACGACGCCACCCAGGTGATCTCGCTGTACATGTACACGAACGCGTTCTCGTACGGGAAGTTCGGCTATGCGTCCGCGATCGGAGTCACGTTGTTCGGCATCAACATGATCCTGACCCTGCTCACGTTCCGGCTGACCCGCCGCGAGCGGGTCGAGTACTGAGGAGGGTTCGTGGCTCTTCTGACGTCACCGTCGCCGACGGTTGCGCCCGACGTACCGCCTGCTGCTGCTCGGTCGCGGGCCGGCTCACGAGTACTTGGTGGAGTGTCGCAGGGGTTCCTGCTGGTGTGGGGCGCGATGGTCGTGTTCCCGTTGCTGTGGGCGGTGCTCAGCTCGTTCAAGTCCGACCAGGACATCTTCACCAGCCCGTGGAGCTTGCCGTCGCGGTGGCGGTGGGACAACTTCTCGCGGGCGTGGAACGAGTCGCACATCGGCTCGTACTTCTTCAACAGCGTCGTCGTCGTGTGCTGCGGCGTCGTACTGACGTTGCTGTTGTCGTCAGCGGTCGCGTACGTGCTCGCGCGGTTCGAGTTCCCGGGGTCGCGGGTGCTGTACTACGTGTTCGTCGCGGGGATGGTGTTCCCGGGGTTCCTGGCGCTGGTGCCGTTGTTCTTCGTCGTACAGAACCTAGGGTTGCTGAACACGTACTTGGGGTTGATCCTGGTGTACGCCGCGCACGGGATGTCGTTCTCCGTGTTCTTCCTGACGGCTTTCTTCAAGACCCAGTCGAAGGAGCTTGCCGAGGCGGGACTTGTGGACGGGTGTTCTCATTGGGGTGTGCTCTTTCGCATCATGTTGCCGCTCGCCCGGCCCGGCCTGGTCAGTATCGGCATTTTCCAGTTCCTCGGGATGTGGAACGAGTACCTGCTGCCGCTGGTGCTGAACACCGACGAGAGCCGGTACCTGGTCACCCAGGGGCTGGCGAACATCGCGGTCACCCAGGGCTATCACAGCGACTTCTCAGGATTGTTCGCCGGACTGACCATCTCGATAATTCCGGTCCTGGCCGTATATCTTGGATTCCATCGACAGATCAGCGCCGGAATGACCGCGGGAGCCCTCAAGTGACCGAACTCCTCCTGGCCGCCAAGTCCCTGGACGTCACGCCACCACCCGGTCATCGCCTCGACGGGTACGCCGCCCGCGCGGGAGTCGCCACCGGTACGGCGGACCCGTTGAACGCGAGCCTGATCTGGCTGTCGAGCACCGACGACCCGGGCGTCCTGTGGCTGACGCTGGACGCGATCGCCGTCGGCTGCGAGCTCGTCTCCGAACTCGCCTCGGCAGCCGCCGAGGCAGCCGGGATCCCGCCGTCGCACGTCGTGGTGTCCGCGTCCCACACGCACTCGGGACCGTCCGGCTGGACCGGCGAGATCCACCCGGTGATCCCCGCCGCCCGCGAACGCGACCTCGTCGACGCACTGCTCGACACGGTCAGGTCGGTCCGGCTCGAACGGCAACCGGTGACCGCGTCGTGGCGGTCCGTCGAGGTCGTCGGCGTCGGCACCAACCGGCACCGCCGCAACGGCCCGCACGACAACACCGCCGGCATCCTCGCGCTGCACTCGCTCTCGGGTTCCCTCGAAGCGGTGCTGCTCGACTTCGCGTGTCACCCCACGACGTACGGCCCCGAGAACATGAAGTACTCCGCCGACTGGCCGGGTGCCGCCCGCGCCGCACTCGCCCCCGCCGTCGTCGGCTTCCTCCAAGGCGCCGCCGGCGACGTCAGCCCCCGGTTCACCCGCCAGGGCCGCGGCGCCGCCGAAGTCACCCGCCTCGGCACCCTCTTCGCCGGCCGCGTCCGCGAAGCCCTGGCGCACCCCGGCCTGGAACTCCCCCAGTCGCCCCCGGCGATCCGCCGTACGACGCTCACCCTGCCGGTCCGCACCATCCCACCCGCCGCCGAAGCCGAAAAGGTCGTCTCCGCCGCAGCCATCCACCTCAGCGGCACCGACGACCCCTCCGGCCGCATCTCCCAAACCCGCCTCGACGGCGCCCGCGGCCAAGCCCTGATGGCCGCCGCCGCCCTCCCCCCGGCCTTCGACCTCCCGATCAGCGCCGTCACCATGGGCGACGTCTGCTGGATCAACCTCCCAGTAGAACTCTTCGCCGCCCACGGCGCCTGCCTCCAGTCCGACAGCACCCACCCCATCACCCGCGTAGTCGGCTACACCGACGGCTACTACGGCTACGTGGTCGACCCCTCCGCCGCCGAAGCCGGCACCTACGAAGCCCTCATCACCTTCTTCGACCAACCCACCACCAACCACCTCCTCAACCAAACCGCCACCTTCGTCAACAGCTGAGGAATCTCTCCCGCGTGCAGGCGTGAAAGCCCCCGCGTGCAGGTGAAAGATCCCCCCGCGTGCTCCGCGGGTGCTCCGGTCGCTCCGCCCCCTCCCGCCCTCACTCCGCGCGCTACCCACCCACCCCAGCTAGCGTCGGTAGCTCCTCCCGCCGACCGCCGGGTTCCATCCGGCTACCGCCGGGCTCCTTCCGGCTCCGCCTGCATCCTGCGGGCTAGCGCCCGCGATTTTGCTCGCTCCGCTCGCGACCGACCGCCCGGCATCACCGCCCAACGGCGTTACTGAACATCAAGGCCCTACACAGTCACCCAAGGCCAGCCCGACCCGCCCACCTGATCCAGGGCGAACCACCCCTCCATTCCGTTGCTAAGGGCAACGACGGCCACATAACGGCTGTTGCCGTCGACATCGACATGCACTGGATGTCTGAGTCAGCGCCTAAAGTGCTCGCATGCCCTCGCACGTGTTCGTCGACGAGAACAAGTCTCGTGGTCTGCTCATGGCCGCGGCGGCCTGTGTCGCCGGCGACGTCAACGCGCATCGCCGGACGATGCGAAGCCTCCTGCTGCCGCGGCAGCGACGGCTGCATTTCTTCAAGGAATCCGCGGCACACCAACGCAAGATCCTCGGAGTCATCGAAGGCTTCGGACTGGAAGTGAAGCTCTACGCCACACCGTCGGACTCTCACGCTGGCCGCGAACGCTGCCTGAACGCGATCGTCCAGGACGCCGCCGGTACGGCCGAGCGACTGGTCATCGAACGGGACGAATCACGGCTCGAGTTCGACAGGAGAACGCTGTATCGCGCCGTCCGAACCTATGGATGCGTGGACACACTGCAGTACGAGTTGCTCGCGCCGCACCTGGACCCGCTGCTGTGGATCCCCGACGCGGTCGCGTGGTCATGGGCCAAGGGCGGTGAGTGGCGGCAACTGGTCGCGCCGTACTCCGAGCTGACTGAGCTCTGAATGCGCGAAACCCGGCTCACCAACCGTCCGGAAGGCTGCCGGGTCCACTTCCCAAGGGCTACTGCCCCGGGCTACCGCGATTCTACTACGGCGATCGCGTTCGAACCACGATTCCGACTGACGAATCAACCTCAGGGCCGGACAGTAGCGGGCCTGGCGGCAGACAGATAATGACCCTGCGCCGTCAACCTGCTTGAGTGTCGTCCGCGTAGGTGACGCCGGATGCTCGAGGAGGGACCAGAGTGGAGGAGCATTCCTACCGGCGGGATCGCTTTCCGGCTGGGCGTCGTCTCGGCGCTGTGATCGGCGGACCCTCGGTGCCCCGGCGGTGTCCCGATCTGGTGGCCGGCTTGGATCCCCACGTGAACGGCGTCCAACCGGCATGGTTGCTTTGATGCATTCGATCGGAGGAACGATGGCAATTTCGCCGTTGGTTCTGACGGGCGGGCCTGCAGTCGGGAAGAGTGCGACCGGTAGGGCGCTCGCGGAGGGGCATCCGAGGTGTGCCTATGTTGATGTAGACGACATACGGCAGCTTGTCGTGTCGGGTGCCGCGGCTCCGTGGGATGACGATGAAGGGCTTGAGCAACAAAGGCTTGGTGTGGTGAATGCGTGCGGGATTGCGCGCAACTTCCTGGCCGCTGGCATCGATGTTGTCATCGCCGACGTCCTCACCCCCGAGACGTCCGAGCTGTACAAGCAGAACCTGCCCGGCTGCGTGATCGTGCACCTCAGGGTCGGCCTACCGGAGGCACTACGGCGGGCAGCCTCTCGGGAGGCATGGCTCACCGACACCGAGTTCCGAATGCTCCACGCCCAGAACGCGTCGAACCCGCCGTACGCCGACCATCACATCCAGGTCGACACGCTCGACCTGCCACATCAGATTGCTGTGGTCGCAGCCCTGTGGAGCGAAGGGCACGGCGGATAGTCCTTCAGTCAGCGAGGGCTTCAGCACTCCTCATCCCGTCGTCTGGCTTCTCACGCTCCAGCGGTGCGGATGGTGCGGGCGGCTTTCGTGAGTTGGGTGAGGGTGGTGCGGACGGCGGTGCGGGCGGTGTGTTCGGGGCGGTGTAGGGCGTCTATGTGGCGGAGGGTGTGGACGCCGCGGAGGGGGTGGAGGGAGATGGCGGGGTGGGGGCGGGCGGTCCAGCGGGGGATGAGGGCGAGGCCGGCGCCGGCGGCTACGAGTTCGGTGACTACGGTGAACTCGTTGACGCGGTGGACCAGGTTGAGGCGGTGGTTGGCGGCGGCGCCGATGGCTTCGATGGTGGCCATCAGGGGGAAGCCGTCGTGGACGGTGATCCATGGTTCGTGGGCGACGTCGCGTGGGGTGAGGACGCGCTTGGCTGCCAGCGGATGGTCGATGGGTACGGCGACGTCGAGCGGCTCGCGGAGCAGCGGGGTGACGGTGACCGTACGCGGCCAAGCCTCCGCATGGTCGAGGCGATGGGCCAGCACGATGTCGTACTCGCGGGTCAGTGGTGGGAACTCGTCCTGCGGTACGTCCTCGTCGTGCAGGTGCAACTCGGGCCCAGCCTGGAGAAGCAACGGAAAGAACGCGGCCGCGGCACTGTGGAACGCCGCGAGAGAAACCGAACCGTCCGGCAGCGAGACGAACTCCTCGACGGCGTGCCTCGCACGGGCCAGTGCCGACTCGACGTCTACCGCGGCGCTCGCGAGAGCCTGACCGGCCGGGGTGAGGACGACCCGGCGGCCGGAACGTTCGGTCAGCGGCACCGGCATCGAGCGCTGCAGCAGCCGCAACTGCTGCGACACCGCCGACGGCGTCACCAACAGCGCCTCCGCCGCGGCCGTCACGCTGCCGAGCTCGCCGACTTCCCGAAGTACCCGCAACTGCCGTTCGTCCACGAACAACACTGTAGGCCCGCTACAACCTCGTTGAAGAACTTCGGTCTTGGCTACAACATCGGAATCGGTCACCGTGGACCCGTGCCCGGATCCCGCCGTATCGACCTCGTCCTGCTGATGGTCGCGATCGTCTGGGGCTCGAGCTACCTCGCGGCGAAGACCGCGACCGCAACCCTGCCCGTACTCACCGTGCTGTTCCTCCGCTACGCCATCTCCGCCCTGGCCCTGCTTCCCGCCGCCCGACGCGCCAACCGCACCGAGCGGCGTACCGGCCTTATCCTCGGCCTCACCCAGGCTGCGGTTCTGATCCTCGAGACGTACGGCGTCACGCACACCACCGCCGCGAACGCCGGCCTGATCATCAGCCTCACTCTCGTCCTCACGCCGCTGCTGGACCGCCGCCGCTTGCCGCCGAAGTTCTACCTGGCCGCCGCGATCTGTGTGGCAGCCGTCGGCCTGTTGATGTCCGGCAACGGCCTGCACCAACCGGGCATTGGCGACCTCCTGATGCTCGCGGCCGCCGTCGTACGCGCCGGTCACGTCGCGCTCGTCGGCCGTCTCGCGCACGACGTACGCCCGCTCCAACTGACCGCGATCCAGTCCCTTGTCGGTACGGCGCTCTTCGTCGTACCCGGCCTGCCCCACCTGCCGACCGGGCCGGCGACCTGGCTGCAGGTCACGTACCTAGCCCTGTTCTGCAGCGTCTTCGCGTTCCTCGCGCAGACGTGGGCCGTGCAGCGTACGTCGGCCAGCCGTGCCAGTCTGCTGCTCGGCACCGAGCCGATCTGGGCCGTTGCCATCGGCATCGGTCTCGGCGACGAGCGGCTGACCGTACCGGCCGCGCTCGGCGCCGTACTCCTGCTGGCCGGCACCACCTGGGGCCAATCCATCGAACGCCGCCATCGGGAGGCCGCATGTCTGACACCTACGCCCGTCTGATCGCCCTGCTCGACGGCGTCCCATACCAGCTGATCGACCACGCCCCCGACGGAACCACCGAGACGGTCAGCGCACTCCGTGGTCACCCGGTCGCGCAGGCCGCGAAGTGCATCATCCTGCTGGTCAAGCCCGACAAGCGCACCACGAAGTACGTGCTGGCCGTCGTCCCCGGCGACCGCCGCGTCGACCTCGACGCGATCAAGCAGTTGTACGCCGCCCGGTACGTCGGATTCGCCGACGCCGCGACGGCCGAGCGGCTCGCCCGTACGGTCCCGGGCACCGTCCTGCCGTTCAGCCTCGACCCGGAACTCGAACCGATCACGCCCCGCTGACGCCGTCGATCTGCTCGCGCAAGATGTCCGCGTACCAGCCGGCGGCGGGCGTCCTGCTCGGACAGGCCGCGGAGCTTCTCCACCACGACCTGCCGGTGCGATTCCAGAAAGGCCTCTAGTACTTCACGCTCTCCCGCAGTACGTACCAAGTCCTCCACGCAAGGACTCTAACGGGTCCACTTCTGGTCGTCAGATCCGTTACAGGCGGCCGTTACGACCGCGGCGCCGTTGCTTGTGCCTGCTGCGGTGAGGCAGCGAGCAGGGTCGGCAACGCTGGTCACGGTCTGGTCTGCGTTGAGCTCCCACGCCTGGTTGGTTGCCCCGGTGCAGTTCTCGATGGTGACCGACGTACCGGACGTCATGCACTTGTCGGCGTACACCGTGAGCTGTTTGGTCGCCGTGTAGTTCCAGGACTGGTTGCCGCCGTTGTTACAGTCCCACAGGTCAAGCGACGTACCAGGTGCCGTTGAGAACCCAGGCACGTCGGTGCACCGCCCACTGGCGACCCCACGCAGCGGCTGACCCGGCGGGGACGGCGGCAGCGTGTTGGTCGGCTCGTCCTTCAGCAACCGCCAGCCCCACCACAGCTGGTCCAGCCCGCTCCGGCTATTGACCTGGAGATCAGCCGGGCCTACCTGGGTAGTCATCGAGTAAGAGTCGCCAGTACGAAGCCCTGGCCAGTAAACGATGCCCATCTCGTTCTCACGGGCGACCTGCGTGAGCGCACCGAGGTACGCCGTGTACACGTTGCCCTCGTGGTTGCCGTAGTTCAGCCCGATCGTCATCGGCGACCCGGCCTCGTCGATGATCGTCCGCGACCCGTACGACCCGATCCGCGGCCGGATGTTCGCCAGCCAGGCCGCCTCGGTGGTGTCGGACGCCCAGAACCCGTAGAAGTGCAGCGAGAGCAGTGTCCCCTGCAGTTGCGGCGCCGCGCCGACCCCGGTGACGTTGTCGTTGTACCCGGTGCCGGAGATGACGATCCGGCTCCGCGGTACGTCGCTGTGCCGGGCGATCCACGCCGACGTCAGCGAGACCCAGTCCGGCAGTGAGTACCCGAACGGCTCGTTCATCGGCTCGAAGTACACGTGCGGGTTCTTGGCGTACGCCTTCACCACGGTGTCCCACATGGCGCCGTACGCCGCGGTGTCGTCGACCCGGCCGTCCTTGGCGTTGTCGGCCTCCCAGTAGCTGAGGATGACGTTGAAGCCGCGCCCGACCGCGGCGTCGATCGCACCGCGGTACGAGGTCCACCAGGCGGTCCCCACGCTGGACGGGTTGATCGGCAGCCGGACCGTGTTCGCCTTCAGTTCCTTGCGGAACTCGCCCACGATCCCGTCCGCCTTGCGGTACGTCGTCGCGTAGTCGTCCGCTGTACTGAGGCCGGACGGGACGACCGCGTCGTGGGCGTAGTTGTCCCGCGGATCGGCCCAGTTCACCCCGCGGAACGCGCCGGTGTTGCCGGGCAGCGGAGCCGCCGTGGACGGGGGGACGGTGAGCGCTGTGAGGGCGGCGGCGACCGAGAGCGTCGCGGCGGCGAGGCGCCGGGCTGGTGATCTCATGCCGCCGATGTTCACGCAAACATTTCTCCCCGTCAATGCCTCGGCGCCGACTACCGAGCGGCTACAGGACCAGTTCCGGTTGCAGCTTCTTCGCCGGCCAGACCCGCTGCTTGCGGGCCGCCAGGGTGGACGCGGCGATCGCGACCACGAACCACGCCCCCAGCGCGAGCAGGTCCCGCCCGAGCGACGCGCCGGGCCCGCCGTACATCAGGTGCCGGACGCCGTCGATCGCGTAGCTCATCGGCAGCGCGTGGTGGAAGAAGTACAGCGGCTCCGGGATCGTCTGCCACGGGAACGTACCGCCGGCGCTGACCAGCTGGACCACCATCAGCACGAGGCCAAGGAACTTACCCACCGCACCGAACCACGCCGACAATGCGTGCAGGATCGCGACGAAGGTGAACGACGTGAGGATCAGGAATCCGACCGTCAGCCATGGATGCGCAGCATTGATGCCGAGGCCGAGTACGACGGTCACGAACACCAGCGTCGCCTGCACCGCACCGAAGAGCGCCGGCGGCAACCAACCGCCGAGCGCCACCCGGAACGGAGACTGCAGCGCGGCCAGCGCACGCGGCGACAGCGGCCGGACCAGCAGGAACAGGACGTACGCCCCGATCCAGCAGGCCAGGCTGAGGAAGAACGGCGCCAGGCCGGCACCGTAGCTGTCAGCGGTGGCCTGTGAGACGTTCTGCAGAGTCACCGGAGCACCCAGCGTCTCCGCAACGGCCTTGCGCTGGTCTGCGGTCGGGTTGGGGATCTGCTTCAGGCCGTTCTGGAGCCCTGTGTTCAGCTGGGTCGCACCGGTCTTCAGCTGACCCATCCCGGTGGCAAGACTGTTCACACCGGTCAGCAACTGGCCCTGGCCGGTCACGGCCTGCTGCTCACCGGCAGCCAGCTTCTGTGCACCGGTTTGCAGGGTGCCGAGCCCAGTCTTCAGCTGGGTGGCGCCTGTGTTGAGCTGGTGTGCACCGTTGGCTGCAGTGCTGATCCCGTTGGTCAGTGCGGGCGTCGCCTTGGCCAACTCGGACGCGCCGTCAGACACCTTCCGCGCGCCGGTCGCAAGCTGGTTGAGCTGCTTGGACGTCGACTGGATCTTCGTGTTCGCCTGTACGACGGGAGTCCGCAGCTTCGCCGTCTCCAGAAGAATGACCCGGATCTGGTGCTGGCTGAGGCCCTGCTCCTTCAGCTTCGCGGCCAGCTGGGCGTCGAACGTCTTCAGGTCCTGGACCAGCGTGCTGGACGCGGTCGCCACCTGCTTGCCGACACCGGCGATCTTCTCGTTGCCATCAGCAACCTGGTTCGCACCGTCGGCCAGTTGCTTCGTCTGCCTCGGCAGCGACGCGGTCTTGTCCTTCAGGGTCCCCAGACCGCTGTCGAGCTGCGCGGCACCTGAAGCGAGCGACGACGCGCCCTGCGACGCCTGCGTTGCCCCCGTGGCCAGCTGCGTCGCACCGGCCGACAGCTGCTTCTGTGCGGTGTTGAGTTGCGTCGCGCCGGTCTGCAGCTTCGTGACACCAGTCGCGGCAGAAGTCAGGCCTGTCTGCAGCTGGGCGGCACCGGCGGCCGCAGTACCGATCTGCTT
The DNA here is from genome assembly GCF_042730855.1 of Kribbella sp. NPDC059898. Taxonomy (NCBI): domain Bacteria; kingdom Bacillati; phylum Actinomycetota; class Actinomycetes; order Propionibacteriales; family Kribbellaceae; genus Kribbella; species Kribbella sp. NPDC059898. The sequence continues at coordinate 493,443 of NZ_JBHWKR010000001.1, forward strand.
GTGGATGGTGTTGTAGCCGGCCAGCAGCTGCGACGCGGCGGTCTCGCTGACCTGTGACGCCACCGTCTTCGTCACCTGCGCGACGACCTGGTTGGCGATCGTGTGGGCGATGTAGTTGTTGGCGTCGTTCGTCAGCAGCTCCAGCTCCGCCTGCCGCGGCTTGAAGTCCGCGCTCGACGCCAGGTCGCCCGAGAACGACTTGGGCAGCACCAGCGCGAACTCGTACTTCCCGTCCGACACACCCTGCGTCGCGTCCGCACGGTTCACCTGATGCCAGTCGAAGCTCTTCGACTTCACGAGTTCGTCCGCGACCTGCGGTCCGACGTTGAGCTTCTCGCCGGTCGCCAGCGTCGTACCTTGATCTTCGACGACGACCGCGGTCGGGATCTTGTTGAGCCGGCCGTACGGGTCGTGGTTCGCGTAGAGGTACAGGCCGCCGTACAGCACCGGCACCAGCAGCAGCGCGACCACGGCCAGCTTGGGCAGCCGTCCGGCCGTCAGGCGCCGCAACTCACTCAGGGCCATCCGCAGCGCGGTCACGCCTCTGTCTCCTCTTCGTCTTCTTCTTCAATTGCAGCTACAGGCTCAACAGGAGCGATCGGCGCGACCTGCACCGGGTCAGGCTGGTCCGTTTCGCCCATGCGCGCGGCCTTGATGTCCAGCAACCGCGCTGACGCGTCGGCACACGTGATGATCACGCCGTACCCCTCTGCCGCCAGCCCGCGCCCCAGCTCGTACCAGTCGTGCGGATCGCCGCCATGTCGATCCGGCATGGTCAGAATCACCACCTGTACGTCGGGACGCGCAACGGTGAGCTCCGTGAGCAGTCTGGTCCGTACGGCGACCGGGAGGTGCTCGAACCGTTTGTCGGCGTGCTCCGCGGCGTCGTGCTCGTTCAGCCACTCCAGCACGGCCTTACGCCCCGCCTTGCGGCCGGCGATCGCCAGCTCCTCGCCGACGACCGTCTGAACCGGCAGCGCGTCGTCCGGCTCGGTGATGCCGGGTGCATCGACCACGGCGACCCGCCGCCGCAGCAGCGCGAGATCGGCCTTGCCATCGAACCGGACCGTGCCGGTGTCGGGCTTCAGCCGACCGGACAGCCCCAGCGCCGCGGCCACGTGGCCTGCGCCCGGGTAACCGGTCAGCAGCACCACCTGATGATCCGCGACCGACACCGACGTGGCGAGCAGCATCGGTGCGTGCGGGCCACGCACACTGATCCCGACGGCCTCGAGCTCCATCCTGCATCCCCGTTCAATACGGTTGTGTATTCAATACAGAACTGTATCCTACTCCTATGGAACCTCCCAAGCGCCGCCGTTCGAACACGCGGGCCCGTCTTCTCGAAGGCGCCCTCGAGGTGTTCGCCGAGCGTGGGTTCCACGGCGCGTCGGTGGAGGACATCTGCGAGCGCGCCGGGTTCACCCGCGGCGCCTTCTACTCGAACTTCGGCTCCAAGGACGAGCTGGTGCTCGCGCTGTTCCAGGCGACCACGGATCGGCTCCTCGAGCAGATCGAGGCGCTGCTGCCGGAGCTCGCGACCCAGCCCGGCTCGCTGCTCGACGCCGTACTGGGGCTGCTCGACGAGACCGCGCCGGACCAGCGGCAGTGGCACCTGATCTCGGCCGAGTTCACGCTGCACGCGCTCCGCGACCCGGAGGCCGCGGAGTCGCTGAACAAGCAGCGCGCGATGTTCCGCGAGAGCCTGACCCGGCTGGTCGAGCAGATCACCGAGACGAGCGGCCTCGAGCTGACCGTCCCGGCGGAGCAGTTCGTCCGGATGGTCATCGCCGTCCACGAAGGTGCCCGGTCGCAGAGCCTGCTGGAGCCGGACCTGGTACCGGCCGGATCTCTCGAGCACACGTTCCTGCCGATGGTGCTGGAGGCGGTCAGTCGACCTTCACACTGACCGTGTGCAGGCCGGTCGCGCCGTTCGGGGCGGGCGGTGCGGAGGACTCGACCTGCGGATTGCCCTGCGCGTCGAACGCCCGTACCTGCAGCATGTGCGTGCCGTGCGGCGCGTTCCACGTCCAGTGCCACTGCCGCCAGGTGTCCACCGACGGGTCCGTCGCCAGCGTCGCTTGTAGCCAAGGGCCCCCATCGACGCGGACCTCGACCTTGGACACGCCGACGTGCTGGTCCCAGGCGACGCCGGCCACGGTCACCGGGCCCGGCGCGACCTTCTTGTTCTGCGGGGTGTCGATCCGCGACGACAGCTTGATCGGCCCCAGCGCAGACCACCCGCGCGGCGTCCAGTACCCCTCGAACTGGTCGAATCGCGTCACCTCGATGTCGACCAGCCACTTCGTCGCGGAGACGTAGCCGTACAGCCCGGGTACGACGATCCGCACCGGGAAGCCGTGCTCCACCGGTAGCGGTTCGCCGTTCATCGCGAACGCGAGCATCGCCTGGCGGTCGTCGAGCAGCGTGGGCAGCGGCGTACCGGCGGTGAAGCCGTCCTTCGACGTGGACTTGATCGCGTCCGCGTCCTTCGACGGGCCGGCCTCCTGGAGGAGGTCCTTGAGTACGACGCCCGACCAGAGCGCGTTGCCGATCAGGTCGCCGCCGACCTCGTTGCTCACGCAGGTGAGCGTCACCCACTTGTGGATGACCTGGCGTTTGAGCAGGTCGTCGAAGGTGAGGTTGAGCTCGCGGCCGACCATGCCGTGGATGCGCAGTTTCCAGTCCGCGGGCACGATCTGCGGGACCGAGAGGGCGGTGTCGATGCGGTAGAAGTCCGCGTTCGGGGTGGCCCACGGTACGGCGCCTTCGGCCTGGACGCCGGGTGGCGGCGCGAGGGTCGGGGGCTTCGGGAGCTGGAGCTGTTTGCGGGCGTCGGCGACGGCGGCGCGGTTCCCGCCGACGACCTTGCTGAGCCCGGCGAGCGCGACCGAGCCGAGGGCTACGCCGGCCGACAGTTGCAGGAAGCCGCGGCGGCTGACGGCATCGTCGGGGAAGTCGACGAGCGGTTCGAGGCGGCGACTGAACAGGCGCAGGATCAGGAGCGCGGTGACGCCGGCGAGCATCGACGGGAGGAACCCGGTCTGGCCGGAGTCGGCGCGGGTGAATGCTGCCGCCACGGCGACGCCACTGAGCGCGATCGTGATGAGGGCACCGGCCCAGTAGCGGCGTACCGAGAGGATTCCGCCGACCGCGGCAAGCAGTGCGACGGCGATCAGGATGCCGATCCGGAGCGCGGTCTTGTCATGGGTCCCGAACCAGGAGATCGCCAGGTCCTTCAGCCACGGCGGCACCCGGTCGATGAACGCCGACCCGATCGCCACCACCGGCGTCTGCGGCGTCCCCAGCAGCCCCGCAACCACACCTCCCACCGCCAGCCCCGCCAAGGCCGCCAACACCCCACCCACGGCCCCGCGCCACCACAACCCCCGGCGCCGAACTCCATCGGTCCTGGGCGGTCCGCCTGCGTTCCCCGGTCCGCCCATCTCTGGAGGTTTGGTGGGCGAACTCGTGGGACTACCTGCCCCGCCCGTCGCCCCGGTGCCTCCTGGGGCGTAGGTCGGCCAGTGGTCGGGGGTGCCGGGTTGGCGCTGGTTCACTTCTCAACGATTGCGCGAAGGGGCGCCCGACACCAGTCGGGCGCCCCATCCGTTAGTCGCGGGTAATGCGGTTGGTGAAGTTGTGGTGCTGGTCAGATCCGGTCGGGCGTGATCGGCCCCAGACCCGGCCGGCCATTCGGCCAGCGACGGGCGTTGTCCCGGACCCGGCGGAGCTTGCCGAGGACGACGTCACGTTCGTCCGCCAACTGGGACATCCAGAGGCTGTCGATCTCGAGCAGGTGATCCGGCAGTGCGTCGCGCAGCCGCCGCTTCCCCTCCTCGGTCAGGACGGCGAACGAGCCGCGGGCATCGTCAGGGCAGGGCTCCCGGCGAACCAGGCCGAGGTTCTCGGCTCGGTCGACCAGACGGGTAATGCCACCAGTGGTGACGGTCAGCTCCCGCGCGAGGGAGGTCAGACGCTGCTTCTCCCCGTTGCTACGGGCCAGCCGCAGCAACAGTTCGAACATTGCCATTTGCAGTCCACTGCGCTTCAAGGAATGGCGCATCAGGTGATCCAGCTCGGCAGCTGCTTCTCGCAGCAGCCCGTAGGCCGTCAGCACGTCGCTTTCCCAGGGTTCGGCGGCGCGAGTGGGTTCTGCATCGGCGAGCGCTAGGGGCGAGCAAAGCGAAGGCGCGATGGTCATGCGCGGACTCTATTAGCTGACCAGTTCACTTCGCTACACGGGGTGACCCTTCGGCTACAGATCGACCCAGAACCGCAAACCTCCCGAGCGTAACGGACAACCTGAACCATATCTGGTCTAGTACGGTGAAAAACGTACTGCGGGGACGGCCGGAACAGTGGGAGGATGACCGTTCGCGCTCGCTGGGGAGGGTCCGAATGGCAGTGATCGAGGCGTCCGACCTCGTCAAGGAGTTCTCCCGGCCCGCGGTCCTGCCGGGCCGCCTGCCCCGCGTGCGCGCCCTGTTCAGCACCAAACGCGACATCACCCGCGCGGTGAACGGGGTGAACTTCGAGGTCGAGCCGGGCGAACTCGTCGGGTACCTCGGCCCGAACGGCGCCGGCAAGTCGACAACCATCAAGATGCTGACCGGGATCCTCACCCCGACCTCCGGCGTCTGCCGGGTCGCCGGCCTGGAGCCGTCCCGCGACCGCGCCCGGAACGCCCGCAACATCGGCGTGGTGTTCGGTCAGCGGACGCAGCTCTGGTACGACCTCCCGCTCCGCGACTCGTTCGAAGTACTGGCGGACCTCTACACCCTGGACCGTACGACGTACCGCAACCGCGTCGGGCTCTTCACCGAACTGCTCGACCTGTCCGACTTCCTGGACACGCCGGTGCGTTCGCTGTCGCTCGGGCAGCGGATGCGTGGCGACCTGGTCGCCGCAATGCTGCACGAGCCGTCGATCCTGTTCCTCGACGAGCCGACCGTCGGCCTGGACGTGGTCGCCAAGGCGCGGTTGACCGAGTTCATCGCGGAGACCAACCGGACCGCAGGCACGACCGTCGTCCTGACCACCCACGACATGGACGACGTCGAACGGCTCTGCCAGCGCATCATCGTGATCGACTCCGGCACCGTCCTGTACGACGGGGACCTGTCGCGGCTGAAGGAACGCTTCATGCCGTACCGGTTCCTCGTCCTCACGCTGGCCGAACGCAGCATCCGCCGGGTCGCGGACATCCCGTTCGCGACCGAGGTGGACGCCGCCGCGGTCGGCACCGTGCTGCCGTACCCGGACCGCAGCGTCGTACTGCGCTTCGACCCCCGGGAGATCACCACCCCCGAGCTGATCGCCCGGGCGTCGCAGGTCTACCAGGTCGACGAGCTGTCGATCGTGGATCCACGGCTCACCGACGTGATCTCGCAGCTGTACGACGGACTGCTGACGTGAGCACGGCAGGGCAGGACGGGCCACTGAGGTGAGCACGGCAGAGCGCGGCGGGGCAGGACCGACTGCTGACTTGAGCATGGCGGAGCAGGTGGCGCGGATCCGGGCGTTCCGGGGTATGACCCGGGCCGGGACGCGATCCGTGCTGATCTACCGCGGCGATCTGATCACCGGCGCGGTGACGCTGGTGATCCAGGTCGTGCTCGCGATCGCGGTCTGGCGGATCGTGTACGGCGGCCGTGGGCCGGTCGCCGGGGTGGACGTGCGTACGGCGGTCGCGTACGCGGCGATTGCGGCGTGTCTGCAGTCGGTGCTCCTTCCGTGGCAGTTCTCGTCGTTGCCGATGCGGATCCGGAACGGTCAGATCGCGACCGACCTGGTCCGCCCGCTCGGCCTGATGGGGCAGGTCCTCGGCCAGAACCTCGGCGTACTGCTCGGCCGGCTGCCGCTCGGCGCGATCGGGCTCGCGGCGGCGGGCGTGATCGGTGCGCTCGTGCTGCCGCCGAGTGCGGGTGCGTTCCTCCTTTCGCTGGTGGCCACGGTGGCCGGCGTGGCCGTGGCGATGTTGTGCAACCTGATCGTGTCGATGGTGACGTTCTGGACGTTGGAGGTCAGCGGGCCGCTGATCGTGTACCGGTTCGGGAGCGCGTTCCTCTCCGGGTCACTGATCCCGTTGTGGTTCATGCCCGGCTGGTTGCGGTCGACGGTGGAGTGGCTGCCGTTCCAGGCGCAGGTCTACACCCCGGTGTCGATCTATCTCGGCCGGCTGCACGGCGGCGAGGCGCTCGCGCTGGTCGGCGTACAGCTCGTGTGGGTCGTCGTACTGGCGCTCCTCCTCGAGTTGGTGTGGCGACGTGCGCGGCACAAGGTGGTGGTGCAGGGTGGCTGAGCAGTCGTGGCTCCGGCAGTACCTGATCCTCGAGCGCGCGGCGTTGCGGGCACAGCTGCAGTACCGCGTGAACCTCTGGACCACGTTGATGGGCGGCGTCGCCTTTCAGGGCACCCAGTTGTTGTTCCTCGGGGTCCTCCTCGGAAAGTTCGGTCTGATCGCGGGCTGGGGCTTCCCGGAGGTCGCCTTCGTGTTCGCGATGCGGCTGGCATCGCATGCGCTGTACGTCGTACCGTTCGGGGCCTTGATGCTGACCGACGAGATGGTCCGCGACGGCGAGTTCGACCGGGTGCTGTTGCGTCCGGTGAACCCGTTCCTGCAGTTGGTCACCCGGCGGTTCTCGCTGATGTCGCTCGGCGACGCGCTGCTCGGTATCGGCGCGCTGATCATCTTCAGCAGGCAAGCACCCGTCGACTGGGACGCCGTCAAGGTCGCCTATCTGCTGCTGGCGGTGCTCGGCGGCAGCCTGATCGAGACCGGCATCGCAACCTTCTTCTGCGGCTTGTCCTTCGTCGCCACCTCCACGTTCTCGCTGCGGATCTTCGCCGACAGCTCGATCACCCAGTTCTCCGGATACCCACTCACCATGTTCGGCCGCACCACCTTCTACGCTTTCTGCACCGTCTTCCCGATGGCGTACATCTCCTTCCTGCCGGCAACAGTCCTGCTGGACCGCAGCTCGGACGTCCCACTTCCCACCTGGCTCACCACCGCCTCCCCACTGGCCGGGCCGGTCGTCCTGGCGCTCGGCTATGCGTTCTTTACCAAGATGATGCCGAGATACACGAGCCCCGGGAGCTGACGATTCGGGCCTGTGGATAACTTCCGCGGCGGCTGCCCGATTTTTGCCACCCTTGATCCGTGAGGTTCTCAACCGGCGGATCGGGGAGTCAGATGAGCGACACGAGCGAGAAACAGTCACCGTTCGGGCGCGGGTTCATTGCGGCCTGCATCGTCATCGGGGCCGTGCTGCTGTGCGGCGTCGCGCTGCTCGTGAGCGGCCGATCGACCTCCGCCGCCCAGCAGCAAGCCGCAGGCTCGACCAATGCCGCCGCCGCGGAATCCGGCGCGCCGCCCGCACCCGCGCAGCCGACAGGACCTGCGCAGCCGACAGGACCTGCGCAGCCGACCGGACCCGCACAGGACCCCGGATCCGCGCATGAGACCGGTTCCGCGCAGGGGACTGCATCCGCGCAGCCGACAGGACCCGGCCAGCCGACCGGACCCGCGGAGCCGACGGCGCCCGGTTCGGCGAGTGCGGGTCGTTCGCAGGGCTCCGGCGGATGCGGTCTGGCCGCCGCCGACCAGGCGATTCCGGCGAAGGCGCCGGCTGTGGACAGCTGGGAGGTCAGCAGCCGGATCGTCGTACCGCGTGCGTCGAAGTACGGCCCGGCCGTGATCGACGGCGACGGGTTCCGCCGGTGCTTCGCGCACTCGCCGACCGGTGCCGTGTTCGCCGCGTACAACGCCTACGCGGCGATGGCCGACCAGACCAAGGTCGTCGCCACCGCGCGCCGCCTGATGGTCCCGGGCCCGGCGACCGACGCGTTGGTCCGTGAGCTCGAGTCCGACGACACGGCCAGCGGCTACAGCGTGCCGCAGCTCGCCGGGTACCGGATCATCGACGCCGGCGCGGACCGGGTCAGCCTGATGCTGGCCACGCCCGTCGACACGGCGTACATGAGCCTCAGCCTCACTCTCGTGTGGCAAGCGGGTGACTGGCACCTGCAACCGCCGGCCCCGGGCGATCCGGTCGGCGCACCGTTCGCCCAGCACCGTGACCTGTCCGACTTCGTTGCCTGGAGTGGTGTCTGATGTGCGGAAAGATGGACGTCGCCTGCTACATCAAGGACGGCTTTCAGTCGGTCGCGAACAATGCCATCGACCAGATCCGCCACGAGGTTTCCGAGAGTGCGTTGAGCACCTTGGACTCGATGACCTTCTGGCTACGGCCGCAGACCCCGTCCGTGGCCAACGGGCAAACCTGGGCGAACAGCCCCACCATCGAGTTCCTGCACTCGAACCTGCTCGGGGTCACGGGTTCCGTGTTCGCGGTGGCGATCGTGATCGCCGGCCTGCGGATCGCCTGGGAGCAGCGGGCGAAGCCCCTTCAGGACCTGCTCAAGATGATGCTGACCTTCGTGGTCGTCGCCGGGATGGGGACGGCCACCATGGAGTTGCTGATCTCGTGGTCGGACCAGTTCTCGGTCGGCATCATCGACAATGTGGCCAAGGACATGTCGCTGGCGGCCTCGTTCGGTGGTCCGAAGGACGCGGACGGCAAGGTGCGGAGCATCGTCGCGGACAGCATGCCCGCGATGCTGGCGATCCTGAGCAGTCTGGGGGTGATCATCGCCTCGTTGATCCAGATCGTGCTGATGCTGGTCCGGTCGGCGCTGCTGGTGCTGCTCGCCGGAGCGTTCCCGCTGGCCGCCGCGGCGACGAACACCGAGATCGGCCGCAACTGGCTCCGGAAGTTCTGCGGCTGGTCCCTGGCGTTCATCGCGTACAAACCGGCGGCGGCACTGGTGTATGCGGCTGCGATGAAGCTGGCTCACGACCCCGTCGCCGGCGGCGCCGACGGCAGCGGTGGCGGTAACGGCCTGATGCCGGCGATGACCGGAATGATGATGCTACTGCTCGCCATCTTCGCGCTGCCCGCTTTGCTGCGCTTCATGGTGCCGGTGACCGCGGCCGTGGCCGGTGGCGGTTCCGCGATGGGCAGCTCGGTCGCGGACCCGGGTGGCATGGCGACCGGAGCGGTGAACGTCGGCAGCTCCGGCGCTGGATCGGCCCGCGGGGCGGGTGCGACCGGCAGCTCGGCAGGTGGTGGCGGGGGTGCGACCGGTGCGGCGCTCGCCGGTGGCAAGGCTGCCGGGGCCGCGAGCTCGGCGGGGGTCGGCCTCGCGGCCGCCCGGAAGGCTGCCGGCGGAGTCGCCGGAGCAGCCTCCCACTCGGCCGGTGAGTCGGGCGGCGGTGCCGTGACGCCGGCGTCCGCGAGCGGCCCAATGGCCGGCGGCTCAGGTCACCGGGCTTCGAGGCCCAGCCGCAGTCACGCCTCGACGACTCCGCACAGCCACAACTCGACGGCCCAGCAAAGCCGCGACTCGACGAGCCAGCACAGCACTCCGGAATCCGTCGGCCCGCCTGGAGCCTGGTGAGGCGAATGCGCGCTTGTGAGCGGTTTCCCCAGGGTTTTCCACAGCTGTGGATTTCTGTGGTGCTACTTCAGGAGCAGTGCCTCGGACCCGACCGGCTGGTAGCCGGCGGCCAGGAAGGTGCGCAGGGACGCGGCGTTCCCCGGAGTGATCTGGGCCCAGATCGAGGCGGTCGGCGGAATCAGGGCGCGGGCGGCCAGCGCGAGCCGGCGACCGTGGCCCTGCTGCCGGGCGTTCGGCGGTACTTCGACGGCACACTCCAGCCGGTCCGCCAGGCCGCGCCCGGTCAGCACGAGGCCGTCGTGGGTGTCGACGTACACCCGGACGTCGTCGCGGTACTGCCAGGCTCGGTCGACCCGGGGGTGGTCGAGGTCCTGGAGTTCGGTGAGGCCGGCGGTGGCGGCGGCGCGCTCGTCCGGGTCCGTGACGGCCGGGGCGACCAGCATCGCGTCGAGTGCGCTGACCCGGCGGCCGGTGAACTGTTCGAGTGCGGACAGGAACGGCGGGTTCGTCGGAGCGCACAGGTCGCCCTCCGGGACCCGCTCCGCGACCCACGCCGGGTCGACGTCCGCGGCGATCACGATATGACCGGTGAACGACACCACGCAGGACTCCCGCTCCGACGGCGGTGCGACGACCGAGACGCCGAGATCCGGGGGCGGGAAGACGCCGCGTTCGGCGGCACGCAGAATGGCAGCAAGAGTTGTCATCAGGAGCATTGTCGCGGCCCGCGGCCCGCTCGACCGCCGAGGAGGCAGCAGGATGCGCGAACCGCAGCTGGTCACGGCCGAGGGACTGCCCGACCGGGTCACGATCTACGAGGTCGGCCCGCGGGACGGGTTGCAGAACGAGTCGGCGGTCGTCGACGTAGCGGTCAAGGCGGAGTTCATCCGGCGACTGGTCGACGCCGGCCTGACGACGGTCGAGACGACGAGTTTCGTGCACCCGAAGTGGGTCCCCCAGTTGGCCGACGCGGCCGAGCTCCTCGATCAGCTCGACCTGCCCGACGGCGTCCGCGCCCCGGTCCTGGTCCCGAACGAGCGCGGCCTCGACCGCGCGCTGGCGGCCGGTGTCCGGGAGATCGCGATCTTCGCGAGCGCGACCGAGACGTTCGCGACGAAGAACCTGAACTCCACGCTGGACGAGCAGTTCACGATGTTCACGCCGACGATCCAGCGGGCGCTCGACGCAGGGCTGACCGTCCGTGGGTACGTGTCGATGTGTTACGGCGACCCGTGGGAGGGCGACGTACCGATCGACCAGGTCGTCAAGGTCGGGGCGCGGCTCGTCGAGCTCGGCTGCGACGAGCTCTCGCTCGGCGACACGATCGGTGTCGCCACACCGGGGCAGGTCACCGCGCTGATCAGGGCGTTCACGGCCGCCGGCGTACCTGTGGACAAACTCGCGGTGCACTTCCACGACACGTACGGCCAGGCGCTCGCCAACACGCTGACTGCTCTCCGCGAAGGCGTCACCACCGTCGACAGCTCGGCCGGCGGGCTCGGCGGCTGCCCGTACGCCGAGAGTGCCACCGGCAACCTTGCCACCGAGGATCTCCTCTGGCAGCTGAACGGCCTCGGCATCCAGACCGGCGTCGACCTCGAGAAGCTCGTCACCACGTCCGCCTGGATGGCCGAGCAGCTGGGCAAGCCGTCCCCGAGCCGTGTGGTCCAAGCCCTCGCCGGCTGAAAGTGTCGGTGGCGGCAGGGAAACTGAGCGGGTGAGTGCGCAGCGGGTTGAGCTTGGCGAGTTCTTGAAGGCGCGGCGTGCGCGGGTTACGCCCGAGGACGTCGGGCTGCCCGGCGGTGGACGGCGGCGTACGCCGGGTCTGCGGCGGGAGGAGCTGGCGCAGCTGGCCGGCGTCGGCGTGACTTGGTACACGTGGCTGGAGCAGGGGCGGCCGATCAACGCCAGCGGGCAGGTGCTGGATGCGGTGGCGTCGACGTTGCGGTTGACGCCGGTGGAGCGCGAGCACCTGTACCGGCTGGCCGAGGCGACGCCGGTGCGGCTGCCGCGGGTGACGGACTGCGCGAGCGAGGCGGTGTTCGAGGACATCCTCGACGGGCTCGATCCGCTGCCGGCGGTGATCACCAACACCCGGTTCGACATCGTCCGGGCGAACCGTGCGTACCACGACCTGTTCCACGACTGGCACCAGCTGCCCTGCATCCATCAGAACCTGCTCTGGTGCATCATCACCGAGCCGTCCGCCCGCGAGCAGCTGCTCAACTACGACACCGAGGTGCCGTATCTGGTCGGCCGGCTGCGGTCGGCGTACGGCGAACACGTCGGCGACCCGGACTGGGAGACCGATCTCGCCCGGCTGCGGTCGATCTGTCCCGAGTTCGAGCAGCTCTGGTCGCGGCACGAGGTGTCGGCCTGTACGCCGCGGCACCGCCGGATCAAGAACCCGCGAGCCGGCGAGCTGAACCTGATCGTCACCGAACTCGCCGTCTCCGCCCACTCCGACCTGGTCCTGTACGTGGAAACCCCCGCCGACGAGGAGACCCGCGCCAAACTCCCCCTCACCCGCCGGGAGCCGGCGGACCGGTCAGCGTGACACCCGGAAGACGTCCGGCAACGGCTGCACCTGGTCCGGGCAGTCGAGTGTCCTAGAACGCCGCCGTCACGGCTCGATCGGTCGGGGGATCCGGCGGATCAGGCTCTTGTCCGCGAATTGGCCGACGCGGTACGTCGACCAGCCGTCGACGCCGGCGCCTACCGCGCCGCCGAGCAGCGGGATCCGCCGGGTCACGGTCAGGGCCATCCGCTTGCCGCTGATCCGTCCGATCAGCTCCGCGACGACCTCGCCGGACACCTGCCGGTCGAGCACCGGGTCGAACACCGGCGCGGTCGCGATCGCCAGCGGTGACGACACCAGGCTGGACTTCTTCAGTCGTGCGGTCACGCCCTCCTCGCCGAGCAGGCAGGTGATGACCGCCGTACGGACGCGGGGATCGTCGAGGTCGTACCCCCGCAGATGAGCGATCGCCGCCACCATCCGGCACTGCACGACCGCGAGCCCGGTCAGGTTGGCGGGCAGTGCGACCGGGAGCGTGACGAGACCGCCGATGCTGGTCGCGAACCCCTGCACGCCGGCGAGCCGGATGTGCTGGTCGATGACCGCGTCGATCGCGAGCGTGACGTCGCCGTCGCAGCGCTCCAGCTTGTGGTCCGCGATCCGCTCCGCGCCCGGGAACCGCTGGTACCCGTCGATCGCGATCTCGAGGATCTGACGCAACACGCCGCCGGCTGCGGTCGGGGCGAACCGCTGGGCTGCGGGCGCGAGACTACTGGCGACGAACCTGGCTACTCCGGCCACGGTGCTCCTTCCCGCCCGGCCCCACGCGTCAGAACCCGGACGTGCTTCAACTGTACGTGGCTCCCGGCCCCTCGCCACTCGGGAGAAACCCTTGGTGTCCCCTAGGTGAGAATGGTCGCGTGCCAGTAGAACCTGCTCCGACTCAGTGGGAGTTCCCGCCTGTGGGTGTGGCCGGGAGCAGTGACGTGGTGGCGGGGGGTGCCGATCTCGCGCCGGGGACCGTGCTGGCGGCGTACCGGCGGGGGCTGTTCCCGATGCCGGACCACCGGGGGTCGACGCTGTGGTGGTCGCCGGTCGACCGTGGCGTGATCGAGGTCGACGGGTACCGGCAGACGCGGTCGCTGCGGCGGGCGCGGGCGAAGTTCGAGATCCGGGTGAACACCGCGTTCGACCAGGTGATCCGTGCCTGCGCCGACCCGCGCCGTCCCGGGTCGTGGATCGACCGCGACATCATCGCGTCGTACACCGAACTGCACCGGCTCGGCTGGGTGCACTCGGTCGAGGCCTGGAACGGCGACCAGCTGGCCGGCGGGCTGTACGGCGTGGCGATCGGCGGGCTGTTCGCGGGCGAGTCGATGTTCCACCACCAGACCGACGGCTCGAAGGCGGCCGTCGCGGGCACGATCGAGCTGCTGAACGACGAGTACGCCGCCGACCGGGTCTTCGACATCCAGTGGGTGACCGACCACCTCGCCACCCTCGGCGCGGTGTCGATCCCGCGCGAGACCTACGTACGACGGGTCGCCCGCGCCGTCGACGTACCGCTGCCGAAGGCCTTCAGCTGAGCCCGACGAACGCCGCCATCTGCCGGGCGGTCGACGCGAAGAACTCGTCCGCCGGGTCCATCGACCCGACCAGCTGACCGAACAGCTCGAAGCTGATCATCCCGAACAGCTGCGTCCACACGATCACCGCCCGCACCAGCACCGCCGGCGGCACGTCCGGCGCCAGCGCGAGCAACACCTCCGTCTGCTGGGCCAAGGCCCCCTCGGGCTCCGGCGCATCCGCCGGTACGGCGAGCCGTCCGTCCGCGTGGGCCCGCTGCAGCAACCCGAGCAGCGCCAGCGGTACCCGCGCCGCCGGCTCGACCGTCGTCTGCGGCGCCTGGTACCCGCTGATCGGCGACCCGTAGATCAGCGCGTACTCCTGTGGATAAGTCCGCGCCCACCCGCGGACGGCGGCATAGATCGCGAGCCACTCCTCGACCGGATCCCCCCCGGTCACGGCCCCCTCGGCCGCCGCGCCGAGCGCGTTGTACGCGTCGATGATCAGTGCGGTGAGCAGCTCGTCGCGGCTCGCGAAGTACCGGTACAGCGCCGAAGACACCATGCCGAGCTCGCGGGAGATCGCCCGCAACGAGAGCGACTCGGCGCCGACCGTCGCCAGCTGCTGCCTGGCGACTGCCTTGATCTCGTCGGTCAGCTCGGCCCGGGCACGTTCACGGGCAGTACGTCCGGCGTTCATGTGGCCAGTCTGCCACAAAACCGAGAGCAGTGCTCTTGACAGTGAGCAGTGATCCGAGGTTCACTGATCACAACAGAGAGCACCGCTCTCGCGAAGCCGAAGGAAACCCGCCATGACCGAGTACAAGCAGACCTACGACAGCAAGCGCGTGATCACCGCCAACGAGGGCAGCATGCGGGTGTTCAACCGGGTCGTCGCGCGGCTGACGAAGCTCGGGATCAGCCTGATGGGCAGCCGGGTGCTCTCGGTGCAGGGCCGGAAGTCCGGCGAATGGCGCAGTACGCCGGTGAACCTGCTGGTCATCGACGGGCAGCGGTACCTGGTCGCCCCGCGCGGCCACACCCAGTGGGTGAAGAACCTGCGCGCCATCGGCACCGGCCGGCTGCAGCTCGGCGGCAAGGTCGAGACGTTCCACGCCGAGGAGCTCGCCGACGCCGACAAGCTGCCCGCGCTGCGGCTCTACCTGAAGAAGTGGGCCTGGGAGGTCGGCGCGTTCTTCGGCGGGGACGTCACCAAGAACTCCCCCGACGAGGTGCTGCGGCACATCGCCCCCGGCGTCCCGGTCTTCAAGATCAACTAGTGGTACGCCGCCGCCTGGATCCGGTACAGCTCGGCGTAGTGCCCGTTGCGGGCCATCAGCTCCTCGTGGGTCCCGGTCTCGACGACCTGAGCGCCGTCCAGTACGACGATCAGGTCGGCCATCCGGACCGTCGAGAACCGGTGCGACACGAGGATCGTGATCCGCCCGTCGGCACCGCCCCGCGCGGCAGCGGCGTACCGCTCGAAGAGGGCGTGCTCCGTCTCCGCGTCCAGCGCCGCGGTCGGCTCGTCGAGCACCAGCAGCAACGGCCGGTCCCGCATGAACCCGCGCGCCAGCGCCAGCTTCTGCCACTGGCCGAAGCTGATCTCCGCACCGTCCGGCCAGGTCGCGCCGAGCTGCGTGTCCAGCCCCGACTCCAGCCGGGCCAGCACGTCCTCCGCCCCGGCCCGCCCGACGGCGGTCGTCACCGCCGGTACGTCGTCCAGCCGCGGCAGGTCGCCCAGCCCGACGCTGTGCGCCGCGCGGAACTCGAACCGGAAGAAGTCCTGGAACGCGCCCGCGATCTTCGCCCGCCACGCCTCCGCCGGGATCCGGTCGAGGGGCTGATCGTCGAGGAACACCCGTCCCCCGGCCGGCTCGTACAGCTTGCAGATCAGCTTCACCAGCGTGGACTTGCCCGCGCCGTTCTCGCCGACGACCGCGATCACCTTGCCGGCCGGCAGCCGCAGGTCGACGTTCTCCAGCGCCGGCCGATCGGCACCGGCGTACGCGAACGACACGTTCTCCAACCGGATCCCGTCGACGAGCCGCTCCGGGGCGGGCTGGTCCGCCGACCTGTCGAACGAGGCGGCGTAGTTCTCCAGCCAGACCAGCCGCCGCGACCCGTCCAGCCAGATGCCGCGCAGGAACCCGATCTCCCCGACCGTCGCACCGATGTACGACGACAGCCGCGCACCGGCGGCGAGAATCAGCAACACGTTGCCGACCGACCCGTGCAGCCCCACCGCGACGAACAGCACCGCGCCGACGTACGCCGCGCCGAAGATCGCCCAGGCGATCCCGTGCCAGACCGCGCTCGCCCAGCGCGCCGCGGCCATCGGCCGGTACCACTGCTCCCACTCGCGGCGTCGACCCGCGATCAGGTCAGGCCCGATGCCGATCACCCGGACCTCCTTGCCCGGTGCGGGTGTGGTCGCGGTCTTGAACAGGTGCTCCGCCAGGCGGAAGTGAGCGGCGTACCGCTCCTCGACCTCACGCTCGACGCCGGGGCGCCAGCTGGAGCTGAGGACGGTCGGTAGCGCGAAGAGCAGCAGCAGTGCGAGCGCCGGGTGGATCGACACGAGCAGCGCGACCGTCACGCCGAGGCGCAGGATCCAGCCGCAGGTGGAGAACAGTGACATGTACATGTGGTCCAGCACGAACACCTGCTTGCGCAGCACCGACAGCCGGTCCAGATAGTCGCGCCGTTCGTGGTGCTCGACCGTGGCGACCGACGCCTGCAGCCGGGCGACATGCGCCTCGAGCATGATCGTCACCCGGTCCCGGAACCGCCGGGAGATCCGCGTCGACAGCGTCCGCAGGAACCACGTCGCGGTCACCGACAACGCCAGCCCGCCGGCGGCCAGCAGTGCAGCGCGACGGTCGTCGTGCAGCACGCCGTCCGCGAGGATCTTGAGCCACAAAGCCAACAAGGCGTCCGGTATGGCGGCCAGTAGCGTCATCGCGAAGGCCGCGACCAACAGCCACGGCTCATGCTGATAGCCGAGCTTGCAGAGCCGCCACATCGCGGGGATCGCCTTCGGCAGATCGTCAGAGCGTGTCATAGCTGAGCCCCTCCTCGTCCACCTCGGCCGTGAAGCGCTGCGCCTGGAGGTCGAACATGGTGCGGTAACGGCCGCCCAGCGCCATCAGCTCGTCGTGGCTGCCGAGCTCGACGACCCGGCCGTGTTCGAGTACGCAGATCCGGTCGGCGTGCCGGACCGTCGAGAACCTGTGCGAGATGAGGATCGTGGTGACGTCCCTGGTCGCGGTCAGGATCCGGTCGAAGATCGCCGCCTCGCCGCGGACGTCGAGCTGTGCGGTCGGCTCGTCGAGCAGCACGAGCCCGGCGCCTTGGGGTACGGCGCACAACGCGCGCGCCAGGGCGACCCGCTGCCACTGACCGCCGGACAGGTCGGTGCCGTCGCCGTACCCGGTGGCCAGCCGGGTGTCGAGATCGACGAGGTCCGCGGCGCCGGCGTCCGCGAGCGCGGCCCGGATGTCGTCCTCGGGTGCACCGGCCGGCGCGACATTGTCCCGCAGCGGCAGCTCGAGCTTGAGGAAGTCCTGGAAGACGGCGGTCACCCGGGTCCGCCAGGCGTCGACGTCGAGGTCGCGGAGGTCGGCGCCGTCGACGCGGATCGTGCCCGCGTCGGGGTCGTACAGGCGGCACAACAGCTTGGCCAACGTGGTCTTCCCGGCACCGTTCTGCCCGACGACCGCCAGCGACGAACCGGCCGGAATGGTCAGGTCCAGCCCGTCGAACACCTGCCGATCACCCTGTGGATAACCGAACCGCACACCTCGAAGCACAACCTCCACTGCTCCCTGCCCTGCCGCACTGGTACCGGATGACAGCGCTCCGGCGGGGGCCATCGCCGGTTCGAGTCGGCGTACGGCGGCGACCGGGGCGGCGGCGCCGTCGAGGGCCCAGTTCAGGCCGCCGAAGGCGATCATCCCGACGCCGATCGCCACCTGCGCGAACACCACCAGCCGATCCAGCGGCAGGCTCCCGCCGAGCGCGGCCGCACCCAGCGACCAGAACACCAGACCGTTGGCCACCACAATGATCAGCAGACTCCAGATCATTGGCCGTTCCCGCAGTCGCGTCGCGGCGTACTGCAGCTCGAACAACCGCCGGCGCCGTTCCGTGAACCGCTGCACCGTCCAGTCCGCCAGCCCGAACAACCGCAGCTCCTTCGCCGCACCGGGCTCCACAGCCAGCTCGTACGCGTACGTCGCATGCCGCTGCGCGGAACGGACCTCGGCCGTGTTCCGGTCCTTCCAGACACCGCTCTCGCGCAGCAGCCAATGCGTCGCGACCCACCCGACGACGAGCACCAACGGCGCCCACCAGGTGAACCCGAACAGCACGATCGCCGACGCGACCCCGCCCACCAGCTCCACCAGACTGCCCGCGACGAAGTCGACGTTCAGGTACATCGGCGGCCCGGTCTGCCCGCGGTCGAACTCCCGCGCCACGGTGAGGTCCTCGCTCAGCCCCGGGTCCTCCAGATGCCCGATCCCCGGCGGCCCGACACACGCCTTCGCCAACGCGTCGTTCAGGTATGCCGACACCCGATTGCCGAGGTTGGCGCTGACCGCCTGATGCACCGGGGTCAGCACCTGCAACAGCACGAACGTGACCCCCATCAACACCAACGGCCGCGCCAACCCCTCGCGATGCTGCACCGCCCCCACCAGCCAGCCCATCGCCACCGCAAACACCGCCGGCAACGCACCTGGCGCCAGCAGCAACACCCACCAAGCAGCAGCCAGCCCACGATCGGCCCGCGGCAACACCCCAAAGAACTGCCACTCAGCACGCGCCCGCAGCCGACTCACCATCTCCTCACGATGACACCCCCCACCGACAGAAGTCTTGAACGTTTGCCGGATCAGTCCTCAGTGGTCAGCTCAGCCTCCAACTCCTCGACACTCGGCAGCACGGACCGGAACTCCGCGGGGAGCGAGCTGTTGATCGCGTTCGTCCACTCCGCCACTCCGATCGGCGCCTTGAACCCCTTCAGGGCGTACTCGGCAACGACCTGGTTCTTGTTCCGGCAGAGCAGCAGCCCGATGGTCGGTTTGTCGCCGTCCTTGGCGAGTACGTCGTCCACGACCGCCATGTACAGCCCGAGCTGACCGAGGAACGCGGCGTTGAACTTCACCGCTTTCAGCTCGACCACCACGTAGCAGCGCAGTTCGAGGTGGTAGAAGAGCAGGTCGCAGAAGAACTCCTCGCCGTCCAGCTCGAGCCGCACCTGCTGACCGATGAAGGCGAAACCTTGGCCGAGCTCGAGCAGGAACTTCCCGACGTGCTCGACGAGCTTCTGTTCCAGTTCACGCTCGTGCCAGCCGTCGGTCGAACCGAGGAAGTCGAACAGGTACGGATCCCGCGTCGCCTGCTGCGCGAGATCGGACTCCGCCGGCGGCATCGCGGTGGCGAAGTTGGTCACAGCCTTGCCGGCACGCTCGTGAAACCGGCCGTCGATGTGCAACGCGAGCACGTCCCGGCTCCACCCGCGCTCGACCGCCGCCGCGGCGTACCACGATCGCAGCCCGGCGCCGTCGAGCTTCAGCAGCGCCAGGTGGTGGTACCAGGGCAATTGTGCAAGCGGCGCTTGCACAATTGCTTCACTCGGCCAGGCGGACGCGAAGGCGCGCATGTACTTCAGGTTGCGGGGTGAGTAGCCGGTCGCCCCGGGAAAGCGCGACTTGAGGTCGGTCGACAGCCGGTCGATGACCTTGCTGCCCCAGCCTTCTTCGTGCTGCCGATCCAGGATCTCCTGCCCGATCGCCCAGTAACTCCTGAGAGTCTCCTGGTTGGCCGCGGTGACGGCCCGCCGGTGGCCGGTGGTGATGTGGTTGGAGACGCTGTCGAGCAGCTCGGGGTACCAGTCGGGGAGGGAGGATCGGGCAGGGGCGCTTTCGAAGCGCGGTGTCTTGTTGTTCATGGGACCAGGCTTTCGCCGGTGACACGCGCGACACGAAGGGATTCTCGGGGCATCCTGGGGCAGATCGACGTGTTTTTGGACGGAATCCGGGGCAGATCGGGGCAGATTCCCCGCAACTGACTGCG
Source organism: Kribbella sp. NPDC059898 (assembly GCF_042730855.1). Lineage (NCBI taxonomy): Bacteria > Bacillati > Actinomycetota > Actinomycetes > Propionibacteriales > Kribbellaceae > Kribbella > Kribbella sp. NPDC059898. The sequence goes on from NZ_JBHWKR010000001.1 coordinate 513,072, forward strand.
AAGATGGCCGCATGATCACTGCCGGGCAGTTGGGTGCGGCGCCGAAGGTTTTGTTGCATGACCATTTGGATGGGGGGCTGCGGCCGGGGACGGTCGTGGAGCTGGCGCGGGAGATCGGGCATGGGTTGCCGCGGAGTGATGCCGCCGAGTTGGGGGCCTGGTTCGTCGAGTCGGCGGATTCCGGGTCGTTGGAGCGGTATCTGGAGACGTTCGACCACACCGTCGCGGTGATGCAGACCGTGGAGGCGATCAAGCGGGTCGCGAGCGAGTGTGTGCAGGACCTGGCGGCGGACGGGGTGGTGTACGCCGAGGTCCGGTATGCGCCGGAGCAGCACCTGCATCGGGGGCTGACGCTCGAGCAGGTCGTGGACGCGGTACGGGAAGGGTTCGAGCACGGGATGGCGGTGGCGGAGCGGCCGATCGTCGTACGGCAGCTGCTGACCGCGATGCGGCACATGGCACGCTCCATGGAGATCGCCGAGCTGGCGGTCGCGTACCGGGACGCCGGCGTGGTCGGGTTCGACATCGCCGGCGCCGAGGCGGGGTTCCCGCCCACCCGGCACCTCGACGCGTTCGAGTACCTGCAGCGGGAGAACGCGCACTTCACCATCCACGCCGGCGAGGCGTTCGGGTTGCCGTCGATCTGGCAGGCGATCCAGTGGTGCGGCGCAGACCGGCTCGGGCACGGTGTACGGATCATCGACGACATCACCCACGACGGCGACAAGGTCGAGCTCGGGCGGCTCGCGGCGTACGTCCGGGACCGCCGGATCCCGCTGGAGATGTGCCCGAGCTCGAACCTGCAGACCGGCGCGGCCGCGTCGATCGCCGAGCACCCGATCGGCCTGCTCACCAAGCTCCGGTTCCGGGTCACGGTGAACACCGACAACCGGTTGATGAGCGGTACGTCGATGAGCCGCGAGCTCGCCCTGCTCGCCGAGGCCTTCGACTACGACCTCGCCGACCTGCGCTGGTTCGCGATCAACGCGATGAAGTCCGCCTTCATCCCCTTCGACGAACGACTGGCGATCATCGACAACGTCATCAAGCCCTGGTACGACTCACACTGACCGCTGGTAGGTCCGGAACGCGCGAGTGGAAAGCCATCCGACGATCAAGGTGAAAGCCAGCAAGTAACCGCAGTGCCGCCAGACGGACGACCAGTCGGGTGACGCGGCCAGGGACTGGCGGGCGGCGATGGTGGCCCAGTCGACCGGGTTGAAACGGGCCGCGACGTTCACCCAGTGCGGCGCGACGTGCGGGTCGATCATGATCGACGACATGAACGTGAGCGGCAGCGAGACGAACTGCGAGATCCCGATCAGCGCCTCCTGCTGCCGGGTGAGCAGCGCGACCGCGTTCGACAGCGACCCGAACCCGAGGCCGACCAGCACCGACGCCAGGATCGTGATCAGGTAACCCCCGATCCCGCCGTCGTACCGCGCACCCGCGGCGAACCCGATCGCGAACACCAGGATCGTCTGGATCAACGTCGTCGACGCGTTGCTGAGCAGCTGCCCCGCCATCAGCCCGCCGCGGCTGATCGGGGACGCGAGCATCCGGTCCATCACGCCGCGCTCCATGTCCTGCACGAACGACGTACCGCTCCAGCCGCTCGTCATCAGCGCCGTCATCATCACGATCCCCGGCGTCAGGAACGCGATGTACGTCGCGTTCCCGAACCCCGGGAGGTGTACGACGCCCTGGAACAGCTGCCCGAACAGCAGCAGCCAGATCGCCGGCTGGATCAGCGTGAACGCGATCAACGCCGGCTGCCGGTACGACGCCCGCGTCCAGCGCCCGAGGATCAGACCCGTGTGCGTGATCATGCCGCCGCCTCCGCAACCTTGAACGACCGCCCGGTGTGCTGCAGGTACACGTCGTCGAGCGACGGCCGCGACACGGTCACCGCGACCACCGGGATCGCCTTGTCCTCAAGGACTCCCAGCACGGCCGGTACGGCGGTCGCGCCTCGGTCGACCCGTGCCCGCAAGGTGTTGCCCTCGACAACGATCTCGCCGATGCCCGGCAGCTGCCGCAACAGCGCGCGGATCGTACCGTCGGTGTCGGGATCGACCAGCTCGATCTGCACAGAGTCACCGCGCAACGCGGCCTTCAACGACTCCGGGGTGCCCTCGGCAACGATCTTGCCGTGGTCGACGATCGCCAGCTGCCCGGCCAGCCGGTCGGCCTCCTCCAGGTAGTGCGTGGTGAGCAGGACGGTCAGCCCTTCCTGCCCGGACAAGCGCAGTACTTCGTTCCACAGATCGGCGCGGGCCTCCGGGTCGAGACCCGTCGTCGGCTCGTCCAGGAACAGCACGCGTGGCCGGTGGACGAGTCCGAGCGCGACGTCCAGCTTCCGCTGCATGCCGCCTGAGTACGTCTTCACCGTGCGAGACCCGTCCAGGTCGAAGCCGGCCAGCAGGTCGCGCGCACGCTGCACGGCCTGCGCGCGGGACAGGCCGAAGATGCGCCCGCTCAGCACGAGGTTCTCCAGGCCGGTCGCCATCGGGTCCGAGCTGGACTTCTGCGGCACGTACCCGATCGCGTGCCGGACCTTGTCCTGCTCGCGGCTCACGTCGTACCCGGCGACCCTGGCGCTGCCCGAGTCGGCCCGGGACAGTGTCGTGAGGATCTTCACGGTGGTGGACTTGCCGGCGCCGTTCGGCCCGAGCAGGCCGAGGACCATGCCCTCGGGGACGCTCACGGACAGGCCGTCGAGCGCGCGCAGTGGTGGATTCTTCCGGCCGGCCGGGTACGTCTTGACCAGGTCGACCGCTTCGACGGCATGCGTAGCCATCAGATGACTCCCTTGTGGGTGCGGGAGCCGGTCGTCGGGCTGGCTATCCTGATGGGTGCGCCTTGGGTGCCAGGTCTTCGGACCGACTCGAGGAACTGCGGCCCTTGGTCCCGGTGTTGCCGCACCGTGGAGCGAGGGCCGCGCTGTTTATCGCGATTCGGGCGGCATCGCCTGCATCCAGGCGAACTCCTCCCCGAAGTACTTCACCGGATCCTTCAGCTGATCGCCCGGGGCGATGCCGTCCTCCAGATAGCGTTTCCAGGCCATCCGCCAGAACTTCGACCCGCCGAGCTCGTCGGTGCGGATCTCCTCGGCGAGCTGGTGGACGTACGCCGACTCCGCGCGCAGCAGCGCCAGCCGGAACTCCGACTCGACCCAGAAGATCCGCGGGAAGCTGACCGTCTCCATCTGCTCGTGCGCCGTGACCGCGTCGGCGATCTCCGCGTCGACCACCGCCAGCCGCTGCTCGAGCAGCTCGACGGCCCGGTCCGGTTGCAGGCCGGGCAGGTACGCCAGGCCCGCTTCGAGCGGATGGAACTCGCGGGACGGCGTACCGACCAGCTCGCTGAGCCAGTCCTCGAACTCGGCCTGGCCGGCGGCGGTGATCCGGTACACCGTCCGCTCCGGCCGATTCCCCTCGCGGACCGTCTCCAGCGCCTCGATGAAGCCGTGCTTCTCCAGGCTGGACACGATCGAGTAGAGCGAGCCGTAGTTCACCTTGATGCTCTGGTCCTTGCCACGGGACCGGAGCGTCGTGGAGATCTCGTACGGGTGCATCGGCCGCTCGCTCAGACTGCCGAGCACGGCGAACGCCAGCGGATTGCCGACCTTGCGTCTGGCCATGCCGCCTCCTCGATCTCGATTACTCGAAATCGAGTATTAGCTCACGGGTATCCGATGTCAAGTATTCAGCCAGGCGAACGCCCGCGCCCCGAGCCCGCGCACCGGAAGGCCGGCGAGGGCGCGGTACGTCGGCTCCTCGACGTACTTCGTGAGCAGCCAGGCGAGACCGACGACGCCGGCCGTCGCGCCGGCGATCTGGGTCAGCCGGCCCGCGCCGAGCTCCATCAGCCGGTACGCGATCAGGTAGCCGATCACCTGGTTGAGCAGGTAGAGCGCGAACGAGATCCGCGCCAGGAACTGGATCGGCCGCCTGAACCGCGCGAACACCGTCCAGTCCGGGCCGCGGGCGGCCAGTGCGACGAGCAGCAGCAGTACGCCGATGCCGAGCGAGGACGGCAGGTCCGACGTGTGCGCGTGCTGCGCGAAGACCGTCGCCACGATCAGCGCGCCGAGGTGCAGGACGCCGATCCGGTGCTTCGACCAGAGCCAGATCGCGATGCCGATCGCGAAGAGTTGCAGGCGGTGGATGCCGAGCCCGTTCCACAGCTGGATCACCCAGACCGGGCTGTGGTCGATCCGCCCGTTCCACTGCAGCGCGACCGGCGCGAGGATCATGATCCAGAGCATGGTGGTGATCCGCGGCCCGATGCCGCGCGGCCAGAGCAGGGCGGCCGCGGCAAACGCCATCAGCTGCAGCGGCAACGTCCAGTACGAGCCGTCGATGAGTTGCACGGTCGGGTCGAACGACGCGGCCAGCGTCAGGTTGCCCCACAGGTCGTGCCGGGTCGGCAAGGTCCAGTTCCGCGGCCCGAAGAAGAGCAGCAGTGTGTACGTGAACAGGACGGCAGCCAGGTACGGCGGGAGCACCCGGCAGGCGCGCCTCCACAGCCAGCGCTGCGTCGAGCCCTTCCGGATCGTCACGCAGACGAAGTACGCGCTGATCACCAGCAGGATGCTGGCACCGGCCTGGAAGGGGTACTTTCCCAACGGTGCGCCGAGCTCAGGGTGCAGGAACGGACCCATGTAGGTCGTGTGGGTGAACATCACGGCGAGCACGGACAGGATGCGCACCACGTCCCAGCTCAACCTGCGTGCCGTTCTTCCCGGAGGGCGGTCCGGCGTCGTCACAACCACTCCATCTACGCGTCGCTCGTTACCCCCTTGTGACCCTAGGCAGACGTGGGGGTGCCGACGCAAATCGACCCGGTGATGCCTTCCTCACATCAGCCGGCGGTTTGGAACGTCCGCCGATAGTCCTGCGGTGGCACGCCCACCACCCTGCGGAAGTGGTGGCGGAGCAGGGCGGCCGTTCCGAATCCTGATTCGCCGGCGATCTGCTCGATGCCCATCCGGGTCTGTTCGAGCAGGGTGCGGGCGCGGAGGACGCGTTGAGTGGTGACCCACTTGAGCGGGGTGGTGCCGGTCTCGGCGACGAAGCGGCGGGCGAAGGTGCGTTCGGACATCTGCGCGCGCCGGGCCAGCGCGGGCACGGTGTGGTCGGTGGTCAGGTTGTCGATCATCCAGTTCAGCACCGGCTGCAGGCTCTCCGCGGAGCACTCCGGCACCGGTACGTCGACGTACTGGCGCTGGCCGCCGTCGCGCTGCGGTGGGACCACCATCCGGCGGGCGATCCGGGTCGCGACCGCGCTGCCGAGCTCGCGCCGGACCAGGTGCAGGCAGGCGTCGATGCCGGCCGCCGTACCGGCGCTGGTGATGATGTTGCCGTCGTCGACGAACAGCACGTCCGGGTCGATCTTCGCGGTCGGGAACTCCGCCATGAACCTGTCGACGTAGCGCCAGTGCGTAGTGCACCCGCGCCCTTCCAGCAGCCCGGCGGCGCCGAGCACGAACGCCCCCGAGCAGACGCTGAGCATGATCGCGCCGCGCGCCTCCGCCTTCCGGAGTGCGTCCAGGATCCGTTCGTCGTAGCCGTGCCGCCAGTTGGTGGCTGGGACGGCGACCAGGTCGGCCTCCTCGAGCTCCTCCAGACCGTACGGCGCGATCACCTGGGAATGGCTGCTCGTCCGCATCGGGACGCCCGGCGTGGTCGAGCACACCTTGAAGTCGAACGGCGGCACACCGTCGTCGGTGCGGTCCAGCCCGAAGACCTCGGCGAGTACGCCGAACTCGAACAGGGCGATGTCCTCCATCAGTACGACCGCGATCTTCCGGAGCATGGCAGAATCTTATCGGACTATGTCAATAGCGCCACTGGTGGCAGGATCTGGAACATAGAATCATTACTGCCATGACCGGATACGTAGTTCTCGTACTTCTCGTACTGGCCGTGATCGCGGCCCTGGAGATCAGCAACCGGCGCAACGCGACCGGTCCGGCGGCCGGGCCGCGGGGCTCCTGGATCGCCGACGACCGCGACGTGGCCCGGACCAAGCTCGACCTGCTCGCGCTCGGCGCGACGGCCAAGCCCTTCACCGCCAAGCCCGCCTCGACCACCGGAACGGTGCACACCATCCGCGCCGCCCGGATCACCCACGGCCGTCACGCGGCCTGAGTACGCCAGCTGGGGGCGGTCGCGTTGGTGACCGCTCGCAGCACCCCTTCGACCGGGCCGTAGCGGAAGCTGCTCAGCCATGCGTGGCTCAACATCACCTGCAGCACGAAGATCCCGACCGCGAAGCCCAGTGTCTCCAACGGCGACACCTGTCCCACCAGCCCGAAGCCGACACCGGTGAAGATCAGTAGGGTCGCCAGTGACTGGCCCAGGTAGTTCGACAGCGCCATCCGCCCGGCCGGGGCGAGCAGTCGGCGGACGTCCTCGCCGCGGTCGGAGTGCATGATCCGCAGCAGCGACGCGACGTACGCCGCGGTCAGGAACGGCGCGGTCATCACGCTCATCAGCACGGACCTGGTGTCGCCGTTGCCGCCGGACGCGTAGACGAGTCCGCCGGTGATACCGATGGCGAAACCGACCAGCTGGATCAGCCGGAGCAGGGCGTCGGATCCTTCGACGTTCTGCAGCAGCCGGCGCCGGCCGGCCACCATGCCGACCAGGAACGCGGCCAGGGTGGTCGGGCCTTGCACGGTGAGCAGTGAGAGACCGTACGTCGGCAGGGCGCGGATGTGCTCGCCGATGACGTCGCTGAACGAGCCCGCCAGGTTCGCGGCCGTCCCCTGTGCGGCCGTTACTGCTGTGGTCGGGTCTAGGACCGCTGACGTGTCCAGGAAGAGCGCTGCGACCGCCAGGGTGATGAACAGGTACGCGTAGATCGCTCCGGCGACCAGGAGCGCCGTACGGTCCTTCACGCGCCGCATGGCGACCAGGAGCAGGCCGATGATCGCGTAGACGCTCAAGATGTCGCCCGTGATCAGGAAGACACCGTGCAGTACGCCGAGCACGAACAGCCCACCCAACCGCCGCAACATCCGCGGCCGGAACGCGGCACCGGCGCGTTGAGCGGCCTGCATCTGCAACTGAAAGCTGTACCCGAACAGGAACGAGAACAGCAGGTAGAACTTCATGTCCACGAACACCGACGACAGCCACCGCACCGAGTGATCCAGCCAGGAGCCGTACGCCGGATCCTCCGCGACGTGGATCGGATACCCGGACGCCGCGAACGTGATGTTCACAACCAGAATCCCCAACAGCGCGAACCCCCGCAGCGCATCAACATCCTGAATCCGCGCCCGCTCAAGTACCTGGCCCATACGTCCCAGCACACCAGCGCTCACCGTGAAAAGCAGTCACGCTGAATCCTCCCCAGTGGTAGACCTACCTCTACCCCTGCGCATTTCCGTCGTACCTGACTGACGTGATGCGGTTCGACCTACCGCGGCTGGGGCGCGGATGAGTGCGTTGGACTTCTCGGCACCGGCGGTTGAGCATGTGCGGTCGCTGGCGGAGCGGCTCGGGGTGTCGGTGGACGCGCACATCGGTGATGTGTACGACGCCGGGCTCGCTCAGGTGATCAGCGCCGTACAGGGGGCCGGGCTGACGTTCGACTCACTCACCGAGCACGACAGTGCGCCGTGGAACGCGCTCCCTGGGCTGATGACCGAGGACGTGACCGGTGAGTGGCGTCTGACGGAGAAGCCGCACCGCCTGGCCGCCACCTACACCCTGGAGGCGCACCGGCCTACGACGCCCGGCGCTGTTGCACCTTCTGGAACGCCTGCTTGATCTTCGCCTGGTTCTCCGGCTTGCTCAGTTCGCGCTGCGCGACCTGAACCAGCTTGGCGACCACGGCGCCCTTCATCAACGTCTTCACGAACCCCATCAGGGCCTCCCTACTCTGTTGCCCCCGACGCTACCGCCTGTAACAACCCCCCTCCATGGGTGATCCACCGGAACTGTCCCTGGCGTCGGGCACACTAGGGGTATGCCTGAGTTGCCGGAGGTCGAGTCGCTGGCGGTGTTCTTGCGCGAGCGCGCGGTGGGGCATGCGTTCGTGCGGGCGGACATCACCGCGATCAGTGCGTTGAAGACGTACGACCCGCCGATCTCGGCGATGGTCGGGTTGCTGATCGACGACGTACGGCGGCACGGGAAGTTCCTGGACATCTCGGCGCAGGGCGTGCACCTGGTGATCCACCTGGCGCGGGCCGGCTGGCTGCGCTGGAAGGAAGAGCAGAACACCGGGCTCGTCCGCCCCGGCAAGGGCCCGATCGCGCTCCGGACGGTGCTGGACGACGGCGCCGGGTTCGACCTGACCGAGGCCGGCACCCAGAAGAAGCTCGCGGTGTACGTCGTGCGCGACGTCAACGAGGTCCCGGGCATCTCCCGTCTCGGCCCGGACCCGTTCACGCTGTCGCTCGACGACTTCGGCGCGATCCTCAAGCGCGAGGGCCGCGTCCAGCTCAAGGGCGTCCTGCGGAACCAGTCCGTGATCGCCGGCATCGGCAACGCGTACTCCGACGAGATCCTCCACGTCGCCAAGATGAGCCCGTTCAAACCGGCCTCGAACCTCTCCGACGACGAGCTCAAGACGCTGTACGACGCGATGCGCGAGACCCTCCAGGACGCCGTCGACCGGTCCGCCGGGCTGGCCGTCCAGGACCTGAAGTCGGAGAAGAAGTCCGGGCTGAGGGTGCACGGCCGGAAGGGCCAGAAGTGCCCGGTCTGCGGTGACATCGTCCGCGAGGTGAGCTTCGCCGACTCCTCCCTGCAGTACTGCGCGACCTGTCAGACCGGCGGCAAACCGCTGGCCGACCGGAGGCTGTCGAAGCTGCTGAAGTAGGTTCCCGCCTTATGCGGAAGATCTACGTGGCAGCACACGTCTACATGATTCTGGGGCTCATCAGCGGGCTGTACTACCGCGAGCTGACCAAGGCCAAGGACTTCACCGGCGACTCGCAGCTCGGCGTCGTCCACACCCACATCCTCGCGCTGGGCATGCTGTTCTTCCTGATCGTGCTGGCGCTGGAGAAGCTCTTCACGCTGTCCGACGGGAAGCTGTTCAACGCGTTCTTCTGGGTCTACAACGCGGGCCTCGCGCTCACCGTCGGGATGATGCTGCTCCGCGGCACGATGGTCGTGCTCGGCCACCAGCCCGGCGCCGCGCTCGACGGCATCTCCGGGCTGGGGCACGTCACGATCACCCTCGGCCTGATCTTCTTCTTCATCAACCTCGGCAAGCGCCTGCCCGAAACCAAGAAGGCCGAAGCACCTACGTTGTCATCTGATCGAACATCGTCTTGACGTCGGCCGTGTTCGGGGTCGACAGCAGCGTCGGCGTACCGCTCGTCGTCCGGCGTGAGGTCACCGCGAACACGTACCCGAGGTTCGCGTCGATCCGGTCCTTCAGCCACGGCCCGCCGCTCGCGCCGCCGTTCATCGAACAGGTCAGCGCCGCGTCCGAGCCGCCCCACGCGTACGTGGTGCCGTCGCAGTAGTACGGCACCTCACCGTTGTACGGCGCCTCGGCCGGCCAGCCCCAGATCCGGGTACCGGCCTGGCTCTGGCCGTTCCCCCAGACCAGGCCGTTCCCGCCGACGGCGTCGATCAGGTTCGCGCCGTTGCGCTGCTGCAGCGTGACGAACGCCTGGTCGTGGGTGAAGTCGCTGCTGCTGATCCACGAGTTGAACGTCCGCGCCTGGCTCCAGTTCCACAGGCCGTACCCGGACTGGCCGTTGTAGTACGCCGGGGCGAACACGATGTTCGAGTGCCAGCCGCCGCCCTGGCCGCTGTGCACACAGTGGCCCGCGGTGATGATCAGGTTCTTGTAGCTGTTGTTGATCGTCGATGCCGAGCACACGTAGTTGAGCCCGTTGTCGGTGAAGAACAGCTTGCCCGCCGTACTCGGTACGACGTCGTTGGCGAGCTTGTACCCGGCGCGCGGCGCGACCGGCCTGGACGCGACACCGCTCGAAGTCCCTTGTTTCGCGGGGGTTCCGGCGGTTCCGGTGGGTAGATCGGCCGGGATCGCGTTCCGCATCTTCTCGGCGGTCCAGTAGCCGGTCGCGTCGAGCGCGCCGGCCGGGGCCTTGGTGCGTACGGCGGGCGCGCGTACGGCGGTGGTCCCGTCGTCCACGCTGTACGCCGGGGTGACGGTGGCGCCGGTGACCAGCAGGATCCCGGCAGCGAGCAGGCGGACGGATGTTCTTCTACGCATGCGTGACTCCTCGATCGGGGCGGTAGATCGATCACTGCCAGTAGAGGGGAAGCGCTCTCAGAATGCAAGCGGTCACAGGTGAACGACGTACGGTGAGGACGCCGATCGCCGTCCCGCGTCCAGCCGGGCGCGAAGTTCGCCCGGGCCGACACCCGCAATCCGGGTGACCCAGCCGATCGACCGTCCCGGTTCGAGGCCGTCGAACGTCCACGTCTGCTCGGCAGCGGTCCAGCCGGCCGGCAGCGGCAGGTCGACCTCGCCGCGGGCCGCCGTACGGCCGAAGTTCGTCACGACGACGGTCAGTTCGCCGCGGCCCGGGTGGATCGACGCCAGCACCGTACCGACCGGCGCCACCAGGATCCGCCGTACGCCGGTCGGCACCGCCAGCGGGACGACGCGGCGCTCCGGCATCGGGAACGGGCCGATCGTCCGCCGGGTGAGTTCGTGCCCGGTGACGCCGTACCGGCGGCCGGCGAGCCGGAGCTGGTGATGGCTCTCCGGCTCGACCATGCCGACGAACCGGACCGCGACGTCGGCCGCGCGCCGGGCCACCAGGTGCGCGGTCGGGCCGGCCGGAGTCAGGTCCCAGACGCCGTCGGCGTTCGCGGTGACGGTGTCCTCCGGGACGATCCGCAGCTTTCCGGCCAGCGCGACCCGGACGACCGGCGGATCGCCGGCCTCGGGCAGCCGGACGACCAGGTCGTCACCGTCCCGGCGCCAGGTCAGCGCCCGCCCGCTGTGGTCCTCGACGACGTGCCGCGGCGTGGTCGCCAGCCCCGGCAGCCGTACTTCGTGGTCCGCGGGACGGCGCGCGATCCGGAGCAGGAGCAACTCGCGGCTCCGCAGGATCGCCTCACCCCACGGTTGCGGTTCGAACTCCCCCGGGATCCCCTGAATCAGCGCCACCGCGACCTCCTCCGCCTACGGTCCTGGATCCCCCTCCCGGGGTCAACGTCTTTATCCGGTCCAGGCCGAAAACCGCCGTCCGGAACCGGGCGTGACGCGGTGCCTACCGGGTGTCTGACATGCTTGGTGCATGTTCCGGAACCAGGAGATTCCCTCGGTCGTGGTGAGCGAGCTCGACGACGCGCTGCTGGCGGAGGCCTTCGTCCTCGACGTCCGCGAGCCGGACGAGTGGGACCGCGGCCACATCGAGGGCGCCACCCACATCCCGCTCGGCGAGCTCCAGGAGCGGGTCGGCGAGGTGCCGCTGGACCAGAAGGTGCTCTGCGTCTGCGCGGTCGGCGGCCGTTCGGGGATGGCGACGCAGTTTCTGAACCAGGTCGGCCGGGAGGCGATCAACCTCGACGGCGGCATGCACGCCTGGGAGATCTCCGGTCGTCCGGTCAGTACTGACTGAGAAGAAAACCTTCCACACGGTGACCGCAGGCGTTACTTTGTCACCGGTCGGTCGACCGGCGTACACCTGCGGCTCATGAGGCGGTAGCGCGCGCGGCGTCGGATGACCGCGTCCGTCCACCGTGGGGAGGCTCCTGTGTCGCTCATCCGTCCCTTGACCACAGCGATCGGCGTGGGTGGCCTGTTGGCCGGCGTGCTGGTCAGTCCCGCGGTCGGGCAGACCACCGGGATCACCGACGCCGCGATCGCGGAGAACGGCGTACTGACGTCGCGGTCCGACAGCCCGGTCGCGCCCGGGGTGAACTACACGTCGTTCGAGCGGCTGGACCCGAAGGGCTGGCAGCGCGGCGACATCCTCGACACCGACCTGAGCAAGCACGGCGTGACGGTCGACCTGGTCCACGCCGGGAAGGTCTCCGGCGCACAGCCGCTCAGCCAGCAGCTGGCGAGCCGGGGCGCGATCGCCGGGGTGAACGGCGACTTCTTCGACATCAACGACACCAACGCGCCGCTCGGCGTCGGGGTCGAGTCCGGCAAGCTGACGAACGCGCCGGCCGCCGGGCACAACGACACCGCGGTGATCGGCAAGGACGGGCTCGGCCGGATCGCCCAGCTGTTCCTGCAGGGCACCGCTGTCGACGTCAAGGCGGACGGGCCGACCAAGCTCGAGCTGACCAACCTGAACTCGCCGGCCGTGAACGCCGGCGGGATCGGCCTCTACACCCCGGAGTGGGGCGACGCGGCCCGGACCCGGACCGTCGACGGCCTGCCGACCGTCCGCGAGGTGATCCTTCGCGACGGAGTGGTCGTCTCTTCCGCCACCGCTCCGGCCACCACTCCGCTGGCGGCGAACGAGCAGGCGCTGATCGGCCGCGAGGCCGGCGCCGACGCGCTGACCGCGCTCCTGGTCGGCGACAAGGTCGACATCGCGTACGGCCTGCGCCCGGACGCCGCCGACGTCGCGGCCGCGGTCAGCGGCAACTACCAGCTCGCGAAGGACGGCCAGGTCCCGGCCGACGTACCAGACGCCGACCTGGCGCCGCGGACCGCGGTCGGGTTCGACGCCGACGGCAGCCGGATGATCCTGCTGACCGTCGACGGCCGGGCGACCGGTTCGCGCGGCCTGTCGCTGAAGGAAATGGGCCGGCTGATGATCAGCCTCGGCGCCGACGACGCGCTGAACCTGGACGGAGGCGGCTCCTCGACGATGCTCGCCCGAACGCCGGGCAAGGCCGCGCCGGACGTCGTCAACGACCCGTCCGACGGCAACGAGCGGCTCATCCCGAACGGCCTCGGCCTGCTGCCGGTCCAGGGCAGCGGCCGGCTGAACGGCTTCCGCGTCGAGTCCGTCGGCACCTCCGCCGAAGGCCCCGACACCGACCTCTCCCGCAGCTCCCGCGTCCTCACCGGCCTCAGCCGGGTCCTGAAGGCGACCGGGTACGACGAGACCTACGCCCCCGCCTCCGGTACGCCGTCCTGGTACGCCGGCAGCAACGTCCGCGTCGACCAGCAGGGCGTGGTGACCGGCCGCCGCGCGGGCGACGTGGTCGTCACCGCGACCCGCGGTACGGCGAACGGAAGGTTCCCGATGACCGTCCTCGGCACCCCGGCCCGCCTCGCCCCGAGCACCCGCCAGGTGTCGCTCGCGGACTCGAACGCCAAGGGCTTCTTCGAGGTCGACGGGTACGACGCCGACGGGTTCTCCACCTGGATCGAGCCGCGCGACGTCAAGCTCAGCTACGACGGCACGAAGGTCAAGGTGGTTGCGAAGGGCAACGGATTCGAAGTGAACGCGCTGGGCAACGACGCCGTGGCCACGGTGGTGACCGCGACCGTCGGCACGCTGAGCACGCAGCTCAGCATCACGGCCGGCCTCGCCAGTACCGTCGTCGACAGCCTCGACGACGTGACCAAGTGGGCCGCGAACGCCGTACCGGTAGGGGCCGCGACCGCGTCCCGGTCCGCCGCGGAAGGGCATGACGGCGGGCAGGCGATCGCGCTCGACTACTCGCTGACCGGCAGCACAGCCACGCGGGCGGCGTACCTCTCGCAGACCCCGCAGCAGACGCTGCCCGGCCAGCCGCAGAAGCTCGGCGCCTGGGTGTACGGCGACGGCAAGGGCGCCTGGCTGCGCGCGAACGCGTACGACGCCGCGGGAGGTACGGCGCAGACGCTCAACCTCGCGGCCGCCGTCGACTGGACCGGCTGGAAGTACGTCGAGGCGGACATCCCGCCCGGGCTCACGTACCCGCTGCGGTTCTGGCGGATCTACGTCGTGGAGACCTCGCCGACCCGCCAGTACTCGGGCCGGATCGTGATCGACGACCTGACCGTGCGGAGCGCGCCGCCGGTGACTCTCCAGCCGGCGCCGAAGGTGATCGACCCGATGGTGGTCACCGACGGGACCGTGACGACGAGCGGCCGCTGGCGGTTCGCGGTGATGTCGGACGCGCAGTTCACCGCCGACGACCCGAACTCGGACTATGTGAAGCAGGCCCGGCGGACGATCCGCGAGGCGCTCGCGCAGCACCCGGACTTCCTGGTGATCAACGGCGACTTCGTCGACCGCGCGTTCGGGCCGGACATCGCGCTGGCCAAGCAGATCATCGACGAGGAGGTGGCCGGCAAGGTGCCGGTGCACTACGTGCCGGGCAACCACGAGACGTACGGCCCGGGCGACCTGTCCGAGTGGAAGAAGGTGTTCGGCAACCCGACCAGCACGTTCGACCACAAGGGCACCCGGTTCGTACTGCGGGACTCGTCGCTCGGCTCGCTCCGCGCCGGCGGGTTCGACCAGATCGCCGATCTGCGCAAGCAACTCGACGAGGCGGCGCGGGACAAGGCGATCCGGAACGTCGTGGTGTTCGCGCACCACCCGATCGACGACCCGTCGCCGACGCAGAACTCGCAGCTCGGCGACCGCAAGGAAGCCGCCATGATCGTGAAGTGGCTCGCCGACTTCCGCAAGGCCACCGGCAAGGGCGCCGCCTACATGGCCGGGCACGCGGGCACGTTCGCCGCGACCCGGACCGACGGCGTACTGCTCCCGCTGACCGGCAACTCGGGCAAGAGCCCCGCGGCCGCCCGGACGCCGGCGGCTTCACGGGCTGGGCGTTGGTCGGCATCGCCACCTCGGCCAGCTCGTCCAGCCGGCCGTGGTTCCAGGTCGAGATGCGCCCGCACGTCGACGCCCTCGAGCTGGCCGCGCCGGCCACGATGCGCCGCAACCAGACCGCCACGGCGGCCGCGACTGTCATCCAGGACAGCCGGCGCGTACCGGTGTCGTTCCCGGTCTCGGCCGACTGGTGGGGCTCGGCGACGATGTACATCGGCCCGGCCAAGAGCGCGCCGTTCTGGGCGGTTGCGGCGTACGACCCCGCCACCGGCCAGCTGAGCGCCTTGCGTCCGGGGAGCACGGAGCTGGGTGTGACCGTGAACGGCGTCTCCAAGAGCGCGACCATCCAGATCGATTGGTAGCGTCAGCGGAATGAACGACGTGGTGCTGCCGCAGCGGCTGCAGAGCGGTGACCGGGTTGCTGTGGTGGCGCCGTCGGGGCGCGTGGATGCGGCGCGGCTCGCGACCGGGGTGGAGTACATCCGGTCGTGGGGGCTCGACGTGGATGTGATGCCGTCGGTGCTGGCCGGGCACGAGCGGTTCAAGTACCTGGCCGCCGACGACAAGGCACGTGCTTTCGACCTACAGACTGCGTGGCTGGACTCCCAGTACGCCGCAGTCTTCTGCGCGCGTGGTGGCTACGGCGTACAGCGGATGCTCGAGTACCTCGACTTCGACGAGCTGGTCGCCGTACCGAAGTGGTTCGTCGGGTTCAGCGACATCACCGCGCTGCACGAGCCGTTGAACGCGCGGGGGCTCGTAACAGTGCACGGGCCGATGGCTGCCGCGGTGGAGCAGCTGGCCGACGACACGGGACGTGAACGGCTGCGGGCGTTGCTGTTCGAGCCGGAGACCGTCACGGACCTCCTGCTGGGTGCCCGTACCGTCGTCGACGGTGTAGCGGAGGGCCTGTTGCGCGGCGGGAACCTGGCGATGCTGGCGTCGAGCGTCGGTACGCCGACGTACGCGCCGCCGGCCGGGGTCGTCGTACTCGAGGAGGTCAACGAGGAGGCGTACCAGGCGGACCGGCTGCTGACGCAGCTCCTGCGCGCGGGGTGGTTCGACCAGGTGACCGGGCTGGTGGTCGGTGACTTCAGCGACGGCGGGGAGGGCCTCGACGACACCATCCGGGAGCGGCTCGAGCCGCTCGGCGTACCGATGGTGGAGGGCGCGGCGATCGGGCACGAGCCGCTGAACCTCGCCGTACCGCTGGGCCTTCCGGTACGCCTCGACGCGACCGCCGGGACCCTTACGCCAGGTGGTCTCGCAGGAAGCTGAACGCCTGCGGGTAGGCGTCCAAGCGGTTCGTGAGCTTCGCCAGACCGTGGCCTTCGTCCGGGTACACCAGGAGCTCGCACGGTACGCCGCGACGCGTCAGCGCCTCCGTGATCTGCTCGGCCTCCGACAACGGTACGCGCGGGTCGTTGGCGCCGTGGATGACGAACAGCGGCGCCCGGATGTCGTCGACCCGGCTGAGCGGGCTCGCGGACTCCAGGAACTCCCGGTCGGTGGCCAGGTACCCGTACTCGCGCTCCCGCATCGCCCGGCGGTAGTCCGACGTGTTCTCCAGGAACGTCACCAGCGAGGCGATTCCGACGATGTCCACACCGACCGCCCACAGCTCCGGCTGGAACGCGACGCCGGCCAGCACCATGTACCCGCCGTACGAGCCGCCCCAGAGCGCGGCCCGCCGCGGGTCGGCGTCGATCGTCGGCAGCCACGCGTTGATCGCGGCCAGGTCCCGCACCGAATCCAGCCGCAGCTCACGGTCGTCCAGCGAGTACCAGCGCTTGCCGTAGCCGGCCGAGCCGCGGACGTTCGGGACCACGACCGTGTGCCCCTCGCCGGCCAACGACGAGATGATCGGGCTCCAGATCCGCATCGCGGCACCCTCGGGACCGCCGTGCACGTGGACCACCGTGGAACCCAGGTCCGGAGCGGTCGGCCGGAACACGAGGACCGGGACCTGCTCGCCGTCGAACGACGGCACCCGCAGGCTCTCCGGGTGCTCGAGGGCGACCGGGACCTCCACCTCGCCGATCGCGGTCAGCTCGCCGTTCGGCACGTACCGATACACGGTCGGCGGCCTGACCGGGGAGTTGTAGGTGATCGCCGCGAACGCGCCGTCCGCCGACCAGATCGGGTCCGGCGTCGTCATCGTCAGCGCCGCACACCCGCCCGCGGGCAGCCCGACCGGTGCGATCAGCTCGCCATCCTCGGCGCGGTGCAGCGCCAGCGCGACCTCGCCGTCCTCGAGTACGCCGACCAACTGGTGGATGCCGTCCGGCGACGGCCACGCGGCCAGGTCCCGCGCGTCGTCCACCAGTACGTCGGTCCACGCCGCGTCGGCCACGTCGTACCGGCGGACCGCCTTGCGGTCGCGGTCCGCGTCCGTGGACACCAGGAACGCGGACGAGTCGGGCAGCCAGGCGACCGGGCCCTGGTCGTTGTGCGCGTCCGCAGGCGTCAGTTCGGTGACCGACCGGCTCGACGTGTCGACGAGCAGCAGCTGAATAGAGTTCGCCGGGCTGCTCGCCTTGGAGAGGACGACCCACTTGTCGTCCGGGGACGGGTTCACGCCCATCACCCAGCCGCCCGCGTCGTACAGCACGGTCTCGGTGCCGCTCGCCAAGTCACGGGCGACCAGGTCGAAGTCGACGCCGTTGCGACGGTTCGTGGTGTAGAGGATCCGGCCGGCGCGGGCCGCGACCAGATGGTGGATGTACTCAGTGTCGTGCACCAGCGGAGTCAGCGCCGGGAGACCGTCGTCGGTCAGGTCGAGCAGCGAGAGCTGGCCGCGCTCGTCGCCGCCGGTGTCGTGCTCGACGACGACCAGGTTGCTGCCGAGGACGAATCGCGCGCCACGGCAGGTGTCGCCCAGATCGGTCAGTGCGCGCCAGGTCCCGTCCGGGGCGACTGCGTTGACCTGGCGAGTGCCGGTGCCGTCGTACAGCACCAGCATCCGGCCCGCGTCGTCGATGTCGAGGGCCAGGGTGGTGGGCACAGAGAACAGCGTCGTCAGCAGCACGCTGTCATCCTCACACGATGTGGAGGGCGTCCGAGTACGGCCGCCCTCCACGTGTGTCAGCGGTCGCCGTGCCAGGAGTGCCAGAGGGCGGCGTACGCACCCTGGGCGTCCACGAGCTCGTCGTGGGCGCCCAGCTCGACGATCTTGCCGTCCTCGACGACCGCGATCACGTCGGCGTCGTGGGCGGTGTGCAGCCGGTGCGCGATCGCGACCACGGTCCGGCCCTCCAGCACGGTCGCCAGCGACCGCTCCAGGTGCCGGGCCGCCCGCGGGTCCATCAACGAGGTCGCCTCGTCCAGGACCAGCGTGTGCGGGTCGGCCAGCACCAGCCGGGCCAGTGCGACCTGCTGCGCCTGGGCCGGCGTGAGCGAGACCCCGCCGGACCCCACCTCGGTGTCCAGCCCGTCGTCGAACCCGGCGACCCAGCCGTCGGCGTCCACCGACCGCAGCGCCGCCCACAGGTCCGCGTCGGACGCGTTCTGCCGAGCCAGCCGCAGGTTGTCCCGCACGCTGCCCACGAACACGTGGTGCTCTTGGTTGACCAGGGCAACATGACTGCGCACCTGCTCCGCGGACATCCGGTCCAGCGCCGCGCCACCCAACGTGATGTCGCCGACGCGCGGCGAGTAGATGCCGGCCAGCAATCGGCCCAGCGTCGACTTGCCCGCACCGGACGGTCCGACGAGCGCCACCCGGGCGCCCGGCTCGACCGTCAGCGTCACACCGTGCAGTACGTCGCGACCCTCGAGGTACCCGAACCGCACGTCGTCCGCCAGCACGGTCCGCCCGTCCGGCTCGTCCTCGCTGGTCGTGACCTCCGTCTCGACCTCACGGACGCCGACCAGCCGCGCCAGCGACACCTGCGCCACCTGCAACTCGTCGTACCAGCGGATCATCATGTTGACCGGCTCGACGAGCTGCTGGATGTAGAGCGCGCCGGTGGTCAGCGCACCGACCGTCAGCCAGCCCTGGATCGCGAACCCGCCACCGATGACCAGAACCGCGGCCAGCGCGACCGTGTGGGTCATGTTGATGATCGGGAACAGGATCATCCGCAGGACCAGCGTGTACCGCTCCCAGGCGACCCACTGGCCGATCCGGGTGTCGCCGAACTGGATCCGCCGGTGCCCGAGCCGGTGCGACTCGACGGTCCGGCCCGCGTCGACCGTCTCGGCCAGCGCCGAGGCGACCGCGGCGTACCCGGCCGCCTCCGACCGGTACGCCGAGGGCGCGCGGCGGAAGTACCACCGGCCGCCGACGATCAGGATCGGCGCCGCGATCACGATCGCCACGGCCAGCGCCGGCGCGGTCACGATCAGCGCCCCGATCAGCAGCGACGCCCAGATGATCGCGATCGTCAGCTGCGGTACGGCGTCCCGCATCGCGTGCGAGAGCCGGTCGATGTCGGTGGTGATCCGGGACAGCAGATCGCCCGTACCGGCCCGCTCCAGCACACCCGGCGGCAGGCCGACCGCGCGGACCAGGAAGTCCTCGCGGAGGTCCGCGAGCATCTCCTCACCGAGCACCGCACCGCGCAGCCGGGTGAGCCGGGTGAACACCGTCTGCACCGCGAGCGCGATCACGAACCCGATCACGACGGACGGCAGCTGCACGTCGGTGCGGCCCTCGGACAGCTTCTGCACGACGTTGCCGAGCAGCCACGGACCGACCATGCCGCTGAGCGCCGCCACCGTGTTCACCACGGTCAGCCACAGGAACTGCCGCCGATGCCGCCGGAACAGTGACTTGATGTACGCGCGGACCGTCGTGCCCTGCGCCACCGGGAGCCGCACTACCTCCTGCGGGGCTGCCGGGTCGTACTCAGGGCGCTTCACACCGACTCCTCGAACGTTGCTTCTTCTTCACGGGTCACAACCGCGCGGTACCGCGGGTTGCTGTGCAGGAGCTCGTGGTGCGTACCGACCGCGGCCACCTGGCCGTCCGGCACGAACACCACCCGCTCCGCGCGGTCCAGCATCAGCGGGCTCGACGTGAACACCACCGTGGTCCGGCCACGGCGCAGCAGCTGCAGGCCGTCGGCGATCCGGGCCTCGGTGTGCGCGTCGACCGCACTGGTCGGCTCGTCGAGCACCAGCACCTGCGGGTCGACGTACAGCGACCGCGCCAGTGCCACCCGCTGCCGCTGACCGCCGGACAGGGACCTGCCCCGCTCGGTCAGTACGGCGTTCATCGCGTCGGACTCGCCGGCCGGCAGCGACTGCCGCAGTACGTCGAGGATGTCCTCGCACTGCGCCGCGTCCAGCGCCGTCTCCGCGGAGACCGCACCACTGGCCGGCACGTCGAACAGGTCGCGCACCGTCCCCGACAACAGCACCGGGTCCTTGTCCTGCACCAGCACGACCGTGCGCGCCGAGTCCAGCGGGAGGTCGTCCAGCGCGACACCGTCGAGCTGCACGGAGGCCTCGTCGGTCGCCGTCGGGCTGTGACCGCCCAGCCGGTCGGCCAGCAGACCGCCGGCGTCCGGGTCGCCGCTGACGACCGCGGTGAAGCTTCCCGCCGGGACATGCAGCCCAGTGACTGGGTCGAGCAGGTCACCCGCCGGCAGCTGCGCCTCGGCTGTGGCCTTTGTCTCGTCGGTCCGCTGCAGCGACAGCACTCGCGCCGCCCGGCGGGCCGACACCTTCGAGAAGATGAACGCGCTCGCGGTCTCCTCGAACGTGTGCAGCGGCACCAGCATGAACGTGATGAAGCCGTACGTCGTGACCAGCTCGCCGACCGAGATGTGACCGGACAGCACCAGCCGGACGCCCATCCACACCACGACGACCAGGAACAGCCCGAAGAACAGCACCTGCAGCGCGGCGATCAGCGACCACATCCGGGCGCTCCGCACCGCGCTCGTGCGGTACTCCTGCGAGGCCGCGCGGTACCGCTCCAGGAACAGCTGCTCACCGCCGATGCCGCGCAGCACGCGCAGCCCGGCGACGGTGTCGGCGGCGAGCTCGGTCGCCCGGCCGCCCTTGGCCCGCTGCTCGTCCGCGCGGCGCTCCGCGGGACCCATCAGCGGGACGATCGAGAACGCCAGCACCGGGACGGCGACGGCGACCACCAGCCCGAGCCGGGGTTCGTACAGCAGCAGGCCGATCACGACCGCGAAGCAGGTCAGCAGCGCGGCCACGAACCGGCCGAGCACCTCGACGAACCAGCCGATCTTCTCGACGTCGCCGCTGCTCACCTGCACGACCTCGCCGGCGGCGATCCGCCGGGTGAGCAGCGAGCCGAGCTCCGCGGCCTTGCGGAACAGCAGCTGCTGGAGCCGGGCCGCCGTACTGATCCAGTTGGTCACGACGGCCCGGTGGAAGAACGAGTCGGCAGCGGCCTTGGCCGCACCGAAGGCGAGCAGCAGCCCGCCGGACAGGATCAGCTTGGGCCACGACAGGTCGATGGCCGCCTGTACGGCGAGCCCGACCGCGACCGGAGCGGCGGCGATCCCGCCGAAGTACACCAGCCCCCAGAACACCGCGAGCAACTGCCCACGGAACTGCTGGTGCTCCAGCCAGAGAATGAGTCGGAGGCCGGACCGGGTGTCGGGCACACCCGGATCGGCGAACGGAATGAGGCGCAACGACATGACGTCTCGCAATGAGGCATAGAAGGGTTGAGAAAGAGGGGCCTGACCAGGCGAATAGATCAAGCCTAGGTGCCGCCGCCGACAACCCGTCAAACCCTTTTCAGCCAGTGGTCACCGGGCTCGCCTCAGTTGTCCGAGCGGCTCAGTCCGAGGGCCAGACCGGCCTGGAACCGGGTCGCTGCATTCAGTGTGCTCTGCACTCGTTGAACTCGCCGGCCGACCGTCCGCAGGCTGATTCCCAGCTGGCGGGCGATGGCCTGGTCGCCCATCCCGGCGGCGAGCAGAGCGATCAATGTGCGGTCGTCGTCGGGGTCCAGTTGGTCGCCGCGGGGTGCGGTGTCCAGGGTCAGTGGTGGAGCGCTCGCCCACACTCGCTCGAAGAGTGCGATCAGGCCGTCCAGCAGCGAGCTCGGCCGGATGACCAGCAGCCCTTCGGTCACCGGGCGTCCGGTGACCGCCGGCATGGTCGCCACCTTGTCGTCGTAGATCGCGAGCCGGACCGGTACGTCGCCGACCACCCGAGCCTGTTCGCCGACCGTCAGCGTCTCACGCAGCATGTCCAGTCCCTGCTCGTCCACGGCGTCCCGGCTGTAGACGATCCGGTGTCGGACACCGCGGTGGATGGCTGCCGTGACCGGCTTGGTGTCCGCCGGCACCAGTCGCTTGCCGTACGGCGGTGTCTCGAAGGCGCGGATCTCGGAGCGAGTGGCACTGTGCAGGGCGAGGCCATAGGCAGGCGCCTGGTCCCCGGGGACGACCTCCACCGGTGCCTGCCGGAGCGGATCCGGGGTTGCCCGGTGCAACCGCTCCAGCTGCTGCACTCTGGCCGCTGCCCGATCCAGCTCCAGCTGACGTGTGTCGAGCATTCCCTGCAGTGCGAGCTCAGGTGGCACGGCTGTGTACCGCCCGTCGGTTACGCGGAGGAAGTGTCTGGCCACGAGATCGGCGAGGGTGTCCACGACGGGTGTGTCCGGATGGGCGTGGACCAGCTCTACCGCCGTTAAGCCCGGATGCGTCAGTACGTGCTCGTAGAGCTGCTCTTGCGTGGCGTCGATCCCCAGGCCTTCCAGCACTCGCACAGGCTATGGCCGATCTCAGTCAATGGCCTAGTCCGGTCCTCCGGATGGCTTTACAGCGCTGGCGAGGCTCGGTGACGCTCCAGGTATCCGCCTGTAGCTCAGGAGCCGCCATGTCCCGCCCAGCTCTGTCTGTCCTGCTCGGAACCGCATTGGTCGCCGGTTTGCTGTCCGCGGCCGACGCCCACGCTGCGTCCCCGCAGCCCGCTGCGCCGCCGGCTTCCCGGAGCACCGCCGACCCCGGTCTGCCGCAGGTCACCGCCCCGACCACCGTCACCCTCGTGACCGGCGACAAGATCACCCTGATCCCCGATCCGGACGGCACCCAGGTGTCGATGGAGCCGGTCGTGCGCCCGAACGGCTACCGTCCCGTGATCCGGCTGAGTGAACTCAACGGTCACCGGGTAGCCGTCCCCGAGGACGCTGGACCGCTGATCGCGTCGGGAGTGCTCGACCAGACCCTGTTCGACCTCAACTACCTGGTCGCCAATGGCTACGCCGACAACGCGACCAAGCAGTTGCCGTTGATCACCCAGATGACCTCCGCGGTCCCGGCCGCGAAGCTACGGCACCAAGCTGACGCGGTCCCGGGGGTCACGCCGACCGTGCAGCTCGACAGTTTGCACGCCACGGCGGCCGACGTACCGAAGTCGCGGGCCGGTGCGTTCTGGGCCTCGATCACCGGCGGTACGGCGCCCAGGCCGGGCAAGGCCGCCGCCAGGACCTTCGGGCAGGGCATCGCGAAGGTGTGGCTCGATCGGAAGGTGAAGGCCACGCTGGACCAGAGTGTGCCGATGATCGGCGCACCACAGGCCTGGGCCGCCGGGTACACCGGCAAGGGAGTGAAGGTCGCGGTGCTGGACACCGGCATCGATCCGAACCACCCCGACCTCAAGGGCCGGGTGACCGAGTCGCGGAACTTCACCCCGGACGCCGACATCACCGACGGCTTCGGCCACGGCACCCACGTCGCCTCGATCATCACCGGATCCGGTGCCGCGTCCGGAGGCAGGTACAAAGGTGTCGCGCCCGACGTGGACCTGCTGGTCGGCAAGGTGCTCGACCACACCGGGACCGGTGAGGAGTCCGACGTGATCGCCGGAATGGAGTGGGCGGCCGCGCAGGGCGCGAAGGTGATCAACCTCAGTCTCGGTGGCGACCCCTACGGTGACGAGTCGCAGGACCCCGGTTCACTCGCCGTGAACCGGCTGACGGAGTCCACCGGCGCCCTGTTCGTCATCGCGGCCGGAAACAACGGCCAGTACGGCGATTCCACCGTCGGTAGCCCTGGGGTCGCGAAGGACGCCCTGACCGTGGCTTCGGTCGACAAGAGTGACCAGCTGGCCTACTACTCCAGCCGTGGACCGCTGCTGTACCCGGACCGGGTGAGCAAGCCGGACATCGCGGGTCCTGGATCAGCCATCGTCGCCGCCCGGGCCGCCGGCACGTCGATGGGCGACCCGGTCGACGACAACTACACCTCCGCGTCCGGTACGTCGATGGCGACGCCGCACGTCGCTGGTGCCGCGGCGATCCTGGCGCAGGAACACCCGGACTGGTCGGGCCTCCAGCTCAAGGCCGCCCTGATGAGCACCAGCAAGGATGACCACTACTCCGTCTTCCAGCAGGGCGCCGGCCGGGTCGATGTGGCTCGCGCGGTCACCCAACAGGTGGTCGGTGTGACCGCGGGCATCGACTACGGGCGCATTCTGGACACCGAGCAGGGCGATGTGGTCCGGCCGGTCACCTATCGCAACGACGGCGCGTCGGACGTGACCTTGAGCCTGACCGGCTCGCTCCGGACTACCAGTGGCACCGATACGAGTGCCGCGGTGTCCGTGCCCGGTCAGGTTGTCGTACCGGCGCATGGGACCGCGAGCGTGGACGTCACGGTGCATGCCGCGCAGCTCGCGGCCGGGTTCTCCTCCGGAGCGGTCGTGGCGACCGCGGACGGCGTGCAGGTGCGTATGGCGCTCGCGCTGCGGAAGTCCCGCCAGACCTTCCCCGTCCAGGTGACCGTGAAGTCGTCGGCGCCGATGTACTCCGGTGCGAACGTGTCCGCGTTCGACGTGGAGGACTCGACGGTGCCGAGGATCGACACGTACGCCGCGATGTCGCCGGACCGGATGACCGCCACGATCACGCTCGACCTGCCGCCGGGCCGCTGGTGGATCCGCGTCGCGCACGACCGGCTCCATCCGTCCCAGCGTGCCGAGCGGGTGGTGTTCTCCGAGCCCGATGTGACCGTGTCCGGGCCGGCCCAGCTCAGCTTCGACGACAAGGACGCCGTTCCGCTCAGCGTGACCACGGACACGCCCAGCCATCCGATCTCCGGTGGGTTGACCGAGCGGCGCGACAGTGCGGACGGCAGCAACGGCCTCATTCTGGTGGAGAACTTCACCTGGTTCGGCGACGGTGACTTCCTGGCCGCCCCGAACAAGCCGGTCACCGACGGGAAGTACACCGTCAACCTCGAGTCGACCCGAGGTCAGCCGCAACTCCGGCTCACGGTCGACTCCGCCAACGGCCGCGGCCTCGCCCTGCTGCCGAGCTATCCCTACAACGCCGCCGGTCCGCACCTCGACGGAACCTGGAAGAAGCTGCCGCTGGTCGACGTCGGGTGGTCGATCGAGCCGGAGGAACTGGCCAAGGTCCGCGGCAAGCTCGTCCTGATGTCCTTCACGTGGGGTCACGGCGGCACCGAGTGCGTGCTCTCGGGCGACGATGTCGCGAAACTGAAGGCGGCCGGCGCGATCGGCGTACTCCAGGAGTCCGGTTCGTGCGATCTCTACCCGGGCCGGCTCGAGACCGATGCCCTGCCGGTCGCGGGTGTCGACGGCACCGAAGGGGCCGAGCTGCGGGCCTTGCTGGCCAAGGGCCGTGTCACCGTCACGCTGGTCGGTGTGCCGGATTCGCCGGTGGTTCGCCACGTGTCCGAGACCCTGGACAACTACCCGCAGTCGCTGGCGCTCCGGGTGCGCGACCGCGACATGGCGCGAATCCGTACCAGTTACACCCCGGAGTGGCAGCCCGGTGTGTACGGCGGCAAGGAGGACGTCGGCCAGCGCCGGGTCGCGGACGCGGCCCAGTCCTTGTTCAGCTGGCCGAACTACCTCAACAAGTACCCGCAGACTCGGGAGGAGCTGTTCGGTCCGATCACACCGGGTGTGCAGTGGATCCGGTCCGTGGGCGTCGACGCGAACCTGGTCTCGGTCGAGGAACGCCGCACCATCCTGCGGCCCGGCCGGATGCCGGACGAGCGCTGGCTCGGTGCCCCGCGCGGTATCGGGCCGTCCGATGTCCCGCCGTCCGCGACGAACCTCACCCACATGGGATTCTGCAGTGCCTGCCGGGACGGCGACCGGCTGGTCCTCGTGCCGCAGTACGCGAATCCGGACCCGCTCGTGGTGCCGTCGTTCGGCGTGATCGGGGCCCGCGCCACGTTGTACTCGGGCGATCGGGAGATCCCCGGCACGACGTACCACGGTGCCTTCCCGGCCTTCACACTGCCCGCCGCCGAGGGACGGTACAAGCTGGTCCTCGACACCGACCTGACGTCCGGGGCGATGGCCGGCTACGACCTCTACAAGTACAGCGCAAAGGTGCACTCGGAGTGGACGTTCGGCTCGCAGCACGTCGGTACTCCGGACACCGGCAACACCACGTGCTACCAGGCTTGGGCGGAACCGGCCGCGAAGCTGGCCTGCGCGCCGCAGCAACTCCTCTACCTGCGGTACTCGGCGCCGACGGACTCGACGAACAAGGTCGGGCACGGTGTGGTTCCGCTGCAGCTCGAGCCGTACTACGAACGCACGGCGAAGTCGCAGACCGCAGCGTTCAAGTCGGTCAAGGTCACCGCGAGCTATGACGGTGGCAAGAGCTGGCGGCCGGTGGCCGGCGCGAACCTGCGGACGACGTACCAGGCGCTGCTCGTGCCGCCGCGCGGCGCGACCTCGGTGTCGGTGCACGTCCAGGCGACCGACCTGAACGGGAACACCGTCGACCAGACGATCGAGTCGATTTTCGGCGTCCGCTGAGACGATCCGCCGCCCGTGGCCGGTCAAGTCGTTCAACGTTGTACATTCGTGGACGATGAACAACGAGACCAGTCGCGGGCGGCGGCTGCTGGTGCTGGCGATCTGTTGTTCCAGTCTGTTCATCGTCGGGCTGGACTCGACGATCGTGAACCTGGCGTTGCCGTCGATCCGGGCCGAGTTCGGGGCGTCGGTGGCGAAGCTGCAGTGGACGATCGACGCGTACACGCTCGTGCTCGCCAGTCTGCTGATGGTGTCCGGGTCGACCGCCGACCGGGTCGGGCGGCGGCGGACGTTCCAGGCGGGGCTGGTGCTGTTCGGGATCGGGTCGTTGCTGTGCGGAGTGGCGCCGACGATCGACCTGCTGATCCTGTTCCGGGTGCTGCAGGCGGTCGGCGGGTCGATGCTGAACCCGGTGGCGATGTCGATCATCACGAACACGTTCACCGACCCGCGGGAGCGCGCCCAGGCGATCGGGATCTGGGGCGGCGTGGTCGGGCTGAGCATGGCGGTCGGGCCGGTCGTCGGCGGGACCCTGGTGGACGCGGTCGGCTGGCGGTTCATCTTCTGGATCAACGTGCCGGTCGCGGTGGCCGCCGTACTCATGACGGCGTTCTTCGTCCCGGAGTCACGGGCCGCCGTGCCGCGGCGGATCGACCCGGTCGGGCAGGTGCTCGTCGTACTGCTGCTCGGCGGGCTGACGTACGGGATCATCGAGGGGCGGTCGGCCGGGTGGGGGTCGCCGCTGATCATCGGGTGCTTCGTGGTGTGCGTGACGGCGTTGGTGTCGCTCGTGTACTACGAGGGTCGCCGGGAGGAGCCGCTGCTGGATCCGCGGTTCTTCCGGAGCGCGCCGTTCTCTGGGGCCACGCTGATCGCGGTGTGCGGGTTCTCGGCGCTGTCCGGGTTCTTGTTCCTGAACTCGCTCTATCTGCAGTCCGTGCGCGGGTTTACCGCCCTGCACGCCGGTCTGCTGACGTTGCCGATGGCGGCGATGACCGTGGTGTTCGCACCGATCTCCGGGTGGCTGGTGGGTCACCGTGGTCCGCGCGTACCGCTGGTGGTCGCCGGGACGATGCTGACGATCTCCGGGCTGATCCTGTCGCAGCTGAGCACAACCACGGCCACACTGCATTTGCTTGTGGCCTACCTGGTCTTCGGGCTCGGTTTTGGCATGTTGAACGCACCTATTACCAACGCAGCCGTCTCCGGAATGCCCCGCGCCCAGGCTGGCGTCGCCGCAGCCATAGCCTCAACCAGCCGCCAGGTAGGCGCCTCCCTGGGCGTCGCCGTCGCCGGCACAGTCCTGACCGCCCGCCTGGTGGGCCCCTTCGAGAAGGGCTTCGTGAACGCCGCCCAACTCTGCTGGTTCATCATCGCGGGCTGCGGCGTCCTCGTGCTGCTGCTCGGACTGATCAGCACGGGCCGTTGGGCCCGGCGTACGGCGGAGTCGGTCGCCAAGAGCCTGGCCACAACTCGCAACGCCTAGTGGTTCAGTAGTGGTTGGGCTTCGGCGTAGCTGCGTTGCCAGAGGGTCGCGATGCCCTTCTTGTCGAACTTGCGTCGTACCCGGCGTTGGCCGATGACGAACAGGATCAGCAGGAGCAGCCAGAGCAGGAACGGCACCCCGGCTCCGCCGAACACGGACAGGAACGCGATCGGTAGCACGAGCCCGACCAGATACAGCACGAAGATGATCTGGAGCGGCTGCGAGAGCATGATCCTGAAGACCTGCTGGTCGTTCACGTTCTGCTGGTTGGTGGAGTGGTTGAGCACCGCGAACGTGAACCGCTTGTGACCCTTGTGCGCGGTCCAGAAGCTCACCACCTGCCCGGGCCAGGCGCTGACGTTGAAGTTGACCACCTCCACGTTGGCCTGCCGGCCGTCCGCCAGCTGCAGCGCAAGCTGGTCGTAGACATCGGTCCTGGTCGTTGACGTCCCAACAACGCCCGAATAGCCGCCGTACTCGGTTGTGGTCGTCGTTTGGGTGTGCCGCCGCGAAGCGAGCACTCTCCCGGTGACGTGGACCAGGTGCCACCCCCCGTACTTCCCGGTGAATCTGGTCGCGCCCGCGTTCACCCGGAGTGGAAGCCAGACCAGCACGATGTAGCCGATCAGCGGCAGCGAGATGACCAGCGCGAGGAAGGTGAACGCGATGATCTTGACCGAAGCACTCGTGTCTGAAGACGACGGATCCATCTCTGTACTCCCCCCACGTGGCGAGACCGCCGCGCGTGTGTCCCCTTGAGCTCAGTATCGCCCTATCGGGCCAGGTGACAAGCTCTGGTCACCGTGCAGTGATGCCTGCGCGGGTGAGGGCCTTCAGACGGCCTTTCAAGATCTTCTGGCGGCGTTCTTCTTCCGGGAACAAGTCCAGGTAGGCGGGTCCCTTGGCGGCCAGGAGGTCGTCGTCGAGGCGGCGTACGGTGCCGGCCGGGGCGCGGTGGGTCATGGCGGCCTGGACTGCTTCGCTGTCGATGCCTGTGAGTAGGTCGGTGAGCTGTTCCTCGGTGGTCACGCCGAGGCGGTGCAGGATGCCGAGGATCCAGGCGTAGTGCGTGGTCTTCGCATGCGGCGCGTCCGGGTAGCGGCGGTTCAGGTACGTCGTCAGCGTCGCGCTCGTGAGGTCCACCGGGGCCTTGTCCGACGCGGTCGCGGCCAGCTCGCGGTACAGCCGGTCGATCTCGGTGAACTCGTTGTCGGCCAGCTCCATCAACGCCGCCGCCAGCAGGAACCGCCGGTCGAACTCGGGCTTCCGGTTCGGCGGGATGTCCAGCTTGTACCGGATGTCGTGCTCGAACTCCGCCCACGCGTGCTGAACCGCCGTACGGACCTGGATCTCCATCACCAGGTTCTTCAGTACGGCGTACTCCGGAAGCTCCCGGCGGTGCTCGTTCAGCCGGACCAGGTAGTGCTTGCTGGCGTACCCGAAGACGCCCTGCGCCCGGGTGTGCGCGCCCATGTCGGTGTGCTCGACGATCTCGAACTCTTCCTCGATCACCTCGCACACCCGGTCCACTGCCTCCACCAGGAACGTGATCACCCGGGCCGCGACCAGGTCGGTGATCTGGTTCAGCGGGTCGTCGTACTTCGGCCGCGCGGGGTCGTCCGGGTGCGGCTTCGACGCCTTCACGAGGAACGACTCCGGGTCCTTCGCCCGGGCCGTCGCGCTCAGGTAGTTGATGCCTTCCTCTTCGCCGATCAGCTCGTTGATCAGCGCCTCGAGCTTGCGCGCACCGCCGACGTACTGCTGGTGCACCCGCTCGTACAACGCCCCTGCCTGCGGAGCCCACTCCACCATGGGCGGAACCCTAGTGGTCTTGCGGTCGCTGGGGGTGTCTATCGATGTCTACTCATTTCACTAGAAAGTCGTAGAAAGCCGGAGCGACACGCTCTCGTCGTTGATCGGTCAATCTACGGAAAACGCTAGACGGCCTCATACAGTGAAAGCATGGATCCGATCCGGAATCCCTATGCGCCCGGCGCCGGTCAGCGGCCGCCTGAGCTGGCCGGACGCGACACCGAGGTGCGGCAGTTCGAGGTGGTGCTCGAACGGGTCGCGGCAGGCAGACCGGAGCGGAGCCTCGTGCTCAGCGGACTCCGGGGCGTGGGCAAGACGGTCCTCCTCAACACCCTCCGCTCCCAGGCAATCAAGCGCGCCTGGGGCACCGGGAAGATCGAGGCCCGGCCGGACCAGAGCATCCGGTTGCCGATCGCGCAGGCGCTGCACACCGCGATGCGCGAGCTCGGCCACCGGCACCGCGACGACGAGAAGGTCGACCAGTTCAGCGCCGTACTCAAGGCCTTCGCGCTGCGTACGGCGGCCGACGACCGGAAGGGGATCCGCTGGCATCCGCCGGTCGACGTGGCCGCGGCGAAGGGCCGGGCCGACTCCGGTGACCTGGAGATGGACCTGATCGAGCTGTTCGCCGACGCGGCCGACCTGGCCGGCGACCTGACCGTCGGGGTCGGGCTGTTCATCGACGAGATGCAGGACATCAGCACGGACGACCTGTCCGCGCTGTGCGCCGCCTGCCACGAGATCTCCCAGCAGAGCGCCCCGCTGGTCGTCGTCGGAGCGGGGCTGCCGCACCTGCCCGCCGTACTGTCCGCCAGCAAGTCGTACTCCGAGCGCCTGTTTCGCTACATCCGCGTCGACCGCCTGGCCCGGGACGCGTGCGACCGCGCGCTGATGATCCCGGCGGAGAGCGAGGGCGTGCAGTACGACGAGGAGGCCCTGGACGAGCTGTACGCGCAGACCGACGGCTACCCGTACTTCGTGCAGGCGTTCGCGCACTCCACCTGGGACCACGCGCCGACCTCCCCGATCACGATCAAGGACGTCGCCGTCGCCGCCCCCGAGGCCTCGGCCGAACTGACCGTCGGCTTCTTCGGCTCCCGCTACGAACGCGCCACGCCCGCCGAACGCGAGTACATGCGCGCGATGGCCGAGCTCGGCATCGGCGTCGACGACGGCTCGGTCCCCACCTCCGAGGTCGCCTCCACCCTCAACCGCAAACCCCAGTCCCTCTCCCCGGCCCGCGACGGCCTGATCAAAAAAGGCCTCGTCTTCTCCGCCGAACGCGGCATCGTCGCCTTCACCGTCCCCCACTTCGGAAAGTTCCTCCGCACCCGAACGGCTTAACACAACGCGACTTTCATGCCTCCGCAGCAATCGGTAGGGTCGACTGTCATGAGCTCCCGGCGGCGCGGCCAGCACAGTCGACGGAAGTCCTATCGAGGGCAATGGCTGGTGGTGACCGCCTTGGCGGTGCTGGCGACTGTCGTGGTGGCGCATCCGGACATAACCCACCGCAGCAGCCTCGCGGCGCAGGCTGTTGCGGGGGTCAACGATGTGGCGGACGAGGAGCAGGTCGTCTCGGTGACGCCTACGCCGGTGCCTACGCCGACGCAGAAGTTCACGACGCCGTTGCGGCCGGCGCCTTCGTTGACGAAGAAGCCGAAGGTCTTCGTGTCCAGCGGCAAGCTCGCCGTCGTGCCGGGCGTCAGCAAGGCGAACGGCGTCCGCGACAAGCTCACCTACCGGGTCGAGATCGAGCAGGGTGTCACGGTGAACGGCGCCGAGGTCGCGGCGAAGATCCACAAGACGCTGACGGATCCGCGCGGCTGGCAGGCGCTGCACCCGGTGAGCTTCGAGCGTACCGACAAGCCGGACGCCGACCTGCGGATCATCCTGGCGACGCCGTCGCTGACCGACAAGCTCTGCCTCCCGCTCGACACCGGCGGCGAGGTGTCCTGCCGGGTCGAGGACCGCGTCGTACTGAACGCGAAGCGCTGGATCTACGCGATCCCGGCGTACAACGGCAACATCGAGCTGTACCGCAGCTACCTGGTGAACCACGAGGTCGGGCACGCGCTCGGCCACGGGCACTCGACGTGCACCACCCCGAAGACCCCCGCGCCGGTGATGATGCAGCAGACGAAGGGCCTGGCCGGCTGCCTGCCGAACGCCTGGCCGACGGTCAGGGCCACCTGAGACACTGGGTACGGACGGGAGGAGCAGCCGATGTCGTCACAGGACTTCCCGACGTACGGCCGGGACCACGGGCCCGACAAGCAGCAACCGCCCGCTGAGGAGCACCAGTACGCTCCGCCTACGCCGTACGGCGATGGCTCTTACGGCCCTGGTCACCAGCCGCCGCAAGAGCAGTTCCCGTACGCACAACCTCAGCCGTACGGCGGTCAGCAACCGGAGCAGCAGACCAACCCGGCGTACGTGCAGCCTCCGGTCTACCGCCCCGGCGCTCCGTACGGCCAGCCGGCGAACCCGCAGCCGCACGAGCTCCCGACGTACGGGCGGGCCGGCGCGACGGGCGATCCCCGCGTCTCCCGCGTACTCGGGCTGGCGGCCTTCATCGCCGCGATCTACGGCCTGCTCGTCCTGACGGTCCAACGCGTCGCGCTCCGCGAGATCTCCCAGGCGCCGGGCTCACCGCTCAACCACCCGCTCCGCACCGACGTACTGGACGCGATCGGCCAGCTGCTGCTCGTGGTCGTCGGTGTCGCCGGGCTGGTGATGTGGGTCCGCGACCTGCTCGCCCGCCGGAAGACCGGCATCAACCCGAAGCCGCCCGAGCTGGTCGGTCTGCTGGCCGTCGCGGTGTCCGCGATCCCGATCCTGGTCTGGCTGATCATCGTGCTGTCCACCGGCCTCGGCGGGAACGACGGCGCGGTCCACCGGCTGCCCGCGGCGTACGGCTGGGGCGGCTTCGGGCTGCTGCTCCTCGCCGTCGGGTTCTTCCTCGGGTACCGCGAACTGCGCCCCGACCTACCGAACCCGGTCGTCAAGGCGCCGCCGGCCAAGGCTCCCTGGGAGTGAGCGCACCCGTCGTCCTCGTCCCCGGTCTGGGCCTCGGCCCCGAGTCGTACGCGCGGACAGTCGAACACCTCACCACGCCGTACCACGTGGTCACACTTCCCGGGTACGGCGAACCGGCGGGCTCGCGGGAGGACCTGCACCCGCGGGCGCTCGCGGTCGCGCTGGCGGACAAGATCCGCGAGCGGGCGGTCCTGGTCGGTCACTCGGCCAGCTGCCAGATCGTCGTCGAGACCGCGGTCCGCTACCCGGAACTGATGCACGCCGTGGTGCTGATCGCCCCGGCCGGTGACGCCCGGATGTCCAGCTGGGTCGACCGGGCCGTCCGCTGGCTGGGCTCCGCCGTACCCGACTCGCCCAAGCTCATCCGTACGGTGACCCCGCAGTACGCCCGTACGACGCTGCCGTCGATCGCGAGAGCTGCCGAGGCGGCCCGCCACCACGACCTGGCGGAGGTCATCTCCCGGGTCAAGGCGCCCGTACTGGTCGTCCGTGGCAGGCATGACCTGCTCTCCACCGCGGAGTGGGTCGACCGGCTCGCTGAGCTCAGCCACGGCGAGGCCCGCACGCTGGACACCGGCGCCCACATGCCGGTCGTGACGAACGGCCCGGAGCTGGCCGCTCTCATAGAACGAGCGGCCGCTCTTCCCTCAGGTAGCTGACGAGTTAAACTCAGCGGCACAAACCTTATGCGGGAGCTCGCACCGAGAAGCGCGGGCTGAGAGGGCGACAGCTGGGTCGCCGACCGCCTGAACCTGACCGGGTAATGCCGGCGTAGGGAGTGGGGTCACTCATGACCGATACGACTGTTCGTCCTGCCGGCACGATCGAGGCGCCGCTGGTCCTGACCACCGACGCGCCGCGCACGCTCGGGTTCTTCCCGCAGTTCACCCTCTGGGCGAACCTCGGGATCTCGCTGTTCGGACCGGTCACCGGTGCACTGGTGGCGGCGTACACCGGGTCATTGGCCCAGGGGCTGCTCGCGATCGTCGTGGGCTGCGGGCTCGGCGCTCTCGTACTCGGCGGCTCGGCCGTGTTCGGCTCGCACACCGGCGCGCCCGCGATGGCCGCACTCCGGGGCATCTTCGGACGGCGCGGATCGATGGCACCGACCGTACTGAACATCGCGCAGAACATCGGCTGGGCGACGATGGAGATCATCGTGATCTCGCAGGCCGCGGTCGCGGTGACAGGTCCGAAATGGCGCTGGCTGTTCGTCCTGCTGGCCGGGTTGGTCGCCACCTCGATGGCCGTTCGCCCGCTCGGCAGCGTGAAGCTGCTGCGGAAGTTCATGGTCTGGCTGGTGCTGCTCGCCTCGGCGTACCTCTTCGTCCAGGTACTCACCAGGCCGGTGCACGCTCTGCCGCAGGACAACGTGTACGGCTTCTGGCCCGCGGTCGACCTGGCCGCAGCCGGCGTGGTGTCGTTCGCCCCGCTGGCCGCCGACTACACCCGGCACTCGCGTACGAACAAGGCGGCGTTCAGCAGCTCCGCGCTCGGCTACGGCCTGGCCGCGATCATCTACTACGCGCTCGGCGTGTTCGCGGTGGCGACCCTGCAGACGAACACGGACAACGTGATCACCGCCCTCGTCACCCTGCCGGCCGGCGCGATCGCGCTCTTCGTCCTGCTGGTGGACGAGGTCGACGAGGCCTACGCGAACGTCTACTCGACGACCATGTCCCTGCACAACCTGATCGGGCACATCGACCGCCGCTGGATCTCGGTCGCCATCGGAGCCGTTGCCACCGGCATCGCGATGTTCATCGACCTAGGCAACTACACCCAGTTCCTCTACCTGATTGGGTCGGTCTTCATTCCGTTGTTCGCGGTCGCGATCGCCGACTTCTTCCTGGTGAGCAAGATGAAGTGGGATGTCTCGAGTACGGCGAAGTTCCGCTGGCAACCCGCCGTCGCCTGGCTGATCGGCTTCATCGCCTACCAGCTGGTGAACCCGGGCACCGTAGCCGGATGGTCCCCGTTCTGGACCAAGATCCAGCAGGCCCTCTTCAACCACCACCCGGTCCCGGGCTGGCTCGGCGCGACGTACACCTCGATCCTCGTCTCGATGCTCGCCGCCGTCCTGCTCGGCCGGATCCGGCGGCCGGTCGCCTAGCGGTACTCGGGGTTCTCGAAGTCGAAGCGGCAGCCGGCGTCCCACTCGGACCGCTGGTTGCCGTGCGCCGGGAGGCCGCCGGCGTCCTTGAGCATCCTTGCCAGGTGCAACAAGTTCCAGGTCATGAACGTGGTGTTCCGGTTCGTGAAGTCGTTCTCCGGTCCGCCGGATCCCTCATCCAGGTACGACGGTCCCGGCCCGGCCGCACCGATCCACCCGGCATCGGCCTGCGGCGGGATCGTGTACCCGAGGTGCTGCAGCGAGTAGAGGACGTTCATCGCGCAATGCTTCACCCCGTCCTCGTTCCCGGTGATCAGACAGCCGCCGACACGCCCGTAGTACGCGTACTGCCCGTGCTCGTTGAGGATCGACGAGTTGCCGTACAGGCGCTCGATCACCCGCTTGGTCACCGAACTGTTGTCACCGAGCCAGATCGGTCCCGCGATCACCAGGATGTCGGCCGCCATCACCTTCGCCTGAATCGCAGGCCAGGCGTCGCTCGCCCACCCATGCTCGGTCATATCCGGCCAGACCCCGGTCGCGATGTCATGGTCCACGGCCCGCACCACCTCGGTCGCGACCCCCTGCTTGTCCATGATCCGCCGGCTCACCTCCACCAACCCCTCGGTATTGCTACGCTCCGGGGACCGCTTCAACGTGCAGTTGATGAAAAGCGCGCTCAGATCGTCGTACGTCGTCATCTCGGCTCCTCCCCGCACCAAGTGTGCGCGCCGAGCCGAAGGTTCGACATTACGTGGCGAGAAACATCTGACCTGAACGCGTCCCCCAAGTACGCCGTCCGCCGCGGCCTGCGTCCGGCGTGCGTGGTCGTCAAGGTGGTTCGGCTGGCCGCTCGTGAGGTGAGTGGTCGAGCTGTGCGGCGGGTGCCGCCGGGTTTGCGCGGCCGCCCGTAGTACGGAGGCTGAGCCCGGGGTGGGTGGGAGCGGGGCGTAGCGCGGCGACGGAGGAGCCGGGCGGAGCACCGCGGGCCGTAGAACCTTCGTCTTACTGATGGGCGCTGGACAACTGACCCGGGCGGAACGGGATACTGGCGCTCATGCTGAACTCCGCACTGCGTAGCCGGGCCGAGTACGCGGAACTAGGGGCCGATGGGTTGGCCGCGCGTACGTCGCCTGAGCGGGACGCGGTGATCGTCAAGGCGGTCGAGGAGCTGCTGGTCGGGCGGGAGACCGTGCTGGACCTGTGTTGTGGGTACGGGCGGATCTCGCTGCCGCTGCGACGCGCCGGGAAGGTGGTTCGCGCGCTGGACATCTCGCCGAACCTGCTCGAGGCCGGGCGGGCGCAGGCTGCCGAGGAGGAGCTCGCGATCGACTGGGCGATCGGGTCGATGACGGACCTGCCGTACAGGTGGGACTCGTTCGACGCGGTGATCTGCTTGTGGACGGCGTTCCATGAGCTGTTCGCCGAGGATGAGCAGATCTCCACGATCTGCGAGATCTCCCGGGTGCTGAAGCCGGGCGGGATCGCGATCATCGAGGGGCCGGTGTGGGGGCCGGCGACCGCGGGTGAGATCGCCAACGGGATGCGCCAGGGGCCGGAGCACCGGATCGTCACCACCGAGCACGACGACAACCGCAGCAGCGTGCACTTCATCCACGACGAGATCAGCTACGGCCGGCTGTGCGCGGCCGCCGGGATCGACGACTACAAGGTCTACAAGCGCGACTGGGGCGGCCGGCGCCGGCTGATCCTCGAGATCCACGCCCCCGCAGCTAGCTGACGTGTAAAGAAGCAGATCCCCACTCCACACTGGGGATCTGCTCCTTGTCGGTCGAGTCTAGATCCATTCCGGACGACTCCGGAAATGTCAGCTTTTTGCTTCCAGGTTCAGCAAGAAGCGTTTCGCGTCCAGCCCGCCCGCGTATCCGGTGAGCGCGCCGTTCGCGCCGATCACTCGGTGGCACGGCAGTACGACGCACACCGGGTTCGCGCCCAGCGCCGTACCGACCGCGCGGGCCGCCTTCGGCTTGTCGATGCCGACGGCAACGGCACCGTACGTCGTGGTCCGCCCGTAGCTGGTGTGCTCGGGCAGGTCCTC
This sequence comes from Kribbella sp. NPDC059898, assembly GCF_042730855.1. Taxonomy (NCBI): domain Bacteria; kingdom Bacillati; phylum Actinomycetota; class Actinomycetes; order Propionibacteriales; family Kribbellaceae; genus Kribbella; species Kribbella sp. NPDC059898. The sequence continues at coordinate 550,003 of NZ_JBHWKR010000001.1, forward strand.
GAGCACGAGCCGCTGGAACGGCGACGCGAGCACCAGGTCCACGTCCAGCTCGAACGCGTGCCGCCGCCCGTCCAGGTACTCGTCGAGCTGCCGCCGTACGTCGTCCAGCGGCCGCGGCTGGCGCAGTACCCGCGGGGACACCGCGCGGGCGAGCCGGGCGGTCATCGTCTCCTCGTCGCCGAACGAGCTCGCGACGACCTTGCCGTGCGCGACCGCGAGCAGCATCGTCCCGATCGGCGTGTCGTGCAGGGTGTAGGCGACGTCGGCGTCGGCGAACGTGGGCGGTTTCAGGTCAGGGGTGGTCAGCCGGGTCAGCCGACTCTCGAGATCAGTCATCGTGTACTCCGAGTTTCGTGCGCAAGGTCGCCAGCGCGTCGCTGACCAGTCGGCGCGACGCGGCGGGCGTGGTGTCCAGAGCGGCGGCCACACCGTGGTGGTCCAGGTCGCCGACGTACTTCAGCGTGATCGCGAAGCGTTGCCGCTCCGGCAGTTCGTTCACCGCCCGCCAGAGGTCCGGGTCCGGCCAGGCGGCGGCCTCCGGGCCGTCGACCGCGACCGGTGGCGCCTCCTCCAGTGGGCGCTGCGGTTTCCGCGCCCGGTGGACGTCGGTCGCGCACCGGGCGGTGATGGTGAGCAGCCAGCCGCGCAGGTTCTTCGCCGACTTCAGCGCCGGGTACGCTGCGTACGCCTTCTCCCAGGCGCGCTGCGCGACGTCGTCGCCGTCCTGCCCGGCCATCGCCCGCGCCAGCCGGGCGACGTCCCGCCAGTGCTCGTCGACCAACGCCTGGAACGGTGGAAGCCCCGTAGTCATCACGTAAGTAGAACGCACACCGGCTCCGGCGTGTGAGTCCGGATCACGAGATTGTCTAGTTAGCCGATAGACAATGGTGCGAAGATAGCTGACATGACGACGACACACCTCACCCGCCGTCGCGTCATCGATCTGCTGCGGACGGCGAGCGCCACCTGTCGGTGACGCGCTTCCCCATCTTCTCCGGCGAACTCTCGCCTCGCACTTTCCTTCCCAAGGGAGAGACATGTCCGTTCCCGCCTTGCACCGTCCTGCCCTGTCCGTGGTCCCCGACCGTTCCGAGGAGCGGATCGTGGACGCCGACGTCTACAAGTCCGTGTTCCGTCGCCACGCCGCCGGCGTCGTGGTGATCACCGCGGACGCCGGCCACGGCCCGGTCGGCTTCACCGCGACCTCGCTGGTGTCGGTGAGCCTGCTGCCGCCGCTGGTCTCGTTCGCGATCGCCACCAGTGCCTCCAGCTGGCCGACCGTGAGTACGGCGACCAGCCTGGTGATCAACTTTCTGTCCGCCGACCAGCACGCGATCGCGGGCCGGTTCGCGACCAGCGGGATCGACCGGTTCGCCGAACCGACCCGCTGGTCCAGGCTGGCCACCGGCGAACCCGCCCTCGACGACGCCCCGAGCTTCCTGCGCGCGCAGGTCGAGCACCGTTTCGCGGTCGGCGACCACTACCTGGTCGTCGCCCGCCTCGCCACCCACACCGAACGCCGTGAGCACGAGCCGCTGCTCTACCACGACGGCGCCTACGCGAAAGCCCACCATGTCCAGTAAACGTCTCCTGTCCGTCCTCGCCCTCCTCGCCGTCGCGGTCACCGGCTGCGGCGCCAAGGCCGACGACGGTGCCGGCAAGCTCTCGCTCGACGCCGCGCTCCCGACCACGGTCCCCGACGGCGCCAAGATCGTCGTCGGCGATCCCGCGACCGAGGTCGCGCTGAAGCTCTCGGGCCAGTACGACAAGGTCTCGAAGTACGTACAGTTCGCGAACCTGAGCGGCGGCCCGCAGACCACCGAGGCGTTCCGGGCGCACGCACTCGACCTCGGCTCGGTCGCCGAGATCCCGGCGATCAACGCGACCTGGACCGGTCTGAAGGTGAAGATCGTCGCCTCCAAGTTCCGCCAGGACCCGATCGCGCACCCGATCTACAAGCTCGGCATCGCACCCGGGGTGTCGGTGAAGACGCTCGGCGACCTGCGCGGCAAGAAGATCGCCTACAGCCCCGGTCAGGCGCAGGGCGCGCTGATCCTCAAGGTGCTGAAGAAGGCAGGGCTGACCAAGGAGGACGTGAAGCTGGTCGAGATCCCGAGCACCGGTGATGTCTACGTGCAGGCCCTTGCGGGCAAGCAGGTCGACGTCGCTCCGATCGGCGGCGTCCAGATCAAGCGGTACCTGGCCAAGTACGGGAAGGACGGCGCGACCACGATCGACCACGGTCTGCGCGACGACGCCGGCCACCTGTACGGGCCGGTCGAGTCGCTCGAGGATCCCGGGAAGGCGGCGGCGATCCGTGCGTACGTCGCGGCCTGGGGGGTCGCGCAGGACTGGATCGACAAGCACCCCAAGGAATGGATCGAGGGGTACTACGTGAAGGACCAGGGCCTCAGCGAGGCCGACGGGCAGTGGCTGGTCGACAACGCCGGGCACCCGGACATCCCGGCCGACTGGAGCGACGCCATCCAGCGTCAGCAGCAGACCATCGAGCTGCTCGCCAAGGAGACCGGCAACCCGGTGATCCAGGCGAAGGACCTGTACGACCTGCGGTTCCAGACCGTCGCCGCGGACGCGATCAAGGCAGGTGCCAAATGAGTGCGACCACGCTGCCCGGTCTCCGCACCCGGGCCGCGGCGAGTCCCGTCGTACGGCGTCGCCGGCTCGGGCCGGGGAAGCCGATCAGGTTCGGTGCCGCGATCGGACCGGTACTCCTGCTGGTGATCTGGAGCGTCGGCTCGGCCGCTGGTTGGATCGACCAACGGATCCTGTCCGCGCCCTGGACGGTGGTCAGCACGGCCGCCGAGTTGATCGCGGACGGCCGGCTGCAGTCGAACCTGTGGACGTCCGCCCAGCGGGCCCTGATCGGACTCGCGCTCGGTATCGTCGCGGGCGTCGTACTCGCGCTGATCTCCGGCCTGTCCCGGATCGGCGAGGCGGTGCTCGACGGCCCGATCCAGATCAAGCGGGCGATCCCGTCACTGGCGTTGCTGCCTTTGCTGATCCTCTGGCTCGGGATCGGTGAGTCGATGAAGGTCGTCACCATCCTGCTCGGGGTGTTCGTGCCGATCTACATCCACACCCACAACGGCCTCCGCACGATCGACAGCCGGTACGTCGAACTCGCGCAGACCGTCGGGCTCTCGCACTGGGACTTCATCCGCCGCGTCGTCCTCCCGGGCGCGCTGCCCGGGTTCCTGCTCGGCCTGCGGTTCGCGGTCACCGGCGCGTGGCTGTCGCTGGTCGTCGTCGAGCAGATCAACTCCACCAGCGGCATCGGCTACATGATGGAGCTGGCCCGCACGTACGGGCAGACCGACATCATCATCGTCGGCCTGGTCGTGTACGGCGTCCTGGGCCTGCTCTCCGACGCGGTCGTCCGCCTGATCCAGAGGAGGGCGCTGTCATGGCGTCGAACGCTAGCCTCGTAAGAACGGTCCAGGTCCGCGACCTGGTCCGGCGGTACGACGACCGCGCTGTCCTCGACGGTGTGGACCTCGATATCGAACCGGGTGAGTTCGTCGCGCTGCTCGGTAAGAGCGGTTCCGGCAAGAGCACGTTGCTGCGGGCGCTCGCCGGACTGGACTTCGACGTCGACGGATCGGGTGACGTGGCGGTCCCGGAGAACGTCTCGGTGGTCTTCCAGGACTCCCGGTTGTTGCCATGGGCAAGGGTGCTCGAAAACGTGGTGCTCGGGCTGAACGGCGCGGGCGAGCGTGGCCGGAAGAGTCTGGAGGAGGTCGGGCTGGCCGGTCGCGAGCAGGCCTGGCCGAACGAGCTGTCCGGTGGTGAGCAGCAGCGGGTCGCACTGGCGCGGTCGCTGGTGCGTGAGCCCGAGCTGTTGCTCGCGGACGAGCCGTTCGGCGCGCTGGACGCGTTGACCCGGTTGAAGATGCACGCGCTGCTGCGGCAGTTGTGCGCCGCGCACCAACCCGCCGTACTGCTCGTGACGCACGACGTCGACGAGGCGATCGTGCTGGCCGACCGGGTGATCGTCCTCGACGCCGGCCGGATCGTCGCCACCGAAGTCATCGAACTGAGTGCGCCGCGGAGTGCGGCCGATCCAGGATTCGCCGCGGTGCGTTCGCGGCTTCTCGACGCCTTGGGAGTTTCGGTATGAGCAGGCAGTTGCACCTGAACGCGTTCCTGATGAGCACCGGGCACCACGAGGCGTCCTGGCGGCTCCCGGAGAGCGACCCGTTCGCGAACACCTCGGTCGAGCACTACCAGAAGCTCGCGCGGTTGGCCGAGCGCGGGCTGTTCGACTCGATCTTCTTCGCGGACTCGCCGGTGCTGTTCGGGAACGTCGGACGGCGGCCCGCCGGTTCGCTGGAGCCGACCGTACTGCTGACCGCGATCGCGGCCGTGACCTCGCGGATCGGGCTGATCGCGACCGCCTCCACGACGTACAACGAGCCGTACAACCTGGCCCGGCGGTTCGCCAGCGTCGACCATGTGAGCGGCGGGCGCGCGGGATGGAACGTCGTGACCACAGCCGGCCCGGAGGCGGCGCGGAACTTCAACCTCGCCGACCAGCCGGCGCATGCGGAGCGGTACGAGCGGGCGGCCGAGTTCCTCGAGGTCGCGTACCAGCTGTGGGACTCGTGGCAGGACGACGCGGCGATCGCGGACAAGGCCGAAGGTGTGTGGGCAGTCCAGGAGCGAGTGCAGCCCATCGATCACGTCGGTCGGCACTTCCAGGTACGGGGGCCGCTCAACGTGCCGCGGTCTCCCCAGGGGCATCCGCTGATCGTTCAAGCGGGTTCTTCCGAGGACGGGAAGGGCTTGGCGGCGCGGTACGCCGAGGCGGTGTTCACGGCGCAGCAGACGCTGGAGGATGCGCAGGACTTCTACCAGGACCTCAAGGCGCGGACGGCCGCGCTCGGACGGGATCCGTCGACGATCAAGATCCTGCCTGGGATCGTGCCGGTGATCGGGTCCACGGTCGAGGAAGCGGAACGGCTGGAGCATCAGCTGGACTCGCTGATCCGGCCCGAGTACGCGCGGCTGCAACTGGCGCGGACGCTCCGGGTGGCGCCGGAGGACCTGCCGCTCGACCAGCAGCTGCCCGCGGAGCTCCCGGACGAGGACGAGATCGAGGGCGCGAAGAGCCGGTACACGCTGATCGTCACGCTCGCCCGCCGGGAGAAGCTGACCGTCCGCGAGCTGATCGGCCGGCTCGGCGGCGGACGCGGGCACCGGACGTTCACGGGTACGCCGGACCAGGTCGCGGACGCGATCCAGCAGTGGTTCGAGGCGGGCGCCGCGGACGGGTTCAACGTGATGCCGCCGGTGCTCCCGTCCGGTCTGGAGACCTTCGTCGACGAGGTCATCCCGATCCTGCAGGCCCGCGGCCTCTTCCGCACGGAGTACACCGGCACCACCCTGCGCGACCACTACGGCCTCGCCCGCCCCGCCGGTCGTACGCCGTCGCTGCAGGAGGCAACCGCCTGAGCCGCTGGTGCTGGGCCCGTCAGGTGGCCGGCCCAGCACCAGCCCCGGATCTCCAGGCCATCACAATCGCCCCGCTACGCCGGGGCGCCCGCTCAGCAGACCGTTCGGGCGCTCATTGTGATGGCCTGGAGATCCGCACCACCAGCTTCCCGACCGCGGCGCCGTCCTGCATGATGCGGTGCGCCTCGCCGATCTCGTCCATCGTGAAAACGCGGTCGATGCGGATCGGCAGCGTGCCGGCCGCGACCAGGTCGACGTACCGCTGGAACGCTTCGGCGGGCAGGTCCGAGCTCTCGCCGCCGTACGCGGTCAGCCGGACGCCGTTCGGGAGGTAGTCCATCGGGTAGAAGTCGGGGATTGTCCAGGTGTCGCTGAGCATTCCGGTGAAACACACCGTGCCGTGCACTGCCGTCGCTTCGAGGGTGTCCGGGAGAACATTCGTGCCGACGAGTTCGAGGGCCGCGTGCACACCGCCCGGGAGAATGGCCCGGACCTTTTCCGCAACGTTGCCGTCGTCAACGATCGGATAATCGACCCCGAGCTCGCGGAGCACCCGCACGCGCTCCGGATTCCGGGTCGTGGACAACACAGTCAGCCCGTGTTCCTTCGCGAGTACGGCGGCCGCGACGCCAACGGACGACGTACCGCCGCGAACGAGCAGCGACTGCCCCGGCTCGATCGCCAGGCCGGTGTAGAGCGAGCCGTGGGCGGTCTGCAGCATCTCCGGCAGCGCACCGAGCGTCGCCCAGTCCAGGTCGGTCCGCACCGGGATCACCGACGCGGCCGGTACGACGGTGTACTCGGCGTACCCGCCGTCGTACGCGCGCCCCATCCCGCCCATCATCGCGACCACCTGCTGCCCCGGGGCGAACTCGCCGCCCGGCGCGAGATCGACCGTGCCGGCCGCCTCGATCCCGGGGATCACCGGGAACTTCGCGTGCGTCGCGAGCCCGGCGCGGAGGTGGTACTCCGACCGGTTCAGCCCGAACGCCTCGACCTTGATCCGCACCCACCCGGCGCGCGGCTCGGGCACCGGGACCCGCCGTACCCGCAGTTCCTCCGGCGTCACCGGACCGTCCAGCACGATCGCCCGCATGTCCATGTGACAGAGTTTCTCCCATGCGGAGCATCCCGCGCGTCGTCGCCCATCGCGGAGCCAGTGCGGTCGAGCCGGAGCACACGCTCGCGGCGTACCGGCGAGCCATCGAGTACGGCGCCGACGGCCTCGAGTGCGACGTCCGGCTGACCGCGGACGGGCACCTGGTGTGCATCCACGACCGGACCATCGAACGTACCTCGAACGGCACCGGGGTCGTCTCGAAGCTGAGCCTCGCCGAGCTGGAACGGTACGACTGGGGCTCCTGGAAGAACGGCGACCTCCAGCCCGTCCTCACCCTCGAGACGCTGCTCGCGACCGTCCGGGACGCCGGCCGACCGGTCGAGCTGGCGGTCGAGACCAAGCACCCGACCCGGTACGCCGGCCTCGTCGAACGCCGGCTGGTCGACGCGCTGGACCGCTTCGGCTGGGCCCGGCCGCGGCTCGGAACGGAGTCGCCGGTCCGGGTGATGAGCTTCTCCTGGCTCTCGCTCCGCCGGATGCGCTCCCTGGCCCCCGGCCTGCGCACCGTCCTGCTGATGGACAAGGTCCCGCTGCGCTTCCGCGACGGCACCCTCCCGGCCGGGGTCTCGTACGCCGGTCCGGGCCTGGCGATCGTCACCGCTGATCCGGAGTACGTCGACCGCGTGCACAAACACGGGCATCAGGTGCATGTCTGGACCGTGAATGCCGAGAACGACGTCCGGCACTGCCGCGACATCGGCGTCGACGCGGTGATCAGCGACCGCCCGGACATGGCCTTGCGGGTCCTGGGGGAAGATGTAGGACGTCGTAGCTGACCTGCGGGTTTGTGACACGCCGGGACGAAATTGTGTGGTTTGCGTCACGCCGGTGTGGATACGTAGCGGGGTGAATGCGGCGGGTTATTGCAACGTTCAATTCCGTCGATTTCGTTACGGTTTCCGGGTGTTTAGGCGGGGCGTCGCAGAGGCTGTGTAACGGAATAATTGCAGGTGTTTTCGGGGCCGAGTTCGTGGGCAGAACTCCCAGTGGCTGTACCGATCATCGAGGAGACCCTGCTTGTCCTCTGCGACTCTGCCCGCCGACGTCAGCGTCGTGGACGTCGTACTGCCGCACGAAGTGTCCGCGGTAGCGGACGCCCGGCGCCGTCTGGGCGCCTACCTGAAGCGCTACCGGGTGGCCCGGGCCGCCTCCGACGACGCGCAGCTCGTGCTGTCCGAGCTGCTCTCGAACGCGATCCGGTACGCCCCGCCACTGCCCACCGGCGACGTCCGCGCCGCCTGGTGGATCGACAAGGCCGGTATCCACGTGGAGGTCACCGACGGCCGCGGTGACACCGAGCCGCGGCGCGTCACCGACCCGCACCCCGAGTCCGTCGGCGGCCGCGGGCTGGCGATCGTCGACGTACTGACCACCGGCTGGGACGTCCGGACGGCCGCCACGCACCGCACCGTGCACGCCACGATCCCCAACTGAGCCCGCCGCCGGTTGGCTCTGCGGTGCCGAGGGCTGTAAGACTGCGGGGTTATGGGAAAGAAGTCGCGTCAGCGCGCGAAGAACACCACTCCGACCGTCACGCTCGACCCGGCCGACCTGGTCGACGTCGGCCCGCGGGAACCCTGCCCGTGCGGCTCGGGCAAGCGGTTCAAGCAGTGCCACGGCAAGGACCGCGCCCAGGCGGCGGACGCCTTCGTGGTCCGGCCGTTCGAGGGGCTGCCGTCGGAGTGTGACCTGATCGCGTTCCGCGAGATCGTCCCGTCCGGCAGCGTCCAGGTCGAGCTGGCCGGCGACAACGCCGGCAAGACCGTCAACCTGGTGACCCTGCTCCCGATGGCGATGCCGGGCCTGGTCCGCGACGACGAGACGATCTGGATCGGCCTTCAGACGCACGCGTCCTCGGGCGACCCGAGCCGCGACCTCGGGCACGCGATCACCGCCGCGCTGCACACCGAGCCCGGCAACCCGATCCAGCTCGGCGACCTGATGAAGGACGGCCCGCGGCTGCAGGACCTGATCGACACCGGCAAGCCGCTGGACATCAAGGTCCACGAGGGCTTCGACTTCTGGGTCGGCGAGAACGTCGAGGACCCGACCGGCGAGGTGGCCGCCGGCCTGGAGCGGGCGAACGCGGCCGCGGCTCCGACCGTCCGGCTCGAGTCGGTCGACGCGGCGTACTGGACCCAGATCGGCGACCGCATCTACCTGCGCTGGGTCATGCCGCACACGGAGGACACCCTCCTCGACGCGCTGGCCCGCCTGCACGCCGCCGGCTCGTCCGCCCTGGTCGACGGGAGCCGCCTGATCGGCTCGTTCCGCGCCCTCGGCGTACTGGCCCCGGTCTGGGAGCTGCCTGCGGGGACCGAGGCCGCCGACGTGGAGAAGCCCGCCGCGGACTTCGCCACCGCCCTGGAGAAGGCGCTGGCGACCGAGGCGCCGCTGACCACCGAGGAGCGGGCTGCCAAGGCGGGCCTGGCCAGCCGCCAGCTCACCATCCGCTGACGCGAGAACGCCCCCTCAGCCGCGGCTGAGGGGGCGTTTCCGCTGACTTACAGTGGTCTAGGCCATGATCGTTCAAATTGGCCCAGAAACGTGGACGGCCCAGGTCCTGCTGACGGGGGAGCAACAGGGCCTGGGCCTAGGCATGAAGATTACCCAGGAAGACCCTCCGCCACAACCCCCGATTTCACTCCGCGTGTCGCAGGCCTCACGGGCGTGCGTCAGGAGGTCAGCGGAGCCCGCAGTACCGGGCAGGACATGCAGCGCGGGCCGCCGCGTCCGGAGCCCAGTTCGGAGCCGGAGATCCGGACGACCTCGATACCGGACTCCTCGAGGCGGGCGTTGGTCTCGACGGTGCGCTCGTACGCGATGCACACCCGGGGGGCGACCGCGAGGGTGTTGTTCCCGTCGTCCCACTGCTCGCGTTCGGCGGTGACCGGGTCCAGGCCGGTGTCGATCCGGCGGAGCGTGTCGATGCCGAGCGCCTTCGCGGCCGCGACCAGGAACGGCTCAGGCGCCGCGATGTGCAGCTCCTCGCCGTCGGCGGTGACCGCCAGTGCGCGCATCTCCTCCGCCATGTTCGGGTACATCAGCACCGCGTCGGTGTCGACCATCGTGCACACCGTGTCGAGGTGCATCGTCGCCCGCTGCTGCGCGATCGGTACGGCGAGCACCGTGTGCGCCAGGCCCTTCGCGAACACCCGCCGGGCCAGCCGCTCCACCCCGGCCGGTGTGGTCCGCTCCCCGACCCCGACGGCGAGTACGCCGGGACCGAGCGCGAGCACGTCGCCGCCCTCGACATGCTCCAACTGGTGGTCGTACACCTTGTCCGCGCCCGCGAACCGCGGGTGGAACGTGTAGATCAGCTCGGTCAGCTGCGTCTCGCGCATCCGGGCCGGCATCGCCAGCGAGGTGACCGCGACCGAGTCCCGGATCCAGACGCTGGAGTCGCGGGTGAACAGCAGGTTCGGCAGCGGATCGATGAGGAAGTCCTCGTGCGCCAGCAGCGACGTCACGAGTCCGCCCGAGTGCACCTCGTCGTTCCGTACGCCGGCCATCAGCGCCTCGGCCAACGCTGCCGGGTCGAGGTCGCCGAGGGAGGCCTGCAGGTAGTCGCGCAGGGTGTCGCCGAGCCGCAGGTCCTCCGTCGCGCCCGCGACCGCCTGCGCGCGGGCCTCCGGGTGGTTGAGGGACTCGGTGAGCAGCTCGCCGAGGTACAGCACCTCGACGTCGCGGTCGCGGAGGGCCTGGGCGAAGGCGTCGTGCTCGTCCTGCGCCCGGCCGACCCACGGGATGCCGTCGAACAGCAGCTTGTCGTTGTTCCGCGGGGTGAGCCGCCGGAGCTCGTTGCCGGGCCGGTGCAGCATCACCGTTCGCAGCCGGCCGACCTCACTGTCGACGCCGTACGTACTCACAGCCATCTGTCCACCCTACTCCCGACAATGTGTCTGATTGTCCGACAATATCAGTCGCGGATCCGGTCGTAGAACAGGCAGAGGGCGCCGGACTCGGTGGGGGTGCTGGCGGTGAGCTTCCAGGACGTGGCCGGCAGGCCGTCCTCGAACAGACGGGCGCCGCCGCCGACCAGCTCGGGGTCGAGGCTGATGCTGAGGCGGTCGATCTCGTCGGCCGCGAGCAGGGCGCGGATCACGCTGGAGCTGGCCAGCACGATGATGTCGCCGCCGTCCTGGGTGCGGAGTTCCTTCACCACGTCCGCGGGCTCGCCGTCGGCGATCCGGGAGTTCTGCCACGACGCCTCGGTCAGGGTCGAGGAGAAGACGACCTTCTCGGTCTCGTTCAGCCAGCGGGAGAACGTCCGGTCCTGCGGTGCGGCGTTCTCGTCGTCGGCGACCGACGGCCAGAAGCTGCCGAAGCCTTCGTAGTTCTTCCGGCCGAGCAGTGCGGTGGTGGCCGGGCCGGTGACGCGGAGCATGTGCTCCCGGGCGCCCTCGGTGATCGCGTGCGGAACGATCCAGCTCATGTCGTAGTCGCCGCCGGCGCCGTTGGTCCGGCCGTCGAGGGAGAGTGAGAAGTTCGCAACCACGGTGCGGGTCATGTCGGGTACCTCTTCCGGTTGGGTTCTGCTGATGCCTCACATCCTGCTGCCGGCGCCGCGGCGGAACATCTGCCAGCCGGCCGATATCGCCGATCGTTCGAAAGAACGAATATCCACAGGTGGCCGATACTGAGGAGATCGATCGCCTGCCGAGGAACTAGGCTGCGGTGCTGTGCCCGGTGATGCTGTGCCCAACGACAAGCCCGACGACAAGGAACCGTTCGAGCGCGCCGTCGCCTGCGTGATCCCGGCCAAGGACGAGGCCGACCGGATCGCGGCGACCGTCGACGCGGTGCACAAGATCATCGGCGTCGACCTGGTCGTGGTCGTCGACGACGGCTCCACGGACCGGACCGCCGAGGTGGCCGAGCAGGCCGGCGCGGTCGTCGTCCGGCACGAGCGCAACCGCGGGAAGGCCGCAGCGATGGAGACCGGCGCGGCGGCGGTCGCCGAGCGCGACGGGGCCCGCCCGCGGCACCTGCTGTTCCTGGACGCCGACCTGACCGACACCGCGACCGCGGCCGGGCCGTTGATCGAGCCGGTGCAGACGGGCCGCGCGGACATGACCATCGGGACGCTGCCGGCCCAGGTGCGCGCGGACGGGTCGAAGGCCGGCGGGCACGGCTTCGTCGTGCGGCTCGCGCGGTCCGGGATCGAGGAGGCCACCGGCTGGGCGCCGGAGCAGCCGTTGTCGGGGCAGCGGTGCCTGACCCGCGCCGCGTTCGACTCCGCCGTACCGCTGGCCGCCGGGTTCGGCGTGGAGACCGCGTTGACGATCGACCTGGGGCGGAAGGGCTTCCGGATCGTGGAGGTGCCGATCGAGGTCCGGCACCGCGCGACCGGGACCGATCTGCGCGGGCAGCTGCACCGCGCGAAGCAGTACCTGCACGTCCGGCGTGCGCTCGCCGCCCGCAGTGCGCTGCCCGCGGACGCTGGGGGGAGCAGCCGGTTCCGGTGGAAGTCCGCGCAATGAGCACCGATCTCGAGCTCGGGAACAAGTACGGCCGCCGGGCAGTCGCTCTCTACCTCGCGTGTACGGCGCTGATCGTCGCGGTCGGCCTGCTCGGACCGTCCGTCGTCGTCCTGACGCTGACCAACCGGCACCCGTGGCTCCCGTCGTACTGGTTCGACGCGAAGCCGAACGACTGGCTCGTGTCGGTGATGATCTACGTCGCGATCCTGCTCGGCGGGTACGGCGTCTTCCTTGCCACCAAGGCGTTACGGCACGGCTGGGCGCCGCGCGTCGACCGGTTGATTGCCTTGGGCATCGGTACGACGGCGGCCGTCACGCTGGTGCCCCCGATGGCGTCCGGCGACGTGCTGATCTACGCGGCGTACGGCCGGATCATGGCGCTCGGCGGCGACCCGTACACGGCCTCGCCGGCGGACACCATCCGGCTCGGGTACGACCCGGTGATCACCGCGACCGAACGGCCCTGGCAGGGCGCGCGCAGTGTGTACGGGCCGATCGCGACCTGGGTGCAATGGCTGTCCTCGCTGATCGGCGGCGACTCCGCGCAGCTCACGGTGTGGATGCTGCAGCTGTCGGTCGCGATCAGCCTGGTCGTCACCGGGCTGCTGCTGGTCAAGCTGGTCGGCAAGGACCTGCCGGCCAAGCGACGCGTGATCATGCTCAGCCTGGCGAACCCGCTGCTTCTGTGGGCGGTGCTGGCCGGCGCGCACAACGACTCGATCGCGGTGATGTTCGCGGTGATCGCGCTGGTGCTGTTCCGGCGGCACGTGTTCCTGGCCGGCCTGATGCTCGGCGTCGCGGGCTGCACGAAGCTGTCGATCGGCCTGGTCGGCATCGCGATGCTGTGGGCGCTGCGAGCCGACCGGCGCAAGTGCGTGTACTTCTGCGGCGGCGGCGCGATCGCGATGGGCGGGCTGTACGCGATCGTCGGCCTGCAGGCGTTCCAGCAGGCGCGGTCGCAGACGTCGTTCATCTCCACCGGCACGCCGCACAAGGTGCTGCTCAGCCTTCTCACGCTGTTCCTGCCCAACGGTCTGGTCAGGACGGTGATCGCGATCCTGGCGTGGGTCGGCCTGATCGTGGTCGCGATCCTGCTCTGCCAGGTGTTCCCGAAGTCGCTGGTGCCGCAAACACATCCGGACGACCCGACCCCGGCCGCGATCCGGTACACCGCGATCTACGCGATCGCCTGGTCGCTGACCGCGATGTACTCGCTGCCCTGGTACGACGTGATCGCCTGGGCCGCCCTGGCCGCGGTCGCCGCGTCGAAGGTCGACGGGTTGATGGTCGTCCGTACGACGATGCTCGCGATCGCGTACGTCCCCGGCCGGGACCCGCACGCGCGGCAGGTCGCCGCGAGCCTGTCGGACTCGCTGGAGTTCTTCAGCTCCCGCCTCCGCGACACCCTCTGCCCCGCGATCGAGCTGGCCGTCCTGATCGGCCTGATCGTCTGGGCCCGCCGCAACGGGGCCCAGTGGTGGCCGTACGAGTGGCCCCGTCGTAAACAGGTCGCGGAGAAGGCCGCCGCCGGCTAGTTCCAGAGCGCCTCGGCGGCGGCGATTGCGCGGGCGAGGACGTGTTTGACCGGTTGGTCCAGTTCGGCGGCGGCCGCGACCACGTCGTCGTACTCCGGTTGCACGTTGACGACCTGACCGTCGTACCGGGCGATCTTCACGCTGATGGCGTGGCCGTCGAGCTTGATCGTGCTGAACTCGCGCTCGGCGGCGTGCTTGCGGATCGGGTACTCGCGGAGCCCGATCGCGGAGGTCTCGGTGAGCACGACCCGTCGTACCGCGTCCGCGTTCGCGCTGGTGACGAGCACCGAGAGGGTGTGCGCGGGGCGGCCCTTCTTCATCAGGATCGGCGTCAACCACGCATCCGCGGCCCCCGCAGCCAGCAACTTCGCCAGCACCTGCGGCCAGAGCCGCGGATCGAGGTCGTCGACATTCGTCTCGTACACGAGCTCGGTCGCCGGGCGGTCAGTTGAGTCGCCGAGGATCACGCGCAGGATGTTCGGCACCTCGACCGGGTCGCGTCCGCCCGCGCCGACGCCCGTCGTGGTGACGCGCATCGGCGGCATCGCGCCGTACTCGTCGGCCAGCGTGGCGAGCAGCGCCGCACCCGTCGGGGTGGTCATCTCGTACGGCGCGGTCCCGCCGAGAACCGGCGCACCCGCCTCGGACACCAGATGCAGCACCGCCGGCCCAGGGATCGGAACACCCCCGTGCTGCCCACGCACCTGCTTCCCACTCCCGAGCGCGATCGGCGACACCACCACCCGCTCCACCCCAAGACTCACCGCCGCCGCGGCCACCCCCACGATGTCCGCGATCGCATCCAACGCCCCGACCTCGTGAAAGTGCACCGTCTCCGGCTCCACCCCATGCGCGGCCCCCTCAGCCCGAGCCAACCGCGAGAACGTCTCAAGCGCCCGCTCCCGCACCCCCCCATCAAGCGCCGCCCTCTCAAGCAACCGCCGCACCTCAGCCCAAGCCCGAGTAGGCCCAGAGTGCGTGTGTTGCCCCTCGGAACCACCGCCATGCCCGTGGCCGTGCCCATGTCCGTGACCATGACCATGACCATGACCTGCGTCCGGGAGGTTTTCCGGGTGGGGTGTGCCGTTCACCTCGACGGTTGCCTTGGTGGCGGCTATCTGGTGGCGGGACGTGGTGGCCACCGTCACCGACAACGACGGGTCGACGGCGGCGACAGCCGCGTTCACGTACTCCAGGTCGGCCCCCGCCGAGAGCAGCGCGCCGAGAAGCATGTCGCCGGACGCACCGGCGGAGCAGTCGAGCCAGGCTGTGCGCATCAGGCGTCCTTCGTCTCGCGCGGGCCGGACTGCCGGGCGACCCGGGCCGCGAACACCCCGGCCCCGAACCCGTTGTCGATGTTCACGACCGTCACCCCGGGCGCACACGAGTTCAGCATCCCGAGCAGCGCCGCCAGCCCACCGAACGAGGCGCCGTACCCGACAGAAGTCGGCACAGCCACCAGCGGTACGCCGACCAGCCCGCCGACGACGCTCGGCAGCGCCCCCTCCATCCCGGCGACCACGATCAGGCAGTCCGCGTTCGCGAGCCGCTCGCGGACCCCGAGGATCCGGTGCAGCCCGGCCACGCCGACATCCGTGATCACGTCCACCCCGGCCCCGAACACCCGGGCCGTCGTCGCCGCCTCGGCCGCGACCGGCGCGTCCGACGTACCGGCCGCCACCACCGCCACCGTCCCGGACTGCCGCGGCGGCTCGCCGAGGACCGCCGTACGACCGACCGGGTCGATCACCGCCTCCGGCAGTGCGGCCGCCACCGCCTCCTGCGCCTCGTCCGTCAACCGGGTCGCGAGTACGGCGTGTCCCGGGTGGGTGGCGTGCAGGGTGCGGAGCAGTTCCACGACCTGAGACGGCGTCTTGCCCGCGCCGTACACCACCTCGGCGTCGCCGGTACGCTCGAGCCGGTCGGTGTCGAGCCGGGCGTACCCGAGGTCGTGAACGCCCGGTTGTGGGCCCTGATCAGGCATATGTGTCACGCCGCGAATCTACGTTGCCGCGGCCCGAGGTGCCGCATCCGTCCCGGCCCCGCACGCTGTGCGATCACCTGAATACTCAGGCAGAGCAGGCGATGCCTTAGGCTCTAGTCCTGTGTCTTCGACGTTAGCCGGTGCCTTCGGGGTCGCCGCCCTCTTTGTGGCGGTGCTTGCCCTGGTGTTCGCGATCCAGGCCCTGCGGGCCCGGACGGTCCCGGCTGACCAGCCCAGCACCCAGCCCGAGCCGGAACCGCAGCCCGCCCAGCCCGAGGCCAAGCCCGGCACCGTCAAGTCCGAACTCCGCCGCCTCGGCAAGGAACTCGACGTCACCCGCGGCGAACTGAAGGAAACCCTCCAGCACCTCGCAATCGTCCGGTACGACGCCTTCGGCGACACCGGCGGCAAGCTCTCCTGGTCGATGGCACTCCTCGACGACCACGGCGACGGCGTCGTCCTCACCTCGATCAACAGCCGCGCCGACGCCCGCACGTACGCGAAGGAAATCAAGTCCTTCACCAGCGAGTCGAAGCTCTCCCCCGAAGAGGAAGAAGCCATCGACACCCTCCACAAAGAAGCCGGCCCCACCGTCAACTGAGGAAACCCCCGGCGCGCTCCGCGGCTGACTGTACAAGCGGAGGTGGTGCCTGAGGCTGCCGGTGGTGAGCGGACAGTAGTGCGTCGTGAGCGAGTGGTTAGCGGATGGTGAGTGGGCTCGGCGAGCCTGTGCGCGTCATCCCGTTCGGTCCGTCGGGTGCGGCGGGCCTCAGGAAGGAGCCACGATGTCCACTTTCCGTAAGTCTGCTGTGCTGACCGGTGCGCTCGCCACCGGTGTCATGGCGGTGTCCTTCGCCACCGCCGGCATCGCGTCGGCCAGCACGGTGAGCGGCGGCTGGTACAGCACCAGCGGTGCCTGCAACCAGTCCGGCAAGAACATCACCGGCAACCCGTCGAGCCCGTACGAGGGCTGGTCCTGGAGCTGCACCTACGTCGGCTCGCACAGCCCGCACTGGCACCTGGTCCTCAGCAGCTGAGCAGTACCCGATGACCTCAACGCCCCCGATCGCAGTCGACGGCCGGGGGCGTTGAGCTACGCGTGCGCCCGATCGTGACCGAGAATGTGCCGTGCACTTTCGCGTTCTCGGGCCGGTCGAGGTGGCAGGCGAACCCGTCGCCCTCGGCGGCCGGGAGCGGCTCGTCCTGTCGATGCTGCTGATCAACGCCGACCGGGTCACGTCGTCCGACCGGCTGATCGACACCGTGTGGCCGTCACCGCCGCAGTCCGCCCGGCAGCAGTTGCACAACATCATCGCCCGGCTGCGCCGCAAGCTGGACGCGACCGGGGCACTCATCGTGACCCGTCCGCTGGGCTATCAGCTCGCTCTCACCGACCACGGGCTCGACCTGCACGAGTTCCGGCTGCAGGTCGCCCGCGGGCGGGAGTACCTGCGTGACGAGCAGTACGACGACGCCCGGAGCGAGCTGGACGCAGCGTTGGCACTGTGGCACGGGGACGCGCTCGCCGACCTGTCCGGTGACTGGGCCGCGGCGACCCGCGAGTCCCTGCACCGTGAGCGGGTCGCGGCCGGCGAAACGCTCGCCCAAGCGCAGCTCGCCAGGCATGATCACGCCGGTGTCCTCGAGACGGTGCACGCCCTGCTGGCCGCCGATCCACTCCACGAAGGTCTGCACGACCTTCGGTTGCGCGCCCTGGCCCGGAGCGGTCGGCGTACCGAGGCGCTGAGCGCCTACCAGGACCTGCGACGCCAGTTGGTCGCCGAGTTCGGTGTCGAGCCCGGGCAGGATCTCCAGGAAACCCACTCCAGCCTCCTGCGCGACGGCGACCCACCGTCGGCGTCTCCTCGGCACGTGCCCCGTCAGCTGCCCCGCCCCGTCGCTCTGGTCGGACGGGACGACCTCCTCGCGCAGCTGACCGAGGTCTTGCGGGCGCCTGAACCCAGTCCAGGCACGGTCCTCCTTGTCGGCGCAGGCGGCATCGGCAAGACCTCACTAGCCGTCGCTCTCGCCGACCGCGTGCAGAACGCGTACCCCGACGGCACCTTGTACGCCGAGCTGGACGGCACCTCGCCCGACCCGCGGGACCCCGACGAAATCATCGACAGATTCCTGCGAGCTCTCGGTGCCACCGCTCCGCCCGCCCACGTGGCGCGTGACGAGCGGCTGGCGCTCTATCGCAGTACGATCGCCAACCGCCGGGTGCTGGTGGTCCTGGACGACGCCCTCGACGAACGACAGGTCCGCGATCTGCTCCCGCCGTCGCCGCGTTCGGCCGCGATCGTCACCTCACGCCACCGGCTCGCCGGGCTCGCCGGAGTGCTCCGCCGCAACGTGCCGACCCTGTCGACCGAGGTGGCTGTCGAGTTGCTGCACGCCGGTCGCGACGCGGGCGAGTTGGAGCCCCGGCTGGCCCGGTCCGCCGTACAACTGTGCGGGCGGCTCCCGCTCGCCTTGATGGTCGTTGC
Source organism: Kribbella sp. NPDC059898 (assembly GCF_042730855.1). Classification (NCBI taxonomy): domain Bacteria; kingdom Bacillati; phylum Actinomycetota; class Actinomycetes; order Propionibacteriales; family Kribbellaceae; genus Kribbella; species Kribbella sp. NPDC059898. The sequence goes on from NZ_JBHWKR010000001.1 coordinate 568,083, forward strand.
GGCCCGGCTTGCGTCCGGCGTCGTCGGTCTGTCCGAAGTGGTCGACCATCTCAGCGAGGAGCACATCCGCCTGGACGAGCTCGCGATCGGGGACGCCGACGTACGGGCCAGCATCGCGTTGTCGTACGACGGACACCTGTCCGGACCGGCTCAGCGACTGCTCCGACGCGTAGCTGTCGCCTCGGTGACGACCTGGCCGGCGTGGTTCGCCGGCGTACTGCTGGAGGACGACGTACCGCTGGGATCGAGATCGCTGGACGAGCTCGTCGACGTCCATCTCGTCGAGCCGGTCGGTCGGGATGCCGCGGGACAGCTCCGGTTCACCCTGCACCCGCTGGTCGCCGCATTCGCCGGCGAGCGAGCTGCCCTGGAGGAGGACCCGAGCAGGGTGACTTGGTGCCGGCGGACCGCCGCCATGGCCTGGTTGGGGCTGGCGTCGCAGGCCGACGACGGCTTCGGTCACGGCATGCGCCCGGTGATCGGCCCGGACGGCGCTACGGTTCCGGCGGGTGTCCCGCCCCGCCGGGTGACCGTCGCCGCCGAGCAACCCTCGGCTTGGTTCGACGCTGAGATCGACAGCATCCGTGACCTCGTCCACACGCTGAGCGCGATGGTGAGGTCGATCTGGCGGCCGCGCTCGCGCTGCGTTCGGACGGGTACCTCGTCGTCTGCGGCGAGGAGCACGTCCGAGCGGGTCTGCTGCGTCGGGTCGTCGACTGTTCGGACCCGGTACTGCGTTGGGGGGTCCTGCGGTCGTTGTTCCACACGGCCGCCGAGGCCGGACGGTACTCCGAGCTGGCCGAGCTGGCACAGTCGCAGCTCGCCGTCGCGCGCGAACTCGAGGCCGGGTCGATGGAGCAGATCGCGCTGATACAGCTCGGCTGCGCACTGCGCGAGCTCGGTTGCTTCGAGGAGGCGGCGGCCCGCTTCGAAGAAGCCGCGGCCCTCGCGCACGACGACACCATGGTCCAGGCCATGGCCCACGGACACCTCGGGACGATGCTGGCCCGCACCGGACACCCCGCCCGGGGCGCGGCCCTGGTCGCCGAGAACGTGCAGGCCGAACGGCTGCGCGGGCCGTCCCGCCGACTGAGCATCTGGCTGATCACGTACGCCGATTGCCTCGCGCTGACCGGCGACGTCGCGGCGGCCGAGCAGTCGCTGGACGAGGCCGAACAGCTCGCACTGAGCCTGGAGGACCGCAACGTCCTTCTCGACCTCGCCGAAACCCGAGCGGCGATCGCGCTGCGGGCCGATGACGTCGATCGCGCCGAGCGCATCCTCGACGACAGCACGGCGTCGTACGGCCCGAGCGCCCCAGAACCGGAGCCGACAGACGGGGAGCTGCGCATACGTGCCGACCTGCTGCTCGCCCGCGGGCGAGCCACTGAGGCCGCCCCGCTGCTCGAGCGAGCCCTGCGTCGCCACCGGCGCGAGGGCGTACGACTGGAGGTCGCCCATGACCTTGTCCGGCTCGCGGTGGTCTACGCGGCTCTCGGCGAACAGGATCGAGCCCAGCAACAGCACTCCGAACTCGTCACCCTGCTGCGAGACCTCGGCATCGGCGTCGCCGACCTGCGGCTTCCCCCGGTCGTCGCAGCTCACACCCCCTGACGCAACCAACCCGTCCGCGCGCTCCGTGTGGAGTCGGTAAGCCTCCGCTCTCGAGTCGGGCGGGGCTGCGAGGGCGGATGTCAGTCCCTGTCAGCTTTTACCGGCGTTTGGGGACGCGGGCGGTCAATGCGCCGGGTTCGATTTCGGTGACGAGGTAGCGGCCGGGGCCGATGGGGTCGCCGTCGAGTTGGCGTTGGACGTCGACGGCGGCGTGGATTTCGACCTTGCGGCCGGTGAAGCGCTCGAGGTACATGTCGGTGCGCTTGGTGCGGGTCATCATCCCCCACAGGACGATCGGCCACTGGGTCACCCGCCGCGGGGCGATCACCACGACGTCGAGGAGGCCGTCGTCGGGGCGGGCGTCGGGGAGGAGCGGGATGTTCGCCTGGAGCATGCCGACGTTCCCGACCACCACGGTGCGGACGCGGCGCTCGATCGGTTCGGCGTCGTCGATGGTGATCTGGACCCGGACGGACGGGTGGTTCACGTTCTTCGCCGCCGACACCAGGTACGCCGTCCACCCGATCTGCTTCTTCAGGTGCGGTGGCGCGTCGGACATGATCGCGGCGTCCAGCCCGAGGCCGGCCATCACGGCGTACCGGTCGTTGTCCAGCTCGTCGCCGTGGACGGCGACCAGGTCGATCCGCCGGTCGCGGCCCTCGAGGATGCGCTCCAGCGCGTCGTCCAGGTCGAGCGGGATGTGCAGGTTCCGGGCCAGTAGGTTCCCGGTGCCGGCCGGGATCACGCCGACCGGGATGCCGGTGTGCGCGAGCGCCGAGCAGACCACCCGGACCGTACCGTCGCCACCCGCGACCAGCACCAGGTCCGACTCGTACTCGATCGCCTGCTTCGCCATCGCGTTGCCCGCGTCGTCCTCGCGGGTCTCCAGCCACAGCGGGTCGTCGTACCCGCGGACCGCGAGCGCCCGCGTCACCTTCCGGCGGAACGCGACGCCGTCGCCGACCTTGATCGGGTTCACGATCACGGCCGCCCGCGGCGGGGCCGTCGTACCGTCGACCTCGGAGGCCGTCCGTCGCCTGCGCCGCCGCAGCCCGGGCCGCAGGCCGAAGCCGATCGACGTCGCGGTCAGGATCGCCAGCCCGAGCGCCCAGCCGCCGAGCACGTCGGACACGTAGTGCACGTCGAGCGCGATCCGGTCCGCGGACACGATCCACACCACCGCGATCACCGGCAGCAGCACCAGCAGCCGGAACCGCCGCCGCCAGCCGCGCACCGACGGCAGGACGACGCCCAGCGCCCCGGCCAGGACGAACGCCGCGGTCGCGTGCCCGGAGACGTACGAGAACCCGCTCGTCTCGACCAGCATCCCAGTCGGGCGTTCGCGCTCGAAGACCGCCTTCACGACCTGGACCAGGACCAGCTCGGCGAGAGCGGACGTGAGCAGCCAGATCGTCAGCAGCCGCGCCCGCCGCTGCCAGAGGTACGCCGCGACGACCGCGATCACCGCCCGCATCGTCCAGGGCACCGCCACCTGACTGACGACCTGCCAGAAGTCGACCAGCGACTCGTGCGCGGCGCCGTACGCCGAGGCACGCGCCGCGACCGACTGGTCCCAGCGGGCGAGCGGCGGCCAGTGCTTGAAGACGAGCAGCGTGATGACCGTGAACGGCAACACCCCCAGGACGACCGTGAGCGCACGGCCGATCGCGGTACTGGGTGGGTGGTGGTTCATCGGCCGCTCGGATCCCCCTCGACGATGGTGTTGCCAGCCCATCATCCCGAATAGACTTCGCCGGTTCAGACACGCCCCGATACCCTCAGGGTGTGATTGACGCGAAACTGCTCCGTGAGAACCCCGATGTCGTCCGCGCCGCCCTGACCAAGCGTGGCGAGAGTACCGAGGTGGTGGACCAGATCCTGGTCGCCGACAGTGCGCGTCGATCGTCCATCTCCGCCTTCGAGGCGCTCCGGGCCGAGCAGAAGTCGCTCGGCAAGCAGGTCGCCCAGGCCAAGGGCGACGAGCGGGCCGCGCTGCTGGAGCGCACCAAGACGCTGGCCGCCGAGGTGAAGGCCAACGAGGCCGTCGCGAACGAGGCCGGCAGCCGGTACGACGCGCTCGCCGCCGCGCTGCCCAACCTGGTCTCGGACGAGGCCCCGGTCGGCGGCGAGGACGACTTCGTCGTGGTGGAGGAGGTCGGCAAGCCGCGCGACTTCGCCGCCGAGGGGTTCGAGCCCCGCGACCACCTCGAGCTGGGCGAGCTGCTCGGCGCGATCGACATGGAGCGCGGCGCCAAGATCTCGGGCAGCCGGTTCTACTTCCTCAAGGGCGCCGGGATGCTGCTGCAGCTCGGCATGCTGCAGCTGGCGGTCCAGCAGGCGGTGGAGAACGGCTTCACCCCGATGATCACGCCCACGCTGGTCAAGCCCGAGGTGATGGGCGGCACCGGCTACCTGTCGGCGCACGACGACGTCTACCGCCTCGAGGACCCCGAGCTGTACCTGACCGGTACGTCGGAGGTCGCGCTGGCCGGGTACCACATGGACGAGATCCTCGACCTGTCCGACGGCCCGCTCCGGTACGCCGGCTGGTCGTCGTGCTACCGCAAGGAAGCCGGGTCGCACGGCAAGGACACCCGCGGGATCATCCGCGTCCACCAGTTCGACAAGGTCGAGATGTTCTCCTACTGCAGGCTGGAGGATGCGGCCGCCGAGCACCTGCGGCTGCTGGCCTGGGAGAAGGAGATGCTCGACAAGATGGAGCTCAGCTACCGGGTGATCGACACCGCCACCGGCGACCTCGGCATCTCGGCGTACCGGAAGTTCGACTGCGAGGCGTGGGTGCCGACGCAGGGCCGGTACCGCGAGCTGACCTCGACGTCGAACTGCACGGACTTCCAGGCCCGCCGGCTGAACATCCGGCACCGGGACGCCGACGGGAAGACGCAGCCGGTCGCGACGCTGAACGGCACGCTCGCCACCACCCGCTGGATCGTCGCGATCCTGGAGACGCACCAGCTGGCCGACGGGTCGGTCCGGGTTCCGACCGCGCTGAGGCCGTACGTCGGTGGCCGTGAGGTTCTCGAACCGGTCGCTCGATGACCCAACAGCCGACGGTCGTTGCCCTGGACATCGATGGCACGTTGATCGACCACGACGACACGATGTCGCCCGCGGTCCTCGACGCGGTACGGCGGGCCGCCGCACGGGTGCCCGTCGTACTGGCCACCGGCCGTGCCTGGTCGACGACCAGGCCGATCGCCGAGCGGCTGGGCCTGCCTGCGGGCGGATTCGTTGTCTGTAGCAACGGTGCGCGCACGATGCGCTACCCGGACGGCGCGGTCGTCGACGAGCGGACGTTCGACCCGTCGACGGTGATCGACTCGGTACGCCGGTACGCGCCGAACGCCCGGATGGCCGTCGAGGACAGCGACGGCAGCTACCTGGTCACCGCGCCGTTCCCGGACGGCGACCTCGGGGCGAACGCACAGATCCGCGTGGTCCGCGACGACGAGCTCGCACCGCAGCCGGTGACCAGGCTGATCATCCGCGACCCGGAGCAGTCCGAGAACGACTTCGTCCAACTGGCGGAACGGCTCGGCCTGCACGGGGTCAGCTACTTCGTCGGCTGGACAGCGTGGCTCGACATCGCACCGGAGGGCGTGGACAAGTCGACCGGCCTCAAGGTCGCGCTCGCACAGCTCGACCTGGATCCGTCCGGCCTGCTGGCGATCGGCGACGGCCGCAACGACATCGAGATGCTCACGTACGCCGGTCACGGCGTCGCGATGGGGTCCGCGCCCGAAGAGGTCAAGCTGGCCGCCGACGAGGTGACGAAGTCGGTCCAGGACGACGGTGTCGCCGCCGTACTCAACCGCTGGTTCTGACGCAACCCTTTCGGCGACAGCCGAAATTCTTGACAGCTGACAAGCAAAGGCCCGGAAACCCTGTGTGTACAGGATTTCCGGGCCTTCGACCTGATAGCCAGCTGGCGGGTCGGCTGTCAGGTCAGGCGACTCGGGTGCTGCCCGTCCGGCGCTGCTGGTGCTGCTCGACGACCGTGTCGAACGCGTCCAGCACCGCGCTGACCTGCGGCCGGGGCCGCGGGGTCTTGGCCGCCGGGCTCTGACCGCGACGCGCACGCCGCAGGTGCCGCTTCACCGTCGACAGCGAGCAGCCGAGGCGCATGGCCAGCGACTCGAGGCTGTCGTTCGGGTACTGGGTACGCAGCCGCAGGACCTCTTCGTGGCTCACCGGCCGGCGCGTCCCCCGCGCGCCGGCAAGCTGGTCGAAGTCGTCGGCCTGCACCTCGACGTCGAGCAGGTTCCGGATCGAACGCCGTTGTGCGGCGGTGGTTCCGGCGACGAAACCGCTCACGTCGTGCTCCGCGACCGCGCTGTACAGGCAGTCGGTGAAGAGCGGGCAGGAGGCGCACAGCGCCTTCGCTTCGCGGACGAGCTGGTCGTACCGCTCGCGGGTACGGCGGGTTGCAGAGGCAGGCGGCGGCTCTTCCATCAGGCGGTGCTGAAAAACATCAGTTCGGGCAATACAACCGGTGATTGCCCCTTCCCTGTTGGAAGATGTGTCGACAGCCGCTCGAGAGCTACTGCCCCCCGGCCCCGCTAGGTTGGCGCTGTTGACGGTCATCAAGGCTCCCCAAGTATCAGGACCCGAGTGAACGAACGGTGAACGACGTTCGTTCGCAAGGCTCCACTAGCTGGTGGACCCGCACTTTGTTGCCGGCCCACCATGTCGTCCCGGGCGTGGGACGTACCGATCCATAACTCTTGACGTCAGTGCCGCGGTTTTGGTTGCAGCCAATTCCGCAACAGTTCTTCGACGTTTGTGTGTGCTTCCGGAGGTGGGGCGGCATCAGTCGCGCTGATCCAGAACACGCATACGACGCGGCCGAACAGCCCCCGGTTCCCCACCAGACCTCCGCATGAAATCACGCGCCAACCGTGCGATGCAGGGGAACTTGCTGCCTTTGCAGCATCCTGCCGTAACGGTCTGATGACGTTGTCAAAAGCTCAACGAGATAAGTCAAAAAGACTTGAATCCCGCCGCCGACCGCTTGCGCCCAGGGTACTTGGAAGGGTAATGCGAGCTGGGGTCGTCCAAGGCTACGGTGGCCCGGTGAGTACTCCCCGCCTGATAGCCACCGACCTCGACGGAACGCTCGTCCGCAGTGACGGAACGATCTCCGACCGAACCCGTGCCGCGGTGCTCGCGGCCCAGGCCGCCGGAAGTGTTTTCGTGATGGTCACCGCCCGGCCACCTCGCTGGCTGCACGACCTCGCCTACCTGGTCGGCGAGCATGGTGTCGCGATTGTTGCCAACGGCGCCATTCTGTACGACGTCCCGCACCGTAAGGCGATCCGGACGCGGCTGATCGATCCGGCCGTCGGGCTGGAGGTCGCGCGGGCGATCCGGGCGGCGATTCCCGACGTACAGTTCGCCATCGAGCGACCGAACCGCTACGGACAGGAACCGGTCTACCTGAACCGCTGGCCGCAACCCGATGACACGTTGGTCGCGAGCGTCGAGGAACTGCTCGCCGAGCCGGCCGCGAAGCTGTTGGTGCGGCACCCGAGTCTGCACTCCGACGACCTGCTCGCACTGGTGAATCCGTTGGTGGGCCAACGAGTGACCGCCAGTCACAGCGGAGGTCACGGTTTGGTGGAGATTTCTGCCACCGGCGTCTCGAAGGCGGCGATGCTGGCCGATTTCGCCGCCACACAAGGGATCTCGGCTGCTGAGACGATCGCCTTCGGTGACTCGGTCAACGATCTGCCGATGCTCGCCTGGGCCGGTACGTCGTACGGTGTCGCGAACGCACACCCCGATGTCCTCGCGGTCGTCGACCGGACGGCCCCTTCGAACGACGAGGACGGCGTCGCCGCCGTCCTCGAAGAGTTCTTCCAGCCTTTGAACTAAGGGGTCTACAGGTACATCCCGCCGCTGCCCGGGCCGTCGGTGCCGGCCTGCGGTGCGTCGGGGAACTGCCCGTCCGGCGGCAGTTGCTGCCCGCCGGGGAGTGCACGGCGCATCTGCTCCAGCTGCTGCCGTGCGGCCATCTGCTGCGCGAACAGCGCGGTCTGGATGCCGTGGAACAGGCCCTCGAGCCAGCCCACCAGCTGCGCCTGCGCGATCCGCAGCTCGGCGTCGGTGGGCGTGCTGTCGTCGGTGAAGTCGAGGCTGAGTCGCTCCAGTTCCTCGACCAGCTCCGGCGCCAGGCCGCTCTCCAGCTCCTTGATCGACGCTTCGTGGATCGACCGCAGTCGCGCCCGGGAGGCCTCGTCGAGCGGTGCCGACTTCACCTCCTCCAGCAGCTGCCGGATCATATTGGCGACCCGCATCACCTTGGCCGGCTGTTCGACCAGCTCGGTCACCGAACGCGGCTCGTCGTCGGGTTCGTCGTGGTCCTTGTCGGAGCGCGGCGGTCCCTCGACGGCCATGCCGTCCGGCCCGACGATCAGCACCTTGCCGTCTTCGGTCCGCGCCCCGGCCATCGGAACTCCCTGGCCTTCGCTGCTGCTCTCGCTCATCTCCCCATCCTAGGCGCCGGGCGTGCGGGCACGGTGGCGGCGTACGGCGTCCCGGTTGGCGCAGGCGGGGCTGCAGTAGCGCTGGCGGCCGGTGCGGGAGAGGTCGGCGTAAACGTTGTCGCAGCCGGCTGTCGCGCACCGGCCCAGGCGGGTGATGCCGCGGCCCGCCAGGTGCAGCGCCGTACCGGTGCTGATCAGCGTCGCGACCAGCCGTCCGACGGGAACGTGGTCCGGCCGGTAGTGCACATGCCAGCCGTCGCCGGCGTGGTTGGTGAGCCGCGGGTGCTCGGTGTACTTCGCAAGCATCGCGTTCACCAGCTCGACCCGGGTCTGCTCGTCGGCCGCGTCCACGACCTGCAGCCACTCGTCGAGTGCGATCCGTACGGCGGCCAGGTCCGCGGCAGTCACCTGCCGGTCCCGCACCAGGCGGCTCTCGACCCCGCTCTCCTCGCACCGCTCCGCCAGCTCCTCCGGCGTGTGCGCCGGCCGGGTGACCAGGTTCACCGCGAGCAGCACCGCGTCGGCGCCGTAAGGGTTGAGATGCATAATGCCATTACATCACGATGGATCCATGACAGACACCCACCGGCACCGCTGGAGCGCGGTCTCCAGCCACCAGGTCAGCGAAGGCCTGGTGGTGTACCAGCAATGCGCCTGCGGCCAATGGCGCATCACCAGCACACCTCCGTACCCCGTCGCCTACCCCGAGGTCGCACTAATCGACACGACTGACCATCGGTAGCCGGGACCGCGTGAGCAACCAGGCCAGCAGACCGGCGAACAGCGGTACGACGACCACGATGCCGGCGAGCTCCGCCCACGGGACCGTGAAGCGCGGCGACCCGAACGCGGTGTGCGCGGTGTACCCGTACAGCGCGCCGACCCCCACGCCCAGCACGCAGCCCAGCTGACCGAGCACCCACGCCTGGGCCGCCGCGAGCGACCGCCGGCGCCGCGGCGGGGCGCCGATCGCGGCCAGCGTCGCGAGATCGGCCCGTCCCTCGGCGGCCGACAGCGACACCGAGATCGCGACACCGAGCAGCGTCACCACAGTGGCCGCGAGCAGGATCCCGATCAGGAACAGCCGTCCGGGATTTTGGTACCCCTTCTCCACCCGCAGGCCCTCGTCGGACCCGAGCAGCCGGCTGACCGCGGCGAGCTGGTCCTTCGACGGATCGCGGGTCAGCTCGAAGTGCACCTCGGAGACCCGGATCGTGCCGAGCTTCCGCGCCGCGTCCGGACTGATCAGCGCGGTGTCGCGGAGGAACTGCACCGCCGGCGGCTTGCCGTACGAGACAGCGTCCAGGTTCTTCAGCATCCGCTCGCTGTCATCGTTGTGCATGGCAACCTTCTGCCCCGCCTTCAACGGAACGCCCGGCAGGACGACCTTGCCTTCCCGTATCCCGGCCGCCACCTTCTCGCCGTACTCGCCGAACTTCGCGACGAACGCCGGATCCACCGCCAGCAGCGCGAACCCGTTGGTGCCCTCGAAGTTCTGCGGCGTCGCGACCGCGAGGACCGGCGTGTAGCCGTACTGGTTGACCTTCGCGTTCGGCAGCAGTACGTCGCCGAGCTGGTACTGCTGCCGTACCGGCAGGATCCCGTCCAGTCTGGTGACCAGCTCCGGCCGGTACGTCAGCGCCCCCGGAATGCCCTGGTCGAACCGCAGTACGGCGTTGCCGTGCTTGCTGACCGCGACGTAGTTCGCCGCGTCCGCCGCGATCGAGTTGGCGGCGGCGAACGCGACCGCCGCCGTACCGGCGACCGCCATCATGATCGCCGCTGTCGCAGGACCAGTCCGGTGCCGGTGCCGGGACGCGTCGCGGAGCGCCATCCGGCCGCTCAACGGCAGCATCCGGGCCAGACCGGCCGCCTTCGCGACCAGGCTCGGCAGCATCCACACCAGCGCGATGACGGCGGCCGTGATCCCGAGCAGCACCAGCGCGATCGGGCCGTTGGGAGTCGCGGTCGCCTGGTTGCCCAGCTGTGAGTTCCGCGCCGACTTCAGCGCCGATCCGAGCTGAGCGCTGCCTGCGAACACGCAGACCAGTCCGACGGCAAGCAACACGACCGCGACGATCCGGATCCGCGCAGCCTTCGCGGTCACCGTGAACCGTCCGGCCAGCGCGGCCATCGGCGCCTGCCGCCCGGCACTGATCGCCGGTACGACGGCCGCCGCGAGCCCGGCGCCGACGCCGAGGACCGCGATCCCGGCGATCGTCCCCCACGGGATCTGCCAGGCCGTGAAGATCGAATCGGTCATCGCCTCCCAGAGCGGCTTCGCGCTGAACACGGTGGCGCCCGCGATCACGAGTCCGCCGAGCACCCCGACCAGTCCGGCGAACAGCCCCTGCATCACCACGATCCGCCGCACGTCGCCCGGCGTACCACCCGCGGCCATCACCAGCCCGAGCTCCCGCGTCTGCCGGCGCGCGCCGACCGCGAACGCGGTCCCGGCGAGCAGCACGATCTCCAGGATCCCGAAGCCGATCACCAGCGCCATCGCGGCGTACGGACCGAGATCGGCCGCGGAGGTTCCGTACGGCGCCGGCGGCGGGTCGATGATGGTTGCCCGCGGCAAGAGAAAGAGCCCCTGGCCGGGGAGCTGGGCGTTGAGCTGAGCCGGGTCGACCGAGTCCGGTAGGTCGACGAGATACTCGACGGTGCGGGTAGGGTCAGGATTGGCCAGGGCGTTGTCCGGCGTACCGAAGACGGTCGGCGTGCTGTGGTTGGTGAGCATCCGGGCGATGCCGACCACGGTGTACTTCGTACCGTCGGCGCTGACCACGGTGTCGGTCGACCCGAGCTTTTTCGCCAGCGCCGGCGAGATCGCGACCTCGTCGGCCTTCGCGGGCATCCGGCCCTTGTCCACCTTGACCGTCCCGGTGGCCAGCGGATTCGCGCCGTCGCCGATGATCAGCGTGGCGGAGGTCCGTGAGTCCGCGGTCCGCAGCTCGGCCATCCCGGAGTCGACGAGCTGGCGCGCAACCTTGCTCCCGGGCGGCAGCAGCGGCAGTGGGTCGAACGTACCCGGTGTCCGGACGGCCTTCTCGTGCCCGTCGGCAGGCGGCGGCTCGCCATAGATCTCCTGCCCCGGCGTGACCTGGACCTTGTCGTACTGCGTGACGTCGAGCTGAGCGTCGGCGCGTCCGATCGTGGTGTTCGCGAGCACCTCGCCGCTCGGACTCGCGGTCTTCAGGACGATGCCCAGCCAGGTCGCAGCGAGCACGGGCAGGCCGATCAGGGCCGCGACGAGAAGCGTCCGGCCGAGCGATCTTCGCGCCGTACGGCGAGCGATCCGCAGCGGCGGCCCCCACTGACCCATCAGTTGCTCTCCTGCAGCAGCGCATCCGCGTCGAGCAGCGGACCCGACTGACCGACGAGTACGCCGTCGCGCAGGTAGACCACGCGGTCCGCCCAGGCGGCGTGGCGGGCGTCGTGCGTGACGAGTACGCCGCCGATGCCGTGCTGGTCGCAGCGGTCGCGGAGCAGTCGCAGGACGGCTTCACCGGTGTCCGAGTCGAGTGCCCCGGTCGGCTCGTCCGCGAGCAGCAGCCGGCGCTCGCCGACGATCGCGCGGGCGATCGCGACGCGTTGCCGCTGGCCGCCGGACATGTCGTCGGGGAAGCGGTCCGCGAGTTCGCCGATGCCCACCTCCTCCAGCGCGGTGACGGCGTACTTGCGGGCGCTGCGGCTGCGGGTGCCGTCCAGTTCGAGCGGCAGCGCGACGTTCTCGGCGGCGGTGAGGGCCGGGATCAGGTTGAAGTCCTGGAACACGTAGCCGATCCGGCGCCGGCGGAGCGCGGCCACGGCGTTCGTGCCGAGGGTCGCCAGGTCGTTGCCGTCGACAAGTACTTCGCCGCTGGTCGGGCGGTCGAGACCGCCGGCGCAGGTCAGCAACGTCGACTTGCCGGAACCGGACGGGCCCATGACGGCGACCAGTTCGCCGGCGGCGACGCCCAGATCCACGCCACGCAAGGCGTGCACGGCCTGCTCGCCGTCGCCGTGGGTCCTGGTCAGGTTGCGGATGTCGAGGATCATGAGCGGGTCTCCTGTTCCTCCGGCGCGTCGTACTTCTGCGGAACGGCGCGCGGTTTGCCGCGGTGGCGTAAGAGCATGGCCTCGCAGTGGTCGAGCCAGCGGATCTCGGCCTCGGCGCCGAAGATCATCGACTCGATCACGAGCTGCCAGGAGATCTCGGCCTCGGAGCTGTTCCGCTTGAGCCGGGTCAGCTCCTGCAGGGACTGCATCGTAGACATGCGCTGCTGCTGGACCACGGCGCTGACGTCGACGCCCGGTACGGCGAGCGCGAGCGCGAGCTTGATCGCCAGCTCGTCGCGCGGCCGCGACTCCCGGGTCACGGGGGTCGCGAACCACTTCGCCAGCTCGGTCCGGCCGGCGTCGGTGATCTCGTACATCGACCGTCCGTCGCCCTCGCTGGACGCGGCCCGGACCAGTCCGTCGCGCTCCAGCCGGGTGAGTGTGGTGTAGACCTGCCCGATGTTCAGCGGCCAGGTCGCCCCGGTGGCGGCTTCGAACTCACCGCGGAGCTGGTAGCCGTACTTCGGCTCGTCCTGGAGCAACGCCAGCAATCCATGCTTGATCGACATGGATACCGAGTATGCATACTGGGTATGCGAGTCGTCAATCCTCCCGGTTCAGGCGGCGGACCAGACGCTCGGTGATCGCGTTCACGTCGTACGGACGGCCGGTGCCCGGGGTCAGCTGGTCGAGCATCAGGCCGTCGATCGCGAAGTGCAGCAACCGGATCTCCTCGGCGCTGCCCGGCAGGCCGGCGTGCGCGTTGAACGCGACGTCCGCGTCGAACCCCTGCCGCAGGGTGCGGGACAGGATCTCGTGCAGTCCGGGGCGACGGGCCGCTTCGAGGCGCAGTTCGAACAGGGCGAGCGTGAGGTCCGGGCGGGCGAGCAGGCGCTCGACGATGTAGTGCACGTAGTCGATCGCGAGGTCCAGGCCGGGCTCGCGCTTCGCCAGCGGTTCGAGGATGGCCTCGTCGGGGGCGAGTCGTTCGAAGATCCGCTCGCCGAGCGCGCCGAGCAATGCGTCGCGGGACTTGAAGTAGTTGGACGCCGTACCGGCGGGAAGTCCGGCCGCGGCGTCGACGGCGCGGTGGGTCAGGCCGCGGGCGCCTTGGGCGGCCAGTACGTCGAGGCCGGCGTCGGCGAGCTGGGTACGGCGTTCCGGATTTGCGGGCATGTTGACAGCGTAGCAGGAGTTCCACTACAACTGTCGTACACAACAACAACAGCTGTAGTACTTAGGAGAACGTATGCAACCCGCAGCATTCGGCGCGACCGTGGTCACCGACCGGCCCGCGGACGTCGCCGCCTTCTACACGCAGTACCTCGACCTGCAGGTCGGGATCGACCTCGGCTGGTTCATCACCGTGCGCCGCGGAACGGCGGACTGGGAGCTCGCGATCATGGAACGCGGGCATCCGACGATCCCGGCGGCCGTGTCGGCGCTGACCGAGACCGGCAACGTGTTCGGCTTCATCGTTGACGACGCCGACAAGGTCGCGAACGTGCTCCGCGAAGGCGGCGTGACGTTGGAAGGCGACCCCGTGACGGAGCCTTTCGGCCAACGCCACTTCTTCGTCCGCGACCCCGCCGGGACGTGGATCGACGTCATCCAGTTGGTCGCGCCGGACCCGGAATGGGCCGCCGCCAACCTGCCCACTGCCCCATGAGCCGACGTGCGCCTCAGAGCGTGAGGAGGACCTTTCCCAGCTGGGTGGACTGCTCGAGCGTCTCGTGCGCCTTGGCGACCTCGGCGAGCGGGAACGTGGAGTGCACGATCGGGCGGACCTTCTTCTCCGCGATCAGCGGCCAGACGTGGCCGACCACCTCGGCGAGGATCCGGCCCTTGTCCTCCACCGACCGGAACCGCAGACCGGTCGCGATCACCGAACCGCGGCGGCTCATCAACCGGCCGAGATCCAGCTCGCCGGTCGCGCCGCCCTGCATGCCGATCACCACCAGGCGCCCGTCGAACGCGAGCGTCTTCACGTTGTCGGACAGGTACTTCGCGCCCATGATGTCCAGGATCACGTCGGCGCCCGCGCCCTTCGTGGCCTCGTTGACCACGGACGCCCACTCGGCGTCCTTGTAGTTGATCGCGACGTCCGCGCCGAGCCGGGTGCAGAACTCCATCTTCTCCCGGGTCCCGACCGTGGTCAGCACCCGCGCGCCGTGCGCCACGCCGAGCTGGATCGCCATCGTCCCGATCCCCGACGAGCCGCCGTGCACGAGCAGCGTCTCGCCCGCCTTCAGGTGCGCGGTCATGAAGATGTTCGACCAGACGGTCGCCACGACCTCCGGCAGCGCGGCCGCACTGACCAGGTCGAGCCCGTCCGGCACCGGCATCACCTGCGGCACCGGTACGACGACCTTCTCGGCGTACCCGCCGCCGGCCAGCAGCGCGCAGCACTCGTCGCCGACCGACCAGCCCTCGACCTCGGCGCCGACCGCCGCGATCCGGCCGGACACCTCGAGCCCGATCGTGCCGGGGGCGCCGGGCGGCGGCGGGTAGAAGCCCTGCCGCTGCAGCAGGTCGGCCCGGTTCACCCCGGCCGCGACGACGTCGATGACGACCTCGTCGACGGCAGGCTCCGGGTCCGGGATCTCGCCGATCCCGAGCACGTCGATTCCGCCGGCACCATCACACACGACAGCTCGCATGCCGCCCAACCTACCCTTAGCTCTCGACCAGCTTCTCCATGTCCTGGGCGATGCTGTCGAGGTAGGTGGTCTCGCCTATCGACTTGAACCAGTCCCATAGTTCGAGCGAGTGGTACAGCCGGTACAGGTCGATCCGGTCCTGCGGCACGGCGCCGTACCCGTCGTACAGGCCGGCGAGTTTGCCGGCGTCGTCGTGGGCGGAGTACTGGATCGTCTTCGCGAGGTCGACGAGCGGGTCGGCGGCGATCGCGTTCTCCACGTCGATGAAGCCGTTGATCCGCCACGTGGTCGGGTCCACGAGGATGTTGCCTTCGTGGAAGTCGTTGTGGCAGAGGACGGCGGCCTTGTTGTCCGCGAGCAGGTGCTGGTGGCGCTCGACGTGGTTCGCGATCCTCGCGTGTAGCTCCGGGTTGCCTCGGAGTTCTTCGAACTCGCGGAGCTTCTTGGTGAACTGGCGGCGCATGTACTGGTCGTTGTCCGGCAGCGGATCGAGGATCTGGTCGGTCAGATAACCGTACTCCGGTTGCCCGATGGCGTGGATCTTCCGGAGCAGCTCGCCGAGCTGCGCGTACGTCGTACGCCAGTCGGCCGGTTCCGTCTGCGAGAGCGGTACGCCGTCGAGCTTGCTGAGGATCGTGACACCGTCCCCGACATGCAGCACCTTCGGCACCTGCCCACCGACCGCGGGCTCGAGCATCCCGTAGACGTGGACCTCTTTGGCTTGTTTCCAGCGCCACTCGGGCGCGTAAACCTTCACGATGACCGGGCCGTCCGCGGTCTGCACCTCGTACACGGTGCTGAGCTGCCCGCCGGTGCGTTCCGCTACTGTGCCGGCCTTGACGTGGAGTGCGTCCTCGACCAGTCGCGCGACATCCATGCT
This sequence comes from Kribbella sp. NPDC059898, assembly GCF_042730855.1. Classification (NCBI taxonomy): domain Bacteria; kingdom Bacillati; phylum Actinomycetota; class Actinomycetes; order Propionibacteriales; family Kribbellaceae; genus Kribbella; species Kribbella sp. NPDC059898. Next base: position 583,784 of record NZ_JBHWKR010000001.1, read on the forward strand.
GACGAACCTACGGGCACCGTCCACCGATTTTCAGCCGTCGAGATCCGACCAGGTGTCAACGTCGTCCCCGGCGCGAGACGGCTCGCTCCAGCCGAGGTTGAGGGCCGCAAGAGTACGCCGCACCGACTTGTCCCGCGGATCCCCTACCTGAGCAATCGCCCCGGCCAACGCACTCCGCCGATAAGCCGCCGCCAACCACTGCTCCCGCCCACTCCCATCCCGCAACCCAAACCCATCCCGCACCCCGAGCCCGTCCCGCGCTTCGTGCGAGTCGTGCTCGTCGAGCCCGTCGACCAGCGTCTGTACGTCGGCGGCGGTGATCCACGGCAGGTCACAGCTGACCACCACAACAACCGGCGCCACGCCGTACCCCAGCCCGGCAGCCAACCCCGCCACCGGCCCCCCGGAAGGCGGCTCCTCCAAGGTCCAACTGACCTCCCGGCACGCAGTACGCACCGGCCCCACCACCACAGTCGTCACCGCCCCCGCCGTCGCCATCAACACCCGATCCAGCAACGACACCCCGTCCAGCACCAGCATCGCCTTGTCCACACCCCCGAACCGCGTGGACCCACCCCCGGCCAACACCACCGCGTCAAACTCCACCCCCGCAGTCTCCCACCCCGTGCCGTTTCAGTCGTGGGGGACGAGAGCCTCGCGTGCTCGGTGCATGCGTTCGCGTTCCTCCGGCGTCAGCGCCTCCACCGCCTGTCGGCGCCGGGCCGACATCGCTTCGAGTTCCTCCGCGGAGAGGCTCTCGGTGAGTTGGCGGCGGGTCTCCGCCAACTGCTGGAATTCCTGGTGCGTCAGTGTCCGGTTCATAGCTGTTGTCACCTCAATGAGTTCGATGAGTGTTTGAGCGGACGGCTCAGGCGTCTTCTCGAGTCCGTCCAGCACGCCGAGTAACTTGTCCCGGACCTGCGTCGCCGCCGCGAGTTGCTCCTCGACGACCTCGACTTGTGTGCGGATCAGCGCGCGCGGATCCGTCAGCTCTCCGTCGAGCACCTGCCCGATCTCCGCCAGCGACAGCCCGAACCCGCGCAGCGCGACAATTCGATGCAGCCGTCGTACGTCGGCCGCGTCGTACTGCCGATGCCCGGATGTACTCCGCCACCCCGGCCGCAGTAGTCCGATCTCGTCGTAGTGGTGCAGGGTCCGGACGCTGAGCCCGGTAGCGTCGGCCAGTTCGCCGACCCGCCAGGTCCTGTTCTCGATGTCCATGTCCTCGACGGTAGGTCCTGCCGTTAGGGGAGGTTCAAGCCCTGCGTTGTGCGGCACCATGGAGAGATGAGGATCGCCGTGGTGCAGACCGCCAGCAGCTACGACAAGGCCGCGAACCGGGACCTGGTCACCCGCCTGGTCGCGGACGCGGCGCAGGGCCGGCCGGACCTCGTCGTACTGCCGGAAGCGATGATGTCCGACTTCGCCGTCGAGGGCGCGTCGGTCGCGGACGCCGCCGAGTCCCTGGACGGCGAGTTCGTCGCAACGCTCCGGAAGGCGGCCGTCGAACACAACGTGGCGATCGTGGCCGGCATGTTCGAGCTCAGCTGCGACCAGCACCGCCCGTACAACACGCTGCTCGCTGTAGGCGCCGACGGCGTACTGCTCGGCGCTTACCGCAAGATCCACCTGTACGACGCCTTCGGATACAAGGAGTCCGACCAGCTGACAGCAGGCGACGTAGCGCCGGTAGTGATCCAGGTCGGCGACCATCAGCTCGGGCTGATGACCTGCTACGACCTACGGTTCCCAGAGCTGTCCCGTGCGCTGGTAGACGCCGGCGCCGAGGTACTGGTCGTCCCAGCCGCCTGGGTCCGTGGACCGCTCAAAGAGCACCACTGGACCACCCTGCTCACGGCACGTGCTGTGGAGAACACCTGCTACGTGGCAGCAGCCGCACAAAACGGCAAGAAGTACTGCGGCCTCAGCCAGGTAGTAGACCCGCAAGGCATCGCACTGGCCGCCGTAGGCGAGTCGGACGGACTCGCGTACGCCGAGATCTCCGCCGAGCGCCTGGCCGACGTACGGAAGCGCAACCCCTCCCTGCAGAACCGCCGGTACTCCGTCACGCCGCGCTGACCACTGCGCGGACCGCCTGGTCCGGAAAACCCGCTGACACGTTAGCCTCCTGAGCGTGCTGGATGGGTTTGATCTGGAACATCACGGCGATCTCGAGGTCGGCGAGGGGCTCGTCGACCTCGCCGTCAACGTCCGCGCGGGCACCCCGCCGCCCTGGCTGCTGGCCGCGATCACCGCGAGCCTGACGGACCTGGCGGCGTACCCACGGCCTGATGCCGCGGTCGCTGCTGTCGCCGGACGTCACGGGGTCGCGCCCGACCGGGTACTGCTGACCGCGGGTGCGGCGGAGGCCTTCGTGCTGATCGCGCGGGCATTCCGGCCGCGGCATCCGGTCGTGGTTCACCCGCAGTTCACCGAGCCGGAGGCGGCGCTCCGTTCGGCCGGGCACCTGGTCGACCGGGTGATCCTGCGGCCGGAGGACGGGTTCGTGCTGGATCCGGCCGCCGTACCCCGGGATGCCGATCTGGTTGTCGTCGGCAACCCGACCAACCCGACGTCGGTGCTGCATCGCGCCGACGACCTGCGCGAGCTCGCGCGGCCCGACCGGATTCTGGTCGTCGACGAGGCGTTCATGGACGCCATACCCGGTGAGCCCGAGTCGCTCGCCGGCGCGTCGATCCCGGGGCTCGTGGTGGTTCGCAGCCTGACAAAGACGTGGGGCCTGGCCGGGCTGCGGATCGGGTACGTCCTCGCCCACGCGAGCCTGATCGAGCAGCTGGCCGCGGTGCAGCCGCACTGGCCGGTGTCCACTCCTGCGCTCGCGGCGGCGATTGCCTGCAGCAACGAGCAGGCCGTGGCCGACGCGGCGCAGGCGGCACTCGACATCGAACTGCAGCGTGTCCATTTGCTTGACAGTCTGGGTACCGTTCCCGGCATTTCGGTGTACGGCGTACCGCGGGCGCCGTTCGTTCTCGTGCACGTGCCGGGTGCTGCGGAAGTGCGGGAATCGCTGCGTACACAGGGTTTTGCGGTTCGGCGGGGTGACACGTTCCCGGGGCTGGGGCCGGACTGGTTGCGGATCGCCGTACGGCCGGAGGATGTCACCGACGGATTTGTGAAGGTGCTGTCGGATCTGGTGCGGTGACAATCGAGTCGGCGCTGTAACGCGGCGGGGGGTTTAGCCGAGGTCCACTTTGCGCACAAGATGGCCAGGTGCCCGTTCGGTTTCACTGGGCAACTTCTTTGGGCATCTTTCTGGCCGTTCGCGAAGGGAGCAGCACAATGGGTCTCAACGACGACGACATGAACACCTCCTCCGAGAACCAGGGCGGGTACGGAGGCTCGAACGACGGCGAACGGTCGGAGGGTGGCTACGGCTCGTCCGGTGAGTCGGCCTCGCCGGGTGGTGGCTACGGCGGGTCGTCCGAGGGCGGCTCCGGCGAGGGAACCGCGGACGGTGGAGCTTCGCAGGGCAGCCAGGACGGCGGCGCCGATGGTGGGGCCGGCGGGTACGGCGGTGGCGGTGATTCCGGGTCCGGTGGTGGCGGTGGTTACGGCGACGGCGGGGACTCGGGTTCGGGTGGCGGGTACGGCCAGGGTGGTGACTCCGGCTCGGGCGGTGGCTCTGGTGAGGGGCCCGCTGACGGTGGAGCCTCGCAAGGCGGCGACGACGGCGGCGCTGATGGCGGCGCGGGCGGGTATGGCGGGGGCGGTGACTCCGGCTCCGGCGGTGGCGGTGGTGGCTATGGCGACGGTGGGGACTCGGGTTCCGGCGGCGGTGGCGGCGGTTACGGCCAGGGCGGCGACTCCGGCTCCGGTGGAGGCGGCGGTGGCTACGGCGAAGGCTCCGGTGGTGGAGACCGCGGTGGCCAAGGCGGTGGCTATGGCGAGGGCTCCGGTGGTGGAGACGGCGGTGGCGAAGGCGGTGGCCAAGGTGGTGGCTACGGCGAGGGCTCCGGTGGTGGGGGCGGCGGTGGCCAGGGTGGTGGCTACGGTGCAGGGTCCGGTGGCGGCTCGGGGTCTGGTGGCTCGGGCGGCGAGGGCGGCGGGAACTCCGGAGGCTGGTGAGTCCGGTGCCGGAGGCCGGGTCGTTGCGGGATGAGCGCCCGGCACTCCGGCGCTGTGTAGCCGGCGACCTCGACGAGTTCGCCACCTCCTACTGGGGATCCCGGGCGCTGCTCTCCCACGCGCCCGGCCTCCCCGCGCCGTACGACGACCTGTTCAGCCTCGACGTGGTCGACGAACTCCTCTCCCGCCGAGGCCTGCGAACCCCGTTCCTGCGCATCGCCAAGAACGGATCGGTTGTCGGCGACAACCAGTTCACCGGCCCGGCCGGTGCGGGCGCGGAGATCGCCGACCAGGTCCGCGACGACAAGGTCGCGGCGCTGTTCGCCAACGGTCACACCGTCGTACTCCAAGCCTTGCACCGCACCTGGCCCGCACTTGTCGACTTCTCGACGCAGCTGGCCGCCGATGTCGGCCACCCGGTGCAGATCAACGCCTACATCACTCCGCCCGAGTCGCAGGGCTTCGCTGCGCACTACGACGTACACGACGTGTTCGTCCTTCAGGTCGCGGGCGAGAAGCATTGGACTGTGCACGAGCCCGTGTACGTCGACCCGCTCCGCAACCAGCCGTGGACCGACCACGCGCGCGCGGTTGAAGCGGCTGCGCGCGACACAGCTCCCGTGATCGACGAGGTACTACGACCCGGCGACGCGCTCTACGTACCGCGCGGCTTCCTCCACTCGGCCAAGGCGCTGGGCGGCGTCAGCGCGCACCTGACCGTCGGCCTGCACACCATGACGCGCTACCTACTCGTACAGGAGCTGGCCGCCCTCGCCGCCAATCAAGCATCTCTACGTACTGCGTTACCGCTCGGCTTCGACCCTGGCGATCCAGAGCAACTGGCCCGAGTACTCCCCGAAGTAGTCGAGCTCTTCACCCAACACCTCCAGTCCGCAACGACCGACGCTCTTGCCGAGCGCCTGCGCCGCCGTACCTGGTCCAGCAACCGCCCCGCACCACTCGCGCCGCTCGCCCACGCCGCGGCGATCGCATCGCTCGCCGTCGGTACGACGGTCCGCCTGCGCGCAGGCCTCCGCTGCCGCCTGGTCCCCGGCGACCCGCTCGTGCTGCAGCTCCCGGACCGAACGATCACGTTCCCGCCCAGTACCAAGGCAGCCGTCGAGCAGCTGATCTCCGGCGCCGACTGCAAGGTCGGCGAGCTGCCCGGGCTGGACGACTCCGACCAGTTGGTGCTGGTACGCCGCCTCCTCACCGAAGCTGTTCTCGTCACCGACCACCGATGACGTACCGCCCGGCGACCTACCTGTTGGAGGTTCTGGACGGCAAGGGATCCGGTCGGCCGAATACCAGGAACGGACCTGGGAGTGCGGCCGCATCAGCCCCGATCGACCTCGCGGTCCGTGACGTGCGCGCCGTAGTACTCCGACTGACGCGCCATCACCTCGCGCATCGACGTACCGCGGGGCACGCCGTACACCGTGCCTGGGAAGTCCAGCTCGCGTTGGACCTGCCACAGCTCCTCGTGCCGGTCCGGGGAGAAGAGCTGCGCCGGGTCGCCGACCGCGATCCATCCGATCGGGAGGACCGTGCCTGCTGCCAGTCGCGAGTTCACATGCAGCACGCTGTTGATCCGGAGCTCCGCGCCTGCGCCGGCGACGGAACCGGGGAACAACGCGGCGCCCGTGGCGATGAAGACCTCGTCCTCGACCGTGGCGCCGTTGACATGTGCATGGGGACCTACCAGAACCGCGTCGCCGATCACTGCGGGATGATCCGCCCGGCCGCGCACCAGGGCGTTCTCCATCACCACACTGTTCTCGCCGAGCCGGACCTCGCCGTTCTCCGCCGTCAGCACCGCACCGTGCAGGACTCTGCTGCCCTCGCTCAGGACGACGGCGCCGCAGAGCACGGCCGATGGGGCGACGTACGCGGAGGCAGGCACGACCGGTCGGCGGCCGCGATGCTCCATCAACATCTGTCGGTGTCCTCTCCTAGCCTGACCTCCTCAAGCTGTACCCGATCTGTGTGCGACTCTCCACTGCCCGGGTCCTCACAACCCGGGCGGCGGTGTCCTCCGGGCCGTCCACATCGAGGTGGGAGGCTCGGTCCGTCGGACAAATCCGGGTGGAGAACCGCGAACTGAGCCAACATTAGAACAGATGTTCGAGAGAACGCAACGCATCCTGACAGGTCAGCAAACGCCGCTCAGATCCGCCCGGCGCTGAGCCGCGGAGCGACCCGCGCGAGCACGTAGATCGTCAGGCTGGCCACCAGCGCCAGCGCCGCCAGCACGACCCACGGCAGCTCGTGGTGCACCTCGAAGAGCTGCGCGAAGAACCCCGGCGCCAGCACGCTCGAGAACGTGAACGAGTACTGCCAGTACGACAGGTACTTCCCGCGCCCGACCTCCGGCGAGATGGCAGCCGACAGCGCGTTGTTGGTCGCCGCATGCAGCACGTCGGCGAACGCGTAGCAGGCCGTTGCCAGCACGAGCACCGGTACGACCCATCCGCCCGGGATGTGCACCTGTAGCGCCATCAGCAACGCCCAGGCGGCGTACGTGATCCCGGCGACCACCATGACGTTCGTACGGCGCCGCCGCTCGGTGTGACGTACTACGAGCGTCTGGCCGGTCGCCAGCACGACGGCCGTCGCAGCGATCAGTACGCCGACCAGCCACTTGGGCACTGTCAGCGCCTCCGTGACGTACACCGGCAGACCGACGCCGAGCATCATCGTGCAGAGCGCCAGCAGCGTGTTGGCGCCGATCAGCACCAGGAACGTCCGGTCCTTCCGCAGCAGTGGCGCAGGGCCGCTGTCCTGTGTGGTGCGCTCGTGGTGCGACGGGTGCAGGCGTAGGAGCAGTAGACCGGCCAGGTAGAAGCTGACCGCGTTCACAGCCATCGCAACCAGGAACGGCCCGTTGCCACCGATAGCCAGCAGCCACCCGGCCGCCAACGCACCGATGGCCAGGCCGCCGGCCTGCATCATCCCGCCCAGCCCGAACCACTTGTCCCGCTCGCCCTCGTCGGCGACGTCCGCGAGCAGGCTGAAGATCGCCGACCAGAACACCCGCTGCCCGGTGGCCATCACCAGCGAGCAAAGGAACAGCAGCCAGATCGACCGCCCCAGGAAGAAGCCGGTGAACGCCAGCCCCTGTGCGAACTGTGCGCCGACCACGATGTTCCGCGGGCCGACGCGGTCGACGATCACGCCGACCGCGGCCGGTGCCGCGATCGAGAACAGCGTCGCGACGGTCAGCATCACGCCGGCCGTGCCGAGCGGGATGTCCGCGACCTTGTTGAAGTACAGGAGCAGCAGCGGGCCGGCGCAGCCGCCGCCGAACGAGTCGATCGCCAGACCGGCCAGTAGCGGGACCCGCCCGCGGACGTTCGGAAGGCCGAGTGACGCGGCTGCGGGCATGGCGAAGCGCTCCCATCGGGTCATCTCGGCGGCTGGCGAACACTAGCAAGCGTTCGCCAGCGCCAGCCAGCCGATTTCACTCCGTAGCGGGCACCCGCCGTACTGCAACGTGTCGCAACGGGCGCCACGCCACCAGTGTCGTCATGACCATCGCCACGAAAGCGATCGCGAACGGAGCAGCCAGCCCGAACCGCTGCGCCAGTACGCCGCCGAGCGCCGAACCAATCGCAGCACCGCCCACCGAGGCCAGCAGATACACACTGTTGACCCTGCCCATCAGCTGATCCGGTGTGGCCAGCTGACGCGTAGTAGTCGAGACAATGCCCCACACCACCGCGTGGACGCCGAACACGGCCATGGTCGCGCCGGCCACCCACGGGTTCCTGGTGAGCGCCAAGATGAGGTGAATGGTCGTCTCGATGACCAGCCCGACGCGGAGGAGCGTGACGGAGCCGACACGCGGCTCCAGGAAGTGGTACGTCGGCATTCCGAGCACACCGCCCACCGCACCGACGGACACGAGCAGACCGAACTGGGTGTCGGTCAGTCCGAGCCGCTCGCGCGCGAACAGCACCCAGGTCGCGAAGGCCGCGCAGAACGTGATGTTCATGACCAGAATCGACAGGGCCAACGTCCGTACGCCGGAGTGCTGCCAAAGCCACCGCACACCCTCACGTACTTCGTCCAAGAGAGCTGCACGTGTGGCAGCGTCGAGCAACGGCGGCCGTACGGCGACACGCGCTATCAGAGCCGCGGCCGCCGCGAAGGTGACTGCGTTGAAGACAAGCGGGATGCCGGCGCCAGCAGCGAACAGCAACGCACCCAACGGTGGTCCACCAAGTTGCTGAAGCACCGTGCCGCTGGCGAACAGCCGTGCATTCGCCTGGCCGAGATGCTCCTTGGGTACTGCGCTGACGAGAAGCGCGCCGGATGCGTTGTCAGCAAGGGTTTCTGCAGTACCGAGAAGGAACAGCGCAGCGTAGACCACCCAGAGCGGTGCGGTGTGGAACAGTACGGCGGCACCGAGTGCGGCCAGTACCAGTGCACGAAAGGTGTCAGCGGCAACGATCATCAAGCGCCGGTCGAGCCGATCGACCAGGACGCCGCTGAACAGGGCGAACAGCAGCCACGGCAGCTGCTGCACGAACGCGGCGGCGCCGACGGCCGCCGGCTGGGTGGTGATCGAGGCGACCAGCAACGGCCCGGCGGCGAGCATGGCGCCGTCGCCGAGGTTCGAGATGATCGCGGCAGGAAAGATCTTGCGGAAGTCGGCTCCGAGCTCGGCCGGAACGACGTACGCGCCAAGGGAACGCATCTGAACTCCTGAGGGCATGACGGAACGATGGGACACCGGCTTCTCCAGCCGGCGGTCCGCCCGGTCAGCCGCGTCAGCGCACCGACCGGACGGTGTGTGCCATGTCCTCGAACGATGTAGACATTGCTCCCACCTCCGTCCGTACCCGCGACGACCCCGCCGCTCCGCACACCGTACCGGCCGGTCCCCGCCCCCGCACTCCGTTTCCGCCCACGCTCCCTGCGCTATCCTCGACCTTCGGCGGAGTCCGCCTGGAGGGTTCGCATAGTGGCCGAGTGCGCTGGTCTTGAAAACCGGTATGGCGGGTGACCGTCATCGTGGGTTCGAATCCCACACCCTCCGCTCAGAGCGTGAGTTTCATCCGCGGCGCGGACGTGCGGACGAAGCCGGTCTTCGCGTAGATCGGCTCGCCTTCGGGTGTCGCGCTCAGGTCGACGCGGTCGGCGTTGATCGATCTCGCCCAGTCGACGACGTCCCCGACCAGGGCGGTCCCGTAGCCGCGGCCGCGGTGGGCGGGGTGGGTGACGACGTTCGCGAGGCGGACGGTGCGGCCGCGGGGGCAGTGCGGGTTGGGGACGCCCAGCTCGAGTGTGCCGATCGCGGTGGCGACGATCACGCCGTCGACCTCGATCACCGGGAAGCGGGCGGTGCCCGGGTCGTCGGCCGTGCGGGCGAACCACTCCTGCGCGTTCGCCCGCCACGGACCGTCCTCGTCGAACAGCATCGCCCAGAGGTCGAGGAGTTGCGGGGCGTCCTCGGGTACGGCGGTACGGATGACCGTCACGATGGCCGGCGTTTCGGCGGGTCAGCCGGCGGCGAGGGTGTCGAGGTCGCGGGTGGCGAAGCGGAGGTGTTCCCATTCTTCTTCGAGGATCACGTGGATGCAGGAGCGGGTGGTTTCCGGGCGGGGGCCGTGCGGGTTGGTGCGGGGGGTGCCGAGTTCTTCGGGGGTGATGGTGGCGAGGAGGTCGCGGACCATCGCAACCCGGCCCGCGCGGGCCTCGAGGACGTCGGCGTACGGCGCGGTGTCGGTCGGGTCGCTGCCCTCGGCGTAGCGGATGCCGAGGGGGTGGAAGTCCTCGCGTCCGAGGACGGAGCGGCCGATCCAGAGGTCGGTGGCGTGGACCAGGTGGCGCTGGGTCTTGGCGAACGACCACTCGCCGCCGACCGACGCGTCGACAGTCCCGTCGGGCATGCTCGCGGCGCGGTCGCAAGCCGCGGACCAGGCCTTTTCGGCGGCGGCCCAGGCGGCGCGGAGTCCGTCGGGGTCCTCGGCGCGGCGTTCGGACCGGCCGGGGAAGCGGCGGTCGAGCTCGGCCTGGACGTACGGCGCGACCTCGACGCCGTTCACGATCAGGCTGGCCCCGGGCTCGGCCAGCCAGGGCGCGTCGATGTCCGTGCCGCCGATGTCGACGCCGCGCATCACCACGTCGGTCAGGTCGCACTCGACGAACCGCGACCCCTTCAGGTTCGCGTCCGCGAACTCCGCCCCGCGCAAGTCGTCGGACTGCCCGAACTTCGCCATTCCTGCTCCTTCACTAGTAGTCGCGGCGAGCCTAACGGTGACCTGGGACACAAAAGTCGTGCGCGGACGCCCCGGCCCGTGGTGGGCTCGACGAATGGACCTGATGATCGAGAACGCCGAGAAGATGATGGTGTACTGCGGTGTCGCCGAGGACGACCGCCGCGCGATGCTGGCCGCGCGCCCGGACCCGGAGCGGGAGCCGGAGTGGTGGGAGTTCACGTCGGCGCTGGCCGCCGAGGTCGAGCGCGACCTGGGGCTCGCCGTACCGTCTACGGGCTTCACGAGTTGGACGACCGTACCGGAGGACGCTTCGCCGACAGGGCTGTTTGCGGCCGCGTGGGCGCTGCTGGCGAACCTGCCGCGGCTGCGCGAGCTTCACGCGGAACGCGGCGTACCCGAGCAGGTGACCGTGGCGACCGTGGCCGCGCTAGGTGGAGTGATGGGGTCGCACCGGCACATCCACGGGCGTCCGGGGGTCGGGCTGATGCCGCTGTGGAGTCCACCGCTGCGGTTCCGGGGTGCTGACTACGAGATCGGCCGGCATGCGTTCACACGTACGCAGCTGGGGATGGGCGACGGTGTGTCCGGGCACGTGCTGTCGATCCACATCCCACCGATCGGCCCGCTCGACGCGCAGGAGTCAGAGGCGTCCGTTGCCGCTGCCGTGGAGTACTTCGGGGGCTGGTACCCGGAAGAGCCGCTGGCCGGCATCGTGTGCCATTCCTGGCTCCTGGATCCGCAGTTGGCCGAGTACCTGCGTCCTGACTCCAACATCATCCGTTTCCAGTCCCGCTTCGAGCTGCTGCCGTACCTGCCGACAGACGACCCAACCGAGGACGACCGCGAGCTAATGCGCCTCGGCCTGCACCTCCCAACACCTCCTGGACCCTTGGACCTTGCGGCTGTGCCTCAAGACACCACCCTGCGGCGAGCGTTCGTCGAACACCTACGGGCCGGTCGCCACTGGCACGGGCGTACAGGCATGCTGAAGACATGGAGCTGACGATCCCGGTGGGGCAGGACACGGTCTGGACCGAGCACCTGGCGGGTGACGGCGTCCCGATCGTGCTCCTGCATCCAGGCATCGGAGACTCGCGTGCCTGGGATCCCGTGGTGCAAGGACTCGACGGACGCCGCATCCTGCGGTACGACGTCCGCGGCTACGGCCGATCGCCCGCGCCAACAGAGCAGTTCTCGCTGCTGAAGGACCTGGAGACCGTGCTCGACCAGCTCGAGCTAGAGCGAGTCCTGCTCGTCGGTTGCTCGATGGGCGGCGGTACGGCGCTCAGCTACGCCCTGGCCCACCCGGAACGCGTACACGGGCTGCTCCTGTTGTGCCCGGGCGTACCCGGCTTCCCCTGGCCGGAAGAACCCGAGCTGGACGCACGGTACGACGTACTCGCGGCAGAGCGGGACGTCGACGGTCTCGTGAAGCTAGGCCTCCGGGAGTGGGCGGCCGCGGGCTCTGACGACACCGTGGTCGCTCAGCTGCGTGCAGCGATCCCAGCGTGGTTCGACCAGGACGAGTACCTCCAGCAGGACCCGCCCGTCTACGACCGATTGCAGGAGATCAAGGCCCCGACGGTGGTCATGGTCGGCGACAAGGACCGTCCGATCCTCGCAGCCGTGGCCGGCGGTACGTCGGCGCGGATCCCCGGCTGCGAGTTCGTCTGGCTGCCCGGTGTCGACCACTTCCCGAGCCTTCGCGAGCCGCAGTTGGTCACCGAAACCATCCTGCGGCTCGCCGGCGACCAGGACGCCGGATAGGAGACTAGGACGCCGGATAGGACAGGTGCTGGTGGATCATCCGCCAGCCCGTCCCGGCCCGGCGGAACACCCGGGTGGCGCGGGAGGTCGTCTCCGTCCCGTCCGCGGTGACGTGGTCGATCGACCAGGCGACGGCGAGGTCACCGGCCGACACGATCGTCGGGTCCGGGATGCTGAACGTGATCGGCTCCCCGCTGGACGCGAGTCCGGCAGCGCACACCTCCCGGACCGCCGCCTTGCCCGTGTAGTTGCCGTCGATCTCGTAAGACACCACGTCCTCGGCGATCGGCTCCATCAACGCGTCCAGGTCGCCCGCCGCGGTGTCGGCGCCCCATTTGTCCAGCGTGGCCGTGATCTCGGGCGCCGCCGACTCGTCGTCGTGCGGGAACGAGTGGTGCTCGTGCGTCACAGTCCAGCGCCCGTCGACCTTGCGCAGCCCGATCGTCAGCCGCAGCAACTGCCGCGGATCGCCGTCGGCCTCCCGGCAGTGCAGCAGTGCGAAAGCGAACGCCACGTCCGCACCCGCGGTCACCTCCAGCGACTCCAGCTCGAACGAGGCGCCGGACCGCTGCCACTCGAAGAAGCCCGGCCAGGTCTTCGTGTACGCCGCCAACCCGCGCACACCCTCGTACGGCGGCGGCACGTCGAACATCACGATGTCCGGCGCGTGGTCTGCCAGCACCGTGTCCAGGTCGCCCGCATGCACAGCGGTGACCCAGTTCTCGATCAGGGTGCGGATCTGCTGCTCGTCAGTCATGTCTCTCCTCCGTGGGGAAGTCCTTACCCCCTACAACCCGGGAGATCGCCGAAACTCATCGCGGCAGCTCGGCCGGCAGCCCGAACGTCGGGAAGTCCGCCTCCAGGTACGACACCACCTCGACGATCTCGGACCCACGCAGTACGACGACATCCAGCCCGCCGGGGACGTACCGGTCCCCCTGGAGCAGGTACGTCCCGAACGCGAGCTGGCCGTTCGCGCGCGCCGGGAGGAACCGCCACTCGTCCCGCAACGGTCCGTCGAGCAGGAACGCCCGGATCGCCTCCCGGCCGTGGAACCAGTCCGGCAACGGCGGCATCGAGTACTTCGCGTCCGCCGCGAGCATGGCCACGATCGCGTCGACGTCACGCGCCTCCCACGCGGCCACGTACCGCCGTACCAACTCACGCTCGCCTGACTCGCCTAATGCGTGCAAGGCCTCTTGCTGACTCGGTACGGCGCTCACCACCGACCGTGCACGCTGCAGCGCACTGTTGACCGCAGCAACCGACGTATCCAACTGCTCCGCCACCTCACGAGCACTGAACGCCAGTACGTCGCGCAGTAGCAGCACTGCACGTTGTAAAGCGGACAGGTGCTGCAAAGACGCGACAAACGCGAGCTCTACCGACTCCAACGCCAGTAGCTCACCCTCTGGCGTCAGCGACGACGTCCACGCGAGCCTGCTCTCCGGGTACGGCTCCAGCGCCTCCACGTCGCGTCGTCGTTCGATCAGCGTGAGGCATCTGTTCGTGGCGATCTTGTAGAGCCACGGACGGATCGAGCCGCGGTCCTCGTACCTGCTGAGACCCTTCCACGCGCGCAACAGCGTCTCCTGTACCGCGTCCTCGGCGTCCGCGTCGGAGCCGAGCATCCGGTAGCAGTGCGCGTGCAGCTCACCGCGCCACGGTGCGACCAGTTCTGTGAAGGCGTGCTCAGTCATCACCGAAACGCTAACGAGTGGTTGGCCCAGCGATCCAGTACCGAGGCCGCTCGCCCGCTGTCCACAGCCTCCCGGCACCGCTCGAAACAGTCCGCCAACTGCTCAAGACCGGACCCCAACGTCAGCGTGGCCAGCGCGGCAGCAGCATTGAGCAGTACGACGTCCCGCACCGGCCCGCGTTCTCCGTCGACCAGCCCGCGCAGGAGCCCTGCGTTGAACGCTGCATCGCCACCACGGAGCTCCGCGAGCGACGACGGCCGCAACCCGAGCGACCGCGGGTCGAAGACCACCTCCGACGCAGACCCGTCATGTACTACCCACAGCCGCGAGTACCCAGTGGTCGTGAGCTTGTCCAACCCGTCATCACCTCGAGCGACCAGTGCCGACCTGCCTTGTGCAGCAAGTGCTTCTGCGAGCACGGGGAGCATCCGTGCGTTAGCGACACCTACGAGCTGGTGCTGCGGGTCAGCGGGGTTCAGCAACGGTGCCAGCACGTTGAGCGCGGTCGGGACGGCCAGCTCACGCCGTACGACGGCAGCTGCCCGGAGCGCCGGGTTGAACCGTGGCGCGAACAGATAGGTCAGTCCGACGTCAGCAGCCACCTGTGCGGCATCAGCAGGAGACAGGTCCAACGGAACGCCGAGGTGCTCCACCAGGTCGCCAGAGCCCGCGGCTGAGGACGAAGCCGCGCGGCCGCCGTGTTTGACCACAGTCGCGCCGGTAGCGGCAACCACGACCGAGGCCATCGTGGAGATGTTGGCCGCACCGGTACGGTCGCCGCCCGTACCGACGATGTCCACGAACGGCCCGTTGATCCGCACCGGGGTCGCGTGCGAGCGCAGCGCGGTCGCCAGGCCGTTCAGCTCGTCCGCGGTCTCGCCCTTGGCACGGAGTGCGATCAGGAACCCGGAGATCTGGGCCGGCGACGCCTCACCCAGCACCAGCTGGTCCATGGCCCAGCCCGTGTCCGCAGCCGACAGGTCAGAGCCGGCCAGGAGCGCGGAGATCAGACCGGACCACGTCCGGAGCGTTGTTGCCATCGGCATTCCTCAGGGTGCGGGGCCGCCCACGAGGAGAACATGACAACGGCCGCCTCGCAGGAGACGGCCGGGTGGGTACGCGCGGGATCAGGCCGTCTGGTCGACGGCCCACCACATACCTGCGCGCTGGAACATGCCCTCACTTTACCCTGGCTGTCACATTGTCGTGGGCCGGTCCGTCAGGGCTCTGAGGAGGGCAGTAGTGAACGAGCACGAGCAGTTGGCGCTGCGGTTCGAGGAGAACCGTGGACACCTGCGGGCAGTTGCTTACCGGATGCTCGGGTCGCTGGCGGAGGCAGAGGACGCCGCACAGGAGGCCTGGCTGCGGTTGAGCCGGACTGACGTGAGTGATGTCGGCAATCTTGGCGGCTGGCTGACCACGGTGGTGTCGCGGGTGTGCCTGGACATGCTTCGCAGTCGTAAGTCGCGGCGTGAGGACGCGCTGGACACGTATGTCCCGGACCCGGTGCTGGGCGAGCTAGGCCCGGAGGACGAGGCCGTGCAGGCGGATGCGATCGGGCTGGCGTTGCTCGTCGTACTGGAGACGCTGTCGCCGGCCGAGCGGCTGGCGTTCGTGCTGCACGACATGTTCGGGGTCGGGTTCGACGACATCGCGACGATCGTGGACAAGTCGCCGGCCGCGACGCGTCAGCTGGCCAGCCGGGCGCGACGGCGGGTCCAGGGCGCGCCGGTCAGCGACGGGGACGTCGGGCGGCAGCGGGCGATCGTCGAGGCGTTCATGGCCGCGTCGCGAGGCGGTGACTTCGAGGGCCTGCTGGCGCTGCTCGACCCGGAGGTGCTGCTGCGTGCGGACGCCGGTGCGGCCAGTGCACAGCACGCCGGTCCGGCCGTGTCGAAGCTGGTGCGCGGAGCGAAGGCCGTTGTCGAGCAGGCGCTCATGTTCAGCCGGATGGGGCCGTACTTGCAGGTGGCGCTGGTCAACGGGACGCCTGGGCTCATCACTGTGGTCAACGGGCGGCTGATGGGTGTCATGGCGGTCACCGTCACGGACGGGCTGATCACCGAGCTGGACATCCTGGCGGACGTGGAGCGGCTGGAGGTCATCCCGCTGCCAGCGTGAGTACGCGGCGGGCCTGGGCCTCGGCGGTGCCTGGCGGGTTGCGGTGGGCGCTTGGTCCGCCCGGGCCGATCAGCGTTAGCCAGAAGCCTGACCACAGCCGGCGTGCGGCGTGGAAGCGCTGCGGGTCGGGGGCGAATCGTCGTACCAGCGGCGTGGGGTCGGTGGTTCGCCAGGCGAGGTGTTCGACGAGGTTGGCGAGGTCTACGGTGCGGTCACCGCGGCCGGAGTCCTCGAAGTCGATGATGCGGACGCGGGTGCCGTCCCAGAGGTAGTTGGTGAGGTTGGGGTCGCCGTGCGCGACCACTGGGTCGTGGGTTGTGAGGGCCGGCGGTTCGTTGTCGAGCCAGGTGGTGGCGGCTTGTGCGATGACGCCTTGGGTGGTGCTGAGAGCTTGCAGGCCGGTGCGGGTGCGCTCGACGAGCGGTGTCAGGTCGATCGGGTCTAGAGCCTCGAATGGGGTTGACCAGAGGGACTCGAGTGAGTTGCCCAGTGCTGTTAGTTGGGTGGGGGTGACTGGGGGTGTCAAGGGGGAGCCGGGGGTTCGGGTCATGTGTAGCCAAGGGGGTGGGCCTGAGGAGGACGCCAGCGGGGTGGGTGTTAGGTCGGGGGCTGATTGGGAGAGGAGTGTTAGGGCTGTTCGCTCGCGGGTGGGTTCGTTGCGGGACCAGGACGTGTAGTGCTTGATGACTGTCGTCTCGGTGAATTCGATGTCGTGGGTCATGTCGATGTCAGAGCTTTCTCTTCGACGTATGGGCAAGAGCTGATACGGCGAGGGAGTGGACCGGATGTCTACGCAGGCAGTGGTGGCGGGTGCGCGGGACGTGGTGGCGGGGCTGGTGGGGGCCGGGTTCAACGGTGCTGTGCGGCTGCTGGGTGAGGTGGAGTACGACGAGCAGCGGCGGTCGGTGATCCCGTCGGTGGACTCGCGTCCGCTCGTGGTGGCCGAGGCGTACGGGCGGACCGACGTCCAGGCGGCGGTGCGGACCGCCCGGGAGTACGGCGTACCGATCGCGGTGCAGGCGACCGGGCACGGGACGCGGGTACCGGCGGACGGCGGGATCCTGCTGAAGACGACACCGATGACGACGGTGCTGATCGACCCGGAGCGGCGGATCGCGAAGGTCGCGCCGGGCGCGCGCTGGGGTGCGGTGCTGGACGCGGCCCGGCAGTTCGGGCTCGCGCCGTTGTCCGGCTCGCACCGCGACGTCGGCGTCACCGGGTACACGCTCGGCGGCGGCGTCGGGTGGCTGGCCCGCAAGTACGGGTTCGCGGCCGACAGCGTCGTACGGGCCGAGGTCGTCACCGCCGACGGCCGCCTGGTCACCGCGAGCGCCGAGCAGCACCCGGACCTGTTCTGGGCGATCCGCGGCGGCACCGGCAACTTCGGCGTGGTCACGTCGCTGGAGTTCCGGCTGTACCCGGTCCGCGAGGTGCACGCCGGCATCGTGTACTACGGCATCGACCGCGCCGCCGCGATCCTGCGCCGGTACCGCGACTGGACCGCGACGATCCCGAACGAGCTGAGCACCGCTGTCGTCCTCACCCGCGTCCCCGGCACCGAGCAGCGCGCCGTCGCGATCAAGGTCCTGTACGCCGGACCCGCCGACCTCGCCGAACACCTGCTCAAGCCGCTCTTCGACACCGCCGGCCCACGCCTGGCGGGCGAACTGACGACGATCGAGTACGCCGACGCCGCGATGGGCGGCACACCCGCGCGGCACCTGGACTTCCTGGACAAGCTGACCGACGAGGTCGTCGACGTGGTCACCGAACTCGAGGACGCGACGGTCGAGGTCCGGCACTGGGGCGGCGCGATGGCGCACCCGGGGCCGGGCGCCGGACCGGTCGGGCACCGCGCGGCGGCGTACTCGCTGATCATCGACCGCGAGGTAGCCGGCCTGCCGGACTCGGGCCGGACGTTCGTGAACTTCCTCGGCGACCCCGGCCGCGCGGACACGGCGTACGACCCGAAGGACCTGCGGCGGTTGCGTGAGGTGAAACGGGCCTACGACCCGGCGAACCTGTTCCACCTCAACGCGAACATCCGCCCCTAGACAGTGCCCGTGTTGCCGTAGACCGACACGTGCACGTGGTCCATGTGGTTGGCGGTCGCGCTGCCGCGGTCCGGCATCGCCCGCCAGCCCTCGCTGCTGCGCTGCACCGTCCAGATGTGCTGCTCCCAGATCAGCTGGCTGACGCCGAGCTTCTGGTAGTTCGCCTTCAGCCAGTCGGCGATCTCCTGGCCCTCCGACGAGCTGTTGATCATGATGTCCACCGCGTGCCCGGTCGCGTGCTCGGACCCGGTGTCGCCGGCCCGGAGACCGCCGTACGACGTGATGTCGGGGAACATCGCGCAGATCGCCCGGTGCACCCGGATCGCGTCCGGGGTCAGGCCGCTCTCCATGCCGGAGCCGGACTTGCACGCCGCCTGCGAGATCGCGCCGACGACCTGCTGGACGGGCTTGGTGGCGGACAGGTACTGCGACTTCACCCAGCGGGACTTGCCGTCGCTGACGACCTCGGCGTACAGGCCGTCGACCTTGCCGGTGACCGAGACCTTGGTGCCCTTGGGCAGCACGTCCAGCAGGAGGCCGGTGAGCGGCAGCGACCACAGGTTCACGTCGGTGGTGGTGTACTTCGTGCCGGTGGCCACCGGCGGCGGCGCCTTCACCTCTTGGCTGGCGCGGGTCTTCGCGGCCGTCGGCTTCGGGATCGGCGCCTGCTTCTTCAGGTGCTTCGCCGTCGGGCTCGACGTCGGCTTCGGCGTGTTGCTCGGCGTCGCCGTGGTCGGGTTGATCGGCGGGCGCAGGGCGTCCCGGCTGATCGTGGCGTCGCGCGACAGCCGCAGGGACGAGCTGGCGACCGACGGATCGAGCTGGACATGCTGGCTTGGGAAGGCGGCCGCCGAGCCCGTGGCCACCATCGCCACCGCCGCGCCGGGGATCGCAACCTTCACAATGCCGGGCTGGAGCACCTTCGGACGCGACTGACGGTGCCGCGCCTGACTATGTCGACCTGCCACTTTCGAAACCCAATCTGCCGAGACCAAAACGTTATCGACCGGAGGAGTCAAGCACACATCGCCGCGCCGGTTCGAATCGGCCCGCAGTCTTAACGCATTGCGAACATCCACAGGCGAGCCTCCGCCGTGACCTGCCCGCTGTCCGGAAGTAATCGGTTCGAGATCAAACGCTTGGTCGGCAGAGGGCCGCGCCGACGGCGGTCGCGAGGTGTTCCTCGTACCGTTCGAGCGACCAGCCGCGGAGCAGGACAAGCAGTTCGTAGAGCTCGACGGAGATGTACGTCCACAGCACGTCGACGACCTCGTCGAGGGTGATCCCCGGGCGTAGGTCGCCGGTCTCGAACAGGTGCCGGCCGAACATCGTCATCCCGGTCAGCCGCTCGTCGAGCAGCGTCTGCCAGGTGTCGCGCAGCGTGTCGTCGCTGTGCCGCCCGTCCCGGATCAGGATCTGAACCCGGGCCGACCGTTGCTGCCGCTCCCCGGCGCCGGTCAGGTACAGCCGGATCTTCCGCCGTACGTCGGGTTCGTCCTGGATCGCCTGGACGTGTGGGCGTTCCGCGATCGGGACCGGTTCGTCGTCGCCGGCGATGACGTAGTCGAAGACCGCCTTCGCGAGCGCGGCCTTGGTGCCGAAGCCCTTGTAGATGCTCTCCGCGGAGACGCCGGAGCGGCGGGCGACCTCGCTGATCGTGGTCGCCTGGAAGCCGTTCGCGTCGAACAGTTCCTGCGCGGCGAGGACCACGTCCAGGCGTCGCCGCCGGGCGCGCTCGCGCCGCGAGGTCGCGTCGTACGTCCGCTTGACTTCTGCCATCACCGATCCGATGCTTTGGGTACAGTTGAACTGTATCTAATAGGTTGGGGGACCTGATGAGTACGGCAGCACACGCCGGTGAGATCGCCGTCCGCGGCATCCAGCTCATGGCCGACGGGGAGCGGGCCGACTTCGACGAGCTGATCCATCCGGACGCGGTGAACCAGGAGGGCCGGGCCGAGCCGCCGGAGTGCCGGGTCGGTGGACCCGCCGGGTACTACGCGACCGCGCTGTGGCTGCGGACGGCCTTCGCGGGGCTGGCGTACGACGTCCACCAGGTTGTTGCTGATGGCAACCTGATGGCGGTGCACGTGACGATGCGCGGACGGCATGTCGCGCCGTTCGTGGTGTGGACGCCGGACGGCGAGGTGGACACCGCGTTCCCGCCGACCGGGAAGGAGTTCGCGGTCACCCAGTCGCACTGGCTGCGGGTGCGGGACGGCCAGATCGTCGAGCACTGGGCGAACCGCGACGACCTCGGCCAGGCGCAGCAACTCGGCTGGGTCCCACCGACCCCCGGCTATCTGCTGCGAATGGCCCGCGCCAAGGCGCGCGCCAGGCGTGCCGCGGCGTGAGCCGGACCGCCAGGCCACCACAATCGGCGGGTTCGCCGCGCGTCAGTCGGGGGCGGTCGCCGGCGGGGTGATTGTGATGGCCTGGCGGTACGCGGTGTGACCCACGGCGCGGCGGGTTCGTCGTCGGTGCGGTTGACTGCACCGGTGGGATTTCGGATCGAACGTGGTGCGGTGGCCCGGCTCGTGATCGACCGGGCCGCGAAGCGGAACGCGTTGACGCGGGCGATGTGGGCGGAACTGCCTGGCCTGCTCGCGGGGCTGGCGGTCGACGACGACGTACGGGTCCTGCTGGTGACGGGCGACGGGCCGAGCTTCTCGGCGGGCGCCGACATCCGCGAGCTGATCACCGGCGACGACCCGGCCGATCCGATGGCCGAACTCCGGGCGGCCAACCTGCGGGCGCAGGCCGCGTTGCGGGAGTTCCCGAAGCCGACCGTGGCGGTCGTCCGCGGGCATTGCATCGGCGGCGGGCTCGAGATCGCGGTGAACTGCGACTTCCGGTTCGCCGCGCCGGATGCGAGCTTCGGCGTAACGCCGGCCCGGATCGGCGTCGTCTACCCGCCGGACGCGATCAAGGTGCTGCTCGACCTGGTCGGTCCGGCGACCACGAAGTACCTGCTGTTCAGCGGCGAACTGCTGACCGCCGAGGAGGCCGCGCTGAAGGGCCTGGTGGACCGCGTCGCCGATGACCCGATGGCGGCGGCCGAGGTCTTCGCCGCGACGCTGGTGTCGCGGTCACAGCTGACGATTCGCTCGGCCAAGGAGTCCGTGAACGCCCTGCTCAGCGGCGGGGACGCGGACGCGGCGGCGGTACGGCGGTATCGCGAGACGATCGCGTCCGGCGAACTCGCCGAGGGCATCCAGGCCTTCACCGAGAGGCGGGCTCCGAGGTTCAGATGACCGTGCCGCGGAGCTCCACCCGGTCGCCTACCGCCGCCGACACCCGGCCGGCGAGCGCCTGCGCGTGGTCGTCGTCGGCTGCGTCGACCAGGTAGAACCCGGCCAGCTGCTCTTTCGCCTCGCCGAACGGCCCGTCCGTCACCACTTGCTGACCGTCCCGGAGCCGCACGATCCGCCCCTGCTCCGGCGGCACCAGTCCTTCCGAACTGATCAGCTCACCGGAGCTCGCCAGCTCCTGCTCGAGCGCGATCAGCCGCTTGAGTGCCGCCTCGTCCTCGGCGGTCCATTCCCGGTCGACGCTCCGGAAGATCATCACGACGTACTTCATGAAGTCACCGTAGCCACCGGGACGGACAGACCGGAGGTGTGTCCCGATCAGTACCAGTGCCGCCGGCCGCCGATCGCCCGTCCGGTCGCTCCGAGGATCCAGAACACGGCGCCGACCAGCAGCAGGATGATGCCGACCGTCCACAGGATCGAGATGTTCAGCACGAACCCCAGGATCAGCAGGATCACTCCGACGATGAGCATGGGACCTCCTTCGACTCGGCCGCCCTGGTGGCGACGGTCTTCCGGTGCCCACTGTCCGAGCCGCGAACCTCCAACAGTTGTTTGACCAGCACGCATCCGGCGACGCCGATCGCGATGAACACCCACACGGTGGCGAACGCGATCCGGTACCCGTGGGTGAGCGCGAGCGGCGTGGTTCCCGACGTACTCGCGGTGGCGACAGCCGAGACCGCGGCGACGCCGACCGCGCCGCCGATCTGGAAGCTGGCGTTCTGCAGCCCGGAGGCGACACCCGCGTCCGAGGCCGGTACGTCGCTGAGGGATGCGATCGAGCCGGCGACCGTACCGGCGCCCAGCCCGGCGCCGAAGATCGTGAGACCCCAGAAGGCCAGCTCGAAGTACCCGGACGTCACGGTCAGCCGGGCCATCAGCGTCGTACCGACTCCTGCGACCAGCAGCGATACGAACGCGACCGTGCGCGGGCCGACGCGCGTGACGAGGTGCTGGCCGACCATGGACCCGCCTACTGCTGTTGCGGCGAGTACTGCGGACATGAGGCCGTAGCGAACCGCCGACGCGCCAAGAGCGAGCTGTGCGTACTGCGTGTACACAAAGTTCAGGCCGAACGCCGCCAGGCCCCAGCTGATCGTGATGAGGTTCCCACCGACCAGGGCCCGCGAACGGAAGATCCTGAGCGGTACCAGCGGTGCAGCCGGCCGCTTCTCGACGTACACGAACAGCACGAACAAGAGGGCGGACACCAGCACCAGAAGCACCGTCCGGGTGACAGACGACGCAGGGGCTTGGATAACGGCGTACACGAGCACAACGAGCGCGGCGGTGACCGTGGCTGCGCCGGCTACGTCAAACCCGCGCCGGCCAGGTCCACGGCTGTCCTGCAGCAGCAGTGGTGCCAGTACGACGACCAACAGGCACACGGGCACGTTGATGAAGAAGATCCACTGCCAGCCGAGCCCGTCCGTGACAGGGCCGCCGATGAGCGAGCCCGCCGTACCTCCCACTCCACTCGTCGCACCCCAGATCCCCAGCGCCTTGTTGCGATCCGGCCCCGACGGGAACGTGGTCATCACGATCGACAACGCACTGGGCGCCAGTACGGCGGCCGCGGCGCCCTGCAACCCGCGGGCTAGCACCAGGGCGTCCCCGCTCCACGCGAACCCGCACAACAGCGAGGACCCGGCGAACAGCAACAGCCCGGTCATGAACACGCGCCGCCGCCCCAGCAGGTCGGAGATCCGCCCGCCGAGCAGCAACAGCCCGCCGAACATCAGCGCGTACCCGCTCGGAACCCACTGCACGCCGCCGGTCGAGAACATCAGCTCCCGCTCGATCGACGGGATCGCGACCAGCACGATCGATGCGTCCAGGATGATCATGAACCCGGTCAGACACAGCAACGCGAGCGCCAGCCAGCGCTTCGACTCCAGCACCATCAGTCAGCTCCAGTACGGCAGGGACACCCCGGCTGAGCGTCACTCGCCCGGTACGTCGGCGCCGACCTGCTGTACTTCGACATGTCGGGCGTTGTCGAAGTACGGCCTCCCTGTTTCGACGTACCCGGTAACTGGAGGTCACACAGGCCTCCGCTGGGGACAGGATGGTGTCTGTGAAGTACATGCTGCTGATCTACAGCAACGCCGAGAGCTGGGAAGGCCTGTCCGCCGAGCAGCGCGAGGGCTTGGTGCGGGCGCACGAGTCGATGGCGCAGGAGCTCACCGACCAGGGCCTGCTGGTCAGCGCGGCCGGGCTGGCGGACCCGATCACCACCCGGACCGTACGGGTGGTCGACGAGACCGCTACGACCACGGACGGGCCGTACGCAGAGGCCAAGGAGCACCTGGCCGGGTTCTACCTGGTGGAGTGCGACGACATCGACCAGGCGATCGGGTACGCCGCCAGGCTCCCGGACGCGGAGTACGTCGCCGTGGAGGTGCGACCCGTGATGGA
Organism: Kribbella sp. NPDC059898; assembly: GCF_042730855.1. NCBI lineage: Bacteria > Bacillati > Actinomycetota > Actinomycetes > Propionibacteriales > Kribbellaceae > Kribbella > Kribbella sp. NPDC059898. The sequence continues at coordinate 607,468 of NZ_JBHWKR010000001.1, forward strand.
CATGTCCGGGTTGGAGATGTGACCAGTTTCGAGCTCCTGCTGCGGGAGCAGGCGCCGCAGGTGCTGAGCGCGCTCGTTCGGCACTACGGCCATTTCGACCTGGCCGAGGAGGCAGTACAGGAGGCGCTGCTCGCGGCTGCACAGCAGTGGCCGGAAGAAGGCGTGCCGGACAACCCGCGTGGCTGGCTGATCCGCGTTGGGTCGCGGCGGCTCACCGACCTGCTCCGCAGCGAGTCGGCGCGTCGGCGGCGCGAGGAGAACGCGGCGCAGCTCGCCGCGCCGGAGGAGTTCGTTGCCTCGGGCCCCGAGATCGACGACCCGGGCGGTCGGGACGACACGCTGACGTTGCTGTTCCTCTGCTGTCATCCCGCGTTGTCCGCGGCGTCGCAGATCGCGCTGACACTCCGAGCGGTCGGCGGTCTCAGTACGGCGCAGATCGCGGCGGCGTTCCTGGTGCCGGAATCCACCATGGCGCAGCGGATCAGCCGCGCGAAGCGCAGCATCAAGCAGGCCGGCAGCACGTTCGAGATGCCCCCGGAGGCGGACCGCGACGAGCGGATGGGCGCCGTACTGCATGTCCTCTACCTGATCTTCAACGAAGGCTACACGGCGTCGTCCGGTACGGCGTTGCAGAGTACGGAGCTCACGACCGAGGCGATCCGGCTGGTGCGCGGCGTACGGAAGCTGCTGCCTGACGACGGCGAGGTGGCCGGGCTGTTGGCGCTGATGCTGCTCACCGACGCGCGGCGGGCCGCCCGTGCCGGTGCGGACGGGACGTTGATCCCGCTTGCCGAGCAGGACCGGTCGGAGTGGGACCGGACAGCCATCGTCGAGGGCGAGGCCCTGGTGAGCGATGCACTGTCGCGAACCCAGCTAGGGCCGTACCAGGTGCAGGCGGCGATCGCTGCCGTCCATGACACGGCCAAGAGCGCGGACGAGACGGACTGGCGGCAGATCGTCGCGCTGTACGACGTACTCGAGCAGCTGGTCGACAACCCGATGGTGAAGCTCAACCACGCGGTAGCGGTCGGTATGGCGGTCGGCCCGAAGGAGGGGCTCGCCGTACTCGAGCCACTCGGGTCGGACGACCGCATGAACCACCGGCTGGAGGCAGTACGCGCACACCTGCTGGAGATGTCCGGGGACCTGGCTGCTGCGCGGGAGAGCTACCTGTTGGCGGCACGGCGTACGACGAGTGTGCCGGAGAGGCACTACTTGCAGTCGAAGGCGGACCGCTTGGCGTGAGATGTTGGACTGGTGGATCTCACCAGGGCCTCACTCCTCCGGGAGATGTTGAGCGGCACCGAGCTGGGTAACCGGACCACGGAGTTCGGTTACGCGCTACGGCGGTTCACCACGAGGCGTAGCGGGCTGATGCTGTTCGGACCGGTCGACGAGGAGCCCTGGCACCTCACGGCGCACCTGGACGACGAGCTGCGGATGGCCGGCGTCGAGGACATGCGGCCGTCGCTGGTTCGCTGGGCGCCGCCCGCGGACGCTCCACCGCACCTAGCGATCGGGCTGGACCGGTTACGCGACGCCGGCCGGGGCGAGTCGTTGCTGGTGGTGGCCGAGGACGCTCCCGCCGAAACGTTGCTGGAACGCATCAGCGACGTACGGAAACGCGGTACGACGATCTTCAGCATCGGCAACGGCGACAAGGAGTTGACGTCGCTCAGCCACGAGACGCTCGTACCGGAGCTGCTGGTGCCGGACGGGTTCGGCTGGACCACCCGTGAGATCGAGCCCGACGCACCGGTGATCGATGAGGGCTTCGAGACCGCCCAGCACCTCGTCAGCCTCGCGGCCGCCGACGACGAGGCCGGCCAGTCCGGCTGGCGCCGCCGCCTCCGCAACGCCATCGAGAGGCTCTCGGGAGAGCCCGCCTAGAGGTAGAGCGCGGCCAGGCGGGGGAGGTGGATCGTCAGGTCGTCCTCGTCGTCGAAGTCGATCTCCTGACCCATCGGAACGTCCGGTGTGTCCGGCGCCTCCGCGTCGACGGCCTTCCAGTACGCCGCATCGTCGCCGGTCGCGTTCTTGTACGCGTGACTGCCGACGTGCAGCATCCCTTCCCCGTCGAACCCCTCGAACCCTTCCGGCCGGTCCTCGTCCACCACGTCGGCCAGCGAGTCCGGGTCCGCGAGCGCCGCGTCCCACACCTCCCGCCCCTGCGCGATCAACCAGCCCCGGAACGAGTCGAACCCGTCCTCCGAAGCCCCCGAGTTGATCAGGTGCGCCGCCGCCCACAGGTCCCACCGGTACGACTCGACCTGCAATCGCGCGAGCTCGGTCCCGAACCCCACGATCGCCTCGACCCGCGCCGCACCCAGCACCTTGGTCAACGCATCCGCAACCCCGTCCGGATCAGCCACAGTGTCATCCACCGAGGCACGCGCATCCTCGACCAGACCCCAGAACCTGTCCCTGTCCACCTACAAACCATCTCACCGACCCCGGGTCCAACGGGAGGGTGAAATCACCACACCTCGTCGAGTTGGTGGCGGTGGTCGGTGGTTAGTTGGAGTTGGGCGCCGGTGAGGGCGGTTTCGAGGTAGGTCGGTTTGCTGATGCCGACGATGGGGGTGACGGCGGGGGTGCCGGTGGTCAGCCAGGCGAGGACTACTGCGGACGGGGTGGTGTTGAGGGAGGTTGCGACGTCGTTGAGGGCTTCGAGGCGGCGGGTGGTGCCGGGGTGGTCGAAGGCTGGGTCCAGGGGGCGGTCGGGGCGGTTTTCGTACGTGCCGGACATCAGGGGGCTGTAGGCGAACAGCTGCTGGTCCGGGTTGGTTTCGGCGTAGTCCAGGACCTCGTCGGTGATCCAGCCGAAGCGGTGGTCGTGGGAGTGGTCGCGGACGAACGGGCGGGGCTGCAGGTACGAGTAGCGCAGCTGCAGGGCGGTCGGGCCCATGACGCCCTGCTCCTGTGCGAGGCCGCGCATCCGTTCGACCCGCCAGAGGGCGTAGTTCGACAGGCCGATGCGACCAATGGTCCCGTTCTGGGCGTGCTTGCCGAACGCCGCGGTCGTCTCCTCCAGCGGGGTGGTCCGGTCGTCGCGGTGTGCCCAGTACAGGTCGATGTGGTCGACGCCCAGCCGCCGCAGTGAGGTCTCGAGGGCCGAGTCGATCGCCTTCGTGCTCAGCCCTTCCGAGTGCTCCGGGTAGCTGCCGGGCCAGAGCGGTTCGCAGCCGACCTTCGTCGCCAGCTTGAACCGGTCCCGTACGCCGGGACGCTGCGCCAGCCACCGCCCGAGCAGCTCCTCGCTCTGACCGCCCTGTCCACTCGGGTGCTGCCAGAACGCGTAGCAGTTCGCGGTGTCGATCCACTCACCGCCCGCGTCCACAAAGGCATCGAGCAACCGGAACGAGGTCGCCTCGTCGATCCGCGTCCCGTACTCCATCGCGCCCAGCGCAAGATTCACCATGCGCCAGATCCAACAAGCTAGAGCGCTGTCTAGGTCAAATCCGCGAACTCCCGCAGGACCGGCACCAGCGTCGCGGCCTCGGTCGAGTGGTTCTCGCCCGGAACGGCCTTCAGTGGCGCGTCCAGATTCGCCGCCACCGCACTGGCCCCGGCGGACAACGCCGGCCAGGTCTTGTCGCCGTACAGCACCAGCACCGGCACCTTCACGTCCGCCCAGCGGTCCGCGGGCAGCGGGTTGCCGGACATCGTGGTGCCCATGATGCGGCCGTCGTACGCGATCGTGTGCGCGATCTCCTCCAGCGGTGCCCAGTACGGCGACTGCTTCATCCCGGCGACCGCCTCCGCGGGCATCCCGGCGGCCGCGGTCATGAACAGCTCGGCGGCCTGGTCCCGGCGGCCCGCGGCGACAAACGCGTCCAACTGCTCGACGTAGTCCGGCGGCAGCGGCGGCCGTACGTCGTCCACGACGACCGGCGGCTCGAACAGTACGAGGCCCGCGACCGGCAGCCCCGCCGCCGCGGCGTCCAGCGCCAGCAGGCAGCCCGACGACCAGCCGAACAGGATGGCGGGCTGGCCAGCGTCCTCGATCAGCGCGCCGAGGTCCTCGATCTCGCGCTGGATCGCGTACGGCGCGGTGTCGGTGCTCTCGCCGCGCCCGCGCCGGTCGTACGCGTACGTCCGGAACCCGTCGCTCAGCAACTGCCCGAGCTCGCCGTTGATCGGGTTCACGGCCCGGTGTGCGGTCGCGCCGTCGATCAGGATCAGCGGCCGGCCGGCGCCGTACGCGTCGAAGCCGATCGTGGTGCCGTCGGCCGATGTCACGGTGCTCATGTTCATCTCCCCACCTGAAACGGAAACTAGACCGTACAGTACTGCGCGGAGAACTGGACTGTCTAGTATGATTTCGTCATGGAGCCGGAGACCGAGGGACGGACGCCCCGCAAACGCCGCGCGATCCTGGCCGCCGCCACCGAGGTGTTCCTCCAGCACGGGTACCTCGGCGCGAGCATGGACGAGGTCGCCGCGAAGGCCGGCGTCTCCAAACAGACCGTCTACAAGCAGTTCGAGAACAAGGAACGCCTGTTCGCCGAGATCGTGCTCGGCACCAGCGACCAGCTGCTGGACGGCCTCTTCCAGGCGTACGTCGACACGCTCGAGAACGCGGCCGACGCCCGGGAGGCCTTGCGGGCGCTGGCGCACCGGCTGTTGCAGAGCCTGACCGCGGACAGCGTGCTGCAGCTCCGGCGGCTGGTGATCGCCGAGGCTGACCGGTTCCCCGAGGTGTGCGGCGCGTGGTTCACCAGCGGGTTCGAGAAGTCCCTCGACGCGTTGGGGCAGGCGCTGACCAGGTTGAGCGATCGCGGTCTGCTGCGGGAGCTCGACGACCCGACGCTGGCGGCGTACCAGTTCGCCGGGCTGGTGATGTACAAGCCGATGAACCGCGCGATGTTCGCCGGCACGAGGCAGCGGCCGAAGGACGACGAGCTGGACAAGCTCGCCGACCGGGCGGCCGACGTGTTCCTGGCGGCGTACGGCCTAAATGGTCCCGCGCGTTGACGTACGGACGACCAGCTCCGGTGTGAACGTGACGCGCTGGTGCTCGTGGTCCGGGTTCGACGACTCGTCCAGCAGCAACTCCGCCGCGGTCCGGCCGAGCAGCTGACGCGGTTGCCGGACCGACGTCAGCGGTACGGCGGCGGCCTCGGCGAACTCGATGTCGTCGTACCCGACGATCGCGAGGTCCTCCGGGACACGCAGTCCGAGGCTCACGCACTGTTGCAGCAATCCCAGCGCCAGCAGGTCGTTCGCGCAGAACGCGGCGGTCGGCCGGCGGTCCGCGGGCAGGCCGGCAAGTCGTTGCCCTGCGCCCCTGCCTTCGGCGACCGTGAGCGCGCCGGTGGTCAGCTCGATCAGGTCGGTGATCGGCTTCCCGGCGGTCCGCAGCGCCCGCCGGGCGCCGTCGCGCCGGTCGACGACCTGACCGAGCGTGTTCGGCCCGCCGACGTACGCGATCCGTTCGTGGCCGAGCTCGAGCAGGTGCGAGATCGCCAGCTCACCGCCGAGTACGTCGTTCACCGCGACCGAGCAGTGCGTGGCCTCGTCGAGGGTCCGGTCCACGACCACGACCGGCGTACCGCGGGAAGGCAGTTTGCGGAGCCGGGACGAGTGCTGGTCGATCGGCGTGATCAGGATGCCCTGCACGCGTTGCTGTTCGAGCAGGTCCAGGTACGCCGCCTCGCGGTCGGCGTCCTCGCTGCTCGTGCAGAGGAACACCGACAGCCCGGCCGCCTGGGCCGCCTCCTCGACGCCCTTCGCGACGTCGGTGAAGAACGGATTGCCGGCGTCGAGCATCAGGTACGCGAGGATCCGGCTCGACCCGGCCCGCAGCTGGCGGGCGGACTCGTTCCGGACGAAACCGAGCGCGGCCATCGCGGCCTCGACCTTCGCGCGGGTCAGCGGGCTGACCACCTCGGGCCGGTTGAGCACGTTCGAGACGGTCCCCAGGGAGACCCCGGCGGCGGCCGCGACGGCCTTCACGCCGGCCGCGTGCGGCTTCGGCGCCGGCCGCCGGCGGGTGCGTTCGGGCAGCGCTTCCGCATCGTCCACGGACCGCGACCTCCCTGCGTACTTGAAACGTGTTAGCTGCCGAAGGATACCCGGTTTCGCCGGAATCTCCGCCCTGACGGTCCGGGATCGGACGTAAAAGCTGGGCAGGCCCTTGACGCCCACCCGTACGCCCGCTTAGCGTCAGGGCACGCTCTTGAAACCTTTCACAGACCGCCCACAGCAGAGGTGCCGCCGTGAATCGTTACTGCTTCTGCCTGCAGGTCCGGCCCGACCGCCTCGACGAGTACGTCGACCGGCACCGCAATGTCTGGCCTGACATGCAGGCCGCGCTGCGCGAGTCCGGCTGGCACAACTACTCGCTGTTCCTCCGCGCCGACGGCCTGCTGGTCGGGTACGTCGAGTCCGAGGACCTGGAGGCGGCGCAGCAGGCGATGGCGGCGACCGAGGTGAACACCCGCTGGCAGGCACAGATGACCGAGTTCTTCCACGGCATCGACGGCCGGCCCCCGGACGAGTCGTTCCTGCTGCTGCCCGAGATCTTCCACTTGACTGCATCGATTCCTGAAGGGGACTGACACATGACTCCCGATGCCGCGAAGGACGCGCTGAGCCGCCAGGAGATCGAGCTGCCCTCGTGGGCGTTCGGGAACTCCGGCACCCGGTTCAAGGTCTTCACCCAGCCCGGCGTACCGCGGTCGCCGGAGGAGAAGATCGCCGACGCGGCCGAGGTCCACAAGTACACCGGCGTCGCGCCAAGCGTCGCGCTGCACATCCCGTGGGACAAGGTCGACGACTACGCGGCGCTGTCGGCGTACGCGAAGGAGCAGGGTGTCCGGCTCGGGGCGATCAACAGCAACGTGTTCCAGGACGACGACTACAAGCTCGGCAGCGTGACGAACCCGGACCCCGCCGTACGGCGCAAGGCCACCGACCACCTGCTCGAGTGCGTCGACATCATGGACCAGACCGGGTCGCGGGACCTGAAGCTGTGGTTCTCCGACGGGACGAACTACCCGGGCCAGGACGACATCCAGGACCGGCAGGAGCGGCTGGCCGAGGCGTTGAAGGAGGTGTACGACCGGCTCGGTGACGACCAGCGGATGCTGCTGGAGTACAAGCTGTTCGAGCCGGCCTTCTACACCACGGACGTGCCGGACTGGGGTACGTCGTACGCGCACTGCCTCGAACTGGGGCCGAAGGCAACGGTGTGTATCGACACCGGGCACCACGCGCCGGGGACCAACATCGAGTTCATCGTGGCGTTCCTGCTGCGGACGAAGAAGCTCGGCGCGTTCGACTTCAACAGCCGGTTCTACGCCGACGACGACCTGATGGTCGGGGCCGCGGACCCGTTCCAGCTGTTCCGGATCATGAACGAGATCGTCCGCGGCGACGCGCTCGACCCGGCCGCCGGGATCGCGTTCATGCTCGACCAGTGCCACAACATCGAGGAGAAGATCCCCGCGATCATCCGCTCGGTGATGAACGTCCAGGAGGCCACCGCGAAGGCGCTGCTGGTGGACCGCGACGTACTGCGCAAGGCCCAGCAGAAAGGGGACGTACTCGGTGCGAACGCCGCGCTGATGGACGCGTACAACACCGACGTCCGGCCGCTGCTCGCCGAACTGCGCGAGTCGCAGGGCCTGGACGCGGACCCGATCGCGGCGTACAAGCGCAGCGGGTACTTCGACCAGATCACCAAGGACCGCGCCGACGGTCAGCAAGCGGGATGGGGAGCATAAGTGAGCGACACTGCAGCCGAGCTCGTTGCGCGTAGCAACCGACTGGGTGCCGATCCACGCAACACCAACTACGCCGGCGGCAACACGTCGGCGAAGGGCATCGAGACCGACCCGGTCACCCAGCAGCCCGTCGAGCTGCTCTGGGTGAAGGGCTCGGGTGGCGACCTGGGAACCCTGACGGACAAGGGCCTTGCGGTACTGCGGCTCGACCGGCTGACCGCCCTCGTCGACACCTATCCGGGCGTCGACCGCGAGGACGAGATGGTCGCCGCGTTCGACTACTGCCTGCACGGCAAGGGCGGCGCGGCCCCGTCGATCGACACCGCGATGCACGGGCTCGTCGACGCACCGCACGTCGACCACCTGCACCCGGACTCCGGGATCGCGCTCGCGACCGCCGCGGACGGCGAGAAGCTGACCGCGGAGTGCTTCGGCGACCGCGTGGTCTGGGTGCCGTGGCGGCGCCCCGGGTTCCAGCTCGGCCTGGACATCGCGGCCGTCAAGCGCGAGAACCCGCAGGCCATCGGCTGCATCCTCGGCGGCCACGGCGTCACCGCGTGGGGTGCGACCTCCGCGGAGTGCGAGGCGAACTCGCTTGAGATCATCCGTGCGGCGGAACAGTTCCTCGCCGACCGCGGCGTCGCCGAGCCGTTCGGCGCACTGGTCCACGAGCCCCTCGCGGCAGCAGAACGCCGTACAAAGGCAGCCGCCCTCGCGCCATTCATCCGTGGGCTTGCGTCGACAGACAAACCTCAGGTCGGCCACTTCAACGACTCCGACGCAGTACTCGAGTTCCTGTCGCGCGAGAAACTCCGTTCGCTCGCTCAGCTGGGCACCTCCTGCCCGGACCACTTTCTTCGGACCAAGGTCCGGCCCCTCGTCCTCGACCTCCCGCCGTCCGCGTCGGTGGACGAATGCATCACCCGGTTGAAGGAGTTGCACACCCAGTACCGTGCGGACTACGAGGCGTACTACAACGCGTACGCGGAGGCCGACAGTCCGGCGATGCGGGGGGCGGATCCGGCGATCGTGCTCGTGCCAGGGATGGGGATGTTCTCCTTCGGGAAGGACAAGCAGACCGCGCGGGTGGCCGGCGAGTTCTACGTGAACGCGATCAACGTGATGCGTGGCGCCGAGGCGGTGTCGACGTACGCGCCGATCGACGAGCGGGAGAAGTTCCGGATCGAGTACTGGGCGCTGGAAGAGGCGAAGCTGCAGCGGATGCCTCGTCCGAAGCCGTTGGCCACGCGGGTGGCGTTCGTGACCGGCGGCGGCTCCGGGATCGGTAAGGCGATCGCGCACCGGCTGGCGGCCGAGGGCGCGTGCGTCGTGGTCGCGGACCTCGACCAGGCCGCGGCCGAGGCGGTCGCGAAGGAGATCGGCTCGACCGACGTGGCGGTCGCGGTGGCCGCGGACGTGTCCTCGGCGGACGCGGTCGAGGCCGCACTGCGGGAGGCCGTACTGGCGTTCGGCGGTGTCGACCTGATCGTCAACAACGCCGGCCTGTCGATCTCGAAGTCGTTGCTGGAGACAACCGAACGCGACTGGGACCTGCAGCACGACGTGATGGCCAAGGGCTCGTTCCTGGTGTCGCGGGCGGCCGCGAAGGTGCTGATCGACCAGGGCCTCGGCGGCGACATCGTCTACATCTCGAGCAAGAACTCGGTGTTCGCCGGCCCGAACAACGTCGCGTACGGCGCCGCGAAGGCCGACCAGGCGCACCAGGTCCGGCTGCTCGCGGCCGAGCTCGGCGAGCATGGCATCCGGGTGAACGGCGTGAACCCCGACGGCGTCGTCCGCGGCTCCGGGATCTTCGCCGGCGGCTGGGGTGCGAAGCGGGCCGCGGTGTACGGCGTACCGGAGGAGGAGCTCGGTGCGTACTACGCGCAGCGGACCCTGCTCAAGCGTGAGGTGCTGCCGGAGAACGTCGCGGCCGCGGTGTTCGCGCTGACCGGCGGGGAGCTCACCCACACGACCGGTCTGCACGTACCTGTCGACGCCGGCGTGGCTGCCGCGTTCCTGCGTTAGGAGCCGACGGATGACCCAGCTCGAGCGGATCACGTCCCGCCGGACCAGGATCGGTCTGGTGGCCGGCGGGCTGGGTGCGTACTGGCCGCAGTTCCCAGAGCTCCTGCCGCGGTTGCAGGCCTCGGCGCGGCGGGTGTCCGATCGGTTCGCGGCGCTCGACTGCGAGGTGGTCGACGTCGGGTTCATCTCGGACGCGAAGGAGGGGGCCGTCGCCGCCGAGAAGCTGCGGGCGGCGGACTGCGATCTGATCGTCGGGTTTCTCACGACATACATGACCGCCTCGATGCTGGTTCCGGTTGCCCAGCGCAGCGGATCGCCGGTGTTGCTGCTGAACCTGCAGTCTACCGAGGCGATGGATCATGCGTCGTTCGACACCGGCGCGTGGCTCGCGTACTGCGGCGCGTGTCCGCTGCCCGAGATGGCGAACGCGTTCGAGCGCTGCGGGATCGACTTCCGGTCGGTGTCCGGCTACCTGGAGGACGAGAGGGCCTGGACCCGGATCGACCGGTGGGTCCGGGCGGCCGGCGTACGGGCGGCGCTGCGGCACGGGCGGCACGGTCTGCTCGGGCATGTGTACCCGGGGATGATGGACGTGATCACCGATCCGACGCTGGTGTCCGCGCAGCTCGGCGGGCACGTCGAGGTGCTGGAGATCGACGACCTGCGGGTGCGCGTCGAGAAGGTCACCGACGCCGAGACGACGGCGCGGATGGAGCTGGCGCGGGAGATCTTCACGCTGGACGAGTCGGTGAAGACCGAGGACTTCCGCTGGGGCGCGACGGTGTCGGTCGCGCTGGATCGGTTGGTCGAGGACTTTTCCCTTGATTCGTTGGCGTACTACCACCGTGGGCTTGATGGTGAGGCCCACGAGCGGGTCGCGGCCGGGATGATCCTCGGTGCGTCGTTGCTGACGGCAAGGGGCGTGCCGGCCGCGGGTGAGTACGAGTTGCGGACGTCGCTGGCGATGCTGGTGATGGACAGGCTCGGCGCCGGCGGGTCGTTCACCGAGCTGCAGGCGCTGAACTTCAACGACAACGTGGTCGAGATGGGCCACGACGGGCCGGCACATCTGGCGATCTCGGCGCGGAAACCCTTGCTGCGTGGGCTCGGCGTGTACCACGGCAAGCGCGGGTGGGGCGTGTCGGTCGAGTTCGACGTACAGCCGGGGCCGGTGACGGTGTGCGGGCTGGGGCAGCGGCGGGACGGGACGTTCACGCTGATCGCGTCCGAGGGGACCGTCGTACCGGGGCCGTTGCTGCAGATCGGGAACACCACGTCGCGGGTGGACTTCGGGTGCGATCCGGGTGAGTGGACCGACGCGTGGTCGGCGTCGGGGGTGGCGCATCACTGGGCGCTCGGGACCGGGCACCGGGCTGCTGATCTTGCGGCTGTTGCTGACCTTTTGAAGCTGGACCTGACGGTGGTGTCACCGTGAAGCGGGTCGCGGCGGTGGACCTCGGGGCGTCGAGCGGACGGGTGATGCTCGGCGAGGTCGGCCCCGGCGTACTGGAGCTTCGTGAGCTGAACCGCTTCTGGAACGGTCCTGTTCGGGTGCGGGGGACGCTCCACTGGGACGTCCTGCACCTCTACCGCTCAGTCTTGGACGGCCTGCAGCTGGCCGGCCCGCTGGACAGCATCGGCATAGATTCCTGGGCGGTCGACTACGGCCTGCTCGATCAGGCAGGCCGTCTGCTCGGCAATCCCGTGCACTACCGCGACTCGCGCACCGACGGCGTGATGGCGGAGGTAGTCACGCGGGTACCTGCAGCGGACTTGTACGCGGTCACCGGCCTCCAGCAGCTCCCCTTCAACACCATCTACCAACTGGTGGCCGACGGGACCGTGCGTGCGGCTGACACGTTCCTCATGATTCCGGATCTGTTGGCGTACTGGCTGACAGGTGAGATCGGGGTGGAGCGGACGAACGCATCCACTACCCAGCTGTACGACGTGTCGGCCCGGGACTGGAGTGAAGAGCTGATCGCCCGACTGGGGCTTCCTCGGCGGGTGTTTCCTGCTGTGCGTGAACCGGGGGATGTGATCGGGGACGTGCTGCCGGACGAGACTGGGTTGGCGGCAGGGGTTCCCGTGATTGCGGTGGGGTCGCATGACACGGCTTCGGCTGTGGTTGCGGTGCCGGCCAGTGGCGAGCGGTTCGCGTACATCTCGTCGGGGACCTGGTCGCTGGTCGGGCTCGAGCTCGACGCGCCGGTGCTGACCGACGAAGCGCGGGAAGCGAACTTCACCAACGAGGGTGGTGTCGACGGCCGGATCCGGTTCCTGCGGAACGTGATGGGCCTGTGGATCCTCCAGGAATGCCAACGGGTCTGGGGCGACGACCTCGACGACCTCCTCCGCGCCGCCGCCGAAGCCCCGCCGTTCGCGGTGCTGATCGACCCCGACGCCCCCGAATTCCTTGCTCCCGGCAATATGCCGGAGCGGCTCGGCGCGCACTGCGTCCGGACCGGGCAGGAACCACCACGGACCCGGGGCGCCGCGGTCCGCTGCATCCTCGAGAGCCTGGCGCTCGCGTATCGCCGTACGCTCCGCGCCGCGCAGACGATCGCCGACCGCGACGTCGACGTACTGCATGTGATCGGGGGCGGCTCGCGGAACGAGCTGCTCTGCCAACTGACCGCCGACGCGTGCGGCGTACCGGTCCTCGCCGGGCCGGTCGAGGCGTCCGCGCTCGGCAACGTACTCGTCCAGGCTCGCGCCCTCGGCGAGCCCCTCCCGGACCTGGACGCGATGCGCGCCCTGGTCCGGTCCACCCATTCTCTGCGGCGCTACGACCCGCAGGGCAAACCGGCCGACTGGGACGCCGCCGAGTCCCGGGTCTTCGGAACCAGGTGATCAGCATGACCGTCCTCCCCCAGGAACTTCGACCGGTGGCCCGCCGGGTGCCGCCGCGTGAGATCAGCCACGACGACCTGCAACTGCTCCGCCTGCTCGCCACCGGCCTACCGGTCGACGGCGTCGCCCGGCGCCTCGACCTGTCCGAGCGCACCGTCCGCCGCCGCACCCGCCTGATCTGCGACCGCCTCGGCTTCAGCACCGCGATCGAAGCCATCGTCTGGGCCGCCCGCCGCGGCCTCGTCTGAGGGTCGGGCTCCCCGGTGTTCAGATCAGGTATCTGAACTCCGGGGAGTTCGGGTTGATGCGTTCGATGTCGAGGGGGGCGGCTTCCATGCGGGTGAGGAGGCCGGGGAGGTCGTCGCGGGAGCTGATCTCGATGCCGACCAGGGCGACGCCGGTTTCGCGGTTGTTGCGTTTGACGTACTCGAACAGGGTGATGTCGTCGTCCGGGCCGAGGGTTTCGTCGAGGAACGTGCGGAGCGCGCCGGGCTCCTGCGGGAATGTCACCAGGAAGTAGTGCTTCAGCCCTTCGTACACGAGCGATCGCTCGAGGATCTCGCCGTACCGGCTGACGTCGTTGTTGCCGCCGGAGAGCAGGCAGACCACGGTCTCCCCGGGCCGTACGTCGAGACCGTTGCCGAGGGCACTTGTCGACAAAGCGCCCGCGGGCTCGGCGATCAGCCCGTCGGTCTGGTACAGCGCGAGCATCTCCGAGCAGACCAGCCCCTCGGGCACCGACATCAGCTCGACGCCGGCCTCCCGTACGAGCGGAAGCGTCACGTCGCCGACCCGTCGTACGGCGGCACCGTCCACGAAGCTGTCCAGGTGCGGCAATGTCACCGGAGCACCCGCCTCGAACGCCGCGGCCATACTCGCGGCACCACCCGGCTCGACGCCGACGATGCGGACGCCTGGATGCCGCTCCTTGATCCACGTTGCGACCCCTGCAACGAGACCGCCGCCGCCGACCGGGACCACGAGTACGTCGGGAGCGTGGCCGAGCTGCTCGACCAGCTCGATGGCCACGGTCCCCTGCCCCGCAACGGTTCTCGGGTCGTCGAACGCCGGCACCATCGTCGCGCCGGTCGCCGCACCCTCCGCGTAGGCGGCCGCCGCGGCGTCGTCGTACGTGTCGCCGGTGACGATCACCTTGATCTGCTTGCCGCCGAGCGCTGTGATCCGGTCCCGTTTCTGCCGCGGCGTCGTCCGCGGGACGTACACCTTGCCCCGGACACCGAGGATGTGGCACGAATACGCCAGCCCCTGACCGTGATTGCCCGCGCTCGCGCACACGACGCCGGCCGCCTTCGCGGCGTCGTCGAGCTGCGCGATCAGGTTGTAGGCGCCGCGGAGCTTGTACGAGCGGCCGATCTGCAGGTCCTCGCGCTTCAGCCAGACCTCGGCGCCGGTGCGCTCCGACAGGCGCAGATTGCGTTGTAACGGGGTCCGGACGGCGACGCCGTCCAAGCGCTTGACCGCGGCCTCGATCGCGTCGGCGTCAACCGTCGATCGAGCGACTGAACTGCTGCCCTGCATGACGTTCCTTCCCGTGCATCTGCACGATCTTCGCCGATTCGCTCGCTGCCCAAGACGATCCGCGTCCAGAGTCCGGACCACGGGATTCCTTTTGCGTTTCAGACTCTTGCACCATGCGTGAAACGGCCCTTCACGGGGCAGTCTAGTTTTCATACGCTCACTCGGTGTAACGACCAGGCCCCTGGAACGGATGAGCCGGGTAAAGCGGGTCAGTGAGGACTGGAGGGCACAGATGGGATTGATTCCGTTCAGTCTGTGGGGAGACGCCCTGTGGTGTGGTCAGGAGGTCGTGCGGGAGGCCCCGCACGAGCAGGCGATCCGTAGCCTGTTCCCGGACCCCATCCCGGCGCGTGGCGCAGATCTGGACACCGAGGCGGACCTCGTCCCGGAACCGCACAACCGTTTCGACCCGCGGTCGATCGCCGTCCGGGTCGAGGGCAAGGTTGTCGGCTATCTGCCGAGGGACGACGCGCACCGGTACCACCCGGTGCTGTCGGAGTTGGTGGCGCAGGGCCTGCAACCGCGGGTGCCGTGCCACCTGTGGGTCAGCGAGTGGGAACCGGCCGACTGGGAGCGCAGAGGGACCCAGGGCACCGAGTTCCATGCCAGCGTGGCGATCGCCCTCGGGCAGCCGCACATGTTGGTGCCGGTGAACCTGCCCCCGCCAGGCAGCTTTCACCTGCTACCGCCCGGCAGCGGCATCGTGGTTCCGGGCAGCGAGGTGCATCCCGACGTACTGGCACCGTTCTTCCGTCTGGAGGGCGAGTGCTGGGCGTACGCCACCATGCACGCGATCGAGGAGGAGGACGGCATCCAGGACCGGCACCGGATCGTGGTCGAGATCCGGCTCGACGACGAACCCGTCGGCCGGCTCAGCGCGCGGCTGAGCGCCGAGTTCCTGCCGGCCGTCCACTATCTGTCCGACATGCGTGCCGAGACCGCCGCCCGGGTGACCGTCCGCGGCGACCGTTCCGCATCGGAGGTGATCCTGTACGCGGCACGGAGTCACGACCTGCCGGCCACCTGGCCGGACGGCCTGGCCCGCTCCCCAGTCGCTTCCCCGCAATGGCACTACTGGGCGACGAAAGAGGCCAACTAGACAAGGCGGCTGCGCAGTACTGACCATGCCTCACCAGGCCGGCGCTGCGGAGCTACTTGGAACCAGACCGGATGGCGCCGGGCAGCTTCCCTTGGAGAGCTGCCCGGCGGCGGGGTCCGAGCGCCCCGCACCGATGAGACGGTTGCGCCGGGCAATCATGACGTGCATCGGTGAATCCTGACCGTGCCTGTGGATTGTGGATCTAGCCTGTGGACAACTTCCGGTCCAGCAGGTCTGCGTTGGCGGCGCACCACTGGGCGTACGTCCGCGGTTCCCGTCCCGCAACCCGCCGTACGACGTCCGTTCGCAGGCCGACGGTGTCCGCGCGCATCAGCTGCAGACCCTCGATGATCGCGGCCGCGAGCTCCGGTGGCGCCCCGTCGGGGTAGCGGAAACGGACCGCGTCCTCGGGAGTTTCGACCGGTCGTACTTCGAGGGTGCGGCCAATCGATGCGCCGAGGATCGCGACCTGTTCCGAGAGTGTGAGTGCCTCGGGTCCGGTGACCGTGTACGACGGTTCGTGGCCGTCCTCCAGCAGTACGGCGGCCGCGACCGCCGCGATGTCCGCCGGGTCGACCGGCGCCGCCCGCCCCGGGCCGATCGGGTCGAGGACGTAGCCGCCGGCGCGGATCGTCGGCAGCCAGTCGGCGGTGTTCGTCATGAACCCGGTCGGCCGGAGGAACGTTGCCGGGATCCCCGATCCGAGGATCAGTTGCTCGCGCTCGTGGTGCCACCGGCCCATCGCGGGCACCGGGTCGCCGAGGACGGCGTACGACGAGAGGTAGGCGATCCGCCGTACGCCGGCCGCGCGGGCCGCGGCGACGGCGTTCGTGGTGTGGGTCAGGCCGGTGCCGGGGACGAGCAGGAACAGCTTCTCGACGCCGCGGAGGTCGAGCGGCCTGTCGAGGTCGCCGAGCTGCTGTTCGGCGGGCAGATCCGGGCGCGCGGTGCGGACGAGCGCGCGGAACGCGGCGCCGCGCCGGTTGAGCTCGCCGACGAGGGCCCGGCCGACGTGTCCGGTGGCGCCGGTGACCAGTAGCATGACAGACTCCTTTACCGGTTAACGATTTCGGCAGAACGTTAACCGGTAAACGATCTAGTGGTCAAGGAGTCCGCCGGTGCCCGAGTTCCTGGAGCTGCACAGCAAGACGTCCAAGTTGCTGCGGGCCGCCGCCGACAACGCCGTACAACGCCATGGGCTGCGGCTCGGACAGGATCACCTGCTCGCGGCGCTGTGGGCGCAGGACGGCCGTACGCCCGGCGAGATCGCCGCCGCGGTGAACGTGACCACGCCCGCGGTCACCAAACTCGCCACTCGAATGGCCGAGGCAGGACTGCTCGAACGCCGTCCCGACCCGCACGACAACCGCCTCGTCCGCCTCTGGCTGACCCCGCCCGGCCGCGCCCTCCAGGCCCCCATCGAGGCCGAACGCCAACAACTCGAGGACCGCATCACCGCGACCCTCACCAAAACTGAGCGAGCCCAGTTGCTGAAGGCCCTGACCAAGATCCACCAAGCGCTGGTGGACGGCGCTAGCTGGGCTTGATGTTCTGGTTGAGGTGGAACAGGTTCGTCGGGTCGTAAGCGTTCTTGACCGCCACGAGCCGTTCGTAGGTCGCCGCCGGGTACGAGGCCCTGACGATGTCCTCATTCGTCTCACCGGTGAAGTTCACGTACGACGCCGCGCCCGGCCCGAGCGAACTACCGGACGCACGAGCCCACTCGACCGCCCCGTCGTACCCGGCCGCGTCCTCGCTCCGGGCGACTACGTTGAGGATGTACTCGCGGTCCCGGGTACCGAACGCCGTGGCGTCGGCTGGCACCCGGCCCATCGCGCCACCGAGATGGTGGACGTGGAGCTCCGACAAACCGTTCGGCACTTCGGCGTGCGCGGCGACGAGCGCGTCGACGGTGGTCGGGTCGAGCTCGCTGAAGAACGCCGAACGGAAGTAGTTCCGCAGGCCGCGCGGGAACAGCGGATCAAGCAGCGTCTGCATCGCGTTGTACGGCATCGGCCCGAACAGGTCCGCGACCACCGGCGCGAGTTCGCGGAACGGCCGGGTCGCGGCGTCGCCGGCCTCCGGCTGCCCGGACCACATGCCGAGGACGGCGACGATCGGCTTGCCGTGCACCTCTTCCGGCAGGAACGGCAACGGCGGTGCGGTGGTCAGATTGATTGCCAAGGACAACTCGTCCGGCGCCGACGCGGCCGCCGTACCGAAGCCTCGCAGTACGTCGGCTGCCCGATCGCCCGGGTAGAAGACGAGGCCCGCGAAGACGGTCGGACCGACCTCGTACGCCGTGAACTCGAACGAGGTGACGACACCGAAGTTGCCGCCGCCGCCCCGCAGGGCCCACAGCAGTTCGGGGTTCTCGGTCTCACTCGTGTGCAGGTATCGGCCGTCCGCGGTGACGACATCGGCGCCGATGAGGTTGTCGCAGGCCAGGCCTGCCTTGCGGACGAGCCAGCCGATCCCGCCGCCGAGCGTGAACCCGGCGACACCGGTCGACGACACCAGACCGCCGGTGACGGCGAGCCCGAAGGCCTGCGCCTCCGCGTCGACATCGCCCCAGGTGCAGCCGCCGTGCGCCACGATCCGGCGGCGATCCGGGTCGATCCGGACCGAGTTCATCGGCGACAGGTCGACGACGATGCCCCCGTCGGTGGTCGAGAAGCCCGGGATGCTGTGGCCGCCGCCCCGGACGGCCAGCGTCAACCCCTCGCTCCGGGCGAACTCCACGGCCCGGATGACGTCGGCCACCCCCTTGCACCGGACGATCAGCGCCGGCAACTTGTCGTGCGCGGCGTTCCAGATCGACCGTGCATCGTCGTACGACGGATCGGCCGGACGGATCAGCTCGCCACGAAGTCCTTCGGCAAGTTCACCGAGGGTGGCCTCCCCGAGTGTGTCCTGCCGTGCTTGCGTCGTTGTCATTTCCACTCCTGATTCGTCCCGGGCCAGGACGTTTCCTGGCCCGGCAACGACGTTAGGAAGGAGGCCTTCGCAACGGCTTAGCGTGACTTAGCGGCTCATCAACAGAGCATCGACACGTGCGGTCCCGATGCGGCACCCCAGCCGGGTGAAGATCTCCGCGGCGATCGGAACGTGTCTGTCCACCACCTCGCCGTCACCGTCGTCGCCGGCGAGTTCGGCAGCGAGCAGCCGCGTCCACGCCTCGAGGCGCAGATATCCCTGTGGATGGAAGGCTTCGACCGCCTGCTCGGTCAGGATTCGCGCGGTACGGCGCTCGTCGGCCAACAGCTCGACGACCGCCAGATTTAGCAGGGCGCCGCCGGCCGCGGGCGCGTCGTCGACAGCTTCGCCCCGATCCAGAGCCGCGCGGGTGAGCCGCCGTCCGGCGACGGGATCGCCTGCCGCTGCGGCCAGCAGGCCGAGGTTCGCGAGCGTCAGGCTCTCACCACGGCGATCGCCCAGCTGCTGCCGGATTCGGAGCGCTTCGCGCAGATCCCGTTCGGCCGGATCGAGCAGTCCCTGGTCGCGTTCGATGCAGCCGAGGTGGTTGAGGGCGTGGCCGAGTCCGGCCGCGTCCTCGATTCCCTTGAACGTGTCAACAGATCGTCGTACGGCGTCCTGTGCCGCGGCCAGGTCCCTCCGCAACCGGTGCGCGTCGGCCAGACCCGACAACGCGTAGCCAGTGCCTTGTACGGCGCCGACCCGTCGACCGAGCAGGAAGGTCTCCTCGAAGACCGGGACCCACCGTCCGTCGACGGGCATCAGCGGCAGGCACATCGTGACGCCGGGAAAGAACCGGCCCGCGTTCGGATCGATCTGCTGCAGCCGCCGCAGACATTCCTCGAACCGTTGTTGTGCCAGCTCGGCGTCCTCGCGGAACAGTCCGGTCATCGCGGACAACCCTTGCGCGGCCGCGGCGACCGGCGCCGCGCCGAGGGCGTCGGCCTGGACGAGCGCGTCTTCGGCGATCCGCTCGATCTCGTCGAGATCGCCGCTCCCGAGCAGCAGCGTGCCGCGCAGTACCCGAGTGGTCACGAGATCGACCGGGTCGCCGGACTGCTCGGCCACCGCGACCGCCTCGTCTCCGAGCCGGGCGAGCCGGTCGGCCAATCCGCTCCGCGCGAGCAGGATCGCCAGCGCGAAGATGGCGCGCGCCCGTTCGCGCGACGGCTCGACCGCCACCTCCAGGACGCGTTCGAGCCAGCCCGCACCTTCGGAGAAGTGACCCCGCGCCAGCCAGTACGGCGACAGGCTGAGCCCGAGCAGGAGAGCCCGCTCGTGATCGTGGCGGAGCGCCCAGCCGAGAGCGCCGCGGAGGTTGTCGTGGTCGGCGTCGAGCAGCTGGGGGTGTTCGACGACGACGCCGGACCGCTCGGGATCCTCGTCGGCCGCGAGTTCCAGGAAGTGTCTGCAATGCGCCGCCTCCATCGGGGCGGCCTCGTGCGCCGAGACCAGACGCTCGTGCGCGAACTGGCGAATGGTCTCCAGAAGCCGGTACCGGGAGCGCGGACCGTCGTGGTCCACCATCAGCAGCGATTTGTCGACCAGGCGGCCGAGCACGTCCAGAACCTCGGGAACCCGGTCGTCCACGCACACCTCTTCGGCGGACCGGAGCGAGAAGCTGCCGGAGAAGACCGCGAGCCGGCGCAACAGCACCTGCTCGTCGTCCGACAGCAAGGCGTGGCTCCACTCGAGCGTTGCTCGCAGCGTGGCGTGCCGAGTGACCTCGCCGGGGCGGCCGAGCAACGACAGCGCCTCGCCTAGACGTGCGGCGATCTCGGCGGCCTCGAGGTGCGACGCACGGGCGGCGGCCAGCTCCAGGGCGAGCGGAATGCCGTCGAGGCAACGGCAGATCTCGACGACCGCGGTGGCGTTGGTCGGGTCCAGGACGAAGCCGGGCCGGACGTCCTGGGCTCGGTCGACGAACAGCCGTACCGATGACAGCGTGCCGAGACGGTCCAGTTCCTCGGCGTCCGACGGTTCAGGAAGTTCGAGCGACGGCACCCGGAAGGTCACCTCGCCCGGTGCGTGCAGGGGCTCGCGGCTGGTCGCCAGCAGGCTGACGCCCGGGCAGCTTCGTCGTACTGCGCTCGCGAAGCCGGCGCAGGCCGCGAGCAGGTGCTCGCAGTTGTCCAGCACGAGGAGAAGATTCCTCGATGCCACGCGGGTGATCAGCGTGCGCATCGAGTCCGAGCCGGCAGCTGGGTCGAGGCCCAGCGCGGCGGCGACGGTGTCGGCGACGAGGTGCGGATCGGCGACCGGTACGAGGTCGGCGATCCAGACGCCATCGGCGTACTCATCGACCAGCCGGCGAGCGGTCTCTTCCGCCAAACGGGTCTTGCCGGCGCCTCCGACGCCGGTGAGGGTGACCAGTCGGCCCTGCTCGATCAGGCGATGGACATCCGCGATCTCCCGCTCGCGGCCGACGAAACTGGTCAACGCCGGCGCCAGGTTGTGCCTGCGTTGCGTCGTCGGGGCTTCGGCGGTGCCGGTCAGCAGTTCTTGGTAGAGGCGCTGGGTCTCCGGGTCGGGATCGGTGCCGTACGCCGTACGCAGGTCGGTTCGCAACCGTTCGTACTGCGCCAACGCCTCGGACGAGCGGCCCGTCGCGCCATGGCGCCGCATCAGGCTCCGGACAGCCTGCTCGTGCAGCGGATCCATCGCCAACGCGCGGGTCAGGGCATCGAACGCCTCCGCATCCTGTCCGGCTGCCGCGGCTGCGTCCGCGAGGTCGACGAGAAGGTTGCCGAAGGTCGCGCGGAGCGCCTCCCGCGGCCGGACAGCCCAGTCTTCGAACCGATCCTCGGGCAGGAGATCGCCCGCATACGCGGCGACCGCGGCGCGCAGGTCGGCGAGGTCACCACTGGTCCGACCGAGCGCCGCCAGCCGTTCGAACGTCCGTACGTCGACCTCGACGAGACCGGTCGCGAGCAGCACGACGAAGTCCTCGCGCAACTCCAGCAGCCCGTTGGCCGGATCGTCGCCCGCGAGCACTCTCCGTGCGACGTGCAGCGCCTGATGGAGGTTGTTGACCGCGGAGTTCGGGGCCCGATCCGGCCACAACGCCTCGACTAGTACGTCCCGGTGCAGCCGCTGCTCAGGCGCCAACGCAAGCAGCTTGACCAACGTCCGCGCCTTCCGCAGCCGCCACGCCGTCGACTCGACAGTCCGCCCGCCGCGATCGACAGCAAAACCCCCGAGCAACCGGATCCACAACTCTGCCACCTTCACCCTCCCCCCACGATCGTAGGCACCGACGAGCGGGCGCAGCTGACGAAGATTCACCAGGCCTTGCTGGACGGCGGCTGACGTAGGTTGCCGGTATGGCGAACACCCGCATGATCAGCGTCCCGGACAGTGCGTTGCTCGCCCGTGCCACCCGCACCTTCATGAACGCGGATGCGGGCCCCGACTACCTCAAAACCCCAGGAACGCTGGTGTTCGTGGCCACTGACGGCGACGAGATCACCGGCTGGTGCTGGGGTTCCCAGCTCGCCCGCCCGGACGGTACGTCGATGCTGTATCTCCACCAACTCGAAGTCGCCGAGGCCCACCGCCGGAAGGGGATCGGCCGGGACCTCACCGAAGCGTTCATCCACGCGGGTCGCGAGGCCGGCGCGACGAAGATGTTCCTCACCACCGGCGCCCACAACACCCCGGCCCGCACCCTCTACACTTCCCTGGGCGGCGGCCTCGCCACCCAGGGAGCGACCGAGAACTACTGGTTCCTGCTCTAAAGCTTCGCGCCGATCAGCTGGTAGATGTCGTCGTGCGCGCCTGGTAGGTCGTCGTGGCCGAAATCGGGGTACGTGCGGACTTCCTTCACCGACTCGAGCTTGTTGTACGCCGCGAACTGCGTCGACGGCGGACAGATCTGGTCCTCGAGCCCGACGAACAACGTCACCTCGCCGCGGATCCGTGACGCCAGGTGCTGCACGTCGATGTAGCCGAGGGTCGTGAACGCCTCCTCCTGGCGGAGATGCCGCGGGTCGCGCTTGCGGAACCAGGTGACGATCTCGTTGTACGGCGCCGTGTCGAGGTTCAGGTCCCACGTGCGCTGGTAGTCGCACAGGAACGGGTACACGCTCGCGGTGTACTTGATCGTCGGCGTGAGCGCGGCCGCTACCAGCGACAGGCCGCCGCCCTGGCTCCAGCCGGTCGTCGCGATCCGGGCCGCGTCGACATCGGGCAGCCCGCCGATCAGGTCGGCCAGCCGGCGCGTGTCCAGGAAGACGTGCTTGTACAGCAGCCCGTCCGGCCCGTCGTCGAGCCCGTGCACCAGGTGGTTGTGCAGCGCGAAGCTGTTCGGCGCCTGGGACGGCGTACGGAACGCGACCTGCTCGCGGACGTCGAGCGCCGCGACCGTGAACCCGCGGGCGGCGTACGGCAGCAGGTCGACCCACTTCGGCTGCTCGCCGCCGTACCCGTGGAACAGCAGTACGGCGGGCCCGGTCGGCGCGGCCGGGCGCACCACCTTCGCGTGCACCCGGTACCCGCCGGTGCCGTTGAAGTACAGGTGCTGGGCCACGCCGGTGGTCAGCGGGAAGTCGTCGGCGTCGACGAACTCGGCGTCGGCCGGCACCGCGTCGAGCTCGAGCAGTGCCTTGTCCCAGAACGCGTCGAAGTCCGCGGGCCGCGGGTTCGTGCCCTGGTAGGTCAGGAGTTCGTCGTACGGCAGGTCGAAGGAAAGCACCGGATCATTCTGCGCTGCCGTTGTCCTCCGCGGCAGTCCCGTCCCAGATGGTGTACCCGTGCGCCGCGTTCAGCTTGTCCCGCAGCGCGGCCTCGAGCGTGCCGACCTGCTTCGGCGGCAGCCAGGACACCGGCAGCAGGACCGGCTGGTCGGCGTGCTTGGTGCGCAGCACGATCGCCTCGCCGTGCGTGGTCTCGACCCGGCCCACCTCGGTGATGTCGGTCCAGGCGGTCCGGACGCCGCGGACGTCGATGTCGTGGTCCCGCAGCTGCGCGACCTTCGGCGGCCGGGCCAGGATCCACAGCCCGGCGAGCGCGATCAGCCCGCCGAGCGTGACGAACACCGACACCGCGACCGACGGCAGGCCGAACGCCCAGAGCAGGGCGGCCACCCCGAGAATGATCAACCCGGCGGCCAGGATCCCGAGGAATCGTCCCGCCCGCATCCGGTACGTCGTCCGCATCGACACAGGATCTCATCCGCTCCGGGCCGCCGGATCAGAAGGCGTCGGTCTCGGACGACGGCGCGTTGCCGAGCGGGGACTTGGTCAGCGTGACCGTCCACGCGTACTGGCCGCTGAAGATGTCATCGAACTTCTGATAAGCGCAGTTCTCGGTGAACCGGCGGTTCTTCGCGTCCCAGTTCGTCCCGGACTTGAAGTACACGTAGTAGTCCTGCTTCCGGAGTCCGTTAAGGGTCGCGCTCTTGTTGGCGCGGACGTAGATCGAGGCCTCCGGCGTCCGCGGGTTGCTGGTGGTGACGACGACCACCACGTCGTTCCCGGAGTTGACGATCTTCAGCGACCCCGGACCACGCGACCCGGACCGCTGGAACACGTCGCCGTTCTCGCCGCGGCCGCCGATCACCGCCGGGGCGGCTGGCTTGGCCGGTACCGACACCGCGCCGAACTTCACGCCCTTGCCGATCGACGTCTGCACGCTCTGCGCCAGCCCCGCGAACGCGGTCCGGATCCCGCTCTTCGCCTCGTACAGCCGCACGTCCGGCGCCTTCGGGAAACCGCAGCTGGTCTTCGTGTCCCCGGCCTTGCTCAGCTGCGTCGCCACGTCCCCGGCGTACGCGTCGAAAGCGTCGAGTACGGCGGGATGCGCGGTCACCAGGCCGCTCGGCGGCGTGATCTTCGCGAGCTCGTTCCGCTCGATGACCACTGCGGCGGCCAGCTGCTTGCGGCTCGCGTCGAACGCCGCGACCGTGCCGGCGTTCATCACCCGGGCGACGTTCGGCTTCAGGACCTTTTCGACGTTCGTCAGCGCCCGCTGGTACATCGGCACCGAGAGCGGGACCGCGGTCGGCGTCGGTGAAGGCTTCGGCGCGGCCGACGTGGGCGGCGGCGTACTGCTGGTCGTCGAGGACCCGGACGAGGGCGCGGCCCCGCTGTCCGGCTTACTGCTGCTGCAACCCGCAACGGTCAGGAGCGAAACCCCGACCAGAACCGCCAACGAACGCCTCACGTCACCCCCAGGTGTGACCAGATTCCATTCTGGTCCAATTCTCTCCTGAGGAAGGTTCAGTTACCGGTGCCGGTCTCGTTCGGGTTGTACGCGCACGCGTCGGCCAGGTTCTGCGCCGTACCCGGAGTCGGCGTGGTCTTCGCCGGCGTCGGCTTCTTCGTCGTACCGGTGGTCGGCTTATTGGTGGGCTTCGGGGTCGGCGTCCCCGCGACCGGGTTCAGCGAGTTCTGGATGATCTGCTGCATCGCCGTGTAGTCCGGGTTCTTGCCGGTGGGGAAGTTCTTGTTCTTGTCCAGGTCGATGTTGGTGACCTTGGCGCTCTTCACCTTCAGCGCGAGCTGGATGAACGCCGGCAGGATCTCCTGCGGGATGTCGGTGCGCAGCAGCTCCTTGCTGGCCTTCGCGATCTCCTGGTAGCTGGTCACCAGGGCCTGCGGGCTCGCGCTGTTCACCAGCGCGTGGATCGTGCAGCGCTGGCGCTCCTGCCGGGACGGGTCGCTCAGCCCGTACCGCCCGCGGGCGAACCACAGCGCGTGGTAGCCGTCGAGCTTCTGGTTCGGGCCCGGCTCGATGTAGCCGCTCGGCAACTTGTGCCCGTTCGTGCCAGGACCCTGGCCGTAGTCGCCGCCGATCGGGACCCGGTAGTTGACGTTCACCGTGATGCCGCCGAGCGCGTCGATGATCTGCCTGAAGCCGGCCAGGTTGACCTGCATGTAGTAGTCGATGTCCAGGCCGAGCGCCGCGCTCGCGGCCAGCTTGACCGCGTCCGCGCCCTCGTTGTCGGTCTGGCCGAGGATCCCCGGGTGCGCCTTCGGGACGTTGTCGTACATCGCGTCGAGGTAGTACTCCGGCTGCTCGATGCTGCCCTGGCTCGGGTCCCAGAACCCGTCCGGGTACGCCTTGTGCAGCGGCGAGTCCGCCGGGAACGGCATCCGCATCCAGTTCCGGCTGAGCGAGATCAGCGAGGTGTTACCGGTCTTGGTGTCGATGCTGGCCACGATCACCGTGTCCGTCCGGACACCCGTCCGGCCGATGCCGTCGTCGGCGCCGAGCAGCAACAGGTTCAGGCGCGGGATCTTCGCCCACGGATCGGCGTTGTTCACCTTTGGCCGAGTCGCGCTCTTCGACTTGCCCTCGGACTGGAACACGCTGCCGACCAGGTCGCGCTGCGCCATCACGGTCTGCGCCGCGACGGTCGTCGGTACGGCGATCGCGAAGCACAGCAAGCCGACCACCATCGCGCCCGCCAGCCGGCCGGTGTAGGTCATGCTGACCGGGCGGATCAGCTTGTGCGAGGCGATCACGACCCAGATCCAGCAGGCACCCAGGACGACGACGGCGCCGGTCGCGATCAGCAGCTGCCGCGGGGACACCGCCAGCGCGAGGACCGAGTCGCGGTGCGTGAGACCGACGTACGCGCCGATCAGCAGCAGGCCGATGCTGAGCGTCAGGACGAACGCGCCGAGCTTCTTGCGGCCGCCCATCAACAGCCCGGAGCCGGGGATCAAGGCGCTGACCAGGGTCAGCCCGATCGCCTTCGACGCCGTACGGGCCCGATGAGAGCGAGGCCGGGATCGGCCGGCGCGAGGCGCCGCCCTCCGGCCGGCTGCGCGAGTACTCCGCGACATAGCTCCGTTCCCTGATCGACGACGTCATAACCTGCCCGTCGGCCGCCGGAGCGACCCACGGTACTTCAGACGCCCACGGCACCCATTTGGTTGACGTGATGCTGGCGACCCCCGTCGATGTTCGCCAGCGTACACATGCACCGGCCGATACACCCAAGGTCCCACAGCCACCACTCAGCGTGGCGGACCCCGCCACCACACGCCGGGCGCCGGCCTGAGGCCCGGGGCCGAGGACCCGTTTTGGCAGCGGGCCGGTCGAGCAGATAGGCTTGGCCGTCGTCGCGTCCCCCGCGTGGGGACCGTCGGAGGAGGCGTCGCCTAGTCCGGTCGATGGCGCCCGCCTGCTAAGCGGGTTGAGGGTAAACCCCTCTCGCGAGTTCAAATCTCGCCGCCTCCGCTCTGGGAGCTCTTTGCCTGCAGAAAGCGCAGGCAAAGAGCTCCGGCTGTTTTCTGGGGGTGCAACCCCCAGACCCCGCCCGGCGCTCTGGGAGCTCCTTGCCTGCAGAAAGCGCAGGCGAGGAGCTCCGGCTGTTTTCTGGGGGTGCAACCCCCAGACCCCGCCCGGCGGGGCTTCGCCCCCCGGACCCCCCGGTTGGGTGCGTGGCTGGGTTAGTTGGTTCGCTGCTTCTTTGCTTCGGCGATGCGTTCTACGGTGCGTGGGGTCATCGGCTCCGGCGAGATGATGGCGTGGTCGATGCCGAGCTTCTGGTAGGCCGTCAGGGCAGCCGGCAGGTCCTGGACCGGGATCGCGCTCGGGTTGGGCTCGGCGACCGGTTGGTCGGGGTCGCGGGCGATGAGGCCTACGGTGCGGGTGATGGTGGGGCGGTTCGCGGTCTTCAGCGCTTCGTCCAGCGTTTGCAGGCGTTCGGTGAGTTTGTCGGATGGGGTGCCGTACCAGGCGGTGTTCCAGGCGTCGGCCCATTGGGTGATGAGCTTGAGCATGCGGGGGCGGTGGCCGGCGACCAGGAGCGGGATGCGGTGGGGCGGGGCCGGGTCGAGGTTCGCGTCGCGCACGGAGTAATAGGTGCCGTCGTACGTGACGGTTTCGCCGCGGAGGAGTCTTGCGACGATTTCCAGCCATTCGGCGAAGCGGCCGACGCGGTGGTCGGTGGGGAGGCCGAAGGCTTCGTACTCCGGGTCGTGCCAGCCGGCGCCGACGCCGAGGGTCAGCCGGCCGCCGGATACCTCGTCGAGGGTGGCGGCCATCTTCGCGGTCAGGCCCGGATCGCGGAACGAGGCGCAGAGCACCATGTTGCCGAGCTCGACCCGTTCGGTGACCGCGGCGACCGCGGACAGCAGGGTCCAGCTGTCGTGCATCCCGAAGACCTGGCCCTCGCCGTCGCGGTACAGGAAATGGTCCGCGATCCAGACCGAGTCCAACCCGCCCTGCTCGGCGGCCTCGGCGACCGCGCGGACGTCCCGCCACCCCGGCATCCCGCCATCCGGCCCGTCCCCGGCGCCGAGCGGAAGCATCACTCCGACCTTCACGCCCACGGTCCCACCCCGCCGATCTTGTCGACCGTGATGTGGGTGATGTACCCCGGCGGCGGCTCGGCGCCCGGGAAGAACTCCGCGTCCGGGCCGATGTAGGTCTTCGCGAGGTTCCGCAGTACGTCGACCGCGCCACCCTCGGTGATCCGTGCCGTCCCGGCGATCACCAGGTACTCGGCCAGCCCCATCTCGTTGACGACGTGGGTCTCCACCGTCAGCGCGACCCGGCCGTCGCGGCGGATGTTCTTCACCTTGCGGTTGTTCGGGATGTGCGCGGCGATGATCTCGTCGCCGTCCAGGCCGACCCAGACCACCGACGCCTGCGGACTGCCGTCGGGGTTGATCGTCACCAGATGGCCGAGGGCGTTCGACTCGAGCACCGCTCGTGCGCTGTCAGGGATTCGCATGCGGTCAACGTAGTTGGATCATGGGCCTATGAGGAGGCCGTACCGGGATCGGGCGGCCGCCGGCCGGGCACTGGCGGACGAGCTCGGCCCGGTCGCCGGCTCCGTGCTGGTACTCGGGCTGGCGCGCGGCGGCGTACTCGTCGCGGCCCCGGTCGCGGACGCCCTTGGCGCGGAGCTCGACGCTCTGGTCGTCCGCAAACTCGGCGTCCCGTGGCAGCCGGAGCTGGCGATGGGCGCGATCGCCGGCGTCGGCGAGGAGCTGTACCTGGTCCGCAACGAGCCGGTCGCGGCGGGCGTCGATTCGGACGCGATGGAAGCGGTACGCCGGTCCGAGGAGCGCGAGCTGCGCCGCCGCGAGCGGACGTACCGCGGCGACCGGCCGCCGATCGACGTACGGGACCGTGTCGTCGTCCTGGTCGACGACGGCCTCGCGACCGGTACGACGATGCGCGCCGCGGTGGACGCGGTACGGCGGCAACGCCCCGCGCAGGTGATCGCCGCCGTACCCATAGGCAGTACGGCCAGCTGTCGCGGACGCGGGGCGGACCGGGTGGTGTGCCCGTGGTTCCCGCAGTACTTCGCCGCGGTCGGGCAGGCGTACCGCGACTTCTCGGAGGTCAGCGACGACCAGGTACGGCGGGTACTCGCGGAAAGTACAGCGCGGCGCCCCGGGAGGTGATCCGGGGCGCCGCGCTGTCGTCCGGCCGCCGGCTTCCGACTCGGCGGCCGGTGCTCGTCAGCCCAGGCGGGCCTTGAGGTTGTCCAGCTCGACCTTCAACGACGCCGGGACGGTGTCGCCGAGCTTCGCGAACCACTCCTCGATCAGCGGGAGCTCGGCGCGCCACTCGTCGGCGTCGACGTTCAGCGCGATCTCCAGGTCGTGCGCGGTCAGGTCCAGCCCGGTGACGTCCAGCGCGCCCTCAGCCGGGACCCGGCCGATCGGCGTCTCGACCGCGTCGGCCTGACCCTCGATCCGGTCGATGACCCACTTCAGCACGCGGCTGTTCTCACCGAAGCCCGGCCAGACGAACTTGCCGGCCTCGTCCTTGCGGAACCAGTTCACGTAGAAGATCTTCGGCAGCTGCGCCGCGTCGTGCTGCTTGCCGACGGTCAGCCAGTGGTCGAAGTACTGCCCGGCGTCGTACCCGAGGAACGGCAGCATCGCCATCGGGTCCCGGCGGACGACACCTACCTGGCCGACAGCGGCCGCGGTCGTCTCCGAGGACAGCGTCGCGCCCATGAACACGCCGTGCGCCCAGTCCCGGGACTCGGTCACCAGCGGCACCGTCGTGGCGCGGCGGCCGCCGAAGATGATCGCGGAGATCGGCACGCCGTTCGGGTCGTCGTACTCGTCGGCGAGGATCGGGCACTGCGTGATCGGCGTGCAGAACCGGCTGTTCGGGTGGCTGGACAGCTCGCCCGAGTCCGGCGTCCACTCGCGGCCCTTCCAGTCGGTCAGGTGGTCCGGCGGGGTCGGCGAGTAGCCCTCCCACCAGACGTCGCCGTCGTCGGTGAGCGCGACGTTCGTGAAGACCGAGTTACCCTTCTCGATCGTGCGCATCGCGTTCGGGTTGGTCTTCCAACCGGTTCCGGGGGCAACACCGAAGAGCCCGAACTCCGGGTTCACGGCGTACAACCGGCCGTCCTTGCCGAACCGCATCCAGGCGATGTCGTCGCCGAGCGTCTCGACCTCCCAGCCCTCCAGCGTCGGGTCGAGCATCGCCAGGTTGGTCTTGCCACAGGCGCTCGGGAAGGCGGCCGCGACGTAGTGCACCTTCTTCTCCGGCGAGATCAGCTTCAGGATCAGCATGTGCTCGGCCAGCCAGCCCTCGTCGCGCGCCATCGCGGACGCGATCCGCAGCGAGTAGCACTTCTTGCCGAGCAGCGAGTTGCCGCCGTACCCCGAGCCGTACGACCAGATCGCCCGCTCCTCCGGGAACTGCACGATGTACTTCTCGTCGTTGCACGGCCACGGCACGTCCTGCTCGCCCTTGTGCAGTGGCGCGCCGACCGAGTGCAGGCAGGGGACGTACGGCGCGTCGGCGCCCATCTTCTCGAGTACCTCGGCGCCGCTGCGGCACATGATCCGCATCGAGGCGACGACGTACGCCGAGTCCGTGATCTCGACGCCGAACATCGGCTTCTCGGCGGTCAGCGGGCCCATGCAGAACGGGACGACGTACATCGTCCGGCCGCGCATCGCACCGCGGTACAAGCCGGTCAGCGTCGCCTTCATCTCGGCCGGCTCGACCCAGTTGTTGGTCGGACCCGCGTCCTTCTCGTCGACCGAGCAGATGAACGTGCGCTGCTCGACCCGCGCGACGTCCGACGGGTCGGTGCGGACCCAGAACGAGTTCGGCTTCTTCTCGTCGTTCAGCCGGACCATGGTGCCGGCCGCGATCAGCTCGTCGGTGAGCTTCGCGTACTCCGCGTCCGACCCGTCGACCCAGTGGATCCGGTCCGGCTGTGTGAGGGCGGCGACCTCGGCCACCCAGCCCAGCAGGCCGGCGTGCTGGGTCGGCGCGTCGCTCAGGTCGTACTGCCGGTCGTTCGCCGGGAGGGTGGCGGTGCTGTCGGCTCGGTGGTCGGCTTTGGTCCGGGTCGGATTGGCGATCGTCGTCATTCGCGGCTCATTCCCTCTCGGCTGCCGGGTCCGGTGACGTCCCGGCCTCTCGACGCTGAAAGGCGGGTACGGCGTCCGGCCGCCGGGGTCTCCGGCGGTTCGGTGCAGCTGGCTGGCGGTGTGATCTGTCGCATACCAGTAGTTCCAGTGGATACATACCAGTGTGCAAGTGGTTTTAACGGTACGCGACGTCGCCGGGGTCTGAGAACCCCTAGAACGTGAACCCGGTCACAAAGTTTTCGCGACAATCGCTTTCCGGTGCCGCTTGTGAAAATGAGAACGGCCCGCGCGGGATGCGCGGGCCGTTCCAGGAGATTTTGCGGTACTTCAGCTGGTCTGCCGCCAGATGTCGTTGACCAGCCGCTGCACGTCCGGCGCCTCGACGGTCTGCCCGTACGCCATCACCCCGACCAGCCACCAGTGACCGCCGCTCTGGAACGCGCGGGTCATCGTGATCGTGTACGGCGTCGCGGTCGACACCGTCAGCCAGGTCCGCGCGTCCTTCGCGGTGGCCGGCGCGGTCGTCCGGTAGATCGCGGTCCACTGCTTGTCGAAGCTCGGCCGGTCGGCCAGGCACTTCGCGAGCGTCACGCACGGGTGCAGCGCGAACTGCGCCTGCATCGCGTTCTTCAGCCCGCCCGGCGCGTAGTCGTTCTTGGTCACGACCTTCCGCAGGATCAGCTGCGACGACTCACCCAGGAACGCCACCTGTGGCGGCCGCGGCCAGCCGAACGCGAACGGGAGCTCCGCGTCCGCGACCACCTGTACGTCGGCGTTGGCCGGGTACGTCGCGCCGAAGACACCGGCCGAACCGTCAGGGTGCTTGTACGCCGCAGTGGTCGGCCGCTCGATCGGCGGGATCAGCACCCGCGCCGCGTACGGCTTCGGGCTGACCGCTGGCGCGCCGGCCGCGGGATCGGTGGGCTTGGCCTTCACCGCGCTGCCGATCGCGGTGCCGACGGAGTACGCGATCGTGAACACGATCAGCACCACGACCGCGACCACGGCGTACACCCAGGCGCCGATCTTGCGGCGGTACTGCCGGGCGATCTCGATCCTGGACGGCTGTGTTTCCTCCGCCTGCTGTGGTTCCGGCGGGCGGTCGACGTAGGACGGGATGTTGGTGGCTGGTGGTGGCGCGGCGGCGCCGTACCTGCTGAGCTGATCGCGGACCGCGCGCAGCGACTCCGCGTCGTTGCCGACGATGCCGTCCAGCGGGTCGATCAGTCGCTCGGCGCCGGTCTGGCCCGCGATCAGCTGGGTGATCGCGTACGGGCGCTCGGTGTTGAAGCTGGCCGCCCAGAGCGGCGTCTCCTGCTGGCCCGGGACCAGCGCGGCGTTGCGGCTCGCACCGGCCAGCCGGTCGACGACGGTCTGGTTCCGGGCGCCGTCCTCGCTCAGGATCAGCGCGACGATCTCCATCCCGGTGAACGTCCGCCCGTGCCACAGCTCCGCCAGCGGGTGCTGCAGGATCCGCTGGTCGAGTTGGTAGCCGGGGATCTCCGGCGTGCTGTTGTTCACTTGCTCTCCCAGATCGCACGGTCCGCGAGCGCCAGCGCAGCCTGTTGCGCGGAGTCCCCGTCGATCGGGTTGGCCGTGTACTCCACCAGGACGACCACGTCGGCGTGCTGGACGAGCGCGTGCACGTTCCACGACTCGCCCGCCAGCCCGCTCTCGGTCCGGCTCGCCTTCGTCGGGTACGGGCGGTCCTTGTCGTACGACTTCAGCGGCGATCGCGTGAACGTCCGCTTCGCGACCTGGTCCGGCGTGAACGGCGTGTTCCCCGCGCCGGCGTCCTGCCCGCCGTACGGCGTGATCGTGACCTTCACGCTCGCCGACGTGTACGCCCGGACCTTCGCCCGCGAACTGCCCGCCTGGCAGGTGATCACCGACGTACCGCCCTGGATCATCGTCACCGGCCCGGCCGATGCCTTGGGCAACAGGCTGGACACGTCGCCGATCTTCGCGCACAGGTCCTTCGGCAGGGCGCGCGGTGGCGGGATGTCCCCCTGCGTCACCGGCTCGCCGACCGCGAACCCGACCCCGCCGCCGACCAGGGCAGCCACACCGCACCCGATCGCCGTACCGCGCACCAGCCGACTAGCCATGCCCGCGACCTTAGCCACGCGGAGGTCCTCCCTCACCCGACGAACACCCCGCGTTAGACGAACGTCACCGAACTCCGGTTCCGTCGTCCGGTTTCAGCGTTCGGTCTCCGCGTTCGGTCTCCGCGTTCGGTCTCCGCGTTCGGTCTCCGCGTTCGGTCTCAGCCGAGGAGGGTCTGGACGGAGCCGCCGGACTCCGTGAGCTTGGTGCCGAGCCCGTTGAGCGCCTCCCCGACCGTCGCGAGAATCCCGGACAGGTCCTGCAGGTTCCCGGCCAGGCTCTCGATCTCCGTCGCGACCGCGCCCACCTGACCGCTGCCGTCGTTCAGCTTCTTCGCCGCCGCGTCCCCGATCCCCGGGATCTTGTCCAGCTCACCCGCGAGCCCCGACAACATCCCCGCCGCGTCGTGCAGCCGGTCCTTGGCCGTGTTCATCGTCCCCGCACTCCCGCTCAGCGCCTTCCGCGCCCCACCTTCCCCGTCCTCCCCGACAAGCGCCCCCGCCGCCTTCGCCGCCTGCTCCCCGGCCTCCGCCAGCCCCGCCCCGATCGTCTTCAGCAACTCCGGCAACTTCCCGATGAACCCCACCGCGTCGTCCGGCAACCCACGCACCAGATTCAGCACCTTCTGGAAGTCGTCCGAGTTCTCCATCACGAACCCGACCGCCTTCTTCACGTCCCCCAGATCCCGCCCACCGAACAACTCCTCAAGTCCCATGCGCGGATCGTAGAACCCCCTCCCGGAGCCCGATTGGCAAACATCCGCCCCCTCCATGTATCGTTACTCGACGTTGTCCGGCGCTCGTAGCTCAACGGATAGAGCATCTGACTACGGATCAGAAGGTTGGGGGTTCGAATCCCTCCGAGCGCGCAGCAGAAACCCCAGGTCACCAGGTGGATGACCTGGGGTTTCGCCGTTTCCTGGCCGCCCACCTGGTCAGCAGCCAGCGTGGGACCTTAGGAGGTCGACCACTTCCGCGGTGGGCCGGACGTCACCGAAGGTGCGGTAGACGGTCCCGCGCCTCAATCGTCCACTGGTGCAGCTTGGGAACCACGGTCTCCGTCATGCGAAGCACCCTGCTAGCCCACCGACATTGGCTGCGGCAGAACCCGCGGCTCCCGGATCGGGACGGACAGCGATGAACATCCGACCGGACCGAGGGACGTCGCCAGGCGCGGCTTGGTCAGCTCTTGGCGGCGTGGAGGTCGGCTGCTGCCTGGACTCTGGCGACGTACGCCTGCCACTTGTCCGGGTCGCCGAAGTCGCCGTAGTCCGAGCCTGCTCGCCCGTCGACCAGCTCCCGGACGACGTCGATGTGCCCGCCGTGGCGGCACTCCTCACCGAGCACGATCACGATCATGTCCCCGAGAGTCGTCGACCTGTGGGCCTCGTCCCAGTGCGGCACCTCGCCCGGTGCGTCCAGATCGAGCATCTGGATGGTCTGGTCGGCCTGCTCGCACGCTTCGTCGTACCAGGTCAGAATCGCCGCGCTCGATTCCGTCGACCGTACCCACATGTCGCCGTTGTGCCAGAGTTCTTCTTCCCAGTCGTCCGGCAATGGCGGTGGGGCAAGGGGACGACCGAAGGTCTCGCAGAGGTACGCATGCTCGATGCCGCCGAGATGCCGGAGAATCCCCAGCAGGTTGCTTCCCGTAGGTGTCAACGGTCGGCGCAGGTCGTACTCCGACAGTCCTTCGAGCTTGCGGAGATTGGTCTCTCTCGCTCCGCGCAGGGAATCGTGCAGCCGCGACTTCAGATCCATAGCCGAAGCCAAACACAATGCACCGACAGTGCTTGCGACGGCAGGATGGAATGCTGGTGCGATGTTCGGCTCTTGAAAGGTGCTTATGTCCAACGCGCCAGTTGTTCGCCCGAGGATCGTTTGTTTGTGCGGCTCGCTCCGGTTCAGCGAGGAGTTCGCGGCCGAGCGCATACGCTTGACGCTCGAGCTGGCGATCGTCCTGGGTCCGGAGGCTACCGACGTACCTGGGCTGGATCCTTTACTCGTGGAGGTCCTGGGCGAGTTGCACCTTCGCAGGATCGATCTCGCGGACGAGGTACGAATCGTGAACCCCGGCGGGTACATCGGCGAGACCACCCGCCGCGAGATCGCCTACGCCACAGCGTCCGGCAAGCCCATCACGTACTTCCAGTCGCCCGGTAAGAGCGCCCTCTAGCGCGTCTGGCTTAAGGTCGGGCCGTGGGATTCCAGTGGAATGCGGTGTGCATCGATTGTGCGCCCGGCGACTACGACGCCGAGGTCGCCTTCTATCGCGACTTGCTCGGCGCGGAGGTCGCCGAGCGTGAGCCGCGGTGGGCAGCATTGCAGGACCCT
This sequence comes from Kribbella sp. NPDC059898, assembly GCF_042730855.1. Lineage (NCBI taxonomy): Bacteria > Bacillati > Actinomycetota > Actinomycetes > Propionibacteriales > Kribbellaceae > Kribbella > Kribbella sp. NPDC059898. Next base: position 642,443 of record NZ_JBHWKR010000001.1, read on the forward strand.
CGCAGCGGAATGTGGCTCAACATCCAGGCCAACGACTGGTACGTCGCCCCGGTATGGCCGGAGGAGGTGCCCGCGCAGACGAAGATGATGCACTTCGAGATCCGCGTGGACGACGTACAAACAGCGGTCACCAGCGCACTGTCGTACGGCGCTCGCGAGGCACGCCAACAGCCAACCGACCGAGACCCGAACAGACTAAGAGTGATGCTGGACCCCGCAGGCCATCCCTTCTGCCTCTGGAGCTGACCTTGCACTCGCCCGCCAATGACCTCGACTTCGTCAGGCAGGTCGTTGCCCGTCTGGAGTCGGCCGGCATCCGGACGTGGCTGTTCGGCGGGTGGGCGTCAGAGTTGCTCGGCCTGAGCCTGCCGAGACCGCACAACGACATCGACCTGCTGTACCCGGCCGACACCTTCGAAGCCGTCGACACATTCCTGGCGACCGGCCGCGTGGACGAGCTCGCCGCGAAGCGATTCCCCCACAAACGCGGTTTCGAAACCGACGGAATCATGGTCGAACTCTTCCTGGTGCAACCCTCGGAATCCGGTCCGTTCACTGACTTCTGGGGCGACATCCGCTACGAGTGGCCTTCCAACGTGTTCGACGTACAGGCAGGCGGCCTCCGCATCGCCAGCGCCCTCTCACTCCTCGCCTACCGAGCCGCATGGGACGACCTCCAGCCAACAGTGGACGGCAAACGGGCGACCTCCCAGGAATGGCTCGACCACCAGACGTACGCCGGACCAGCCGCGCTCAGCCGGCAACGAGGCGAATGACGGCCTCCCGCAACGGGGAACCGGAGCGGTCCTGCCACGATCCGGAGGAAACGAGCGCGGTTCCGTCGTCGGCGAAGGTGTACTCGCGGGCGGTGTCGGACCACTCGCGGCGGCGGATCGGTCGGCGTACCAACTGATCCAACCAGTCGGCGACGCCAACGACCTGCTCCGAGACCGGACCGTTGAACGTACGCGAAGGAACCCGTACGTCGTCGCGCTGCAGGTCGAACAGCTGGCTGTGGAGACTGCCGACCGTCGTCTCCGTGCCGTTGTAGTACGCCCCGACCGTCAGCAGCACCGAGTTGCCCGCACTCAGGTCCACCCACGCCAGGCACCGCCCGTCGGCCGCCCCGACTTCCATGCCGTCGTACCAATCGTCAGGCGCCATCGACGGAACCCACCCGCACCCCGCCACCCGATCCCGAACCAACTCGACGAACTCGGCTTCATCCCCCGTGAGCGGTGATACGGCGTTGCGCGACATGGGCAACAGAGTGAAAGGTTCGAGCCGAGCCCGCAAGTCGTCGATGTGGTTGTTAGGTAGCCTCTCGCGGGTGAGTGATGGGGCGCGGGATCGGGTTGTGGCGTTTGTTGTGGACTTTCGGGGGTGTTGGGAGCGGGCGGGGAAGGCTCCGGACGAGCGGGGGTTGGCTGCCGGGCAGGTGGATGTGTGGTTGGGGGAGCTTGCTCGGTTGGTTGACGTGCACTTTGTGCCTGGAGCGGTGACGGGGGCGGAGGGGGTGCTGTCCGGGGAGCCGGCGCATGATCCGGTGAGCGAGTCCGTCACCGAGGTTGTCGAGCAGGGTGAGCGGGCGACCGTGCGTACGGTGATGGACGGCGAAGGTCTACCCAGGTACTTCGAATACCGGCTGGAGCGTCGCGAGGGCGAGTGGCGGATCGGGCAGATCCTGTCGTTCCTCGACCCGCCCGGTACGCCGCTGGTCGACGCGGCCGAGGCCGAACGGCTGCTCGCGGCGCCGCGGTTCGACGTACCCCTCGGGGAGATCGCGGCCGACCTCGAGTTGGACATCCCGAGCCTGTTCGAGGCGGGCCGTGTGGTCGCCCCGTTCGACACGCCCGAGGCCCTCGTCGTACATCAGCTCGGTGACATCACCTGCGCATCCGGGGTCCTGACCGTCCGCGACTTCGGCTACCTGGACTTCGACCTCGAACCGCTCGCCCGGCGGATCCCGCCCGGCACCTACCCGGTCGAGGTCGCGACCGTCGCCGGGACGAACATCGCGCTGCGCCTCCGGCTCTCCGACCTCGCGGCCGTGACCTGGCATCCGGCTGCCCGTACGAACGGCTCGCACATCGTCGGCGTCGACTACGGCAACGTGGCATTCCTCGACCTCGCGAACCTCGTCCGCTGCGACGCGCAGTACGCCGATGAGCTGTTCCTCCGGCAGTCCGAGGCGGCGAACCCAGGTACGACGTTCAGCCTGCTCGGCGAGGTGATCGACGGGGCGATGGTCACCAGCGGGTACGGCGATGGCGGGTATCCGTGCTACTGGGCTGTCGCCGCCGACGGCAGCCTGGCCGCTCTGGTGGTCGACTTCCTCGTGCTTACCGAGGACCGGCAGGTGACCGTCACGGCGCCGTGGCGGCCCGGGGTGGTCGAGGTCGCCGGCCACGACGTCGAGATCGTCGAGCACGACGGCGGCTACACGGTGCAGCACCGCCGCGGACGCATCCGCAAGCTCCGGGCTCTCGGCCCGGACGGCGCCGTGCTCATGGACGGCGACAGCCTCGGTCTCTCCGTCATCGGCGACCTCCACAGCCAAACCTGGCCGACCCCCACACCAGCACCAGCCGGCTCCCTCCTCGAACTCACCGTCGACGCCGGCTACCGCCACATCTGACGTACATACTGAGGTGTGACTGACAGGCAGCCGCGGCGGCGATTGGGCCTTGGCGCCGACCAGGTCGAGGTGCTCATCGGGCTGGTGCCGATCGGTGTGCTGCTCGTCGTCACCACGGATGTGAGCACGCGGCGGTCAGGTAGCGGAGGGGGATTTGGGCGCGGGCGCGGAGTTCGGTGGGGTCGGCGTACGGGATGAGGCGTAGCCACGAGACCAGGCGGTGTACGGCGGTGAGAGGCTCCGTGGCGGCGAGGTCTTGGTGGAGTACGGCGGGGTCGGCGGCGAGGTGGTTGTGCCAAACCGTCAGGTAGGTGGTGACGAGGTCGGCGCGGTCTTCGGGGGAGAGCGGCGCGCGGGTCCACTCGGCGACCGAGTCGAGGAAGCCGTGCAGGGTGACGAACGGGTGCGCCCAGAGGGTGTTGCCGAAGTCGAAGAAGCGTGGACGGAGTACGCCGGTGGACCGGTCCGCGAAGATGTTCGCCGGGTAGACGTCGTTCACCTCCAGGTCCAGCGGTACGAGATCGCTGATGCACGCCCGGTCCAGGACGTCAGCCGCCCGTTCGGCGCGTTCGTGCAGCTCCCGGGAGATCCGCAGTGGATGTGCCGACGGCAGCGCGGCCCACTCGCGCGCCACCGCGCGTACCCGATCGCCGGCCGCGGTCGGCGCGAGCTCGATCACCCCGGGAGGCGCCTCGACGCGCCCGTGCAGAGCGCACTGCATTCGCGCCAGGGCGTCCACGACGGTACGCCGCGTCGCCTGGTCCGCGACGTCCTCGCGGGTGAGCGTCGCGCCCTGATCGTCCGTGAGCATCCAGCCGCGTTCACGATCCACCGCGACCGGCACGACGACGTACTCCGGCGCAACCTCCGCCATCGCCGCCACCAACCCGGCCTCGAACCGATGCCCCGGATTGTTCTCCTTGAACCACACGAGCCCGTCACCGGTCGGATAACACCGCACCACCGACCAGAACCGCGCCCGATACGTCACCGCCGGCCCGACAACCCGCCGCCCACCCTCACCCAGCCGCCGCCCGACCCACGCATCAACCTCCCGCTCCCACTCCACCGACCCCCACCACCGAACCCGCTGCCCATCCCCATCCGGCCCCAACCCTCGCGCCTCCGGCACCCGCGATAACATCCCGCGACCGTAGTGCCCGCGATCAGCTTCGTTCGCGAGGCGCCGGCCCGTCTCGACGTACGGCGGGCGCTCGAGTGGTCGGTACGGCGGGACGCACACCGGGCTGATGATTCGCCAGCAGACGTTCGGCGCGGACTGTCAGCAGGTGGAGCTCCCGGTCGATGTCGTTCCCGTCGAGGATGAACTCGAGTGCGTTGTCGTCGGTGTAGTAGCGGCGGACCAATTGCCCCAGGTCGGACGCTGATGCGTTCTCCAGGTGCAGGCGCTTGGCGAGTACGACGATGTCGGCGGCGTCCTTACGGCGTTGGGCGACCAGTTTGGTGGCCAGCAGGAACTCGTCGCTGGCGTAGGTGATGTGCAGGCCGGGTCTGTCGCTGTGGCGCAGCGATCCTTCGGGGAGCGGAGGCATCCACGGACCGGCGTGCGTGTTGAGCCAGTCCTCGGGAAGCTTGCGGTCCGCCGCTATCCCCCGAGCTTCTTCGAGTACGGCGTCGTCGCGGGTGATGGCGTCGATGTCCTCGGTACGACGCGGGCTGTCGTCCGACGTGACCGCGATCGCCGCACCACCGACGACGAAGACCGATTAGGCGCTCACCAGGTCACGGGCTGGGACGAAGATGTTGAGTTGGGCGAGGTGGTCCGGGGTTCGGGCGACGATCTCGTCGGGTTCGAGGAAGGGGTGCTCGGGGATCCAGGGCTCTGGGAGGGCTTGGATCTTGGTCCAGTCGGGTGGTTCCTCACCAGCCGCACGGAACTCTTCCGCGGTCAGCGCAGCCAGCAACGCGTCGAAGCCCGGCTCGCCTGTGGTCCCGGGAGCTGCCTCCCACGCGGCCTCGGACCCGTCGCGTCGGCGCAGCAGCAGGCGCAAGTGATCGCGCCCTTGGAGCAGCATCCGCCAGGCCCAGTCCTCGTCGCCCGCCTCCCGGATCGCCGTCGCGGTCGCGGGCGCAGTCATGATCCGATACTCACGTGCCGCCTGCAGCGCATGGGCGATCCGTTGCGCCCGCAGGAAGAACTGCGCCGTCGGTTTGGTCTTGCCGGACCGGTAGGTGGAGAGACGAGAGGCCGACGTGCCGAGGGCAGTGGCGAACGCCGCCTGCGACAGGCCGCTCTCGGCGAGCGCGCTGTCGAGCAGTTCGGTGACCGCCTTGCTGTCCTTGTCCATCTCCTCGCACTCCTGAGCGCTGTTATCTGATTAGATAATATCGCTGACATGGTCAGCGACGCCAGCTGAAGCGGCAGGGGTTTGCGAGGGGCGCTTGGAGGGCGGGGTCAGTCGAGGCAGAAGTCGTTGCCTTCGATGTCGTTCATCCAGATGCAGGACTCGTTGACGGCGTCGGCGCGCTGGAGCAGGATCTCGGTTGCGCCGAGTGCCATCAGGCGGTCCCGTTCGGCCATCAGGGTCGCGAGCCGCTCGTCTCCGACCAGGCCGGTGCCGACGCGTACGTCGAGGTGCAGGCGGTTCTTCACGACCTTGCCCTCCGGTACGCGCTGGAAGAACAGCCGCGGGCCCTCGCCGTTCGGGTCGGTGCAGGCGAACCAGCTTCCCGCCTCCTCCGGCGGCAGCGTGGCGTTGTAGTCGTCCCACGACGTGAACCCGTCCGGCGGTTCAGGTGCGACGTACCCGAGCACCTCGCACCAGAAGCGCGCGACCCGCTCGGGGTCCGCGCAGTCGAAGGTGATCTGGACCTTCCGTACCGTTGTCACCGGACCACGGTAAAGGTGCCGTCGGCACCGGGTCCACCGTAAATCCGTACCGCCGCGGCGACCGGCGCGCCATCATGACCGGATGGACGTCGAGGAAGAGCTGACCGGCGGGAACGTCGCGGACCGGGTCGTCCGGATCGGGGCGACCGTGCGGAAGCCGGCGCTCGCGCACACGGCCGGCGTGGAGGCGGTTCTCGAACACCTCGACGGTACGGCGTTCGCGCCGCGGACGCTGGGGCGGGACGACCAGGGGCGGCACGTGCTCGAGTACATCCCGGGCACGCTGGCGGACACGATGCCGCCGTTCTCCCTCGACGAGCTGGGCCGCCTCGGTCGGTTGATCCGTGAGCTCCACGAGGCGATGGCGACGTTCGACCCGCCGGCCGACGCGGCCTGGCATCCCGCGGTACCGGATCCGGCCGGTGGCGACCTGATCCTGCACGGCGACCTCGCCCCATGGAACCTGGTCTGCAGCGACGACCGCTGGGCGTTCATCGACTGGGACAACGCCGGCCCTTCGACGCGGCTGTGGGATCTCGCCTACGCCGCGCAGACGCTCGTACCGCTGCTGCCGACCGGCGACGTCACGGTCGACGCCCCGCGGTTGCGCGCGTTCGTCGACGGCTACGGGCTCGACCACGAGGAACGGCTGGCGTTCCCGGCGCAGCTAGCGGCGCGTACGCGCGGTTCGTACGACCTGCTCGTCCGCGGCCACGAGACCGGCGAGGAGCCGTGGGCGACGCACTACGCGACCGGCCACGGCGACTTCTGGGGACCCGCCGCGGAGTACTCCGCACGGCACCACGACGAGTGGATCGAAGCATTGATCCACTAATACCAGTGGTTTACTCAACGGACCAATGGTATGACTGGTCCTGCCGTAGGGTCGGCATCAGGAACTCACTTGCAAAGGAGCCTGATGAGCACCCTGGAACCCACCAGCGACCGGAAGGCCGACGGCAGCGCCAGCGATGCGGACTACGGCCGGATCGGCGACGGCTACACGTCGTACCGGCAACCCGAACCGGAGTTCGAGGCCGCGATCCGCGCCGCGCTCGGACCCGCCCGGACCGTCCTGAACCTCGGCGCCGGCGCCGGTTCGTACGAGCCGCGCGACCTCGACGTGACCGCGGTCGAGCCGTCCGCGAAGATGCGCGCCCAGCGCCCCGCGGACCGGGTCGCGGCGATCGACGGGACCGCGGAGAGCCTCCCGTTCGACGACGACACGTTCGACGCCGCGATGGCGACGTTCACCGTGCACCAGTGGTCCGACCTGAACGCCGGGCTGGCCGAGGTACGCCGGGTGACGCGCGGCCCGGTCGTCGTACTGACGTGTGACCCGACCGCGCTGCGGAAGTTCTGGCTGCACGAGTACGCGCCCGAGGCGATCGACACCGAGGCCCGGCGGTACCCAGCCGTCGACGCGATCCTGGCCGGCCTCGGCGGCGGTACCGCGATGTCGTTGCCGATCCCGCTGCGGTGCGTCGACGGGTTCGGCGAGGCGTACTACGGGCGGCCCGAGCGGCTGCTCGACCCGGGCGCGCGGACGGCGAACTCGGCGTGGAGTTTCGTCGCGCCCGAGGTCCACGAGCGGTTCGAGACGACGCTCGGCAACGACCTGTCCAGCGGGGCGTGGGACGCGAAGTACGGCGCGCTTCGGACCCAGGAGCACTTCGACGGCTCGCTGGTGCTGATCGTTTCGCCGGGCTGACCTGCCCGGCCGCGACAATGGGCCGTCATGGCCAAGATACTGAGCGGGATCCTCGCCGTGGGCGCGGTCGTGATGGCGATCGTTGCCCTCGGCATCGGCGTGCACTGGCCGCACCGGATCGACGGGCCAGGTGCGTTGTCGGCCGCGTTCGGCGCGTTCAGCACCTGGCTCGTGGTCTATCTGCTCGCGGCGGTGCTCGTGGTGGTCGACGCGGTCCGGCTGTCGCGGCGCCGCGACCTCGACGGGCTGCGGCGGTCGGCGAACCTGGTGAAGCTGTTCGCCGTTCCGTTCTTCGTACTGAACTTCGTCGCGTTCGCCGAGTCCGTCCTGGTCGCCGGCGCCCGCGAGGGCGACCACCTCGGCATCGACGGGTTCGTGCTGACGCTGGTCGTGGTCGTCCTCACGTACGTCGTGCTGCTGCCGACGTCGGCGTACGGCGTCGCGATCCTGGTACTGCTCCGCAAGGACGAGCGGATCGGGCGGATCTTCTTCGGCGTGAACGTGGTGCTGCATGTCCTGTTCGTGGTGGATGTGCTCAGCTCGATCGTGGTCGTCGAGGTCGCCCGATCCGTCCTCGGCCATCGCCCGACGGCGCGGCTACGGAACCTGCTGCCCGCCGTACTCGCCGCCGGCTCGGCGGTCGCGGTGGTCTGGCTGGTCCTTGTCGCGATCTTCGTGACGCTGCACTACGACGAGTACCCGGACCTGCCGAGGGACTTCCTGACGAGCTGCATCTGGTGGCTCGGGTACGGCGTGTTCGCGGAGTTCGTGCTGCTCGTCGTGGTGCCGGTCGTACCGCTGGTCGCGTTCCGTACGGCGGTGCGCCTCTTCCTGCAGGGCGACACCGACACCCTCGCCCGAACCGCGCGGACCGTGAAGCTCGTGATGATCCCGCTCTTCATCCAGAACTTCGTCCTGTGCGCCGCCGTCGTCTACGCGGTGACGATCCTCCCGATCGCACTGGTCGGCGGCCGAATCGGCCCAAGCACGGGCACCGCCGCGGCCTTCGTCGGCGCGTTCACGCTGACCGCGCTGATCCCCACGGTCATCGGCACCTACCTGATGCTTCTCCCGACCTCGATCTACCCGCTCACCTACCTCGCCCTACGCCTCCGCCAACGCACCATCACCCCCAAGTCCTTCCTCCTCCACACCCTCCTTCAGTTCCTTTTCGTCACCGACCTCATCAGCACTTTCGTCCTCACCCAACGTCCTCACGCCAACGCCCAAGCGAGCGAACCAGCTTGAGATACGCGCGGGCAGCGGCGAGGCCGGGGTGGTCTTCCGGCCGACGTTGGCCTCAGCTTGGAGGGCCGGAGATCCACGAGAGGACTGGTCATCGGGGCAGGAATACCTCATCGGTGGGGTGGGTGTCGGGGAGGGTGAAGGGGTGTATGGCGCAGTGGGCGATGTTGGGGCTGCCGGTGAAGGCTTCGATGACGACGCTGTGGCAGACGGCTATCAGGGGTGCTGGGTGGCGGCGGAGGGCGTCGAGAGCTCGGCGGCGGACGGAGCCGTGGGGCTCCCACGTGCGGGTCTCGCCTGGGGGCCACGTGCCGTTGTGGCGCGCGCAGTCATCGATGGCGGCCAAGGCTTGAGTGGATCGCCAGGTGAGGGTGTTGTCGGGGAGCCACTCGCGGAGGTCGACGTCGACGGCGGTGAGGGGGAGGTGGGTCTCGGCGGCGATCAAGGCGGCGGTTTGGAGGGCGCGCGTCATCGGTGACGCGATGATGCGTTCGGCGCCGCAGTCTCGGAGGCGGCGGCCGGCCTCCTTCGCCTGCTGGACGCCGCGCGCGGACAGCGGTGCGAAGTCGCGCGCCGGTCCCCACCAGCCTTCGGCATCCAGTTGGGTGCCGTCGGCCTCGCCGTGTCGGACCAGGAGGATCATTACTCCTCCCCGGAGTAGCGTTCCCAGGCTGACTGTCGGCTGATGCCGAGGGCTTCGCCGATTCGGGCCCAGGTGACCGAGCGCGAGCGCAGCCGCAGTACGCGGTCCTGTACGGCGGCCTCGACCTGGCCGCGGGAGGCGTCCAGGCGGGCCATGTCGGCCAGTAGTTCCTCGTCGGTCTTTCCGTCCAACGGCGGGAACGACGGCAGCGGCTGGTCGCTCATCACGCGTTCGCACAGGTCGACGCATTCGTTGCAGATGAACACGCCCGGGCCGGCGATCAGGTGCTGTACGTCGTCCCGGACCTTTCCGCAGAACGAGCATCGCAAGACGTTGTCGGGCATCTCGGCCTCCTCGGAGTCTGTCAGGTAGCGCCTGACACGGTTGTGTCAGGGTATGCCTGACAACTCGCGAAGGTCAACGGTGTGCGATGACATAAGCCCGCCGCGTCGTCTCCCCCTCGCCAGGCTCGCGAATCGTCGTCGACCAGGTACGGAAGCCGGCCGCGTGCAGCAGCTCCACGATCTCGTCCGGCTGTTGCCGGTACCACTCCAACGAGATCGGTGTGCCGTACAACTCGGTCCGCCGACTGCTCTCGCTGCCGACCTGGAACGCCAGCATCAGCACCCCGCCCGGCGCGAGCACCCGATGGAACCCGGCGAACACCTGCCCCCGCAGCTCCCACGGGGTGTGGATGATCGAGTAGAACGCGAGCACGCCGCCGAGCTCCCCGTCAGGCAGGTCGAGCGCCAGCAGCGAGCCCTCCTCGAACCGCAGGTCCGGATACGTACGCCGCGCCAGCGCGACCATCCCCGGCGACAGGTCGACCCCGAACGCGTCCAGCCCGAGCCGCGCCAGCATCGTCGTCACTCGTCCCGACCCGCACCCCACGTCCGCCACCGATCTGTTGCCGGAGGCAAGTATCAGTTCAGCGAACGCGCCCAGCAGCCCGCGCTCCAGCGGCAGGTCGTCCAGCCCCGCGCTGACCACGTCCGCATGCCGCTCCGCCAGTACGTCGTACGACTCTCGCGTCGCCGTCAGATCCACCATGACGCGCGAGCGTAGACCGCCCTACCGACAGAAACCGTGCAGAATCCCAACCATGCCGACGTACGTGCGCTACCAAAGCCCCGTCCCCGACCGCCGCGGCCGCCGGATCGGCATCTTCGGCCTCGTCAACATGCTCGCGTACCGGGGCTACCTGACCACGGACGAGGAACGGTTCCGGCGTACGACGAACGACTGGTACGACGCGGCGTACCCGAAGCCGTCCGGCGTCTACGAGGCCAACCCGCTCGCGGCCTCCTGGTTCAAGACCACGGCGACCCACCTCCTGGAGCCCATCCCGGGCTACCTGGGGATCCTCGCCGCGCACAACCTCCCGTGCGAGCGTTACACCTCCGCGGCCCCCGGTCGGGTCGTCTACGAGGACGACCACCAGCTCGTCGTGATCCCACCGCCCGACGACACCGAACCGACCACGATCATGTGGCTCCGGCCGAGGGCGGAGTGATGGCCCTCATCTACGTGACCGGCTCGTCCGGCGTGGGGAAGACCGCGGTCGGTGACGAGCTGCGGCGGCGGGGGTACGTCGTGTACGACGCCGACCGGGATCGGCTGGCTCGGTGGTTCGACGCCAGGGGTGCCGAGGTGGCGATGCCGGCCGAGCGGGACGACGCCTGGTTCGCAGACCATACCTACCGCCTTCCGCCCGAGACGCTCCGGGATCTCGCCCACGAGGACGCCCTGACGTTCGTCTGCGGGACGGTCGGGAACGACGACGAGATCTGGGACCTCTTCGACACCGTGATCAGCCTGAGCCTCGACGTGGAGACGCTCGCCCGGCGACTCACAGCACGCGGCGGATTCGGATCGAGCGCGGCAGAGCTACACCGCGTCCTCGGCTGGCACGAAGACGCTGACAACGCGAGGTACGGCGCCCTGCTGGTCGATGCGAGTGGCGCCGTACGCGAGGTCGCTGATCGCCTCCTCGGCGTATTGGATGGCCGCATGACCTGGGAAGAGTCCGACCTGCCGCGCGGGATCGTCGCCCTGCTCGCCGAGCCGCACACCTTGACCGAACTGGCCGAGGCGCTCGACGTGACCGACGCGCGCGTGCTCTGGTACCTGGAGAGGCTCCGCGACACCGGTCGCGTGGTCGAGGACGCCGGCCGCTGGCGCCGTACGGCGGCTGGTGCCGCCCTCGCCGCAAGTCCCGCCCCGGAGCCCAGGAACCGGTCGGCGATCCCGGGCGCGAGCGCGCAGGACTACGTGCAGGCGTACGCCGACGCGGCCGCCGGGATGTACGCCGCCGGCTTCGTCCAGGACAGCGGGGAACACGCCGGACGGGTCCCTGGCGAGCGGGTCGTGGAATTCCACGAGCGGCTGCTCAGCCTGGTCAACGAGTACTTCGCACCGGACAAGATCGACCGCGCCGCGAGCCCCAAGTACGGCTTCCGCTGGGTGCTCACGCCGGTCGATCTGCACCCGTTGGACGACTGACCGGGATGAAGTGACGCGGTGGATCACTTACCGTAATGCTTATGGCGTTTGCGGCGAAGGGGAGTAAGGGCGAGTCGTTCCTTACGGTGGTCGTGGGTGGCGGGGCGGCGTTCGGGCTGATCGTGCTCACATCGCGGGCGTGGAAGACGTGTCACATCGACATCGCCGGGAAGCTTCCGAACGGGCTGACGCTGCTGTTTCTCGGGGTGCCGATCGCGTTGATCGTCAACCTGGTGCTGTTCACGATCGTCTTCCGGTACGCCGGGAAGGCGTTCCTGTTCTCGCTGTTCGCCGCCTGTGTCGCGCTCGCGATCGCCGACCTCGCCCTGTTCTCCTGGCAGGGCACCCCAGCCGGCTCCCCCGGCACTTGCCCGGGCAACGTCCCGCCATGGTGGCCGAAGATGCTCCCAACCTGACCCGGCGGTCCACGCCTCGCGGTACGCGTCCTCCAACGGCGGTCGATCTGGATGCCGGGACCATAATCGACCCATGAGCTGGCCGGCCTGTAAATATCGCGTGGGGATCTCGGGCTGGCGCTACCCGCCGTGGCGTAAGACGTACTACCCGGACGGGCTCCCGCAGCGCGCCGAGCTCGAGTACGCGTCCGCCCGGCTGAACTCGATCGAGCTCAATGGCTCGTTCTACGCGTTGCAGCGCCCCGAGTCGTACCAGCGCTGGTACGACGAGACGCCCGACGGGTTCGTGTTCGCCGTCAAGGGACCGCGGTTCGTCACGCACCTCAAACGGCTCGCCGACGTGGACGCGCCGCTGGCGAACTTCTTCGCGTCCGGGGTTCTTGCGCTGGGCAACAAACTCGGCCCGGTGCTGTGGCAGCTCCCGCCCAACTTCCAGTACGACGCGGCCCGCTGCGCGGACTTCTTCGCACAGTTGCCACGCACAACGGCCGCCGCCGCCCAGGTCGCGAAAGGGCATGACGAGCGGATGGAAGGGCGGTCGCTGCTCGAAGCCCGCGTGGAGCAGCCGCTCCGGTACGCGATCGAAGTACGGCATGAGAGCTTCAAGACCGAAGGCTTCGTCGAGCTGGCCCGCGAGCACGACATCGCGGTGGTCTGCGCGGACACGGCCGGCAAGTGGCCGATGTTCGACGACGTCACGGCAGACTTCGCGTACGCCCGGTTGCACGGCGCGGAGGAGCTGTACGTGAGCGGATACGACGACGAGTCGCTCGACCGCTGGGCGCGCAAGGTCCGCTCCTGGAAGCGCGACACCTACGTGTACTTCGACAACGACGCCAAGGTGCACGCGCCGTACGACGCCGAACGCCTGGCCCAGCGCCTGGGGATCAGTTCGGCCGCCGCCGAAGTGTGACGGGCTTAGCGTCGGCGGCATGACACAGAACCCGGGAGAACTCGTCGCCGAAGCGGTCCAGCGGTCGCTGAAATTGGTCGTCACCTGGCCGGCATGGGACGGCGTACCACGGACGTCCGACGACGACCGCACGTTCACGCCGCACAAGGCGGTCCGCCGGATCGCGGACCATCTGGTCGATCACCTCGCGGAGGTCGAGGCGCTGCTGGCCGGCGTACCGACACAGCCCGACGAGTGGCACGCGAGCGCGCTGACCTCGGCCGCAGACCTCGCGCCGTTCACCGCGGAGGACGTCCGCGAGGCCGAGCAGCGGCTGACCCGGCTCGGGCGCACGTTCGTTCTCCGGTACGCCGCCCTCGACCCGGCCGAGTGGGACAAGGACCGCACCCCGAACTGGACGCTGCGCGAGATCGCCGAACACCTCACCGAACTCGACTGGTACGCCGAACAGGTCGGCGACCTCTCCTAGAACAACCGCACGCCGACCGGTTCCTCCAGGTCCAGGAGGAACTGCTTGCGCTTCAATCCGCCGGCGTACCCGGTGAGCGATCCGTTCTTCCCGATCACGCGGTGGCACGGGACCACGATCGACACCGGGTTCTGCCCGACGGCCTTCCCGACCGCCTGCGCGGCGTGTGCGGGCTCACCGAGCCGCGCGGCGATCTCGCCGTACGTCGTGGTCTCGCCGTACGGGATCTCCGCGAGCACCGCCCACACCCGGCGCTGGAACGCGTCGCCGTCCATCCGGACCGGCAGGTCGAAGGCGACCCGCGATCCGGCGAAGTACGCCTCCAACTGCTCGACCACGAGCGCGATGAGCGGGTCGGTCGACTCGACCCGCTCACCCAGCGTCTCCGCCGACGGCTTCACCCAGTGATGCGGAAAGTAGACACCGACCAGCGCCTCCTCCGACACCACCACCGCGAGCTCCCCGATCCGCGTGCTGACCACCGCATGCCTGTTCATACAAATAGAACGCGCCAGCACCCGGATCTGTGAGGACTAGGAGCTGATCCGCTCCCGGGTCCGCCGGCGGAAGTCACGGCCGATCTGCGTTGCCTCGACATGGTGCAGGTCGGCGATCGCGAGCGCCGGCAAGCCGTCCGCCGGTGCCTGCGTCACCCACTCGCCGCGCGGGTCGACCACGCCGGACGCGAGTCCGCTGTCCGGGTTCGCGGGGACCGCGAAGCTGATCCAGCTGGTGTTGTTCACCGCGCACCCACGCGCCTGCACCGCCACGTGCTCGTGGTGCGCCACGCGGTGCGTCGCGTACGAGACGAGCACCCCGTCGGCGCCGAGCTCGTCGTACTCGACGAACAGCTCGGGGAACAGCACGTCCAGGCCGAGCGCGAGCCCGAATCGGAACCCGTCGACGTCGAACGTCACCGGCTGCTTGCCCGCCGCGTACATCCAGTTCACCTTGGTGGTCGACAGTGTCCGCTCGTCGTACCGGGCGACGACCTTTCCCTGGTCGGACACCACGTACATGCTGTTGTACGGGCGACCCTCCGGCTGCTGATGGATGGACGGGATCACGACCCAGATCCCGAGTTCACCCGCGAGTACGTTGAGCTGGTCGAGTTCGGACTGCAGCACCGCCCACTGTGCCTTGGTCCAGTCCGAGGGGCCGACCTCGTCCGGGCCGAGCGACGACATCACGCTCTTGCTCGGGAAGCACAGCGCGCCTTCGGTGAAGTGCACGAGGCGGGCGCCTGCCGCAGCCGCCTGCCTGATGAAGTCACGGAGTTCGGCGCCGCCCGCGCGGAGTTCGTCGGCGTTCGTCGGATCGTGGCGCATCGTCGACTGGACGACGGCGAACCGTAGTGTGGATTGTTCCGGCATGTCTGGTTCCCCTGGTGGAGTTGGACGGAAGTGCCGGAGGGCAGTCGTGTAGGACTCGCCGGTTTTGGCGGCGCGGGCTCGGACCCGTTGTTTGAAGTTCCTGTGCGCTGTCATCTGGCCTTCCACGCACTCGCACGCGATCCCCCAGCGATCCGTCCGAGGCGGGTGACCAGGACGTGCGGCCCGAGACAGGAAGTCCCTTTGCCTTCTCGCTGTGACCGGGCTGGGGCCGGTCGACGAAGGTGAGGCGCGGGCCGCGCCGGAACCACATCCTACTGAAGGCCCGGCCGGAGTCAATCAACGACGCAGTACGTCGTCCGCCGCGTCCATCGCCACGCCGACGAGCTCGGGGCTGAGGTCGACGACGGTGTTCCCGTCGGCGTCGAGCTTCCCGCTCTCGGTGATCGAGAGCCCGATCAGCGCGAGCGCGCCGGCGCGGTGCCGTTGCAGGCGGGCGTAGGGCTCCTCGGCCGGGTCCGCGGCGGTCGTGTCGTCGTGTTCCCAGGCGGCGACGGCCCGTTCGGCGAGTGCGGCGGGTACGGTCACGCGGATCGCGGGCAGCCCGGCCGCGCGGAACGTCGTACCGATCAGACCGAGCACTCGTGCGTCATTCGCATACACGTTCTGGATCGTAGGGCTCGTGGGCGGCATAAAGTCGGACCTGGACGCGGTTGTTTCCGGAGTACGCGCAGACGACGTTGGGAGCAGAGGGTGAGCATTCGGGTCGGGTACAAGGCCTCGGCGGAGCAGTTCGGGCCGCGGGACCTGGTGGAGTACTCCGTGCGGGCCGAGCAGCTGGGACTCGACAGCGTGACCGTGTCGGACCACTTCCTGCCGTGGCGGCACGAGGGCGGGCACGCGCCGTTCGCGCTCGCCTGGCTCGCGGCGGTCGGGGAGCGTACCGAGCGGGTGCAGCTGGGTACGTCGGTGCTGACGCCGACGTTCCGGTACAACCCGGCGGTGATCGCGCAGGCGTTCGCGACGCTCGGGATGCTGTACCCGGGGCGCGTGATGCTCGGGGTGGGTACGGGCGAGGCGCTGAACGAGATCGCCGTGTCGGGGATGGAGTGGCCCGAGTTCAAGGAGCGGTTCGCCCGGCTGCGGGAGTCCGTGCAGCTGATCCGCGACCTGTGGACGAAGGACGGTGTCAGCTCCGAGGGGCCGTACTACAAGACCGTCGACGCGTTCATCTACGACCGCCCCGAGACCCCGCTGAAGGTGTACGTCGCGGCGGGCGGGCCGCTGGTCGCGAAGTACGCCGGGCGCGCCGGTGACGGGTTCATCGCGACGTCCGGCAAGGGCATGGAGCTGTACACGGACAGGCTGATCCCGGCGGTGAAGGAAGGTGCCGAGAAGGCGGGCAAGAAGTTCGAGGACCTGGACCGGATGCTCGAGGTCAAGGTGTCGTACGACCGGGACCCGGCGGCCGCGCTGGAGAACACCCGGTTCTGGGCGCCGCTGTCGCTGACACCGGAGCAGAAGCACAG
The DNA here is from genome assembly GCF_042730855.1 of Kribbella sp. NPDC059898. Lineage (NCBI taxonomy): Bacteria > Bacillati > Actinomycetota > Actinomycetes > Propionibacteriales > Kribbellaceae > Kribbella > Kribbella sp. NPDC059898. Next base: position 658,691 of record NZ_JBHWKR010000001.1, read on the forward strand.
CGTGACCAGTGCGACCGAGATGGAGCGGCTCGCCGACGAGTTGCCGATCGAGCAGGTCGCGAAGCGCTGGATCGTGGCGTCGGACCCGGAGGAGGTCGTGAAGCAGTTCCAGCCGTACGCCGACGCCGGCTTCAACCACTTCGTCGTCCACGGTCCGGGGAACGATCAGGAGCGGTTCCTGACCCAGTTCACCGAAGACGTCCTTCCGTTGTTGCGCAAGCTTGGCTGACAATCACCAGATGGGTGATTACGAGATCGTCCAGGACAGTGACCCGCGGTGCGCCGAGCTGGAAGCGGCCGGCTACCGCGTGGTCGCCGAGTCCTGGGCGGTCCGGCTGTACGACCCGGACCGTGAGCTGCTGGAGTCCGCGGTACGCCGGGTGACCGTGGGCGGGCTGACCGTTCGTGAGTTGGGGCCGGAGTCCGCGCTGGCGTTGCACACGCTCGAGACCACGAACCAGCCCGACTACCCCGACACGCCCGCGACGCACCGGCATGTCGGCGAGCTCGCCGACGTCCAGGCGCTCTGGCCGGCGAACCGCGTCTTCGGTGCCCTCGACGGCAGCCGCCTCGTCGGCGCCACGGTGATCCGCGAACACGAGGGGTACGGCGACACCGCCTTCACCTCGGTGCTCGCGCAGTACCGCCGCCGCGGCGTCGGCCAGGCGGTCAAGGCCGCCTCGATCCTCGCGTTCCTCGACATCGGCATCACCCGCTTCAGCACTGGCGGCGCCGCCACCAACGAGGCCAGCCTCCAGGCCAACCAGTCCCTCGGCTACGTCCTCACCGAACGCTGGCGCACGTACGCCCCGTGACCTACTCGAACGGAGAACTGGTCGTCGTGGTCGACGTCGCCGACCTCGACCGCGCCGCCGCCTTCTGGACCGCCGCCCTCGGCTATGCCCGCGCCGGCGAGTCCTCGACGTACCAGACCTTGCTCCCGGCCGGCGGCCCCGGCATCGAGATACTCCTCCAGCAGGTCCCCGACCGCAAGCAGGCGAAGAACCGCGTCCACCTCGACCTCCGGACGCCGGACCTCGACGCCGAGGTCGCCCGCCTGCTCGTCCTCGGCGCGCGACAGCTGACCGCCGACCCGCTCCACGAGGACGGGTGGACCTGGCATGTGTTGGCTGATCCGGATGGGAACGAGTTCTGTGTGCTGCAGCCGCCTGATTAGCGGGGTCTTCGGAGAAGACTTGGGTGCGGAGGGGCAGGGGACGGCGATTGCCTGGGGTGAGGCTGGGTAACGTCGCTCCGGATCTGGTTCCGAGTCGCCTGGAGGGTCAGCATGAGCACAGTCCTGGTCACGGGAGCGTCGGGAGTCGCGGGGCGGGAGGTCTCCCGTGTGCTCGCGGCCGCGGGGCATCAGGTGCGCCGTGCGGACGTCGCCCCGTCGCCGGACCCGGCGGATGCGGCGATCGGCGAGTTCGTCCGGTGCGACACCCGGACCCCGGCCGACGTACTCGCGGCGGTCGACGGCTGTGACGCGGTGGTGCACCTCGCGGCCTGGCACAACGCGTACCGGCCGGGCGTCAGCGACGCGACCATCTTCGCGGTCAACGTCGACGGCACGTTCAACGTCGTCCAGGCCTGCCGGGCGGCCGGGGTCCAGAGCGTCGTCTTCGCCTCTTCGATGGCGTACGGGTGGGGCAGCGTGTACAGCGTCACCAAGGTGCTCGGCGAGGACCTCTGGAAGATGTACCACGAGGTCACCGGCGCGTCGGTCGCACTGTTGCGCTACCACGGCTTCGTACCCGAGCCGTACCTGCGCTGGGGTGAACGGCTGCTGCGCAACGGCGTCGACGTCCGCGACATCGCCACCGCGACGGCCGCCGCGACCGAGGCCGCGCTCGGGCGCCGCTTCGACGTGTTCAGCACGATCGTGCACAGCGATCACGGGATGCCGGAGGACGTTCGCACTGACTTCGCCGCGCGGGGTGCGGAGTGGGCGGAGACCCGGCTGCCAGGCGCCGCGGCCCTGATCGAGCGCCACGGGCTCGAACTGCCGCAGAGCGTGGAGCAGCACGACCTCGGCGAGGCTGCCGACCTGCTCGGTTGGCGCCCCGAGCACGACTTCGTCGAGTTCCTCGCCGATCTGCAACGTCGTGAAACGGCGGGAGAGGACGTCGGCACGCTCTGGGCGCCGGGCCGGATCCCGGCCTGAGCGCCCGCGGGCTCACCCGGCGAGCGGGTTGCTCACTGCAGATCTGCCGACAGCGACTTCGCGGCCTGGGTGAGGAGCGGTACGGCGCGTTCGACGAGCTCCTCGGTCATCCGGCCCGCGGGGCCGGAAACGGAGATCGCGAGCGGTGACGGCCCCTCGGGGACGGCGACCGCGACGCAGCGGACGCCCAGCTCCTGTTCGCCTTCGTCCATCGCGTAGCCGTTCGTCTCGGCCTGGTGGAGTTGGGCGGTGAAGGCGTCAGGTGTCGTGATGGTGTTGTCGGTGTGCTTGGGCATGCCGGTGCGATGCAGCAGCTCGCGGACCTCGGCGTCCGGGAACTGGGCGAGGATCGCCTTGCCGACCGCGGTGCAGTGCGGCAGCACCCGGCGGCCGACCTCGGTGAACATCCGCATCGAGTGCCGCGACGGCACCTGGGCGAGGTACACGATCTGGTCGCCGTCCAGCATCGCCATGTTCGCGGACTCGCCGAGCTCGTCGACGAGCCGGGCCAGGTGCGGGCGGGCGAACACACTGAGCATGTGCGACGAACTCTCGCCGAGCCGGATCAGCTTCGGGCCCAGCACGTACTGCCGGGACGGTTCCTGCCGCAGGTAGCCGAGGTCGACGAGCGTGCGGACCAGCCGGTGGATCGTCGGCAGCGGCAGCCCGGAGGCGGCCGCGAGCTGCGACAGGCCCATCATGCCGCCGGCGTCGGCCATCGTCTCGAGCAGCCCGAAGGCGCGCTCGATCGACTGCACGCTGCCGGTGCGGCCTTTGCCGTTCGTCTCCGCCATGTCCTCCACCTTTCCGGATCACGGAAGTTTAGCGCCAGATCCCGGAAGCCCGGACCCTTGTGTCTTCCACAAGGTAGATATTAGTCTCCACAATACGGAAAAAGGAGGCCACGCGTGGATGACCTGGTGACCGAGCTCGACCGTCGGCTGGCAGCAGCCGACGCCGCCCTGACCGCCGACTACCGCGGTGACCGCGGCGTCCGGCAACCCGTCCACACCGTCTATGTCCCGGCCGACCGGTACGCACCGAACACGGTCGCGGACTGGGGTGCCCAGGCGCTGAAGGCGCTCGAGGAGCACCCCGAGTTCGTGAAGGTCCTGGACCTCCCGGACGACGTCTACGAGCGCGTCCGCGGCAAGCTCGAACGCGAGCCGATCGAGGACCTCCGGATCGACTTCGAGGACGGCTACGGCAACCGCTCCGACGACGAGGAGGACGCGGCCGCGATCGCCGCGGCCCGGGTCGCCCAGCAGTCGCCGTACTTCGGTCTCCGGATCAAGTCCCTCGAAGCCCCGACCCGGCGCCGCGGTATCCGGACCCTCGACCTGTTCCTGGAGAACCTCGGCGGCAACCGCGACGGCTTCGTCGTCACGCTCCCGAAGGTGACCTCGGTCGAGCAGGTCGAGGCGATGGTCTACGCGCTCGAGACCCTGGAGGCCAAGCACAACCTCCGGCCGCTGGACTTCGAGATCCAGGTCGAGACCCCGCAGGCGATCCTCGGCGCCGACGGTACGGCGTTGATCGCGCGGATGGTGCAAGCCGGCGGCTCCCGCGTCACCGGGCTGCACTACGGCACGTACGACTACTCCGCCTCGCTCGGCGTCGCGGCGGCGTACCAGAGCATGGAGCATCCGGTCGCGGACCACGCGAAGGACGTCATGCAGCTCGCCGCGGCCGGCACCGGCGTCTTCGTCTCCGATGGGTCGACCAACGTTCTCCCGGTCGGCGACGCGATCCACGACGCTTGGCGCCTGCACTTCCGGCTGGTACGGCGTTCGCTCGCGCGCGGGATCTACCAGGGCTGGGACATGCACCCGGCGCAGCTCCCGACCCGGTTCGCGGCGACGTACCTGTTCTACCGGGAGGGCTTCGACCAGGCCGCGCTCCGGCTGCGCGCGTACCTCGGCCACGGCGAGTCGGGGTACCTCGACGAGCCGGCCACCGCGGTCGCGCTCGCTGGTTTCGTCCTGCGCGGCATCGAGTGCGGCGCGACCGACGCGGGCGAGTTCGACGTGAAGGACCTCGCGAAACTCGCCCGCCGCGCCTAGCCTCGCGTCATGCGACTGGTAGCGGAGTTCACCACGGAACCCTTCGATGTGGAGGGTGAGCCGCCCGCGCACGCCACCGAGGCGCTGCGGGCGGCGGAGGCGGCCGGGCTGGACTGCGAGTTCGGCCCGCTCGGGACGCAGGTCAGCGGCGAGCAGCACCTGCTGCTGCCCGCGCTGCCGAAGGTGCTCGAGGCCGCGTTCGCCGGCGGCGCGAACCAGGTGACCCTGCAGGTACGGCGCGATGGCTGAGCATCCTTTGGCCAAGGCGATCATGCCGCTCGTCGAGCGGCTGAACGCCGAACTGGTCGCACCGGCCGACGCGCGCGGGGACGACATACCGCTGGAGTGGGAGGGGGAGGCGGTGGTCGCCGTCCGCCTCCCGCAAGCTCTCGGGTCCTCGGTGGGTCCGGGGGCCACGGCTCGTGCCGGGGGCGCGGAGGGCGCGGGCGCCTCGGCGGGATCCGGTGGCGTGCAGGGGCTGTTGGCCGACGTCGCCGTCGAGTTGGGCGGACCGCTCAACGAACTGTCCAGGACCGGCAAGCAGCAGGCTGTCCTGTTGCTGGAGTCCCGAGGTGCCTTCGAGTACCGGAAGTCGGCGGAGATCGTGGCCGAGGCACTCGGCGTCACGCGCTTCACCGTCTACAACTACCTGAACCGCTCCCGCTGAAATTCAACAAACTGTTGACGACGAGCCCGGCGAATGTCACGCTCTCGTCATACGGAAAGTAGATTTCGGGATTCGAGAAGGTGTGATCGTGGACCTGGAGGAGTTCAACTCCACTCCGACCGACCGCTTGCGGCCGGCGCTGACGGCCTGCTGTGACGTACCGCGGTGGGTCGACGCGATCCTCGCCAAGCGGCCGTACGGCGAGCTCGCCGCCCTGACCGCGCTCGCCGACCAGGTACTGCGGGAGCTCGACGACGACGAGGTCGACCGGGCATTGCAGGCGCATCCGCGGATCGGTGACCGGCCGCGGGGCGCGAGTACCGAGGCGGCCTGGTCGCGCTCGGAGCAGTCCGGGGTCGGCGACGGCACCGGCGTCCGGCGAGAGCTTGCCGAGGGCAACCGTCAGTACGAGGACCGGTTCGGCCGGGTGTTCCTGATCTGCGCCACCGGGTTGTCGGCGGAGCAGATGCTGGGCAGCCTGCGGGAGCGTCTCACGCACGACGACGCGACCGAGGCGGCAGTGGTCCACGAGGAGCTGCGCAAGATCGCGCTGCTCCGGTTGAGCAAGGTGGTGACGGTATGAGCTCCTTGTCCACGCACGTTCTCGACACCGCGCTGGGACGACCCGCGGCCGGCGTACCGGTCGAGCTGTACCGCGGCGACGTACTCGAAGCGTCCGGTACGACGGACGCGGACGGGCGGGTCGCGCTCGTGCCGGCCCTCGGCCCCGGGACGTACCGCCTCCGCTTCGACGTCACGACGTACGCCGAATCCACCGGCCAGGACATCTTCTTTCCCGAGGTCTCCGTGACCTTCACGGTCGCCGACGAGCGGCACTACCACGTCCCGTTGCTGCTCAGCCCGTTCGCGTTTTCCACCTACCGAGGGAGCTGACCCGAGATGGCCATCCACCTGGGCACCAACCAGTACGGCAAAGCCGAGAACCGCGTCGTCCGCATCTACCGTGACACGCCCCGCCACCAGATCCGCGACCTGAACGTGTCGACCTCGCTCCGCGGTGACTTCGCGGCCGCGCACACCACCGGCGACCAGGCCGGCGTACTGCCGACCGACACGCAGAAGAACACCGCGTTCGCGCTCGCGAAGGAGAAGGGCGTCGGCGCGATCGAGGACTACGCGCTGACCCTCGGCGACCGGTTCCTGGAGGCGTCGCCGGCCGCGTCCGGCGCGCGGATCGCGGTCGAGGAGTACGCCTGGGAGCGGATCCTCGTCGACGGTCAGGCGCACGACCACTCGTTCGTGCGGAGCGGCGCCGGGGTGCGGAACACGGTCGTCAACATCGACGGCCGCGGCGCGGACCGGAAGGCGTACGTCGTCTCCGGGATCAGCGACCTCGTCGTACTGAAGTCCACCGGGTCCGAGTTCCACGGGTTCCTGAAGGACGAGTACACGACGCTGCCGGAGACGAACGACCGGATCCTCGCGACCTCGCTGGTCGCCCGCTGGCGGTACGACACCGGTCGAATCGGAGATGGCTCGGTCGACTGGGACAAGTCGTACGACGCGATCAAGGCGCTGCTGCTGTCGCGGTTCGCCACGATCCACAGCCTCGCGCTGCAGCAGACGCTGTACGGCATGGGTACCGCAGTACTCGAACAGCACCCGGAGGTGGCCGAGATCAAGTTCTCGGCGCCGAACAAGCACCACTTCCTGGTCGACCTGTCGCCGTTCGGGGTCGAGAACCCGGGCGAGGTCTTCATCGCCGCGGACCGCCCGTACGGCCTGATCGAGGCGTCCGTGACCCGCGACGACGCCAGTGACTCGGGCAGTGCGTGGGTCAACATCGCCGGCTTCTGCTGATGTCCCGGATCGTGATCGAGGGCGCCCACGTGGCGACCCTCGATCCGGCCCGGCGCGAGTTCACCGGCCACGTGGTTGCCGAGGGCAATCGCCTGGTAGCGGCCGGGCCGGGGCCGGCACCGGCGTACGACGACGCCCGGGTGGTCGACGGGCGCGGCTGCCTGGTCACACCGGGGTTCGTGAACACGCACCAGCACCTGTACCAGTGGGTGACGCGCGGGCTGGCCGCGGACGCGACGCTCTTCGAGTGGCTGACCACGCTGTACCCGGTCTGGGCGCGGATCACTCCGGAGACCGTGTACGTCGCGGCGCGGGCCGCGCTCGCGCAACTTGCGCTCACCGGGTGTACGACGGTCGCCGATCACCACTACGTCTTCCCTGGCGGGGATCTGCTCGCGGCGGAGATCCAGGCTGCTTCGGAGATCGGGCTGCGGTTCCATCCGGCCCGCGGGTCGATGGACCGCGGTCAGAAGGACGGCGGGCTGCCTCCGGACTCCGTGGTCGAGGACCGGGACACGATCCTGACCGCGACCGAGGATGCGATCGACCGTTGGCATGACCCATCATCCGACGCGATGCTGCAGATCGTGGTCGCGCCGTGCTCGCCGTTCAGCGTGAGCGGTGAACTGATGCGCGAGTCGGCCGAGCTCGCCCGGCGTCGCGGCGTACGGCTGCACACGCATCTGGCGGAGACGACGGACGAGACGTCGTGGTGCCGGGAGACGTACGGGTGCACGCCGCTCGAGTACGCCGACCAGCTCGGCTGGACCGGGCCGGACGTGTGGTTCGCGCACGGGATCCACTTCGACGACGCGGAGATCAAGCATCTCGGCGGCACCGGTACGGGCGTCGCGCACTGCCCCAGTTCGAATGCCCGCCTCGGCGCCGGCATCGCCCGTACCGCCGACCTCCGCGCCGCCGGCTCCCCGGTCGGCCTGGGCGTAGACGGCGCCGCCAGCAACGAATCCGGCAGCCTCGTCGAAGAACTCCGCCACGCCCTCCTGTTCGCCCGCGCCCGCGGCGGCCCCCAAGCCCTCACCGTCCGCGACACCCTCGAAATGGCCACCCTCGACGGCGCCCGCATCCTGGGCCGCTCCGACGACATCGGCTCCCTCGAACCAGGAAAGCTGGCCGACCTGGCCCTCTGGGACCTCACCGGCCTCCCCCACGCCGGCATCCCCGACCCGGTCGTAGCCCTAACCCTCTCCACACCCCCACCCCTGGCACTCCTCCTGACGAACGGCCGCCCCGTCGTAGAGCACGCCGTACTCCAAACCGCAGACCCCGCCGCCCTCGCAACGGACGTCGCGCGCACCCAGGCCGGCCTCCTGCTCTGATTGCGACAACCCCTGGGGTCGCGCGACAAGCAATAGCTTGTTCCGCGACCCCGGGGGTTATCCACAAACACGATCTGCGTGTCCGGGCGGGTGGTCAACGCCTGCACCTTCTTGGGCATGAACAGGAGATTGGAAGTGGTCGCGGCCGCCCGTGGCGGGTGGTTCACGCGCCCGGACGCCATCGCGGCCGGATACAGCGACAGCCAGGTGCGACAGCGCGTGCAGAGCGGGCAGTGGCTCAGGTTGAGTTTCAACTCGTACGTCGACCCACGCGGCTGGCCCGCCGATGAACCCCCGTGGGACCGGGCGATCCGGTTGCACCTGCTCAACGTTCGGATGGCGAGCGAGCGGCTCGGGGACGTCGTCGTGAGTCATCAGTCCGCGGCGACGCTGCACGGCTTACCCGTGTGGGGGACCGATCTGGCCAGACCACACTTCACCCGAGTGGCCTCCGGGCGTGCCCGCAGCGGTCGGGCGGTCCGGGTGCATCGCCGCGCCACCGCCGCCGACGAGATCGTGGAGCTCGGCGGCCTCCGAGTCACCAGCGTCGATCGCGCGATCGTGGAGACGACGTGTATCTCGACCTACGAGGTCGGCGTCGTTCTCGCCGATGCTGCGCTCCGGATGGACCTCACGAGCAGGGAGCGCCTGGCCGCGACCGTACGACGGCATCACCGCTGGCACGGGTCTCCCGCCGCGCGTGCGGCCGCGCAGTTTGCCAACGGCCTGAGCGAGTCCGTTGGGGAGTCGCGTTTCCGCGTGCTGATGGCGAACCACGGCCTCCCCGCACCGGAGTTGCAGGTGGAGATCGGGGACGACAACGGGCGGCCGATCGCGCGCGTCGACTTTCTGCTCGGCGGCGTGCTGGTGATCGAGTTCGACGGCGCGCTGAAGTACATCGACGGTGCGGACGCCGTACTCGCGGAGAAGTGGCGGGAGGACCGCCTCCGCGAGCGCGGGTACGGCGTCCTTCGCTTCGGCTGGGCGGACCTCAACCGCGCGCACGAGACCGCCGCGCGGATCTGGCGGGGGATCGCGAGACATCCGCCAGGGTCGCGCGACAAGCAATAGCGTGTTGCGCGACCCCAGCGGAGGTGCTCAGTGGAGGAGGTCGCCGTTGAGCCAGACGGCCTGGATGTCGGCGGGGGTGCCTAGGGTGAAGATTCGGGCGAGGGCTTCTTCGGTGTCTTCGGCGTGGGTGATGGCTACCGCGAGGGGGGAGCCTTCGGTGGGGCGGAGGAGTTGGGCGTCGAAGGCTTGGCCTACGGAGAGGTGGCCTACGTGGGGGAGGTCGAGGGCCTCGGCGCCGGCGGTGGTGGCCAGGTAGAGGAGGTGGGCGGCGGTGAGCGGGCGGCCCTGGTCGCCGAGGAGTTGCTGGCAGAAGTACGCCTGGAGGCCTTCCTTGAGGAGGGAGAAGCCGGTGCCGGCGCCGACGTCGGACCCGAGCGCGACGCGTACGCCGTGCTGCAGGTGGCGCGTCAGCGGGAACAGCCCGCTTCCGAGGGCCGCGTTGCTCGTCGGGCAGTGGGCGACCGTGGCGCCGCTGGTCGCGAGGGTCTTGAGCTCGACGTCCGTCGGGTGCACGTTGTGGGCGAGCACAGTACGCCGGTCCACCAGGCCGTGCCGGTCGTACGTTGTCACGTAGTCGCTGCCGCCGAACAGGTCGGCGACCGTCGCGATCTCGGCCTCGTTCTCGTTCACGTGCGAGGTGAACAGGGCGCCGGGGATCGCCTCCATCAGTTCGTGGCAGGTGGCGAGCAGGTCGTCGGTGCAGGACAGCGAGAAGCGGGGCGTGACGGCGTACCGGTTGCGGCCGACGTTGTGCCAGCGGTTCGCGAGGGCGAGCGATTCGGCGTACGCGCGGACCGGCGTGGTGAGCAGTTCCGGCCGCAGCAGCCGGTCGCTCAGGACCAGGCCGCTCGTCACCCGGAGCCCGACCTTGGACGCGGCGGTGAAGAGCGCGTCGACGGCATCGACGTAGTGCGCGCCGAAGACCAGCGCGGACGTCGTACCGGCCGCTGCCAACCCGCGGACGAACTCCTGCGCGACGCCGGTCGCGTACTCGACGTCGGCCATCCGCGCCTCCTCCGGGAGGGCGTACCGGTCCAGCCACTCGAGCAGCGGCAGGCCGAGGCCGCCGACCGCGCGGATCTGCGGGAAGTGCACGTGCGTGTCGACGAACCCGGGGAGTACGACGCCGTCGCGGAGGTCCACGACCTGCTCGGCGGGGTGCGCCTCGCGGATCTCCAGGTACGGGCCACGGGCAACGATCACCCCGTCCTCGACGAGCAGGCCGGCGTCGCTGTCGACCCGCAGCCCGGCGCCCGTGAACGGGTTCTCCGGGGTGTCGATGAACGTGCCACGGTAGAGAGTCATGCTTGTGCCTTACGCTGAGCCGAGGCGGGGCGACGCTCGGCAGATCGAGCCGGCACGGGAAGCCGCGCGGCAGTTGCTTGTTCGGTGAAGCGTTCGAGGAGCCAGGCGGCGACGCTGACCGCGATCACGGCCGGCTGCTTGCCGGTGATGCCCGGGGTGCCGATCGGGGTGGTGATCCGGGCGATCGCCTCGGGCGGGTTCCCGTCCTCGGCGAGCTTGCGCTGGAACCGAGTCCACTTCGCGCTCGACCCGATCAGCCCGATGGTGGCGAGCTGCTCGTTCCGGATCGCGGCGTCGCAGAGCGCGGCGTCCTCGGCGTGGTCGTGCGTCATGATCACGACGTGCGTACCGGCCGGCAGCTCCCCGACGACCAGCTCGGGAAGCACCGGAACGTTGTGCACATGGACCTGCGCGACCGCATCGTCCAGTACGCCGAGCCGTCCGCCCGTCAGCTGATCCGCGCGCGAGTCGACCAGATGCAGCTCGAGATCGTGCCGCGCGAGGATCCGCGCCAGCTCGAGCCCCACGTGCCCGACCCCGAAGATCGCCACCGACGGCACCACAGGCAACGGTTCCAGTAACAACTGCACCTCACCACCACAACACTGAACCCCGTGCTGGTACGGCGCTTTGTCGGACAACGCCGCCGTCAGCACCTCCGGAATGCTGATGCCTTGGGCAATCATCTCGCGCGAGCGAGAGATCCCCAACGCCTCCAGGTTGCCGCCGCCGACCGTCCCCCAGAGGTTGTCCATGGCAACAACCATCTTCGCGCCGGCCTCCCGAGGCGCATGCCCGCGCACGGACAAGACGGTCACCAACACCCCAGCCTCACGCCGGGCCCGCAACCGCTGAACAGCCTTCACCCACTCCATGAGGCACCTCCTCGGGCCCGATCGAGCGCCCAATAGATGGCCTCTGGTGTGGCCGGTGACGGGAGGTCGACGCTGGTGCCGGGTGGGCCGAAGGCGGCGGCTGCCTGGCGTAGGGCTTCCCGGACGGAGAAGGCGAGCATCAGTGGGGGTTCACCGACAGCCTTCGAACCGTAGACCGCGCCGTCCTCGTGGGCCTTTTCCAGGAGAGTCACGTTGAAGACTTCCGGCATCTCGGAGAAGCTCGGGAGCTTGTACGTGCTGGCGGCCTGCGTCGACAGCCGGCCGGTCTTCGTGTCCCAGCGGAGGTCCTCCAGCGTCAGCCACCCGGCGCCCTGGACAAACCCGCCCTCGATCTGGCCGATGTCGATCAGCGGGCTGAGGCTGTCGCCGACGTCGTGCACGATGTCGACCCGCCGCAGCGTGTACGAACCCGTGAACCCGTCGACCTCCACCTCCGACGCGGCCACGCCGTACGCGAAGTACTTGAACGGCTCGCCGCGCATCGCGTTCGCGTCCCAGTGCAGGCCCTCGGTCCGGTAGAACCCGGCCGCCCACAGCTGCACCCGCTGGTGATACGCGAGGTTGACCAGTTCGTTCCAGCCCACGCCGTCCCCGGACAGCCCGCGGACGAGTCCGTCGGCGAATCGCACGTCCAGCGGACTGATCCCGAGCTTCCCGCCGGCGACCTGCGCGAGCCGCTCGCGGATCTGCTCGCATGCGTGCTTGATCGCCGCCCCGTTCAGGTCGGCGCCGGACGATGCCGCGGTCGCGGACGTGTTCGGCACCTTGTCGGTCCGGGTCGGCGCCAACCGCACCCTTTCGAGTGGTACGCCGAGGGTCGTCGCCGCGACCTGCAGCATCTTCGTGTGCAGGCCCTGCCCCATCTCGGTGCCGCCGTGGTTGATCAGCACCGACCCGTCCTTGTACACGTGCACCAGCGCACCGGCCTGGTTGAACGCGGTCAGGTTGAACGAGATCCCGAACTTCACCGGCGTCATCGCCAGCCCACGCTTCACGAACGGATGCGCCGCGTTGAACTCCGCGATCTCCGCAACCCGCTCATCCACGTCACCAAGAGACAGCACCTGCGACCAGCACGACTCGAGTCGATCCGCGTGCCGTACCGGTTGCCCGTACGGCGTGGAGTCGCCCGGCTGGTAGAAGTTCCGCCGCCGCAGCTCGTTCGCGTCGTACCCGAGCAGCGGGGCGCACCGGCCGAGGATGTCCTCGATCACGAGCATCCCCTGCGGCCCGCCGAACCCGCGGAACGCGGTCTGCGACGTCTTGTTGGTCTTTGCGATCTGCCCGTCGACGCGGACGTGCGGGATCTCGTACGCGTTGTCGATGTGGCACATCGCCCGCGCCAGCACCGGCTCCGACAGGTCGAGGCTCCACCCGCCGTCCGCGGTCAACGTGGCATCGAGCGCCACCAACCGGCCGTCGTCCGAGAAGCCGACGGTCCACGACGAGTGGAACCCGTGCCGCTTGCCCGACATCGTCATGTCCTGCGTCCGGTTCAGCCGCAACCGGACCGGCCGCCCGGTCAGCGTCGCGCCGAGCGCCGCGATCGCCGCGAACCCGTGCGGCTGCATCTCCTTGCCGCCGAACCCGCCGCCCATCCGCAGGCACTGCACCGTCACCGAATGACTGGCCAGCCCGAGCACATGCGCGACGATCTCCTGCGTCTCGGACGGATGCTGCGTACTCGACTGCACGAAGATCTGCCCGTACTCGTCCACCAGCGCCAACGCCGCATGCGTCTCGAGGTAGAAGTGTTCCTGCCCCGCGAACTCGAACTCGCCGGTGTATACGTATGCAGCCTGGTCCAACGCGCCGGCGACGTCGCCCCGCTCCAAGTGCCGCCCGATCCCCTGGAAGCTCCCGGCCTCGATCGCGTCGCGGACCTCGATCAGCGCCGGCAGCGGCTCGTACTCGACCTCCACGGCCGCCGCCCCGAGCCGCGCGGCCTCCAACGTCTCCGCGAGTACCCAACACACCGCATGCCCGTTGAACATCACCTCGTCCGGGAACAGCGGCTCGTCGTGCTTCACACCGGCGTCATTGACCCCTGGTACGTCGTCCGCGGTCAGCACCCGGACGACACCCGGGACGTCGTACGCCGGCTTCACCCGGAGCGCGATGATCCGCGCGTGCGCGTGCGGGGACTGCACCGGGAAGGCGTGCAGTACGTCGCGGGTGCGCATCACCAGATCGTCTGTATATAAAGCGGTTCCGGTGACGTGGAGCGCGGCGCTCTCGTGGGGCAGGGGTACGCCGATCGCTCCGGCGGCAGGGCGTTCGGACAGCGAGCTCATGCGATCGCCTCCTGGTGGTAGAAGCGCAGTAGCGACTGGCCGAGCATCGCGGAGCGGTACGACGAGCTCGCCCGGTGGTCGTCCATCGGCGTACCCTCACCCGCGAGCACCGCGGCGGCGGTCCGTACGGTCGTCTCGTTCCACGGCCGGCCGGTCAACACTTGCTCGGTCGCGGTCGCGCGCAGCGGGGTGGCGGCGACGCCGCCGAGGCCGATCTTGGCGTCCTGTACGACGCCGTCGATGATGGTGAGCGCGTACCCGATCGCGACGCTGGAGATGTCGTCGAAGCGGCGCTTGGCGATCTTGTGGAACGCAGTGATCGGTGCCAAGGGCAACGGAAGCACGATCGTCCGGATCAGCTCGTCCGGTGCCTTGACCGTCTGCCGATACCCGGTGAAGTACTCAGCCAACGGCACCACCCGCTCTCCCCGGCTGGACGCGAGCACCAACTTCGCATCCAGGGCCAGGAGCGCGGGGGGTGTATCGCCGATAGGTGATCCGGTCCCGAGGTTCCCCCCGATCGTCGCGCCGTTCCGGATCAGCCGCGACGCGAACTGCGGGAACAGCTGCGCGAGCAACGGAACTCGCCCAGCCAGCCGCCGCTCGATCTCCGTCAATGTCAGTGCGGCGCCCAGTCGTACTTCGTCCGGGCCGAAGGCGAACTCGCGCAGCTCCTCCAGCCGGTCGATCGCGATGGTCAGCTGTGGGCGGGAGCCGAAGATGTTCACCTGTACGCCGAGGTCGGTCGAACCGGCTACTACCACCGCATCGTCCCGCTCACCCAGCACTGTGAGGGTTTCGGCGAGGCTGGTCGGCCGGATGAACTCGCCCTCGGGGGAGACCATGCCGGTCGCCGCCGGAGCGGGCGGCGGGGAGCTGCGGCGTACGGCGAACACGTCGTCCTCCGCCGGCTCGTCCAGCGCATAAGCGGCGTCCCGGATCGGCCGATACCCCGTACACCGGCAAAGATTCCCACTCAACGAATGCAGATCGAACCCATTAGCCCCATGCTCATGGTCGACACCCGCACCGGCACTCGCACCGGCACCCGCACCACCGACGGCGTCAGCCTCCGAGCCGGCGCCTGCGGCGGTCGCGCCGGTGTGAGCCGACGGCGGGATCGCGGCGGCGACCGCTCGCGCACCTCCCGCGGCTGCTCGCTCACCTTGCACGGTCGCGGCGCGGCCGGGGCGGTAGTACTCCGCTGCCATGCTGCAGATGAAGCCGGGGGTGCAGTAGCCGCACTGGGAACCGCCTCGGACGGCCATCTCCTTCTGGACCGGGTGGAGCTCGGCGGCCGACCCCAGTCCCTCGGACGTGACGAGCTCCTGGCCGTCCAGCGAGGCGACCGGGAGCAGGCAGGCGTTCACCGCGATCCACTCGGTCGCCGACGAAGTGCCGGCGCGGGCGACCAGCACCGAGCAGGCGCCGCACTCGCCCTCGGCGCAGCCCTCCTTGGCGCCGGTCAGGCCGCGGTTGCGGAGCCAGTCGAGGACGGTGGTGTGGACGGAGACGTCACCGATCGGGGTGACGTCGCCGTTCACGGTCAGCGCGGGGGTGCGCAGGGCTTGCGTGGTCATCGGTTGCTGCTCCATCGGGTACGCGCGGAGTGGATCGGGTTGGCGTCGGACACGAAGTCGTCGAACCGGTAGCCGGCGATCTTCGCGATCTCCAGCAGGGCGGCCGCGTGCTCCTGGTTCTCGCAGTTCCCGAGCCGTTCGCGGCCCTGCTCGAGGATCCGTTCGTACGACTCGGCGTCCCGCACCGAGATCACCAGCGGGAACCCGAAGCGGTCCTCGTACGCCGACGTGATCGCGGTCAGCTCGTCCCGCTCGGGGTCGCCGAGGAACGTCAGCCCCTTGTCGGACTGGTCCCGCAGCGACGCCTCGCCGCTCAGCCCGTCGGCGACGAACTGCGACCCGAGTTGCGGGTACGCCTGGATCAGTTCGACCTGCTCCTCGCGGGACCCGGAGAACAGCGCCTCCTGGAACGACCGCCGGAGCGCGTGCGTGTCGGCGTACGGGCGCATCTCCCAGGCCCGCTCGACCGCCCAGCGCGGTCCATGGAACAGGCCGCCGAACGTCTCGACGAACTCGGCCTGCGTCATCGTGTTCACCTGGTCGAGCCGGACCGTGTCGCCGGGCTGCCCCGCGACCGCCGGGCCGAAGTTCTTGCCGACGTGGTGGAACAGGATGTTCAGGAAGATCGCGGTCAGGCTGCCGAGCGTGATGCCGCTGCCGAAGATGATCTGGGCCCAGTGCGGCACCGCCTGCGCGACCTGCGGCTGCGCGGTCACGTACATCGCCAGCCCGACGCTGGTCGCGACGATCACCACGTTCCGGTGGTCGTGGAAGTCGACCTTCGCGAGCGTCTGGAACCCGACCACGGCGACCGTCGCGAACATCGCCAGGGCCGCGCCGCCGAGCACCGGATGCGGTACGCCGGCCACGATCGCGCCGGCCTTCGGCAGCAGCCCGATCAGGATCATGATCGCCCCGGCGGTGGCGACCACCCAGCGGCTACGGATCCGGGTCAGCCGGACCAGGCCGACGTTCTCCGCGAAGCAGGTGTACGGGAACGAGTTGAAGACGCCGCCGATCGTGGTCGCCAGGCCGTCGGCCCGCAGCGCCCGGGCGATGTCGTCGCGGCCGATCCGCTTCTCGACGATCTCACCGGTCGCGAACACGTCACCGGTGGTCTCGACAGCGGTGATCAGCATGACCACGATCATCGAAATGATCGCGGCGACCGAGAACTTCGGCCAGCCGAAGTAGAACGGCTGCGTCACGCCGACCCAGGCCGCGTCGTGCACCGCGCTGAAGTGCGCGTCGCCGAACGCCCAGGCCACCAGCGTCCCGACCAGCAGGCCGACGAGTACGGCGATGGTCGCCATGAAGCCCTTGAACACGCGCTGGATCAGCACGATCAGCGCCAGCGTGCCGAGCGCGTACGCCATGTTCTTGCCGCTGGTCGGTGCCGCCGTCGGTCCCGCCCCGCCGACCGCGTCCCCGGCCGCGACCGGCAGCAGCGCCAGGCCGATGATCGTGATCACCGAGCCGGTCACCACCGGCGGGAAGAACCGGATCAGCTTGCTGAAGTACGGCGCGATGAAGAACGTCGCCAGGCCGGCGACCAGGACCGAGCCGTAGATCACCAGCAGACCGTTGGTGCCGCCACCGGCCGCGAGCCCGATCGCGATCATCGGCGAGACCGCCGTGAACGTGACGCCCTGCAGCAGCGGCAGCCGGACACCGACCTTCCAGAACCCGACGGACTGGATGATCGAGGCGATCCCGCAGGTGAAGAGGTCCGCGTTGATCAGGTGGATGAGCTGCTGGGTGTTCAGGCCGATCGCGCTGGCGAGCAGGATCGGCACGATCACCGCCCCGGCGTAGAACGCCAGCACGTGCTGGGCGCCGTACACCGCGAGCTTGCCGGGCGGCAGCACCTGGTCTACGGGATGGCGACTGGGTCGCAGGTTTGCCTTCATCGGGGACGCTCCTCGGCGCGGGGGATGTGACCTGCACCTGAGCATCGGCTCAACAGACTGTGGATTGCACCCGGTGAACCTCCGAAGATGAACAGCCGGAGAACGCCCTGTTTTGTGTGATCACACAGTTACAGGGACTTGAGCGCGAGGAACACGTCCACCCGGTCCTCGAGGCTCGACAGATCGCGTCCGGTCAGTTGCTCAACGCGTTCGATCCGGTAGCGAACGGTGTTGACGTGCAGGTGCAGCGACTCGGCCGTACGCGTCCAGGAACACGAGCAGGCGAGGAACGCCTGCAGCGTCGTCAGCAGGTCGGCGTGGGTACGCCGGTCGTGGTCGATCACCGCTCCGAGGACGCGGTTGCTGTACGTACGCCGTACGTCGTCGGGCAGCGTGGCGAGCAGGAGGACGTGCGAGGCGACCTCGTCCGACGTGACCACGGAGACCGGTGCGCGGGCCGCTCCGGCCGCGCGCTGGGCGAACCGGGCCTCCTCGAGTGCGCCGGCGAGCGCGTCGATCGCCGTCTCGCCGCTGATCCCGACCGCGAGATGCGCCCGGTTCAACCCCGGAGCGAGCCGGCCGAACGCGCGCCGCAGGTGCTCCGCAAGCTCCGGCGTGAACGGCAGGAACCCGACGAGCAGGCCGTCGCGGCCGGGCGCCACGACCGCGGGGCCGACTGTCAGCGCGACGTCTTCGAGCAACGTCAGCGCGACCTCGCTCGGGCCGTGGTCGCCGTCGTCGCGGAGGCCGGCGACCGCGACGACCAGCGGTCGTTCCGAGTGTGCGCCCGCCTGCCGCAGGCGCGCGGCGACCTCAGTCTGCGGCGCGCCGGACTCCACGAGCGCGAGCGCGTCCGCGACCAACGGACGGAGCGCCCGGCGCCCCTCGTCACGCCGGGCGCGGTCGAGGGCAGCGATCGCACACAGCTCGTGCACCGCCTCCACGTGATCGTGCGACCAGGTCGTGTGATCCCCGTCGATCGCCAGAAACCACGCCGTCAACCGATTCCCGAACCCCGACCCCACCGGAAACAAGCTGTACGCGCCGGCCGCGCCGGCCGCGCCGGCCGCGCCGGCCGCGCCCGTGGCTCCTGCCGCGTCGCCCGCTGCGCCCGCCTGGCCCGCCGCGCCCGCCCTCGCCCCGACCCCGCCTGCCCCAACCCGGGCAGCCCCGGCCCCCGCCGCGGAGGCCCCGGTCGGGCCTGCCCCGGTTGGGCCGGCGACGGTCGGTGCCGTTGCGACGGTGGGCATGCGTTCGGCGGTGAGGAAGCGGCGGGCGATTGCGTCGACGGTGTCGGGGTCGAGTTCGCCCGGGCCCGGTACGACGTGTCGGCCGGTGGGTGTCAGGACCCGGCAGTCGTGTCCGATCTCGGCGGAGATGCGGGCGGCGAGTTCGTCCAGGCTGCGCCCGGCCGCGATCGACGACAACAGCTGCCGCTGCCGGACCAGGCTGGCCGACAACCGCGCGCCGGTCTCCGCCGACCCGGCCGCCGCGACGTACTCCGTGACGTCCGCGAACGCGACCTCGATCGGCACCTCGACGAGCGTCATCTGATGCTCCCGGCAGGCCGCCAGCAAATCCTCCGGTACGTCGCCCAGTTGCGCCTTGCCCGCGAGGATCGTGGTCGCCCCACGCGCCGCGACCGACGCCACGAACACCGCGCTGTCCTCCGGCTGCCGCCGCCACACAAGCCCGGTCAGCACCACCTCGCCGCCGCTCAGGTACCGCCCCGGCTCCAGCAGGTCGGTCGTCACCAGCCGCCCGATCGGGCGATCCAGTACGCCGCCCGCGGAGTACAGCAGGCGCAGCCCGAGCTCGGGCGCGTCGAGCAGTTCGGCGAGCAGCACGGCATACCTCCTTTAGAGGAACGTACAACGCGCGCGTACGCGGGGGACAGCCCTCATAGAGGACTGCCGGACGCTTGACGGCCCGCATCCGCCGACTTATGGTCTATTTCGCAGAACAGAAATCAAGTTCCACAATGCGGAAGTTGGAGACGGGATGAGTCACCAGTTGCGGTACACGGTGAACTGTTCGTTGCTCTTCACCGAGCTGCCCCTGCTCGAGCGGCCCGCGGCCGCCCAGCGGGCCGGGTTCAGCGCGGTGGAGTTCTGGTGGCCGTTCGTCGAGGCCGTCCCGCCGGACCGCCAGGTCGACGCGTTCGTGAACGCGGTCACCGACGCCGGCGTCCAGCTGACCGGCCTGAACTTCTTCGCCGGCGACATGCCCGGCGGCGACCGCGGCCTGGTCTCCTGGCCGAAGAGGTCCGGCGAGTTCCGGGACAACGTCGACGTCACGGTCGGCATCGGCGAGCGGCTCGGCACCCAGGGCTTCAACGCCCTGTACGGCAACCGGGTGGACGGCGCGACCGAGCAGGAGCAGGACGACGTCGCGGTCGAGAACCTCGGGCTGGCCGCCCAGGCCGCCGCGCGGATCGGCGCCACCGTCCTGGTCGAGCCGGTCAGCGGCGCCCCGCGGTACCCGCTCAAGCTCGCCGCCGACGCGCTCAAGGTGATCGACCGCGTGCAGGCACCGAACATCGGGCTGCTCGCGGACCTGTACCACCTCGCGGTCAACGGCGACGACGTCGACCGGGTGATCGCCGAGCACACCGACCGGGTCGCGCACGTGCAGATCGCGGACAACCCGGGCCGCAACGAGCCCGGCACCGGCACGCTCCCGCTCGACCACCAGCTCAGCGCCCTGGAGGCGAACGGCTACGCCGGCTGGGTCGGGCTCGAGTACAAGCCCTCCACCACCACCGAAACAAGCTTCGGCTGGCTGCCGTTCGAGCGCCGCTGAATTCCCTAGGAGACGAAATGACGAACATCGCCTTCATCGGCCTCGGCATCATGGGCAACCCGATGGCCGTCCACCTCGCCAACGCCGGACACAGTGTGACCGGTGTCGACCGCAGCGCCGAGCGCGCCGCCCCGCTGGTCGAGGCCGGCGGCCGGGCCGTCCCCACGATCGCCGAGGCGGTCAAGGGCGCGGACGTGATCTGCGTGATGGTGCCCGACTCGCCGGACGTCCAGGACGTCCTCGAAGGCGAGAACGGCGTCTTCCAGAACGCCGGCACCGGCGCGCTGATCATCGACTTCTCCAGCATCCGCCCGGACGTCACCCAGCAGCTCGCCGAGCAGGCCCGCGCGCTCGGCTTCCGGCTGCTCGACGCCCCGGTCTCCGGCGGCGAGGCGGGCGCCAAGAACGCCGCGCTGTCGATCATGGTCGGTGGCGAGGCGGACGACTTCGCGCAGGCCAAGTCCGTGTTCGACGCGGTCGGCAAGACCGTCGTGCACGTCGGCCCGAGCGGCTCCGGCCAGACCGTGAAGGCGGCCAACCAGCTGATCGTCGCCGCGAACATCCAGGCGGTCGCCGAGGCGGTCGTCTTCCTGGAGGCGTACGGCGTCGACACCAAGGCGGCCCTCGAGGTACTGGGCGGCGGCCTGGCGGGTTCCGCCGTACTGAACCAGAAGAAGGAGAACATGCTGTCGCGCTCCTTCGCGCCCGGGTTCCGGATCGACCTGCACCACAAGGACATGGGCATCGTCACCGCGGCCGCCCGCGAGGCCGGCGTCGTCGTACCGCTCGGTGCCCTGGTGGCGCAGCTGGTCGCGTCCGCCCGCGCGAACGGCGACGGCAAGCTCGACCATTCCGCGCTGCTCCGCGGTGTGGAGCGCCTGTCCGGGAAGGACATCGACTGATGGCACGCATGCGGGCGGTGGACGCCGCCGTACTGATCCTGGAGAAGGAAGGCTCGACGCAGGCCTTCGGGCTGCCGGGAGCCGCGATCAACCCGTTCTACAGCGCGATGCGCGCGCACGGCGGCATCAAGCACGTGCTCGCCCGGCACGTTGAGGCCGCGTCGCACATGGCCGAGGGCTACACCCGGGCGAAGGCCGGCAACATCGGCGTCTGCATCGGTACGTCGGGACCGGCCGGCACCGACATGATCACCGGGCTGTACTCCGCGGCCGCGGACTCGATCCCGATCCTGTGCATCACCGGGCAGGCGCCGGTCGCGAAGCTGCACAAGGAGGACTTCCAGGCCGTCGACATCTCCGCGATCGCCAAGCCGGTCGCGAAGTGGGCCGTCACCGTGATGGAGGCCGCGCAGGTCCCGGGCACCTTCCAGAAGGCGTTCCAGGTGATGCGCGAAGGCCGGCCGGGTCCCGTGCTGATCGACCTGCCGATCGACGTCCAGCTGGCCGAGATCGACTTCGACATCGCGACGTACGAGCCGCTTCCGGTCTCCCGTCCCGCGGCCACCCGCGCGCAGGCGGAGAAGGTGCTCGACATGCTCGCGGCCGCTGAGCATCCGCTGATCGTCGCGGGCGGCGGCACCATCAACGCCGACGCGGCCGACCTGTTGGTCGAGTTCGCCGAGCTCACCGGCGTTCCCGTCGTACCGACGTTGATGGGCTGGGGTGCGATCGCGGACGACCACCCGTTGAGCGCGGGCATGGTCGGGCTGCAGACCTCGCACCGGTACGGCAACGCGACGCTGCTCGCGTCCGACCTGGTGCTCGGGATCGGCAACCGGTGGGCGAACCGGCACACCGGCGGGCTGGACGTGTACCGCGGTTCTCGCAAGTTCATCCATGTCGACATCGAGCCGACGCAGATCGGGCGGGTGTTCGCGCCGGACTACGGCGTGGTGTCGGACGCGCGCGCCGCGCTGGAGGCCTTCGTCGAGGTCGCCCGCGAACGGGCCGGATCGCTGCCGGACCGTACGGCGTGGGCCGCGGAGTGCCGTGAGCGTAAGACGACGCTGCAGCGGAAGACGCACTTCGACGCGGTGCCGATCAAGCCGCAGCGGGTGTACGAGGAGATGAACCGCGCGTTCGGCCCGGACGTCCGGTACGTGTCGACGATCGGGCTGTCGCAGATCCAGGCAGCGCAGATGCTGCATGTGTACCGGCCGCGGCACTGGATCAACGCCGGCCAGGCCGGGCCGCTCGGCTGGACCGTGCCGGCGACGTTGGGTGTCGCTACGGCGGATCCGGACAGCACGGTCGTCGCGCTGTCGGGCGACTACGACTTCCAGTTCCTGATCGAAGAGCTGGCGGTCGGGGCGCAGTTCAACATCCCGTACATCCACGTCGTGGTGAACAACTCGTACCTCGGCCTGATCCGCCAGGCGCAGCGGAACTTCGACATGGACTACTGCGTGCAGCTGTCCTTCGAGAACATCAACAGCCCGGAGGTCGCGGGGTACGGCGTCGACCACGTGAAGGTCGTCGAAGGCCTCGGCTGCAAGGCGCTGCGGGTGTCCGAGCCGGACGGGATCCTGCCGGCGCTGGAGCAGGCGAAGAAGCTGATGGTCGAGCACCGGGTGCCGGTCGTCGTCGAGGTCATCCTGGAGCGGGTCACGAACGTGTCGATGGGTGTCGAGATCGACAACGTGATCGAGTTCGAGGACCTGGCGATCGCGCCCGAGGACGCGCCCACCGCGCTCGCGTTGCTGGACTGACATGGCAACGGCGTCGTTCGAGGGGTTCGGCCTGCGGATGGTGGTCGCCTCGGACAAGTTCAAGGGAACGCTGACGAGCGCCGAGGTCGCGGAAGCGGTCGGCGTCGGGGTACGACGAGTCTGCCCCGACGCCACCGTGACCTCGGTCCCCGTAGCCGACGGCGGCGACGGCACCCTGTCAGCCGCCGTCGCCGCCGGCTACACCCTGCACCCGGTCACCGCCTCCGGCCCGACAGGCGAACCCGTGCGTTCCGGCTACGCCCGCCTGGGCAACACCGCGGTAGTAGAACTGGCCGACGTCTCGGGCCTGGTCCACCTGCCCGGCGGCACACCGGCACCCCTCACCGCCACGTCGTACGGCACCGGCGAACTGATCGCCGCCGCCGTGGACGCCGGCTGCAACCGCATCATCCTCGGCATCGGCGGCAGCGCCTCAACGGACGGCGGCCGAGGCCTGATCGATGCGCTCGCCGGGCGCCTTTGCGGAAACAATTCGGCGCTATGCGACGAAAATGTTCCGAAGAGTGGTGGTGGCCTCGACCTGGCGGCGCTTCGGCGGCGGTTGCATGGGGTTGAGGTTGTGGTTGCCTGTGATGTGGACAATCCGTTGACCGGGCCCCGGGGAGCGGCGGCTGTCTACGGGCCGCAGAAGGGTGCTACTCCGGCGCAGGTTGTCGAGTTGGATCGGCGGCTCGGGGAGTGGGCGGATCTGGTGGCTCGGGAGACCGGCGCGGACCTGCGCGACACCCCGGGTGCGGGCGCCGCCGGTGGGGTCGGGTTCGCGGCGATCGCGCTGCTCGGGGCCGAGTTGAGGGCCGGGATCGACCTCGTGCTGGAGATGGTGCGGTTCAGCGAGAAGCTCGCCGGTGCGGACCTGGTGGTCACCGGCGAAGGTGCGCTCGACGAACAAACCCTCCACGGCAAGGCGGTCGCCGGTGTAGCGGCAGCCGTCCGTGCCCTCCGTCGACCGACGGCCACACCCGACACTCAGGTAGTAGCGGTCTGTGGCGTGAACAAGCTCGCCCCGGAGCAGCTCAAGGAGATCGGCGTTTCGGCGGCGTATGCGCTCACCGACGTCGAGCCCGACGTACGGCGCTGCATCGCCGAACCCCGTCCGCTCCTCGAAGAGCTCGGCGAACGGATCGCGGTGGAGCACCTTACGATGACACGAAGAGAGAAAGGCATCGCATGAACGCTCTGGATCTCGTGATCAGATCCCGTCGAGTGGTGCGTGGCGGCGGCGAGCAGGCGGCCGCGATCGGCGTCCGGGACGGGCGGATCGTTGCGATCTCGCCGTACGACGCCGAGCTCGACGCGGCGACCGATGTCCGGCTGGCCGACGACGAGGTACTGCTGCCAGGGCTGGTCGACTCCCACGTGCACGTGAACGACCCCGGCCGCACCGACTGGGAGGGCTTCACCTCCGCGACCAAGGCCGCCGCGGCGGGCGGTGTCACCACGATCGTCGACATGCCGCTGAACAGCATCCCGCCGACCTGCGACGTCCCCGCGCTGACGCTCAAGCGGAAGACCGCCGAGACCCAGGCGTATGTCGACGTCGGCTTCTGGGGTGGTGCGATCCCGGGCAACGTCCCCGATCTCCGCCCGCTCCACGACGCCGGCGTCTTCGGGTACAAATGCTTCCTCCTGCACTCCGGCGTCGACGAGTTCCCACCGCTCGACCCGGCCCAGCTCGGCGAGGCGATGCGCGAGATCGCGAGCTTCGACGGCCTGCTGATCGTGCACGCCGAGGACGCGCACCGGATCGACGAGGCGACCCAGCCCGACGGCGCGAGCTACGAGGCCTTCCTCAATTCCCGCCCTCGTACGGCGGAGAACGAGGCGGTGCAGCACGTCATCGACCTCGCCCGCGAGACCGGCTGCCGCGTCCACATCCTGCACGTCTCCAGCGCCGAGGTCCTCCCGCTGCTCGCGAAGGCCCGCGCGGACGGCGTACGGATCAGCGCCGAGACCTGCCCGCACTACCTCAGCTTCGACGCGGAGGACATCCCGGACGGCGCCACGCAGTACAAGTGCTGCCCGCCGATCCGCGAGGCCGCAAACCGCGAGCTGCTCTGGGACGGCCTCCGCGACGGCACCATTGACCAGATTGTGTCCGACCACTCGCCGTCCACGATCGACCTCAAGCACCTGGACACCGGCGACTTCGGCACCGCCTGGGGCGGAATCGCGTCCCTCCAGCTCGGCCTGTCCGCGATCTGGACCGAGGCCCGCGACCGCGGGTTCACCCTCGCGGACGTGATCCGCTGGATGGCCGAGGCGCCCGCCGCCCAGACGGGCCTGCGGACGAAGGGCCGGATCGAGGTCGGGTACGACGCCGACCTGTGCGTGCTCGCCCCCGACGAGACGTTCACCGTCGACGCGCACCAGCTCCAGCACAAGAACGCCATCACGCCGTACGACGGCCGCACGCTGACCGGTGTCGTCCGCGGCACCTGGCTGCACGGCGTACCCGTCGACCTCGCCGCCGACCCGCGCGGCCGCCTGCTGACCCGAGGAGAACGATGACCTTCTATGCCCCGAAGGGCGGGCTGCCCCCGCAGACCCAGCTGACCACCGACCGCGCGGTCTTCACCGAGGCGTACGCCGTGCTGCCGCGCGGCACGATGACGGACATCGTCACCAGCCGGCTGCCGTTCTGGGACGACACCCGGCTGTGGGTGATCGCGCGGCCGCTGTCCGGGTTCGCGGAGACGTTCTCGCAGTACATCGTCGAGGTCGCACCGGGCGGTGGCAGCGACAAGCCGGAGACCGACCCGGCCGCCGAGGCCGTGCTGTTTGTTGCCTCAGGCAACATTGTGCTGACGGTCGCGGGCGAGAAGCACACGCTCATCGAGGGCGGGTACGCGTACCTGCCGCCCGGCGCGGACTGGACCGTGCGGAACACCAGCGACGCTCCGACGACCTTTCACCTGGTGCGGAAGGCGTACGAGCGGGTCGAGGGGATCGACGTACCGCCCGCGCTGGTCACCAACGAGGCGGACGTCGAGGGGCGGGAGATGCCGGACACAGACGGTGCGTGGCAGACGCAGCGGTTCGTGGACCCGGACGACGTACGTCATGACATGCACGTGAACATCGTGACGTTCGAGCCCGGCGGGGTGATCCCGTTCCCGGAGACGCATGTGATGGAGCACGGCCTGTACGTCCTGGAGGGCAAGGCCATCTACCTGCTGAACAAGGATTGGGTCGAGGTCCAGGAAGGCG
Organism: Kribbella sp. NPDC059898; assembly: GCF_042730855.1. Lineage (NCBI taxonomy): Bacteria > Bacillati > Actinomycetota > Actinomycetes > Propionibacteriales > Kribbellaceae > Kribbella > Kribbella sp. NPDC059898. Next base: position 684,500 of record NZ_JBHWKR010000001.1, read on the forward strand.
ACTTCATGTGGCTCCGCGCCTTCTGCCCGCAGGCCTGCTACGCCGGCGGCCCCGGCCGCTTCCGCTACCTCCTCTACAAAGACGTCAACCGCCACCCCAAGCTCACACTGTGAGGTCCTTCCAGAAGTAGATCCGGCTGCCGAGCCGGCGCCGCGTACCTTCACCAGCACGGCCAACGGACGGCGGTTGTGTATGCCGGCGGCCTCGAAGTTGAACGTGTCCAGGCCGTCGGAGACCGCGGCCTCGTCGGCCTCGGTCGGTACGTCGGTCAGCAGCAGGTCGGGCGTCACATCCCGGAACGCTAGCGGGCGCCACCGACAGTTTCAGCTGACTACGCGGACCGGGCGGCTGGGCGGGTCGAGGGGGTCGGTGAGCAGGCGCGCGTGGCGTTCGACGTCGTACCGGGTGCCGTCGAAGGCGAGGCGTTGGCGTTCGACGCCCTCGGAGAGGAAGCCGGCGCCGGCGGCGACCGCGCAGGAGGCCGGGTTGTCGAGTTGGTGGCCCAGCTCGAGGCGGTACAGGCCGGCCTCGTGGTGGGCCCAGTCCGCGAGCGCGCGGAGGGCGTCCTGCGCCACGCCGTGGCCGCGGGCGTCGGCGAGCGTCCAGTACCAGGTCCAGCCGACCCGGTGCCGGTCGATGTTCGTCACCCCCACGCACCCGATCGGGTGGTCGTCCGCGTCCGCCACGGCGTACACGTGCCCGTTGTCGAGGTCCGCGACCCGGCCGATCCAGTCGACCGCGGACGCCCGGTCCACGATCCCGCCCTGGTTCACCATCGCCGGATCATCGTGCGCCGCCGCCAGCCGCAACGCATCCCCAGTCCGCCACCGCCGGAGCCCGAGCTCCCCGAGCGCGTATCCCATCCATCGAAAATACCCCCGCCCCCGAGCCACCATCCCGCCGCACGGCGCGTTCACCACCAGTTCACCGAGACCCGCCGAGCATCAGGCCCAACGGGACCGCTACGGACGACGGGGTGGCGGTCGTTGCGATCACCAGCGCGACCAGGTAGCCGACGCTGGTGAAGACCAGGCAGCGGCCACGGGTGTGTGCGGTCAGGCGGAGGAGGACGACGCCGGCCGGCCACACGACATACGCGGCGAGGAGAACGGTGTGCGGCACTGGTAGAGGATAGGGCGCATGGGATATCTGGATTTCAGGGATCAGGTTGTGGTGGTGACCGGGGCCAGCAGCGGGATCGGGGCCGCGGCGGCGGTCGGGTTCGCGGAGGCCGGGGCGACGGTCGCGCTGCATTACCACCGCAACGAGGAGGGGGCGAAGCACACCGTCGGGGCGGTGCAGACGGCGGGCGGTACGGCGTCGTTGCACCAGGCGGACCTCGCCGACCCGAAGGCGGCGGACGCGTTCGTGGACGAGGTGCTCGCGCGGCACGGGCGGATCGACGTACTCGTGAACAACGCCGGCGACCTGGTCCACCGGTCCCCGATCGCCGACGTACCGGACGAGGAGTTCCACCGGATCCTGGACGTCAACCTGACCTCGGTGTTCGCGCTCAGCCGGCGGATCGTGCCGGTGTTCAAGGGCCAGGGCAGCGGGTCGATCATCAACGTCACGTCGATCGCCGGGCGGACCGGCGGCGCGGGTGGCTCGGTGGTGTACGCCACGTCGAAGGGTGCGGTGAGTACGTTCACCCGCGGGCTGGCGAAGGAGCTGGCGCCGGACGGGATCCGGGTGAACGCGATCGCGCCGGGCGTGATCAAGACGCCGTTCCACGACCGGCACACCGGTGACGCGCAGCTGCAGGCGATGCTCGCGACGATCCCGATGGGGCGCACCGGTACGCCGCACGAATGCGTCGGCACAATCCTGTTCCTCGCCTCCGAGCGAATGTCGTCGTACGTCACTGGCCAGATAGTCGAGATCAACGGCGGGCAACTAACGCCGTAGCTCAAAGGCTCTTGTCAGTAAGGGCTGATGGTTTCGTCGGGCCGGTGGGGCCTGCAGTCGCGCAGGCCCCACCGGCGAGCGTGGTCGAGGTCAGCGGGACAGGGTGCGGTAGCGGTGGGCGGAGAGGGGGAGGAAGATTGCGGTCAGCAGCAGGGGGGCGATGACTGCGGCTGTGCCTGCGTGTTCTCCGATCCACGTTGCTGTGCTGGACGGGTCCGGATTGCCGAACAGTTCGCGGGCTGCGGTTGCCGTTGCGGACAGTGGGTTCCATTGGGCGATCGTGCCGAGCCAGTCCGGCATCGTCGATGTGGCGACGAACGTGCTGGAGAGGAACCCGATCGGCCACACCAGCACCTGGACCACCGTCACGCTCTGGGCGTTCTTCACGGAGAGGCCGATGAAGATCCCCACCCACAACAACGCGAACCGGAGCAGCAGCAACAGACCGAACGCCGCCAGCGCCGACGGCAGACCCTCATGCCACCGCCACCCCAGCACGAGCCCCGTCGCCACCAGCACCGCCAGCGTCACCACCGAGTCGAGCAGGTCCGCGATGCACCGCCCCAGCACCACCGCCGCCGAGCTCATCGGCAGCGACCGGAACCGGTCCGTCACCCCCTTCGACACATCCGTGGCAACCGCGGTCATCGTGCCTTCCAGCCCGAACAGCATCGCCAACGCGAAGATCCCCGGCACCAGCAGCTCGTAGTACGACGCGTCCGACGCCATCGCCCCGCCGAGCAACCCGCCGAACAGCAGCAGCATCAGCACCGGGAAGAACCACGTGAACACCACCAGTCCCGGCTGCATCCGCCAGTGCAGGAAGGTCCGTCGCGCGATCGTCCAGCTGTCGGCCAGCACCCACCTCACGCCGCCACCTCCGCCCCGGTCAGGTGCAGGAAGACCTCGTCCAGCGTCGGCCGCCGCAACGTGATGTCCTCCGGTTCGATCTTTGCCTCGTGCAACGAGTTCGCCATCACCACCAGCGCCTTCGTCCGATCCTTGACCGGAATGCTGATCCGTACGTCGGTCACCCGCACCTCCCCGTCCGCCAGCGGCGCCGCCAGCTCCACGACCCGCGGTACCTCGGCCGGATCCGCGAGTACCAGCTCCAGCCGGTCCGACCCGAGCCGCGTCTTCAGCTCGTCCGGCGTCCCCTCCGCGACCACCTGTCCCGCCTTCAGCATCGAGATCCGGTTCGCCAGCTGATCCGCCTCCTCCAGGTACTGCGTCGTCAGCAACACCGTCGTACCGCCGTCGACCAGTTGCCGTACGGCGTTCCACACCTCGATCCGCCCGGCCGGGTCGAGGCCGGTCGTCGGCTCGTCCACGAACAGCACCCGCGGCGCCACGATCAGGCTCGCCGCGAGGTCGAGCCGGCGCCGCATGCCGCCGGAGTACTTGCTGACCGCCTGCCCGGCCGCCTCGACCAGACCGAACCGCTCCAGCAGCTCGTCCGCCCGGCCCTTCGCGTTCTTCAGATGGTTGAGCCGCCCGAACATCACCAGGTTCTGCCGCCCGGTGAGTACCTCGTCCACGGCGGCGTACTGGCCGACCAGCCCGATCCGCCGCCGTACCTCCGCCCCTTGCCGGCGTACGTCGTACCCGGCGATCGTCGCCGTACCGGAATCCAGGTCGAGCAGCGTGGACAGGATCCGCACCGCTGTCGTCTTGCCGGCGCCGTTCGGGCCGAGCAGCCCGGTCACGGTGCCGGCCGTGACCTCCAGGTCGAAGCCGTTCAGCCCCGCACCCGCTGTGCCGCCGCGGTAGTTCTTCCGTACGCCGGCGGCCTCGATCACTCGCTCCGTCGTCACTTCCCACCTCTCGGGTCGATGAACCGTAGACTGTACCGTACATTGTACGGCTCAGGTACGATTCCTCCAACGACGAGCGGTGGAGGAAGGTTCCGAGTGGCGGGAAGAAAGGCGGCGGCGCCCGATCCGGCGCGCAGTCTGGCGCTGCTCTGGGGCAGCCACACCAAGCCCGGCCGGTCCGGCCTGACGGTCCGCGCGATCGTGGACACGGCGATCGAGCTGGCGGACGTGTCCGGGCTGGACGCGCTCTCGATGCGGATGGTCGCCGACCGGCTGAAGGTCGGCACGATGTCGCTCTACACGCACGTCCCCGGCAAGGGCGAGCTGACCGACCTGATGTTCGATCAGGCGTACGGCGACCTGTACGCCGACGACGACGAACCCACCCGGCAACCCGGCGGCTGGCGCGGCGCCCTGGAATTCATCGCCCGCCGAAACTGGGACGTCCTCACCGCCCACCCCTGGATCCACGACGTCCCGACCGTGCGGACGGCGCTGGGCCCGAACATCACCCGCAAGTACGAGATCGAACTCCGCCCACTGGACGGCCTCGGCCTGACGGACGTCGAGATGGACTCCGCCCTGGCCCTCGTCCTCACCCACGTCCAAGGCACCGCCCGAGCCGGCGCCGAACAACTCCGCACCCAACGCGACTCCGGCCTGTCGGACGAGGAGTGGTGGCGCCAGATCTCCCCCACCCTCACCACAGTCATGACCGGCACCAACTTCCCCCTAGCCGGCCGCGTAGGCACCGCAGTAGGCGAACACTTCCAGTCCGCCCTGGACCCCGCCCACGCCCTGACCTTCGGTCTAACCACCATCCTCGACGGCCTCGCGAAGCTTGTCGCGGCGCGCGCGAAGGACCAGCAGGATCACGCCGGTTAGCATCGCCACGGACCCGGCGATCGACCAGCCCCAGACCCCCGCGTGATTCGGCCCGATGCCCGCCTCCCGCGACCACACGTCCCGCCCCAGCGACGCGCGACCCACCCACTTCCACACGAGGGCGATCGTCTCGTGTGGATCAGCTGTTGAGTAGGTCCTCGAATGGGGTCGGGTTGGCGAACGGGTCTGTGGTGGTGGGTGTCTCGTGGTGGAGGGCAGCGACGAGTTCGCCGGCCGCTTGGGTGATGCGGGGGCGGAGGGTGGCGGCGTTCGGGCCCCAGTCGGTGGAGGCGGCGTACACGGCGGTGGGGACGGGGAGGGCCTTCAGGTAGGCGAACAACGGCCGCAGGGCGAACTCCAGGACCAGTGAGTGGCGCTCGGTGCCGCCGGTTGCGGCGAGGAGGACGGGCTTGCCGGCCAGGGCCTTGTCGTCGAGTACGTCGAAGAACATCTTGAACAGACCGGAGTACGACGCACTGAAGGTCGGGCTGACCACGATCAGCGCGTCGGCCGCGGCGACCGTGTCCAGGACCTCCCGCAGCTTCGCGGGCGGGAACCCGGTCAGCAGGTTGTCGGTCAGTTCGTGGGCGTGGTCGCGTACCTCGATCAGCTCCACCCGGGAGCCGATGCCGCGCCCGGACAGCTCGTCGCGAACCGCCCCCGCCAACTGGTCGGCCAGCAGCCGGGACGACGACGGCGTCGTCAACCCGGCCGTCACCACGGCAATGACCTTGTCGTTCATCGGGTCGGCTCCTCGGCCGGCGTCGTCACCGGCGGCTCCTCGATCGTCTCCAGGTCGCGGGCCCGCTCGGCGGCGGCCTTCAGCGAGGCGTGCGTCGGCGCGTCCGGTACGTGCGCCGGCTTCAGTGCCGCGAACTCCTTCCGCAGCACCGGAACGACCTCCTCGCCAAGGATGTCCAACTGCTCCAGCACGGTCTTCAACGGCAACCCGGCGTGGTCGATCAGGAACAGCTGCCGCTGGTAGTCCCCGAAGTGCTCCCGGAACGACAGCGTCCGCTCGATCACCTGCTGCGGGCTCCCGACCGTCAGCGGCGTCTCCCGGCTGAAGTCCTCCAGCGTCGGCCCGTGCCCGTACACCGGCGCGTTGTCGAAGTACGGCCGGAACTCGCGGACCGCGTCCTGCGAGTTCTTCCGCAGGAAGATCTGCCCGCCCAGCCCGACGATCGCCTGGTCCGCGGCGCCGTGCCCGTAGTGCTCGAAGCGCTGCCGGTACAGCTGGATCATCCGCGTGGTGTGCGAGATCGGCCAGAAGATGTTGTTGTGGAAGAACCCGTCCCCGTAGTACGCCGCCTGCTCGGCGATCTCCGGCGACCGGATCGACCCGTGCCAGACGAACGGCGGTACGTCGTCCAGCGGCCGCGGCGTCGCGGTGAACCCCTGCAACGGCGTACGGAACTTGCCCTCCCAGTCGACGACCTCTTCGCGCCAGAGCCGGCGCAGCAGCGCGTAGTTCTCGATCGCGAGCGCGATCCCGTTCCGGATGTCCTGCCCGAACCACGGGTAGACCGGCCCGGTGTTGCCACGCCCCATCATCAGGTCGACCCGGCCGTCGGCCAGGTGCTGCAGCATCGCGTAGTCCTCGGCGATCTTCACCGGGTCGTTGGTGGTGATCAGCGTCGTCGAGGTGGACAGCACGATCTTCGACGTCTGCGCGGCGACGTACGCCAGTTGCGTGGTCGGCGAGGACGGCACGAACGGCGGGTTGTGGTGCTCACCCTGCGCGAACACGTCCAGCCCGACCTCTTCGGCCTTGAGCGCGATCCGCACCATCGCCTTGATCCGCTCGCCCTCGGACACAGTGGTCCCCGTGGTCGGGTCCTCGGTCACGTCCCCGACGCTGAAAACGCCGAACTGCATCGGTCCTCCTCCAAGATGATTAACTATTAAACTACCAGAACGCAGGGCGGCCGCAACTCATTCCGGACACACCGAAGGCCCGCGATCAGCAGATCACGGGCCCTCGGAAGGCACAGCTCAGACCGTATGCGGCCGCAACAGCTCGTCGTCCCCGGTCAGCGCAGCGGCAATCCGCCGATGCTTCCCAGCCTCATCCGCCCGGGACTGCCGCTCCAGGGTGCGAGCCATCATCAGATGGGCGTAGTACTCGGTGGGCTCCCGTTCGATGACCGCCAGCAGCTGCTCCTCGGCAGGCTTGAGAAGCGCGGCGTGGTAATAAGCCCGCGCCAGCAACAACCGGGTCCCGACATCCTCAGGAGTCTCCTCCACCACCGGCTGCAGCGCACGGATCGCGCCGCGATAATCACGCTCCTCGAAGTACTGCTGCCCAAGGCCGTAGCTCAATGCGCGCATATCTTCCATGCGCTCCTCAACACGCGAGGTACGGCGAATATGCCCAGGTCAGGCGGCGTTCAGTACGGCGACCTGGTCCGCCGTGAGGTGGAGGTTGACGGCGGCGTAGGAGTCGCGGATGGTCTCTGGGCGGCTGGAGCCGGGGATGGGGATGACGTGGGGGGACTTGGCGAGCATCCAGGCGAGGGTTAGGCGTTGGGGGGAGACGCCGAGTTCGGCGGCGAGGGTGTGGAAGGCGGGGTGCTGGGTGCCGAGGTCGCCGGCGCGGGTGATGCCGCCGAGGGGGGACCAGGGGAGGAAGGCGATGCCGAGCTCGTCGCACAGGTCGAGTTCGGGTTCGCTGGAGCGGAAGGCGGGGGAGAACTGGTTCTGCACCGACACCAGCCGGCCGCCGAGGATCTCCTGGGCCTGCTTGATCTGGGCGGGGTTCGCGTTCGAGATGCCGGCCATCCGGATCTTGCCGGCGTCCAGCAGGTCGCGGATCGCGCCGATCGAGTCCGCGTACGGGACGCGGGGGTCCGGGCGGTGGAACTGGTACAGCCCGATCGCCTCCACGCCGAGCCGCTTCAGCGACGCCTCAGCCGCGGCGGCCAGGTACTGCGGGGAGCCGTCCTGCGTCCAGCTGCCGTCGCCGGGGCGCAGGTGGCCGCCCTTGGTGGCGACCAGGACGTTCGAGGTGTCGCCGCCGTACGACGCCAGTGCCTGGGCGATCAGGGTCTCGTTGTGGCCGTCGTCGGTCGCGGTCAGGTGGTACGCGTCGGCGGTGTCGATCAGCGTGATCCCGGCGTCCAGCGCGGCGTGGATGGTCGCGATCGACCGGGCCTCGTCGGGCCGGCCCTCGATCGACATCGGCATCCCGCCGAGCCCGATCGCGGACACCTCGACGTCACCGATCCGGCGGGTCTTGTTCGTGTCAGCTGCCATACGTCCAACCTCCCGCGCGCCCGGCGACAATTCCAACAGGAATATCCGCACACAGTGAGCAGCGGGAGTGCTTAATCATCCCGGTACGTCGAGCCGCTGGGTGCCGACGACCGACAGCAGCCGGAGCGCCTCCTCCGACGGCGAGCCGGGCGTCGCGGTGTAGATGATCACCTGCTGGTCGCGGTCCGGGATCGCGAGCGCGTCGCAGTTCACCGTCACCAGGCCGACGAGCGGATGCTGGAACGACTTGCACAGCGTCGGCTCGCCCGCGATCTCGTGCGCCTCCCACAGCGCGGTGAACTCCTCGCTCGCGGACAGGTCGGCGAGCAACGAACGCAGCTCCGGGTCGTCCGGGTATCGCGCCGCGGTCACCCGCAGGTGGTTCACCGAGCTCCGGGCGAAGCGCGCGCCGTCGACCACGGAGTACACGTGCCGGTCGCCGTCGAGGAACGCGCGCCGCAGCAGGTTCCGTTCGGCGCGGGAGCGGACCGAGAAGTCCTCCATCAGCGCGGCCGCGAGGTGGTTCCAGGCGATCACCTCGTAGTACGCCGAGAGTACGATCGCGGCCGCGTTCGGCAGCCGGTCGAGCAGGTCGAGGATGCTCTGCCGTACGTCGCGCGGCGGCCCGACCGGGCGTACCGGCGGCACGCCCGCGAGGTCGTGCAGATGGTTGCGCTCGGCATCGTTGAGCCGCAGCGCGCGGGACAGCCCGGCCAGGACTTCCGCGGACGGATGCGGTGCGCGCGCCTGCTCCAGCCGGGTGTAGTACTCCGTGGAGATGTACGCGAGCTGCGCCACCTCCTCCCGGCGAAGTCCCGGCGTACGGCGTCGGCGCCCGGCCGGCAGGCCGACGTCCGCCGGGGCGACCCGCTCTCGCCGGTTGCGCAGGAACACTGCAAGCTCCGCCTTGTCCACGTCGTCCAGTCTGCCCCTTCGCGCGGCGTTAACCAGGTACAACCGATGCCTGGTTAACGCTGCGCGGGCGGCGAAAGCTCGAAGACATGAACAAACTTCTCGACAACAAGGTCATCTTCATCACCGGCGCCGGACGTGGGATCGGTGCCGCGGCCGCCCGGCTGTTCGCCGCCGAGGGCGCGCAGGTGATGCTCGCCGCCCGCACCGAATCCGAGATCGCCGCGGTGTCCAAGGAACTCGACGCGCGGTACGTCGTCTGCGACCTGGCCGACCCGGACGCGATCCGCGCCGCCGTCGACCGGACCGTGGCGGAGTACGGCCGCCTGGACGGCGCCTTCAACAACGGCGCCGGCGGCCAGCAACCCGGCCCAATGGACGGGCTCAGCCCGGCCGAGTTCGACCAGGTGTACGCCGTGAACCTCCGCGGCGTCTGGTCCGCGATGGTCGCCGAGGTTACCGCGATCCGCGCCACCAGCGGCCACGGCAGCATCGTCAACACGTCGAGCGTCGGCAGCTTCGCGGGCAACCCGGCGCTCCCGGCGTACGGCGCCCTGAAACGGGCCGTGAACAGCCTGACCGAGTCCGCCGCGATCACGTACGGCCCGGAGAACATCCGGGTGAACGCGATCGCCCCCGGCACCACGCTGACCGAGATGCTCCAGGACTGGGACCGCGCCCAGCCCGGCGTGATCGACACGCTGATCGCGCAGGCCCCGATCGGCCGCGGCGCAGCCCCCGCGGAGGTCGCCGAGGCCGCCGCCTGGCTGCTCAGCGACCGCGCCTCGTACGTCACCGGCGCCGTACTCCGGGTGGACGGCGGTCTGGGGGTGTAAGGGCGAGACGGCAGGATAGGCACCATGCAGATCGACGAGCGGATTCGCCGGGCGCGGCCGGACGACGTACCGGCGCTGGTGGGGCTGGTGTACGCGCTGGCGGAGTACGAGCGAGCCCCCGAGGAGTGCCACCTGACCGAGGAGCAGCTGCACACCGCGCTCTTCGGCGACAACCCCGCCACCTTCTGCCACGTCGCGGAACACGAGGGTCAGGTCGTCGGTTGCGCGATCTGGTTCCTCAACTTCTCCACCTGGCGTGGCGTCCACGGCATCTACCTCGAGGACCTCTTCGTCCGCCCCGAAATCCGCGGCACCGGCCTCGGCAAGGCGCTCCTCACGGCCCTCGCCCAGGAATGCGTCCGCAACAACTACGAACGCCTCGAATGGTCCGTCCTCAACTGGAACGCCCCCGCCATCGACTTCTACAAGTCCCTCGGCGCCAAACCCCAGGACGAATGGACCGTCTACCGCCTCACCGACGAACCCCTCACCAAGCTGGGCTCGTAAGAACCGCAGTAGATGTCAAAAGCTGCAAAGGGGCAGTGGGCACGCCGGAGATCCGACAAGATGGGGTCTCTATGGACGGTGAGTTGCGCGAGACCGAGGTGGACGGTGTGCCCGTCTACTGGGTGCCCGGTGAGCGGCGGATGCGGGGGAGTCTGTGGTTCCGGGCGGGGGTGGCGGACGAGGCGATGCCGCGGCGTGGGTGGTTGCATCTGCTCGAGCATCTGGCGTTGCACGGGCGGGACTCGATCCGGGCGCCGGTCAACGGATCGGTCAGCATGCTGCACACCACGTTCGACGTCGAGGGTGAGCCCAACGCCGTCGCGGAGTTCCTGCGGCGGCTGTGTACCTGGCTGAGCGAGCCGGACTTCGCCGACCTCGAACACGAGCGCCGCGTCCTCCGCGCGGAGAGCGCGACCCGGCGTCCCGGTCAGGTCGACCTGCACGTGCTCTGGCGGTACGGCGCCCAGGGCCCGGGGGTCGCCGCGTACGACGAGTACGGGCTGCACACCGCGGACCCGGATCGCCTGCGCGCGCTCGCGGCGCAGGCCTTCGCGCGCGGGAACGCCGTACTGGCGTTGACCGGTCCGCCGCCGGCCGGGTTGCGGCTGCCGTTGAACGACGGAACGCGATGGTTGGCGCGACCCGCGGTTCCGTGCGAGCAGCCGTTGCCGGCCGGGTTCGCCGGTGTGTCCGGTGGCGTCGCCATGTCCGGCGCGCTGCCCCGCTCGATGGCGGGCCCGTCGCTCGCGCGTGCCCTGCGGCGTGCCCTGGAGACCGGGTTCCGGCACGGTACGGGCGTCGGGTACTCGGCGTGGGCGTCGTACGAACCGGTCGACCCCGGCACCGCGATGCTCACCGCGGGGATGGACATCCTCCCCGAGGCCCGCCCCACGGTGGTCGGCGAGACGATGGCCGTACTGCGGGGTCTCCGCGACCGCGGCCCCGACCCGACCGACCTCCGCGACGAGCTCGACGAGGAGGTACGGCGGCTGAAGGCGGAACCGGCCGAGACGTGGATGCCGTACCTCGCGGCCCGCGAGGTGCTGCTCGGCCGGAAGGTCCGGACCCGCGACGACCTGATCGCCGAGGCCTCCGCCACCACGGTCGAGGACGTCCGGCAGGCGGCGCTGACGATGTGGAGCAACCTGCTGCTGTCGGTCGACCCGGAGGCCGCCGGCGACCCGCAGCTGACCTGGCTCGACGGCCCGAAACCGGCGGTGGGCGTGCAGACCGGGCAGCAGTTCAAGCCGATCGGCTGGCCGGTGAGGAAGGGCCGGCTGACGGTTTGCCACAACAACGCCCGGATCGAGACCCCGGCCGGCGAGGTGTCGGCGGATTTCGACCAGCTGGCGATCGTGATCGCGTACCCGGACGGCGGCCGGCAGCTGATCCGCCGGGACGGCTACCAGGTGCCGATCGAGCCGGCGCAGTGGAAGAACGGCCGGCAGGCGACGCTGGCCGTCGACGCGGGGACCTCGCCCGCGGTGCGGGTCGCGATGCCGGCCCGCGAACCCGACACGATCCCGCACAGCACGGTGACCTGGCGCATGAAGGCGGCGTACTGGCTCAAGCGCCCCGAGCTGTGGATCCTCGCGGGACTCGTCGCCGTGGTGGTCGTCGCGCTCGCGACGTCGACGGAGATCGGCGATATCCTGCCCCGCGCGATCGGTGTCGGCATCGCCGGCGGCCTCGTGATCTTCTTCCAGCGTCGTAAGGACACTCGATGAAACTTGTCCGCCGCAAAGCCGCCCCGCCGCCGCCCGCCGACCCGTGCCTCGGCGATCCCACGGCCCGCCGGTTGTACGACGCGTTGGCGAACCGCGAGTGGCCCGAAGCGCGGGCGGTGCTGGACGCGGCGCAGCATCCGGACGACCGTACGTTCTACCTCGAGGTGTGCGGCGCGGTGCCCGGCGTACAGCACTGGATCGGGCGGCTCGCGGACGAGGACCCGCTGGCGCAGCTCGTCCGCGGCGCGCACGCGGTGCAGTGGGCGTGGGACGCGCGCGGCGGGTACCAGGCGCAGTACACGGCCCAGCAAAGCTTCGAGGTGTTCTTCGAGCGCCTGCGGCTGGCGGAGTCCTGCCTGTACGACGTGGTCGGCAAGCACCCGGACGAGGTCTCCGCCTGGGCGTTCCTGGTCCGGACCGCGCGCGGTCTGCAGCTGCCGCTGGCCGACGGCCAATTCCGGTACCGCGAGGCGGTGCAGCGCTTCCCGCAGCACTGGAAGGCGAACTTCGAGCTGCTGCAGACGCTGTGCGCGAAGTGGTTCGGCAGCCACGAGCAGATGCACGGCTTCGCCCGCGACGTCGCGACCCGGGCACCGGCCGGCAGCATGTTGCACGCGCTGGTTCCGCTCGCGCACCTGGAGACGGCGATCGAGGCGCCGGCGCAGATCGCGGCGTACATGACGCGGGCCGACGTCCGAGCCGACCTACGGACCGCGGCGAACCACTCGATCTGGCATCCGGCGGTCGAGCTGCGCCCGGGCGCGCCCAACGTCCTGAACGTGTTCGCGATGGCCTTCACCCTCAGCGAGGACCCGGCGGCGGCCGCGCCGGTCTTCCAACAGATCGGAGGTAGGCCCACACCGGTCCCGTGGGCCTACCTCCCCGGCGACTTCGCCGCGAACTTCCAGGCTGCCCGCGACCGCGTGCTCAGCTGAGGCCGTAGGCCCTGCTACGAGCGGCTCTTCTTCGCGACGTACATCGCCTGGTCGGCCTCGTGCAGGAGCGCGTCGAGGTCGCTGGTGGTGGGCGTGATCGGGACCGTGCCGACGCTGGTGGTGACCTTGATGTCGATGTCCGGCAGCGGCCGGCTGACCGCGTCCTCGAGGCGGGTGATCAGCGTGTCGAGGTCGTCCCCGGTGATGTCCTCGGCGAGTACGGCGAACTCGTCGCCGCCGAGCCGCGCCACGGTGTCGCCGTGGCGGACCGCCGTACTGAGCCGGGTGGCGATCTCGCGCAGCGCGTGGTCGCCGGCCTCGTGCCCGTAGCTGTCGTTGACCAGCTTGAAGTGGTTGAGGTCGCAGAACAGCAGCGCGCCCGGCCGGCCGGTGAACCGGGTTTGCTCCAGGACCTTCGCGAACCGCTGCTGCAGGAGCCGCCGGTTCGGCAGGCCGGTCAGCGGGTCGTGCGCGGCGTGGTGCCGGAGCTGGCGCTCGGCGTCCTTGCGGGCCGTCACGTCGTCGATCTGTACCAGCAGGATCCGCGCCTGTCCGGCGCCCTGCGCGACGAGCGACGCCGTACCGCCGAGCCAGATCGCGTTCCCGCTCGGCTGCGTGAACACCCGCTCGAACCGGTACGTGCCGTTGCTGGCGGCAACTTCCTCCAGCTCGGTCCGGGTCTGCTCCGGCTCGTCGTCGCGCAGGAAGCTGACCAGCCGCATCCCGACCAGCTGGTCCGCGGTGTAGCCGGTGATCCGGCAGAACGCGTCGTTCACCCGCAGGATCCGGCCCAGGTCCGGCCCGTCGAACGCGATCGTGGCCATCCCGTTCCCGGCGCCCTCGAAGACCAGCCGGAACGTCGCCTCGCTGGCCTCCAGCCGGGTCTTCTCGGCCAGCAGCTGATCGGTCAGCCGGGCCTTGTCGATCGCCAGGCCGGCCTGGGTCGCGAAGATCTCCAGCAGCTCCCGGTGGATCGGCCCCGGCCGCCGATGGTCCTCCGGCAGGTCGACCGACAGCATCCCGACCAGCTCGCCGCCGGGCGAATACAGCGGCGCGAAGAGCGCGTCCAGCGGGTGCCACGCGTCCGGGTCGTCGGAGACCGGTACGTCGGGCACCCACCCGACGATTTCACCTTCGCCCAAGCGCTCGTGCGGTACGAACCGGAGCCCGCCCCAGGTGTCCGCGATGGCGAAATCGGCGTCGAAGACGTCGGACGCGCTCACCCGGCCGAGCAGCGCCTCCTGTGCCTCCGGCGACCCGGCGACCGCGATCACCTCGAACTTCCCGTCCGGGTGCCGCAGGTTCAGTACGGCGATCCCGAAGCCCAGCCCGTTCACCACGCCGTCAACGACCGCCTGCAGCGTTTCGGCAAGGCTGCGCCCAGCGCCCATCCGCGTGCTCACCTCGTACAAGCGACGGACGGCAGACAGCCGGACCGCGGGCTCGTTCTGCACCTGTTGAGAATAGGCCGATTTCACCCGTGGTGAGCAGCCGTATCCACAGCTGACCCGGTTAAGCGTTTGTTGTCACAGGTGTCAGTACCGCAGTTCGGTCAGCCCCCGGTAGCTCCGCTCAGCTGATTGCCAGGCGTCGGTGGGCTTGTCGTGCTCGACCAGATACTGCTGTACGCCGCCGGACTCGGCGTGCGCGAACATCGCGCCGAAGTCCAGCTTGCCGGCGCCGACGTCCTCCCAGGAGCCGTCCTCGGCCATGTCCTTCACGTGCAGCGCGGGGAACCGGCCCGGGTGCTCCTGGAACAGCTTCGCCGGGTCGTGGCCGCCGTCCACCGCCCAGTAGAGGTCCAGCTCGAACCCGAGCAGCTCCGGGTCGACGTCCAGCAGGATGTCGTACAGCACCCGCCCGTCCACCTCGTCGAAGTCGTGCCCGTGGTTGTGGAACAGCAGCTTCAGCCCCGCGTCCCGCGCCGCCTTCCCGGCCTCCACGAACGCGGCCGCCGCGGTCTTGAACCCCTCGACCGAGTGCAGCTCCGACGGAATCGACGGTACGACGGCCCACTGCCCGCCGAGCGTCCGTACGTCGGCCAAGGCCCCCGCCCAGTCGTCGCTCATCCGCGCGTACCCGACATGCTCGAGCACGATCGCCAGCCCCGCGTCGTCCGCGAACCCCCGAATCTCCTCCGCGCTGTGCTCGAACCGCCCACTCACCCCCACGGTCCGATACCCGATCCCGGCGAGCCGCTTCAGCGTCCCCGGATAGTCCTGGGCCAGCACGTCTCGCATCGTGTACAGGTGCATCCCGATACCGTCGGCGGGGATGGTCCGGTCAGTCATACAGGTACTCTCCTTTTAGAGGACGTGTTCCTGGTACCTCGCGTACGCCAGGTCGAACACCTCTTGACCCGGCGAGTCCCACAGTTGCTGGTTGAAGATCTCGACCTCGATCGGGCCGTCGTACCCGGCGGCGTCGCAGGCCTCGCGGAGGCGGCGGAGCTCGATCGTGCCGTCGCCCATCATGCCCCGGCCGAGCAAGGTGTCGGCGGGCAGCGGTACCACCCAGTCGCTGACCTGGTACGACACGATCCGCTTGCCGGCCCGTTCGATCTGCCGGTACACGTCCGCGTCCCACCACAGGTGGTAGGCGTCCACGACGACGCCGACCTGGTCGACCGGGAACTGCTCGGCCAGGTCGAGCGCGCCGCCGAGCGACGACACCACGCAGCGGTCCGAGCAGAACATCGGGTGCAGCGCCTCGACCGCGAGCGTGACCCCGCGTTCGGCGGCGTACGGCGCCAGTTCGGCGAGCCCGTCGCGGACCATACCGCGGGCGCCGTCGAGGTCTCG
The DNA here is from genome assembly GCF_042730855.1 of Kribbella sp. NPDC059898. Taxonomy (NCBI): domain Bacteria; kingdom Bacillati; phylum Actinomycetota; class Actinomycetes; order Propionibacteriales; family Kribbellaceae; genus Kribbella; species Kribbella sp. NPDC059898. The sequence goes on from NZ_JBHWKR010000001.1 coordinate 700,080, forward strand.
CGAACCGGGCGGGAGGCCGCCGCTGACCAGGACGAGGACCGACGTACCGATGGTCGCGGCCTCGTCGATCGCGCGCCGGTTGTCCTCGATCTTCGCTTGCCGTTCGGCGGCGTCGGTCGAGGTGAAGAAGCCGCTGCGGCACAGCGAGGAGACCTTCAGCCCGGCGTCGGCGACCAGCTTGGCGGTCTTCTCCACGCCGTACTCCTGGATCGGCTCGCGCCACAGGCCGATCCACTCCAGCCCGGCCTTCGCGCTCGCGCCGACGACGTCCTCGAGCGGCCAGTACTTCGTGGTCGCCTGGTTGAGGCTGTACCGGTTCACGCGTCGACCCCGCTGACCCGGAGGAGCTGACGGAACCGGTCGACGGCGAGCTCCGGGTTCGTCAGTACGCCGGCCTGGTCCGCCAGCCGGAACGTGTCCGCCAGATGCGGCAACGACCGCCCGGTCTGCAGCCCGCCGACCATCGTGAACCCGGGCTGGAACCCGTTCAGCCAGGCGAGGAACGCGATCCCGGTCTTGTAGTAGTACGTCGGCGCCGAAAAGATCTGCCGAGCCAACGGAACCGTGGGCGCGAACACCCGCTCGTAGGTCTCCACATCACCAGAGTCCAGTGCACTCAGAGCGGCCGCTGCCGCCGGGGCGATCGCCGCGAAGATCCCGAGCAGTGCGTCACTGTGCCGCTCGCCGTCGCCGCGGATCAGCTCCGGATAGTTGAAGTCGTCGCCCGTGTACAGCCGTACGCCGTCGGGCAGGCTGTTGCGCAGAGCAACTTCCTTCGAGGCGTCGAGCAGCGAGATCTTGATCCCGTCGACCTTGTCCGCGTTGTCGTTGATCAGGTCGACGACGAATGCACACGCCGAGTCGAACGATCCGCTGCCCCAGTACCCTTCCAGGGCGGGGTCGAACATGGGGCCGAGCCAGTGCAGGATGACTGGCCTGGTGGACTGCGTCAGGAGGCGGTCGTACACCTTGCGGTAGTCGTCGGGTGACTCGGCCGCCGCGCACAGCGCGCGGCTGGCCATCATGATCGGCTGCGCGCCGGCAGCCTCCGCGACCGCGAACTGCTCTTCGTAGGCGCCGATCACGGCGTCCACCGAATGGTTGCCGGCGGCAAGCTGGTCGGTGCCGGCGCCGACCGCGATCCGCCCGTCCGGCGCTTCCGCCGCCGAGCGCCTGATCAGCTCCTGGGTGGCCGTCCAGTCCAGCCCCATCCCGCGCTGCGCGGTGTCCATCGCCTCCGCGACCGACAACCCCAGCGACCACAGGTGCCGCCGGAACTCCAGCGTGTGCTCCCAGTCCACCACCGCCGGCGCCCCCGGCGAGTTGTCCCCCACCGGATCCCCCACCACATGAGCCGCCGCAAACGCCACCCGCGACCGCGCGGGCGCGTAGTTGCCAACAGCAACCGGCCGACCAACCAGCCGATACACCTCCAGCCCACCCCCACGCACCCCGCCACCCGCGCCGTACACCCCTGCACCGTGCGAGCCCTGCGCGCCACCCGCGCCCGCACCGTGCACGCCCGCACCGGCGCCACCCGAGCCCGCACCACCCGCGCCCGCGCCACCCGCGTCACCCGCGCCCGCGCCGCCTGCGCCGCCTGCGCCCGCGCCGTGCGCGTCCGTACCACCCGCGCCTGCGCCGTGCGCGTCCGCACCGTCCGTCGAGCCGCCGGAGGCGGCGAGGCTTGTTGGGAGGCGGAGCTCGAGTGTCATCAGTTCGCCTTCAGGGCGAGGGTGGGGACCTCGAGCTTGCGGCCCTCGTGCCAGGACTTGAGGCCGAGTTCGGCCAGCTGGACGCCCTTGGCGGCCTCGACGAAGTCCCAGGTGAAGGGGGCGTCGTCGACGACGTGCCGGAGGAACATCTCCCACTGGACCTTGAACCCGTTGTCGAACTGCTCGTTGTCCGGCACCGTCGCCCACTGGTCGCGGAACTTCTCGGTGGCCGGGATGTCCGGGTTCCAGACCGGCTTCGGTGTCGCCGAGCGGTGCTGCACGCGGCAGTTCCGCAGCCCGGCGACCGCCGACCCCTCGGTCCCGTCCACGTGGAACTCGACCAGCTCGTCCCGGAACACCCGGGTCGCCCACGACGAGTTCAGCTGCGCGACGATCCCGCCCTCCAGTTCGAACACGCCGTACGCCGCGTCGTCCGCGGTCGCGGCGTACTCGTTGCCGCTCTCGTCGACCCGGGCCGGGATGTGCGTCGCGCCCTGGCAGTACACCGATTGGACCGCGCCGAACGTCTGGTCGAGCACGTACCGCCAGTGGCAGAACATGTCCAGGATGATGCCGCCGCCCTCTTCGGACTTGTAGTTCCAGGACGGCCGCTGCGCCTCCTGCCAGTCACCCTCGAAGACCCAGTAGCCGAACTCGCCCCGCACCGACAGGATCCGGCCGAAGAACCCGCCGTCGACCAGCCGCTTCAGCTTCCGCAGGCCGGGCAGCGACAGCTTGTCCATCACCACGCCGTTCTTCAGCCCGGACCCGACGACCAGCTTCGCCAGGTCGACCGCGGCGTCCAGGCTCTCGGCGATCGGCTTCTCGCAGTAGATCGCCTTGCCGGCCTCGACCGCGGCGCGGACGCCCTTCTCGCGGAGCTGGGTGAGCTGGGAGTCGAAGTAGATCTCGACGTCCGGCGCGGCCAGCGCCTCGGCGAGGTCGGTGGTCCAGCGCTCCAGCCCGTACTGCTCGGCGATCGTGCGCAGCTTCGACTCGTTCCGGCCGACCAGGATCGGCTCGGGGATGATCATCGTGCCGTCGGCGGCGGGGATGCCGCCCTGCTCGCGGATCGCCACGATGGAACGCTCGAGGTGCTGGCGCAGGCCCATCCGGCCGGTGACGCCGTTCATCACGATGCCGATGCGTCGCTCGTTCACAGTCTTGCCTCTCACGTCCCGGCCCCTTCCGCGCTTGGAAAGGGCTTTCCAAGATTCTGACCGCAACCATAGGTGGGCGTAAAGATCCAGTCAACCTGTAACGGAAAGCGATCTCCAGACGTGAGGATCTGCAGCTCGACAGGACGTGTCGACAGCGGACCTGCGGTCTGAGCGTGCGCGAGGCCGGCTACAGCGCGCAGTGGACGTATACGTCCTGTCGCTCTGCGGGCCTCAGGGGGTGCGGACGGCGGTGACGGCAGCTGACCAGCCGGCGCGCCGTTCGGCGCGGTCCGCCGGGGCGAGGTAGGGGTCGAAGCGGCGGTACGTGCGGTCCTTCGACCAGTCCGTGGTCGCGCCGAGGGTGGACCAGGCCAGTTCGGCCGCTCCGAGCGCGGAGATCTCCGGTACGTCGGCCGCTTCGACCGGGCGGCCGAGCAGATCCGCCTGAGTCTGCATGAGCAGGTCCGAGACCGTCGCGCCGCCGTCGGCGCGCACCGTGCTGAGCCCGCCCGGGATCGTGTCGGTGATGTCGGCGCCGAGACCGGCGAAGGCCGGCACGCCGGCACCGAGACCGGCGAAGGCCGGCACGCCGGCACCGAGCCGCAGATCGCGGCGGGCGGAGCGGAGGTGCAGGCCACTGATTGCTACCACCAGCCGACGGGCATCCACTACCGCCCGCACATCCGGGCCAATGCTCACCAGGACGCCGACTGGCTCGACTTCCAGTGGTGCCAGACCGGGCACACCGGCGAACACGTCCCGGAGCGGGTCGCCGACCTGTGGCGCAACCACCCGGTCAAGGCCGTCGCGAACGGCGAACCGACGTACGAGCACACCGGCCGCACCGGTGTGGCCGAGGGCTGGTGGCAGGGGCATGAGGCGTGGAGCAACCTGTGCGCGGGCGGCACGATGGGGGTCGTGTACGGCGCCGGCAGCCTCTGGCAGTGGCGTCTGCACCCGGACGAGCCGGGCCATTCCGAGTACTTCCTCGCCCCGGGCGCGGGCTGGCGGGAGGCGATCGGCTTCGAGGGTTCGACGTACGTCGGGATGCTCGGCAGGATCCTGGACGGCCTCCCGACCACCGACATGACGCCGGACTGGACCCGGGTGATCTCCGGCCGGGCGCTGAGTACCAAGGACGGCGGCCTGATCGTGTACCGCGAGAACGGCGGGCCGGTGATGGTGTTCGACGAGACCGTGCCGCTGCGGTACACGATCGTCGATCCGCGCGACGGCTCGGTGGTGGCGAGCGGCATCCGGGACACGCCGGAGAGTCCATTGCCTGATGTTGGTGGCGCACCAAGGGTCTACATCTGCCTATAGTCCAGACAACCCGCCCCGAGCGAAGCGAGGGGGTGGGTAGTCCAAACGACCCCGCCCCGAGCGAAGCGAGGGGGTGGTGGGGGGTTTGATCGTCTTGAGAGGGGTGTCGTGAACAGCAACCGCGCGGTGCGCCAGCCGGGGCTGGACGAGCTGCGGCTGCTTGCGAAGGTGGCCCGGATGTACCACGAGAAGGGCATCCGGCAACCGCAGATCGCCGCCGAGCTGAACCTGTCCCAGGCACGGGTCTCGCGGATGCTCAAGCAGGCCGTCGAGGTCGGCATCGTGCACACCGTGGTGACCATGCCGAGCGGCGTGCACAGCGACCTCGAGGACGAGCTGCAGGGCCGGTACGGGCTGCGCGACGCGGTGGTCGTGGACACGATCGGCGTCGGCGACGAGGTACTGCCCGCGCTCGGCTCGGGCGCGGCGGCGTACCTGGACATGACGCTGACCGGCGGGCACGTGGTCGGGATCTCGTCCTGGAGCGAGACGCTGATCTCCGCCGTCGACCGGATGCCGCGCAAGAGCGTGCCGGTGGTCGACAAGGTGGTGCAGATCGTCGGCGGTCTGGGCGACGCCGCCGTACAGATGCAGGCCACCCGGCTGACCGCGCGGTTCGCCGAGCTGACCGGCGGTATGCCGGTCTACCTGCCGGCGCCCGGCCTGGTCGGCACCCCCGCCGTCCGCCGGGCGATGATGAACGACGTGTCGGTCCGGGACGTTCTGGGCACCTGGGGACAACTCACCGACGCCCTGGTCGGGATCGGCAGTCTCGAGCCGTCGCCGCTGCTGCAGCGCAGTGGGAACGCGGTCGCGGAGGCCGACCAGGACGAGCTGCGCCGGCTCGGTGCCGTCGGGGACGTGTGTTTCCGGTTCTTCGACGAAGAGGGGAAGCTGGTGCGCTCGACGTTCGACCAACGGGTGATCGGGGTGACCGCGAAGGAGCTGCTGGCGGTGCCGCGCCGGATCGGCGTGGCCGGTGGTGAACGCAAGTACTCCGCGATCCGGGCCGCGCTGCTCGGCGGCTGGGTCAACATCCTGATCACCGACCTCGCGATGGCACACAAGCTGCTCGATGGAGCCTGACGAGCAGCGGGAGGTCTACGCCACCATCGACCTGGCGTTGCGGGTCGGTGAGGTGCTGCTGTCCAGCGGCGCCGGTACGGCGGACGCGACCGCGACGATTCTCGGCGTCACCGCGGCCGGCGGGTTGCGCGGGTGCGAGGTCGATATCACGTTCACCTCGATGGCCGTCTCGTATCAGGCGGCGCCCGACGTCGCGCCGGAGACCCACATCCGGCTGGTCCGGTACCGCTCGCAGGACTTCTCCCGGCTGACCGACGTCGACCGGCTGGTACGGCGGTTCGCGCGCGGCGAGCTGAACCGCGAGGACGCGTCCCGCGAGCTCGCCCGGCTGACGTCCGCGGGACCGCCGTACCCGCGGTGGACCGCGGTGCTGGCGTGGGGCGTGATGGCCGGCGGCGCGACGCTGCTGCTCGGCGGCGGCTGGCTGATCACGCTGGTGGCGGTGTTGACCGCGATCGTCATCGAGCTGAACAACCGCTGGTTCAACCGGCAGCGGCTGCCCGCGTTCTACCAGCAGGTCGCCGGTGCGTTCGTCGCGACCGCGGTCGCCCTGGTGCTGTACGCCGTCCACGCACCGGTGAAACCGTCGCTGGTCGTTGCCGCGGGCATCATCATGCTGCTGGCCGGGATCGCGCTCACCGGTGCCGTCCAGGACGCGATCACCGGGTACTACGTCACCGCGGCGGCCCGCAGCCTCGAGGCGATGCTGCTCACCGGCGGGATCATCGCGGGCGTCTCGCTCGGGCTCGCGCTGGCGCTGCGGCTCGGGCTGAAGGTCGGGATCGAGCCGCAGACGATCCAGCTGGCGAACCTCCCGGTGATGGTGATCTCCGGCGCGGTGATGGCGGTCGCGTTCGCGTACGCGTCGTACGCACCGCTGCGCGCGCTGCTGCCGGTCGCGGTGATGGGTGCGCTGGCCTCGCTGATCTTCACGTTGATGACCAGGGCGTCGTTCGGTCCGGCCTGGTCCACCGCGGCGGCGGCCTTCGTCGTCGGTCTCGGCGGGTACTCCGGCGGCCGGCGGACCGGCGTACCGCCACTGGTCGTTGTGGTCGCCGGGTCGATCCCGCTGCTGCCGGGACTGACGATCTACAAGGGCCTCTACGAACTGACCGCGGGCGGCCAGCTGATCGGCATCGTCAGCCTGACGACCGCGGTCGCGATCGGCGTCGCACTGGCCTCGGGGCTGATCCTCGGCGAGTACGTCGCGCAGCCGATCCGGCGCGAGGCCCGGCGCCTGGAGGACCGGCTGGCCGGGCCGCGGCTCGTCGGCCCCCGCCGGCCGGTCCGCCGCCGGACCTCACGGACCCGGCGCCGGCGCCGTACCTAGCCGATTTCCTCCAGCACGACGTCGTCGAGCTGCAGCCAGACGTCCTGGCTGTGCCCGAAGAAGCCGGCGTACAGCTGGATCAGCGACTCGCGGCCGGAGTCGAAGACGACGCTGACCTGGGTGTACTGCGGATGTGCGCCGCCGGTCTGCTGGGCGATCGTCCGGCCGCGCAGGGTCCGGACGCCGAGCATCGTCTCGGAGTTGTTCTCGGCGGTCCGGACCCAGGCGGACAAGCGGTACCGGTGCTTGGGTCGTACGGCGACGGTCTGCTGAAGCTGATGGGTTCCGATCGAGTCGCGGACGTACGCGTTGTTCGTGCCGCTGTGCGAGAGGCTGTTGCGGTCGATGCCGCCGGTGCCGCTCAGTTGCCAGGGCGCGGACGGCGTACCGCTGGTCTGCGCCTCGAAGCCGGGATCGCTGACCAGGTTCGTCGCCTTGCCGTCGTCGGTGAGCTTGGTGTGCATCAGGAACACGTTGTACGGATCCCACTGCGCCATCGTGAAGTACAGGTCAGGGCCTTGCGACCACGGGTGCATGAAGGATCCGTAGAGACCGGGGTAATCGGTGCCTTTGACAACGACCTGCTCGCCGCTCCACGGGCCGGTCAGGTCGGTGGCCGAACGCAGCACGATCGAGGCGCGGTGCTCGTCGAGGTACATCATCAGCCACTTGCCGGTGTACGCGTTCCACTGCACCGAGACCTCGCCGATCGGACCGGACGCGATCGGTACGGCGGCGTCCTCCTGCGGTGACCAGGTCCGGCCGTCCCAGTAGCGCCAGGCCTTCTTCTGCAGGACCTGCTGCTCGGGGACCCGGGCGAGGTGCGCGCTGCCGAAGCGGCCGTTCGGCGTACCGATCATGAATACGTATCCACCGCTCCTGGTCAGCGCGGTCATCTGGAAGTTGTCGTCCCAGGCCTTGGTGTTCTGCCAGCGGGCGCCGGCGTCCTTGGTCCAGGTCGCGCCGTTGTCGTCGGAGTACGCGAAGCCGGAGTAGTTCGTGAACCAACTGCCGGCCGGTCCCCAGTAGTTGACCGACATGTACTGCACGTACTGGCGTTTCCCGACCGAGATGCCCGCGGTCGGGATCACCGTGTGCTCGTCGCGGTCGATCTTCTTGCAGGGCAGGAACTCCTTGGCGTGACCGGGCCGGTCCTCGGCGGCCGAGTCGAACGACATCCCGTCGGCGAGGTTGTGGTCGGTACTGCGGAGCAGCAGATTGCACCGCCAGTCGATCGTGGCCTGGTCGCCGGCGCCGCCGCCCGGGCCGGTCCAGCCGCTGCCGTAGCTGTCGCCGAACGCGCTCAGGATCTGGCCGGAGCCGTTGTCCCAGAGGATGCCGAGGTCGGTCGCCTTCAACGCGAACCGCGCTTCGGTGTCGTTGATCGACTGCGGGCCGGTGAGCTTGGCGACGCGGTCGACGGGGGACGGGACGGCCGAGGCCTGGGCCGGGGCCGAGCGGTCGGCGGGAACCACCGACGCCGCGATCAGGGCAGGGACGACCAACAACCATCGCTTCCGCATCTGGGTCTCCTCGGGCGGGTGGAGCTGGGGTGAGAAATCGATTTCCGGGTCACCGTAACCGGGCGGGTCGGAGAGGTCAACGGGTCGCGTGCTTGACGGAGTTTTACTCACGTGGGTAACTTTTACTCATGCGGATAAAACAGAACACGGAGCGGAGTCGCAGTACCGCGGCCCGGCGGGACCAGATCGTCGCGGCGACGATCGGCGTGCTCGCGGAGCGGGGGTACGGCGCGACGTCGTACGACGCGATCTGCGAGGCGGCCGGGTTGAGCAGCAAGCGGCTGATCTCGTACCACTTCACGACCAAGGACGAGTTGCTCGCCGAGGTGCTGCGCCGGGTGACTGACGACGCCGCGGCCCGGATGCGTCCCGCGATCGAGGCGGCCGAGGGGCCGGACGGGAAGCTGGCGGCGTACATCCGCTCGAACGTCGAGTTCATCGCGGAGCGCCCCGATCACGTCCGCGCGGTCCAGCAGATCGCCTTCGCCGGCACTCCCGTCCCGACCGAGGAGGCAGACGCCGCGGTCGCCCGCCTGGTCGTCCTGTTCGAGCAAGGCCAGCAGGCGGGCGTCTTCCGCCCCTTCGACACCCTCCTGATGGCCCACACCCTCCGCGCCGCCATCGACTCCCTCGCCACCCGCCTGATAACCGGCGCCACCCCCACTCACGCCGCCGAAGAACTCACCAACCTCTTCCACCAGGCAACCCGGAGCGACCGATGAACCGCCCCGAGCCGAACACCACCCCGGCAACCCACGCCGCACGCGCCGCGGACCCAACGCCCCATCCCCCGGCCCCCGCCACACACGAGACGACAACAAGCTCACCAACCCCCACGCTCCGGAAGAGCACCCCGCCGCAGGCGGACGGCACCCGCCCACCAGCTCCCGCAGGGCGGGACGACGCCACGCCGCGAGCGGGGGTGGACCGCACGCCAGCCCCCGCCGGACGACAGGCGCCGCCTCACGCGCCAACCCCCGTGGAGCGGGAGAGCGTTGTACCGCCTAGGGGCGAGGACCGCCCGCCAGCTCCTGCAGGGCGGGAGGATGCCGTGCGGCAGGCAGAGGCGGGTCACAGGTCAACCCCCGTGGAGCGGGAGGGCGTTGTATCGGGTGGGGGTGTGGACCGCCCGCCAGCTCCCGCGGGGCGGGAGGATGCCGTGCTGCGAGCGGGGGTGGAGCAGTCGGGGGTTCAGCCGAAGGCTCGGTGGGGGGCTGTGTTGGCTCCGGTGGTTGTGGATCTGGTGGTGCCGCTGGTGGTGTTTTACGGGTTGCGGCGGGCCGGGGTGGGGGTTGTGGGGGCGACGGTGGTGGGGTCTGTGGTTCCGGTGGGGCGGGCTGTCTATGCCGCTGTGCGGGGGCGGCGGGTCGACTGGATGGCGGTGTTCGTGATTGTGGCGTTGGCGACGGGGACTGTTGCGTCGTTGGCGATGCACAGTCCGCGGATGTTGCTGGCCAAGGACGGGGTGATCACCGCGTTGTGCGGGCTGTGGATGCTCGGGACGGTTGCCCTCGGCAAGCCTTTGTTGCTGGCGATCGGCCGCGGGATCGCGGAAGCCAAGCGTGGCACGGGCGGCGGCGAGGTCTGGGCGAGCCGATGGGATCGCGAACCGCGCTTCCGGCACGGGATCCGGCTGGTCACGGTCGTGTGGGGCGTCGGCCTGGTGTTCGACGCGGTCGTCCGCGTGGTGATCGCGTACGCGCTCCCGCTCGACGCGGTCCCCGGTGTGACGACCGTGCAGTGGATCGTGCTGTTCGTTCTGCTGTACGGCTTCATGATGGTCTACTCCCGCAAGAACGACCTGCTCGCATGAACGTACTCGTCGTCGGCGCCGGCCCGACCGGCTTGCTGCTCGCCGCCGAGCTGACCCTCGCCGGCGCCGACGTGCAGATTGTCGACAAGGCGACGAAACGCTCCGGCCAGTCGAAAGCCCTCACCCTGCAACCGCGCTCGATCGAGATCCTGCACTCCCGCGACCTCCTGGGTGACCTGCTCGACTTCCCGCGGCTATCCGCAGGCCACTTCGCCGGCGTCCCACTCGACTACACCGCCCTCGACACCAGATTCCCTTACCAGCTTGGGATCCCACAGCTCCGCGTCGAACAACTCCTCGAAGCCGACCAGGACGTACGCCGCGGCCTCGAGCTCACCGACCTGCACCAGGACGAGGGCGGCGTCGACGCCACGTTCACCGACGGTACGACGATCCGCGCCGACTGGGTCGTCGGCTGCGACGGTGCCCACAGCGCCGTACGCACCCTCACCGGCATCGGCTTCCCCGGCCGCGACGGCCGCTTCACCGCAGTGGTCGCCGACGTGGTGATCTCCGGCGTACAGCCAAACTGGCAACTCCCGTCCCTCGTACCCCGCGACGGCGCCGTGATGACCCTCGTCCCGCTCGACGACGGCGTACACCGAGCCCTCTTCACCGGCCCCGAGCAGCAGCACCTCCCGAAGGACCAGCCCGTCACCCACGACGAGGTCGCCTCCGCGCTGCGCTCCTGGTACGGCGACGCCGTCGTACTGCGGGAACTCCGCCACGCCTCGCGCTTCACCGACGCCGCGCGCCAGGCGGAGCGGTACCGCGACGGCCGCGTGTTCCTCGCCGGGGACGCCGCGCACATCCACTCCCCGACCGGCGGCCAGGGCATGAACCTCGGCCTGCAGGACGCGTTCAACCTCGGCTGGAAGCTCGGCGCGGTCGTACGGCGGGACGCGGACGACCGCCTGCTGGACAGCTACCACGAGGAACGCCACCCGGCCGGTGCCGCCGTACTGGCGAACACCCGTGCGCAGGGCGTGCTGATGGTGCCGGACGACGACATCGCGTGTCTGCGCGAGACGTTCGTCGACCTGCTCGGCGTACCGGAGGCGAACCGCCGGCTGGCCGGCGTCATCTCCGGCATCGGCGTCGCCTACGCCGCGGGCGACCACCCGCTGATCGGCCGCCGGATGCCGGACCTGACGCTGAGCGACGGTACGACGGTCGCCGAACGGCTACGGCCCGGGCGGCACGTGCTGCTGGCGGAGCCGGGAGAGCCACGGATCCTGGTCCGTCCGGACGGATACGTGCAATGGGCAACTGATGACCCGGAGGCACCGATTCCGCCGATTTTCGGTCACCGGATGACCCCCGCCGTTCCCAGCCGTTAGAGTTACCGACTGGAAACATCGGCGCGACGAGGAGGATCGACGTGGCACTGGGTAGGACGTCCCCGCGAGACCTGCCGCTGTTCGCGGATCTGTCCGGACGCGACATCCGGGAAATCTTCCGGGCCGGCGAGGAGGTCTCGGTGCCGGCCGGCTGGTCGCTGATCCTGGAGCAGACGCCGCCGGACGCGGCGTACCTGATCCTGAGCGGCACCGCCGCGGTCCGGGAGAAGGGTGCGGAGATCGCCGAGCTCGGGCCGGGCGACATCGCCGGCGAGGTCGCGGTCCGGAAGAACACGTTGCGGACGGCAACTGTCACGGCGAAGTCGCGGCTGCAGCTGCTGCACTTCACCCGGGAGAAGTTCGACGACCTGACGCGGCGGTTGCCCGCGTTCCGGGACGCCATCGACGCCACCATTGCCGAGCGCCGCGGTGGCTCCTGACCCTGATCTCGCCGGCGTCCAGCGCGAGTTCGAGCGCACCCTGCTCGGTGGCGAGCGGAAGTTCACCCGGGTGCAGGTGTCCGAGCGGGCCGGGATCTCGACCGAGCGCGCCGAGCGGATGTGGCACGCGCTCGGGTTCGCGACCGTGCCGGACGACGAGGTGGCGTTCACCGACGACGACGTCGAGGCGTTGCGGCTGGTCGCGGCACTCGAGGACGACGGGTTCATCGAGCCCGAGATGGAGTCGTCGCTGGCCCGCAAGCTCGGCCAGACGCAGTCCCGGCTGGCATCCTGGCAGTCGGCGATGTTCCTCGAGTTCCTCGGCGGCTCGAAGCTGTCCGCGGACGAGTCGATCGAGGTCGCGGCGTTGCTGCTGCCGGCCATGGAGCGCCTGCAGACGTATGTCTGGCGCCGCCACCTGGCTGCGGCCGCCGGGCGGGCGATGGCCGGCTCGGACGAGCTTGCCCGCGGCGTCCGCGCCGTCGGGTTCGCGGACATCGTCAGCTACACGCGGCTGACCCGGCGGCTGACCGAGGTCGAGCTCGGCCAGCTGATCGAACGCTTCGAGGGCACCGCCGCGGACGTCGTCGCGCTGAACGGCGGCCGGGTGATCAAGTCGATGGGCGACGAGGTCCTGTTCGTCACCGACACCGCCGCGCAGGGTGCCGCGGTCGCGCTGGCGTTGCAGGACGCGGTCAGCGCGGACCCCGAGCTCCCCGAGCTGCGGATCGGTCTCGCGTACGGCACGATCCTGATCCGGCTCGGCGACGTGTACGGCGAGGTCGTCAACCTGGCCGCCCGTCTCACCACGGAATGCAAGCCCGGCCGGGTCCTCGCCGACCGCGAACTCGCCGCCGCGCTGGACGGCCACCCGGCGTACACGATCCACCGGCTGCGCCGGGTTGCGGTCCGCGGCTACCGCCATCTGGTCCCGTACGCCATCCAGCGTGCTGATTGAGCTGCAGCTCGACAGGAGGTATACGCCTGCCGCCGGTCGGCGGACGCCTGCGTGCGCCTGGACTCCCTGCCGATCGGCGGGCACCTCCTGTCGAGCTGCAGCTCGTGACGTAACGTTTGTTCCGTGCGGGAGATCAAGACGCCGGCCGAGCTGAAGCTGGCGAGTGGGGACGACTCGATCGTCGGATGGGCTGCCCAGGGATTCACCACCGGAGCGCGGGCGTGGCGTGCGGGTTCGGCGGTCGTCGTCGCGGCGCCGAACGTGTCGAGACATGACCGCCTCGCGGTCGTCGGGCCGGTGTCGGAAGCGGTCCGGCTGGCGGCCGCCGTACTGACCGAGGTCGGTCCGTCGTTCCGGCCGTTCGGCGACGAGGAACTGATCCGCGAAATGGCGGAACACCTGCCGGGGCTGGAGTTCGCGGCAGGGTTCGGCTGGATGGACACCGACCAGGTGCCGGACGTGACCACGACCGCGGCCTGGCTGGACGGGGACACCGGCGTGGCGGCGTTGCTCGACGCCGCGTCGCCCTCGTCGTACGCGTGGCCGGGACATCCCGGCGTACGGCGCTGGGCCGCGGTGACCGGTGACGATGGCGAGCTGCTGAGTGTGGCGGCGGACGCGTGGAGTGCGCCCGAGGTCGGGTTCCTGGCCGGGGTCGCGACGCATCCTGTTGCCCGGGGCAAGGGATTGTCCGGACAGGTGTGCGGGTTCGTGACCGCCGAGCTGGTGAAGCGGCACGGCCGGGTCGCGTTGATGGTGGACGGCGACAACGCGGCCGCGATCGCGGTGTACCGGCGGCTCGGGTACACCTACCGCCAGGTGGCCGCGGCCGGTCCTAGCGCGTAGGTTTCACCGTCGGCTTCGGCGTCGGGGTGGTGTGTGTGGGCGTCGGTGACGTGGTCGGCGGGGCGAACGGGGCCTTTGTCGTGTCCTTGCAGTTCTCCGAGTCCGTGATGACGCCGTTCTCCTCCGGCACGATCACCGCCTGCGGGAACTGGTTGCTCGTACTGCCGCGCTGCCCGTCGCCGTAGGTGGTGGCGCAGTCTTGCCGGTCCAGGTCGATCGGGGTGCCGTCCTGGTCGTACAGCCGGACGTCGACCTGCTTGCCCTGGGCATCGAACGGGTAGAGGTTCGTCACCGGCGTACCGTTCAGTCGCAGCCCGTTGTCCGGCGGGTTGTACGTCGAGCTGCCGTGGCGCGCCTGGTAGTTGTTCAGGAACCCGAACGACGTCCCCATGTACGCCGCCGCCAGGAACGCCGGCACCGCGATCGCGGCGACCACGTTCAGCGGTACGACGTACCACAGCCAGCGGCCGTCCTGCTGGGTACGCCGGCCCATCCAGATCGACACGGCCGCGCCCGCGAACGCCCCGACCACGGTCACCGCCGGGGCACCGAATAGCGCGAAGAACCCGCCGGCGCCGATCATGCCGCGGGCGACCCACCAGATCGGCTGCCCGATGGTCCGCAGCTCGTGCCGGATGTTCGGCGGGATCTGGTCGATCCAGCCGCGGACCGCGGTCGCGCCGCGGGTGCCCTGCGGGGTGTCCAGCACCACCTTCGGGTCGTTCCCGTGCAACGCCACGACCCCGAGGAACGCCGCCGCGAACAGGATGCCGAACCCGAGCAGCCCGAAGAACGACGTCTCCCGCCGCGACCACGCGAAGATCGCGACCGCGATGAAGAACGGGCCGACGGTGGCCGCGATCAGGCCCCAGCGCAGGGCGTTCCAGCCCGCGTCGAGGCGGTCCTTGTGGCTCTGCCCGGCCGGCCCGGTCCGTGGCGGGTACCCGGCCGCGGTGCGGAGCTCGTCGGCGTACTGCCGTGGCGTCCCGAGGCGGTCCTGCAGCTGGCCGATCGTCGGCTCGGTGCCGAACTCGCCGGCGACCTCGCTGAGGTGCCCGCCGACATCCTGCAGCACGTCCTCCAGCTCGCCGGGCGGCAGGTCGCTGAGCTCGGACCGCACCTGTGCCAGGTAGATCGCCGCCGCCCCGGTGTTCACGCCGCCTCCTTGTCCACCAGCAGCACGGACATGGCGCCGGCGAAGTGGTTCCAGGTCTCGGTGGAGCGGGCCAGCAGCTCTTGGCCGGTCTTGTTCAGCCCGTAGTACTTCCGGTGCGGGCCTTCCTCGCTCGGTTGCACGTACGACGTCAGTGCGCCCGCCTGGAACAGCCTCCGGAGCGTCCCGTACACGGAGGCGTCCGCGACGTCCTCCAGCCCCGCGGCCCGCAGCCGGCGCAGTACGTCGTACCCGTAGCCGTCGGCGTCCCGCAGGACCGCCAGCACGGCGAGATCGAGAACGCCTTTGAGCAACTGGCTGCTGTCCATCCCGTCACGCTACTACACATAACGGAGTACTCCGCCAACCAGCGCAATTTCGATCAAGTCGGAGCCCGCCTGGTGGGGGCACAGTGGTGCACATGGCGGATGTGTTCGAGGAGTTCGTGGCGGTGGTCGCGGCCGGGCTGAGCGGGCCGTGCGACCCGGTGAACGGTGCCGGGCTCGCGGAGCGGGTGCATCTGTCGCGGTTCCACTTCGACCGCGTGATCGGCGCGGTCGCGGGGGAGTCGCCGTTCGCGTTCCGGCGGCGCGTGCTGCTGGAGCGGGCGGCGTACCGGCTGCTGGCCGAGCCGGTCGCCGTACTGGATGTCGCTGTCGAGGCCGGGTACGGGTCGAACGAGGCGTTCACGCGCGCGTTTGCCCGGGCGTACGGGATGCCGCCGCGGGAGTGGCGGCGGGAAGCGTCGCGGGTGTTCTTCCTGCAGGCGCCGAGTGGAGTGCATTTCCAGCCGCCGGCCGGACTTCGGCTGCCGGCCCGCAGAAAGGTGAGGGGCATGGACGTACTTGTCAGGATGGTCGAGCACCACGTGTGGCTGACCGGTGAGATGATCGAACGCGGCGCCCGGCTGGACGCCGCCACGCTGGACCGGCCGATCGAGCTGTCCGTCGAGGGTATCGACGACGACATCTCGATCCGCTACCTGCTGGACCGCCTGGTCTGGCAGGAAGAGATGTGGCTGGCCTCGGTCGAGGACCGCCCGTTCCAGGTCCCCGAATGCGGCCGCCAGGTGGTCACCCCGATCCCCGAACTCCGCACGCGGCACGCCGAAGCCGGCGCCCGCTTCGTCGCCCTGGTCGCCCAACTCAACGAGGACGGCCGCTTCGACGAGAGCTTCGTCGACACCACCTGCGAACCCCCAAGGGTCTTCACCTACGGCGGCATGGTCGCCCACGTCCTAACCTTCGCAGCCCACCGCCGCTCCCTCCTGATCGGCGCCTTCCACACCGCCGGCATCACCGACCTATCCTTCGGCGACCCAATGCAATTCGTAGCCGAGAGCAACTAGTTCGCCGAGTCGTGGGAAAAGGCTTGAAAAACCAGCCGCAACTCACGACTCGGCGAAGGTGGGGCGAGCCGTTTGCCACGAGTCGGCGGGCCTACGCGGCGAGGTAGGGGTGGTGGCGAGAGCGGAGGTCCTCGTCGATGCGGGCGACGACGGTCCCGGGGCGGTGGGTGAGGTCGTGGGCGGTGAAGACGCGGACCAGCCAGCCTTCGCGTTCGAGGTTCTCGCGCCGGCGGATGTCGAGCCGCCACTGCCGCGGGTCCGCGAGGTGGTGCTTCCCGTCGTACTCGATCGCGAGCCGGACCTGTGGATAAGCCAGGTCCGGCGCGGCGAGCCAGCCGCCCGCGGAGTCGCGGACCACGTAGCCGATCTGGGGTTCGGGTAGTCCACCGCTGACGATGATCAGTCGGAGCCGGGATTCCATCGGGGAGTCGACGCCCGGCCGGACCAGCGCGGCCGCCTCGCGGGCCAGTCTGATCCCGCGTACGCCGATCGCGCCGGCCGCCGCCTCCAGCAGGTGCGCCGGCTCGATCGTGGTGCGTCGTACCAGTGAATCTCCCGCGGCGACGAGTCCGGTGAGATCGCAGTACGGCGCCAGATCGAGGAACGTCCGCACCGGCGGAGTCAACGGCAGGCCGTCGCGCAGCACCTGCTCGAGCTGCTGTACTTCGTGCACCCGCAGCCCACCCACCCGTGGCCGCGTCGCCCGGGGATCGCGCTGCACGGACACGTGTACGTCGTTGCCGGTGCGTACGTCGGCAGCCCACAGGCTCAGCGCGGTGTGATGACTGGCGACCGCTCCAGGCGTCAACAACAGCCCCGCCTCCGCCCGCACGCGGGCCGTCACGGCGGTCGACCCGTCGACGTACACAGATCCGAGCACCCGCCGATACCGCCGCCCGCGCAGCAGTCCCCGCGAGATCCCCGCCTCTCGCGCTTCCGCCGCCGTGAACACCCCACCATTCTCCGCCCTCTCCCACCCCGACCGCCCGACTTATCCACAACCCCACCGAGTCGTGGCAAACGGCTCAGACCCCCTCCGCCGAGTCGTGAGAAAAGGCGCGGAAAATCAGCCGGAATCCACGACTCGGCGAAAGGCGGGCGAGCCGTTTGCCACGACTGGGTGGGGCGGGGTCAGTTCTTTGGGTCGTGGAGGTTGGGGCGTTGGGTGGGGGTGGTGATTTCGACGTCGATCGGTTGGGGGTTGGTGGGGGCGGTGATTTTGCCGCCGGTGACTGGGATGTTGAGTTTTGTCGCGGACAGGTCGATGTCGATGGTGGCGCCGGTGTCGTTGGGGGTGGTCCACTCCGTGTCGGAGAGGGTGATGGCCAGGCCTACGACGTGGCCCTTGGGGATGATCTCGTCCTGCGCGCGGAGGGGGACGTTGACCGTGGTCCAGGTGCCGGGCTTCAGGGGGGTCGGCTTGGACAAGGACTTGCTGTGGGCGGCGTCGATCCAGCCGCGGCTGACGATGCCGTGATCGCTTTGCGTGCTGAGCTTCTGCACAGTGAAGTAGCAGCTGTCGTCGTAGTCCGTGCTCTCGCCCTCGCACGTGCTCTGGTCGGTACGGCGGATGCCGGAGTACCGCTGGCCGTCGCCGTACTCGATCAGGCGGGCCGTCACCGGCGTGGTCGTCGAGTCGGACTTCATCCGCAGCGTGACCGACGGCGTACCGCTGATCCGCAAGGGCGCGGCCAGCGGGGCGGAGAGGAACATCTGCCGGCCCGCGATCACCTCCGACGGATCGGCGACGATGTCGTCCTCGGTCAGATCAGGGTCGTCGGTGATCGTGACGGTTCCCTTGCCTGCGGCACCTAGTTTGCCGGCCGCGACCGGTACCGGCATCGGCCGGTTCACGGCCGGCCAGGTCTTGTAGTCGCGCCACACGTCCGGCGTCGTCTCGACCGAGACCATCGGCTCCTTCATCACGCCGTTCCGCAGGCCCTGCAGCCAGTAGTCGAACCACTTGTGCAGCTCGTCCACCCACTCGTCGCGGCGGAACTCGAACGGGTCCACGTGGTCCTCGAGCCCGAGCCACAGCTTGCGCGGCACGTTGTTGCGGGCCAGCGCCGACCACCACTGGGAGAAGTGGTTCGTCTGCACGTTGTAGTCGTTGAGCCCGTGCGTCATGAAGACCGACGCCGTCACCTTCGACGCGTTCTTCGTGTAGTCGCGCGCCGCCCAGAACGACGTGTAGTCGCCGGTGTCGTCGTCGTCGCTGTCGCCGAGCTTCCCGCGTACTTCGTCGCACGCCGGGCTGTCGTGGCCGACGTACCCGCCCAGCCAGGGCATGTAGTCGTCCGAGTACGGCACGCCGCCCGAGCGGGTGTAGTCGTACCACGAGGAGATCGCCGAGATCGGCACGATCGTCTTCAGGCCCTTGACCCCGGTGGCGGCGACGCCGTTCGCCAGCGTGCCGTCGTACGACTTGCCGATCATCCCGACCGCGCCGGTGGTCCAGGTCGCCTTCACCTGCTGCCCGTCGGCGGTGTGCGCGGTGTTGCGGCCGTTCAGCCAGTCGATCACGTCGACCACGGACTGGATCTCGTTCGGCCCGCCGACGTCGCCGCAGCCGGTGGAGCGCCCGGTGCCGAGCACGTCCACGCCGACCATCGCGTACCCGCGCGGCACGAAGTAGTTGTCGTAGAACAACGGCATCTTCTGGATCACGCCGTCCGCGTCGTACGTCTTCTTCTCGTTCTCGTTCCCGCGGCCGCAGCAGGTGTAGTACGGCGAGGCGTCCATGATGACCGGGATCTTGGTGCCGGTGAGCGCCGGTTCGCTCGGCCGGACGATGTCGACCGCGATCACGTCGTTCGTGCCGTCGGAGTCGGTGTCCATCGTGGTGTCGACGTACACCGACTCGCGGATCGCGTCGGAGTAGTCGTAGACCGGCTGCGTGCTCTGGGTGCGCGCGTCGACGTGCTGCGGCACACTGGGTGCTGCGGGGGCCGGCGTACCGGGCCCGTCCGGAAGCGGGGCAGCCATGGCGGGACCGGTGAGGGTTGTCAGGCTGAGCACGGCGGACGAGACCAGGATCGTCACCCTGGCGCGGACGGTCCTCATGGCTGGGAAGGCTAGTCACTCGGGCGCCACAACGCCAGGTTCTGCCGAGATTGGCAGCGACCTGCCCGATACTCAGGGTGAGAACTGGCGAGTTCGGTAGGGTGACCGCCACCGCCCACCGGGGGGACGTCAGGAAGGGCCTAGAAAGGTTACGCCATGAATCTGCGAGCACCGGTGACACTGCTGGACGTGGCGCAGCGTGCGGGCGTGTCGGTCGCGACCGCCTCCCGCGTGCTGAACGGCGGGGACCGCGTCCCGCGTCCGGAACTGCAGGAACGGGTCAAGGCCGCGGCCGACGATCTCGGCTACACGCCGAACGCGCAGGCCCAGGCGCTGGCGAAGTCGTCAACCAACGTGGTCGGCATCCTCGTCCACGACATCGAGGACCCGTACTTCGCCGCGATCGCGAACGGCGTGATGCGCGCCGCGGACGAGCGCGGGCTGCTGGTGATGATGGCCAGTACGTTCCGCGACAGCGACCGCGAGATCGCCTACCTGTCGTCGTTGCGGGCGCAGCGGGCCCGGGCCGCGGTGATGATCGGCAGCCGCCGTACCGACGCCGACAGCCTGGCGCGGACCGCGACCGAGGTGGAGAGTTTCCTCAACTCCGGCGCGGGTCTGGCGCTGGTCAGCCAGTCCGGGATGCCCGCGCACACCGTTGAGCCGGACAACAGTTCCGGGTCGGCGGACCTGGCCCGTGCGCTGGTCGGGCTCGGCTACCGGAAGTTCGCCGTACTGGGCGGACCGGTTACCCTCGCCACCGCACGCGATCGGCGCGACGGGTTCGTGGCCGGGTTGGCGGAGGCGGGGCTGGAGGCGGTTCTGGTCGAGGCCGGTGAGTTCACCCGGGACGGCGGGTACGCCGCCGCGGAACAGTTGCTCGAACGGAAGACCGACGTGGACTGCGTGTTCGCGGTGAACGACGTGATGGCGGTCGGCGCGATGTCCGCGCTCCGCGACCGCGGCGTCGACGTACCGGCGGAGCTCGGTGTCGCCGGGTTCGACGACATCGCGACGCTGCGGGACGTGTGGCCGGGGCTGACGACCGTACGGCTGCCGCTGGAGCAGATGGGCCGCCGGGCGCTGGAACTGGCGGTCGAGGGCGGCGAGCCGACCACCGAGACCTTCAAGGCCGAAGTCGTCCTGCGGGAGAGCACGGCTATTCTCCGGGGGTGACTGTCTCCGAGATCTTCGACCCGTCGGCCTGGAAACAGGTGGACGGCTTCGAGCTGACCGACATCACCTATCACCGGGCGGTCGACGCCGGTGTGGTGCGGATCGCGTTCAACCGGCCGGAGGTGCGGAACGCGTTCCGCCCGCAGACCGTGGACGAGCTGTACCGGGTGCTGGACCACGCGCGGATGTCGTCGGACGTCGGCTGCGTGCTGCTGACCGGCAACGGCCCGTCGCCGAAGGACGGCGGCTGGGCGTTCTGCTCCGGCGGCGACCAGCGGATCCGCGGCAAGGACGGGTACAAGTACGCCGAGGGCACGACGGCGGAGTCGATCGACCCGGCGCGGGCCGGCCGGCTGCACATCCTCGAGGTACAACGGCTGATCCGCTTCATGCCGAAGGTCGTGATCTGCGTCGTACCCGGCTGGGCCGCAGGCGGTGGGCACAGCCTGCATGTGGTCGCGGACCTGACGCTGGCGTCCGCCGAGCACGCGCGGTTCAAGCAGACCGACGCGGACGTGGCCTCGTTCGACGGCGGGTTCGGGTCGGCGTACCTGGCCCGGCAGGTCGGGCAGAAGTTCGCGCGGGAGATCTTCTTCCTCGGCGACGAGTACTCGGCCGAGGACGCGTACCGGATGGGCATGGTGAACAAGGCCGTCCCGCACGCCGAGCTCGAGACGGTGGCGCTCGAGTGGGGCAAGAAGATCTGCGCGAAGTCGCCGACCGCGCAGCGGATGCTGAAGTACGCGTTCAACCAGATCGACGACGGGCTGGTCGGGCAGCAGTTGTTCGCCGGCGAGGCGACCCGGCTCGCCTACGGCACCGACGAAGCCGCCGAGGGTCGCGACTCGTTCCTCGAGAAGCGCCCGGCCGACTGGTCGCCGTACCCCTACGCTTTCTAGGGTTTGTGCCATTTCTGGTTGGCGCTGCCGCTACAGCCGCGCAGCGTCAACCGGCCGCCGTTGCCGGCGGCATCGGCGGTCACGCACTTGCCGGCGCTCGGGTTGACCAGTTCGTTGTTGTTGCTCAGGGCAAATTTCTGTGCCCAGCCGCCGTTGCAGTTGACGAGTTGCACCTGAGTGCCGTCGGCGGTCGACGCCCACGCGAGGTCCATGCACAGACCCATCGAGCGGACCGTGCCGTCGGGCTGGAAGACCCACTGCTGGTTGGCCGCGTTGCCGCCGCAGTCCCAGACCTGCAAGGGCGTTCCGTCGTGACCGATGCCGTCGGCAGCGTTCGGTACGTCGATGCAGCGGTTGCTCTGGTCGCTCTGCAACGCGATCGGCGCGGCGGCCGCTGCCGGCGGCTTCCCGGTGTTCGAGTCGTTGGTCCGCGCGGGCGGCTTCGCGGTGACGGTCGTGGTCGCGGTCGTCGTTGCCGTGGTGCGGGCAGTTGCGGTCTTCGTCGCCGTCGTTGTCGCCGTGGCGGTCGTGGTGGCGGTGACGGTAGCGGTCGGCGGCGTACCGGCCAGCGGGGGTTTCGCGGTCACCGTGGCCGGCGGCAGCGTGACCGTGACGCCCGGCATGATCACGGTCTTCACGACCTGCTGCGGATCGCCCTTCACCGTCATCGTCTTCGTCGGCCCCGCCACCTGCTCGGGGTCGGGGGTGACGGTCACCGTCGGCGTCACGGTCGGCCGGCTCTGCGGCACGTAGGCGACGTCGGTGGTGTACGTCGGCCCGGAACCGCCGCCGGCGATCGACGAGGCGCCGATCGCGATGCCGCCGATCAGCGCGGCGACCACCGCGGTCGTCGACCAGGCGCGCCGGTCGGGCAGCCGGGTGATCCGGGGCAGCCCCGGACGGCTGGCGAAGGTGTCCGAGAAACGGGACGAACCGGGGGATCGGCGTGACCGCACGACGTACTCCTGGGCTCTGGGACGGAAGGGCGAAGGCGTGTCTGCTGCCGAGGATCACCCCGGCACCGCCCCGGCGTCAAACGGTGCGCCAAAACGTGACCGCGATCACTGCATGAGATCAGATTGTTGCTGAGTGTTCATCCACCGGCGTTGCCATGAGAGCGTTCTCAACTTATTTTGAGCCGAGCCAGGTTCTCCGCTGCAGCATCGCCCCGAGGGAGACCCATGATCGACGAGCGCGCGTGCCGGACCACCGTCATGGAGCTCTGTCTGGCGGAGCGGGACAGTCTCCGCCGCTACGTGACCAGCATTCTCGGCCGGGACAGTCACGCCGTCGAGGACGTCGTACAGGAGACGCTGCTGCGTGCGTGGCAGTTGGCCGACCGGATCGACTGGCAGGACCGGCCGGTGCGGATGTGGCTGTTCCGGGTCGCCCGCAACCTGGTCGTCGACCACCACCGCCGGTCCGGCCGGGCGGTCCCGGTCGGCCTCGGCGCCGGCGAACTGGAGGAGCCGGTGAGCCAGCCGGATCCGGCCGAGCAGGTGATCGACCGGCGGGTGCTGGTCGACGTACTGCGAGGGCTGTCGCCCGCGCACCGCGAAGTGGTGGCCCGGGTCCATCTGCTCGGACATGCCGGCGAGGAGGTCGCCGCGGCGCTGGGTGTCCCGATCGGGACAGTGAAGTCGCGCGCGCACAACGCGGTCCGGCAACTCCGGGCCGAACTGAGCCGGACGGACTGGGCGGGAGCCGCTGCATGAGCACTGCTTTCGGTGGTGGTGGTGTTCGTGGAGTTCTGGGCTATATCGGTGTGGTCCTGCTGGTCGTGATCCTGGTCAACCTGCTGGTCCGCAAGCTCGGCGGCTGGAAGCGGCTGCTCCGCTGGATCCGCCGTGAGACCCGGCGGACGGTCGCCGCGTTCACCGAGCCGATCGCGGCCCGCCGCCGGTACAAGCGGCGCCTCCGCCTGCTGACCTCGGTCCTGCGGGACCGCACCGCGTGGTCGGCCGCCGAGCAGGCGATCGTCGCCGCGGCCGCCGTCACCCCGGGCATGGCGCCGTACGCCGTCGCGCTGGCCAAGGAGCGGATCGGCGTACTGCTCGTGGGGATGTCCGAGCTCGAGCCGCCGGCCCCGTGGAGCGCCGACCCGCTGGACCCGCGGCTGTGGTGGATCCCGCGCGCCGCCGTCCCCGAGACCGGGTCGGTCCGCGAGCTCCCGTTGCTGGTCTGCGCCGGAATCGACTCCGAGGGTACGACGGTGATCATGCTGGACCTGCTCTCCGGCCCGCGGACCTTGTCCGTGTACGGCGTCGACCGGACGGCCCGCTCCGTCGTACAGGCGCTGGCCGCGCAGCTCGACGTACGGCTGCCGGTGGGCGCCATCGAAGTTGCCGAGGGCATCCATCCGCGGCACGACGGGATGCCGCTGGCGGAGGCCGCGCGGCGGCTCGGGGCCTGGTTCGTCGTCGGCGCCGGGCCGTTGGCCGGGCCGCTGCCGGCCGGGCGCCGGATGCTCACCCTGGGCGTCGCGCGCGGCAGCAGCCGGTTGCTGGAGGCGCTGCCCGACCAGACCCTGCGGCTGCACGGCGGCGCGACCTGGCTGCGGATCGATCCCTTGCCGTTGGCAAAGGCCGTCGCGCGGACGATCCGGCGGCTGCCACCGCACGAGTTCGAGAGCGGCGTACCGTTCAGCCCGGAGACGGTGACCACCGACGAGCTGGGCTATCTCGAAACGCCGGCCGGTTCGGTGGGTGTGTCCGCGGTGACCGACGGGAAGGCCGCCTCGTGGAGCTGAACCTGACCACGGTCGACTCGCGGTCCGGCGCCCGGGCCGACCAGCTCGTCCGGATACCCCGCGGCCTGTCCGTCGCCGGTCTCGCCGACGGACTCGGCAGACCCGGTACGACGCTGTTCCTCGGCCGCAAGCGTCTCGACCCCTCGACCACGCTCGCGAAGTCCGGGGTCCGCGAAGGCGGCGTGATCGGCCTCGGCGGGCCGGTCGACGTACCCGACCTGCTGCAGAGCGCCCCGTCCGGGCACGCGACCGCCGTCGTGGAGTTGCACGCCGTCTCCGGGCCGCGGGCCGGGCGGGTGTGGCGGGTCGGGCCGGGCAGCCACGAGATCGGCGCCGACCCGCAGTGCGCGATCCGGCTCGAGGGCGACGACGTACCCAGGCGGGGGCTGTGGATCACCGTCGGCGCCAGCGGCGAGGCGTACTGGCACCGGACCGAGGACGTCGGCGGCGCGGTCTCGAACCGGCGGATCGGGCCGCCCGAGGACGACGCGGCGACCAGCGCGATCCGGCCGCAGGACGACGAGCCGATGCCCGGACCGGAACCGGCGCAGCGGGTCGTCGACCCGGGCACGGTGCCCGTCGGGCAGGTGCGGGTGTGGCCGCCGGACGAGGACCTCGTGGTCGGTCCGATGCTGCTGCGCTGCTGCGGCGACATCGAGCCGATCGCCGCGATCCGGGTCGCCGACGACGGCTTCGGGCTCGACTACAACCGGCCGCCGCGGCTCGCGCCGCACCTCGACGAGGAGAAGCTCCGGCTGCCGCCACCGCCACCGCCGCCGCAGAACCGGCCGTTCCCGTGGCCCGTCGTACTGATGCCGCTGGTGCTCGGGCTGGTGATGGTCGGGCTGTTCAACTCGTACTACTTCCTCGTCTTCACGTTGGTCAGCCCCCTGATGATGGGGATGAACTTCTTCTCCAGCCGCAAGAGCAACCGGCTGGACCACATCAAGGCCCGCAAGCTGTACTTCGCCCGGCAGGCCGCGCTCGACGAGGAGATCGCGGTCGCGGTCGCCCGGGAGCGGGTGATCCGGAACCTGACCGCGCCGGACCCGGTCCGGATCGCGCAGCTGGCGACCCGGCCGGGCAGCCGGCTGTGGGAACGCCGCCGGCACGACCCGGACTACCTGCTGCTGCGGGTCGGTACGGCGGACCAGGAGTCGCTGAAGGAGCTCGACGACCAGGGCCGGGAGGAGAACCACCGGACGATCCGGTGGACCATCCCGGACGCGCCGATCGCCGTACCGCTGCGCAACCACGGGGTTCTCGGTATCGCGGGCGAGGCTGCTTCCGTGCGTGCGTTGGCGCGGTGGCTGACGATCCAGGCCGCCGTACTGCATTCGCCGCAGTCGCTGCGGATCGTCGTACTGGCGGAATCCGACGACGCCACGGACTGGGACTGGGTGCGGTGGCTGCCGCAGCTGCGCCCGGGCAAGGGACCCGCGGCTGTGCTGATCGCGAACGACGAGACCACGACGGCGGCGCGGGTCGGCGAGCTGGTGTCGCAGATCCAGGGACGGCACCGGCGGGCCGAGGCCTCGACCGAGCGGGAGCCGATGCTCGAGTACGAGGTCATGGTGATCGCGGACGGGTCGCGGCGGCTGCGCGACGTACCGGGGTTCGTGCAGGTGCTGACCGAGGGGCCCGCGGTCGGGGTGTACTCGGTCTGCCTGGATCGTGACGAGCGGCTGCTGCCGCAGGAGTGCAGCGGCGTGGTGCTGGCCGAGGACGACACGCTGCTCGTCCGGCGGCCGGGGATTCCGGACCAGCGGAACGTTCGCGCGGACCTGGTGACGCCGGAGTGGTGCGAGCAGATCGCCCGGTCGCTGGCGCCGGTTCGGGACGTCAGCCCGGACCACGACGCCGGTCTGCCGAAGACGGTGAAGCTGCTCGACGAACTCGACCTGGAGCCGCCGGAGCCGACCGACCTGCTGGCCCGGTGGCAGCGGCGGCCGGCGAGTACGTCGTTCGTCCTCGGCTCCGACTTCGACGGGAAGTTCGTTGTCGATCTGGTTGCCGATGGCCCCCATGGGCTGATCGCCGGTACGACGGGATCCGGCAAGTCGGAGCTCCTGCAGACGATGGTCGCGTCGCTCGCGGTCGCGAACCGTCCGGACGAGCTGACCTTCGTCCTCGTCGACTACAAGGGCGGCAGCGCGTTCAAGGAGTGCGCGGGGCTGCCGCACACGCTGGGCATGGTGACCGACCTCGACGCGCACCTGGTCGAACGGGTGCTGGAGTCGCTGGAGGCGGAGCTGCGGCGGCGGGAGCGGATCCTGGCCGCCGCCGACGCGAAGGACCTGCCGGACTACCAGTCGAAGCGGGTCGCGAATCCGGAGCTGGCGCGGTTGCCCCGCCTGCTGCTGGTGATCGACGAGTTCGCGGCGATGGTGCGGGAGATTCCGGACTTCGTCCCGGGGCTGATCGGGATCGCGCAGCGCGGTCGTTCGCTGGGGATCCACCTGATTCTGGCGACCCAGCGGCCGGCCGGTGTGGTGACCGGTGACATCCGGGCGAACACGAACCTGCGGATCGCGCTCCGCGTCACCGACCAGTCCGAGAGCCAGGACGTGGTCGACGTGAACGAAGCTGCGTCGATCAGCCCGGGCATCCCGGGGCGGGCGCTGATCCGGCGCGGTCCGCGGCTGGCGGACCTGTTCCAGACCGCGTGGGTCGGGGCCGAGCGGTCTTCCGGTACCGAAGAGCCGGAAGGGCCTGTTGATCCCGCGGCGGTGCAGGTCACGGAGCTGCCGTGGTCGGACCTCGGCCGGGCGGTCGACCGCGAGGACGACGACGTCGAGGCGAGTACGCCCACCGCGCCGGCGCCGACCGATCTGCAGGCGCTCGTGCAGGCCTTGCGTGCGGCGGCGGCCGAGTTGCCGGACTTCGCCGTACAGCCGCAGCCGTGGAAGCCCGCGCTCGGGCAGCAGATCCTGCTCGACGAACTACCCGACACCAGCGAGACGCCGATGTTCGCGCCGTACGCGCTGGAAGACATCCCGGCGTTGCAGCAGCAGCGGGTCGCCGGGCTGGACTTCGAGACGTTCGGTCATCTGTACGTGATCGGGGCGCCGCGGTCCGGGCGGACCCAGACGTTGCGGACGATGGCCGGTTCGGCGGCGAAGAACCTGAGCATCGCGGACGTCCACATCTACGGCATCGACGCCGCAGGCGGCGGACTCGCGCCGCTGGAGCGGCTGCCGCACTGTGGCGCGGTCGTTTCGCGGCACGACATGGAACGGATGACCCGGCTGCTGCGGCGCTTGAACCAGGAGCTCAGCGAGCGGCAGGAGCTGGCCGGCAAGCACAACGCGACCGGGCTGAACGAGTTGCGCAAGGCACTGCCGAAGAGCGAGCGGCCTGCGCATGTGCTGGTGTTCATCGACGGTTGGGACGCGCTGGCGGCCACGCTGGACGACAGCGACCACAACCACCTGCTGCAGGACGTCATGCGGCTGCTCCGTGAGGGTGCCGGTCTGGGGATGCACGTGATCGCCACCTCCGAACGGTCGCTGCTCGGCGGGCGGCTGGCGTCGCACAACGACCACAAACTCCTGCTCCGGCAGGCGGACCGGACCGACTACCAGGGCGTCGGCCTGCGGGTGAAGATCCCGTCGATCGTGCTGCCCGGGCGCGGCTGGCACGTACTGACCGGGACCGAGACGCAGGTCGCCGTACTCGCCGCCGGTGGCGGTGCCGAGCAGGTGGACGCGATCAGCGCGATCGCCGCCGCGGCGACGAAGCGGGACGCGAAGGTGCCGCCCGCGCGACGGCCGTTCCAGCTGGCGGAGCTGCCGTCGTCGATCGAGTTCTCCGAGGCGTACGAGCACGTCGGCGACGCGGAACGCCGGCCGCAGTGGGGCCTGATCGGCATCGGCGGCGACGAGGTCAGTGCCGTCGGGGTGGACCTCGCCGGCGTCGGTTCGTCGTACGCCGTCCTCGGCTCGCCTGGTTCTGGCCGGAGCAATGCCCTGTCCTGCTTGGCGGTTTCGCTGCTGGCCGGCGGTTCCTCGCTGGTCGT
The DNA here is from genome assembly GCF_042730855.1 of Kribbella sp. NPDC059898. NCBI lineage: Bacteria > Bacillati > Actinomycetota > Actinomycetes > Propionibacteriales > Kribbellaceae > Kribbella > Kribbella sp. NPDC059898. The sequence goes on from NZ_JBHWKR010000001.1 coordinate 728,020, forward strand.
GATCACCCCCCGCGAGTCACCGCTGCGGATGCTGGCCCGGCACCCGCACGTCCTGCTGATGGACCAGGCCGACCCCGCAGACGACGTACTGCGACGTGCGCTGGATCATCTGCCGGCCGGCCCGAAGGTGGTCGTCATCGACGACGCCGACCTGATCATGACCGCCGCCGCCGACAAACTCCTGAAGGACATCGTGGTCTCCGGCCGGGACCAGGGCCTGGCCCTCATCTTCGGCGCCACCACCGACGGCTTCCAGTCCGGCATGAGCGGCTGGGCCGGCGCCGCCCGCCGAGCCCGCCGCGGACTGTTGCTGGAGGCCCGCTCCTTCAGCGACGGCGAACTCATCGGCGTCCGCCTAGGCGCCAACATCACCCGCAGCACCCCCCGCCAAGGCCGAGCCTGGACCACCGGCCCCGCCTCCACCCCCATCCCCGTGCAGGTACCTCTCACGATCCTCAAAACCCAGCAGTGAGTGTCTGAGCAGGTCGGCGTGTCAGCGACGATCTCCACGCCAGGGCACGCGACCACTAGTAACCATCCCGGTCCGGCACAGCTGCTCCGCGTCGACTGATGCGCGACACTCGTCCGGCAGGTGGTCTGCGACAGTCCGGGAGCGCGGATCGCGGCAGATGAGCGCGTTTCGTAGGTCCGCCGGACAGAATGTTCGGATGAAGTCCGACCTGGAGCGATTGTCCGAGGAGTACGCGCAGGCCGAGGGTACGTTCATGGCGGCTGTCCGTGGGCAGCTCAGCCGTGCCGAAGTTGCAGTCGCGGCGCGGAGAGCGTCGGAGGTTGCGGCTCGTTTCAATGCCGAGGCGTACCGCAAGTTCCACGCCGGCGAAGAGGACGCCTGGATGCCGTTGGATCAGCTCACCGAACGCACCGAGGTCTTGGCAGAGCTATGGGCGGACCTGGCGACCGCCTTCAGCGGGTAACCACACGACCGGGTCCGCGCGGACAGCGGAAGCCCGAACCCTCTCTCGACCACTCGTCATCGAGGCAGACCGCGGTGACTGCAGAGTTTGGCGGGCTGACTGTCGCCAGCGCGCCAAACCGGACCGCGGGCTCAGCAGATCCTTTCTCTTACTTCTTCTGGTTGAGGCTGTCGCTGATGCCCTTGTCGAAGTCTTCGGCGTTTTTCATGATGCTGTTGAACATTTCCTTGAAGTCTTCGATGCCCTTGACGGCGAGGTTCAGGCTGGTGTCGAACTGGTTGTAGGTGTTGCGGATTACCTCGCTGGACTGTTTGAAGACCAGGCCGTCCTCGACCAGGTGGTTGACCTTGTTGCGCAGGTTGACGATCAGCGGAACGATTTGTTCGTGTGCGTTGTGCAGGAGGTTGGCGACCTCGGTGATCTTGCCGTACTCGAGGTTGATGCCGTCGTACGCCATGACTGCGCTGCCTTTCAGTAGGTAACCGGGATGTAGGTGTCGTCCGGGGTGTTGCGGTCGATGCTGTCCTGGGTTTCGACCCAGTCGGCCGAGGTGCCGTCGGAGTTGTCCGGCCCGCGGGTGTAGTCGTGGACGGTGCCGTCGCTGTCGGTCGAGTGCTTCGTCCCGCTGCCGTCGCCCTTCAGCGCCACGTCGCTGGTGTCCTTCTTGCCGTCGGAGTCGGTGCTGGTCGTGGTCGTCGTACTGCTGCCGTCGTCCTTCAGGTGCGTGTCGTCGTGGACCGTGCTGCCGTCCGGATACGTGCTGTCGGTGATCACGTGGTGCTTGTCCTCGGTGTACGTCGACGTCGACGTGTACGTCTTTCCGTCGTATGTGACCGTGGTCTCCTCCTTCACCACGTTGCCCTTGTCGTCGAGGGTCAGGTGGGTGTGGATGTTGCCGCGGTCGGTCGTGATGGTCTGGTCGAGCGGCTGCTGCCCGGGATCGGTGGCGCTGCAGAAGTCCGGCGCCTTCTGACCGGCCGGGAGGTTCTCGCACTCGCTCTTGTGGGCCTGGTAGTAGTCCCAGGTGTCCTTCTGCCGCTGCCAGTTCGACAGCGCCAGGTTGCTGTTGGTCACGTTCATGCCCTGGGCGATCTCGGCGTCGAACTGCAGGAACGCCTCACCGACCGACCCGAACGAGTTGGCCAGTTCCTTCAGGCCCTTCTCGGCCTTGGTCATCGTGCCCTGCGCGTTCGTGTGCAGGTCGGTGATCGCGAGGTCGATGTCGCTGCTGCCGAGGACGCTCGAACTGTCCTGCCCGGCCAGCGTGCTGAACAGGCTGTCGTTCAGCGTCGGCTCGATGTTGTTCGCCAGGTCTTCAAGGTTTCGCTTGGCGTCGTTCAGCAGGTTGTAGTTCATCTTCAGCTTGTCCGGCACAGCGCCTCCTTGAACGCGACGGCTCCACCCTGACCACGCTCGACCCCGGGATCAGGTTCACTCGGATCTGAACCTCGGCGGGTGGTCGCGCGTGGTCAGTACGGAGGACCGGATCACCAGGGAGGGTGGATGCCACGGCCGAGCGACTGGGACGCGATCGGACTCGGTGGCGACCCGACCCCCGGTGAGCCGGAGACCATCGGCCAGCTGGCCGAGGTGCTGCAGAAGCTCGGCGGCAAGGCGCGGGACATCTTCAACGCCATCCAGTCGGTGATGAACACCAACAACGACAGCGTGTTCGTCGGTCAGGCCGCCGACGCCTTGCGCGGCAAGGTGGACGACCGGTTGCGTGGGCATGTCGAGGACGTGGCGAACGCGTTCGAGACCTCGGCGCAGGCGCTGCGGGACTGGCGGGGCGTGGTCGAGGAGCAGCAGCGCAAGGCCGACGCCGCACTGGCGGCCGGCCGCGGCCTGAAGGAGGACGACCCGGAGCGGGACGCCCAGAAGGGCATCGCCCAGCAGGCCGGGCGGGACCAGTCCGACCAGGCGTCGACGTACGCCGGGAAGATCAACGGCGTCTCCGACATTCAGCTGCCGATCTCCTCCTGCGAGGCGTTCTGGGAGGCGTTCAAGTGGCTGGCGATCATCCTGATCATCCCGGCGCTGATCTTCGGCGGCCCGATCGCGCTGCTCGCGCTCGGCGTCAACCTGGCACTGTTCATCAAGACCATCGTCGACGTCGCGAACGGTGACGCGTCGTTCCTCGACCTGTTCCTGGCCGGTCTCGGCCTGATCGCGCCGACCACCAAGGCGCTGCCGATCTTCAGCATCATCAAGGGCATCGCGAAGGGCATCAGCGCCGGCGCCAAGGGCCTCGCCAGCAGCTTCCGGACCATCTTCAGCAAGGACTTCCTGTTCAAGATGATGACCGGGCTGAAGGGGATGCCGATGCTGGTCACCCTCTCGATCCGGGAGACCGGCCTGTTCGTCGCCTCGAACATTCGCAACTTCGCGGTCTCGGTCGGCAACTTCGGCGCGAACTTCGGCTCGATCACGCTCGGGGCGCTGGGCAAGTTCGGTACGGCGTTCACGCAACTGCCGGCCACCATCGTTCGCGGGTTCAGCGCCGTCGGCAGGGGCCTCGGCACGGTCTGGAACGGCGGCAAGCAGTTCATCTCCGCGCACTTCGGCGGCCTGCAGTGGACCCGGCTGTTCCTGCCGGTGGCGGCGGACGAGATCCGGGCCTTCAAGGCGCTCGGTATGACGGACTTCCAGGCGTTCACGCAGGCGCTGAAGGTCGGCGTGTTCGGGCGGGGTCTCGCCGGGCAGCACGTGTTCGGCCTGCCGATGGTGAGTGCGCTCGGCCACACGATCAGCGCTGTACCGATCAACACGCCGAAGCTGACGTTCCTGGAGAACACGAAGGTGTTCTTCCAGGAGATGATCGCGCCGCCGCCGCTGAAGCCGGACGTGAAGATCAACCAGTTCGGGTTCGCGACCGAGTCCGGGATCACCGCCGGCAAGGCGTTCGAGGATCTGCACCTGCCGCCGATGAACACCAACCTCGGGCACGGCGTGAACCTGGAGACCGTGGTCACGCCCGGCGGCGTCCACGTGCCCTCGACCGCCGGTACCAACCTCACGAACATCCCGTCGGCGAACATCGGGCAGCCCGCCGTGAACAGTATCCACGGCGTCAACGGGGTGACCGGGAACGTGCAGATCCCGACCACCTCGACGTCGCTGACCCATCTGAACGGCGGCATGAACGTGACGCCGCCGGTCACGAACATCGGCTCGCTGCACGTGTCCACGCCGCAGTCGACGAGTATCGGCGACCTGGTCAACTCCGGCCTGCGGAACAACACCACGACCAGCATCTCGCCGCACATCACCACCTCGATCAACGAGGGCGTGTCGCACGGCTTCCAGGCGAACCACCTGCGGCTGTCGCTGGACGAGCTGACCCGGCCGCCGGCGCCGGCCGCGACGAACGGCGGTCACGTGGTCAGCCCGCCGGCCGTGGAGCGCGTGAACGCGGCACTCGACCTGGTCACCGGCGGACCGGCCGACCTGAAGATGGTCAGCCCGGCGAACCTCCGGACCGAGACGCCGACGTTCACCGGGGTCCAGAACGTCGCGACGCCGCCGACCGCCCACGTACAGCCGGTGAACGTGCCGAAGACCGACGTACCGCCGCAGCAGCAGGTCGCTCCGCACACGTTCAGCCCGGGCCGGAGCGAGATCCCGCTGAACGGACTGCCCGACCACCCCGGGATCGTGGTGAAGGTCGAGCGGTTCGAGGGCGGCGTCACCCAGTTCAACCTGCACGGCGGCGGCCCGAACGGGCGGCTCGACCCGCTGAACGGCGGCGGGCTGCGGTTCACCGACACCTCGACCGGGGTGACGACCCGCTTCGACCCGAATGGCGTCGTCGTCGATCACGGCGTACGGCTGACCAAGGCGGACGGGCTCGCGCGGATCGACGACCGCGTGCTGATCAAGCAGCCGGACGGCGGGTTCCGGATCACCAACCTGGACGGCAGCGCGATCCCGGACCAGGTCACGATCCGCGCGCTCGACACCGGCGGCGTGCACGTGCTGGGCAAGGACGGGATGTCCTGGCACTACACCGCGAACGGGAAGCTGGAGAACCAGTCGCTGAACGCGGCCTGGAACAGCGACCTCGCCGCGAAGGCCGGCGTGTTCCGCAAGCCCGGCGACACCGACGCCGCGGTGAACGCGAAGCTGGACGACTTCACCCGGGTCCAGCAGGCCCAGAACAACCTGCACATCGCGCAGGAGAACGTCGCGATCCACGGCGACCGGGTGGACGGGCCGTCGAACGCGCCGTCGGTCGGCGACCAGGTGCACCTCGACCTGCACGGCGCGCAGCACGACCTCGACCTGGCCAAGAACGCGTTCGAGGGGAAGCACGGGATCGGCGTCGACGGTCTGCAGCAGCAGCTCGACGACCTGACGAAGGAGTCGCTGAGCGTACGGCCGCGGCTGCTCGGCGGCGCGCGGACGATGACGTACGACGTACCGGGGCACGCCGGTCTGAAGTTCGACGTCAACGGTGCGCAGGTACACGTCCACGGGCCGGGGGCGGACGACTTCACCTCGACGGTGGTTGGTAAGACGCTGACGATCTCCGACGGGTCACACACCTGGACCTACAGCCTCGGGTTCGGTGGGCGGGCCAACCATGTGGGCGAGTCGTTCGCGTTGCACGGCGGGCATTTCGATGGCCGGCCGGTGTCGCTGGAGGGCAAGCTCGGGAACCTGGACAGCGGCGTTGCCGACGGCAAGTACTCCGTGAAGGTCACCGAGGACGGCCTGGTGGTGGCGTCGCCGCACGGACCGCTGCGGTACGGGCGCGACGGCTCGTTCCACGGGATCGGTACGACGGCCACCGACGACCTGGTGCGGCCCGTGCCGCCGCCGCACCTCGCGGGCGACGACCTGGCCCGCTGGAACGCGCAGGTCGACCTGTCCCGCACCCATCTCACCGAGGCGGCCGGCAACAAGGCGGTCGAGAATCTGATGAAGGACGTGATGGGCGGGTCGTTCACGTCCAAGCGCGGATTCGGTGGGTACGTGAACCCGTCCTCGCTCGCCGACGGGACGCTGGTCGCGAAGGTGAAGAACTTCGACACGGTTGCTCGCGAGTTGCAGTTCAAGGGGGCCGCGGATCACATCACCGTGTATCGCGGGGTGTCGATGGATCCGTTGAGCGCGCAGGCCGACGAGTTCGTCGAGCGGTTGCCGATCTCGACGTCCAGCACGCTGAAGTTCCAGGACGAGTGGGCGAAGAACGGGGTCGATTCGAACCGGGTCGTGTTCAAGGTCGACGTACCGCCGAACCACGGCAAGCTGGCGATGTCGTACCCGGAGGGGTACCACCCGGGTGGTGGCGAGGCGAGGGCGTGGAACCAGGACCAGTGGGAGATCACGCTCGGTCCGGCCACGTTCACGCGGACCGGGCCGGACATCGTCGAGAACGGGCACCGGATCATCCCGGTCAAGGCCGAGCCGATCCCGGCGTCGAAGTTCGACGAGGTGATCACCGCGAAGTGGCCGGGGATCTCGTCGGAGTCGGCGTTCGGGGACTTCGTGAAGTCGTTCGAGACGCCGGGGCTGCGCGGGTTCGAGGGGCTGGAGGACGTGACGACTCGGGCGACGACGAGTGTGGACGGGTTGTCGCACACCGTGCACGTCGGCAAGCCGGGGTCGGTGGACGAGCTGACGATCTCGGTACTGCGGAATCCGCAGGACGACTCGGTGCGGGTGATCTGGACCGCGGACGGGGCGAACAAGTTCGACAAGACGTGGAGTGGGCAGCAGTTCTCGAACCTGGCGACCGATCTGCGCGGGAACGTGCTGCACAACAACGACGCGTTCATGTCGATGCCGAAGCCGGCGTCGTGGGATCAGGTACCGGGCAAGGGGACGGGGATCGCGAAGGCGTGGGACGACGACTTCGCGGCGCGGTTCGAGGTGTTCCGGTCGCCCGGGGAGACCGACGCGGCGGTTGGCGCGAAGATGGACGACTTCGTGAACGTGGAGCGCGCGCAGGCGCAGGTGGACGCGGCGATTCACGACGTACGGCTGTACGGGCATCGTGCGGACGGGCCGTCGGACGGTCCGCCGGTGGGTGCGAAGAAGTTCATCAACCTGTGGAAGGCCCAGGAGAACCTCAACCAGGCGAAGACCGCCTTCGAGACCAAGCACCCCGGTATGTCGGTCGCCGACATCCAAACCCAGCTGCGCACCCTCCTCGACCAGTCCCTCAAGGACCGCCCCCGCCTGGTAGGCGGCATGACCGGCCGAACCACCCCAGACCTGGAAGACATCACCCCCACAACACCCATCACCCACACCACCCCCACACCCCAGCCCACCGCGCACGCGGCTCCGCCGCCTCCGCCGCCGCCTTTGGCGGGGCAGCTTGTGCCGCCGCCTCCTCCGCATCTGGGGTCTGGGCATGCGCCCGTTCCGCCCCCGCCGCCGGGGGTTGGTGGGGCTGGGCATGGGGCGCCGCTGCCGGTGCGGCCGCAGCGGGTGGTGGCTCCTGAGTTTGGGAAGAAGTTTGATAGTGCTTCGTTCGGGACCGAGAGTGAGCTCGGTGGGTTTGTGGTCGCGATGCCGGAGGGGTCGCATCGGGTGTTCGCGTTCGTGAAGAACGTGGAGACCGACGAGTCCCTGGTGATGGTGACCAAGGACATGAGCACCGGGATCTACCGCAACCCGGGCGACCTGCCGACCGCACGCGGCGGGAACTGGACCACGCACACGGTCGAGCTCGTCAACTACCCGTCGCGCGTGGGAGACCAGGCCGGGATCGCGCTCCGCGACGACGCGACTCAGTTCCTGCTCGACACCTTCAAGAGCCGTCTGAACACCGCGAACCACCAGGCGATGGAGTCGATCACCAGCCCGGACGGGCGGTTCCGCCTGGAGATCACCAACGGGCGGCATGCGATCGGCGGCGGCAGCGGCATGCAGCTGGACGACCTCGGCTCGGTCACGATGCCGCTCGGCGGTCAGCAGCTGACGGTGGGCGTGAAGGCCACCGAGTTCGCCACCACCGACGAGCTGAAACTGCTCCGCGAGAACCCTTGGTACAACCCCGAGTTCCGCACCGACGACGCCGTCCGGAACCTCGACCACGCCACCCTCGACAACCCCGCGGCGGTCGAGTCGGCGTACACCTATCTGAAGTCGATCATCACCTTCACCGCGAAGCAGGTCGACAAGCACGGCATCCCGATCGGCGCGCATCCGGGCGCTTCGCCGTTCCACAGCCTGACCGACCCAGTGGTCAAGAACGACTGGGCCGTCCTGCCGCGGACCCGCCCGAACGTCGTCCTCGAGGGCCTGTCCGATGTCGACAGGGCCGCGACGCTGAAGCTGCTCCGGGAGCTGCCGGAGATCGGCGACGGTACGATCTGGCGCGAGTCGAAGCTGTACATCCTGGGCGGCGGCGAGGTCGCCGGCCACGGCATCAACGACGCGGTGATCGGCGGCGAGAAGGCGCTGCTGTTCGAGTTCCGCGCCGTACCGGACGGCCTGAAACACCTCGTCCCGACGCAGAAGCTGCCGACCGCCTCGATCACCGACCTGCTGGCCGACCTCGGCCCGGGGCGGCGCGCGGCGGTGCAGCATATCAACGGCGCCGTGGGGCACACCGACAACCGGGGCGACTTCGCCGGCTGGTTCCGGGAGAAGTTCCCGGACCACGCGACCAAGACCGACCAGCGCATCGTCACCATGTCCACCGTGCAGCAGAAGGCCGAGTGGATGATGACGCGCTACCCGCACGCGTGGGACCAGGTCCTCGGCGGCCAGGAACCGGTGATCGTCCGCACGGTGCAGCTGCCGCAGATCCAGCAGCACCCGCTCGGTGGGGCGTTCGGCAACCACGTGGTGATCCGGCCGGAGGGCGGTACGCCGCACGTCACCGGCCCGAACGCGCACAACCTCACGCTCGACGACTTCGGCGACAACGGTTTCCGGCTCACCGGCCCGGACGGCCGCACCCAGCTGTACGACGGGAACGGCGTACTGCGCGGCGACGGGATCCGGCTGGACCACCCGCAGGGCAACCACTTCACCGAGAACTTCCCCGGCGGCACCCGCCTGGTCGACCAGCACGGCGTACCGATCCCGAACACCCACCTGCGGGAGATGCCCGACGGCCGGTTCGTGCTCACCGACGGCCGGCACGGGATCGGGTTCGGTGCCGACGGCAAGCAGCTCGACGTCCGGCTGCAGATCGGTGGAGGCCAGTTCGGCGACCAGTGGATCGTCCGGCCGCTCGAAGGCCGGCCGCATGTTGCGGGGAGCAACGAACTGCGCGTTTCCGACCTGCCCGACGGCAGGTTCCGGGTGCTCGGTCCGCAGGGCCGGACGGCGCGGTACGGCGCGGACGGCGGCCATCTCGGCGACGGCGTCGTACTGCGGGACCCGTTCAACCCGCAGGGGAACCTGTTCACCGAGCCGAACGGCACCGGCGGGGTGCACGCGACCGACCTGCACGGTACGCCGGTTCCGAACACCCAGGTGGAACGCCTCGGAAACGGGCATTTCCGGGTGTCCGACAACGCTTTCGGTGACGTCCGGTGGTTCGACCAGACCGGCATCCACCGCGGCAGCGGGATCCAGGTCGCGGATCCCGCGCACGCCGGCCAGACGTTCCTGTACCGCGCGCACGGCATGGATCCGGTGCTAGTCGACAACGCCGGCGCTCAGCTGCCCGGCCGGCTCACGACCCTCGAAGGTGGCGGCTTCCGGGTCGTCGAGGCGAACGGCATCGCCCGCACCTTCGACGACGCCGGAACCTACCTGGACCGGCAGATCCCGCTGGGGAACCAGCAGGTCGTCGTCCACGACGTCAACCACAACCTCACGCTGCACGACCCAGCCGGCGCCGGCCGTACGGTCGAACACATCCAGGGCGGCGGCTACCGGGTCGTTGACGGCGGCAACTACCGCGCGTACGACCCGGACGGCGGGTTCCAGGCGAACGGCCACGCCGTGAATCTCCCCGGCGAACACGGTTTCCTGGAGATCACCCCGACCGGCGCGCGACGCCTGGACGCCAACTACCAGCCGATCCCCGGCCGGACGGTCACCTTCGACGCCGCGGCCGGCGAGATCACGGTCACCCGTACCGGCGGCTTCGACGTCTTCGACCTGAACGGTGCCGTCGTCCGCGAGGTCACCGACCTCGACGGGCACGCCCTCGGCGCCGGGCTCACCCGCGTCACCCGGGACCAGAACGGCGCGGTCACCTGGACGGACCGCAACGGCGTACCGGTGCCGACCCCGCACCGCGTCACGGTCGACGCGCAGGGCGGCGTACGCCTCGAGATCAACGTACGAGGACCGCGGAACGGCGAGTTCCACGTGTTCTCCCGCGAAGGCACGCTGACCGAGCAGGGCTTCCCGGTGGTCCGCAACGGCCAGGCGACCGAGTTCACGTACGTCGTTAACCGCACCGACAACACGTGGCGCCGGGTGGACGGCGCGAACGTCGACGGGACCGGCGGCTTCCAGCACGGCAAGGTCGACGTGGTCGGCCTCGGCAACGGCCGGATCCGCCTGCAGAGCTCGACCGCCAAGGAGGTCGACGTCTTCGAACGGCGGTTCCTCCCGGACGGCACGATCCTGGACAGCTTCCGCAAGACCGACACTCTCGGGTACGGCCGGTTCGACCGGCGCACCACCTGGGCGACGTACGACGCGAACGGCGTACTGACGAACTGGGGCAAGCGGCACGTCGACACGGCCGGCAACTCGTGGCGGGACTACGACCACCACGGCAACGTCGTCCGCGACTACCAGCAAGGCCTGCAGAAGTACGCGAACCCGATCGCCGAGGAGCTGGGGCCGCTCGGCAAGGCGGAGAAGGAGATCACCGGCCACGTGCTGGCGATCAAGGCCGGCCGCCAGTGGACCTGGAACCGGTACGACGCCGACGGACTGCGGATCGGCTCCGGCGACCGGACGCTGGAGACGATCGGCGAGGGCTGGACCGACACCGTCCGGGTGCTCGACAACGGCAACGAGGTCACCCGGGTCGCCCAGCAGAAGTGGGGCACCTGGCACGGCCCGGACAAGGCCCGGCAGTACCAGGAGTTCAAGCTCGAGCCTGGCGCCACGCACCCGACCCGATCGGGCGAGTTCGAGGTCCAGTCACCGCAGCTGAAGTCGGTCGGCAAGGGCGAGCTGCTGGACGGCGGCGTACTGCTGCAGACCGTCCGGCAGGGTGACCAGCGGCCGCCGATCTGGGTCCGGCAGAACTTCCTCGACAACCCGCCGACCGCGGGCAGCGTCGCGCACATCTCCGGCGACAACCGGTTCCAGATCTTCCGCTGGGAGACCGATGGCGCCGATGCCGGCCGCGGCGTCCGGTACGTCGGCACCGACGAGTCGGTCGTCGACGTGAACGTGAACGGCGACTTCGTCCGTTCGAAGGGCAAGCTGCACGACGGTACCGAGCTCAAGGTCGGCGACCACGCGACCCCGCCGGCGAACCAGTACCTGAACGCGACGACGCCCTGGAAGGCCGGCGATCAGAGCGGGTGGCGGGTCTTCGACAACACCAACGGCTGGCGCGACTATGCCGAGTTGGACGGACACGGCTGGACGGTCGTCCGGGAGAGCCGGCCGGGCGGTGTGGTCCGCGAGTTCCAGCAGCCCGGCACCGACCGGAACATCTGGGTGGACCGGGACGCGCACGGCAATCTCGTGGGCATTTCGCACCAAACCCCAGCGCCGGTGGGCGGCAACCACCGGTACGTCGTCGCGACCGGCGCGGCCGATTCCTCGCACTGGCGCTGGCAGGAGCTCGACCACACCGGCGTACCGATCGCGGGCCGTGAGGGCGACCGGTTCCACTTCAAGGGGTCGAGCGACGAGAGCATCAGCTGGGACAACTCGTTCCGCGATTTCGATGCCGCGGGCAACCTGATCCGGGACCGGCACATGCTGGACGAGCGGCGGTTCGTCGAGTCCTGGCAGGACGGCAACCAGTGGCGGGTCGCGGAGTTCGACAAGACCGGTGTGGAGGTCGTCGGCAGTACCCGGCTGGACCGGCAGTGGCGGGCCGCGGACGGCACGTGGCAGCAGAACTGGACGCCGGGCAGCCAGCACTTCCGGGACAGCCTGCCGCAGAACGGGCAGGTGCCGCCGCAGCTCCTCCGTGAGACCCCGCCGCACATCGGCGGCGACCGGCCGATCCGGGTCCGCGAGTTCAAGCTCGACAACGGGCAGACGGACCTGCGGCAGTGGAAGGAGTTCGACTTCGACAAGGTCGTCCGGGAACGGGTTGCGTCCGGCAACAACTTCCTGGAGACCGACAAGGTGCACGGCCAGTGGAAGCTGTACGACCAGGCGGGCGCGGTGATCGGGGAGCGGTCCGACAACGGGCTCGTGTTCGAGATGGTCGACGGCCGGCTGACCCTGACCGGCAACGAGTTCGACTTCCGCGGCGCGATGACGGAGTACCGCGGCTGGAGCACCCGGATCGGTGACGCGCAGCGGCAGCCGTGGCTGATGCAGTCCGACTGGACGCTGGCGAACAAGACGCTGACGCCGGGCGGCAACCCGTTCCGCGAAGCGAACTACGCGCCGTTCTCGCGGCTGCTCACCCAGAAGGTGATGCTGCAGGTCGGGACCGAGTTCTTCCTCGACTACGCGGCCAGCCTGATGATCGCGGGCATCGTCGCGGAGGCGCAGAACAAGCCGTTCACCGGCAACGACGCGCTCAAGGCGCTGATGAACGCCGCGGTCGGCGCGACGCTGAAGTCGGTGGCCGGCGCGGCGCTGACCGAGACCAAGCTCGGCGGCTCGCTGCGGAACCTGAAGCAGAGCATGAGCAATGTCGACGGCGGCAAGTTCGTCACCAAGCGGCTGAACAACAACGACGCGACGTGGGGCGTGGAGTGGGCCGGCAACACCAGCTCGCTGCGCTGGCGCGGCGGCACGTTCGACTACAGCCTGAACATGTTGCTGCTGCCGATCACCGGCTTCGTCAACGGCGCGATGAACGCGGCGATCTTCGGCGTCCCGAACGCCGACGGCAAGACCGTCAAGCTGTCCGGCTGGCAGGCGGTCGGCGAGGGCGGGATCGCGGTCCTCACCGGGTACGCGATCGCGAACAGTGCCGGCCTGGCCAAACTGCTCGGCGGGAACTTCGCGGTCGGCCGGTTCTACCAGAAGGGCGGACTCGCGGAGATCGTCCTGACGATGCCGTTCCGGCTGTTCGAGAAGGGGATCGGCGGGGCCTTCCTGACCCCCGCGATCCGGGCCTCGATCAACCCGGTGTGGTATCAAGTTCCGCCGGATCTTGGAGGGACACCGTGACGAACCGCTACGTGACCCCGCGCGGCCGGGGCGGCTACCGCCGGATCGCCGAGGCGCTGCGGGCCGCGGCGCCCGGCGACGTGATCGTGGTCAGCGCCGGCGAGTACGCCGAGCAGCTCCGGCTGGACCGGTCCGTCGCGATCGTTGCCGAGGGCACCGTCGAGCTGGTCGGCGTACCGGGAGAACCGGCCGTGGTCGCCGAAGGGCTGGAGTGTTCGCTGCGTGGGCTGGTGATCCGGTCCGCGGGCGGTGACGCGCCGGCCGTCGGCGTCGCGCCCGGTGCCGGGCTGCTGCTCGAGGACTGCCGGGTGGTCGGCGGCCGGATCCATGCCCGGGGCAACGAAGGCGCCGCGGGCTCGTCGGATCTGACCGGGTACGGCGTGACCACGCTGATGCTGCGCGGGTCGCGGATCGAGAAGGGCCGGCTGGCGGCGCTGCACCTGTCCGGCCGGGTCCGCGCCAAGGCCGAGGACTCGGTGATCGACACGATCGACGGGATCGGCGTGGTGCTGTCCGGCAACGCGTTCCTGGACGCGTCCCGGCTGCGGATGACCGCCACCTCCGGGTACGGGTTCCGGCTGCGCGGGGCGAGCCGGCTGGAGGTCACCGACGGCGTGATCCGGCAGACCGGGATGGCCGGCGTACTGCTGGAGGACGCGGCGACGGCGACGCTCACCGACGTACGGATCGAGCAGGCGGGCGGGCCGGGGATCCACGCGGCCGGTACGGCGAAGGTGCGGCTGACGGACTGCCGCGTCCGGAACGCGCGGGCGAGCGGGCTGGTCGCGCAGGACCAGTCCGACCTGACGGCCTCCGACTGCCTGGTCGCCGACGCGGGCGCGAACGCCCTGCTGGCATCGGATTCCGCGACCGCGACGCTGACCGGCAGCCGGTTCGACCGGTCCGTCTACAGCGCCGTCCATCTCACCGGTACGGCGGTGGTGCGGCTGACGGACTGCACGGTCCGCGAGGGCGCCGAGCACGGCGTCCACGCGACCGCGTCGTCGCGAGTCGAGCTGACCCGGTGCGGGATCGCCGACGTCGGGCTGACCGGGTTGTCGGTGGTCGACGGCGCGACGGTGGAGGCGGTGGACTGCCGGGTCAGCGGCGGCGGTACCGGCGTACACCTGGAGTCGAGTGCGGCGACCGGGTTGCGCGGGTCGTCGGTGAGCGGGACGGTCGGGACCGCGATCGAGCTGGCGGGCGCGGGGCTGGCGACCGTGGACGCCGTACGGGTGAGCGGTTCGAAGGCGGCCGGGATCGTCGTCGGTACGGGCGCCGCGGCCGAGGTGTCGGGGTCCGCGATCGAGGACTGCGGTGGGTCCGGGCTGGTGGTGTGGGCGTCGGCGGCGCCCGCAGTCCGGGCGTTGCGGGTCGCGGGGGTGGCGAAGAACGGGATCTATCTCGCGGAGCAGGCGGCCGGGAAGTACGCCGACTGCGACGTGAACGGGACGAAGTACCCGGCGGTGCACCTGAGCAAGGCGGCGGCGCCGGTGTTCCAGCACCTGCGGATCCGGGACTGCGTGGACGCGGTAGGGCAGGAGGACGGCGCGAATCCGACGTTCGAGGACTGCACGGTGGACGGCGTACCGCTGCTGCCGGCTAAGCCGGTGGTCGCTGCGGCCGGTGCGCCCGCGGTGGTGACGACGGCGGGTCTCGACGAGAGTATGCCGCCGGACGACGAGACGCTCGAGGACGTGCTCGCGGAGCTGGACGAGCAGGTCGGTCTGGACCGGGTGAAGCGCGACGTCCAGTCGATGGTGAAGCTGATGCAGACCGTCCGGATGCGGCAGGAAGCCGGGCTGCCGGCACCGCCGCTGTCGCGGCACCTGGTCTTCGCGGGCAACCCCGGCACCGGCAAGACGACCGTCGCCCGGGTGTACGGGCGGGTGCTGAAGGCGCTCGGGCTGCTCCGGAAGGGCCATCTCGTCGAGGTCGACCGGACAGGGCTGGTCGGCGAGTACGTCGGTCATACCGGGCCGAAGACGACCGCGGCCGTGAACCAGGCGCTCGGCGGGGTGCTGTTCATCGACGAGGCGTACTCGCTGTCACCCGTTGGCATCGGCAACGACTTCGGCGCGGAAGCCATTGCCACGTTGGTCAAACTGATGGAGGACCACCGCGACGACCTGGTGGTGATCGTGGCCGGCTACGTGAACGACATGGGCCGCTTCATCGGCTCCAACCCCGGCCTGTCGTCCCGGTTCACCCGCACGCTGCTGTTCGAGGACTACACCGCGGCGGAGCTCGTCGCGATCGTCGAGCACCAGGCCGGCGGTCACCAGTACGAGGTCACCACCGACGCCCGGACCGCCCTCTCCGACCTCTTCGAACGGATGCCCCGCGGCGAAGGCTTCGGCAACGGCCGCTCGGCCCGCCAGATCTTCCAGGCAATGACCGAACGCCAGGCCCACCGCCTCTCCGAACTGACCGCCCCCACCCCCGACCAGCTCGTCGCGCTGGAGGCGGCTGATATTCCACTCCTGACATCCTGATCAGAGCTACTGGGCGACGCCGTACAAGCGGTCGCCCGCGTCGCCCAGGCCGGGGACGATGTAGCCCTTGTCGTTCAGGTGGGAGTCCATGCCGGCGATCACCAGGTTGCACGGTACGTCGAGGTCGGTCAGCTCGCGTTCGACCCGCGCGACGCCTTCCGGGGCGGCGAGCAGGCAGATGGCGGTGATGTGGTCCGCGCCGCGGTCGACCAGGAACTGGATCGCCGCGGCGAGCGTGCCGCCGGTGGCCAGCATCGGGTCCAGGACGTAGCACTGCCGGCCGGACAGGTCCTCGGGGAGGCGTTCGGCGTACGTCGACGCGGTCAGCGTCTCCTCGTTGCGCACCATGCCGAGGAAGCCGACCTCGGCGGTCGGCAGCAGCCGGGTCATGCCCTCGAGCATGCCGAGACCGGCACGCAGGATCGGCACCACCAGCGGCTTCGGGGCGGCCAGCTTCACGCCCTGCGCCTCCGCGACCGGCGTACGGACGGTGACCGGACCGGTACGCACGTCCCGGGTCGCCTCGTAGGCGAGCAGCGTCACGAGTTCCTCGGTCAGCCGGCGGAACGTGGGTGAGTCCGTCTGCTCGTCGCGCAGCGCGGTGAGCTTGTGGGCGACGAGTGGGTGGTCCACGACGAGGATCTGCATAAGGCCGAACGGTACCGTCGGCGATTCGGCGCGGGGAAGCGCGCTCGCTGTCACACTGGAAAGTGCATTGGATTCTGCCCTGTCGCCCTCCAGGGAGTGAGCCGATGACCGAGAAGTCGCCCGAGCAGCTCGACCGCCTGCGGCGCCGCGCGGCGTTCCTCCGGGAGCGCGAGGAGGCACGGGCCCTGCGGGACCGGATCGCGCCCCGCCGCGCCCGCGCCCGGCAGTTGCGCGAGGCCATGCGCTGGGCGACGTACCACCACTGAGCGGTGGTGCGGATCCCCAGGCCATCACCATCGGGCCGGGCGGGCCGGCGCGCGCGGGAGCGGGCGGACGAGACGCAATTGTGATGGCCTGGGGATCCGGAACCTCCCACAGGCCGCCGGACTCTGCGACGATGAGCGGGTGTCAGATACGGCTACGGACCTGGATTTCGCGGTCGCTGCCTACACCGAGGACGGGCATTGGACCGTCACGCCGCTGGTCCTGCGCGGTGAGTTGGACCTGGCCACGCTGGTCTCCGCGCTCCGCCGGTTCCCCGGTGACGCGGGGGTGCTGGGGCTGGTGTCGGTCGACGAGGACTTCTTCGTGCTGGTCCGGGTCCAGGGCGGGCGCGCCCGGCTGCTGATCTCCGACGTGACCGCCGCGACCGAGTGGCCGCTGGCCCGGCAGATCGTCGACGAGCTGGACATCCCGCTGGCCGATGACGACGACGAGCAGGTGCCGGCCGGCGACCTGGCGATCATCGCCGACCTCGGGATGACCGCGATGGACCTCGGCGCGCTCTGCGACGACGTCGACCTCTACCCGGAGGAGATGCTCGAGGAGATCGCCGAGGAGCTCGGGTTCGGCAGCCAGTTCCACGACGCGGTCGAGGCCGTTGGCTAGTCCGCTGCTGCGCCGGGAGTGGTCGCGGTTGATGGCGCTCGCGCTCGAGGAGGGCGAGCGGGCGCTGCCCGACGTACCGATCGGCGCGCTGGTGGTGACCGAGGACGGCGAGATCATCGGCCGCGGGCACAACGAACGCGAGGCGACCGGCGACCCGACGGCGCACGCCGAGGTACTGGCGATCCGCGCAGCCGCCCAGCACGTCGGCGAGTGGCGGCTGACCGGGTGCACGCTGGTCGTCACGCTGGAGCCGTGCACGATGTGCGCCGGGGCGATCGTGCTGTCCCGGCTGGAGCGGCTGATCTTCGCGGCGTACGACGAGAAGGCCGGCGCGGTCGGGTCGTTGTGGGACGTCGTACGGGACCGCAGACTGAACCACCGCCCCGAAGTGGTGGGCGGGGTGATGGCCGACGTGGCGGGTGCCCGGCTACGCGATTTCTTCATCGGCCACAGACCTTGATATTGTCCTCGGCGGTGGCGTGTCCGAGCGGCCGAAGGAGCGCGCCTCGAAAGCGCGTGACGGGCAACCCCCGTCCGAGGGTTCAAATCCCTCCGCCACCGCCAACCGCCTTCGGGCGGCAGAGAGCCGGAGACCCTGATGCTGTGTGATGCGTCAGGGTTTTCGTCTCTCTGGACCTGACTCGGGACCCGACGCTCGACGAGAGGCCCCCATGGACGTAGCTGAACTCGACCGGATCCTCCTCGGGAGCGCGGCTGTCCTGCTGGTGGCCGTGGTCGCGGTTCGGCTGTCCGCCCGGATCGGGCTCCCGTCGCTGCTCATCTACCTGGGCATGGGCCTGGTGCTCGGCGAGGCCGGGCCGGGACACATCCATTTCGAGAACGCGCAGCTCGCGCACGCGCTCGGGTTCGCGGCGCTGGTCGTGATCCTGACCGAGGGCGGCCTGACCACCCGGTGGAACGAAGTACGGCCGGTGATGCCGCTCGGGCTCGTGCTGGCGACGGTCGGGGTCGCGGTCAGCGTCGCGGTGGTGGCCTGCGTCGCGCATTTCGTCCTCGGGCTCAGCTGGCAGCTGTCTGTGCTGCTCGGGGCGGTGACGTCGCCGACAGACGCGGCGGCGGTGTTCTCGGTGCTTCGGCGGGTGCCGATCCGGCCGCGGCTGCGCGGGGCGCTGGAGGCGGAGTCCGGGCTGAACGACGCCCCGACCGTGTTGCTGGTCACACTCGTCAGCACCGGCGAGGTCGGCGAGAAGGGGCTGCTCGCGTTCAGCGGGCTAGTTCTGTACGAGCTGGTCGTGGGAGCGCTCTTCGGGCTGGCGATCGGCTGGGTGGCCGTCCGCCTGATCCGGCGGATGGCACTTGGGTCGGCCGGTCTGTACCCGGTCGCGGTGCTCGCGGTGGCGTTCCTCTCGTACGCCGGGGGCTCCGTACTGCTGCATGTGTCCGGCTTCGCCGCGGTGTACGTGACCTCGCTGGTGCTCGGGCGCGCGGAGTTGCCGCACCGGATGGCGACCCGGTCGTTCGTCGACGGGATCGCCTGGCTGGCGCAGATCGGGCTGTTTGTGATGCTCGGGCTGCTCGCGTCACCCGGCGCCTTCGGGTGGAACGACCTGCTGGTCGCGCTGGTGATCGGGATCGCGGTGACGGTCGTCGGTCGGTTCGCGTCGGTGGCGATATCGGCGGCACCGTTCCGGTTGCCGTGGGCGGAGCGGACGTTCATCTCCTGGGCGGGGCTGCGGGGCGCCGTACCGATCGTGCTGGCGACCATTCCGCTGGCCGAGGGGGTACCGCAGGCGGAGCGGATCTTCGACGTGGTGTTCGTGCTCGTGCTCGTCTTCACGCTGCTGCAGGGGCCGTCGCTGCCGTGGCTGGCGAAGCGGCTGAACGTCCTCGACGAGAACGCGGCGCACGAGGTCGACATCGATGTGGCGCCGCTGGAGTCGCTCGGCGCGGACATGCTGCAGGTGTACGTGCCGAGCAAGTCGCGGCTCGCCGGTGTCGAGATCGGCGAACTACGGCTCCCGCCCGGCGTGTCGGTCTCGCTGGTGATCCGCGCCGACCAGGCGTTCGTCCCGGACCGCCGAACCGTGCTCCGAGCCGGGGACTCGCTGCTGGTCGTCACCCCCAGCCCGGTCCGCGAACAGGCCGTACGCCGCCTCCGCGCCGTCTCCCGGGCCGGCCGCCTGGCCGGCTGGTTCGGCGAGCGCGGCCGCGAGCAGCACTAGTTCGGGTTTGGACTAGTTGGGGTTCTGGCCCGACGGGATCGGCTGTGGGGTGTGGACGACCGGGAGGCAGACCGACGTACCGGCCTTGACCGCGACCGACGGGATGCCCTTCAGCTTCACCGAGCCGAAGCCGGCGCCGATCACCAGGTCGACCGAGTGGTCGGTGCGGTTGTCGCCGATCATCTCGGCCTTCTGGTTCAACTGCCCCGCGACCAGCAGCATCTCGGGCGCCGTCGCGCTGGCACCGCGCAACGCCACCACCTGGGTCTTGTCGCCCTTCGGCTCGTTCGCGATCTTGTCGATGTTGAACCCGCGCTTCTTCAGCGCGTCCGCCACCCGGCCGGCCGACCCCGCACGGGCGCCGCCGTTGTAGACGTTCAGCACCACCTGCTTGGGCAGCAGCCGGTTGTTGGTGAGCTTCTGCTCGGTACAGGTCGGATCGGCGCTGGAACTCATCAGCGACTTCCAGCCCCACCAGCCGCCACCGGCCAGTATTCCGAGCAGGATCACCATCGTGATCGGCGTACGCCACCGGATCCGCGAGTGCGGTCTCGGTTGCGGATGGATCGCTGTCATCTGCTCCACCCCCCGTGAGCGGCAGCCATGGGTCAGTCCACTACCAGTACCCGTGCGTGGAGGACCTGACGCTGCTGCAGCGCCGCACGCAGCGCGCGGTGCAGGCCGTCCTCGAGATACATGTCGCCCTTCCACTCCACGACGTGCGCGAACAGGTCGCCGTAGAACGTCGAGTCCTCGTCCAGCAGCGCGGTCAGGTCCAAGGTGCCTTTGGTCGTGACGAGTTCGTCCAGCCGGACCTGCCGTGGAGGCAGGGCGGACCAGTCCTTGGGCCGCAGCCCGTGGTCCGGGTACGGCCGATCGTCCCCGACGCGCTTGAAGATCACCTCCCGGAGTCTAGCCGGGGATCAGGTCCCGCGAGGAGGTCATGAATGTCACCGGAACAGTCCACCGCCGTTTTTCAACCTTTTGGAGGAGTGCGGCGTCAGACCCGGACAACGACGGTGCACGTCATCGGCGGGCACCGGATCGGGGGTTAACGTCATGCGAATTCTTCCCAAACTCAGCCTCGTCACAGCGTCCGTGCTGGCGGTCGGCCTCGGCGCGGCAGTGCCTGCCGACGCCGGAACCGTCGCCCAGGTGAAGGGCGCCCAGGCCCGGCTGAACGCGCTCGGCTGTACGTCGGGACCCGTCGACGGCCAGGCGGGCGCGATGACCCAGGCGGCCACGGCGCGCTTCCAGTCCGCGAACGCGCTCGGGCAGACCGGGCTGCTCAGCGGTACGACGTACACCCGGCTGATGGGCTCGTCCGCGAAGCGCTGCGACGTGCGCGCGGTACCGGGCCGGTCCGGGAGCGGGCGCCGGATCGTGATCAGCCAGACCCAGAACTGGCTGTGGGTGATCGATGCCCAGGGCAAGGTCGTACGGCAGGGCGGGATGATCGACAACCCGCAGTACCTGAAACCCGGCAGCTACCTGAGCGGCGCCCGCTGCGGCCGGGCGGCCCGGATCCGGCAGAACACCGACGGCGCGCGGCTCTACCTGAACAACTTCGTCCGGTTCGCGCCGTGCGGAGTCGGCTTCCACCAGATCCCGACGGACAAGACGAACGGCGCGCAGATCCACCCGGACTGGTTGCTCGGCACCAACTACCGGGCCTCGCACGGCTGCATCCGGGTCTCGGCGTCGATGTCGGCGACGATCTGGACCTTCGCGGCGGCCCCGACGCGTGTGATCGTGCTGCGCTGAGGTCTAACATGCGAGCGGGTTATTTCCGTCAACCGGGGAAAGGCACGCTGAGATGGCCGAGAAAGCCGACGTCGTCGAGACCGTCAAGCAGGGATACGCGTTCGAGGGAGCCGCTCTCGAGCTGGGTGCGCTGCTGGTCGACGGCGAGCCGAAACCGGAGGCGGCGGTCCGGATCCCGCTCGGGATGATGAACCGGCACGGCCTGGTCGCGGGTGCCACCGGTACCGGTAAGACGAAGACCCTGCAGCTGATGGCGGAGCAACTGTCGGCGGCCGGGGTCGCGGTGTTCGCGGCCGACGTCAAGGGCGACCTGTCCGGCATCTCGCAGCCGGGTGCGGGCGGCGACAAGCTGCTGGCCCGGACCAAGGCGATCGGCCAGGACTGGACCGCGAGCGGCTTCCCGACCGAGTTCTACGCGCTCGGCGGGCAGGGGACCGGCATCCCGATCCGCGCGACGATCACGTCGTTCGGCCCGGTGCTGCTGTCCAAGGTGCTCGGGCTGAACGACGTCCAGGAGTCGTCGCTCGGGCTGATCTTCCACTACGCCGACAAGGCCGGGCTGACCCTGCTCGACCTGAAGGACCTGCGGTCGGTCATCCAGCACCTCACCTCGGACGAGGGCAAGGAGGACCTGAAGGAGCTCGGCGGGCTGTCCGCGGCCACCGCGGGCGTCATCCTGCGGGCGCTGATCGGGTTCGCCGACCAGGGCGCCGAGGCGTTCTTCGGCGAGCCCGAGTTCGACACCGCGGACCTGCTGCAGCAGCGCGACGGCAAGGGCGTCATCTCGCTGCTCGAGCTGCCGAACCTGCAGGACCGGCCGGCGCTGTTCTCCACCTTCCTGATGTGGCTGCTCGCGGACCTGTTCCACGACCTGCCCGAGGTCGGCGACGTGGACAAGCCGAAGCTGGTGTTCTTCTTCGACGAGGCGCACCTGCTGTTCAACGACGCGTCGAAGGCGTTCCTGGACTCGATCGCGCAGACCGTCCGGCTGATCCGGTCGAAGGGCGTCGGCGTGTTCTTCGTGACCCAGACCCCGAAGGACGTGCCGGACGCGGTGCTCGCGCAGCTCGGCTCCCGGGTGCAGCACCAGCTCCGGGCGCACACCCCGAACGACGCGAAGGCGCTGAAGGCGACGGTGTCGACGTTCCCGAGCTCGTCGTACGACCTGGGCGAGGTGCTCACCCAACTCGGGATCGGTGAGGCGATCGTGACCGTGATGAACGAGTCCGGCGCGCCGACCCCGGTCGCCTGGACCCGGCTCCGGGCGCCGCAGTCGCTGATGGCACCCGCGACCGCGGAGCAGCTGACGGCGGCGGTGCAGGCGTCGGCCAACAACGCGAAGTACGCGCAGACCGTCGACCGCGAGTCGGCGTACGAGATGCTCGCGGCGAAGGTGCAGGCCGGCGCGGCCCAGGCCGAGGCGGAGCAGCAGGAACAGGCCAAGGAGCCGGAAGCGCCGCGGCCGCAGAAGCACGAGAAGTCGATGGTCGAGCAGGTGATCGGCTCGACCGCGTTCAAACAGTTCGCCCGCTCCGCCGGTAAAGAGATCGTCCGAGGCCTGTTCGGCGCCGCCCGCCGCCGCTGACCCAGGACCGGGGTTTTCGCTGCCTCAGCAAGGGGAAACCTTCGTTTGATTGTTGATCAAACGACTGAATTCCGACGGACCGGCGATCGTTCTCAACTCGTCATCCAGCACCGCGCCGCGACCGATTGGGCCTGAGCGCCCAGTCGTCGTACCGTGTGAGGTGATGGTTGCACAGAGTAGGCAGGCGATCCGGTCCTGGGCGCTCTGGACCCTGACGGTCCCGGCGTTCCTGCTGGTCGTGCTCGTCGACCTCGGCGCCGTCGGGTACGGCGTCCACGCGTTCACCGAGCGCCCCAGCTGGCGCGGCCTGGACGTCGTGTTCGCGCTCACCGTGTCCGCGCTGATCGCCGTCGAGGGCGCCCGCCGGGTGGAGAGCCGCCGGCGCCGCGGCGGCGCGCTCCACAAGGACCTCGCCCCGGCGTGGATGATCGCCGCGGCCGTCGTCCTCCACCCCGCGCTGGCGATCCTGGTCGTCGTACTGCTCCGGATCTGGTGGCGGATCCGGGCCGGCAAGTGCATCCCGTACCGGTGGGCCTTCTCGACCGCGGTCTGCGTCCTCGCGGTCGGCGCCGCGCACGCGGTGTTCGTGTCCGCGCGGCACCTCACCGGCGGCGGCGACCTCGGCCTGGTCGTCTCGATGGCCGCCGGCGCCTTCGCGTACGTCGTCACCGACACCCTGCTCTGCGGTCTGGCGATCTCGCTGATCGTCCCGGGCAGCAACCGCCGCGAGACCGTCGGTGACCTCGACGACCTGTGCACCGACGCGACCGCGGCCACCCTCGGCTGCCTGCTCGCGGCGGCCTGCCTGGTCACGCCGTGGTTCGCGTTCGTGGCGATCCCGATCACGCTGACCGCGCAGCGCGCGCTGCTTCTCGGCCAACTGGAGACCGAGGCGCAGACCGACCCGAAGACCAGCCTGAGCCGGGTCGACTGGTGGCGTCGCCGTACCGAGCAGATGCTCCGCGCCGCGCGGAACCAGCACGAGCCGATGGCGGTCCTGCTGATCGACATCGACCACTTCAAGCTGGTCAACGACCGGCACGGCCACCTGGTCGGCGACGAGGCGCTGCGGGCGGTCGCGACGATCCTGCGCAGCGCGATCCGGGCCAAGGACGTGATCGGCCGGTTCGGCGGCGAGGAGTTCGTGATCGCGCTCCCCGATACCGGCATCGACGAGGCGACCGTGACCGCGGATCGGCTGCGCAACGCGGTCGCGAACAGCCCGCTGGCCGCGATGTGCGCCGGCGTACTGGACGACCCCGACCTGGACCCGGACACGTTCCAGCTCACCGTGAGCATCGGCGTCGCGGTGTACCCGAACGACGGGTCGACTGTCGACGACCTGCTGCTCCGCGCCGACCGGGCGATGTACGCCGCCAAGGCCGCCGGTCGGAACCGGGTCCGGCTGGCCGCGGACACGGTCCTGTTGCACCAATTCCCGGAGCCGACAGAACCTTTGGCTCCTGCCCAGCGTCCTGTGAGGTGAGGACGGCAGGACGGAGTGCGCATGGCGGCAACGGGGAGTCGTGACGACGACTTCACGGCATTCGTGCTGGCCAGATCCGCGCGGTTGGTGCACTTCGCGCGGATGCTCTGCGGCGACGCCGGCCTCGCCGAGGACCTGGTACAGACCGCGCTCGAGAAGGCGTACCTGCGCTGGGACAAGATCGAGCTGGCGGACCCGTTCGGGTACGTCCGGCAGGCCGTGGTCAACCAGCACCTGTCCTGGGTACGCCGCCGCCCGTGGCGGGAACGTCCCACCGGCGACGCGGCCGAACTCGACCTGTACCTGGAAGCAGAGGCCGACCCGAGCACCGGCGTCAACCACCAGGTCGCCGTACGAGCCGCCCTCCAGACCCTGAGCCGCCGCGAACGGGCAGTCGTCGTACTCCGCTACGTCGAAGACCTCACCGAACGCGAGACAGCGGCAACCCTCGGGGTAGCGGTCGGCACAGTCAAAAGCGCCAACGCCCGAGCCCTCCTGAAACTACGCACTTCCCCAGAACTGACCGAAGCAGGCGACCGCCCATGACCACCAACCACCCGTCGCACCAGCCCTGGATGCCACGAGCGGCGTACCAGGGATGGGGTGTGAGGGTCGGCCCGTGGTTGGGGCTCGGTGGGGTGGTGGGAGTGGTGTGTGGGGGTTTGAGGGTGATGTTGGGAAGGGGGTTGGGATGAGCGACGAGCAGGGGAATGTGGTGGAGGAGGAGCTTCGGGGTGCGTTGGCGCCCGACCATTCGATCGCGCCGCTCGATCCGTCCCGGGTGATCGCGGGGGCGCGGCGGCGGAGGTTCCGCGGGCGGGTGACGGCTGCTGCGGCGGCTTCGGTTGCTGTTGCCGGGGTGGTCGTGCTTGCAGGTGTTGTGGGCAACGGTTCGCTGCGGGGCGACGTACCGCAGCCCGCGAACCCACCGTCCACCGTGCCCGCCCACCCGACCACCCCGACCCCACCGACCACGCCCGCGCCGACGCCGACGCCGACCGTACCGCCCACCGAGCCACCATCCGTCCGCCCGACCGCCACTCGAACCGGCGCCGTACCATCAACCCCCACCAACCTCCCAACCCCAACCGGCGCCCGCACCAACACCCGCGCCCCAGCCGCCACTCCCACCGGCACCGCAACCAGCCTGCCCAGCATGACCACACCCCCCATCTCCCGCCACCGCCCCACCCCCTCAACCCGACCCACCCACACCCCGAACTAACCGCGCACCCCGCACCAAGCGCGTGCGCCAACCGAGTGAACGACGTAGTGGGCGTCGGGCGGAACCATTTCGCCCGCCGGCGGCGTCCTTCAGCCCGACCGAACATCACATAGGTGCGGAGGGCAACAATGAACGAGGTAGGCCGGAACCGGCGTACGACCCGAATCCTGCTCGGCGGACTCGCCGCCGCGGCGGTGGTCGGCGTCGCCGTCGCCGGTACGGCGATGGCCCGCAGCAACAATGCCGACGGCGACGCCGTGGTCCAGGGTGGCCCCGTAGCCACCCCAGCCCGACCAACCACCAGCCCCACTGACGCCACCCCCTCCGCCGCGCCCACCTGCTGGACACCCCCGGCGCCAACTCGGGCAATCCCCACCGCAACCACGTCCCCCACGTCGGCGACCCCAACCCGTCGAGCAATCCCGACCCCCACGGTGGCAACCCCAACCCGAGCCACCCCACCAAGCGTTCGCCCAACTCGCCGCGCCGCAACCCCAACCCCGCCTCCGATCGCGCCCCCGAGCGCTCGTCCGACCCCGGCGGAACCGCCGACGGTGAGTCCGACCCGTCGCGCTGTACCTACGCCGACAGAGCCGCCCACGGTGAGCCCGACCCGTCGCGCTGTACCTACGCCGTCGCTGCCGCCCACCGTGAGCCCGCGCCACGCTGCGACTCCGACCCAGCCGCCGAGCCTCCGCCCAACCCGCGGAACGGTGCCCGCGGCAACCGTCTCACCGAGCGCCGTCCCAAGCGCTCGCCGCGTCGCAAAGCCGACCCTCCCACCGACCGTGTCGCCGAGTGCGGTACCCAGCGCGGTGCCGAGTTGCGACCCTTCTAGTACGCCGACCGCTTCGCCCTCGGTCCCGCCGACCCGTACGCCCGCTCCGCGCCCCACCCCCACCGAACCGCCGACGCGCACCCCTGGCCCCCGCCCGACCCCAAGCGAACCGCCGACCGTCGCCCCAACCCGGGCCCCGCGGCCCACCCCCACCGAGCCCACGACCCGGACTCCCGAGCCCACCCGCCCACCAACGGCCTCCCCGCGCGGCAAGTAGCCCCCAACCACTCGCCCCCGCGCCCTGCGGACCGGCCCCAACTGAGCCACTGGCCGGCACCCCCGAGGTCACCAACAGTCTCACCGCACGGCAAGTAGTCCCCAACCACTCGCCCCGGGCCCTGCGGACCGGCCCCAACCGAGCCGCTGGCCAGCACCCCGAGCTACCAAGGGTCTCGCCGCGCGGCCGATGGTCCCTGACGGCCTGACGGCCTGACGGCCTGACGGCGAGACGGCCTGACGGCGAGACGGCCTGAGCCCGCGTGCTGCTGGCCGACTCTCACCGAGCGAGGGGCTCACAGCCGCGCCGAGTTGTCCGCCGAGGGGTTGAGGCGGTGCGGAACCCGGACCCCACCACTCACCAAGCAAGCAGCCGCAGGTCTGCTGGCAGGGCAGCTGGCGTGCGGCTGTTCTGCTGTTGTCGTCTGGTGAGTGGTGGCGGTCCGGCGGGTGCAGGAGGTTGCGCGTTGTCCGCCTTGGCGGCGTGGGTGTTTGGTGGTCAGCCGGCGCGTTCGCGGGTGTTCTCGCAGGCAGTAGGTGCCCGGACCGCCACCACTCACCAAGCACATGCCGCTCCTCCGGCTGCGAGGTCAGCAGGCGTGCGGGTACTTGTTGTCGACGGTTGGTGAGTGGTGGCAGTCCGGGGCAGGTGGTGAGTGTGTTGGGCGGAGCTGCAGGCCATCACAATCGGTGGGGCTGGGGGTGGTTGGGCGGGGGGACGCCGGGGCGGTGAGGATTGTGATGGGGTGGGCATCCGTGTCTCGGTCGCCGCGGGGCGGTCGGTGGCCGTGAAGGGGACGCTCGGCTGGGAACGTGAGGACTGCCAGCTCCTCGTGAGCCCAGTTGGGACGCGAGGCAGGCGAGTGGGCGCCCGCGGAGGTTGGCACGGGCGCCCGGTGGGTCAGCAGGTACCGAAGGTGCCGGCGCTTACCCAGGCTTTGGCGACGTACATGCCGGCGTTCACGCGGAGCCAGACGTTGCTGGTGCCCTGGGAGCCGGTGACGTTCTCTCCGGTCGTTTGGCATTCGACGGTGACTTGGGCGGACTTGCCTGCCATGCCGACGACGGCTCCGGTGGAGTTGGGTGCGTTCCGGACGTTCAGGTAGCCGGACGAGATCGACACCGTGCCGCGGCCGCCGTCGCCGGTCCACAGGTACGTGACGTCGACCCAGCCGTTGTCGGCCAGCTTCAGTGCGTCCCAGAAGACCCCGTCGGCCAGGTCGATCCCGGCCGGATTCGCGACCGTACGGCCGAACTGGTCCTTCCCGCCGTTGTATCCGTTCTGGTACGCCGCCTGTGCCTCAGGCTTGCCCTGCGGGAGGTCCTTCCACATTTCGCGGGTCGCGCTCGGGTTCCAGTAGTCGTCCTTGGTGTTCCACGGACCGACGTCCCACACGGGCTCGAACGCGCAACGCGTCGCCGTGCAGACCTTGACGGAGTACGTTCCGGATCCGTTGCCGGCCAGTCCGCGCCGCGACGGCAGCGCGACGAAGTGGTCGCGGCTAGCGATCACGTGGCCGTTGGCCGTCGTACCGCCGACCAGACCCTCGCGGGTCGCGAACACGTGCGACTTCAGCGGAGCGGCCTGGAGCGACATCCGCGGCGCGGCAGCTTTGTCGGTCGGCTGGACGGTCACGTCGCCGACCCACGGCTTCCCGCCGGCTGGCGGTGCCAGCACGATGATCCGGACCTGCACCTGATCGGTTGCTGCAGGCAACGAAGTCGGCGTACCGGACGTGACGGCGGTCCACTCGGACCACCTGTCGTTCAACCACGCGCGTACGTCGACCTCGGCCGACGAACCGGCGGGCGCGCCGCTCGTGTACCCGACGACCACCGCGGACGTCGGTGATCCGAACCGGACCGGGGTCAGTTCGGCCAGACCGGAGCGCTGCTTGATCTCGGCGGCGCCGACCGTGGCGGCCGCGTCGCCGAGAATGATCCGGTTGCCTTTGAGCTTCACGTTGCTCGAGTCAGCCGGTTGGGCGGAGACAGCGACCGGTGCGGTCCAGGCCGCGGTGCTGGGTGGGGCGAGCGTAAAGGTCGCGGCAAGGATGGCCGCGGCGGCCGTCAGACAGGCTGCGGACGTGCTTCGACGAGTGATACGCATGGGCGGAACCTCCGGGGCGGTGAAGGTGTGTGCTCACCTAATGTGACTCATGAACATCGCTTGTGGCTAGCCCGTCAATAAATTTCTTCGAAGGAGTTGGTGACGAAACAGAACCCGATCGGTCGCTCACCGGGTTTGGACCGGTGTGACAGAGGCTGAGGCTGAGGAGATTCGATGACCCGGACCGCGGACGCCGACTTCGAGCGCTTCGTGCAGGCGCAGTCGACCCCCTTGCTCCGCTTCGCGGAGATGCTGTGCGGCGATCGGCACACCGCCGAGGACCTGGTGCAGCAAGCGCTGATGCGGTCCTACCCGAAATGGCACCGGCTGGAGGGCGACCCGATGCGGTATGTCCGCCGGGTGCTGGTGAACCGCTTCCTCAGCCAGGCCCGCCGGCGCTGGAACAACGAAGTACCCAGTGATCCGGTGCTCAACGACTGGGACCAGCGAGCGGTGGCGGACTTCGCCGGGGAGGTGCAGACCAGGGAGGCCGTGCTCTCGGCCCTGGGTGGTCTGACCGTCCGGGAAAGAGCCGTGGTCGCGCTGCGCTACTCGCAGGATCTCTCCGAGGCCGAGACCGCCGAGCTGCTCGGCATGGCACCCGGGACCGTGAAGAGCACGGCCTCCCGCGGGCTGGCCAAGTTGCGCCTGGCACCCGACCTGATCGACAGCCGAGTTGGAGGAAACTGATGAGTGACGAGCAGCGAGTACGCGACGCTCTCACGTACGAGATGGAGCCCTGGCAGCCGAACGCCGGCGACCTGATGCGGCGCGGCAAGCGGCTCACCTGGCTGCGCCGCGGGCTGGCCGCGGCGGGTGTCACCGCGCTCGCCGGAACCGTCGCGACGGTGTCCGCGGCGGTGGGTGGACCGGCGCCGGTGAAGAACCTGCTGGCCGGTGGCGGCAAGCCGCCGGTGCCGGCGGTGATCCCGACCGACACCCCCAAGGTGCCGACGGTCGACCCGACCTGCCTGCCGCAGAAGCCGGCGAAGCCGCAGCTGCCGACGGTGACGGTATCGGTGAACAAGACCATCGACCCGAACACTCCGCCGTCGGTCCCGGCCAAGCCCACGCTGCCGACCGGCAAGCCGAGCCTGCCAACCAAGCCGAGTCTGCCAGCCAAGCCGAGCCTGCCGTCGAAGCCGAGTAAGCCGAGCCTCCCGATCGTGACGCCGAGCCTGCCGAGCGGGAAGCCGACCTGGCCGACGACCAAGCCGACCCTGCCGGGCAAGCCGGGTACGCCGACCCTGCCGGGCAAGCCGTCCCTCCCCGGTACGCCGACCCTCCCGGGGAAGCCGACGCTCCCGTCGACGAAGCCCACGCTGCCGAACGTGCCGACGACCAAGCCGACTGTGCCGACCAAGCCGACGCTGCCGGGTAAGCCGTCGCTGCCTCCGAAGCCCACGCTCCCGAAGCCGACCACGATCCCGTCGGAGAAGCTCCCCGACTGCGTACACGGCGTACCGACCGAGAAGCCGTCGCTTCCGGAGCCGACCGTACCGGGCAAGCCCACCGACAAGCCGTCGCTGCCGAAGCCGTCGGCCTCGGTCTCGGCCGGCGTCAAGGTGACGGTCGACCCGGGTACGCCGGCGGTCCCGACCGCGAAGCCGACCCTGCCTTCGAAGCCCACGCTTCCGGGCAAGCCGAGCAAGCCGACCATCCCGGCGCCGACCGGAAAGCCCAGCTTCCCGACCCCGAGCGTCCCGACGTCGTTCCCTACCGGCCACCCCTCCACCGGCCGCTAGGGCTCCCCGCCACCGGCGAGCAGGCCAACCCTGCAGGCCTACTCGCCGGTGGCACCATCCATGAGTTCGCGGGCCACATCCAGGTGGCCCGCGTGCCGGGCGTATTCCTGGAGTACGTGAAACAGGATCCAGTTCAGCGTCGGCCGGTCGTCGGTCCCGAAACGGCCCCCGGCCGACGCACTCTCGGCCGGATCCCGGCCGCTCACCACCCGACGCGTGAACTCCCCGCCCGCGTGCAGCTGAGTGAGCAACCCGTCGAGGGTGTCCTCCGGCGCGAGCGTCCACCGGCCGTCCGGGTCGTCGTCCGAGTCGCCCCACGGGTGCTCGACCTGCTCGGCGGTGAATCCCCAGCGCAGCCAGCGCCGTTCCATGAAGATCAGGTGCTTCAGCAGCTCCAACGGCGTCCAGCCCGACGGCAGCCGGCTGCTTCGCAGGTCGGCGTCGCTCAGGCCGGTCAGCTTCGACGAGATGATCCCGCGGTACCGGTCGAGGTACTGCAGGTGCAGCTCGATCGTGTCCGAGACCTCCCGGCCCGGCGTCACGACAGCGCCCGCAGGTACTCGGCGGTCGCGTCGTCGGCCGGGTAGAACGACTCGATCATCAGCTCCGACACGGTCACGTCCAGCGGCGTACCGAACGTCGCGATCGTGGTCAGCAACGACAGCTCCCGTCCGTCGTGGATGAGCTCGAACGGTACGACGACATCGGTCGGACCCGGCGCGGCCGGCCGATCGTGGGCGGCGTACCCGCGGAGTTCGTCGTACAGGTCCTGCAGCTCGGGGTCCGCCGTACTGGCGACCTGCCGCTGCAGGCTGGTCAGTACGGCGGCGCGGACGTCGGCGATGTTGCCGATCCGCCGGGCCAGGCCGTCCGGGTGCAGGGTCAGCCGGAGCGCGTTGACCGGTGCCTGCAGCAACTTCTCGGCGACGCCCGCGGTGAAGATCGCGATCCCGGCGTTCGCCTCGACGATGTTCCACCAGCGGTCGACGACCAGTGCCGGGTACGGTTCGTGGGCCTGCAGCAGCCGGCGCAGCGTCGTACGGATCGCGAGCATCGCCGGCGAGTGCAGCGAGGCCTCGCTGTAGATCGGTGCGAACCCGCCCGCCAGCAGCAGCTGGTTGCGATCCCGGAGCGGTACGTCGAGCTGCTCGGCCAGCCGCAGCACCATGTCGCGACTGGGCTTGGACCGCCCGGTCTCGACGAAACTCACGTGCCGCGTGGACACCTCGACGCGGTTCGCCAGCTCGAGCTGACTCAGCCGCCGGCGCTCCCGCCAGCCGCGCAGGAGCTGCCCCACCGGGCGCTGGAAGGTCTCCTCGATCGTCGCTGCCATAGCTCCGACGTTATCGGGTCGCCCCTGGATGACATAGACAGTTCCATTACCTGTGACGTCATCGACGGTACGCCGGGCGTGGCGGCAAGGTTCTGGTCAGCAGAACCGACCAAGGAGGAAACACCATGAACGCCAAGGCTCTCGCCGACCAGTACTTCACGATGTGGAACGCCGCCGCCGCCGACCGCCGGGCCGAACTGATCGCGGCGACCTGGACCGCGGACGCGACCTTCCAGGACCCGAGCTTCGAGACCACCGGCCACGACGAGCTGAACAAGCTGGTCGGCGCCGCGCAGCACATGTTCCCGGGGCTGAGCTTCGTCCGGATCGGCCACATCGACGAGCACCACAACTACCTGCGCTGGACCTGGCACCTGCAGGCCGAGGGGCAGGAGCCGGTGGCGGGCGGAACCGACATCGTCGTCCTGGACGCCGACGGCAGGATCCAGAAGCTGATCGGGTTCCACGACTTCGCGCCGGCGCACTGATACCGGGGTATGAGACCGGGGGATGATGCCGGACTAGCCGAACGGTTGATGTGATCCGTGTGACCTGGCGCATAGGTTGGCGGGCATGTGGAGATCGTTGACAGCGGCATCGATTGCGGGAGCCGTGGTGTTCGCCGTCGTACCGACAGGTACGGCGGCGGCCGCGGAATCCCTGTCCTGGAAGGAATGTAGGCCCGGCGCGGTCGAGCAATGTGCGACGCTGACCGTGCCGCTGGACTGGTCGAGACCGTCCGGTCCGACCACGAAGGTCTTCGTCGCGAAGGTGCCGGCGAAGGACCAGAGACACAAGCTCGGTGCGCTGTTCTTCAACCCAGGTGGGCCCGGTGGAGCGGGCGGGTCGATCTTCGCGGCGGGGCTCGCGGACGCGGTGCTGCCGCAGTTCCGGGACAGGTATGACCTGGTCAGCTTCGATCCGCGCGGGACCGGCAGCAGCAGTCAGCTCGACTGCGGGCCGGTGCTGCGCCGCGGCGTGCCGGTGTTCCCGAAGACGAAGGCGCAGTACGTCGCTCTTGTGGCGTCGAGCCGGGCGACGGGTGAGCAGTGCCTGAAGCAGCACGGCGACCTGATGCGGAACCTGGACACCCGGACGGTCGCGCACGACATGGACGCGATCCGCGCGGCGCTCGGCGAATCGAAGTTCAACTACATCGGGCTGTCGTACGGGTCGTATCTGGGCACGCTGTATGCGCAGCAGTTCCCGCAACGCGTCGGCCGGATGGTGGTCGACGGGATCGTCGACCACAAGCAGGATCCCGACAAGTTCATGCTCGACGAGGCGAAGGTGATGGAGGACGGCTTCAACCGGTTCGCCGCGTGGTGCGCGAAGGAGACGGCCTGCGCGCTGCACGGGCAGAACGTCGGCGCGGTCTGGGACCGGACCGTCGCGAAGGCGGACAAGGCCCCGCTGACCAGTCCGAGAGGCCCGGTGAACGGCGACGTCATCCGGATGGCGCTGCCGAGTTTGTTGCCCTTGACCTCAATGGTGTCGGACAACTGGCCGGCGCTCGCGACCGCGCTCGCGCAGGCGGCGAAGGGCGACGGCACCGACTTCGCGAACATCAGCTACGTGGGTGATCCCGAGACCGCGTACGCCGCCGTGTCCTGCATGGACCTGCCGGGCGAGCTGCGTGGGTACGCCGATGCGCGGGCCCGGCTCGCACTGGCGAAGGCGGTCGCGCCGCGGGTCGGCGCGGCGGTCGAGGGCTGGGCGATCACGGCCGCGTGTGCCGGCTGGCCCATCCCGCCGAGTAATCCGTGGCAGGCGACACCGGTGCACAGTGCGCCGCCGATCCTGATCACGTCGACGCTGCACGACCCGTCGACGCCGGTCGTCAACGCCCGCAGCCTGGCGCGGCAGATCGACAACAGCCGGCTGCTGACCGCCGACACCTTCGGGCACACGGCGTACTTCAACTCGGCGTGCGCGCGGGACCGGATCACCGACTATCTCCTGGAGGGCAAGCTGCCGACGAAGAACTGTTAATTCGGTGGCAGGCCTCGTGGGGTGGGCGCACGATGGACCGCATGCTCACCACCGAGGAGCTGGAAATCTTCGAGCGGGACGGGATCGTGAAGCTCCCGTCCGCGTTCTCCGCCGACGAGGCTGCCGGGATGCGCGACGTGCTGTGGCGCGAGCTGTCCGAGCGGCACGGGATGGACCGCGACGACCGTACGACGTGGACGGTGTTGCGGCCGACCGGGCTGAAGACCACCAAGTTCGACCGTCGGGCGCAGGCGATCCTCGGGCCGCGGGTGCGGTCCGCGCTCGACGGTCTGCTCGGCGAATGGCTCGAGCCGAAGCACCAGGGACAGGTGCTGGTCACGATGCCGGAGGGTGTGCCGTGGGCGGTGCCGCATCGGCAGTGGCATACGGACGCGGGCTTCGAGGAGCCGTTGCACGCGGTGAAGATCTGGGCGTTCTACGACTCGGTCGGTCCAGGTGGCGGTGGGACGCCGCAGGTCGCCGGTTCGCATCGGGTGTTCGAGCGGTTCCTGACCACGACCGACGAGCGCGAGTTCAAGGCAGTCCGCGATCAGCTGCTGCGGTCCGATCCGTGGTTCCGGAACCTGACGTCCGAGGACCGTACGGTCGACCCGATGAAGCCGGTCGACCTGGACGGGATCCCGGTGCGGGTCGTCGAGCTGACCGGTCAGGCCGGTGATGTGTACCTGACGCATCCGTGGATCCTGCACTCGATCGCGCCGAACGCGGCCGACGTACCGCGGATGATGCGCAGCCGGTTCATCTACACAGCGCGGTGATCAACCGCGCGCAGCGGACCGGGTCCTCGGTCAGGCCCGCTGAGAGCCCCCACAACCAGTAGTCGACGGTCCGCCACAGCACCCAGTCGCGCGCTCGGTCCCGGTCGAGCGCGGCCTCGGTGACCGCGATGTCGAAGTACCGGACGATGTCGTCCATCTTGTCGAGGTCCCACCACAGCACCCGGCCGAGGTCGTACTCGATGTCGCCGCGGAAGAGCACCGGGTCGACGGTCAGCCACTCCTCCCGCTGCCCCGCGAGCACCTGACCGGAGTGGAAGTCGCCGTTCACGGCCGCGGTGGAACTGGTCTCGGACGGCGCGACGTCGAGCGCCTCGCGCAGGATCGCGGCGTCGAACGGGCGGCCGAGGCGTTCCCACTGCGGCTCGAGTTCGGCCGACCTGGTCGTGACGATGTCCGTGGTCGAGCGTGCGTCGTCCGGCGCGGGTACGGCGAGGCGCCGCATCAGTCGCCCGAGGACGGCGACGGCCTCGTCGATCGGGCGGCTCGTCAACGGTGTGGACAACCGCTCCAGCAGCATCGCGCCCACCTCGACGTCCGCGTCGTGCAGTTGGGCCATGCCCCGGCCTGCCCACCAGTTCAGCGCCCAGACCTGCTCCGCGACCTCCGCACCCGGCGGCGACATCCGCAGGACGAACTCGTCCGCACCCCGGCTGACCGGCACCACCACCGCGTTCGACCCGTGTGAAACCGCTCCCACGACGGTCAGATCCCACCGCGAACACTGCCTGTCGACAGCCGCCGGCAGCTCCCGGAGCCAGCCCGCGCCCTCGTTCCACCACCGCGGCATCCGCAGGAACGACTCCGGCAACGTAATCATCGCGTCAACTTATCGGGGCATCTCGGGGCATTTCGTCCGATTTCGATCTGGCCTCCCCGGGGGCGGCCGTGGGGATCATGATGTGGGGATGGTTGACGTTCACGGATTGCAGTTCGACGCGCAGGTGTCCCGGCGGATCGAGGCGGTGTACACGACGCCGGACGTGGTCGAGCAGCGGCAGGCGGTGCGGGCGGCGCTGGCGTTGCGGCCCGGTGACCGGGTGCTGGACATCGGCGTCGGGCCGGGGCTGCTGGCCGCGGAGATGGCCGGCGAGGTCGGGCCGGACGGGCGGGTCTGCGGGATCGACATCAGCGACAGCATGCTCGCGATCGCGCGCACCCGCGCCGACGTACCGGGTGGTCCCCGGGTCGAACTCGAGCAGGCGTCGGTCGACCGGATCCCGTACCCGGCGGAGAGCTTCGACGTGGTGGTCTCCACCCAGGTCTTCGAGTACGTCGAGGACGTGGTCGGCGCGCTCCGCGAGGTACGGCGGGTGCTGCGGCCGGCCGGTCGCGTCGTACTGCTGGACACCGACTGGGGTTCGGTGGTGTGGCGGTCGAACGACGACGCGCGGATGGCGCGGGTGCTGACCGCGTTCGAGGACCACCTGGCGGATCCGCACCTGCCGCGGACGCTGGCCGACGTACTGGTGAAGACCGGATTCACGCCGACGCACCAGCAGGTGGTGCCGATACTGAACGCCGGGTACGACGAACGCACGTTCAGCGCCGGGCTGATCGACATCGTGTCGGACTTCGTTCCGGGGCACGGCGACGTGACGGCCGAGGAGACCACCGCCTGGGCGAACGACCTCCGTGGCCTCGGCGACAGCTACTTCTTCAGCCTCAACCGCTACCTGTTCGTCGCGTCCGCACTCTGAGAGCTTCCGGAGTCGGCGGGTGCATCCTGGGAGTGACACACCCGCCGCGCCGGTCGTTCTCCCGCCCCTCAGTGGGAGAACTCGCGGCTCGGTGAACACCACCCATGCCCGAATGGCACTGACCGAACCGCGGGACCACCTACAGGTACCCCAGATCCGGCCCGCCCACACACCCTGGCACGCGAACTCGTCGGAAAACTTGACATTCCTCAAACCTTCGAGGGTCCCTGACCCGGCAGCGGCCTACGCTGTACGCCGATTTCGCCGCACCGGGGGTCGGTGCGCGGGGAGGATCCGCCATGCCGGAAGTGTTCGACGACGAGCTGACCGAAGACCAGCTGGACGAACTGGAGGCGCGCGGCGCGGCCGACGACGCCGACGTCCTGCTCGGGTCCGGAGAATTAGATGCCTGAGGCAAGGATCAGCTGGCGCGGGTTCACCATGAACAAGCGCACCGTGGCGATGGTCGAGGCCGCCGAGCGGCTGTACCACTCGAAGTTCGCGATCCTGCAGGGCTCGTACAACGCCGGCGGCGTCGAGGCCTCCGCCGGCACCCACGACGGCGGCGGTGCGGTGGACGTCGACGTACGGACGAAGAGCGCCGCGCAGCGGGTGGCCGTGGTGAAGGCGCTCCGCGAGGTCGGGTTCGCCGCCTGGCTGCGGACGCCGGCGCAGGGCAACTGGCCGTACCACGTGCACGGGATCGCGGTCGGTGACAAGGACCTGTCGCGGGGCGCTGCCGTACAGGTGGCGGAGTACCACCGGAAGCTGAACGGGCTGGCGAACCGCGGGAAGGACGACGGGCCGCCCGGGTACTACGGGATGACCTGGGAGCTGTACCTGAAGGCCCACCCGCCGAAGGAGCCGGTGCCGGACTCGACGATCTCGCTGGCGGCGATGGCGTACGCGCGGACGCATGACGCGATGACCGGGGTGTGGGGTGCGGACCGGGCGCGGGTGGTCGCGTGGGCGGCGCATCCGCGGGTCGGGGCGATCACGAAGGCGGAGACGGTACCGGCGGCGGGGGTCCCGTGGCACCTGCACTTCCAACGGGTGATCCGAAAGGTCCAGCTGCACTTCAAGCTCGAGGTCACCGGCATCTTCAACACCGCCGTAGCCAACGAGATGAAACGCTACGGCTACAAGATCGTCGCTTAACCACATGACGGGGCCTCACCCCCTCACAACTCTTCTCTTCCCCTACCAACGACAAGGCCCCACCCCCCACATCTCTCTTTTCTTTCCTTCCGTAAACCAACGACAAGGCCCCACCGGTAGCAGCCGGTGGGGCCTTGGTGGTCCACTACCGCCCGGGCATCCCCGGTGCAGCTGTGGAGGTGGAGAGCGGAACCGACGCCGATGCAGGGGTCAAGACGTCAGCTCCGCTTGTCTGTGGAGTTATCTCGGATCCGCCGCCCACACATGCGCGTGGTGGAACTCGAGGTGCTGCTGCAGTGCGGCCGGAGAGCCGCCGGGGTTCCCGAATCCGAGATGGTTCATCGTCGGTACGACGACCGCCCGGACGTCCGAGCGTTTCACCTCGTCGAGCAGTGCGTGGAAGGCTGCGGACTCGGCCGAGTCGCGTTCGGTGTACACGGTCCCGAGGGTGAATCCCTCCGCGCTGGCGAAGGCGGCGAGGGAATCCGTCGCCGCGGCCAGTTCCTCCGCGCAACTCAGCGCGTCGGCCCGTACGTACCCGAGCAGCGTCGGCCGGGTGGTCATCGTGCCGCGTCCACCACCGGCTCGCTCGTCACCCGGAGGGAGGCGAAGCGGCGCCGCATGGCTTCCTCGTACTGCACTGCCTGCTCCGCGTCGGCGGTGTGGTCCGCGATGGGGTGCGCGCCGAACCAGACCCGCACCCGACGGTGCGTTGCGGGGGCTTCGAGCGTCTCGGTCATCGCGGTTCCTTCGGCAGTCTCGGTCTCACCCCGGACGGCTTTGTCCGGTGTTGAGATAAAGAACACCAAACCTGACAGCCCCTTCGGAACACTTCGGTAGGGACCTTTACAGAGCCTTGACGCAGAGTAGGGAAACCTTCGAACGTGCAGGTCAACGCCGTCTCCGGAGTGTCATCAACCCCTCAGGAAAGGTGTCAAGAATGTTTGCAGCTTTTGACCGATAACGATTCGGAGACGCCCCGGGTTATTCGACGGCAGGCGAAATCTATGACGTCCTGCTAACCCTTTGCGCGCACCTGCTTACGGACCGGTACGGCGGCGACCAGGATTCCGAGTACGGCGGCTGCCAACGGCACCGTGAGACCGGCGCGGAACTCGTCGACGGTCAGTTCTCCGGCCAGGACCGCGGCCACCACGGCCAGGCCGAGCGCGGACCCGAACTGGAACGACGTCGTCAGTACTCCGCTCGCCAGCCCCTGCTCGTGCTCCGCCACCCGTTCGGTCGCGGCGATCGTCAACGGGCCGTACGTCAGCGCGAACGCGATCCCGAGGAGCAGGAACGCCGGGAGCATCGCGGCGAAGGTCCGCCCCAGCGGCAGGAACGCGCCGTACGCCATCGCGGCGAGAACGAACCCGCCGAGCACCACCCGCCGGCCGCCGAACCGGTTCACCAGCCACGGTGTGAGGGTCGGCGCGAGGACCGCGTCGATGCCGATCACCATCAGCGCGAGCCCGGTCTCCAGTTCCGACCAGTTGCGGAGTTCTCGCAGGTACAGCACCGCGATGAACTGGAATCCGGTGAACGAGCCGACCAGTAGGACCGCGCCGAGGTTCGCTCGGACCAGGGCGGCGTTGCCCAGCAGTCCGAGTCTGATCAACGGTGTGGACACTCGCCGCTCGATGAGCGTGAAGGCTGCCAGCAGTACGAGGCCGCCGACGGCTGTCGTCAGGGTCTGGGCCGCCGGTGCGTCGGGTGCACGGACGACGGTTGCCACCAGCAGGAGCATCGAGCCGGTCAGGGTGAGCGCGCCGCCGAGGTCGAAGCCGCCGTGGTTCCGGACCGCGGTGTCACGAGGGATCAGCACGATCGCCCCGGCGAGGAGGACCGCCGTGACGATCACCGGCGCGAAGAACACCCATCGCCAGTCGACGGCGGAGAGTAGTCCGCCGGTCACCATCCCGAGCGAGAACCCACCGGCCGCGGTACCGGCGTACACGAGCAAGGCCTTGTTGCGTTGCGGTCCCTCTGGATAGGTCGTGGTGATGATGGACAGTCCGGCCGGAGTCAGGAACGCGGCCGCGATACCGGTGACGAAGCGGGCCAGGATCAGCACCCAGCCCTCGGTGGCGAATCCGCCGAGGCCGCTGAACAACAGGAAGACCACGAGCCAGCTGACGAACATCCGGCGCCGGCCGAGCAGGTCCGCGGCGCGGCCGCCGAGCAGTACGAAGCCGCCGTAGCTGAGCGCATAGGCGCTGACGATCCATTGCAGTTCGCCGACGGCTAGGCCGAGCTCGGCCCGGATCGAAGGCAGCGCGACGCCCATCATCGAGACGTCGATGCCTTCCAGGAAGATCGCGCCGCAGAGTACGAAGAGCACGGCCCAGGCGCGGCCGGTCAGGCGCTCCGGGGTGATGGTTGACGACACAGGAGTGCTTCCTCTCATGGTTACCTCTTGTAACTGACCCCATCATCAGGAACCATCAGGAATTGTGGAAGAAGGCACTTCAAAGGAACCGAGTCACTCCTGCTGTACCGAGGAGGCGTTCCAGTGGGACACCCGGGAGGACTGCGACGTCCGGCAGATCCTGGATCGGATCGGGGACAAGTGGTCACTGCTGGTGATCGCGTTGCTGGACAACCGGTGCATGCGGTTCACGGAGTTGAAGAAGACGATCGACGGGATCAGTCAGCGGATGCTGACGGTCACGCTCCGGCAGCTGGAACGCGACGGACTGGTCAGCCGGACCGTCCACCCGGTCGTGCCGCCACGGGTCGACTACGAGCTCACGCCGCTCGGCGTGACGCTGCATGCGACGATCCAGGCGCTCGTCACCTGGACCGAGACCCATCAGGCCGAGATCGCTACGGCTCGGGCGAGGTACGACGCGGTCTCGTGAAGCTTGCCGGGTGCCGAGGTACGACGATCAGCGTCAGCCCGGCCGCGCCGACCGCCAGCGCTGCCAGCAGGTTGAGCGTGGTCGGCAGGCCGATCGCGAGCGTGATCGCCGGCGCGACCAGCCCGCCGATCAGTAGCGCCAGCGAGTCCGCGGCGAAGAAGATCGCGCCGACGCTCGCCAGGACCTCCGACGGGGCCGCGCGCTGGATCGTCGTACCGGCGGTGATCAGCAGGATGCTGCCGGGGAAGCCGATGAGGACCGCCGCGGCGACGGCGATCGGGACGCTGGGGGCGTTGAAGAGTGCGAAGTACGCCGCGGCGCTGGCGAGTTGGGTGATCGTCAGGAGCTCGCGGATGCCCAGCAGGCGGGTGGCGCGGGTGCTGAGGGCGGCGCCGACGAGATACCCGGCGCCGAGGCCGGAGATCAGGTAGCCGACGACGTACCCGGGAGCGTGCAGGCGGTCGACGGTGAACGGGACCAGCAGCGCGGTGAGGCCGGCGTTCGCGGTCAGGAAGACGGTTTGGCCGATCAGGATGCCGCGGAGGGCGCGGTGTTCGACGGCGGCGCGGAGGCCTTCGAGGGGGCGCGGCGGTACGGCGGTGGTCGCATGGCGGCGGGTGTGGACCGTGGCGATCACGGCTGCGGACAGGAGGTAGCTGACGATGTCGAGCGCCAGTACGAACTCGATTCCGGGGCCGGCCAGGAGCAGGGCGCCGAGTGGTGGCGCGGCCAGGCGCAGGATGCTGCCGGTGACGGCGTTCAGGGCGTTGGCCGCGGCCAGTTCGTCGCCGGTGCCGACGACGGCCGGGAGGAGGGCGCGGGCGGCCGGGCGGAAGACGGTGGTCGCGGTGTTTTCCAGCACGATCGCGAGGTAGATGAGCCAGACGCGGTCGCGGTCGGCGAACAGGATCAGCGCGACCGTGGCGGCGCTGACCAGGTCGGCGATCCACATCGCGCGGGCGAGGTCCCAGCGGTCGAGGAGTACGCCCGCCCATGGGCCGACGAGCAGCGCTGGGAGCGCCTCGAGGGCCAGGGTCAGGCCGGTCGCGACGGTGGAGCCGGTGAGCGTGAAGACGTACACCGGGATCGCGACCACCAGCAGCCACGATCCGATGCCGGAGACAGCTCCGCTGAGCCAGAGCCGCCGGAAGTCTCGGTTCCTCACGGCTCGAGAATCTATCTTGAGGAGATAGACATCAGCAAGACTGTTTTGTGAGAATAAGTCCCATGGAGCTTGGCGACGTACTGCGGGACCGCCGGAAGGCCGCCGGCCGGACCATCGCGTCGGTGGCGGTCGACGCGGGGCTGTCCGTGCCGTACATCGCAAACCTGGAGAACGGCCGCGGCAACCCAACCCTCGCCGCCCTCGACCGGCTCGCAACAGCCCTCGGCGCCCGCCTCGAAATCCGCATCGACGAC
The DNA here is from genome assembly GCF_042730855.1 of Kribbella sp. NPDC059898. Classification (NCBI taxonomy): domain Bacteria; kingdom Bacillati; phylum Actinomycetota; class Actinomycetes; order Propionibacteriales; family Kribbellaceae; genus Kribbella; species Kribbella sp. NPDC059898. Next base: position 769,644 of record NZ_JBHWKR010000001.1, read on the forward strand.
GAAGCACCCGCCCCGCCCCCGTCGGCCGCCGCGGATCTCGTCGCCACCTCCGACCGAGCCAACGAAGTCCTCGCCACCCTCAACCGCCCCCACGCCACCGCCCGCCGAGACCTCATCACCACCCTCGACACCCTCCAATCCCTCCTCGGCCACCCACCCACCCCCGCCGACCTCAACCGCCTCCTAGACCTCGTCCAACTAGCCGACTAACCGCCCAGCCGGGGGAATGCGGGAAGCGCACAGCCGCCCCATCCACCGGTGAGGGAGGGCTGCCGCCCTCGCCCGGACTGTGGGAGGGCCGCCCCACGGCACCGGACCCGGACCCGCCCGGACCCGCCCGGACCCGCCCGGACCCGCCCCGACCCCGCCCCGGACCCGCCCCGCGCCGCCCTGCCCCGGACCCGCCCCGCGCCGCCCTGCCCCGGACCCGCCCCGCGCCGCCCCGGACCCGCCCCCGCGGGTGATCGCCGCGCTTCTCCTCCGCCGCCGGCGGGCCGGTGGGAACTCGGCTGACGGTGGGGTGGGGGTCGCGTAGGGTCCGCGGTGTGGAGATTGGGGCGCGGGTTGCGCGGGCGCAGGTGGAGGGGTTGGGGCGGTCGCGGCGGCAGATTGTCGCGGGGCCGCTGGCGGGGATGTTGCACGACCGGGACGACTGGTACCTGTCGACGATGGTCGCCGCCGAGCCGGGGGAGCCGTTCGGCGTGGACGACCTTCCGTGGGCGCTCGAGACGATCCGCCAGGCGTTCGCTGCCGAGGGGCGCTGGCTGAGCGCGGAGCTGGTCGAGGAGGCGAACCCCGGCCTGGCCGAGGCCCTCGAGGCGAACGGCATGACGATCGTCTCCCGCCTGCCACTCCTCGTCGTCGAGCCCGCCGACCTGATCGTCCCCGAACTGTCAGGCAGCGTGACGGTGCGGGTCGTCGTGTCCGAGGCCGATCAGAAGATTGCCGATGCGGTCTCCTCGGAGGCGTACGAGATGCCCGGCTCCGGCTTCGCCTTCAAGCCCGATCCGGCTGACGGCGGGGCGGTCCTGGTGTACGTCGACGACGTACCGGTCGCCACCGCCGCCTGGACCGCGGTCGCCGACGGGGTGACCGAGATCGCCGGCGTCGGCACGATCCACAGCCACCGACGCCGCGGGTATGGCGGCATCGCGACGGCGTACGCAACCGCGAAGGCATTCGAGCTCGGCGGCGCGACTCTCGCCTGGCTGACCCCGGGTGACGACGGCGCGGACCGCGTGTACCGCCGGCTCGGCTACGCGCCCAAGGCGACCGCCGTACACCTCGGTGACCCGGGCGGGCACCTCGCCGACCTCCGCTGACCCGCCCGATGCAACGCCGCGACCTCCCCAGCTCGTATCGAGGGGGACAAGCGGAGAGCGGGAGGACGACGGGTGGACCGGGACCAGGAGTACGTCGAGTTCGTCGCAGCGGCGGGCGGTGCGTTGCGCCGTACTGCGTTCCTGGTGTGCGGGGACTGGCACCGGGCCGACGACGTCGTACAGGAATCGCTGGTCAAGCTCTACCGGTCGTGGACGAAGATCGACCGGCACGGCAATCCGCTGGCGTACGCGCGGCGGATCGTCGTCAACACGGCCCTGGACAGCGGCCGGCGCTCCTGGCGCCGGGAAGTGCCGACCGCTGACCTGCCGACCGACCAGGTCCGGCTCGGCGGCGATCACGCCGCCGAGCAGGCCGCACGCGACGAGCTGCTGACCGCACTCGGCACGCTCGCGCCCAGGCAGCGCGCCTGCGTCGTACTCCGGTACTACGAGGACCTGTCGGTCGAGCAGACCGCCGCGATCCTCGGGTGCTCAGCCGGTACGGTGCGCAGCCAGTCGGCCCGCGGCCTCGAGACTCTCCGGGACGCCATCGATCGGAACCGGCAGATCGGCCGGGCCCGGTGAAGGAGAACGAGATGGACGACATCGGCGCCGAACTCCGGCGGCTGGCGAACACCGACCCGCTGCGCCCGATCGACGGGCACGACCTGCTGGCCCGCGGCCGGCGCAGCCGTCGCCGGCGAAGGATGCTGTCGGCCGGCGGCGGCATCGCGGGCGTCGCGGCGGTCGCCGTCGCGGCCGGCCTGCTGCCGCATCTCGGCACGACCTCCGACCAACCGGCGGTCAGCGGCCCGCGTACCCCCGTGACCACGACCAAGCAGGCCGACTTCACGGCCGTACCCGGCGTCCCGCGTGGCGAGGCGGGGATCGGCCTGAAGTTGTCGAGGGCCGACGCGATGCGGCTGTGTGAGGTCAGGTATCCGCAGTACCACCAGCCGTTCCGCCTGAACTTTCCGTGGCAGACGACGATGACCGTCACACGGCAGTTGACGGCAGGCGATCCCGCCGCCGCCTCGTTGTGCACGATTCCCGGTGGCGACCGGCCGTCGGCCGCGCTGATCGCGGCCGCGCAGAAGGATCCGCTGCCGACGACGGAGGCCGAGCAGCTCCGCAACTGCTCGGTGCAGTTCTGGAGCGACCTGACCAAGTGGAAGGTGATCGCCCGGGAAACCCAGCCCGGTGCTGGGGCGTCGCTGATCGCGCAGTCGCCGTCAGGTCGGCTGGTTGCCGGGTGCGAGCTGCGCTCGAAGTGGACGCCGGCCGCCGAGCCCGGGTCGGGGATCTACAAGGTCGCGACGCTCACTCCGCAGCCGTTCGACGAGAACTTCGACCTGCCCGGCGGTCAGCAGTGCGCGACGATCAGGTCCTGCCCGGGCTGGGCGTACCTGGCCAGCGGGCGGGTGGCGTCGAGCATCGCGAGGATCCGGATCGAGCCCGTGGCCGGCGGCAAGCACGACATCACGGTCACCGACGGCTGGTACGCCGTGGCCTGGCTGAACGGTGACAAGCAAGGCCTCCCGGACGCGAAGCTGACCGCGTACGACAAGCACGGGAAGGTCCTGAAGGTCGTCAACGACTAGGGCTGCAGGACCCGGGTGAGTGTGGTGTGGAGCGTCTTGTATGCGGTCCGCGCCGTGAGGCGGCCGGCCGCGATCGAGTCGCCGGCTGTGCGGCCGAGGGAGATCAGTGTGCTGACCAGCCAGTGCACCGGCAGTTCGCGGGTGATCTCGCCTTCGCGCTGGCCGCGGCGGATCAGCTCCTCGAGGCGGTCCGCCACCGGGTCGTGGCGGCCGGCCGGTACGTGCCGCAGCAGCGGGTGCCGTTCGAACGCCCGCCAGGTCAGGTCGATCAGCCCGAGCGCGTTGCCGAACGCCGAACCGTGGTCGAGGTCCAGGTCGTCGATCGCCCGCAACGTGTCCGCGGTGAGTTCGTCGAGTACGGCGTTCAGCAGGGCGTCGCGGGACGGGAAGTGGGCGTACACGGTCTGCCGGGTGACGTGCGCGGCCTCGGCGATCCGTTCCAGACCGGCGTCCGGGTGCTCGTCGAGCAGTTCGAGCGCTGCGGCCAGAATCGCCGTACGACTGCGCTCCGCATCCGTGCGGCGGTGACGTACCGGCTGGTTCTCTGACACCTTGTCAAGGTTAGCGGTGGCGGTAGATCAGCAGGGCGACGCCGCTCGGGAACGACGTGCAGCTCTGCAAGCACAACTTTTGTGCTTCGGGGAACAGGCGGCGACCGGTCGCGACCACGGTCGGGTAGACGAACAGGCGGTACTCGTCGACGAGGCCGGCGGCGATCAGCTGGTGGGTCAGGTCGATGCTGCCGGTGCAGACGATCTCGCCGCCGGCGGCCTCCTTGAGACGGCGTACGTCGTCCAGGTCGCGCAGTACGGTCGTCGGCGCCCAGCCCGGCTCCTGCAGCGTCGAGCTCACGACGTACTTGTGGACCTTGTTGAGGTACGTCGAGATCCCGGTCGGGTCGTCCGTCTGCGTCGGCCAGAAGCCGCGCATCTGCTCGAACGTCACCCGCCCGGTGAGGAACCCGTCCGCCCGCGCCATCTGCTCGCGGAGCGCCTCGAGTACCTCCGGGCCACCGTCGGCCGGGCCGAACCAGTCACCGGCCTCGATCACCCCGTCGACGGTGATGTTCTGGGTGACGGCCAGGTCGCGCATCAGGCTCCTCCTCGCTGGATTTACCCGGTACGTCGGACCTGGCCGGCCCCCTTCGACATCAGCGGACGGTGAAGCCGGCCTTGCGGAAGGCGTCCGCGAGCGAGGTCTCGTCCATCGGGGTGTCGGCCTGCCGGCCGCCGCGGTTGCCCTGACCGCCGGACCCACCGCGCCCCTGGCCGCCACCTGTGCCCCGACCTTGACCACCTTGACCGCCGCCACCCGGGCCCCGGCCGCCTTGACTGCCACCCGACCCTCGGCCCTGGCCGCCTTGACCGCCGCCGCCCTGACCGCCGCCCTGACCGCCGCCCTGACCGCCGCTGCGCGAGCCGCGGCCGCCTTGACTGCTGCCGCCCGGTCCTTGGCCCTGACCTGCGCCGCCGCCCGGACCGCGCCCCTGCCCTTGACCACCGCGGCCGCCGCCTTGACCCCCGCCCTGGTTTCCGCGGTTCTGACCGCCGCGACCACCTGAGCCACCGGAGCCGACCTCGTCGTCGAGCCGCAGCGTGAGCGAGATCCGCTGCCGCGGGATGTCGACCTCCAGCACCTTGACCGTGACGATGTCCCCGACCTTGACGACCTCGCTCGGCTCCTTCACGAAGTTCTTCGACAACGCCGACACGTGTGCCAGCCCGTCCTGGTGCACACCGATGTCGATGAACGCGCCGAACGCCGCCACGTTCGTGACCTGGCCCTCGAGCCGCATCCCCGGCTTCAGGTCCGCGATCTTGTCCACGCCCTCCGCGAACACCGCCGTCTTGAACGCCGGCCGCGGGTCCCGCCCGGGCTTCTCCAGCTCGGCCAGGATGTCGGTGACGGTCGGCAGACCGAACATGTCGTCGACGAAGTCCGCCGCCTTCAGCCGCTTCAGTTCCGCGGACCCGATCAGCGCCTTCACGTCCGACCCGGTCGCGTCCAGGATCCGCCGTACGACGGGATACGCCTCCGGGTGCACGCTGGACGCGTCGAGCGGGTCGTCGCCGTCGGGGATCCGGAGGAAGCCGGCCGCCTGCTCGAACGCCTTCGGGCCGAGCCGCGCCACCTCGCGCAGCGCCGTACGGGACGTGAACGGGCCGTTGACGTCGCGGTGCTGGACGATGTTGTCGGCCAGGCCCGGCGTGATGCCGGAGACCCGGGTGAGCAGCGGCGCGGACGCCGTGTTCAGGTCGACGCCGACCGCGTTCACACAGTCCTCGACGACCGCGTCGAGCGAACGGGACAGCGAGTTCTCCGGGAGGTCGTGCTGGTACTGCCCGACGCCGATCGACTTCGGGTCGATCTTCACCAGCTCGGCCAGCGGGTCCTGCAGCCGGCGCGCGATCGAGACCGCGCCGCGCAGCGACACGTCCATCCCGGGCAGCTCCTGGGACGCGAACGCCGACGCCGAGTACACCGACGCGCCCGCCTCCGACACGACCGCCTTGGTGAGCTTGAGCTCCGGGTGCTTCGCGATCAGCTCGGCGGCCAGCTTGTCGGTCTCGCGCGACGCCGTACCGTTGCCGATGGCAATCAGCTCGACGTCGTGCGCGGCGGCCAGCGCGGCCAGGGTGGCGATCGACTTGTCCCACTGGTTCTGCGGGACGTGCGGGTAGATGACGCCGGTGTTCACGACCTTGCCGGTCGCGTCCACGACGGCGACCTTCACGCCGGTCCGGAAGCCCGGGTCGAGGCCCATCGTCGCGCGGGTACCGGCCGGGGCGGCCAGCAGGAGGTCACGCAGGTTCGCCGCGAACACCCGGATCGCCTCGTCCTCGGCGACCTGACGCAACCGCATCCGCAGGTCGATGCCCAGGTGCACCAGGATCTTCGTCCGCCACGCCCAGCGCACCGTCTCCACCAGCCACTTGTCGGCTGGGCGGCCCTGGTTCTCGACGCCGACCTTGCGGGCGATGGTCGTCTCGTACTCCGTCGGCCCGTCGACCTCGACGCCGGCCGGCAGCGGCTCGACGGAGACCGTCAGCACGTCCTCCTTCTCACCGCGGAACAGCGCCAGGATCCGGTGCGACGGCATCTTCGTGAACGGCTCGTCGAACTCGAAGTAGTCCGAGAACTTCGCGCCGTCGGTCTCCTTGCCCTCCCGGACGGCGGACGCCAGCCGGCCCTGGTCCCACAGCCGCTCGCGGAGCTCGCCTATCAGGTCCGCGTCCTCGGCGAACCGCTCGACCAGGATCGACCGGGCGCCGTCGAGGGCCGCCTGCGGGTCGGGTACTTCGGCGTTCACGAACACGGCCGCGGCCGCGATCGGCTCGACGTCCGGGTCCGCCATCAGCCCGTCGGCGAGCGGCTCCAGCCCGTTCTCCCGGGCGATCATCGCCTTCGTCCGGCGCTTCGGCTTGAACGGCAGGTAGATGTCCTCCAGTCGGGACTTGGTGTCCGCGGCGAGGATCTGCTCCTTCAGCACGTCGTCCAGCTTGCCCTGGCTGTCGATGGACTCCAGCACGGTCTGCCGGCGTTCCTCCAGCTCCCGCAGATACCGCAAGCGTTCCTCGAGGGTCCGCAGCCGGGCGTCGTCCAGCATCCCGGTGACCTCTTTGCGGTACCGCGCGATGAACGGGACCGTCGAGCCCTCGTCCAGCAGCGCCACCGCTGCCCGCACCTGGTTCTCCCCGACCTCCAACTCGTCGGCGATCCGCTGCTCGATCGACTGCACGACCACGTCCGTTCCCCTCTACGTCCACCAACCACCGAGCATTCTGCCCCGGCCAGACCCCATATCCTTCCCCATCCCACCCCCCACCCCGAAACCCGTCCCATTCCCCTGTGGACAACCCCATGCGATCATCCCGCTGGGGAGGGGATACATGGGCCAGTTCAGCAGGTACGTCGAGAGCGGCGATCCACCGCCGCTCCTCAGGCGCGGGTTCTTGATCATCGCGCCGTGCGCCGCAGTCGTGAACGCGATCTTCGCCCGGCAGCTCGACGAGACTCTGATCGCCGTACTGCTCATTGCGATTTGGCTGCCGGCCGGCATCGCCCCGAAGCGACACCGCGCCGTCGTCGAGGCCCTGGACCGGCGCCCTGTCGTCGGCGTCGCGGTCTTCTGCGTGCTCGGCATCGCCTGGTTCTTCGTGGTGCTCTCCCAATTCCTCGGCCGACTGACCAGCCTCTACATCGGGGTTCCAGCAGCCCTCGCCGTGACGGGATGCGCCGCCTGGGTCCGATTCCGCCGCCTGCGCTCCGCCCGGGCAGTCCGGTCGTGAGGAACGCCGTACGACGACTCGCTGACCGCTTCCTGCCCTTCGACGACGCCATCGCACGCCGCGCCGTTCAAAGGCCCGGCCGCTCACGACGGCTCTGTACGCGATCGCGCCACGCAGCGTGTACGACGGGCGGGCGGGGGCTTGGTCGGACAAGCACAAGGTTCTCGCCTGGTTGACGACCCCTGGTGTTCCTGGCCGCCGCTTCCGTTCCCGCGGTGGTCGTGATCGGCGACGACTGGCAGTTCGCCGTCACGATCCTCGGCGGAACCGTCTGCCTGATGGTCGCCCGAAGCCTGGTTGTCCTCATCAAACAACGCCGCACGACCCCCTGAAGGAGCCGAATGGGGCAGTTCACCAGGTACGTCGAGAGCTACCACCCACCACTCCTCAACCGAATCCTCGGAGTGGTGGTGCCGGTGTCGTTCATCGTGCGCGCAGTGCTTCTCCACACCTTCGAGAGCATCCTGTGGGCGGTCCTCCTGGCAGTCATCATGCTCCTGCCCGCGATTGCACCGGAGACAACCAAGAACCGCAGCATGCGCTGGGAACGCAATCACCCCGTCCAGTTCCGGGCGTTCAGCCTGCTGACGATGATCTGCGGCTTCTACCTGATTCTCAGGTGGTTCCTCGACCGTCCGCACAGCATCCTCATCGGCCTTGCCCTGAGCCTCCTGTTCTTCACCACGATGCTGCTCGTACGCCGCAAATGACGAACAACGTCGACTGGCCCGGCCGCGGGCCCACGTGGCTCGGAGTGCCGGCGCTGGTGGTCGCGACGGCTCGCAGGCGCCACGGAGCGGGACGCGCTACGCGACGCCGCTCCAGCTGGTTTACCGAGCCTCGGAGCCCTCAGTCGTGCTCGCGCGGCGCGACACGGAGCGCTGGATCGCGCAACGTGACAGGCGCCTGGCGTACGGCGCCTTGTTCGTCAGCGGCACCCTGGCGTTCCCGGCAGCGCTCGTACTGCTCACGATCGGCGCGCGCCGTCGGGGGCTTGCCTGGTGGAAGTGGTATTCCGCTGGTACGACGAACTCCCCGTGAGTGGGCACGGGGAGTTCGGTGGGGTGGAGGGTCAGGCGGCTTCGCAGAGGAGTTCGGGTTCGGGGTCTTCCGTTACGGCTGACTGCTTGGCGGGGCGCATGACGGTCACGGCGATGGCGACCGAGGCGGCCACGATGGCGGCGGCTACGGCGAAAGAGAAGTGGTAGCCGTCGGTCAGGGCGTTCAGGGGGGACTTGGTGCTGGCGGCGGTGCGGGTGGCGGACAGGGTGGCCAGGATCGCCAGGCCGAGGGCGGCGCCGACCTCGCCCATGGTGCCGATCAGGCCGGATGCCAGGCCGGCGTCCTCCGGCTTCACGTCGGACATCGACAGGCCCATCAGCGCCGGGAAGCAGATGCCGCCGCCCAGGCCGAGCAGTGCCAGCACGGGCAGTACGTGGACGAAGTAGTTGCCACCGACCGGCGCCTGCGTGAACAGGGCCAGCCCGACGACGATCAGCGACAGCCCGGCGATCAGCGGGCGGCGCGGGCCGAAGCGCATGACCAGCTTCTCGGAGTACTTCACCGACAGCAGCCCCATCACCACGGTGGTCGGCAGGAAGGCCAGGCCGATCTCCAGGGCGTCGTACCCGAGCACACGCTGCAGGTAGAGCGAGCCCAGGAAGAAGATGCCGAACATCCCGGAGCTGGACAGCGCCTGGACCAGGTTGGCGCCGGTCAGCGTGCGGGAGCGGAAGATGCGCAGCGGGACCAGAGGGTTCGCGGCAGTCGCCTCACGGACGATGAACAGCGCCAGCAGCACCAGTGTCACTCCAGCCAGGACCAGTGTCCGCGGAGCGGTCCAGCCCAGCTCGGCCGCGGGCTTCACGATCGTGAACACGCCGACCATCAGTGCACCGGTGATCAGTACAGCCCCCGGTACGTCGGTACCGCGTCCCAGCCCGAGGCCCTTGTCCTTCTCGATGAGCTTTACCGCCAGGGCGGTCGTCAGTACGCCAATGGGCAGGTTCACGAAGAAGATCCAGTGCCAGCTGATCGCCTGCGTCAGTACGCCGCCGGCCAGCAGACCAATGGACCCGCCGGCGGACGCAACGAACGCGTACATGCCGATCGCCTTAGCCTGCTCCCGCGGCTCGGGGAACAGCGTCACGATCATGCCCAGGATCACTGCGGACGTCAGTGCACCACCGACGCCCTGGATGAAGCGTGCGATAACCAGCACCTCCTGCGAGCGTGCCAGGCCGCACAGCACGGAGGCTGCGGTGAAAACGACCAGCCCGGTCGTAAAGACGTTCCGCCGGCCTAAGAGGTCACCTAGGCGACCAGCCAGCAGCAGGAGCCCGCCGAACGCGATCAGGTACGCGTTGACCACCCATGCGAGCGATGAGCTCGTGAAGCCCAGGTCGTCCTGGATGGCGGGCAGGGCTACGTTCACCACGGTCACGTCGAGGACGATCATCAACATGCCGGCGCAGAGTGTGTAGAGCGCCAGCCAGCGCGAGCGGCCGCCCTGCGCGGCCGGCGTCGTCGCCAGGGTCTCGGTCGTCGCGTACATTCCGGTTCTCCTTGCAGTTCGTCGTAGTGGCCTTACACCTCTACGTCGAACCGGGAGAGCTCAGATTGACACGTCTTCAGAAGTTTTTTGCCGCCGCGGTCGAGACAGCCAGTACGCCGTGAGCGCCGGGACCAGGCCGCTCCCGACAACGAGCAGGGTCGGCACCTGCGACGCCAGGGCGAACCAGGTGAGCAGAATGACCACACTGCCGGCCACCGGAAGCGGCCGGCGCAGCAGGAACAGGTTGGCCGACTTGAACAGTGTCTTCATCGTGGCCGTGGCAGGTGCTTCCGGGAGGATCGCCAGACCGCTCAGGTAGAGCCCCAGGATCATGCCGGTGAGCGGGATCAGGATCGCGAGCGCGACGATCCGCACCGGCCCCGCGGCGTACGCCCAGAACGAGATGCCGAACGCGAGCATCAGACCGCCGGTCCACAGGCCGAACCCGGGCAGCCAGTGCTGCTTCATCATCAGCCGGAACTCCGCCAAGAACCGCCGGAGCAACTTCGGCCGCTCCTGGCTGATCGCGTCCGGCAGCACCCGCTGCAGCGCGAACGCCGCCGGGAAGAGGGTCAGAACGCCCACGCTGATCACCAGGAACGCCAGCTGCAGCATCAGCAGATCACCGACCACCGCCAGCTTGGTCAGCGCGGCACTCGTCCGGTTGGCCTTCTGCACCGATCGTCTCCTCGTTCCGTCCGGGCGGGTCCTGATCGTATGATCACGAACAATCACTGACAGATCAGGGGGCTGCATGCTTGCACAGGAGCGCCACGAGCTGATCCTGCGCAGCCTGCGGCGGCACGGGCGGCTCCGGGTCGCCGATCTGGTCGACGAGCTCGGCGTCTCCGCGATCACAGTACGCCGGGACCTGGCCGAACTGGACTCCGCCGGCCTGCTCCGCCGCGTGCACGGCGGCGCGATCGGGACCTCCGCCGCCGACCAGGCGAGCCCCGGGAACCGGCTCACGATCGGCATCGTGGTGCCGAGCGCCACGTCGTACTACTCCGACGTGATCCGCGGCGCGGAGGCGATCGCCGACCGGTACGGCGCCCGCCTGGTGCTCGGCGTCTCCGGGTACGACGTGACCACCGAGCGTGAACGGCTGGACAAGGTGCTCGGCATCGGGGTCGCCGGCCTGCTGATCAGTACGGCGCTCGGCGACGGCGACGCGGACCGGATGGACTCCCGGCTCGACGACATCGACGTACCGGTGGTGCTGATGGAGCGGGCGTTCGGGTTCCCGGACGTGGGCCGCGAGTACGACCACGTCCGGACCGACCATGTGTACGGCGCGATGCTGGCGCTGCGGCACTTCGTCGCCCTCGGCCACCGCCGGATCGCGATCAACCTGCAGGCCACGGTCACGGCATACTGGCTCCGCCTCGGCATCGAGGCCGCCGCGAAAGCCCTCGGCGTCGAGGTCTTCCTCTCCCCGGTCGACCTCCCCGCCCGCGGCGACGACCCCGGCGCAGTCGCCCAGCTCGACGCGTTCCTCGCCGAATGCGAGTCCTTCGGCAGCCGCGCCGTCCTCGTCCACTCCGACGAACACGGCGCCAGCCTGGTAGAACGCGCCATGGACCTCGGCCTCCGCGTCCCCGAAGACCTCGCCGTCATCGCCTACAACGACGTCACCGCCTCCCTCGCCGTAGTCCCCCTGACAGCCGTCTGCCCACCCCGCCGAGCCCTCGGCGAAACCGCCTGCGACCTCCTCCTCCGCAAACTCGAGTCCCCCCAAACCCCCACCCAACACCTAAGCCTCCTCCCCACCCTCAACACCCGAACCTCCTGCGGCACAGCAGAGGCCTATACCACCAGGTAACGTGAGAGGAATTCTGAGAACGGAGCAAGGGGCGAGCAGTGGACTACGAAGCATTCAGGGCGGAGTACGAGCCGGTATTCGATGTTCTGGACGCCAAGACATTGCCGGACTGGCTCCCTGCGGCCATTGCGCATCTGAAGGGGTTGGCGGCCACCATCGACGACCCTGCTGACCGGCGGTCCGCTGAGTTTGACATCGCCGACGTCGAGAGCATCCTCGCGGAGGACTCGATCGATGAGCCGAGCTCGCCGGCGATGACGGCCGCGATGCGGGTGTACTCCGAGGCAGTGGAGGACCACGGAACGCCTGCGGAGCGGATCGCCCGCCTCGAGGCCGGGATGGCTGAGATCGGCCGGATTTCCGACGCCGTGCCGCCCACGGAGCGGGCACCAATTCTCGGGCTGAACGAATCTCTTTACATGCTCGTCCTGTCACTGCAGTCGGAGAGCAGACGAGCGTTGCCAGCTATCGGGAGTTGATGGCGGAGCAGCACCGCGCCGCCGTCCGGGTATCTGGTGCGCACCATTTGTCCTGGAACGGTCGGCTTGCAGGTGCTGCCCCCGAACGCAAAGTCAAAGGCGTCGCGAGGTGGGACCACACCATCGAGTACGCCGATGACACGGTGAACACTCCATTGAAGGACATGTTCGCCAACGCCAGGGTGTACAACCAGGATCCGGAGACTCTGCAGTCGTACCGCGAAGCGGTCAAGACGGTGCTGCACGAGAACACGCACTTGCTCGCAGCCGAAGGAAGCGAGCACGGGGATGCCGAGCAAGCCTTTCGAAACCCTTCGGTTCGCGCGCTGGAAGAGGGCATCACCGAGGTCTACAGCCACACCGAACTGGACCAGCACATCGACGATCTCGGACTTGAGGACATCGCGCCAGGAATCAGCTCAGCCGATGCGAAGCCGTCCTACAAGCAGTTCACCCCCGCTGCAGGCAGGTTCGCAGAGACGATCGGCCGGCGGTCTGGTCTGGAGTCGGGCGATGTAGTGAATCGTCTGGCTGTTGTCAACGCCGAACAGAAGTTCCGAGTCGCGGCTGAACTCGTCTATGACAACAGCAACCTGCCTGAACTGGTGCCCGATCAGGAGCGGCCAGCCGCAATTGGACGGATCGAGGCGGCGATGAAGCCTGCGTTCGCGGACGTCGACGCGATCGACAAGACGGACGACCGGAAGCTCCGGCGCGAGTCGGCCTAAGCAGGTGCCCAGGCAGCTCAGGCCGGCTACAACGAGGTGCGGGCACTGGAGCAGCAGTGGAGCATGCCTGCTCCGGAGCAGCAGGTGCAGCGTGGGCGTGCGGCAGAGCAGGGCCGCAGCGCTCAGCAGGCGCAGTCTCCGGGACAGTCGACAGGTCCGCGTGGGCAGCAGCAACCGCAGGTGCCGCATGAGCCGAATGCGTCGGCGTTGCCGCCGGATCTTGCTGCCGCGGCGCGTGCCGGGCTGACGGGTTCGAGGCCGCTCTCGTCCGCGTCGCGGCTGTCGGAGGATCGGCAGGGCTCGCGTGGGGCTGCAACCTCGGGCGTCGGGCAGCAGCGGCAGGGCCTGAGACGCAGCGCTGATCGCTCGAGTTGCCGGGCCGGCGGGCGGAACTGCGATCGGTCTGGTTCCGGTTTGATCGAATGTGATCGTTCGAGCGGTGAGGTATTGACTGGGAAAGCCCTTACCCATACCTTCGCTGCACTTGGAAGGACAGGCCGCGAAGGAGTTGCCCTGTGAGACGTGGTGTGGGACTTGCTCTGCTGGCCGCTGCGCTCAGCGTTGTGGTCAGTAGTTGTGGCAACGGGGTGATCGACAAGAGCACGGACGGGGTGCCCCCGGCGGAGGCGACCGGGACGTTGCGGGTGCTGATTCCGTCGTTCCCGCCCAGTACGAAGGGGCGGGAGGCGTTCCAGAAGGTCGTCGACGACTTCCACAAGACCTATCCGAAGATGAAGGTCGAGCCGGACTTCGCGACGTACAAGAACCTGAACGAGAAGATGTCGACGTCGATCGCGGCCGGCATCCCGTACGACGTGATGGTGACCGGGGTCGGCTGGGTGCAGCCGTTCGCGTCGAAGCGGATCTTCGAGGACCTCGGCAAGTACGGCGTGACGCCCGACTTCATCAAGGAGAAGAGCACCCCGGCGCTGATCCCCGCGGTCACGTACGACGGCAAGCTGTACGCGTACCCGCTGGTCGCCGACGCCCGCGCGGTGGCGCTCCGCAAGAGCGCGTTCATCGAGGCGGGCCTGGACCCGAACAAGCCGCCGACGTCGCTCGAGGAGATCAAGGCCGACGCCGAGAAGCTGACGAAGCGGGACAAGAACGGCAACATCACCCGCAGCGGCTTCGACCTCGCGTCGGCGACCGGCTTCCGGCAGTCGTTCACCACCTTCCTCGCGTCGACCGGTACGCCGTTGTACGTCAAGGGCGAGCCGAACTTCGACAACAAGGCGGGCCTCGACACGCTGCTGTGGATCAAGTCGATGATCAACAACGTGCAGCCGTACGGGCAGACCAACGCGGCGCAGCAACCTCTGGTGCTGACTGGTGAGGCCGCGATGGGCATCGTGAACGGCGGCGTGGACTGTTCCGCGGACGGCATCGGCCAGAAGAACTGTGACGACCTGAAGTTCTTCCGCTTCGACAGCGGCAAGGAGATCGAGTACGTCGGCGGCGACCTGGCGTCGATCGGGTCCCGCAGCCGGCACAAGGACGCGGCCTGGGCGTTCATCCAGTCGCTGACCAAGCCGTCCAGCCTGGACACCATCGCCAAGCTGAACAAGAAGGTCCCGGCCTACAAGGACGCCAGCAACTCGCCGCAGGCGAAATCGAACCCGCTGAGCCAGTTCGTCGCCGACGGTCTGGTGTACGCGGTCAACGAGAACGAAGTACCGGGCAACTGGCTCGAGATGCGCGGCAACTTCGACATCCAGCTCACCCAGGCGGTCCTTGGCGAGAAGGATCCCGCCAAGGTGCTGCACAACCTGGCAGGACAGTCCAGATGAGCACAACTCTCGAACGCCCCGCGCTCACGACGGCCGGCAGGACGGCGTCGTCGAAGGACAGCCGCGCGCTGATCCGCAACCAGGTCCGGGCCGGCTGGGCACTGCTCGCGCCGGCGCTGCTGCACTCCGGCATCTTCATCGTCCTCCCGGTGATCTCCGTCCTGGTCCTCAGCCTGACCGACTACAGCTTCGGCGAGTCCTTCGACTGGGTCGGCTTCCGCAACTACGCCGACCTGTTCCGGGACCCCAACTTCGGCGCGTCGCTGTGGCACACCGTGCTGTACGCGATCGTGGTGATCCCGATCTCGATGGCGGTCTCGCTGGCGGTCGCGATCGGCCTGAACCAGAAGATCCGCGGTCTCGGCTTCTTCCGGACCGCGTTCTACATCCCGACGGTCACCGCCACGGTCGCGGTGGCGACGATCTGGCTGTGGATCTACAGCCCGGGCTCCGGTCTGGCCAACGGGTTCCTCGGCCTGTTCGGATTCGCCCCGAATCAGTGGCTGGCCAACCCGGGAACCGCGTTGCCGTCGCTGATGGTGGTCGGGATCTGGCAGGGCCTCGGGACCAAGATCATCATCTACCTGGCGGCGCTGCAGGGCGTGTCCCGCGACCTGGTCGAGTCCGCCCAGCTGGACGGTGCGGGCCGCTGGCAACGGTTCGCCAACGTGACCTGGCCGGCCATCGGCCCGGTGCAGTTCTTCGTACTGATCACGTCGATCGTCGGCACCTTCCAGGTGTTCGACCTGGTGTACGTGATGACGCAGGGCGGCCCGGGTTCGTCGACCCGGGTGCTGGTGATGGACATCTACCAGAACGCGTTCCAGAACCTGAAACTCGGCTACGCGTCCGCCGAGACGGTGATCATGATGATCGTGATCGCGATCTTCATCGCCGCCGGACGCCTGCTCCAGAAGGCGGATACCAATGACTAGCGTTTCGTTGCCGGCCGTCGGTGCCGCGAAGCCGCCGACGGCGCGGGCCGGGCGGATCCTGCTGTACGTCGTACTCACCGCCGGCGCGCTGCTGATGATCGTGCCGTTCGTGTGGATGGTGCTGACCGCGTTCAAGAGCAACGGGGAGATCGCGAAGTTCAGCTGGTTGCCGTCCGAACTGCGCTGGCGGAACTTCGTCGAGGCGATGCAGACCGCGCCGTTCCTGCGGTACTTCCGGAACAGCCTGTTCATCGCGGTTGGCGAGACCGCGTTCACGCTGGCGGTCTGTACGACGGCCGGGTACGCGCTGGCGAAGCTCCCGTTGCGCGGCGGGAAGGCGTTGCTGAACTACTTCATCGTGCTGCTGATGGTGCCGTTCCAGATCATCCTGGTGCCGCTGTTCCTGATCGTGAAGTCGATCCCGCTGTTCGGCGGCAACAACATCCTCGGCCAGGGCGGCATCGGCTGGCTGAACTCGTGGTGGGGTCTGATCATCCCGCTCGGCGCGGCGCCGCTGTTCACGTTCCTGGCGCGGCAGTTCTACGTGTCGCTGCCGGACCAGCTGGCGCAGGCGGCGCGGGTGGACGGGCTCGGCGAGTTCGGGATCTTCTGGCGGATCATGACACCGCTGATCAAGCCGGCGCTGATCACGATCGCGGTGTTCCAGATCGAGGCCGCCTGGAACGGGTTCCTCTGGCCGCTGATGATCACCACCTCGGACGAGATGCGCCCGCTGCAGCTGGGGCTGGCGATCTTCTCCCAGAACCCGGCCGAGATCCAGTGGCCGTACCTGATGGCGGGTACGGCGCTCGCAACGCTGCCGATGATCGTGCTGTTCGTGTTCGCCCAGAAACGCTTCGTCGAAGGTATGGCGAACGTCGGGATCAAGGGCTGATGCCGATCGTCTTCGTCGACCTGGAAACCACGAGCGTCCGGGAGCCCTGGCTCCCGGACGGCCGCCAGATCTGGCAACTCGCGGTCATCCGCCGCGAGAACGACGGCCGCGAAACGGCGTACAACCGCTTCATCCAGCTGGACGAACTCGACTTGTCGACCTCGACGGAACGGGCGCTGGAGATCAGCCGTTTCCACCGCCACCCGTCGCTGAACGGCTCCGACGAGAACGTGTGCGGCGGCCGGGAGGCGGCGCAGCTGATGGCCGACCTGACCGCCGACGAGCCGGTGTGGGTCGGCGCCGCGCCGTGGATGGACGCCACCGACGTACTGCATCTGATGGATCGGCACGGCATGGTGGGTGCCGCGCCCGACGTTCCGTGGGATTTCCGGCTCGTGTGCGTGATCAGCCAGTTGCTGGGACGGACCAAGGCCGCTCCGACCGCCGAGGTCGGGGACATGGCTGCCGCGGTCGGGATCGACCAGTCGTCGTACGCGATCCACGATGCGCTGGCGGACACATACTTCGTGCGGGATGTGTACGACGCTCTGCGGCGCTAGACGAGTCCTCGAACAGGTGCTCACCCCGCCCCGGGTGAGCACCTGCGAGGCCCCCCTCACTGCGGTGATCCCGAAGAAACACCGGAGCTTCCCCTCGGCCCCCCGCTGGGTCGCTCACTCGTCTTATCGGCGTCTTGTGCGACTCGTTACAGCATTTCTGAGAATTATCTCCGGCATTTCCCGCGGTACGACGTTTCGCACGCGATCGACGACGTTCGGTACGCAATCAGCGCACGCGGCTGTGGACGACGTACCGCACGATCGGTTCGAGGCCCGTCGTACCGAGCAGCCGCGCGCTGACCACCAACTGCTCCTCGGGCGATCCCGCGGCGGTCGGCGCGAGCCGATCGGGCAGGGCCACGGCGCTCTTGTCTCCTGCCGGGACCGGTGTACTATCTCCGACGTGACTGCCGGGTCGGCTTCGAGCCATTACCGAGTTGGGTCCCCGGCTGCGTTCTGAGCGCCGCGCGGGCCCCGCCCGCCTTCTCTGATGTCTGCGTTTCCACTTCACGACACCAGAGAAAGAAGCGAATCCTGAACGATTTCACCGCACAACTCATCGCGGAGTTCACGGCGAACTCCGGCCGCGTCGGCGGCATGTTCGAAAACTCCAGGTTGTTGCTCCTGACAACCACCGGCGCACGCTCCGGCGAACCGCGCACGGCGATCCTCGGCTACTACCCGGACGGCGACCGGGTGCTGATCGTCGGCTCGGCCGGCGGCAGCCCGAAACACCCGTCCTGGTACCACAACCTGCTGGCGAATCCGCAGGTCAGCGTGGACACCGGCCTGTTCAGCTACCCCGCAACGGCCGTCGTACTGCGGGGCGCCGAACGTGACGAGGTCTTCGCCCGACTGGTCGAGGCGGACGCCGGGTGGGGCGACTACCAGGCGCGCGTGACCCGTACGATCCCGGTCGTCGCGCTCGTCCCCGGCGGACCGCCGGGTGGGCGCGGCTCGCTCGCCGACGCCTTGAAGAACGTCCACGCCGCGTTCCGTCGGGAGCTGGGTCTGATCCGCCACGAGATCGCCACTTCCGGCGCCGCCGGGCTGGGTGCCCAGCTCCGCATCAACTGCCTGACCGTCTGCCAGGGCCTGCACTACCACCACACCGGCGAGTCGACGATGCTCTTCCCCAGCCTGATGGAACAGCACCCCGAACTGACGGACGTGATCGCCGTACTGCAGAAGGAACACGACCAGATCGCAGTACTGCTCGGCGGGCTGGAACAAGCTGCCAGCCTGGAACAGGTGGACGAGCTGATTGCCCAGCTCAACACCCATCTGGACCGCGAGGAGGAGGCGCTCCTTCCTTATCTATAAGGGTTTCCGGGCCAGCAGCGCGTAGGAGTTGGGGAGCCGTCCGGACCAGGCGGCGGCGTTTGTGCCGTCCTGCGGTCGCCAGAACGGTTCGGCGTACTCCTCAAGGAACTGGAGGTGCAGGCCGGCGGTGGTGATCGCGGTGACGATCTGGCCGAGGGTCCACTGCCACTCCTGCGCGCCGTTGCCCGGGAACGTGTCGTTGACGTGGGTCTTGGCGAAGTAGCTCCGGTCCGGCCGGATGCGTGCCTCGTCCTCGTCCCACGTCCACAGCGGTACGGCCGGGTGGCCCTCGTACAAGAACAGGTGCCCACCCGGCCGTAGTACCCGCGCCACGTCGCGCGCCCACACGTCGATGTCCCGCATCCAGATCAGCGCTCCCTTACCGGTGTACACGAGGTCCGCGGCCGCGTCCTTGACCGGTACGCCGGGCACTTCCGCCACGACGTACCGGCAATCGACGCCCACGTCCCACGCCCGCCGCTGCGCTGCCCCGGTCGCCACCGAGCTGTAGTCCACGCCCAGAACTCGTCGGGCGCCAGCCTTCACCAGCCCCACGTCGTCGAGCCCGTGCCCGCTCTGCAGATGTACGACGAACGGACCGATCGCCAGCACGGGCGCCAGCAGCTCGTGCTCCCGCTCCACCAGCAGTCGGTCACCACGAGCCGCCTCCAGCAACTCGTCGTACTCCCGGACATGCTTGGTGGAAGCCTGCTCCCAGATCGCCCGATTTCCCATGAGTACAAGTCAGCCTGATCCGACGTACCCAGGGCAACCGCAATTTCACTCGTTGTGGAGAACTTGCGCGATCGTCGTCCGCGCGGCGGTCCGAGCGGGGAAGTACGCGCCGGCAGCAGCGATCGCAACACCCGCGAGTACCAGGAGAGCCAGGAGGCCGACGGGGTAGACGTGCAGCATGAAGGCGGGCAGCTCGACCTGGGCACCGTTGGCCATGGCCGGTACGACGAGGCGGTGCGCGACGATCCCCAGCGGAATGCCCAGCAGGCTCCCGACGGCGCCCAGTGCGGTCATCGACACCACGACCATCGCGGTGACCTGGGCCGGCGTCATACCGATCGACTTGAGCATCCCCAGGTCACGACGCCGTTCACGAGTGTTGAGTACGACGGTGTTGAAGACCCCGAGCGCCGCGACGGTGCCCAGCATGATCGTGAGCAGTACTACGGTCGCGATCACGATCGCGACGAAGGTGCCCGATTCCTGTCCTCCGGTCTCGACCAGTCCTGAGTCCTTGGTCTGTGCTGCCGTGATGAAGGAGTCCAGGTTCGTGCCGGGCTTGACGTTGATCTCGTACAGATTGGCCCGCGCTGTCGGAGCGATCAGCTTGAGAGTGTCCCAGTTCGACAGCAGCTCGTCGCCGGAGTTGTAGAGCGCCTTGCCGACGATCCGCACCGGGACGTTCTTGCCCTCGAACTGCAGCGTGAGCGTGTCGCCGACGGCGAGTGCCCGCTGGCGCAGGAAGCGTTCCGACACGACCACCTGTCCGGCGCCGTCGAACCAGTGACCGTCGAGGAGCCGGAAGCCGACCTGCTCGACGTCACCGCGGTAGAACGACACCCGGAGGTCCGTCTGCGTGCCGGCCAGCCGCATCCCGAGGTCGGTGCTCGGAGTCACCGACACCGCCCCGGGGATCGATCGCAGCATCGCCTCGTCGGCGGCGTCGGTCAGCTTGGCCACCGGTGGGGCGCCGGCACCCGGAGGAGGTGTCCCTCCGAGCGCGGCCGGTGCGAACATCGCCAGGTCAACGGCCCCGACGCGGCTGGCGGCGGTCTGGTACGTGGCCAGCGACTTGCCGAGCCCTACCGCGAGGGTCACGCTCGTGACACCAAGTACGACGGCCGCCAGCGTCAACGCCGTACGGGCCGGCCGTGCGAAGGGAAGCCCCAGACCCAGGCTCACAGGCCGCGGCAACCGAGTACCGCTGAGCCAACGCTGTGCGCGCAGACCTCGCCCGGCCCGCGGTGCACTGCCCGCGCTGATCGCTTCCGACGCTGACAGGCTCCGTGCTCGCAACGACGGCAGGAGAGCAGACAGGGCAACCAACGCGGGTACGCCCAGCAGCGCGGCGGCATCCACCCAGATCGGTACCGTGACGCCGTTCGCCCCATAGTTCTCGAACGCCTTTGTCAGCAAGGACTCCGCGAGCACGTTGCCAAGTGCGGTGCCGATCGCGCAGCCAGCGATCGCGGGGATCGAGATCATCGCCAAGTAGACCGCCATCACCTGTGTCGGCGTGAAGCCCAGCGCCTTGAGTACGCCGATGTGCTTGAAGCCTGCTACTACGGCACCACTGACCACGTTGGCCACGATCAGTACCGCAACAGCGAGCCCTAGCCAGCCGAAGACCATCAAGAACGGTACGAAGGTGTTCGGCTCACCAGTGGCGAGCGCCCGCAGCCCAAGGTACGACTGCGTGCCCACCAGTGCGCCGGCCGGGAGACCTGTCGTGACCGCGTGCTGGCCGGCGGACACCTGTGCGTTCGTGGCGGCGTGCGTGAAGCGGTACAGCATCTGCGTCGACGTCGGTTGGAAGGACGCCATTTGCTGAGGGGAGACCCACGCGTCGGCCGACTGGCTGACGCTGTACGCGAATCCGACAACGGTCAGCCGCGTGCCGTCGGGCGCGGGGACACTCGATCCGAGTGTCGTCTCTCCACGCCCACCGGTGTCGGTGGGGTTCCGGTTGAGGACGATCTCGCCCGCCTTGTCCGGCCAGCGTCCCTTCCACACGTTGAGCCGGTCGACCGGTCCGTTCGGGTCCGCGCGCCCCACCGTGACCAGGGAGTTCGAGTCGCCCTTCGGAGTCGAACCGAGGTCGAGCGTCGTCATCGCGTACGGCCCGGCGAAAGCCTCAGCGGCCGACGCCTTGGCTGTCAGTTCGCTGTCGCTGACCCTGCTCCGGTCGTACGACGCCACCAGGTGCGCGCCGCGCTGCCGCGAGTACGCCTGGTCGAACGGGCCGCTCGACGCAGCCAGCAGGCCAAGCGCGACCACGATCATCGTTGTGGAGAGCAGTACGACGACACTGATCACCACGGTCTGCACACGCCGCCGCCGTACCGCTGCACGGGTAACCGGCCAGACGGCGCTCACGACGTACGCTCCAGGCTGCGTTCGGCCGCGATTTGCCCGTCGACGAAGTCGATGACCCGGCTGGCGCACCGTGTCGCCAGTTGCTGGTCGTGGGTGACCAGGAGGAGCGTCTGGCCGATCTGGTTGAGGTCCAGCAACAGGTCCATCACCTGTTCGCCCGCGCGACTGTCGAGGGCTCCTGTTGGCTCGTCCGCCAGGAGGATGGCCGGCCGGTTCATCAGTGCCCGGGCGACGGCTACCCGTTGCCGTTCGCCACCGCTCAGCTGTGCCGGGTAGGTGTTGCGGCGGCTCGCGATGCCGAGTTCTTCGAACAGTTCGAGCGCACGCTTCCGCGCGGGCGCGGCCGACGTACCGGTGAGCTGCGCGGCCAGTGCGACGTTGTCGAGCGCCGACAGATCGTCCAGGAGGTTGAAGAACTGGAAGATCATCCCGATCCGCCGCCGCCGGAACAGGGCGAGTCCCTTCTCGTTCAACGTGCCCAGGTCGTCGCCGTGGACCACGACCGAGCCTGCGGTCGGCCGGTCGAGCCCGGCGACCATGCTGAGCAGTGTCGACTTGCCGCTACCGGACGGCCCCATCACGGCGACCGCCTCGCCGGCGTGGATCTCCAGCGACACTCCGTCGAGCGCGACCGATTCGCCGTACTCCTTGCGTACTCCAGTGAGCTGTACGACCGCGTTGTCCTCCGTCATGCTGCTCACGCTAGGGCTGCTTGGCACGTGCTGACGTCAGCCTGCCGGGGTAATGTCCGCGGGCTGTCATCCTGGAGATGTACGGCGTGCTCCTGCCGGATGATGCGCGATCGGGAACGGCCCTGGGACAGTAGGTCACGTGATGTGGTTGCTAGTCGCGCTGCCGGCCGTGGCTGCGGTCCTGTTCGCGTTCGCATACGTACGGGCGCGGCGGGCTCACACGCGGGCGCTGGAGGAGCGTGGGTGGCTGCTGGAGCGTGAACGCGAGACGGCTGCACAGAGCGCGGTAGACGCGGAACGGGCGCGCATAGCGCACGACTTGCACGACATCGTGAGCCACAACGTCAGCGTGATGGTCATCCAGACCGGTGCGGCCCGGCAGGTGCTGGCTACCGCCCCACAGGATGCAGAAGCGGCCCTGCTCGCTGTAGAGGCTGCAGGTCGCGACACGATGGCTGAACTACGCCATCTGCTCGGTGTACTCGCTCCTAAGGGCGACGACGACTCCCTGTCGCCGCAGCCGAGTCTGACCCGGCTGACCGAGCTGATCGACCGTATGGCCTTTGCAGGTCTGGCTGTCGACGTACGGATCTCCGGCGACCCTTGTCCGCTGCCGACCGGTGTGGACGTCACGGCGTACCGGATCATCCAGGAGGCGCTGACGAACGCGTTGCGGCACGGGGACGGCGTGAAGGCAGAGGTGACAGTACGGTACGCGTCTCACGCGCTGCGGGTCGAAGTACTCAACACAGGCCCTAGCGTGCTGACCGGTGGTCGGTCTCCTGCTCCAGAAGGGGACGGCCGCGGGCTACTGGGCCTCAAGCAACGAGTAGCTGTGTACGGCGGCCAGTTCGAGGCCAGGCGCCGTCTTGGCGGTGGCTACCGCGTCCGCGCCAAGCTGCCGCTGGAGCGCCCGTGACCCGGGTCGTGATCGCGGACGACCAGGCCCTGGTACGCACGGGCTTCCGGATGATCCTCACCGCCCGCGGCATCGAGGTCGTCGGCGAGGCCGCGGACGGCGCCGAGGCAGTGGCCGCCGTACGACGGTTGAACCCGGACGTCGTACTGATGGACATCCGCATGCCGACGATGGACGGACTCGAGGCGACCCGGCGGATCCTGGCCACGTCGACGTCGTGCCGCGTGCTGATCCTCACCACGTTCGACCTGGACAGATACGTGTACGCCGCCCTGGCCGCCGGCGCGAGCGGGTTCCTCTTGAAGGACGTGACCCCCGAACACCTGGCCGCCGCCGTACACCTGGTCACCACCGGCGACGCACTCCTGGCCCCGTCCATCACCCGCCGCCTCGTCGAACGCTTCGCCACTCCACAGCCGGCCCTCCACCGCGACCTCTCCACCCTCACCACGCGCGAACTGGAAGTCCTCACCCTCATGGGCCAAGGCCTCTCCAACGCCGAGATCGCCACCGCGCTGACCTTGAGCGAGGCCACCGTCAAAACCCACGCGGCCCGGATCTTCGCCAAACTCAACCTCCGCGACCGCTCCCAGGCCGTGGTTCTCGCCTACGAAACCGGCCTGATCACCCCCGGCGAGGGGAGGTAGCCTCTGGCATGAGGGAAGACGTACTCGCCTGGGCCACCGCGACAGTCGGCCCCGTCCTCGAAGTCCACCCACTCCACGACGACCAAGGCCCTTGGCGCCTGGTCACCCGCAACCGCTCCGTCGTACTGCGCGCCCCCACCCCGCGCATCGACGCCGCGATGATCGCGACCGCCGCCGCAGCACTCCAGCTGGCCGAGCAGTACGGCGTACCCGCACCGCGTCTCATCGCCGCGGTCCCGGCCGCCTCGCTGGAAACCGTCGTACCGGGCACGTCCGACTGGCCGCTCGGCACCCCCGAATCCCTGCGAGCCGCCGGCGCCACCCTCGCCCGGCTGCACACGATCCCGCTGGAGCCCGCCGACCATCTCCCGTTCCGCCCACGTCCCATCGCGGTCGACGACTTCGCCACCGACCGCCGTACCGGCCGCATGCCGACCACGCCCTTGCTGGAAGAGGCCGACAACGTCGTCCAGGCCCACGGCCTCCCACCCGGCCCGTCGGTCTTCCTCCACGGCGACGCCTGGCCCGGCAACCTCATCTGGTCCGGCTGGCAACAAACCAGCGGCCACGAGGCCACCCACGTCCCCTACTGGGACGCAGTAGCCGCCCTGAACACCCCCACCACCCTCCACAGCCCCACAGCAACCACCCGCCGCGACGCCTTCCTCACCCAAGCCCTCACCCAACTCCGCTGAACAACCAAAGGCCCGGACCGCCAAACAGCAGTCCGAGCCTTCAAACTGGCGGAGGATACGAGATTCGAACTCGCGAGGGGTTGCCCCCAACACCCTTTCCAAGACCGTCATCTGGACTTCGGCGGTGATCGCGTGCCTAGGCGGGGCGGGCGGATACTCGGCCCATGACGGCTGTTGCAACGATTCGCCACACGATGCGCGTCCCCTGGGCATGAGTCCCATCAGCCGCGCTGCGATGTGTCGTGCGTACCTGGTTCCTGCTGTCGTTCTCGTCCTCCTTGCGGTGGCGGCGTGTGGGAACGAAGTAGCGCCGGCGTCTGGAGCCGGTGGAGCGACGCCCAGCACTCGTTCGACGGCGCCTCGGGAGGCGGTTGCGACGCACATTCCGTCAGGTCCTGGGACTACGGCGTTTCTCGACCGGGCGCGCGCCGTCGAGCAAGCCGTCCGGGCCGCGGGAATCCCGAAGCCTGTGGAAGGGATCTTCCTGTACTCGTCCCGGACACCGGATCTGGCCTTCGACACGGTCGAGCAGAAGGTTGCCTGGGGGGCCGGGTACGTCAGCATCGCGCCGGGCGTATCAGGCGGATCAGGCGGCACCACGCGCATCGATTTCGGCGACGGATCGAGCCGCTCGGTGAGCGTGCTCGCTCCCCGGCCTGCACTGACTGAAGCGATCGGGACCCCGTACGACACCTGCGGACACATGGCGGTTCCGGCGTCGAAGTGCAAGCTCACGATCACCGGGGTTGTGTTGAAGACAGCTGACGTCGACACCAGCAACGGTCGCGCGACCGTGCCTGCGTGGTCCTTCACTGCGAAGGGCTTGTCGCGACCGATCGTCGTCTTGGCAATCTCCACCAAGGTGCTCCAGCCTCTGGTCCAGCCCGTCCCACCGCCCGGGCTCGACCAGACGCTGGAACCCAGCCTTCTGCAGGTCGTGTGGCTGACCGGGGTCGACGGCCGCACGCTCACCTTCGTCCTTGATCACGGGACGTGTGACGGCGACCTCCGAGCACATGTCCTCGAGTCCGACGACATGGTTGTCATCGGCGGGAGCCGCACTCTGGAGCGGGGCAACTGTGAGGGCGTCGGTGCCAGCACACCAACTACCGTCACGCTGGCCGAGCCGCTCGGAAACCGAGCCGTCATCAGCGCCACCACGGGCGCCCGACTCACCCTCTATCCCCACCTCAACTAGGTGGCGTCTGGTAATTCCCCGCCTCCCCGCGCGCCGAGCACCTCCTCGCTACGGCGCGGAATTTGAAATTGTCGGATATCGATCTGGACGAAGGCGTTCCGAGGGTCCGGCGCAGTCTGAACCGGCCGAGGTACAAGCACGGTTGCGAGGACGGTTCCTGCGGGCGTAGTCCGGGCCGCTGCAACGCGCGACAGCTCGCCAGGCCACAGACCTCGCC
Source organism: Kribbella sp. NPDC059898 (assembly GCF_042730855.1). NCBI lineage: Bacteria > Bacillati > Actinomycetota > Actinomycetes > Propionibacteriales > Kribbellaceae > Kribbella > Kribbella sp. NPDC059898. The sequence goes on from NZ_JBHWKR010000001.1 coordinate 795,421, forward strand.
TCCAAAGTCTCGTGCCGGGCGGCGCACCATCGGACTGCCGTCAGAGCTGACTGAGATCCTTCGACAGCACTGGAAAGAACAGGCTGCCGAGCGGGTGATTGCCCGCCAGCTCTGGAAGGACGAGACGGGCCGGCAGGGCTGCGGATACCTGCCTGAGCGGGGTCGTCTCAACCTTCGTTGAGACCCTGGGACGAACGAGGGGCCGGACGCTGAGCGTCCGGCCCTCTCTTGTTCATGCCTCCAGAATCCAAAACCGGGCCTTGACCTGCGGTTTCTTCAGTCCGGGAGACTGGCGGAGGATACGAGATTCGAACTCGTGAGGGGTTGCCCCCAACACGCTTTCCAAGCGTGCGCCCTAGGCCTCTAGGCGAATCCTCCAAGCGGAGAGGATACCGGGCGGTGGTGGGGAATCCGAAATCGGGGCGGTACGACAAGCTTGAGTCGACTGCACGCCTCTGCGAGAAGCAGTTAGCCGAGTAGTACTGGCGTCAGGGCTCGCCACTGCTCTATCGGCTGCGGTCCTGTCACGCCGGTGATGACGTTGACGGCGACATGGTCGGCGCCGGCGTCTAGGTGTGCGGTGAGCTTGGCCTTGATGTCAGCAGGGCTGCCCCATGCTGCCAACGCGTCGACCATGTGGTCCGGGAGCTCCGCCAGGTCGCTCTGGCTGAACCCCTGGCGCTGCAGCGAAGCGACGTACCCAGGGATCGTTGTGAAGAAGCTGATGGTGTCCCTTGCGATCGCCCGGGCTCTGTCCGCGTCCGTTTCGAGTACGGCGAGGTGGCTGACGGCGAGGAGCTTGTCCGGCCCGAGGACCTTCCGCGCCTCGGCGGAGTACTCCGCACGGGTCAGGAACGGGTACGCGCCGGCCGTACGCTCTCCAGCCAGCTCTAGCATCCGCGGACCAAGTGCCGCGAGCACACGCCTCTCGACAGGCACGTCCAGCTCGTCCAGGTAAGCGTTCAGTCTGGCCACCGGCTTAGGGCCGTGCGCTCCACCGATACCTACGGTGAACCGACCAGGCGCTGCTGGCTCCAATGCGGCGTACGTCGCACTAACGTCGGCCGCGGCGTACGTCACCACTGCCAAGATCCCACTGACGAACTTGATGGCTGACGTAGCACCCACCAGGTCCTTGATGGTCTGCAGCCCAGGCAGTGGCCCGCCGGACAGCCAGATCACCGGCCACCCCTGCTCTTCGGCTGCCCGTGCTGCCGCCAGCGACTCCGCGCTGCTGTTCAGACCGGTCGTGATCCCGAAACGCCCGAATTGATGATCCGTCACCCACCTAGCTTGACCGCTGAAGCGGCCGACCGCACCCTTGTTCGCTCAGAGCGAGAGCGAGCGCGGTACGTCGTACACAGCCGGCCCGGCGTCCGTGAAGTCGAACCCGTGGAACCCGCCCTGCCCGATCGGGTTCCCGCACAGGAACCGGACGTGGATGCCGTCCGGATCCAGCGCGTCGATGCCGAGTCCGAACGGCCCGCTGTCCAGGATCTCGGTGTGCTCGATCCCCTGCTCGTCCCAGCGGGCCACCAGCGCGTGCAGCGAGTCCGGCGAGTCGACCTCCAGCGCGAACACGTCCAGCCCTTCGACGGACGGCGCGCCCGGTACCGCGGCCCGCTCCCGCAGCGCGACGACGTACCCGGTCTCCCGGTCCGCCAGCGCGACCCCGCGCAGTACGCCGCCCTCGTGGAACTCGGCCGCGAGCTCGAGATCCAGCGCTCGCCGGTACCAGTCCGTGCTGACCCGCAGATCGTTCACCGGCAGCTTGACCTGCCGAATCCGCGCAACCCCCAGTGCAGTCATGTGCTGAGAGTAGGAGTCCGATTCCCGGTTGGCGAGGCCCATCCCGTACACTCTGTGCTGGTTCCCCGCGTGGCGGTATCTCGCCCAATCCCCCCAGGGCCGGAAGGCAGCAAGGGTAAGTGAGCTCTTCCGGGTGCGCGGGGAATCCTCATGTCTAGGCTTAGGGCTCCCAGATCGAAGAGGAGCCAGATGAACCCCGAGAGCCGTTACCTGCAGGATCTGATCATCGCCGAGCTCGATGTGCCTGCGGCGTTCGACGTGGACAGCGAGATCGAGCGGCGGGTGGAGTTCCTGGCCGACCGGCTCCGGCGGACCGGCGCGACGGCGTACGTGCTCGGGATCAGTGGCGGCGTCGACTCCTCCACCGCGGGACGGCTCTGCCAGCTCGCCGCCGAGCGGGTGCGGGGCGAGGGCGGCCAGGCGACGTTCGTGGCGATGCGGCTGCCGTACGGCGTTCAGGCGGACGAGGCCGACGCCCAGCGCGCACTCGACTTCATCAAGCCGGACGAGACGCTCACGGTCGACGTGCAGCCGGCCACCGACGCGATGGTGGAGTCGGTGCGGCACTCCGGGCTCGGCGACCGCGAGGACTTCCACGTCGGCAACATCAAGGCCCGCCAGCGGATGGTCGCGCAGTACCTGGTGGCCGGCGCCCGCGGTGGTCTCGTGGTCGGCACGGACCACGCGGCGGAGGCCGTCATGGGGTTCTTCACGAAGTACGGCGACGGGGCGTGCGATCTGACCCCGCTGTCCGGGCTGACCAAGCGGCGCGTCCGCGCGGTCGGCGAGCGCCTCGGCGCGGGGCCGGAGATCACCGGCAAGGTCCCGACCGCGGACCTGGAGACGAACAACCCGGGCGTCCCGGACGAGGCCGTGCTGGGTGTCACGTACGACGAGATCGACGACTTCCTCGAGGGCCGTGAGGTCGACGCGAAGGCGGCGAGCACGATCATCGCGACGCACCGCCGGACGGCGCACAAGCGGGCCGTCCCGCTCGCCTTCAGCTGAGGAAGTCGGTGACGAGCCGGGCGTACACGTCGGGCTGCTCCGCATGCATGAAGTGCCCGACGCCGGCGGCGTAGTAATAGGTGCCATGCGGTACGTCGGAGCGGAACAGCTCGATCTCCTCCGCGCTGGTGGCCGGGTCGTACTCGCCCTTGATCAGCAGCGCCGGCTGTGTGAGCTGACCGAAGTACGGCAGCACCTCGTCGGCGAAGCTGGGCGAGCTGGTGATCTGCTCGGAGAAGTGGCCGGAACGCCGGTGGAACTCGTCGTCGATCTCGGTGTCCGCGGGGAGCTGGAGGTCGCGGGCATCGGGGCCGGTGTAGATCTCCATCCGGCGCTCACCGAGCCGGATCAGCAGGGCGACGCGCTCGTCCCACATCGCCTTCGTCGCCGGGCCGGTGTGCGGCGGAAACTCGGCGTCCGGGAGCAGCCGCAGCGCGGCGCGGGCGAGGGTGTCGCTGGCGAGCACCATGTCCCAGCCCGGGTTCTCGAAGACGACCTTGGTGATCGCCTGCGGGTGGGTCGCGGCGTACCTGAGCGCGATGCGGCCGCCGTACGAATGGCCGATGACCGACCACTGCGCGATGCCGAGCTGCTCGCGCAGTGCCTCGTAGTCGGCGATCAGGTCGAGCTCGCTGACCGGGCCGGTGAGCGGGTCAGACTGCTGTACGCCGCGCTGGTCGACGCCGATCAGGTGGAAGCTGCGGGCGAATCGGTCGCCCTGCAACTTCATGAAGTCGTACGACCCCGCACCGGGACCGCCGTGGACGAAGAGCACCGGCGGAGCGTCCGCGGCACCGCGCTGGTCGACGTACAGCCTGGTGTCGCGGATCTCCGTCAGCATGACGCGAGCGTAATGCGAGCGCAGCCTATGCGGTATGGGCCAGTTGCATCTGGCGGATGCGATTCGCGAGGCGGGCCAGACGGATCGCCGCGATGTTCCGGTACGCCGGGCGCAGGACGGTCGCGAGCGGTCCGGACTGCTCGAACGTGTGCGTGACCCGGCTGTCGTCGCCGATCGCCCAGGTGCCGACCTCGCGGAAGCCGGGGACCTGCCAGACGATCTCCACCCGGTCCGCCTCGACCGCCGTGTACTGCAACTCGCCGCTGAAGCCAGGGCGCACGCGGAGCGCGTACCGGGTGCCGGGGTTGGTCTCGCGCGGGCCGTCGATGGCGATGAACGCCTCGTTCCACTCCGGCAGGCCGAGGGCGTCCAGCAGCACCTGCCGGATCGCCGCCTGGCCGGCGTGGATGGTCTCGGTGGCCTGTTCCATGACTAGTTCTCCTGATGGGCGAGTTCGGGATCCCGGCGGCGGGCCAGGGCGGCCCCGGTCGGGAAGGCGTCGGCGAGCGAGCGGAGCGTGCTGATGGTCTCGTCGAGCGCCTGGCCGGCGAGACGGTCGTGCATGGTGCGGTGCAACCGGTTCTCCGCGGTGACGATGCGGCGGTGCAGTGCCCGGCCCTGCGGTGTCAGGCTGAGCGTGAGGTAGCGCCGGTCGACCTGGTCGATACCGCGTTTCACCAGTCCTTGGGCGACCAAACGATCGACGAGCCGGCTGGGGCTGTTGCCGGTCTCGCAGACCAGCAACCCGCCGAGCGCGTTCAGCGTCATCGGGCCGTGGTCGCGGAGGACCCGCAGAACCTCTGCCTGGGAAGGCGTGATGCCCAGCGGGCGCAACTCGGCGGCGAGCAGCCGATTGCCCTCGCGCTGGATCGCCAGCACGAGATAGCGAAACTCCTCGACAACCTTCATGCCAGATATATTACACGACACGTATGTCGTGTCATCTATCAGTCGTGAGTGTCGCCGGATTGTTGTTGCCTGCGGCTCCAGTTCCGGAAGAGTGCCGGAGAAAGTCCGGTTGAGGTCATGGTCAAGGGCATGCCGCGACTGGCACAGTGTCTTCATGAAGGGTCTGATGCAGAATTACCCGCTGTCGCTGGACACGATCTTCCGCCGGGCCGAGCAGTTCTACCCGGACAAGACCGTCTACACAGGCGGCCCGGCGCCGACCAAGCTGACGTACGGCGAGTGGGCCGACCGGACCAGACGCCTGGGTGGCGTGCTGGACACGCTCGGGATCACCGCCGACGGCCGCGTCGCGACGTTCGCGTGGAACTCGGGCCGGCACCTCGAGCTGTACTTCGCCGCGCCCTGCACCGGCCGGGTGCTGCACACGCTCAACATCAGACTCTTCCCGGACCAGGTCGTGTACATCGCGAACCACGCCGAGGACGAGGTGGTCTTCGTCGACCGCTCGCTGCTGGGGCTGTTCCTGCCGCTGCTCGAGCGGCTCCCGCAGCTCAGGCATGTGGTCGTGATGGACGACCTGCCGCCGGGCGCTCCGACGGCGGTGGAGATCCCGGACGATCCGCGGTTCCACGACTACGAGGAGCTGCTGGCCGCCGCGTCCCCGGTGGAGTTCCACGTCGAGGACGAGAACCAGGCCGCCGCGATGTGTTACACGAGCGGTACGACGGGCAATCCGAAGGGCGTCGTCTACTCGCATCGGTCGACCTGGCTGCACTCGATCGGCGTGCTGACGAACGCCGGGATCGGGCTGACCGAGACGGATACGGTGATGCCGGTCGTGCCGATGTTCCACGCCAACGCCTGGGGTCTGGCGCACGCGGCACCGATGGCCGGCGCGTCGCTGGTCTTCCCGGGGCCGGACATGACCCCGAAGGGCATCCTCAAGCTGCTGGTCGAGCAGGAGGTGACGCTGTCGGCCGGCGTGCCGACGATCTGGCAGGGGTTGCTGCCGTTGCTCGACGGGGTGGAGTTGCCGAAGCTGCGGCGGATTCCGTGCGGTGGTTCCGCCGTACCGGAGGCGCTGTCCGAAGCGTTCCGGAAGAAGCTCGGCCGGCCGATCCTGCAGGCGTGGGGGATGACCGAGACGAGTCCGGTCGCGACCGCGTCCCACGTGCCGGCGCGGAACAAGGACCTACCCGAGGAGGAGCAGGCGCACCTGCGGGCGCGGGCCGGGCTGCCGCTGCCGGGCGTCGAGGTGCGGATCGTCGAGCCGGGGTCGACGACGCCGCTGCCCTGGGACGACGAGGCCACCGGCGAGCTGCAGGTGCGCGGGCCGTGGATCGCCGCGGAGTACTACCGTCCCGACGACGGCGCCCAGCTGAACACCGAGGACGGCTGGATGAAGACCGGCGACGTCGCGGCGATCGACGGGTTCGGCTCGGTGCGGATCGTTGACCGGACCAAGGACCTGGTCAAGTCCGGCGGCGAGTGGATCAGCTCGGTCGAGCTGGAGAACCTGTTGATGGCGCATCCGGCGGTCAAGGAGGCGGCGGTGATCGGGGTGCCGCATCCGAGGTGGGACGAACGGCCGCTCGCCTGCATCGTGGTGCAGGAGGGGTCGACCGTGACCGGCGAGGAGATCCTCGACTACCTCCGGCCACTGGTCGCGAAGTGGTGGCTGCCGGACGCGGTCGAGTTCATCGACGAGGTTCCGAAGACGTCGGTCGGCAAGTTCTCGAAGAAAGACCTACGGACGCGGTTCGCCAACTACCACCTGCAGTGAGTTTCAGGAGAAGTCGACGCCGAAGTGGTCGTGGAGGTGGTGCAGGGTCGCGTCGACGAAGGCGGTCGGCCAGGGGTTGCCGGTGAGTTCGGCCAGTGCGGTGCCGCGGGTGATGAACTGACGGCAGATGTACTGGTTGGCCGCGACGATGTCCGCCGGGTCGGTGCCCGCGGCCGGGATGGCCTCGAGCGCTGCGCGCTGCTCGTCGGACAGCAGCGCGTTGAGGCGCTTGGCCCCGCTGGTTCGACGTACGCCGCGTTCGGCGAGCATGAGCGTGACGAGTTGGTCGCGGACGACGCCGACGCCCTGATTCGCCACCACCCGCTCGTCCCGTCCGAGCACGGTGACCAGGTTGCCGAGGAAGTAGAAGAACAGGTGCACGGCGCCGGCAGGCCAGTACGGCTCGCCGGGGCGGCCGCCGTTCGGCTCGATGTCGCCCTCCGGGAACAACGTCCCGTCCCGGTCGAACAGCACCTTCACACCGTCGTACTGGAACCGGTCGAAGCTGGCCAGTGGGTGGATGATCAGGTCCACGTGCAGCCAGTCCGACGTGATCCCGAGCCCACCGATCATCCCCGGCAGCCGGTCCGCCCAGACGGTCGGCCCGGTGAGGTCGCGCAGTACGTCCTCCCAGTGCTCCGTGTACCAGTCGGCGCTGTCGTCAGCGACCACCAGATGTACGTCGACGTCGCTGAACCGGTCGGCGGCGCCGGTGGCGTAGCTGCCGATCAGGTACACCCCCAGGATCCGCTCGTCCGCGGGCAGCAGCTCGGCCGCCCGCTTGATCACCGCCTGCTGCCGCTCGTCCCCAGCCGTCATCCCACCCACACTACGCGTCGTCACGGTCACGTCGGCCGGCGTCCGCGCGCCTCCGCTGCCGAGCTACCGGTCGGACCGGGCGTGAAGGGTGTGGGGCAGGGAAATGTCGGGGGTCGGCGCTAGGGTTGCCGGGTGGAAGCGCCCCTTGCCTTGTATCGCCGGTACCGCCCGGAAACGTTCGCGGAGGTGATCGGGCAGGACCATGTCACCGCGCCGCTGCGGAACGCGCTGAGCAACAATCGGGTGAATCACGCCTACCTGTTCTCCGGACCTCGCGGCTGTGGAAAAACCACCAGCGCGCGGATCCTCGCCCGCGCGATCAACTGCGAGAAGGGCCCGATCGCCGAGCCGTGCGGGGTGTGCAAGTCCTGCACCGACCTTGCCCGCGGCGGGCCCGGCAGCATCGACGTGATCGAGATTGACGCCGCGTCGCACGGTGGTGTCGACGACGCTCGTGACCTGCGGGAGCGGGCGTTCTTCGCGCCGGTCGAGAGCCGCTACAAGATCTACATCATCGACGAGGCGCACATGGTGACCACGCAGGGCTTCAACGCCCTGCTGAAACTGGTCGAGGAGCCGCCGCCGCACCTCAAGTTCATCTTCGCGACCACCGAGCCCGACAAGGTGATCGGGACGATCCGGTCCCGTACGCACCACTACCCGTTCCGCCTGGTGCCGCCGAAGGCGCTCGGCGACTACATGGCGACGCTGTGCGAGTCGGAGGGCGTCGCGATCGAGCCGGCCGCCTTGCCCCTCGTCGTACGGGCCGGTGCTGGGTCGGTGCGTGACTCGCTGAGCGTTCTCGACCAGCTGATCGGTGGCGCTGGACCGGAGGGCGTGACGTACAAGCTGGCCGTCGCGCTGCTCGGGTTCACGCCTGACTCGCTGCTGGATGCGTGTGTGGACGGGTTCGCGGCGCATGACAGCGCGACGGTGTTCGAGACCGTCGAGAAGGTCATCGAGGCCGGGCAGGACCCGAAGCGGTTCGCCGAGGACCTGCTGCGGCGGCTGCGGGATCTGGTGGTGCTGTCTGCGGTGCCGACCGCTATTACTTCCGGGCTGATCGAGGCTGCGGCGGACCAGGGCGAGCGGCTGCAGACACAGGCTGCCGGCATCGGCCCGGCGGAGCTGACCCGGGCCGCGGACATCGTCGCCGCCGGCCTGCTGGAGATGCGCGGGGCAACCGCCCCACGCCTCCAACTGGAACTGATCTGCGCCAAGGTGCTCCTGCCCGGCGCCGACGACTCCACCAACGGCATCCAGGCCCGCCTGGACCGCATGGAACGCCGCCTAGCCATCGGAGTCCCCGGTGACGCCGGCGGAGCCGGTCCGACGGCATACCCAGGAACCGCCGGTACGCCGCCCACTGGAGGAGCTGCCGGTACGCCGGGTTCCGCAGAAGCTGCTGGTACGTCGGCCGCCGCAGGTGCTGCCGTCGGATACACAGGAGCCGGTACGACGGGGTACGCCCAGCCGGACGCGCCAGGTGCGGGACCGGCCGCAGACGCCGCAACCAGCCGAGCCGCAGCCAGAGCAGCCGCAACCGCCGGCAACGCCGCAGGTGGTGCTGCGGGCGGAGCCGCGGGTGCCGCGGGTGGTGCGCTTGTCGGTGGTGCTGCGGGTGCTGCGGGTGCTGTGGGTGCCGCAGGTGCCGTGGGTGGTGCGCCTGCCGGTGGTGCGGCGGGCGGTGCGGCGGGCAACGCTGCAGGCCGTGCTGCGGGCGGAGCCGCTGGTGATGTGGGTGGATCCGCGGGCAACGCCGCAGCTGGTGCTGCGGGTGCTGCAGGTGGTGCTGCAGGTGGCTCGGCTGGCGGTGCCGCTCTGGGGGAGTTCTCCGGCGTGGCAGGCGGTGGCGTGTCTCAAGCTGGTGGGTCTCGGGCGGGTAGCTCGGCTGGTGCTGACGGGTCGGCGGGCGGTGGGCCGGCCGGAGTGCCGTCTGGTGCCGCGGCTGGTGGTGCTTCGGGCAGCTCTGGTGCTGTGGGGGGCGACTCCGTCGGTGGCGCTGCTGCGTCGGCGGCGGGTGCTGGCGGTGCCGCCGGTGGTCGCGGACCCGCTGGTGCGGGAGGTTCTGCGGTGCGCGGGTCGGGCGTGGGTCCGCGTACTGGTGCGTGGGGTGATGAGACGGAGGTGGCTCCTGCCGGGGCGGGGGGAGCGGCTGGTGGGTCTGCGCCGGGTGGCGGTCCGGCAAGCGGTAGCGGTCCGGCGAGCGGTGGCGTACCGGCGAGCAGTGGCGTTCCGGCGAGCGGTGGCGGTCCGGCTGCGGGTGGTGCTGCAGCAGGAAGTGCTGCTGTGGGTGGCGGTGTTGCTGCGGGTGCGCCCGTGGCGGGTGCCTCGGCGGCGAGTGCTCCTGGTGGGAGTGGGGCTCCGGCGGGTGCTGGGGCTGGGAGTGTGGGGCTGGGGGATGTTCGGCGGTTGTGGCCTGAGGTGTTGGAGGCTGTTAAGGCCAAGCGGCGGTTCGCCTGGATCATGTTGAGTCAGAACGCTCAGGTGATTGCGATCGATGAGCAGACGCTGACTCTTGGGCTGGTGAACGCCGGGGCGCGGGAGAGTTTTGCGCGGTCCGGGAGTGACGAGATCCTGCGGCAGGCGATGATCGACACGATCGGTGTGAACCGTCGGGTCGAGGCGGTCGTGGACCCGTCGACCGACCCGGGTGCCGGCGGGGGCGGCGGCTCAGCCGGTCGCCCGGGGCCGCATCCGGGCGGGCCAGGCGGTGCCGGCGGGGCGAGCGGTCCGGGCGGCGCAGGTGGCCCAGGTGGCCCAGGCGTGGGCGGTCCGGGAGGCCAAGGCGGTCCGGGCGTGGGCGGTTCGGGCGGCCCAGGTGGTGCGCTAGGTGGAGCTGCTGCGGGTGGTCCGGGGACAGGCGGACCAGGATCCGGCGGTTCGGGCACGCCAGGCGCTGGTGGGTATGGCGACGGCGGCCCGGGTGCGTCGGGTGCTGGTGGACCAGGTGCGGGTGCGCAGGGTGCGGGCGGACCAGGTGTAGGCGGACCAGGTGTAGGTGGTGCGGGTGCGCCGGGTGCAGGTGGGCCTGGTGCGGGTGGGCCGGGCGCAAGTGGGCCGGGCGCAGGTGGCTCGGGTGGTGGGCTCGGTGCAGGTGTGGCGGCGGGTGACCGGTCTGGGGTTGGAGCCTCGGGGGCTGGTGGGTCGGGTGCAGGTGCCTCGGGCGTGGGTGGATCAGGTGTCGGCGGAACGGGGACGGACGGACCAGGCGCGGGTGGGGCGGGGGCCGGTGCAGGTGGGGCCGGTGGGGCGGGTGCGGGTGGTTCTGCGTCTGGTGGATCTGGTGCTGGTGGGGTGACTGTGGGGGGACCGGGGGCTGTCGGGACCGGTGTGGGTGAGCCGGGTGTCGGCGGGGGTGGTGCGGCTGGGCCGGCGGCCTCGGTGGACGGTGGGCGGGTTGAGGCGCGGCCGGGGCAGTGGGGTGGCGGGGCGGTGGTTTTGGAGGAGCCGCCGGATTCTGAGTACGACGTACCGCCGGAGGATCCGTGGGATGCCGGACCGGTAGATCAGGGGGCGCAGGCGGGGCATGCGCCGGGCGGGCGACAGCCGTCGGCGGGACAGCACGGCGGGCAACAGCGTTCGGGCGGGCAGCAGGGTTCGGGTGGGCAACAAGGTTCGGGCGGACCGTCGGGTGTGGTGGATCGGCGGGAGCAGGCGGCCAGTAAGCGGCGGGCGGCGGAGGCGGCGGTGGCTGCTGAGCAGGCTCGGCAGGCGGCTACGGCGGCCGCCGTTCCTGAGGTGCCGTTGACGCCGGAGGAAGAGGCGGACTCGATCGGGGAGGACGACATGGTGCTCGAGGACGACTCGCGGTCGCATACGGATCTGCTGCGGGACACGCTCGGTGCCCAGATCATCACCGAAGAGCCGAACTGAGTTCATCTGCGCGCCACCCGGCGGCAAACAGGTTCGTCCACAGGACTCGCAGCATCAGCACGGTGCCTGTCCACACAATCCACAGGTCTGTGGATAAAGATGTCCACAAGGTTGTGGATAAGTGTGGGGAGAACGTGCGGTTTTCGGCCGCGAGTGGGGTTGTCGGGGCGACCGGCTAGTGTTGAGGCTCCGGCGCGGGTTGTGTCCACAGCCGGGGTCAAGGAAGCGGTTCGGACGAGGAGATCGCAGTGTTCGACGGTGGCGGTGCTGGGGGCTTCGACATGTCCAACCTGCTCGCGCAGGCGCAGGCGATGCAGAACCAGTTGATGGAGGCGCAGGCCGACCTCGAGGGGCAGGAGATCGAGGGCTCGGCGGGTGGCGGTCTGGTGACTGCCCTGGTGTCGGGTACGGGTGAGCTGCTCAGCCTGGACATCAAGAAAGAGGCCGTCGACCCGGACGACATCGAGACGCTGGCCGATCTGATCGTCGCCGCGGTGCGGGACGCCTCGGAGAACGCGAAACAGGCCGCGGCCGCCGCGATGGGACCGCTGGCCGGTGGGCTGGGCGGGGCCTTCGGTGGCGACGCCGGCGGCTTCCCCGGGTTCGGCGGTGGTGCGCCGACGGCGCCGACCGGCTTCGGGCTACCGGCCGCTACCCCGCCCGAGGTGGGGGCAGGCGACGACGAGCCGGGCGCTCAGGCAGGTTCGGATGGGCGTGGGGTCGGGTTCGTGAACCCGGGGAGCGCGGCCGGCGAGTCCGGTCAGAACCCGGGCTGACGTGTACGAGGGGGCCGTTCAGGATCTCATCGACGAGCTGGGGCGGTTGCCCGGTGTGGGGCCGAAGTCGGCGCAGCGGATCGCGTTCTACCTGCTCGCGGCCGACGAGACCGACGTACGGCGGCTCGCGCACGTGCTCGTGCAGGTGAAGGAGAAGGTCAAGTTCTGCGAAATCTGCGGCAACGTCGCGGAGGAGGTGCAGTGCCGGATCTGCCGGGACCCGCGCCGCGACCTGAGCCTGATCTGCGTGGTCGAAGAGGCCAAGGACGTGGTGGCGATCGAGCGCACCCGCGAGTTCCGTGGCCGGTACCACGTGCTCGGCGGCGCGATCTCGCCGATCGAGGGCGTCGGGCCGGACGAGCTGCGGATCAAGGAGCTGATGCAGCGGCTGGCCAGCGGCGAGGTGACCGAGATCATCCTGGCCACCGACCCGAACCTCGAGGGTGAGGCGACGGCGACGTACCTGAGCCGGCTGCTGCGGCCCATGGGCTTGCGCGTGACCCGATTGGCTAGTGGACTTCCTGTAGGCGGTGACCTCGAGTATGCCGACGAGGTCACACTCGGACGGGCGTTTGAAGGGCGACGATCGATCGATGACTGAACCAACAGATATTGCGGCACGGGCGTTGGCCACCGACAGCGAGGACCTGACGGAGTTCGCCGAGCAGATCGCCGACCAGGTCCGCAGCTTCCTGATCTCGGTGCGTGACATCGCCGCGCAGCCGGACGAGGACGGCGTCGACGAGGGCCTCGCCTCGCTGCCGTACCTGCTGCTCGAGGTGAGCCAGCTGCTGCTGGCCGGCGGGCGGCTCGGGGCGTTCGAGGACTTCGTGCCGGAGGAGCGCTTCGAGAGCGACGCCGGCCCGGACCCGGACCTGGACGCGATGCGGGACCGGCTGGCGGTGCTGTTCGAGGGCCTGGACGAGTATGCCGAGGTCTTCGACCCGTACGCCGCGCCGCCGGAGATCACGGTCAACCGGCTCTCCGACGACCTGACGGCGATCGCGACCGACCTGGTCCACGGCCTCGCGCACTACGAGGACGGCCGGGTCGTCGAGGCGCTCTGGTGGTGGCAGTTCTCGTACGTCTCCACCTGGGGTGCCGCGGCGAGCGCCGTACTGCGGGCCATCCAGTCGCTGATCGCGCACGACCGGCTGGAGCCGGCGCACGACGCGGAGACCGAGGCCACCGACCGCGAGCTCGTCGAGGTCGCCGAGGAAGTCGTTCAGCGCCGGTAGCTGTGTCCGTTCTCGAGTTGGTACGGCGGCTGCCCGAGCCGGCGGTGGTACGACGCGTGAGCCGGGCGCTCGCCGTACTCGACGTGGTGCTGAACGACGACGAGCGGACCAGGTACTACGAGTTCGACGCGCGCTGGTCCGCGACCGAGGAAGCCGCGTTGATGCGGGACGGCTCCGGGAACGAGTACTCGCTGGTGTTCGCGCCGGACGGGGTGTTCGGGTACGGGTTCGACCACGAGTCGCCGGTGTCGCCGTACGCGAACGGGATGCGCCCGTGGCCGGGGCTGCTCGACGGCGTACCCGAGGTGTTTCACGAGCAGCGTGACGACAAGGCGTTCTGCGACGACGGGGTGCCGCGCGCGACGGTGTGCTTCTGGCGTACGACGGCCGACACCGGCTGGCGCTGCGGGCCGGTGGAGAACGTCGAGGCCGACGGCGCGGACGAGTTGTTCGAGCTGCTCGCCGACGGCCGGCCCGAGGCGTACCTGACGTTCGCCGAGGAGTACTTCGAGGTCGCCCTCGACCTCGAGGCGGTCCGGCACGTGTACGCGCTGATGCCGTTGACGGAGTACGTCGTCACGTCCCTCAACCGGCAACGCCGCCTCACAGATCTCAAAGACGCCATCGCCGAGATCGGCTATCCACGTAGCTAGTCCGGGAGCATCGGCATCTCCAGGCCTTGGGACTTGCCGAGGAGGATGCCGCGGGTGATGGCGGCGGTGCCGAACTTGTCCTTGACCTTGTCGAGGGCGCTGTCGAGCTCGTTGTTCGCGGCCTTGTCGAACGGGAGCGCCAGCTGCAGGGCGGCGTCGTTCTCGAGGTTGCCGACCGAGATGCCGATCATGGTCAGGCCCTGCGCTGCGATCAGCGGCTGGGCGCCGCGGAGCAGGGCGCGCGCCGTCACCAGCAGGGCGCGCGTCTGATCGGTTGCCTGGGGCAACGTGTGGGAGCGGGTCGCGCGGCTGAAGTCGTCGAACCGCAGCCGCAGCGTGACCGTCCGGCCGGAGCGGCCCGCGGAGCGCATCCGCCGGGTGACGCGGTCCACCAGGCCGGCGAGCACCGCGTCCAGGGTGGCCGGTGACTTCGGCGACCGGCCCAGCGCCCGCTGGGATCCGATCGACCGGCGCCGCCGCCCGACCTCGATCGGCCGCGGGTCGCGGTTGTGCGCGAGCGCGTGCAGATGCCGCCCGGAGGCGCGGCCGAGCATCGCGACCAGGGCGGCCTCGGGCAGCATCGCGACGTCGCCGACCTTGGTCAGCCCGCGATTCCGGAGCTTCTCCGCGGTCACCTCGCCGACGCCCCACAGCCGCGAGACGTCCAGTGGATGCAGGAAGTCGAGCTCGCCCTCCGGCGCCACCTCGAGCAGCCCGTTCGGCTTCGCGACCCCGCTCGCCACCTTGGCCAGGAACTTCGTCCGCGCCACCCCGACGGTGATCGGCAGCCCGACCCGGGACATCACCTCGGCGCGCAACCTGGCCGCGATCTGCACCGGCGTACCGCGGATCTTCCGCAGCCCGCCGACATCGAGGAACGCCTCGTCGATCGACAACCCCTCGACCAGCGGCGACGTGTCGTCGAAGACCTTGAAGACGGCCCGGCTGGCCTCGGTGTACGCCGACATCCGCGGCTCGACCACGATCGCGCCGGGGCACCGGCGGAGCGCCTGGCCGCCGTTCATCGCGGTGCGCACGCCGTACGCCTTCGCCTCGTAGCTGCAGGCGAGCACCACGCCCGCACCGACGATCACCGGTCGCCCGCGCAGGCGCGGGTCGTCGCGCTGCTCGACCGACGCGTAGAACGCGTCCAGATCGGCATGCAGGATCGTCGCCGCGCCTGACAGAGACACGAACATATGTTCGCATAATCCCCAAGAAAAGGTAGGGACAAAAGTGAGATAGGGAGAATTCCCGACGCGGCCGACATCGATGTCAGGAAACAATGCACGTTATGGACCTGTCGGCGTACCGCGACCTCTGGAAGACCCGTGGCGTGATGTCGTTGCTCGCCTCGGCGCTGATCGCCCGGCTGCCGGTGCTGGCGACGATGGTCCCGCTGGCCTTCCTGGCCAAGGACGCGGCCGGCAACTTCGGCTGGGCCGGGGTGGTGGCCGGCGCCTACTCGGTCGGTACGGCGGTCGCCAGCGTGGTCTGGTCCCGGATGGCCGACCGGAAGGGCGCCCGCAAGGTCGTCATCGGCACCGGGATGGCCTGGGGTGCGTCGATGGCCGTCGTCGCGCTCCTCCCGTACAGCTGGTACCGCCTGCTCCCGGTGGCCGCCGCGATCGCCGGCGTCTGCGTCGCCCCGGTCACCTCGGCGCTCCGGGCGAACTGGCCGCGGATCGTGCACGGCTCACGGCTGCGGGCCGTGTACTCGCTGGACGCGACGGCGCAGGAGTTGCTGTTCGTCATCGGCCCGATGACCGGCGCGGTCATCGTGAGCTTCGCGAGCCCACGGGCCGGTCTGCTGGCCTGCGCCGTGACCGCGGCGGCAAGCATCTGGTGGTTCGGGTTGAGTCAGCAGTCCGGCTCGCACCACGACGAGAACTCCGGCCCGCGACCGACCGCCCGCGAACTGCTGTTCCATCGGCATCGTGCCCCGTTGCTCGTCGCCTGGGCGTGCCTCGTGATGGGCTTCGCGGCGATGTCGCTGGGCATGGTCGCGGTCGCCGACCAGCACGGCAACCGGCTGATCGCGGGCGTGCTCGAGATGGTCGCCGCGATCGGCAGTGTCAGCGGCGGTGTGATCAACGGCGCACTGCCCGGCCGGCGGCACTCGTACGTCTGGCGGCGGATGCTGGCGCTCGCGGTGCTGATCTCCGGCTGTGTCTTCGTGACCTCGTCGGTGGTCGCGCTGGCGGTGATGATGTTCGCCGCCGGCTGCCTGATCGCGCCGACGATCGCCGCGGTCTACGAGCGGATCGGCGAGCTCACCCCGCAGTCCGCGCACACCGAGATCTTCGGCTGGGCGCAGAGCGGCGGCATGGTCGGCTCGGCGGTCGGGTCCGCCGTGGCCGGCGCGGTGGTCGAGGCGTTCGGCGTCCGCTACGCGTGGGTCCTGGCGGCCGGTCTCGGCGTACTGGCGACCCTGTCCCTGCTGCGCGTGCCGCCCCACCGACCGTCGGACATCAGCGTCGTCGACGGTACGGCGGTCGCCGCGTAACGGACCCGGTAGTTCGCCTCGAGGACGCCGCCGTCGCGCGCGCACATCGAGATCAGCCGGAGCTGCCGGCGGTCCAGCAAAGTACCGCGGCCGGCGGCGACCGGGTGGACCAGCAGCGACACCTCGTCGACCAGGCGCCACTTGAGCAGCGAGCGGATCAGCGTGAGGCTGCCGATCACGTGCAGGTCCTCGCCCGGCACGGACTTCAGTGCGGTCAGCACCCGGCGGGTCTCGCCCTGCAGCATCTCGGTCCCCGGGCGGGCGACCACGGGGCGGGAGCCGACCACGAGGTTCCGGGTGTGTTCGGGTACGCCGAGTGAACCGGCGTACCGCTCGAATGTCCGGCGGCCGAAGAGCACGGTCCCGGCCGCGGGCATCAGCTGTCCGAGCGCGCCGCGCGGCAGCCACTGCTCCGGGCGCTCCACGATGCCGTCCTCGGACATGCACAACCTGGCCACTATGTTCCGCATACTCACCAGATGCGGGCGCGGGCGCAAAAGTTACGGTCGGCGGCCGCGGTGCAGCTCGGTCTCCAGCGCGTCCAGCCGGTTGGTCCAGAACTTCCGGTACCGGTCCAGCCAGGTATCGATCTCCCGCAGCGGCTCGGGAGCCACCGCGTACAGCCGCCGGGTGCCGTCGACGGTCACGGTCGCGAACCCGTTGTCCCGCAGCACCTTGAGATGCTGGGAGACGGCCGGCTGACTGATCCCGAACTCCGTGCCGATGGTGCCGGCGATACTGCCGGCCGGCAGCTCGCCCTCGGCGAGCAGCTCCAGGATCCGGCGCCGGACCGGGTCGCCGAGGATGTCGAACGCGTGCACCCGCCAATTATTTCAGCGATGGCTTATATGAACAAGGACCATTTCCGGCGTGAACCACGCGCGATCGGGGAACCTTCGGTGCGGACGGTGATCTGCCGGACCGGGTGCTGGTCGGCCGGTGGGCAACGGTCAGGTCACGGCTAGAATGACCCCCGAGACTACGCCTGGTGCAACGCCGCACGGCGTACCGCAACCAGTGGTTTGAGGAGACAACACTGTGGGACGCGTCGTACACAAGTACGGCGGTTCTTCGGTCGCCGACGCCGATGGCATCAAGCGCGTGGCCCAACGGATCGTCGCGACGAAGAAGGCCGGGAACGACGTGGTGGTCGTCATCTCCGCGATGGGGGACACCACCGACGAACTGATGGACCTGGCCCAGCAGGTCTCTCCGCTGCCGCCGCCGCGCGAGCTCGACATGCTGCTCACCTCGGGTGAGCGGATCTCGGCCGCGCTGCTCGCGATGGCGATCGCCAACCTGGGGTACGAAGCACGCAGCTTCACCGGCTCGCAGGCCGGCGTGATCACCACCTCCGCGCACGGCAACGCCCGGATCATCGACATCACCCCGGGCCGGATCGAGGAGGCGCTGGGCGAGGGGCACATCGCGATCGTGGCCGGGTTCCAGGGCGTCGCCCAGGACACCAAGGACATCACCACGATGGGCCGCGGCGCCTCCGACACCACCGCGGTCGCGCTGGCCGCCGCGCTGGAGGCCGACTACTGCGAGATCTACACCGACGTGGACGGCATCTTCACCGCGGACCCGCGGATCGTGCCGGCCGCGAAGCAGATCCCGAAGATCTCCTACGAGGAGATGCTCGAGATGGCGGCCTGCGGCGCGAAGGTGCTGCACCTGCGGTGTGTCGAGTACGCCCGCCGCTACAACGTCCCCGTCCATGTGCGTTCCTCCTTCTCGCAGAAGGAAGGCACCTGGGTCGTCGATGCGAAGGAACTGGATCAAACGATGGAACAGGCGATCATCTCCGGCGTGGTGCAGGACACCAAAGAGGCCAAGATCACGGTGGTCGGGGTCCCCGACAAGCCGGGTGAGGCGGCCCGGATCTTCGAGACGGTCGCCGGTGCCGACACCAACATCGACATGATCGTGCAGAACGTGTCGGCAGTGGCCACCAACCGCACCGACATCTCGTTCACGCTGCCGCGCGCCGACGGCGCCCGAGCGATGTCGGCCCTCGCCCGGATGAAGGACGAGGTGGGCTACGAGCAGTTGCTGTACGACGACCAGATCGGAAAGGTCTCGGTCGTCGGAGTCGGAATGCGCTCGCACCCGGGCGTGTCCGCGAAGTTCTTCTCCGCGCTCGCCGACGCCGGCGTGAACATCGAGATGATCTCCACCTCGGAGATCCGGATCTCGGTGGTCGTGGACGAGAACCTGGTGAACGCCGCCGTGACCGCGGCGCACACCGCATTCGACCTGGACGACGAGCACACCCAGGCTGTCGTGTACGGAGGAACGGGACGGTGACCCCTGTGAGCGCTGTGGAGAACACGATCGAGGACCGGACGGGTCTGCCCTCGCTGGCGGTGGTCGGTGCGACCGGCGCCGTTGGGACGGTGATGCTGACCCTGCTCTCGACCAGGCAGAACGTCTGGGGCGAGATCCGGCTGATCGCCTCCGAGCGCTCGGCGGGCAAGCAGCTCGTGGTCCGCGGCGAGACCGTCGAGGTGATCGCGCTCAGCGAGGACGCCTTCGACGGCATCGACGTGGCGATGTTCGACGTACCGGACGAGGTGTCCGCGCACTGGGCGCCGATCGCGGCCGCCAAGGGTGCGGTCGTGGTGGACAACTCCGGCGCGTTCCGGATGGATCCCGATGTACCGCTGGTGGTTCCGGAGGTGAACGCCGAGGCCGCGCGGAACCGGCCGAAGGGCATCATCTCGAACCCGAACTGCACGACGCTGTCGATGATCGTGGCGATGGGCGCGTTGCATCACCGGTACGAGCTCGAGCAGCTGGTGGTCGCGTCGTACCAGGCCGCGTCGGGGGCAGGGCAGTCCGGGATCGACGCGTTGTACGACCAGCTGGCGAAGGTGGCCGGCAATCGTGAGCTCGGGAGTACGCCGGGTGACGTACGCCGGGTCGTCGGGAACGATCTCGGTCCGTTCGCGGCGCCGTTGGCGTTGAACGTCGTACCGTGGGCCGGGTCGTTGAAGGATGACGGGTGGTCCTCGGAGGAGCTGAAGGTACGGAACGAGTCGCGGAAGATCCTCGGGCTGCCGGATCTGAAGGTGTCCGCGACGTGTGTGCGGGTGCCCGTGGTGACGACGCACTCGTTGTCGGTGCACGCACGGTTCGTGCAGGAAGTCGATGCCGACGGGGCTCGTGAGGTACTGCGGGACGCGCCGGGTGTGCTGCTGTTCGACAACCCCGCCGAGGGCGAGTTCCCGACGCCGGCGGACGTGGTGGGCACCGACCCGACGTGGGTCGGCCGGATCCGCAAGTCCCTCGACGACCCGAACGCGCTGGAGCTGTTCGTCTGCGGCGACAACCTGCGGAAGGGCGCGGCGCTCAACACCGCGCAGATCGCGGAGGTAGTCGCCAAGGAGTTCATCCCAGCACAAGCCTGAAAACCAAAAGCAAAAGCACCCCGCCCCTCGCTTCGCTCGGGGGCGGGGTTGTCTCTCGAGCCCGCAACCGGTGGTCGGGGGAAGGCGCCCGTTGGGCGGATGTTCTGCGGGCGGGTGAGCACGCGGCCCGGGCAGCGCCCGCGCTCGGTGGGCGGATGCCGGGCGGCCGCCCGGACGGATGCTTGGTGTCAGAGCCAGTTTTCGCGGGCTGCGTGTAGGGCTAGTTGGAAGCGGGTGCTGGCGCCGGTGCGGTTCATCAGGCGTTCCAGGTAGCGGAAGAACGTGCGGCGGCTGATGCCGAGGGTGCGGGCGATGGTGTCGTCGGCGGCGCCGGTGGCCAGCAGGGCCAGGAGACGGCGTTCGATGGGCTCCAGGCGGTCGTCCTCCGTGCCGACCGACGCGTGCAGCGGCAGGGCGTTGCGCCAGCACAGCTCGAACATCCCGATCAGCGCGGTCAGCAGGCTGCTCGGCCGGATGATCAGCAGCGAACGGTTCACCTCGGTGTCGCGCACCGACATCGACACGTACGCGATCGAGCCGTCGATGATCGTCAGCTTCGCCGGTACGTCGGGCAGCACCCGCGCCTGCTCACCCGCCTCCACGCACGGGAGGATGTTCTCGGTCAGGTACCCCGGCACCTCGACGGACTCCGGCGAGTACACGACCCGGTAGGCGACGCCGCGCTTCAGGTGGTCGATCTCCTCCTGGTTCGGGCCGCCGATGTAGTACGGCGGGGAGTCGATCGCGAGGATCTCGCGCTGCACGCTGTTCTTGATCTGGTGGATCCGCTCGACGATCGCGTTCCCGGTGACGACCTCGATCAGGTGGGTGGTCGACTCGCTGTGCACGGTCCGGCGGAACTCGTCGTACGCGTTCAGGACCTCGATCCGGGCCTGCTTCAGCTCGGACTCGCGGCGCAGCGTCATCGCCTCCAGACCGGCGTCCGGCGGCACCGGCAGGTACCGGGAGTGGTCCGAGCCGGACCGCCGCGCGAGACCGGCCTGCACCAGCCCGCTGAGCGTGCTGTCGATCGAGCCGGTCCGGTCCGGGACCGCGTCGTCCAGTTCGACGATCGACGACGGGCCGGTCCGCAGCAACTGCTGGTAGACCCGGATCTCGTCGTCGTTGAGTCCGAGCACCCGCAAATGGTCGGCACGCTCCGTGTCCGTTGTGCTCACGACTCTTCCCTCCCTGCCGATCGCCGTCACCTCCCGCTACCGTCTCTCCAGGTTAGAGGGGCCGATCCAGCCCGGAAGGCACTGTCCGTATCGGGCCAGCTGCGCGCAGCGATATTTGTTGTCCTGTCAGCATTCTTGTGCCGTGTCACCATCTGGCCACCATTTCCGCGCGGTAGTGAGCGAGAATTGAGGTCCAGCAGCCCGGCGACGGACCACCTGAGCGCCGCCGGGCTGCTGTTCCAATTCTGGCCCGTGCCGGCTGTCCCGTCAGCGATGCCGGTTTCGGTTGGATCTCGATCCGGCGCATCGGTGCCCTCGCACTTCCGTGCCATCACCCGCTGTGCCGGAGGGTGTACAAACTGTGGCATCTCCAATCGTGAGGCCGATTGAGGAGGAGTGCCCGATGCGACCGGTTCCGCCATGTGCCGCCGCCCGTCGTGTCCGGTGTGCCGTCCCCAGCGCGAAGGCATCTTTGCAGGGATCCCGCGTAGCGCTGTCCTCCACCGCCGGCCTCGGCAGGCCGATGACCGCCGCCCTGGTCATCGTGCCGGAGGATCCGGTGCCGCCGTCCGCGACCGCCCAGCGCGGAACCAGGCCCGGATCGAGGGTGGAACCCCGGGAGTTGCCGACGGGTGCTCCGTGGACGGTGAGGCTGTTCACGGCGAGTCCGGACGTGCTGTTGCGTGTCACGTCCGGCCCGTGTGGGCGGCTCTCGGGGTCCTGCCGCTGAACTGGTGTGCCGCGTCACGCCAACTTCGCGCCGGAGCGTAGCGTCGTACCTGATGATTTGACCGCGATTTGACTTGCCTGGAAGGCGTTTTGGCTGCCACTGGCTGTCAAATGTATATTCCGGATAACGATCGGCGAAGGACGACGCAGGTGTTGTGGACGCAGCGGGGAACAACGTTCGGTAGCCGTCCGTACGTCGTTGCTCACTAAGGAGGACCGCTGTGTCGTCGGCGTCCGAGCGGATCCGCTACTCTGCTTCCCGGTCTGCGTGGCTCGCCGCCGTACCCCGTGCGGTGTCCGCCGAAACCCAGGTGATCGGCCATCGTGGATCCAATTTCCGGCAGAGAGAGGCATCGCCTGCATGAACGCGACTAGCGTCGACGAGGAGTTCAACCCGTCGGTGCATGTGTACGAACCGCACAAGGTCGGACTGCCGGCTCTGCGCCCGTACTTCAAGGCGCTCTGGCAGCGACGGGAGTTCGCGGCGGAGATGTCCCGGACGAACATCCGGGGTGCGCACACGAACACCTTCTTCGGTCAGGTCTGGCTGGTGCTGAACCCGCTGCTCCTCGCCCTGGTGTACTACCTCTTGACCGACATCATCGCGGGCGGCGGCGCCCGGGTGGATGCCGGACTGCGGTTCGCTCACATGTGTGGCGGCTTGTTCGCCTTCTACTATTTCTCGGGTGCGATGACGGCCGGTGCGGCCAGCGTCGTCGGCGGCGGCAAGCTGCTGATGAACCAGTCGTTCCCACGGATGTTGCTGCCGCTGTCGGCGGTGCGGACCGCGTTCTTCCGGTTCCTGCCGACCCTGGTGGTGTACGTCGCCATCCACGTGCTGATGGGGCAGAAGCTGCGCTGGCAGATGCTGCTGGCGCCGGCGTTCCTCGCCATGCTGACGGTCTTCGCGGCCGGCATGGGGATGATCTTCGCCGCGCTGCAGGTGTACTTCCGGGACACCGCGAGCTTCCTGCCGTACTTCGTGCGGATCTGGCTCTACATGTCCCCGGTCCTGTGGTTCGCCGAGCAGGCACCGCCGAAGTTCCATGGCTTCATCCAGTACAACCCGCTCTACCCGCTGCTGGGCGGCTGGACCGACCTGCTCGTCAAGGGGCACATCCCGGTCGCCAAGATGTGGATCGGCGGCGGCTTCTGGGCGCTGCTGGCCTTCGGTGTGGGCGCGTTGTTCTTCATGTCGAGGGAGCGTGATTTCGTTGTCCGTCTCTGAGACCGAGAAGAAGCCGATGCAGAAGAGCACGTCGAACACGCCGGCCGTCAAGGTGCAGGACGTGTCGATCACCTACCGCACCACGTTCGAGCGGGTGCCGACGTTCAAGAGCGCGATCGTCCGGCTCGGCCGCGGCGAGCGCGCGGTGCGCGAGGTCAAGGCCGTCCAGAACGTGTCCTTCGACGTCAACCACGGCACCACGATCGGCATCATCGGTGCGAACGGCGCCGGCAAGTCGACGCTGATGCGCTCGATCGCCGGCATCCTGCCGCCGACCTCGGGCCGGATCGAGGTGCACGGCCGGGTCTCCACGCTGCTGTCGCTGGGCGTCGGCTTCAACGCCGCACTGTCCGGCAAGGAGAACGTGGTGCTCGGCGGTCTGGCGGCCGGTCTGAGCCGCAAGGAGATCCAGGCGCGGTACGAGGAGATCGCCGAGTTCGCTGAACTCGGTGACTTCATGGAGATGCCGATGCGGACGTACTCGTCCGGCATGTTCAGCCGGCTGGCGTTCTCCGTCGCGGTGCACATGGACCCGGACATCCTGATGATCGACGAGGCGCTGTCCGCCGGTGACGCGTCGTTCAAGACCAAGGCCGCGGCGAAGATGTCCGAGCTGGTCTCGAACAGCCGCACGATGTTCCTGGTCAGCCACGCGATGAGCAGCGTCCGCGAGATGTGCAACGACTGCATCTGGCTGCACAAGGGCAAGCTGATGATGCGCGGCGAGCCCAACGAGGTCATCCAGGCCTACACCAAGTTCCTGCAGGTCGGGGAAGAAGAAGCAGTCTCACTCGAGGACCTCTGAGGCGATGTCACGCAGTACGGCGCCGGACGTGGGGATCATCACGACCGGCCACGACGTGGCCGATGCGCGCCTGCACAAGATCACCGCGGCCCTGCAGCACCGCGACCTGAGGGTCGAGCTGTGGGGCCTCGGCGATGCGGAGGGCGGTCCGGCCGGTGCCACCGTGCACGCCGGGCCGCGCGGCAACCTGGTGCAGCGGCTGGCCCGGACCGCCGTACTGCCGTGGCGGACCAGCGCCAAGGTGGTGATGACGGTCGACCCGGACATGATCCCCTTCACCCGGTTGGTCACCGCGCTCCGGCGGCGCAAGCTGGTCGTCGACGTGCACGAGGACTACGAACGGCTGCTCGCCGACCGCGCCTGGGCGAAGGGCCCGGCCGGACTGCCGGCCCGGCTGATCGTCCGGGCGGGCTCGAAGCTGGCCGCGGGCGCCGACCTGACGGTGGTTGCCGACTCGCATCTCGCACCCCACCAGGCGAAGCACCGCCTGGTGGTGCAGAACCTGCCCGACCACGGCTTCCTGGCCCCGTCCCCGCCGACCGGCACCCCGCGCGCGGTGTACGTCGGGGACCTGCGCACCAGCCGCGGACTGTTCGACATGGTCGAGACCGTCGCCGCGGCGCCGGAGTGGTCGCTCGACCTGGTCGGCCCGGTCGCACCGTCGGACCGGGACCGGATCGAGGCCCGGATCGCCCAGCCCGACCTGGACGGCCGGGTCCGGTTGCACGGGCGCCAGCCGCCCGCCGACGCCTGGCGGATCGCCCACGGCGCCTGGGCGAGCCTCGCCATGCTGCAGCCGACCCCGGCGTTCATCGAGGCGATGCCGTCGAAGATCTACGAGTACCTCGCCAGCGGCCTTCCCGTGCTGTCCACCCGGCTGCCCCGGCAGTCGAAGGTGATCGAGGAGTCCGGTGGCGGAGTCCTGGTGGACTCGGTGGCGGAGGCGTCCGAGACCCTGCGGCGCTGGGCCGCGGACCCCGGTGAGCTGGAGAAGTTGCGCGATCACGCGCTGCAGTGGGCCAGTGAGCACCTGCCCACGACCACGCCGTACGACAACCTGGCCAACGCGATTCTCAACCTGCTAAGAGGACCTGCATGACCGACCGCCCACACCTGTTGTACGTCGCCTGGGGCTTCCCGCCCTGCCGGGGCGGCGGTGTCTACCGGGCACTGGCCACGGCCAACCGGTTCGCCGCGCTCGGCTGGAAGGTGACCGTGCTGACGGCCGACCGCGACACGTTCTTTCGGTTCACCGGTGCGGACCTGACCCTCGAGGAACGGGTCGACCCGTCCGTCGAGGTCGTCCGGGTGCCGTTCGAGTGGCCGATCCTGGAAGCCGACCTGCGCCGCTGGTCCAAGCGTCGCGCCTCGAACCCGAAGCTCTGGGCCAAGTGGCGCACCAAGCAGGACCAGATCCCGTTCCCGGAGAGCGGGTACGGGCCCTGGCGCTCGGTGATCGAGAAGGCCGCGGAGCGGATCCACAAGGCGCACAAGGTCGACCTCACCGTTGCCACGGCCAACCCGCACGTTGCGTTCACGGCGGCGTACCACCTGCACAAGAAGTTCCAGGTGCCGTACGTGATGGACTACCGCGACGCGTGGCTGCTGGACGTCTTCACCGGCGATCGCCTGCACGAGCCGGGCAGCCGGGCCGCGAAGTGGGAGAAGAAACTGGTCGAGTCCGCTCGCGAGGTCTGGTTCGTGAACGACCCGATCAAGGACTGGCACGAGAAGCTCTACCCGGCGCAGGCGTCGAAGATGCACACGGTCGCGAACGGGTTCGACCCGGACCTCGTGCCGGACACCCAGGACCGCGGCGCCGTCACCGACCGGCCGCTGGTCTTCGGGTACGTCGGGACCGTGTCGCCGAAGGTGCCGCTGAAGGAGTTCGTCGAGGGCTGGCAGCTCGCGAAGGAGCAGTCGCCGGAACTCGAGGGCGCGCGCGCGAAGATCTACGGCTACCTCGGGTACTACGCGCAGCCGCGGGCGGACATGCTCGCGACGATCAACGCGGCCGCGGACGCCGGGGTCAGCTACGAGGGCCCGGTCGGCAAGGCCGAGATCGCGAAGGCGTACGACGAGTTCGACGCGCAGCTGCTGATGCTGGGCAAGGGGCGATACGTCACCAGCGGGAAGGTGTTCGAGTACCTCGCGACCGGGCTGCCGGTGGTGTCGGTGCACGACCCGGAGAACGCGGCGTCCGACGTACTGCGCGGGCATCCGTTGTGGTTCCCGGTGAGCGACGTGACGCCGGAGGCGATCGCGGCGGCGCTGATCGAGGCGGCGCACGCGGCGCGGACCGCGGACGAGGGGATCCGGGCGAAGGCGCGCGAGTTCGGTGCGTCGTACCGGCGGGACCTGCAGCTGGATCCGCGGATCGAGTCGCTGGCCGCGTCTGTGCAGGGGGTGGCCGCATGAGCAACGTCGTACTGCTGTCCACGCGGCGGCTGCCGCCGACGTACTTCGACCAGGTCCGGGAGGACCTCGGCGACCAGAACCTCACCATCGACGTGGTCGGCTGGGTCGCCCCGTCGGCGTGGGTCGCCGACAAGGTCAACACTTTCACGCTGATCGGCCCCGGCCGGATGCCGGCCGCCCCCGCTCCCGAAGAACCGGTTGTTGTTGCTGAAAAGCCGGCGGTTGTTGCAGAGCCCGCACCAAAGCCCCAGCCCGCTGCACCTCAGCCGACCCCACCGGCGAAGCCGAAGCCGACCGGGGCCAAGCGCGTTGTGAAGGCGGTGGAGTGGCGGGCGCGGAAGGCTCGGAAGGTTGCCGGCAGGATGTTGCCGCCGGCAATCAAATCCTCGGCGCCGGTGAAGTTCCTGCGCGGCCAGCGGGCCACCAGCGATCTCGGGAAGAACTACTGGGAGCGGGTCCTCAGCCGTCGTGACGTGCTGACGACCATCGACCAGGCGGACGTCGTGATCGCACTGGACGCCGGCGCGATCTGGGCCGGCTGGAACCTCGGCCAGCGCAAGGCCAGCACCCCGGTGGTGCTCGGTCTGCCGGCGGCCCGCCGCGAGCTCGACATGATGAAGGCCCCAGTAGGTAATGGGTGACACAGTGACGGTGACGCGTGCGATCCGCGAGCACCTGCCGGCGCCACTGGCCCGGACCGCGGGAGCGGTCCGGCGGCGCCTGCGGGGCGTGCGGTACTCGTTCGCGCAGCTGCCGGCCTTCCCGCCGGTACCGGCGACGCCCGTGCGGATGCTGGTCGGACCGACCAACTCCGCCGGGCAGGGGCACGCCTGGGCACAGGCCGCGAACACCCTGCCGGACGTCGCCGCCGTCTCGTTCGCCTTTCACCGCAAGGGCCGCTTCCAGTTCGCCGACGACTACGGCGTACCGCTGGCCTGGTTCGGCCAGCCGCGCTGGCAGCGCGGCCAGCAGCAGTACGTCGCGCAGTACACGCACGTGATGGTCGAGTCGCTGCGCCCGCTGTTCGGCGCCCGCGGGTACGCCGACGCCCAGCCCGACATCGAGGAGCTGCTCGGCAAGGGCGTGCACGTCGCACTGCTCTTCCACGGCTCCGACATCCGCCTGCCCAGCCGGCACGCGAAGCGCGAGCGCTGGTCGCCGTTCGCCCCGGGCGACGACCTGACCGAGCGGCTCGAGCCGCAGGCCCGCCGGCACGCCGAGCTGGTGGAATCGTTGGGCCTCCCCGTCTTCGTCTCCACGGTCGACCTGCTGGACGACGTACCGAACGCCCACTGGCTGCCGGTCGCGATCGACCCGGCGCCGTGGCAGGCCGCCGCACGACCCCTGTTCAGTACGGCGAAACCGGTCGTCGCGCACGTCCCGTCGAACGCGAAACTCAAAGGCACGCAGGAGATCGACGAGGTCCTCACGGATCTCCAGGACCGCGGCCTGGTCGAGTACCGGCGGATCACCGGCGTCCAGCACCAGGACATGCCCGCGGTGATCGGCGACGCCGACATCGTCGTCGACCAGCTGCACATCGGCCTGTACGGCGTGGCGGCCGCGGAGGCCCTGGCCGCCGGGCGGATCGTGGTTTCGTACGTCGGTGACGAGGTCCGCCGCCGGGTGCGTAGTCTGACTGGGCGAGAGGTGCCGATCGTCGAGGCGGATCCCGACACCCTGGGTGACGTCCTCGGCGGGCTGATCGCCGACCGTGACACCGCCGCCGAGCGGGCCGCCGCCGGCCCCGGTTTCGTGACCGAGCTGCACGACGGACGCCGCTCGGCCGAAGTACTGAGAAGTTGGCTCATCCCGAAGGAGACCCTGTGACGTCCCGCATCGCGCCCTCCGCCGACGTCGACGACAGCGCCGAGATCGGCGACGGTTCGTCGGTCTGGCACCTGGCCCAGATCCGCGAGAACGCGGTCCTCGGCAAGAACTGCATCGTCGGCCGCGGTGCCTATGTCGGGACCGGGGTCCGGATGGGCGACAACTGCAAGATCCAGAACTACGCGCTGGTGTACGAGCCCGCGTCCCTCGAGGACGGCGTGTTCATCGGCCCGGCGGTGGTGCTCACCAACGACTACTTCCCGCGCGCGGTGAACCCGGACGGGTCGCCGAAGAGCGGGCACGACTGGGAACCGGTCGGGGTGACGATGAAGGAAGGCTGCTCGCTCGGTGCGCGCAGCGTGTGCGTGGCCCCGGTCACCATCGGCCGCTGGGCGACTGTCGCCGCGGGTGCGGTGGTGACCAAGGACGTGCCAGACTTCGCGCTGGTCGCCGGGGTCCCGGCGCGCCGGCTCAAGTGGGTCGGCAAGGCCGGGGTTCCGCTGCTCTCCGTCGGGGACGGCGAGTGGAAGTGCCCGAACACGGGCGAGATGTACATCGAAACCGACGGGCGGCTCCGGCCGGCCGGAGAAACTCAGGAGGAGAACTGATGGTGCAGCCGATTCCGGCCGCGAAGCCGATCATCGGGAAGGAGGAGCGCGAGGCCGTCGACCGGGTGATGCAGTCCGGCATGCTGGCCCAGGGCCCCGAGGTGGCGGCGTTCGAGCAGGAGTTCGGCGCAGCGCTGGTCTCCGGCCGGGCGTGCGTCGCGACGAACTCCGGTACGTCGGGCCTGCACCTGGGCCTGCTGGCCGCGGGTG
Organism: Kribbella sp. NPDC059898; assembly: GCF_042730855.1. Taxonomy (NCBI): domain Bacteria; kingdom Bacillati; phylum Actinomycetota; class Actinomycetes; order Propionibacteriales; family Kribbellaceae; genus Kribbella; species Kribbella sp. NPDC059898. The sequence goes on from NZ_JBHWKR010000001.1 coordinate 824,058, forward strand.
TCGGACCGGGTGACGAGGTGATCGTCCCGTCCTTCACGTTCGCCGCGACCGCGAACAGCGTCGCGCTGACCGGGGCGACCCCGGTGTTCGTCGACATCGAGCCGACGTACTTCTGCCTGGACCCGGCCGCGGTCGAGGCCGCGATCACCGAGAAGACCAAGGCCGTCATGCCGGTGCACCTGTTCGGCCACCCGGCGAACATGACCGCGCTGCAGGCGATCGCCGACAAGCACGGCATCCAGATCTACGAGGACGCCGCGCAGGCGCACGGCGCCACCTGGAACGGCGCGCCGGTGGGCACCTTCGGCGAGTTCGCGATGTTCAGCCTGTACCCGACCAAGAACATGACGTCCGGTGAGGGCGGCATGAACTCGGTCGCGAACGCCGACCTCGAGCGCCGGATGCGGCTGTTCCGCAACCAGGGCATGCTCAAGCAGTACGAGAACGAGGTCGTCGGCCTGAACAACCGGATGACCGACCTGCACGCCGCCATCGGCCGGGTGCAGTTGACCAAGGTCGGCGGCTGGACGAAGCAGCGGCAGGAGAACGCGGCCTTCCTGGACGCGAACCTCGCCGGCGTCGGCGTCCCGGCGGTCGCCGCCGAGGCGAGCCACGTGTACCACCAGTACACGATCCGCGTCACCGAGGACCGGGACGGCTTCGCGAACGCGCTGCGGACCGAGTACGGCGTCGGCTGCGGCGTGTACTACCCGATCCCGAACCACCGGCTCCCCTCGTTCCGGCGTGAGCTGGACCTGCCGGAGACCGAGAAGGCCGCGGCCGAGGTGCTCTCGCTGCCGGTCCACCCGTCGCTGTCCGAGGACGACCTGAACCGGATCGTCTCCGCGGTGAACACCGTGGCGAAGGCGGGTGCGTGATCCATGTCGAACACAGCGAACCTGCGTGCGGGCCTGATCGGCCTGGGCATGATGGGCCGGCACCACGCCCGCGTCCTGGCGTCCCTCGAGGGCGTTGACCTGGTCGCGGTCGCCGACCCGGGCGGTGACAAGTTCAACGTGGCCGGCGGTCGTCCGGTGCACGAGAACATCGAGCAGCTGATCGCGGAGAAGCTCGACTACTGCATGGTCGCGGTGCCGACCCAGTACCACGCCGAGATCGCGAAGGCGCTGGCCGAGGCCGGCGTGCACGCGATGATCGAGAAGCCGCTGGCCGGTTCTTCGTCCGAGGCGACCGAGATCGCGAAGGCCTTCGAGGCGGCCGGCCTGGTCGGCGCCGTCGGTCACATCGAGCGGTACAACCCGGCGCTGCAGGCGCTGCGGGTGCGGCTCGAGAACGGTGAGCTGGGCGACATCTACCAGATCACCACCCGCCGCCAGGGCCCGTTCCCGGCCCGGATCGCGGACGTCGGCGTGGTGCTGGACCTGGCCACCCACGACATCGACCTGACGGCGTGGGTGACGCAGTCGCCGTTCGTCACGGTGGCCGCGCAGAGCGCCCACAAGTCCGGCCGGCAGTACGAGGACCTGATCGCGGTGACCGGCAAGCTGGCCAACGGCACCGTGACCAGCCACCTGGTCAACTGGCTGTCCCCGATGAAGGAGCGGCTCACCGTCGTCACCGGTGAGAAGGGCGCGTTCATCGCCGACACCCTGACCGCCGACCTGACGTTCCACGCCAACGGCACCGTGCAGACCGCGTGGGACGACGTCGCGCACTTCCGCGGTGTCAGCGAGGGCGACATGGTCCGGTACGCGATCAGCAAGCCGGAGCCGCTGAAGACCGAGCACGAGCAGTTCCGCGACGCGGTGCTCGGCAAGGAGGCGGACATCGTCACGCTGCAGCAGGGTCTGACCACCGTCAAGGTGGCCGAGGCCGTTCTGCAGTCGGCCTCCGAGGACCGGACCGTCACCGTCGCCGGGGAGCAGTAGTACTGATGAAGGTCCTGAGCGTTGTCGGTGCACGCCCGCAGTTCGTGAAGCTGGCGCCGGTGGCGGAGGCGTTCGCCGCCACCGACCACCAGCACGTGATCGTGCACACCGGGCAGCACTACGACAAGAACATGTCCGACGTGTTCTTCGCCGACCTGCGGATCCCGGACCCGGATGTCCACCTGGGCGTCGGGTCCGGTAGCCACGGTGTCCAGACCGGCGCGATGCTGGCCGCGATGGACGCCGTACTGGACGAGCACAAGCCGGACTGGGTGCTCGTGTACGGCGACACCAACTCGACGCTCGCCGGTGCGCTGTCCGCGGTGAAGATGCACCTGCCGGTCGCGCACCTGGAGGCCGGGCTGCGCTCCTTCAACCGGCTGATGCCGGAGGAGCACAACCGGGTGCTCACCGACCACGCGGCGGACCTGCTGCTGGCCCCGACCCAGGTGGCGATGGACCACCTGGCGAACGAGGGCCTGAAGGACAAGTCGCGGCTGGTCGGCGACGTCATGACCGACGTGTGCTTCCGGGTTCGCGACGCCATCCAGGGCAAGCCGCTGGACGGTCCGTTCAAGCAGGGCGAGTACGTCGTCTCGACGATCCACCGGGCCGAGAACACCGACGACCCGGAGCGGCTGGCCGCGATCGTCGACGGGCTCGCCGCGGCCGGTACGCCGGTGCTGCTGCTGGCCCACCCGCGACTGGTCGCGAAGTGCGCGGAACACGGCATCAAGCTGGAGCGTCCGGACGGTTCGCTGCACGTCCGGGAGCCGCTGGCGTACCCGGAGATGGTCCAGGCCGTGCTCGGCTCGGCCGGTGTGGTGACCGACTCCGGCGGTCTCCAGAAGGAGGCCTTCCTGCTCGGCCGGGTGTGCACCACGCTGCGCACCGAGACCGAATGGGTCGAGACGCTGGCGGACGGATGGAACGTGTTGACATCCGACGTGAGTAAGCTGCCCCAGTTGGCTGCACGGCCGGCTCCCACGGGGGGACGCCCAATGCCGTACGGCGACGGTCACGCTGCGGAGCGTGTCGTCGCCACTCTCGCGGAGTAACCACATGACGAAGGCCGCCGAAGAGAACCAGACAGAGCCGACCCAGGACGCCCCCGGGTCGGCTGCTGTCACGACCCCACCTCCCGGCGCGCCTGTCAGTACCACCTCCGACGCGAGCCCCCCGCGTTCCAGCGGGAGATTGCCACGAGTCGAGTCGCTCACCGGTTTGCGCTGGTGGGCGGCCTTCTTCGTGTTCTGCCATCACATGACCCAGCTGGCCCCGCTGCCGATCTACGACTTCCTGAAGTACGGCGTTTCCGGCGTCACGTTCTTCTTCGTGCTGTCCGGGTTCGTGCTGACCTGGTCGGCGCAGCCGGGGACGAAGATCCGGACCTTCTACCGGCGCCGGTTCGCGCGGATCTTCCCGCTGTACATCCTGACCCTGGTGGCGGCGTTCTTCGTCTTCTACCGGGTCGACCCGCCGGCCGGGATGCCTTGGATCAAACCGGTGTCGCTCACCGTGCTGGCGCTGTCCGTCCTGCTGGTGCACGGCTGGTCGAACAACCCGGACATCCTGTACGGCGGCAACCCGGCGGGCTGGACGCTCTCGGTCGAGGCGTTCTTCTACGCGTACTTCCCGTTCGTGTGGCGGCTGACGCGGCGGCTGAAGACCGCGGGTGGCCTGATCCTGTGCGTCGCGGTGATCGTCGTCAGCGGTGCCTACAAGCTGGCGCTGTTCCACTACAAGACCGCAATACCGATCCTGCCGCAGCCGGTGCTGCACTCGGTGGCGTTCCTGTTCGGTATCGGCCTGGCGATCGCGCTCCGGTCCGGGTGGAAGCCGCGGATCCCGGTGTGGTTCGCGTTCCTGGTCACCGGCGGCGGGCTGTACGTGCTCTGGTACTCCGGCTCGCACCCGGCCAACTTTCCGGGCGCGGTCACCATGGGACTGTGCCAGAAGGAAATCCTCACGCTGCTGTACGGCTTCCTGATCCTGGCGGTCGCGGCCCGCGACGTCCGCGGCGGCCGGTCACTGCTGCGCAGCAGGCCGCTGGTCGCGCTCGGCCAGTGGTCGTACGCGTTCTACCTGGTCCACGCGACCATCATGTACGCGATCAAGGAGTACCACGGCATCGCCGGCCCGATCGGCTGGTCGAACCTGACCTGGTACGCCGGCGTACTCGCCCTTTCGATCTTCGCCTCGGCGGTGCTCTACAAGTTCGTCGAGCACCCGATGGAGCGGCTGCTCCGAGGCAAACGATGAAGAATCACAACCTAGTGGAGTTGCTGTGCGTGTCAGTGTTGTTGCCTTAGGCAAGATCGGACTGCCGTTGGCGGTCCAGTTCGCGGCCAAGGGTCATCAGGTCGTCGGCGTCGACATCAACGAGAAGTTCGTCGAGCTGGTGAACGCCGGTCAGGAGCCGTTCCCGGGTGAGGCCCACCTGCAGGAGCTGCTCGCCGAGACCGTGGCCGACGGCCGCCTGCGGGCGACCACGGACTACGCGGACGCCATCCCGAACAGCGACGCGGTGGTCGTCGTCGTGCCGCTGTTCGTGGACGAGAAGACCGGGCAGCCCGAGTTCGGCTGGATGGAGAACGCGACCCGTTCGCTGGCCGAGCACCTCACCCCGGGGACCCTGGTCAGCTACGAGACCACCCTCCCGGTCGGTACCACCCGGAACCGCTGGAAGCCGATGATCGAGGAGATCTCCGGTCTCACCGAGGGCACCGACTTCCACCTGGTGTTCTCGCCGGAGCGGGTGCTCACCGGCCGCGTGTTCGCGGACCTGCGGAAGTACCCGAAGCTGGTCGGCGGCCTGTCCGAGGAGGGCGCCAAGCGCGCCACCGCGTTCTACGAGGCCGTGCTCGACTTCGACGAGCGTCCGGACCTGGACCGCGCGAACGGCGTCTGGGACCTGGGTTCGGCCGAGGCGGCGGAGCTGGCGAAGCTGGCGGAGACGACGTACCGGGACGTGAACATCGGCCTGGCGAACCAGTTCGCCCGGTTCGCCGGCCAGAACGGTATCGACGTACACGCCGTCATCGAGGCGTCGAACTCGCAGCCGTACAGCCACATCCACCGGCCGGGGATCGCGGTCGGCGGGCACTGCATCCCGGTGTACCCGCGGCTGTACCTGTACACCGACCCCGAGGCCACCGTCGTCCGGGCCGCCCGCGAGGCGAACGCCGGGATGCCGGACTACACGATCGGTCTGCTCGAGGGCGCGTTCGGCGACCTCAAGGGCGCCAAGGTCGTGGTGCTCGGCGCGTCGTACCGTGGAGGCGTGAAAGAGACCGCGTTCTCCGGCGTGTTCCCGGCTGTCGAGGCGCTGAAGGCGCGCGGCGCCGAGGTCTTCGTGCACGACCCGATGTACACCGACGAGGAGCTCCAGGGGCTCGGCTTCGCGCCGTACACGCTGGGCTCGCCGGTGGACGCGGCGGTGCTGCAGGCGGACCACGCGGAGTACGCGCAGCTGAGCCCGGCCGAGCTGCCGGGCGTGAAGGTACTCGTCGACGGTCGTGACCGCACCGACCCGGCCAAGTGGGCCGGCGTGCGGCGGATTGTGATCGGAAGGTCGGTCAGCCAGTGACAGATGCCGGCCTGCGGGTCGTGATGATGGTCGCCAACGACGTCACCAACGACAGCCGGGTCCGCAAGGAGGCCGCAGCACTGGCCGAGACCGGAGCAGAGGTGACTGTGCTCGGGGTCTCGGCCAACGGCCTCCCGTCGAGAGAGATGCTCGACGGTGCGCTGATCGTCCGGGTGGCGGTGCCCTACGCACTGCGTGAGGAACGGAAACGAAGCCGTACGGCGCACCGCAACTGGCGGCCGCCGTTGGTGGGCTATCGGTACCGCGCGACCTATGTGGCGCGTAGCCAGCGGATCGCGGCCGAGCTCAAGGAGCTCAAGGCCGACTCCGGGCACGCGATCGCACGGTCCAAGGCGGGCCAGGGAAACCCGATCAAGTACAAGGCCGGCGTGGCCACCCGGCTGCTCCGGCGGGCGCGCTGGAAGGCGGCCGAGCGGGCCGCCTGGGTGCGCAAGGGCGTCGGCAACAAGGCCGACGCGCCGTTCAAGTTCAGTTGGCGGGCGTACGACGGTGTCCTGCACCGGCTGCCGTGGCCGGCGCCGTGGCGCAAGCTGCACCCCGAGGCGCTGGACCTGGAGATCGCGTTCGGCGACCTGATCGACCGGATCGAGCCGGACGTGGTGCACGCCCACGACATGCACGTGATCGGCGTCGCGGCCCGCGCCGCCGGCCGGGCGAGCCTGCGCGGCCGGCAGCTGAAGGTCGTGTACGACGCGCACGAGTACGTCGCCGGACTGTCGCAGTACGGCGCCCGGACCCGGCGTTCGATCGCGGCCTGGGCGAACCACGAGCGCGAGTACATCGGCGACGCCGACCGGGTGATCACGGTCAGCCCGGCGATCGCGACGCGGCTGCAGGCCGAGCACAAGCTCGACCACCTGCCGGCCGTGGTGATGAACACGCCGAACCCCGCTGACGTGTCGGTCGAGGTGTCCGACATTCGCAGCGTGATCGGCCTCGCGTCCGACGTGCCGCTGCTCGTGTACAGCGGCGGCGTCACCCGGGCGCGCGGGATCCACACCGCCGTACAGGCACTGGTGGACCTGCCCGACGTGCACCTGGCCGTCGTGTGCGTGCCCGCGGTCGCGAACGACGCGGTCCGGGCGCTGCAGACGGAGGCCGCGCAGCTCGGGGTCGAGGACCGGCTGCACTGCGTGGACCCGGTGAAGCCGGACGAGGTGGTCGCGTTCCTGCGCACCGCCGACGTCGGGCTGATCCCGATCCTGCGGTACCCGAGCCACGAGATGGCGCTGCCGAACAAGCTGTTCGAGTACGCCTTCGCCGGGCTGCCGGTGGTGGTCAGCGACATGCCGAGCATGAAGGACTTCGTCGGGCGTACGCGGATCGGAGAGGTCTTCGTCGCGGAGGACGCGCACGACCTGGCGTCGAAGGTCCGGACCGTGCTCACCGACCTGGACAACTACCGCGAGCGGGTCGCCGATCCGGCGTACCAGCAGGAGGTGTCCTGGGCCGGGCAGGCCGCCAAGCTGCGAGAGCTGTACGGCGAACTGACCGGCAAGCAGCTCGAGGTCCGGCGGCCGGGCGGCAAGATCGAGAAGACCGGGACGCACCTGCTGCTCGGCCCGGTCAACAGCGCGGGCCAGGCCTGGCTGTGGGCGACCGCGCTCGAGCGTGCGCACCCGGACGTCAAGGCCGAGTCGCTCACCACGGGCAGCGGCGCGTTCGACTTCCGCGTGCACCGGACCGGTACGTACCAGCAGTACCGGACGGACCTGCGCTGGCAGCTGGAGCTGACGTCGTACGCGTTGCGCGAGGTCACGCACGTGCTGTTCGAGGCCGGCCGGCCGATGTTCGGGCAGCTGCCCGGCGACATGTGGACGGCCGACGTGCCGGTGCTCGACCAGGCCGGGATCAAGCACGGCCTGGTGTTCCACGGGTCCGAGATCCGGGACCCGGCGCAGCACCGCGACCAGTACCGGTTCTCGCCGTTCCGGGACCCGGAGGACGAGCTCACCCAGCGGCTGCAGTCGGCGAACAACAACGTCCGCCGGCACCTCCGCCGCTACGACGGGGCCGGTCCGGTGTTCGTCACCACCCCGGACCTGCTGGAGTTCGTGGACAACGGCATCTGGCTGCCGCTGACCGTCGACATCGACACGTTCGCCTCGTCCCAGCCGGTGCTGGAGCGGGAGATCCCGGTGGTGCTGCACGCGCCGTCGGCGAGCGCCCTCAAGGGCTCGGCGTACGTCGACCCGGTGCTGAAGGACCTGGACGCGCGCGGACTGATCACGTACCAGCGGGTGCAGGACGTTCCGCACAAGGAACTGGCCGAGCTGGTGAAGAGCGCCGACATCGTGGTCGACCAGATGCTGCTCGGCTCGTACGGCGTGTTCGCCTGCGAGGCGATGGCGGCCGGCCGGGTCACCGTCGGGCACATCGCGGACCCGGTCCGGGAGCTGCTGCCGACCGACCTGCCGATCGCCGAGGCGACGCCGGACGACCTGGCGGAGGTGATCGAGCGGCTCGTCGCCGAGCGCGACACCGCCCGGAAGCTCGCCGATGCGGGACCGTCGTTCGTCCGGGACCTGCACGACGGGCGGAAGTCGGTCGAGGTGCTGCTGCCGTTCGTCCGGAACGAGTGGGTGCGCGAGGACGAGAGCGAGTAAGTGCGGATTCTGATGATCGCGCAGTCCCCGATCGCCGGGGACTCGCGGATCCTGCGGGAGGCGACGGCGCTCGCCGCGGCCGGTCACACAGTGCATGTGATCGGCCGCGACGTACCGGAGGGCTTCGAGGTCGGGCCGGGTGTCACGGTGGAGTCCGTCTCCCGCTCCTCCGGTCTGCGGGCCGGGAGCGGCGGGCTGACCGTCGGGCACGGGCATTCCGGGCCGAAGGTGCTGGCCAAGCGGTTCGGCCGGTGGCTGCTGCTGCCGGAGCACCGGGCCCGCACGGAGAAGCAGTGGCGGATCGCGGCGGCCCCTAGGGTTGCCGCTGCCGGTCCGGTCGACGTCGTGCATGCGCATGACTTCAACACGTTGGAATTGGCCGCGGAGTACGCCGCCAAGTGGTCGGCGGCGCTGGTGTACGACAGCCACGAGCTATGGTTCGACCGGGCACTCCCTGGTCGTCCTACTCCGCTGTGGCGTGCTCGTGGGCGACGGTACGAGTTCGCGCTCGCCTCGCAGGCACGAGTTGTCTTCACGGTGTCGGACGGGATCGCCGAGCGGCTACGGTCGCGTGGGCTGACGGACGTGCGCGTCGTACGGAACACGTTCCCGCGTGCTGACGACGTACCGCCGGCGCCTTCGAGGCCGGAGGGTTTGCTGTACGCCGGGCGGGTCGGCGCGGGGCGGGACCTGTCGACCGTGGTCGGGGCCGCTCGTGAGCTGGCGCCGTTCCGGACGGTGCTGATGGGGTCGGTCGATCCCAACTACCGCTTGGACCTGGGGCCGGTGGAGACGGTGCCGGAGCGGTCCATCGACGAGGTGGACGAGACGCTGCGGACGTACGGCATTTCGCTGGTGACGCTGACGAACACCTGCGAGAACCACCGCCTCGCCCTCCCCAACAAACTCTTCCACGCGGTCCGTGCCGGTGTCCCCGTGGTGGCCGCCGACCTGCCGGAACTCCGCGCGGTGGTCACCGAACACAACCTCGGCACCCTCTACGAACCAGGTAACCCGCACTCCCTGGCCGCGGCTGTCCGGACCCTCATCGACAACTACCCCACGTACACCGAGGGCACCCGCACCGCCGCCAAGACCCTCAACTGGGAACAAGACGCCACCACACTGGTGAACGCGTACGCTGAACTGGCACGCTGACCGCAACTTCCGCTCTCCGCCCGGTATCAAGTGTTCTGAGAAGACCTACGACACGGCGGACGGAGAATCATGATCCGAACGGCAATCGGTATCGGCGCGCTCGCGCTCTCGTTGGGTACGGCGGTCCCACCGGCCGGCGCCGCCCCGGACGCGCAGACAGCCGCGACCGCGGCGTGCGCGCTCGGGCTCGGGTCGCTGGACGTCAACATCAACGGCGTGAACAGCCGGGTGCTGACATCGGCGGGCGCGGGGGCGGTCGTCAGTACGCCGAACGTGTACAACACGCCGTACAACGTGGGTCAGCCGACGTCGTTCACCGCCGTACCGGCCGGGAACGGGCGGACGACGCGCAGCGGGAAGGTCGTGTGGGGCGCCGGGTACCTGATGCAGAGCACGTACACCGTCGGGCGCGACGGGAAGGTCGTCGGGACGCCGGTGTTCCAGCGGATCGGGAACGGGTGGGGCGGGCGGTTCCTGATCCAGTCGCAGTACAAGGCGTCTGCGGGGAGCAAGCCGACGCGGACGATGCTGTACCAGCAGGACCAGTACGGGTTGTTCGGGCGCTGGACGGATGTGGGGAACGGGCTGCGGAACACCGGGTACGTGACCGGGATGAGCTCGATGAAGTCCTTCACGCTGATCGCCGCGACGCCGACGTACGACATGTTCCTGGCCAACAACCGGGCGGGCGGGCTGTACACGGTGAAGATCCCGGTCACTGTGCCGCTGAAGCCGATCATCACCCCCGTCCGCACCTCCAGTTGGCAGATCTTCGAACAGCTCGTCTCGGCCCCGTGCGGTCAGAACGGCTCGCTCCTCCTGGGCATCGACAAAGACACCAACACCGGCTACCTGTACGCCGTCGGCCACGCAGCAGGCGCCAAAACCGTCATCAAGTCCCTGGGCAAAGTCCCCACCACCTTCCCCGACTGGGTCTACTTCCCCTTCACCCCGGCCTACAACCCACTGAACGGCGGCTAAAGCACACACCCCCGGCGCGACTGTCTTGTTGGCCGACTGCGTCGGCGCGCGGGAGGTGGGCGCGGGGCGGGCGTCTCGGCGGGGCTGCTGTGGTGGGTTGTGTGGGTGGGGAGGACACGCCCGCGGCGCGGCTGCTTTGTTGGCGACTGCGTCGGCGCGCGGGAGGTGGGCGCCGGGCGGGGCGTCTCGGCGGGGCTGGTGTGGCGGGTTGTGGGTGGGATGGGCACGCCTGCAGCGCGGCTGTTTGTGGCCGACTGCGTCGGCGCGCGGGAAGTTTCCGCCGGGCGGGGCGGCCGGTGGAGGTGGGGTGATGGGCCGCCCGGTGGTGGTGGGTGATGGGCCGCCCGGTGGTGGCGTGGTGGGTTGCGCGGTGGTGGCGTGGTGGGTTGCGCGGGTTGTGTGGGTGGGGCCGGGTGAGCCTCGAGAGTGGTCGCTTGTCAGGGTGCGGGATGTGGTGGAGCCGATTGCGTTGGGGCGTGCGAGACCGGCGCCGGGCGGTCGGTAGGGCTGCCCGGGAACGTCATCAGGATGTCGGTCGCGGTGTGGTGGGGCTGAGGTCGTCGGGCTGGTGTCGTACGTCGTGGGTGCGGCGGCAACCTCTTGCGGCTGATCATCCAGTTGTCGGGAGAGGTCTAGCGCGTGTTTACCCGGGGTTCGTAGCGTCGCGCGCATGATCACGACGCGACGGACGGTTTTGAAGGCTGGGGTTCTGGGGGTTGGGCTGGCGGCGACGCCTGGGTTGGCGTTGGCGGCGCGGGCGCGGCGGACTCGGGTGCTGTTGGCAACCAATGAGCCGTGGGGGACGTACCACGCGCAGCCGTTGCTGGCTGAGGCGCGGCGGCGGGGGTGGGAGTTGGTGCAGGTGGTGCCGGACCTGAGCCAGATCAAGCCGGGTGACCCGGTGCGGGTCGCGACCCTTAGCGACGTACCGCAGGCGGACCTGCTGGTGGTGAACGGCGCCGAGGCGTGGCCTGCGGATGTTGCGGCGGCGTTGATGCGGCTCCCGATGGCGGCCAGTTCGCTCGCGTATCTGAAGCCGGTGGAAGCCCCGCGCGCCAAGGAGTTCCGGTCGAGGCTCGAGCTGGTGACGGCGGCGTCGCCCGCGGAGTCGGACGTGTTCGCGAAGTACCTCGGCTGGAAGCGTCGTGTCCGGATGGTCGGCTCGGCGCAGACCGACGACCTGCCGGCGTACGCGCCGCAGCAGGACCGGGTGCTGGTGCTCACCAGCGTCACGCACCCCGACCAGACCGGGAACGCCGCGCCCGGCACCCAGCTCCTGCTCGACGCCGCCGCGAAACTGCAGGCGGCGGGCAAGCACATCGTCGTCGGCCTGCACCCGCGCGAGGACCGGACGCTCTGGGACCGGTACGAGATCAGCGCGCTCGGCTCGGTCCCGGAGTCGGCGAGCGTGGAGTGCGCCGTCGGGATCCCGGGCACGGTGTTCCCGATCGTCGCCGCGGTCGGCGTACCGCTGGTCGGTTGCGTGGATCCGAAGCTGCAGGTGCCGGACTACATCCTCAGCGTCTGCTCGTCGACGATCGACGCGCCCGAGCAGGCGGTCGCTGCGATCGCGGACGCCAAGCCGGCCGGCCGGGGCGCGGTGTTCAACGCGGTCGGCCCGATCGGCGGCTCGGCGCGGCGGCTGTACTCCGCCTGGCACGCGACGATTCAGAGCACCAGGTGCAGCTTCACGTCGGCGACGGTGACCGAGATCCGCTGACCCCAGCCGACGCTCAAGGTGTCGGACTCCATGCCGTCACCGAACACCACCAGGTCCGACTCGGCAGTGATCGTCAGCGAGTCCGGTACCTTGAGCAACCCTTCGGTGTTGTCCGTCCCGGTCGCCGGTGACGGCCACGCTTCGCGGACGAACCAGCACAGCACGGGGTCCGTCGGCGTTGGCAGCACCAACGGACTCCGGCGTTCCTGCCAGGCGGACCGGCACCAGCCGGTCGACCCGGTACCGGTGCCGACCAGGATCCCGGACGACGACTGCCGCTCGGGCAGTCCGTCCGGTGCCGCGAGCTTGTAGCGTGCGGACTGGTGGCTGTGGTGGCCGACGTACACCTCGTTCAGGGCCAGCAGGTGCTGACCGTCATCGGTGCTCGCGGCAACCATCGTGCGTTCCACGCAGTCCAGCGAGCTGAGCAGGCCCGCGATCGCCGCGGGTTCGTGCGGGACGAGTACGCCGGGATTGCGGGCCGGCTCGGGGTTGATCCCGATCACCGGCTGGCCGTCCAGGTACTTCGCCACGTTCGCGACCAGCCCGTCCTGGCCGACCGTGATCACTACGTCCTCCGGCCCGAACCCGAACCGGTCAAGATCGTTGCGCTCGGCAACCGCACGCCGCCAGTCCAGCGGGATCGCCGCCGACACCGTGGCCAGCGCGTCCTGCTGCGCCTGGTGTCGCGCGTCGAGCTCGACCAGGTCCCGTCCACGACCAGCGAGGAAGAATCCGGCCTGCTGCCGCGTCCCGTGCCGGGCGACGAGCTCGGTCAGCTCGGTCGCCCGGTGCACGATGACGGCCCGTGGTGGAAGGCTCATCGGGACTCGGTCAGCTTGGTCAGCAGCGGGGTGATCAGGTCCGGCGTCAGGTTCAGCGTGCCGATCTCCGGCAGGGCGCCTTGCTTGATCGCCATCGCGATGATCGTGCCCTGGTCGAGTTCGGCGTACGCGTCCAGCAACGCCTTCTCGGCCGCGGCCTCCGCCGCACCGATGACCCGCTTGGCATCCGCTTCAGCCTCGGCCAGTGCGCGTTGCCGGCTGGCCGCGGCCTGGGTCTCGATCTGACCGGCGGCCGCGGCCTCGGTGGCGCGGCTACGTTCGTTCTGACCACGCTGGTTGACCAGCTGCTCCTCGCGACGGGCGAGCTCGATCTGGTTCTGCAGCTCGTTCTCCGCGATCGACCGCTCGCGTTCGACGGCGAGTGCGCGCCGTTCGTACGTCGCCTTGTCCGCCGCCTGCTGCACCATTTCGCGGGTCGGCGTCTGTAGTGCCTTCTCCACGTCCCGCTCCGCCCGTACGGCGACCACGCGGACGTCCTCGACGCCGATGCCGAGCCCGGTGAGCCGCTCGTCCGCGCGCAGCCCGGTGCCGACGGCCGCACGCAGCGCGGTCATGCCCTCGGACAGCGCCTCGGTCAACGACATCCGGGCCAGCAGGTCGAGCGCGGTCTGCTGGGCCAGCTCGGTCAGCAGGCCGCCGAGCTGCTCGAGCGGCGTCGACCGCCACTGCCCGCTGTTCGGGTCGATGCCGAAGTCCAGCCGGCTCGCGGCCAGCGCGGGGTCGGTCACCCGGTACGTGACGGTCGCCTGGACCGCGACGTCCTGGAAGTCCTGCGTCCGCCCGTGGAACAGCAGCGGCTGCTCGCGGTCGTCGATCGGGATCTCGCTCAGCGACGAGTTCAGCGCCCGGAACCAGAACGCCTGGCCGGCGCCGTCGTGCGCGAGCTTGCCGTTCCGCAGGTGCCGCACATGGGTGGTCGGGTTGGCCCGCAGGTGGCTGATGAAGCCGAACCGGGTGATGTCTGCCATCTCTTGCTCTCCTTGTCGTCACTATGACGATAAGAGGTGAGGTGACTTCTCGTCAAGGTGACGATTAGAGTGGGCGGTATGGATTTCGTGCCGCTCGGCCTGGCCACCGACCTGGTCATCCTGACCGTCCGCGACGGCCGCCTGCAGGTGTTGCTGATCCGCCGCGGCATCCCGCCGTACGTCGGGCAGTGGGCGCTGCCCGGCGGGTTCGTCCGGCCGGACGAGGACCTGGAGGCGACCGCTCGCCGGGAGCTGGCGGAGGAGACCGGTCTGTCCGCCGAGCGGATCCACCTCGAACAGGTGGCGACGTACGGCGCTCCCGACCGCGACCCGCGCGGCCGGGTCGTCAGCGTCGCGTACCTGGCGCTGGTCCCGGACCTGCCCGCGCCGGTGGCCGGCTCGGACGCCGCGTCCGCCGGCTGGATCGACGTACGGGAGGCCGGCGAGCTCGCGTTCGACCACGGGCGGATCCTCGCCGACGCGGTGGAGCGGGCCCGGGCGAAGCTGGAGTACTCGCCGCTCGCGACCGCGTTCTGCCCGCCGGAGTTCACGATCTCCGAGCTGCGCGGCGTCTACGAGGCCGTCTGGGGCGTCCCGCTCGACCCACGCAACTTCCACCGCAAGGTCACCAAGACCCCCGACTTCGTCGCGCCGGTCGGCACCACCACGACCCGGGACGGCGGTCGCCCCGCCCAGCTCTTCCACCGCGGTACGGCCACCACCCTCCACCCCCCGATGGTCCGAGCCTGACTCACCCTCGCCGAGTCGTGTGGATTGGCGCGATCAGGCGTTGCGGGTGAGGAGGGCCAGGGCTTCGGCGGTGATGAGGTTGGTGTGGGTTCCTTGGGTGGTGCAGGACCAGGAGGCGGCTAGGGTGGCGGCCTGGGCTGCTTCGGGCCAGGAGGCGCCGTCCAGGTAGCGGGCCAGGAAGGCGGCTACGTACGCGTCGCCGGCGCCGTTGGTGTCGACGATCGGCCGGTCGGGGAGGTCGATCGCGGGGAAGTGCCGGACCTTCTCGCCGCGGACGTGCAGGTAGCTGCCGTCGGCGCCGGCCATCGCGACCACCACGTCCGCGCGGCCGTTCGCGAGGATCCACTCGACGCCGTCGTCCGGCAGCGCCGCCTTCGAGACGAACACGATGTCGGACGCGGTCGCGAAGTCCTTGTGGTGGTCGTTGCGGCCGTCCCAGTCGTGCAGGTCGGTGGAGATCGAGCGGTCCGCGGCGATCGCGTCGCCGAGCGCGTCCCGGGCGAAGTCCATGATCGAGACGTGCACGTGCTCGGCGCGGCGGATCAGCGGGCGCCAGAGGTTCGGGTCGACGCGCAGGCCGGCCGGATGCCGGGCGTCGTACATCGACAGCCGGCGGCCGTCCGGGGCGACCAGGTTCACCGACCGGCGGGTACCGCTCGGGTGCAGCACGACGCGCAACGGGATGCCGAGCTCGGCGTACGTACGCCGGATCCGCGCGCCCTCCGGGTCGTCGCCGATCACGTCCACCAGCCCGGCGTTCAGCCCGAGCAGGTGGCAGCCGAGCGCGACCCCGTGCCCGGTGTGCGCCAGGTACGTCTCGATCGGTTCGACCGGAACCGTGTCCACATCCGCCAACGGCAGGCTCGGCACCCGCACGATCGTGTCGATGCCGACGCCGCCGATGACCAGCACATCCAACTCCACGGGTCCCGTCATACCCGACTTTCGCCGAGGATCACAGGTGTCTTTCGCCCGCTGACTGACAGTCCACAGTCGTGCACTGTCAGTCCCCCGAGCACTACTG
Source organism: Kribbella sp. NPDC059898 (assembly GCF_042730855.1). Lineage (NCBI taxonomy): Bacteria > Bacillati > Actinomycetota > Actinomycetes > Propionibacteriales > Kribbellaceae > Kribbella > Kribbella sp. NPDC059898. The sequence goes on from NZ_JBHWKR010000001.1 coordinate 839,609, forward strand.
CTTGATCGGTGCCCCGGTCTTCTCCTGCAGCTCGTCGAACGTGACTCCCTCGGCGAGCTCCACCAGCCGCAGCCCGTCGTCGGTCACGTCGAGCACCGCGAGGTCGGTGATGATCCTGTTGACCACCCCGCGACCCGTGTACGGCAGGTCGCACTCCGCGAGGATCTTGTGCGAGCCGTCCTTCGCGACGTGCTCCATCAGCACGATCACCTTCTTGGCACCGTGCACCAGGTCCATCGCGCCGCCCATCCCCTTGACCATCTTGCCGGGGATCATCCAGTTCGACAGGTCGCCGGTCGCGGACACCTGCATCGCGCCCAGGATCGCGGCGTCGATCGCGCCGCCGCGGATCATCCCGAAGGACAGCGCCGAGTCGAAGAACGATGCCCCGGGCAGCGTCGTGACGGTCTCCTTGCCGGCGTTGATCAGGTCCGGGTCCTCCTCGCCCTCGACCGGGTACGGCCCGACGCCGAGGATCCCGTTCTCGGACTGCAGGACGACCGTGACGCCGTCCGGGATGTAGTTCGGCACCATCGTCGGCAGCCCGATGCCGAGGTTCACGTACTGCCCGTCCTCGAGCTCGGCCGCGGCCCGGGCCGCCATCTGCTCACGCGTCAACGGCATCTCAGGCATCCTTCCGCGGTTGGACCGTACGCTTCTCGATCGGCTTCTCGATGTTCTTGCCGACGGCAACGACACGCTGGACGTAGACACCCGGCAGGTGGATCGAGTCCGGGTCCAGCTCACCAGGCTGGACCAGCTCCTCGACCTGCGCGATCGTCACCCGGCCGGCCATCGCGGCCAGCGGGTTGAAGTTCCGGGCGCTGCGGTCGAACACCAGGTTCCCGTGGGTGTCGCCCTTGAGCGCGTGCACCAGCCCGAAGTCGGTGGTGATCGACTCCTCCAGGACGTACGTCGTCCCGTTGATCTCCCGGGTCTCCTTCGGCTCCGACGCCTTCGCGACCGACCCGTCGGTGTTGTACAGCTGCGGCAGCCCACCCTCGGCGACCTGGGTGCCGACGCCGGCCAGCGTGTAGAACGCCGCGATCCCGCAGCCGCCCGCGCGGAGCTTCTCGGCCAGCGTGCCCTGCGGCGTCAGCTCGACCTCCAGCTCGCCGGACAGGAACTGCCGGGCGAACTCCTTGTTCTCCCCGACGTACGACGAGGTCATCTTGGCGATCCGCTTGTCGCCGAGCAGGATGCCGAGTCCCCAGCCGTCGACGCCGCAGTTGTTCGACACGACGCGGAGTCCGGACACCCCCTTGTCGTGCAGCGCCCTGATCAGCTCCATCGGGTTGCCGGACAACCCGAACCCGCCGACCGCGAGGCTCGCCCCGTCCTCGATGTCCGCCACCGCTTCCCGCGGCGACCCGTACGTCTTGTCCATCAGCTGCTCCGTTGCAGTCGGTCCCGATTCGCAACCGACTCTAACCAGCGCCGCACCTCGCCGCGATGTGGCTGACCCCACAGTCGCGCCGGGGGATATCCCCGGTGGTACTACGCCGACGCTTCGGACGCGTTCAGCACGGCCAGTTCGTGCAGCGCCTCGAAGTGCGCGTCAGGCAGCTCAGGAATCGTCAGTACGGCGGACAGGTGCGCCCGCGCCGCCGGGAGGTTCCCAGAACCGCGCAAGGCCCGCCCCAGCCCGATCCGGGCTGCTGCCACGGTCTCCGGGAGGTCCGCGTGCTCACCGATCGACAAAGCGCGGCTGTAGTCGTCGTGAGCGTCCTCCAGCTTGCCCAGCCGCCGGTAGAGCTCAGCGCGCTCGCACAGCAGCAGTGCGGTCTCCTCAGTGAGGCACAGGTGCTCCGCCAGCTCCAAGGCCTCGGTGGTGACATCCAAGGGCTCGTCAACGACCTGCCGGAGGGCACTGAGGGCCAGGAACATGCCCCAGCGGTCCTCCAGCATCCGGAACCGCCCCAGAGCCGTGCGCAGCGCCTGTGCGGCCTCACCGGGAGGCCCTGGCGTCGTAAGACCCGGGTACCCGCGGCACAGCTCAACGGCGGCCCGTGTCCACGCGTCGCCGCTCTCGTTCCGCTCCAGCACCTCGTCGACCACCGCGGCCGGCTCGAACGGCCCGAAGACCAATGACCACAGCAGCACGGTCACGGAGTACTGGAACGGCGCCGTGGCCGTCAGGACGATCTGCTGGGCGAGCTCGACCTGCTCCTGCTCCGCGGACGCGGCGCCGTGGATCACGGCCAGCAGGTACTCCTCGTCCAGGCCGACCGGGACGGTCCGGCCGAGCATGCTCAGTACGCGCTCGGCCGCCGCCGCGGCCTCGTCCTGGAGCCCGTGCGACCACCAGTACGCCGAATAGCGCGCGACCAGCCGGAGGGCGGTCCGCAGGTCGCTCTCGCACGCGCGTTCGATCGCGCTGACGACCTGGTCCGCCTCCAGCCCGTGTGGTTCGCCGGAGCCCCCCAAGTTCACGTGCTTCATTGTCTCCCGGTCGTGTTAACGCCGTGTCACGGGGCCCTAGAAACGGAGCACGCCCCAGGTGGCCGGCTGGTGCATGTCCTCGATTCCCTGCGGTGACCAGACCCAGAACTCGATCTCCTCACCCTTGACGTACGCGCCGTCCACGACCTCGTGCGGCCACTGGCAGCGCATCAGGTTCATCCGCCACTCGTCACCCGGGTTCGGCGGTGTCGCGCGGCCCTGGTTGTACGCGGCCAGGTCCGTCCACGGTACGGCGAGCTCCACGGTCCACCCGGTGTCGGTGTCGGACGGGTCGTTGAGCGTGCCGTCGACGTGGATCGCGGTCCGCAGGCCGGGCAGGTTCGTCGGGTCGATCGGTACGCCGCCGTCGACGTACGGCTTGGGCAGCGTGAGCTCCCAGATCGTGCCGAGCGGGTTGATCTCGAACTCGTAGTAGTTCTGCCCGTCGCCGTCCGGGTCGAGGAACAGCTCGAAGTTGTTCTCGAAGTACAGCCGGCTGTTGTGTTCGGTCATCGTCGACCAGACGTGCGGCTCCTCGAGCTCGCCGCCGACGTACAGGTACTGGTCGTCGTACAGCAGCTTCGACCGGGTCCGGAACCGCGGCGCGGGGCCGTCCGCGATCGGCACGAAGTCGGTGGTCCAGGCGGCGGACGCCCAGGCCGGGTCGGTCAGGGTGCCGTCCAGGTTCGGCGCGGTGGCGGTCCGGCGGCACTCGTAGACGGGCAGGTCAGGCATCGGCACGCTCCAGCAGTCGGGCGACGAGATTGGCGAGCAGGAAGGTGACCGCGGTCAGCACCGGTACGGCGGCGATGATCCACGGCGAGTCGAGGTGGCCGGTGAGGAACGCGACGACCAGCCCGACCATGAAGGCCACGCCGAGGAACGGGATCAGCCGCGGGTGCGGCATCGCCAGCCGGCTCAGCGCGAGCCCGCCGAGCACCATCGTCACGCCCACGATCAGCACCAGCAGCGGGAGGCCGAGCGCGCCGCAGTTCGTGGTGTCGCGGAACCGCTCGCAGCCGCGTTCGCTCAGCCAGACCCCGGCGATGGTCGCGAACCCGCTGAGCAGCCCGACCACGGCCAGAATCAGTGCCGGCGGCAACGGCGGGGCGTCGTACCGCCTCGAACGCTGCTCCGCGGCCTCGTCGCCGTCGTCCTCCTCCTGGCTCATTGCCGCAGGTTATCGGGCTCCCAGAGAGTTCGCGATGGCATCGCGCACCTCGGTTTCACTCGGTACGGCGATCCCCCGCTCGGCCGCGAGCTCCGCGAGCGAGACCATCGTCACGTCCTGCAGCCCGCAGCTCGTGAACGTGTGAAACACGGTCATGTCCGGGGCGACGTTCACCGAGAACCCGTGGCTGGTCACCCCGCGCCGGATCCGCATCCCGATCGAGCACAGCTTCCGCCCGTCCGCCGTCCACACCCCGACCAGGCTGCTCGCGCCCTTCGGCGTGTCCCGGCGTACCAGCGGGAACCCGAGCGAGCCGAGCGCCTCGATCAGGCCGTTCTCGACCCAGCGGACGATGTCGACCGGGCCGCGCTGGTGCAGGTCGACGACCAGGTACCCGACCAGCTGGCCGGGACCGTGGTACGTCGCGAAGCCGCCGCGGTCGACCTCCACCGTGGGAATCCCGGCGGCCTCCGCGGGCAGGTCGTCGAGGACCGTCCGCGGGCCGTACGTGATCACCGGCGGATGACTCAGCAGGAACAGCCGATCCTCGGCCTTCCCCTCGACACGTTCCTCGACCCAGCCGCGCATATCCTTCGCCGCGACGTCGTAGTCCACCTCGCCGAGATCAACCCGCTGCATAGCTTCACACTAGGCCGTACGGCGCGCGGTACAGGATGTCGTACAGCACCTGGCGATAGACCTTGCTGCCTTCCGGCTGCAGCCACGCGTGCAGTTCGCGTGCGGCGGACTGTGCCGGCAGACAAGTGACCTTGGCGTCGGCACGGTCCTGGGTCCGCACAGTGGCGCCTGCGTCCGGGTGAATGACCAGGAAGCCGCGTACGTCGACCTGACGCAGCCGCCCGCGCCAGGACTCGACAGCAGCCTCAAGAGCGGGCGCAGGGCTCTCCCAGGGCTGCCCGTTGAACTGGAGGCCTCCGTAGGCGTCCAGGGAGTACGTTCCGCCCGGTCCGACGATCGAGACGATCAACGCGGCACGGTGGCCGTTGAGCAGCAGGTGGTCGACGACCATCGCTCCGAGCTGCGCCCCGTTGACGAGCTTCGCACCAGGCAACGCTGTCAGCACCGGGTCCAAGAGGTTCGCCGTACGGCGGTGGAGCATCGCGTCGTACGGCGAGATCGACGCCGCGAGCGTGTCGTTGACGAGCGGCTCACCCGGCGTACCCCACAGGTTGAACTCGAACGCCGCCGGCCGGTCGATCGCCACATCGAGATCGTGGTACTTCGACCAGCGGCCCGTGACGAACCGCACCACGACCAGGCCGGCGACCAGCGCGATGATCACCGCGCGGTCCGCCCCGGTCATGTCGACGTGCGCGAACGGCAGCAGCGTCACCAGGTACGCGATCCCCATCAGGACGCCCAGGACCTTGAACAGACCACGGAGCGGCACCCGCCGGCTCCAGTGCGGCGGCAGCACCACCACGACCATCGACGCCGTCGCGACCGCGATGACGTACGCCAGGAACCCGTCGTAGTGCGTGCTGACCAGAACGATCCCGACCAGCACCACGTAGACACCCAGCGCCACCAGGGCGGGGATGCGCCACTGGCCGAACGTCGGGTAGATCAGGATCGGGCCGGCGCCGTCGGAGCGCACCGGGTCCGGGCCGGACGGGTTGCTGGACCACGGCTGCTCGGTCGACCAGGTCCACTCGGAGTCAGGCTGCGGCTGCCGTGGTGGTTCCGGCGCCGGTGGCGGCGGGGTCGCGTTGCCGTCGAGGGAGCGATCGTACGCGGCCCGCTTCGCCGGATCCGAGAGGGTGTTCCACGCCTCCTGCACGAGCCGGAACAGCGCCGCGTTGCCGCCCTGGTCCGGGTGCACCTTCAGGGCCATCTTCCGGTACGCCGACTTGATCTCCGCCGCACTCGCCGAGCGCTCGACGTTCAGCACCTCGTAGTGGTCGGCCCCGCTCAACCCCGCACCTCCGCGACACGTCCGAAACGCACTGAGGGTCAGTCACCGCAGTGACTGACCCTCGATGGTGGTCGGGCTGACAGGATTTGAACCTGCGACCTCTTCGTCCCGAACGAAGCGCGCTACCAAGCTGCGCCACAGCCCGAAGTCGCGAGTAGCTTACATGGGCTCAGCGTCCGGACGAAATCGGGTTTATCCGGGGCACCAAAGTGAGCAGTGTCGCCTCCGGCCGGCAGGCGAATCTGACCGGCGCGTACGGCGACGTACCGAGGCCGGCCGAGACGTGCAGATCGGCCTGGCGCCCGTTGTATCCCCAGGTCGAGAGGCCCTTCACGCGAGACGTGTCGAGGTCGCAGTTCGTCACCAGCGCGCCGTAGACCGGGACCGCGAGCTGACCGCCGTGCGTGTGGCCGGCGAGGACCAGCGGGTACCCGTCGCCGACGAACCCGTTCAGCACCCGCTGGTACGGCGCGTGCGTGACGCCGATCGACAGATCCGCCGACGGGTCGATCTCACCGGCGACCTCGTCGTACCGGTCGCGCTTGATGTGCGGGTCGTCGGTGCCGGCGAAGTCCAGGCGCAGGCCGTTCACCTTCAGCGTGGCCTTCGCGTTGTTCAGGTCCGTCCAGCCGGCGCCGGTGAACGAGCGGCGCATCTCCTCGAACGGGAGGTCCGGGCCGTGCGGCTTGTGCCGCTGCTTGTTCGCGGGCAGCAGGTACTTCCCGGGGTTCTTGAAGTGCGGCTTCCAGTAGTCGTTGGAGCCGAACACGAACACGCCGGGCAGGTCGAGCAGATCGCCGTACGCGCGGAGCAGCGGGCGGACCGACTCCTCGTTGGAGATGTTGTCGCCGGTGTTGACGACCAGGTCCGGCTCCAGTGCCGCGAGGTCGTTGACCCAGCGGATCTTCCGCTCCTGCGTCGGCATCAGGTGCAGGTCGGACAGATGCAGCACCTTGAGCGGCCCCGTCCCCTCCGGCAGCACCGGCACCGTGAACCGGCGCAGCGTGTACCACCGCACCTCGATACCGGCCGCATACGCGACGCAGGCGGCGCCCAGAGCTGTGACCACGCCAGTGGTCTTGAGGGCGGTCCTCGCGATACTCATTTCTCCAGCCTGCCACAATCATGGTCATGTCCAACTCCGGAATGAAGCAGCGCCTGCACGACGACATGACCGCCGCGCTGAAGGCGCGCGACGAGATCCGCAAGTCCACGCTGCGGATGGCGCTCACCGCGATCACCAAGGCGGAGGTGTCCGGCAAGGAGGCCCGCGAGCTCAGCGACGCCGAGGTCGTCGACGTACTCAGCTCCGAGGCGAAGAAGCGCCGCGAGTCCGTCACCGCCTACCGCGACGCCGGCCGCGCCGAACTCGCCGACAAGGAACAGGCCGAGGCGGACATCCTCGCCGAGTACCTCCCCGAACAACTCACCGAGGACGAGATCAAGGCCCTGGTGACCGAAACCATCGCCGCCACCGGCGCCGCCGAACTCGGCCCCCGCGGCATCGGCAAGGTCATGGGCGCCCTCCAGCCCAAGACCAAGGGCAAGGCCGACGGCGCCGTCGTCTCCGCCGAAGTAAAGCGCCAACTCGGCGCCTGAACGAGCGTGAAGCGCCGGTTCGGCGTCTGCAACGAAGAGGGCCTCGTCCGTCGCCGGACGAGGCCCTCCACGTTTAGCCGTGCCCGCGGCCGCCACCACCGCCGCCTCCGCCACCACCACAGTTGGGGTACTTCGGGTTCCACGGCGGGCAGTTCGGGTTGATGGTGGTCGTGGTCTTCGGGGGTGTCGGGGTGTTGGTCGAGCCCGGCTGGTTCTTGCCTCCGCCGTTGGAGATGTAGATGGTGACCAGAGAGCCGGCCGGGGCGCCGTCGCGCTGGCGAGGGTCCGTGTAGGCGACGGTACCGGCGGTCTCCTGGGAGTTGACCGTGCCGGAGGCGATGGTGACCTGGAAGCCCATCTGCTTGAGCTTGTTGGACGCGTCCTGCGGGTTCATCCCGTTCACGAACGGCAGGTCCGTGACGTCTCCCCGCTGAGTCTTGTCCGAAGGCGCCACGAAGTGCGTGGTCGGCGTCCCCTGGAGCGCGGCCTTCATCGCCGCCTCCCAGATCGGCCCGGCCGTGCCGGAACCGGACGCGTCGCCCATCGTCTGGCCGTTGAGAGTCTGGCCGATCAGCTTCGTGTAGGGCAGGGAGGCATCGGCCACGGTCGCGGCCGCTGCGAGCTTGGTCGAGTAGCCGGAGTACCAGACAGCCTTGGCCTCGTTGATGGTTCCGGTCTTACCGGCCAGGTCGCTGGACCCGAACTTCAGTTTGCTACCCGTGCCGCCGGTCTCCATCACCTGGTGCAGGACGGCGTTGACGCCATCGGCGACCCCAGGCTCGAGCACCTGCTTGCAGTTCGCCCCGGGGATGTTGACCGGCTTGCCCGCCGCGTCCTTGACCGAGGTGATCGACCACGGCGTGCAGTACATGCCGCGTGCGGCGAAGGTGGCGTACGCATTCGCCAACTGCAGCGGGGAGATGTAACCGACGCCGAGGGTCATCGACGCGACCTGGTCGAGCGGACCGAGACTCTGGGCGTCGTACATGCCCAACTTGCCCGCGAGCGTGGCGATCGGGCAGAGACCGACCCGTAGTGACAGCTGCAGGAAGTAGGTGTTCGTCGACTTCTGCGCGGCCTGGATCATCGTCGGGTCCGGCACGTTCTTCGTCGAGTTCTTCGGCGAGTAACCAGCCGGGATCTTCTGCGAGCCCGCACAGTTGGTGTACTTCATCCCGCCCATGTCGAGCGGGCTGGGTGAGTTGATCTTGTAGTTGAGCGGGATCTTCGCCTGGATCGCGGCGGCGATGGTGAAGGCCTTCATCGTCGAGCCGTTCTGGAAGCCGCCGTAGCCGCCCTGGTACGTCTTGGGGGCGTTGTAGTTGTAGGCGGTCTGGCCGCGTCCGCTGCCGTACTTCACGCTCTGCGCCATCGCCTTCACCAGTCCGGTGCCCGGCTCGACCATCGTGATCGCGGCGATCGCGTCGTCGGTGGGCTTGGAGTGGGTGTCGATGGAACGCTGCGCGTCGGCCTGGATCTTCGGGTCGAGCGAGGTCTTGATCGTGAGACCGGCGGTCTTGAGGTAGTTCGAGCGGTCGGTCTTCGTCTTGCCGAAGGCCGGGTTGTTCTCGAGCTCGCCGACCACATACTCGCAGTAGAACGGGTACGGGCCGTTGGCGCAGCCCAGCTTGTTCGGGCGGACCTTGTTGGGGTCGATGACCGGGGTCTTGAGGGCCGAGTTCGCCTGGGCGACCGAGATGACGTTCAGCTGGAGCATCCGGCGGATGACCACGTCACGGCGTTCCTTGGAGCGCTTCGGATAGTTGGTCGGGTCGTAGCCGGTCGGGTTCTTCACCAGGCCGGCCAGCATCGCGGCCTGCGGGAGCGTCAGGTCCTTGGCGTTCACCGAGAAGTAGTGCTGGGCGGCAGCCTGGATGCCCCAGGCGCCGTCGCCGAAGTTCGCCAGGTTGAGGTACTTCTCGAGGATCTCGTTCTTCGAGTACTGCTTCTCGACCGCGATCGCGTAGCGCAGCTCGGCGACCTTGCGCTGGTAGGAGTCGGCGGTCGCGGCGGCGACCTCCTCCGGCGTCTTCGCCTTCTCGACCAGGCTGATCTTCACGTACTGCTGCGTGATGCTCGAACCACCCTGTTGTACGGAGCCCGCGGACTGGTTCTGCAGCAAGGCGCGGAGCGTGCCCTTCGCATCGAGCGCGCCGTGCTCGTAGAACCGGTCGTCCTCGATCGCGACGATCGCCTTCTGCATGATCGGCGCGACGTCCTTGAGCTTGACCGGGACCCGGTTCTGCTCGGCCAGGGTCGCGATCACCGAGCCGTCCGCGGCCAGGATCGTGCTCTTCTGTTTCAGCGGTACTTCGTCGAACTGCTGCGGCAGGTCCTGCAGCGTCGCGGAGGTCTTCTCCGTGGTGAATCCGGCGAGGCCGGCGAACGGGACGGCGAGGCCGGCAGCCAACGCCCCCGACAGCACGCTCACCCCGAGGAACAGAACCACAGATTGGACGACTCCCCGGTCGCCCTTTTCCCTGACGCGCATGGTTATAGAGACTACGGGATGGCCCGTTTGGGTTACGGCCACGCATATGAGTTCAGTCACAGCCGCTGGACAAAGTTCATCCAAAAGGAGGAAAAGGCCCGGGCGACACGCCCGGGCCCTTCCCTGTACCGCGTTATGCGGCGTACTGGTGCGTCTGTACCTCGGCCGGCTCCAGTGCCAGCTCCAGCACCTCGCGGACGTCGCTCACCGGGTGCACGGTCAGCTCCGCGAGCACGGACGCCGGTACGTCTTCCAGGTCCGGCTCGTTCCGCTTCGGGATCAGGATCGTGGTCAGCCCGGCCCGGTGCGCGGCGAGCAGCTTCTGCTTCACCCCACCGATCGGGAGCACCCGTCCGGTCAGCGACACCTCACCGGTCATCGCGACCTCCGAACGGACCGGCCGTCCGGACAGCAGCGACGCCAGCGCCGTTGTCATCGTCACACCCGCCGACGGTCCGTCCTTCGGGACGGCACCGGCCGGTACGTGGATGTGGGCGTTCCGCTCGGCCAGGTCGCCGACCGGCAGCCCCAGCTCCGCGCCGTGCGAGCGCAGGTACGACAAGGCGATCTGCGCCGACTCCTTCATCACGTCGCCCAGTTGCCCGGTCAACGTGACTCCGGTCGGCCCGGTCTCCTTGTCGGCCAGCGACGCCTCGACGAAGAGCACGTCACCACCGGCACCCGTCACGGCCAGACCAGTTGCCACACCCGGCAGCGCCGTACGCTCCGCCGACTCCGGCGTGAACTTCGGTGAACCCAGGTACTCCTTCAGGTCACCGGAACCGATCGTCAGCCGGCCCAGGTCCTCGCCCAGGGCGAGCTTGGCCGTCACCTTCCGCAGTACGCGGGAGATGCCACGCTCCAGCTGCCGTACGCCGGCCTCCCGGGTGTACTCACCCGCGAGCACCCGCAGCGCCGAGTCCTCGACCTTCACCTCGTCCGCCGTCAGGCCCGCCCGCTCCAGCTGACGCGGGAGCAGGTGGTCACGGGCGATGATGACCTTCTCGTCCTCGGTGTACCCGTCCAGCTGCACCAGTTCCATCCGGTCCAGCAGCGGTGCCGGGATGGAGTCCAGTACGTTCGCCGTGGCCAGGAAGACCACGTCGGACAGGTCCAGCTCGACCTCCAGGTAGTGGTCCCGGAAGGTGTGGTTCTGCGCCGGGTCGAGGACCTCCAGCAGCGCGGCCGTCGGGTCACCCCGGTAGTCCGCACCCACCTTGTCGATCTCGTCCAGCAGTACGACAGGGTTCATCGAACCTGCCTCGGTGATCGCCCGGACGATCCGGCCCGGCAGCGCACCGACGTACGTACGCCGGTGACCACGGATCTCGGCCTCGTCCCGCACGCCACCCAGAGCGACCCGGACGAACTTCCGGCCCATCGCACGCGCCACGGACTCACCCAGCGAGGTCTTACCCACACCAGGAGGACCGACCAGCGCCAGTACGGCGCCACTGCGGCGACCGCCTACGACACCGAGACCACGGTCCGCACGACGACGCCGTACAGCCAGGTACTCCGTGATGCGCTGCTTCACGTCGTCCAGACCGGCGTGGTCCGCGTCCAGCACGGCCCGCGCCTCGCGCAGGTCGTAGCTGTCCTCGCTGCGCTCGTTCCACGGGACCTCGAGGACGGTGTCCAGCCAGGTCCGGATCCAGCCGACCTCGGGGGACTGGTCGGAGGTGCGCTCCAGCTTGTCGACCTCGGCGAGCGCGGCCTTGCGCACGTGCTCCGGCAGGTCGGCTGCCTCGACGCGGGCCCGGTAGTCCTCTTCCTCGGACTCGGCCTTGCCGTCGAGCTCGGCCAGCTCCTTGCGGATCGCGGCCATCTGCTGGCGCAGCAGGAACTCCCGCTGCTGCTTCTCCATGCCCTCCTGGACGTCCTTCTGGATCGTCTCGGAGACCTCGAGCTCGGCGAGGTGGTCCTTCACCCAGCCGATCAGCTTCTCCAGCCGCTCGGAGACGTTGGCGTTCTCCACCAGCCAGGACTTCTGCTCGTTGCTCAGGTACGACGCGTAGCCGGCCAGGTCGGACAGCTCCGACGGGTCGTCGACCTGCTTGATCGAATCGATGACCTGGTACGCGCCGCGACGCTGCAGCACGGAGGTCGTCAGGGTCTTGTACTCGCGGGCCAGCTCGGCGGAGCGGTCGTCGGTGATCTCGTGCATCACCGTCGCGCCCACCCAGAGCGCCGCACCCGGGCCGGTGGTCCCGGCGCCGATGCGGACCCGCTGGGTCCCGCGGATCACGGCCGCCTGGGCACCGCCCGGCAGCCGGCCGATCTGCTCGATCTCACCGAGCGTTCCGGCCTTGGCATATTTCCCGTCCAGTCGCGGCACCAGGAGCACCTGGTCCTGACCCGCGGCCTGCGCGGCATCGATCGCCGCCCGGGCCTCGCTGTCGGCGAGTCGGACCGGCACGACCATCCCCGGCAGGACCACGACGTCGTCCAGCGGCAGAACAGGAAGATTCAACGTATCGGTCACGCTGTCACACCCTTTTCAAGATTGAGTCTGACTGGCTCAACCACAGGTGTAAGCAGGTAATTCCCGGCCCCATCGGCCGTTCGCTGTGGGTGAAACCACAGTGGTCTGTCGGATCCGTCGGGTGCTGTTCGTGGAGATGGTGACGCGGGCAAAGAGTCCGCGGCTGAGACCCGAAGGACGGACATGACCCAATACATCATCTACTTCAACCAGCAGTGGGTGGGCGATCACAGCGAGGAGTGGTTCCGGGGGCGCGGCCCGCTGGCCAAGGCGGTCGTGGAGGAGATGAAGGAGGCCGGCGTCTATCTGTTCGCCGGTGGGCTGGAGGAGGACCTCGGTAAAGCCTTCAGCGCCGACGCGACCAGCGGCACGCTCGAGATCACCGACGGGCCGTACGCCGAGACCAAGGAGTACCTGGGTGGCCTGAGCGTCGTCTCCGTCCCCGACGACGACACGGCGAAGATCTGGGCAGGGAAGATCGCCGAGGCGTGCGGCTGGCCCCAGGAGGTCCGACAGATCGGCTGAGGTCTTCCGGACCGCCATCCAGCTGCCTGGATGGCGGTCCGCGCTAGGCAGTGAGGAGTTCGCCGATCGTTCTCAACCCACCCAGGTCGTGGACGTCGTCGGCCAACGCGGGCACCTCGACCGTCCGGATCGCCCGGTGGCCGCGGCGGAAGCGTTCGGCCCGCTTGTGGTCACCGACGACCTGCTGCATCTTGTCCGCGTGCAACCGAAGCACCGCGGCCGTCAACGGCGACTTGTCGGCTTCCTCGAGCTTCTCGGCTGCGGCGAGTGACCGCTCGGCCGACAGCTCCGACGCCTGCGTGGTCGTCACCCGGTTGAGCACGACGCCGGCCAGCGGCATGCCCTCGGCCCGCAGCCGCTCGGCGAAGTACGACGCCTCGCGCAGCGCGTCGTTCTGTGGCGAGGCCACCACGAGGAACGCGGTGTGCGGCTCGCGCAGCAACGCCACCGTCTGCTCGGCCCGCTGCCGGAACCCGCCGAACAGCGTGTCGAACGCCGCCACGAACGTCTGTACGTCGGTCAGCACCTGGGCGCCGAGGACCTTGTTCAGCACGGACATCGCCATGTTCACGCCCGCCGACATCAGCTTGAACGGCCCGCGCGCCGGGGCGAGGAGCAGCCGGAGGAACCGTCCTTCGAGCAGCGAGGCGAGCCGTTCCGGTGCGTCCAGGAAGTCCAGCGCGGAGCGGGACGGTGGGGTGTCGACGATGATCAGGTCCCAGTCGCCGGTCCGCTCGGCCTGGTGGTGCAACTGCCCGAGCTTCTCCATTGCCATGTACTCCTGCGTCCCCGCGAACGACGACGACAGCGCCTGGTAGAACGGGTTCGCGAGGATCTGCTCGGCCTTCTCCGGCGTCGCGTGCTGCAGTACGACGTCGTCGAACGTCCGTTTCATGTCCAGCATCATCGCGTCCAGCCGGCCGCCGTTCTTCGGGTTCGCGCCGGCCACCGCGCGCGGGACGTTGTCCAGCTCGGTCAGCCCGAGCGACTGCGCCAGCCGCCGGGCCGGGTCGATCGTCAGTACGACGACCTTCCGCCCGCGCTCGGCCGCCCGCAGCCCGAGCGCGGCCGCCGTCGTCGTCTTGCCGACCCCACCCGCGCCGCAGGTGACGATGATCCGCGTACCGGCGTCGTCGATCAGCGCGTCGAGATCAAGCTCCGTCATCGGACGACTCCTCGGCCGCTCTGCTTCTCCCTCATCCACGCAGCTCCTCGGCGAGATCGAACAGGGCGCCGTGGTCGATGCCCTCGGGCAGCAGTTCCAGCTCGACGACCTTCTTGCCCAGGGCATCGATCCGGTCGCGGTTCTCGCGTTCCAGCCCGACCCGGACGGCGTGGTCGTGGGCCTCGGCCGCGAGCGTCCGCACGAGGTCGTCGCCGATCGTCAGCCCGGCCGCCTTCAGCCCGCGGGTGAGCTCGGCGGCGGGCAGTTTCTCCTTCACCGCAAGGGCGAGCGCGTCGTCGTCGAGCGGGCTGTTGCGGACCATGTTCACCACGATCGACCCGATCGTCAGGTCCAGCTTCTCCAGTTGCTGGACCGCGTCCAGCGTCTCCTGGACCGGCATCTCCTCGAGCAGCGTGACCAGGTGGATCCGGGTGATGTCGGAGCGCAGCATGCCCATGATCGCGTCCGCCTGGTTCCGGATCGGTCCGACCTTGGCGAGGCCGGCCACCTCGGTGTTCACGTTCAGGAACGGCGCGATCCGCCCGGTCGGCGGCGCGTCCAGGACGACGGCGTCGTACGCGAGCTTCCCCTGTACCTTCCGGCGGGTCGCCTCGTACACCTTGCCGGTCAGCAGTACGTCGCGGAGCCCGGGGGCGATCGTGGTGACGAAGTCGATCGCGCCGACCTTCTCCAGCGCCTTCCCGGCGCGGCCGAGGTGGTAGTACATGTCGAGGTACTCGAGCAGGGCCGCCTCGGCGTCCACGGCCAGCGCGAACACCTCCCCGCCGCCGGGGCCCTGCGCGATCCGGCGTTCGACGTACGGCAGGGGAGGGACGTCGAAGAGCTGGGCGAGGCCCTGCCGGCCCTCCACCTCGCAGAGCAGCACCCGCTTGCCCTCTTCGGCCAGGGCCAGGGCCATGGCGGCCGCAACGGTTGTCTTCCCGGTGCCCCCCTTGCCGGTGACCACGTGCAGTCGCGCCATAGGTCCCAGGGTAGGACGTGGCGCAGCACGCACGGTTAGAGTCCCCTGTTATGAAGAAGTTCGAGTACTTCACCGCGCCGCTGCTGGTCCACTCGACCAAGGAGATCCTGGACAACTTCGGCCAGGACGGCTGGGAGCTGGTCCAGGTCGTCCCGGGGATGAACCCGGAGAACCTGGTCGCGTACTTCAAGCGGGAGATCGAGGACAAGTGAGCCACCCGGAAGAGAAGCTGGCCGAGCTCGGCCTGAAGCTGCCCGAGGTCGCGAAGCCGGTCGCCGCGTACGTCCCGGCCGTCCGAACCGGGAACCTCGTCTACACGTCCGGCCAGCTGCCGCTGCGCGAGGGCACCCTGATCGCCACCGGCAAGGTCGGCGACGCCGTCACGCCCGAGGTGGCCAGCGAGTGCGCCCAGCAGTGCGCGCTGAACGCGCTTGCCGCGGTCAAGGCGGAGATCGGCGACCTGGCCAACGTGAAGCGGATCGTCAAGGCGGTCGCGTTCATCGCCTCCACCCCCGACTTCACCGGCCAGCCCCAGGTCGCGAACGGCGCCTCGGAACTCTTCGGCCAGGTCTTCGCCGACGCCGGCGCCCACGCCCGGAGCGCCGTCGGCGTCCCGGTCCTGCCCCTCGACGCCCCCGTCGAGGTAGAACTGATCGTCGAGGTCAGCTGACCGCTCGTGCGAGATCTCAGCTCGCAGCTGCTGACCGGACGGATGGCGGAGACTGCCCTCGAGTACGCCCACGGCACCCGTACGCCGGCCGCACCCCGGCCGGCGTCCACCGTCATCCTCCTCCGCGACGCCCCTGCACCGCTGACCGCGGACCCCGCTCGGTCTGACCCGTCCGCGTGCTCCGCGGTGGAGGTGTATCTCCTGCGGCGGCAGCGGACGATGGCGTTCGCGGCCGGGATGACCGTGTTTCCGGGCGGACGGGTCGATCCGACCGACGCGACGGTGGCGGACTCGTGGTTCGGGCCCGCGCCCGGGTGGTTCGGCGAGCGGCTCGGGTGTTCGGCGGAGACGGCGGCGGCGTACGTCGCGGCAGCGGTACGCGAGACCTTCGAGGAGTCCGGCGTACTGCTGGCCGGGCCCTCGGGGGACGCCGTCGTGGAGGACACCACCGGCGCCGGCTGGGAGGCCGACCGGGTCGCGCTCGAGACCCGTGAGCTCGGCTTCTCCGAGTTCCTGCACCGGCGCCACCTGCTGCTCCGCGCCGACCTGCTCGGCCCGTGGGCGCACTGGATCACCCCGGAGTTCGAGCCCAAGCGGTACGACACCGCGTTCTTCGTCGCCGCGCTCCCCGCCGGGCAGGTGACCCGGGACGTGACGAGCGAGTCCGACCAGGTCACCTGGATCCGCCCCGCGGACGCGGTGACGGCGGTCGACGCGGGCGAGATGCTGATGCTGCCCCCGACGTACGTCTGCTGCCACGACCTCTCCCGGTACGGCGACGTACCGGCGATCCTCGCCGCTGCCGGCGACCGCGAGATCCGGGCGATCATGCCCACGGTGCGCGTCGACGGCGACCTGGCCTATCTGGAGACCACATGAAAGTCACCGACTACGCCACCCTGATCCGCGCCGCCAACCCGGGCCCGATGACGCTGGACGGCACCAACACCTGGATCCTCCGCGCCCCGGACAGCGAGCAGTCCGTCGTTGTCGACCCAGGCCCGCTGCTGGAGGACCACCTCCGCGCCGTACTGGAAGCGGCCGGCCAGGTTGCCGTCGTACTGCTCACCCACAAACACCTCGACCACTCCGAGGGCGCGGCGTGGTTCGCGAACCAGGCAGGCTGCGGCGTCCGCGCGGTGGACCCGGAGTTCCGGATCCCGACCGACCACGCGCACGGCCTCGCCGAGGGGGACGTGATCACCGCCGGCGACCTCCGTGTCGAGGTCCTCCCGACGCCCGGTCACACCCTCGACTCGGTCTGCTTCTGGCTCCCGCAGGACGGCTCGCTGCTCACCGGCGACACGGTCCTCGGCCGCGGTACGTCGGTGGTCGCGTACCCGGACGGCGCCCTCGGCCCGTACCTGGACTCCCTCGACCGCCTCCGCGCGTTCGCGAACTCGGCGGCCGACGTACAGCGCCTGCTCCCCGGCCACGGCCCCGTCGTCGACGCCCCCGCCGACGTCCTGACGTACTACGTCAAGCACCGCCAGGACCGCCTCAACCAAGTCCGCACCGCCGTCGCCGCAGGCCACACCACCCCTGAGGCGGTGGTCGAACACGTGTACGCCGACGTCGACAAGTCCCTCTGGCCCGCCGCCGAACTCTCGGTCCGCGCCCAACTCGACTACCTCGGTTAGGCGCTTGCCCACTGAACTGGAGGGTTGCCCCCTCGGATTTCGGTGGGCAACCCTGCAGTTGAGGGGTAGCCCACCGAGCTGGAGGGTTTGCGGTTATCCACAGGACCGCGGAGGACGGCGGCGGGGGACGGGTGGATCGGCTGATGCTTGGGGAGTGAACCCGAAGTTGAAGCTGCTCGCAGATCTACACGGGGGCGTGTTCACGCGTCCGCAGGCGGCGGAGTGCGGCTATACGTCCGGCCAGATACACGACCGGATCCAGGACGGGCGGTGGGAGCGGATCCGCCACGGGCAGTACGCCGAGGCGGTCGATCGGACCCACTTGCCACCGTGGGACCAGCAGACGCTGCGACACCGTCGTCTGATCCACGCCGTGATGAACTCCATGCGGCCAGGCACTGTCGCCGTGAGCCACCAGTCGGCGCTGACGGTGCACGGCGTACCGCTCTGGGGACCCGATCTCGTAGACGTCCACCTCACGCGTCTCGACCGGCACCGCGGCGGCCGGATCGCGGGCGTACGGCATCATCGCGGCAAACTCGCCGACGCGGACCTCACGACGGTCGGCGGACTACCCGTGACGACGGTGCCACGCGCGCTGTTCGAGATGGCGTGTATCTCGTCGTTCGAGTCCGCTGTGGTCAGCGCGGACGCCGTACGCCGGGAACGCCCGAGCATCACGCCCGACCTGGAGCGGCTGCGGGCGGCCACTGAGTTCTGGCCGGGAAGCGCGACCGCCCGGGCGGCTCTCGACTTCAGTGTGTTGTTGTCGGGATCAGTCGGTGAGTCGAGACTTCGAGTGCTGATGCACACCTACGGCCTTCCGCGGCCAGAGCTCCAGGTGAACTTCACCGACGCCGTCGGGTTCATCGGCCGGGTTGACTTCTTCTTCGCGGCCGAACGGACGGTGGTCGAGTTCGACGGCCTGCTCAAGTACCCGAACGGCGCGCGGGAGGCGCTGATTCAGGAGAAGCTCCGCGAGGACCGCCTGCGAGCGCTCGGCCTCCAGGTTGTCCGCATCACCTGGGCGGATCTCGCCCACCCCGAACGCGTGATCGCGGCGATCCGATCCGCCTTCGCCCGGTCCTGAACCCGAGGTTGCCCACTCAACTGGACGGTTGCCCCGTCGGATTTTCGGTGGGCAACCCTCCACCTCAGGGGATGCCCACCGAGCTGGAGGGTTCGCGCCGACCGACGGGGCGGGGCGGGGCGGGGCGGGGCGGAGCGGTGGAGGCGGTTAGCGCGCCCGGCGTTGGAGGCGGTCGACGTCCAGGAGCACGACAGAGCGCGGCTCCAGGCGGACCCAGCCGCGGGAGGCGAAGTCGGCCAGCGCCTTGTTGACGGTCTCGCGGGAGGCGCCGACCAGCTGGGCGAGCTCCTCCTGGGTGAGGTCGTGGTGGACGTGGACGCCGTCGTCGGCGGTCCGCCCGAAGCGGCTGGCGAGGTCCAGCAGCGCCTTCGCGACCCGGCCCGGTACGTCGGAGAACACCAGGTCGGCGACCACGTCGGAGACCTTGCGGAGCCGGCCGGCCAGCTGCAGCAGCAGGCCGCGGGCGACCGCCGGGCGGCCGTCCAGCCAGCGGAGCAGCTCGTCATGGGTCAGCGACATCAGCGAGGCGTCGGTGACCGCGGTGACGGTCGCGGACCGCGGGCCCGGGTCGAACAGCGACAGCTCACCGAACATCTGGCCCGGCCCGAGGACGGCGATCAGGTTCTCGCGCCCGTCGGCGGAGGTCCGGCCGAGCTTGACCTTGCCCTCGACGACGACGAAGAGCCGATCACCGGAGTCGCCCTCGTGGAACAGCACCTGACCGCGGCGCAGCCGACTCTCGGTCATCGAAGCAGCCAGTGCGTCGGCGGCTTCGTCGTCGAGCTGACTGAACAGCGGTGCCTGTCGAAGCACTGCGGCATCCACTTTTGGCCTCCTAGGACCTTCGACCACGACTCCGGACGTGGGATCCGCCACGTCCGTCGACCGATATGTGTACACCCGGTCGCCACAAAACCGTAGCCCCTCGGGTGTCGGCACCGCCACGTAGGCTTGCCTCCATGCCATCCCCGCGTGTCGCGGAGGCTGCAAAATCGGCCTCCCCCACCCCACCACCCCGGTCGGGCTCAACGGTCCCGCTGAAGCTCCCCCGCAAGGCTCCCGTGTACGCCGACGAGACCCATAGTCAGCTGGTCCGCCGGGCCCGCAAGATGCACAAGGTGCTGACCGAGACGTACCCGGACGCCCACTGCGAGCTGGACTTCACCACCCCGCTCGAGTTGCTGGTGGCCACCATCCTGTCGGCGCAGACCACCGACGTCACGGTGAACAAGGTGACCCCGACGCTGTTCGCGAAGTACCCGACCGCCCAGGCGTACGCCGAGGCCGACCGGGACGAGATGGAGACGATCCTCAAGCCGACCGGGTTCTTCCGGGCGAAGACGAACAGCGTGATCAAGCTCGGCCAGGCGCTCGTCGACGACTACGACGGCGTCGTACCGGGCAAGCTCGAGGAGCTCGTGAAGCTGCCCGGCACCGGGCGGAAGACCGCGAACGTGGTGCTCGGGAACGCGTTCGGCGTGCCCGGGATCACCGTCGACACGCACTTCGGGCGGTTGGTCCGCCGGTTCGGGTGGACGGCCGAGGACGACCCGGTCAAGGTCGAGAACATCATCGGCGAGCTGTTCCCGAAGAAGGACTGGACGATGCTGTCGCACCGCCTGATCTTCCACGGTCGCCGCCGCTGCCACGCGAAGAAGCCGGCCTGCGGCGCCTGCCCGATCGCCCAGTGGTGCCCGTCGTACGGCACCGGCCCCACCGACCCCGAAGCCGCGGCCAAACTGGTGAAGACCCCAGCATGACCCCGCACCCCCACTCGTCATCCCACCCCCTCGACGGCGCACCTACCCGCCCGTCGTCCGGCGGGGCAGCTGGTCACCTGTCGTCGCGGGGCGCCGCCGCGCGCCGGTCGTCCGGTGGGGCCGTTGGTGACGTGTGGTCGGGGGGCGCATCCCCGCGCCCGTGGCTCGGCGCGGCAGTTGGTCGCCTGCGATCGCGGGGCGCTTCCGCCCGGCAGCCGTCCGGCGGTGCTACTGCCGTCCCGTCGTCCGGGGGTGCTACCGCCCGCCTGTGGTCCCGTGGAGTGGGGCGGGTTGGCGGTGCGGGTGGGCGTGCGCGGCGGTTGGTGGTGGGCTGGGTGCCGGTGGTGGTGATGGTCGGGGTGTTGGCGGGATGTGGTTCTGAGGCTGCGGATGGGGCGGGGACGCCGTCTGCGGGGGTGACGGGGGCGGGGGAGACGGGGGCGGGGGAGCTGGCGGCTTGTCCGGCGACGCCGTCGAAGCCGGCGGTCAGCAACGGGCTGCCGGACGTCAGCCTGCCGTGTCTGGGGAACGGGCCGGACGTCCGGCTGGCGGACCTCCGCGGTCCGCTCGTGCTGAACGTCTGGGCCCAGTGGTGCGGCCCCTGCCGCGCCGAAGCGCCGTACCTGGCGAAGCTGGCGAAGTCCGGCAAGGTCAGCATGCTCGGCATCGACTACGACGACCCGCGGCCGGAGCTGGCGGTCAAGTTCGCCGGCGAGGAAGGCCTCGCCTATCCGCACGTGAAGGACCAGGACAAGTCGATCCAGCGCGCCCTGAAGGTCGGCGGCCCGCCGCTGACAGTCTTCGTCGCCAAGGACGGCTCGATCGCCTACGTGCACCGCGGCGTACTGACCTCCCAACACCAACTGGACCAGCTGGTCGAAGACAAACTCGGGGTGACGCCGTGAACGAGATCCCCGACTGGCTGCACCCGTTGGCGAAGGCGTCGGAGAACGTCGACCCGAACCTGCTCTCTCGCTTCCTCCCGCCCGACGACCCCTCGGTCCGCAAGTCCGCGGTCCTGATCTTGCTTGCTGACGGCAACGACGAGGGTCCCGAGGTGCTGCTCACCGAGCGCGCGTGGACACTCCGCAAGCACGCCGGCCAGATGGCGTTCCCGGGCGGCGGCGCGGACCCGGAGGACGGCACCGGCGACGCGGGTCTGGTCCGTACGGCGCTCCGTGAGGCCGAGGAGGAGACCGGCCTGGATCCGGCCGGCGTGGTCCCGTTCGAGATCTGGCCGGCGCTCTGGGTGCCGGTGAGCAACTTCGGCGTGTCGCCGGTGCTGGCCTGGTGGCGTACGCCGTCACCGGTCGCGGTCGTCGACCCGGCCGAGGTGGCGTCAGTGCACCAGGTGCCGCTGAGCGCGCTCGCCGACCCGGCGAACCGGATCAGCTGCCTGCACCCGAGCGGCTTCACCGGTCCGGCGTTCACTGTCGGCGACCTCTACATCTGGGGGTTCACGGCCGGTCTGCTGGACAAATTGCTGCTGCTCGGCGGCTGGTACCGAGACTGGGACCCCTCGAACGTCGTACCGTTGCCCGACCGGCTGGTCGAGGCGGCCTGGCGCAGTGAAGGGCGCCGGTCGGAGGACGTCCGCCGGATGACGGCGATCGAGCACGACCTCGGCCACGGGCAGGGGCCTGATCCGAAAGGTGTGGAGTGAGCCACCTCGACTGGGCGTTGCTGATCGTCACCGCGCTGGTGGCGATCTCGGGGTATGTCGAGGGCTTCGTGCTGGGCGCCTGCGCCACCATCGGGCTGCTGGTCGGCGCCGGGCTCGGGGTCTGGGGCGTGCCGAAGATCCTGGACAACTTCTCGCCGAGCGTGACGGTGTCGTTCGTCGCGCTGGTGCTCGTCGTGCTGCTGGGCGCGGCCGGGCGGACGGTCGGCGCGATGATCGGCACCCGGGTCCGGAACCGGCTGTCCTGGAAGCCGATCCGGTTCCTGGACGCGCTCGGCGGCGCCGCGCTGGCGGCCGCGTCGGTGCTGATCGTCGCCTGGGTGCTCGGCGTCGCGGTCAGCGGGGCGCGGATCCCGAGCGTGACGTCGGCGGTCCGCGGGTCGCACGTGCTCGCGAAGGTCGACGAAGTACTGCCGGCCAGTGCTGACCGGGCGCTGGCGTCGTTCAACAACGTGGTGAACACGGACCTGTTCCCGCGGTTCCTGGACCCGTTCGTGCCGGAGCGGATCCGCGAGACGCAGCCGCCGGACGCGGCGATCGCCCGGCAGCAGCCGGTCAAGGACGCGTACAGCCGGATCGCGAAGGTCACCGGCGTCGCGAACTGCTCCCGCGGTCTCGAGGGCAGCGGTTTCGTGTACGCCCCGCAGCGGGTGATGACGAACGCGCACGTGGTGGCCGGCGTCAGCTCCCCGCAGGTCGAGGTGAACGGGAAGAAGTACGACGCGAAGGTGGTCGTCTTCGACCCGGAGACCGACATCGCCGTGCTGTACGTGAAGAACCTGAACGCGACCCCGCTGTCCTTCGACCTGACCGGCAAGGCGGACGCGTCCGCGGTCGTCCTCGGCTACCCGGAGAACGGTCCGTTCGACGCCGAACCGGCCAGGATCCGCTCCGAGGAACGCCTCCGCGGCCCCGACATCTACGGCGACAAGACCGTCACCCGCGACGCGTTCTCGATCTGGGCCTCGGTCCGCCCCGGCAACTCCGGCGGCCCCCTGCTGTCCAACAAGGGCACCGTGTACGGCGTCGTCTTCGCCGCCTCCGTCGAGGACAACCGGACCGGCTACGTCCTCACCGCCCAGCAGGTAGCCACCGACGCCCGCACCGGCGCCACCGCCACCCAAGAGGTCTCGACACAAACCTGCACCTGATGCAGCAGGTCGCGGCGCCCGTCGCGTTGACCTGGTGTGACGGTGCTGATGATGAGTGAGGTGGAGCCGGCGCTCTCGTACGTGGAGGTAGTACGTGCGAATGAGCGCCGGCTGTTGCGGCTTGGCGTGATGCTGACCGGGAACGAGCACACCGCGGAGGACCTGGTCCAGACCGTGCTTGCCAGGGCCCATCGCAAGTGGGGACGGATCAGCCGCGTCGGCCGCCCGGAGGCCTATCTGCGGACGATGGTGGTCAACGAGTTCCTCGGCTGGCGCCGGCTGCGGAAGAACAACGAGCTACTGCTGGCCGAGCCGATCGAGCTGCCGACGCACGACGACATCGGCCTGCGGCAGGCGCAGCGGGACGCGACCTGGCGGCTGCTCGCCAAGCTCCCGCGCAAGCAGCGCGCCGTTCTGGTCCTGCGGTACTACGAGGACCTGCCGGACGCTGAGATCGCCGAATTGCTCGGTGTCGCCGCCGCGACTGTCCGATCGAACGCTGCCCGCGCGCTGGCGACCCTGCGGGAACACTTGAGTGCCGAGGAGACGAACTGACATGCCCAAGCTGACTGACGAAGAACTCGGCACCCTGCTCCGGGAGACCTTCGCGGACCGCGACGCCCGGGTCGGCGGCGCGGTCCTCGACGACCACCACATGCCGACGGCAACAAAGCGCCGTGGGGCGACGCCCGTCCTGCTTGCGGCGGCAACGGTCCTGGTCGTGCTCGCCGGAGTCCTGTACGGCGTCCAGCGCCTCCGCCCGGTCGACGACACCGACCCGGCCGCAGCGGTGACCCCGACGGCATCATCAGCCAACTACACGTCCAGGGATGCCGATGTCTGGGGCCTCGCGATCCAGGTGACGCTCCAGTCGTTGCGCCTGCCGCACAGCAAGCCCGCGGGCTTCGCCGCCGCCACCAAGGCAGTGGTGGTGGACAGCCCGAGCAACGCTCCCGGCCGGGTACGCCCCGGACCGCAATTCTCCCCGAACCAGCGCGTGATCATGTTCTCGCACACGATCCGGATCATGCCGGTGACGATTCTCGACCGGTCGCTGCCGGACGACGTGAGCTGCACCGAATATCCCAAGACGGCGATCGTTCGGCTGAGCGACGTACTCGACAAGGGCGACTATCTGGAGGTCGATGTCGCGATGGCGATGCCGGCCGGGTGCGGTGGGGCCACGTCCGCGAGGTACCGGGTCGAGCCCAGGGGCGCGCATTGGGTCATCACGCAGAACCTGGGCCCATGGAATCGCTGATCATCGGGCGGTGCTCAGCCAGTCGAGCAGGACGCGGTTGAAGAGGTCTGGGGTTTCCTCGTGGGGGAAGTGGCCGGCGGTGGTGATGAGCTCGTGGCGGAGCGGAGCCGCGACAAGGTCCGGCGGTGTGGTCGCCGTAGGGGACACGGCCGAGTCCTGGGCGCCCTGGAGTTGCAGGACGGGTACGGCGATCGGCGTACGCATCAGGTTCGAGTACTTGCGGCCGTCCGGGCGCAGTCGGGAGCGGGCGAACCAGCGGTGGTACTCCAGCGCACAGTGCGGCGCCGGCCAGACCTGGAGGGCCGCACGGTACCGGCGGGAGGCTTCGGCGTCCGGGAACGGGCCGCCCGGTGCGGCCCAGGCGCGGAGCAGGCGTTCGATGTGGATGCCGTCCTGGGCGAGCAGCCGGCGTTCGGGCAGGACCGGCAGTTGGAACCAAGCGGTCCGGGTCACCGCCTTCCGCTGCCCGGAGCGGGTCAGCAGCAACGGGTGCGGCGCGGACACCGCGGCCAGCGCGCGCACCTGACGTGGCGCCAGTGCGGCGGCCGACCACCCGATGAACCCGCCCCACCCGTGGCCGACGACGACCGCGTCCGTCGCGCCGAGCGAGCGGATCACGCCGGACACGTCCGCGGCCGCGGTGTACGGGTCGTAGCCGCGCGGCGTCTTGTCGCTGGCGCCGTACCCGCGCAGGTCCATCGCGACGGCGCGGTACCCGGCGGCCGCGACCACCGGCAGCTGGTGCCGCCAGGCCCACCAGAACTCCGGGAAACCGTGCAGGAACAGGACGAGTGGATCGTCCGCCGCGCCACACTCCGCGACGTGGAACCGGGCCCCGTTGGCCGCGACCAGTGAGTGCGACCAGGGGCCGTCGACGAGCAGGTCGACGACTCCCGCCGGGCTCAGCGCCGTACGCCCGGCTCGGGCAGCGCGAACGTGGTGCCCTCGTCGTGCCCCTTGCCGATCGCCTTCAGCGCCTCGACCGACTCCTTCGAGGTCTCGATCGTCCGCGTCGGGCCCTTCGCACCCTTCAGCGCCCGGAGCCCGATGAAGACCAGGATCGCGCCGATCAGCAGGAAGGCGCCGGCCACGATCAGGAACGCGATGGCCGGGTGCAGGCCGGCCGCGACCAGTCCGTACGCCGCGGAGATGCACAGCAGGATGACCGCGAGCAGTGCCAGGAAGGCAGCCGCCGCGAACATTCCCGCCCCGGTGCCGGCCGCGACCGCGGTCTTCTTCAGCTCGGTCTTCGCGAGTTCGACCTCGCTGCGGATCAGGCTGGACAGTTCCTTGCTGACGTTCGCGACCAGTTGGCCGACCGTGGGCTCGTCGTCCCCGTTCATCGACATCGCAACTCCTTCCGGACAGGCCTGACACTACCGTCAGTGCCCGCGGTCAATCGGCGTACGCGCGGTTACGGCGAGCCAGCAGCAGACTCGCGATCAGCGCCGCGAGCACCGACGCGACCAGTACGGCGGCCTTCGCCCGCTCGATCTGGGCGACGTCGGACCCGAACGCGAGCTGCGCGATCAGCAACGCGACCGTGAACCCGATCCCGGCCAGCACCGACACCGCGGCGACGTCCCGCCAGGCCAGGTCCGAGTTCAGCTCGGCCCGGGTGAACCGCGCGGTCAGCCACGACCCGCCGAACACCCCGATCGACTTCCCGAGCAACAGTCCGGCGGCGACCCCGATCGCGACCGGGTCGGTGAGCATCGCGCGGACGGCGCTGCCGCTCAACGTGACGCCCGCGGCGAACAGCGCGAAGACCGGTACGGCGACGCCCGCGGACCACGGCCGCAGCCGGTGCTCGATCCGCTCGGCCGGCGCCTCCTTCTCCTCCGGGTCCGCGACCACCCGGGTGACCAGGCCGAGCGCGACGCCCGCGATCGTGGCGTGGATCCCGGACTCGTGCATGAACCACCACGCGCCGAGGGCGATCGGGATGTAGAGGAACGGCGTACGGACGCGGCGT
Organism: Kribbella sp. NPDC059898; assembly: GCF_042730855.1. NCBI lineage: Bacteria > Bacillati > Actinomycetota > Actinomycetes > Propionibacteriales > Kribbellaceae > Kribbella > Kribbella sp. NPDC059898. The sequence continues at coordinate 865,633 of NZ_JBHWKR010000001.1, forward strand.
CGCTGCAGGACGTACCAGAGCGCGATCAGGGCGACGGCGGCGAGCAGCGACAGCAGGTGGAAGCCGTGTGAGAAGAACACGGCGATGATCAGGATCGCGCCGAAGTCGTCGACCACCGCGAGCGTCAACAGGAACGCCCGCAGGGCGCTCGGCAGCGACGAGCCGACGATCGCCAGCACGGCCAGCGCGAACGCGATGTCGGTCGCGGTCGGCACCGCCCAGCCGTGCGGGTTCCCGCCGGCGCTGACGTTGACGATCACGTAGATGATTGCCGGGAGCATCATTCCGGCGAGTGCCGCGACCACCGGCACGACCGCCTCGCTGAGCTTCGACAGCGACCCGACCACGAGCTCGCGCTTCAGCTCGACGCCGGCCAGGTAGAAGAACAGCGTCAGCGCGCCGTCCGACGCCCAGGCCTCGACGGTGAGCGGGCCGAGCTGCGCGTCGCGGACGTGGTGGTAGGCGTCCTGCCACGGCGAGTTCGCCCAGACGAGCGCGACGATCGTGGCCGCGAGCAACAACAACCCGCCGGTGGTCTCGGCCCGCAGCGTGTCGGCGAGGAACGCACGTTCCCGCCCGAGGACACGGGGGAACGCGCGCTTCTTCTGCCGGATCCGAGGGTGCTGGCTCATGTCGGCCCTTCGTTTTCGGGGTCGTTCGGACGGACGCCGACCAGACTTCCCGGCACACCCTGCAGCCTATTTTACTTGCTGATCTCCGCGGCCTAGGCCGTCCAGACCCGCGGGTCCGGCCCCTTCGGGACGATGCCGGTCGGGTTGATGTTGTCGTGCGTGACGTAGTAGTGCCGCTTGATCTGGTCGAAGTCGACGGTCTCGCCGAAGCCCGGCTGCTGGTACAGGCGGCGCGCGTACGCCCACAGGTTCGGGAACTCGGTCAGTTTCTGGCGGTTGCACTTGAAGTGCCCGTGGTACACCGCGTCGAAGCGGACCAGCGTCGTGAAGAGCCGGATGTCCACCTCGCGCAGCGTGTCGCCGAGCAGGTACGGACGGTCCCGCAGCCGCTCCTCGAGTACGTCGAGTCGCGCGAACAGCACGTCGTACGCCGCGTCGTACGCCTCCTGGCTGGAGGCGAAACCGCACCGGTAGACGCCGTTGTTGACGTCCCGGTAGATCTCCTCGATCAGCTGGTCCATCTCGGCGCGGTCGTCCGGGATCAGCCGCGGCGCATCGGGCCGGTGGAAGTCGACCCACTCCGTGGAGAGATCGAGCGTGATCTGCGGGTAGTCGTTCGTGACCACCTCACCGGACAGCGTGTCGACGATCGCCGGCACGGTCACGCGGCCGTCGTACGCCGGATCGGTGCGCAGGTACGCCTCGGACAGGAACGCGATGCCGAGCACCGGGTCGCGGCCGTCCGGGTCCAGGGTGAACCGCCAGCCGCGCTCGTCCCGGATGGGGTCCACGATCGCCAGGCCGATCGCGTCCTCGAGGCCGAGCAGCCGGCGAACGATGACCGAGCGATGCGCCCACGGGCAGGCCAGGCTGACGACCAGCCGGTACCGCCCCGGCTCGACCGGCCACCGGCCCTGGTCGTCCGGTCCTTCGCCGGGTGCGGAGGTCGACTCCCGGCTGATCCGGCCGGTGAACCTGTTGCCCTGCCGCTTCCACTCGCCGGTCGACGACGTCTCCTGTGCGAACTGTGCCGGGGTCATAACGCTAAAACTACCCTCGCTGGCAATTGGCTGAGGCTGTGGAACGTCACTGGCCGTGAAGTGGCAGCGGACGTTACAGTCGGACTGACATGGTCGGCCGGGACAACGTCGTCGCGGGCGGCCTGCGCGGTACGACACACCGCGGCCCGCGTTCCCCGGCAACTGGTTTGCCGGGCAGAGTCTCAGGGATACTTGACCTCATGGCCCGCCCACGGAACAACCCCGGTGATCTCGCCGAGCTCCCCACCGAGCTCCGCACCGATCGCCCGAAGGGTGACCAGATCCGCGAGATTCTGGAGAACCTCACCCGCTCGCTGGCCGTCGGCACCGTGCTGCCGTCCGAGCGCGTCCTGGCCGAACGCTTCGGCGTCGCCCGGATGACCGTCCGGCAGGAGGTCGACCGCGTCGTGGCCGAAGGCCTCGCCAACCGCCGCCCCGGCGGCGGCACCTTCGTCGCCGAGCCGCGCCCGTCCCGGATGCTCGCCTCCTCGTTCAGCCAGGACATGACGAACCGCGGCATCCACCCCGGCGCCAAGGTCCTCGAACACCGCGTCGGTGCCGCCGACGAACACCTCGCCCGCGAACTCGAGGAGCCGGTCGGTACGCCGGTCCTGCACCTGGTCCGGCTCCGTACCGCCGACGGCGACCCGATGGCGATCGAACGCACCGCGCTCTCCCTGCACCGCTACCCCGGCCTGGACGAGATCGACTTCGCCGAGAAGTCCCTCTACACCGAGCTCTCCACCCGGTACGGCGTCACCCTCGGCATGGTCTCCGCCTCCATCGTCGCCGCCCCACCCGAGCCGGCCGACGCCGAACTCCTGGAGATCGACAACTCCACCCCCTGCCTGATCATCACCTCGGCCCCCCGCACCGCCACCGACCAGGTGATCGAATTCGGCGTCTCCATCTACCGCTCCGACCGCTACGACATCACCGTCGCCTACCGCGCCACCTGACGAGTACGTAGGAAGCAGCAGCCCCCGCGGGTTCCCACCCCGGGCGGGCTACACGTTCAGGCTGCGGAGGATCTTCGGGGGTTGGCCTCGGTTGGTGAGGCGGGTTACTACCTCGACCGTTAGGGCCTGGAGGAGGAGGGCTCCTACGACGGTTGAGGTGGCGCCGGTGGGTTCTGGGGTGCCGGGGACGGTGATGAGGGCGTCGCCGGGGATGCCGCAGTTGTCGATGACGGCGTCGGCGGTTTCGAAGAGACGTTGGCCGTTGGGGGCTCGCGAGGTGGTGGCGTTCGAGTGCGCCAGGGAGGTCAGGGCGATCACCTTGACGCCGCGGGCGCGGGCGCCGAGGGCGAATTCGACCGGTACGGCGTTGCGGCCGGAGTTCGAGGCGATCAGCAGGACGTCGCCCGGTTCGAGCGGGTTGATCTCTAGGAGTACGTCGGCCAGGCCGGGGAGGCGTTCCAGGAGGGAGCTTTTCTGCAGGCCCTCGTGGAGCATCAGGCCGGGTTCGAGGATGGCGCGGACGTCGGCGAGGCCGCCGGCGCGACCGTACAGTTCCTCGGCCAGCGTATGGCTGTGCCCGGTGCCGAACACCCAGAACGTCCGGCCGTCCGCGAGCGCGTCGGCGACCAGCTCCGCCGCCAGCCGGATCGCCCCCAGTTGCGTCTCGGCCGCGCGGTGCGCGATCGCCAACGCCTTGTCCAAGTACTCCTCGGCCCCAGCCATGCCCCGAACCTATCGTCCGTACGCCGGACCCCGCGAGACCCCCGTCTAGACCAGTACGCCGTACGCCGCCCGGTGCCGCGTCGGGTGGTCTGCCTCGTCCACGAGCGCGACCGCGAAGTCGGCGTACGAGATCCGTGCGCCGGCGTCCGCCGGGCCGGCCCGGTAGCTGCCCTGCGGGGAGAGGTCCGAGAAGTCACCGGCCGGGGCGAGCGAGACCCAGTCGAGGCCGGACGCCGCGAACACGTCCAGCGCCGCCTGGTGCGCGAGAAAGAACGACCGGTACTCCCGCGGGTACCCGTCGGTGTCCATCAGCAAGGTCCCGTCCGCGGTCGGCAGGATCGACGCCAAACCGACCCACACCAACCGCCGTACGCCCGCCGCCCCCAACCCTTCCACCAACGCCCGCGCCGCCCGTGGAAAGAAGTCCGGAGCGGGGTCGTACACCCCCGCAACCACCACATCCCGCCCACTGGCCAACTCCGCAATCCGCTCCACATCCAACACATCCCCAACCACCACCGCCCCACCACCCGCAGCGCCGCCGTCCGCCGCGCCACGCGCCGGCTGACCGGTCGAGCGGTCAGCCCCACGCTCCTCCGAACCGGGTCGCCCGCGGGTGACACCGAGTACGTCGTGCCCGCGACCTCGCGCCTCCGCAACGGCCGCCGCGCCGGCTCGGCCGTGGGCGCCTATGACCAGAATCTTGCTCACCGCAACCTCCTCAAGGAATGGGTACGGCGACCGTAGAAGGAGGGGCGGTTACCGATTGGATACCTTGGAGGGCATGGAGGCGCTGCGAGCGGACATGTTCGAGGAGATCTGCCCGTCGACCGTGCTGCCGTTCCGGATCGGCACCGACAAGTGGGCGGGCATGATCCTGCGCTGCCTGGAGAACGGCCCCCGGCGGTACTCCGAGCTCCGGGTCCCGCTCGCCCGGATCAGCCCGAAGATGCTGACCCAGTCCCTGCGCGCGCTCGAGCGGGACGGTTTCGTCACGCGGACGGCGTACGAACGTGCCGTCAGCTACGAGCTGACCGCGCTCGGCCGCAGCCTGCTGGAGCCGGTCCGGGCGCTGTGCGAGTGGGCCGCGGAGCACTTCGACGAGCTCCTGGACGCGCGCGAATCGTAGGTCCGGCCAATAGATCGCCGATCGCGAACCGTTGACGACCTAGACTGCGCGGGTGGATGAGCAGACGCCGAGCGCCCTGACCCAATTGCCGAGCTGGTTGCTGACGCAGAGTGCGGCCCAGGCACAGCGGATCGTCACCGAGTCGTTCGCCGCCGGGGGTGCGCGGGCGTACCACTTCCGCCTGCTCGCGACGCTGGTGGAGTTCGGTCCCGCCAGTCAGGCGGAGCTCGGGCGACGCAGTTCGATCGACCGGAGCGATGTGGTTGCCGCGCTCAACGAGCTGGAGGCGGAGGGGTACGTCGAGCGCAGCCCGGACCCGGCCGACGGCCGCCGGAACATCATCACGATCACCACGGCCGGCAAGCGGCACCAGCGGCGGCTGACCAACCTGGTCGGCAAGGCGCAGGAGGAGATCTTCGCCCCGCTCTCGGCCACCGACCGGAACAAGCTGAGCACGATCCTCGGCAAGCTCCTCACGTACCACCAGGAGTAGCGCTCAGGCCGCCGGCAGCTGGGCCCGCAGCGCGGCCTGGGTCCGGCGGACCCGCAGCTCACGAGCGTGCACCCGGCGCCGGGCGGCGCGGGAGATCTTCCGCGGTTCCTCGGTGACGGCGGGCGTCGGCGTGGTCGGCTGTGTCGGGTTCACATCAACTCCGATGCAGGATTCGTCCGTTTGGTTCCGCCGTACGCCGAATTGACCCGATCGCCGCCCTACCCTGCGCGCATGCCGACGCCGAGGATGGTCGCGATCGTGCTGGTCCTGGCCGTCCTGGCGGGCTGCCAGGCGACGGTGGACGCGAAGTACCCGGGAACCCTGACCGCCTGCGACCTGCTGCCGCGGGACCAGGCGATCCAGGTGACGGATGTCGGCGCGAAGCTGAGTACGGCGCAGGCGAAGGAGTCGCACGTACTGGTGCCGTACAAGTACTGCCTCTGGTCCTACAAGCAGCCCCGCGCGCACTGGTACTCGGCGTACGCGCAGGGCCCGATCGAGCGGCAGCTCAAGATCTACGTCAGCGTGCACACAGCGAAGCAGCACGGCGCGAAGGGCGCGATCGCGGAGTACGACGGCCAGCGGAGCAGCATGGTTGCAAACCACGCAACGGTGGGCGACGTGCCGGGGATCGGTGAGCAGGCGTTCCTCGCGACCGACGACTTCCAGGGGCTGGTGACGTCGCGGGTCTGGTTCCGGCGGTCGAACGCGGTCGTGGAGGTGGAGCTGTGGGGCACCGACTGCTGCGCGAGCAAGACCCAGCAAACCCAGATGCAGGCCGCGAACCGGCGGCGACTGTTGCTCGCGGCCGCGACCGCCGCCGACCGGAATTTGCCGGGCCGCTGAGCCCGGGAACGGTCCTGTTCGGCGCAGATTCGGAGCGGCTGGGCGATACCCCGGTTCCTTGCAAGGGGTTGCATTGGTAGAAAGGTAGCCGGGCGCGCGGCCGCGCCGAAGCCAGCGAGGAGGAGTCGTCGACGTGACGGATCAAGAACCACCGCAGTCCGAGGCACTGTCGAACCTGATGCACGAGGAGCGTCGGTTCGAGCCGCCGGCCGAGCTCGCCGCCAACGCGAACCTGAAAGCGGACGCCTACGAGAAGGCGGCGGCGGACTTCGAGGGGTTCTGGGCGGAGCAGGCCAAGCGGTTGACCTGGGCCACCGAGCCGACCGAGGTGCTGGACTGGAGCAAGCCGCCGTTCGCCAAGTGGTACGCCGACGGCAAGCTCAACGCGGCGTACAACTGTGTCGACCGGCACGTCGAGAACGGTCTCGGCGACAAGGTCGCGTACTACTTCGAGGGTGAGCCCGGTGACACCCGCGAGATCACCTATGCGCAGCTCAAGGACGAGGTCAGCAAGGCGGCCAACGCGCTGCTCGAGCTGGGCGTGAAGGCCGGCGAGATCGTCGCGATCTACATGCCGATGATTCCCGAGACGGTCGTGGCGATGCTCGCCTGCGCCCGGATCGGCGCCCCGCACACGGTGGTCTTCGGCGGCTTCTCGTCCGACGCGTTGAAGGGCCGGATCGAGGACTGCGACGCGCGCGTGGTGATCACCTCGGACGGCGGGTACCGGCGGGGCGCCCCGGCGGCGTTGAAGCCCGCGGTGGACGCCGCGCTGGTGGACTACCCCAAGGTGCGCAACGTGCTGGTCGTGAAGCGCACCGGGCAGGACACCGCCATGGTCGAGGGGCGCGACCTGTGGTGGGACGACTTCGTCGGCAAGCAGTCGACCGAGCACACGCCGGAGGCCTTCGACGCCGAGCACCCGCTGTACGTGATGTACACGTCGGGCAGCACGGGCAAGCCGAAGGGCATCCTGCACACCACGGGCGGCTACCTGGTCGGTACGTCGTACACGCAGTGGGGTGTGTTCGACCTGAAGCCGGACACCGACGTGTACTGGACCGCCGCCGACATCGGCTGGGTCACCGGGCACAGCTACATCGTGTACGGCGCGCTCGCGAACGCGACCACCTCCGTGCTGTACGAAGGCACTCCGGACACCCCGCACCAGGGACGCTGGTGGGAGATCGTCCAGAAGTACAAGGTGTCGATCCTGTACTGCGCTCCGACGGCGATCCGCACCTTCATGAAGTGGGGCGCCGACATCCCGGCGAAGTTCGACCTGTCCTCGCTGCGGGTGATCGGGTCGGTCGGCGAACCGATCAACCCGGAGGCGTACGTCTGGTACCGCGAGCACATCGGCGGGGACAAGGCGCCGGTCGTCGACACCTGGTGGCAGACCGAGACCGGGATGCACATGATCTCGCCGCTGCCGGGCGTCACCGCCGGCAAGCCGGGCGCCGCGATGAAGGCGATCCCGGGTGTGGCGGTCGACGTGGTCGACGACGCGGGCAACTCGGTGCCGGACGGGTCCGGTGGGTACCTCGTCATCACCAAGCCGTGGCCGGCGATGCTCCGCACGCTGTGGGGCGACGACCAGCGGTTCGTCGACACGTACTGGTCGCGCTGGCCGGGCGTGTACTTCGCGGGCGACGGCGCAAAGAAGGACGAGGACGGCGACCTCTGGCTGCTCGGCCGGGTCGACGACGTGATGAACGTGTCCGGGCACCGGCTCTCGACGACCGAGATCGAATCCGCGCTGGTCTCGCACCCGAAGGTCGCCGAGGCGGCGGTCGTCGGCGCGTCCGACCCGACCACCGGTCAGGCGATCGCGGCGTTCGTGATCCTCCGCTCGGAGGCCGGCGACGGCGGTCCGGACGTGGTGCAGGAACTGCGCAACCACGTCGCGAAGGAGATCGGGCCGATCGCGAAGCCGCGCCAGATCATGGTCGTCTCGGAGCTCCCGAAGACCCGCTCCGGCAAGATCATGCGCCGCCTGCTCCGCGACGTCGCCGAGAACCGCGAGGTCGGCGACGTCACCACCCTCGCCGACTCGACCGTCATGGACCTGATCAAGACCAACCTGGACTCCGGCAAGTCCGACGAGGACTGACCCGCACCGCGCACACCCCCGGTGCCCGGGAAACCCCCGGGCACCGGACATCCCGCGGACCGCCATCCCCGCGTACCCCCCCGCGAGTCGTGGCGTTCGGCTCTCGCCTTCAGCGCCGAGTCGTGGATCGAGGCGGCGAAATCGCCCGGTATTTCGTCGCCGATTCTCACGACTCGGCGGAGCCGTCGAGCAACGAGGGGAGTTGGGCGAGGGTGGTGACGGGCTCGGGTGGGAAGTGGTGGGCGGGGCCGATCGGGCCTTCCTCCGGGCCGCGGAGGTAGCGGTTGACGAACTGCTGGGTGGCAGTGAGGGTGTCGGCGCACTGGGCCGGCGTGATCTGCCCCTCCCGCAGGGCGTCGGCCAGCTCCTCCAGGTCCAGGACCTGGTACCGCTGGGCCGCCGGCGGTATCAGCAGATCGACGTACATGTCGTGCACGACCAGCCCGCGTTCGGCGTACTCGATCTCCACGAGGTCGACGTACCACCAGCCCTCCATCGTCCCCCCGAAGACGGCCGGCCTGGTGAGCTGCACCCCCTCCCCGAGCAGCAGATAGCTCCGGTCCACCGTCGGCCGCCCGGCAACCTGGTACTGCGGGAGGATCCGTACGTCGTACGCCACGACATTCCCGAGCCGCCGGCCGTGGCACCACTGACCCGTGCGATGGAGTACCTGGACCTCGTTCATGCCGGCCGTGCCCGGAGGATGATGATGCCGACGTACTTGGACAGCCACGCCTGTTTGTGCGGGTAGCGCTGCTTCTTTTCGTCCGATAGTTGCGGTTCGAGGATCTCCTCGACGCCGAAGCCGTTGCCGGTCAGCGCGTTGTGGATGGTCGAGAACGTGTCGGTGGTGTGGGTGACAGTGATCTCCGGGTTCCACAGCGACGGGTACGAGTACGGCCCGACCGCGTGGTACGCGTCCCCGATCCCGACCCCGTCCCGCTCGGAGCGCTCGACGGCGTACCGGATCGGATGGGCCATCGAGACCACCAGTACGCCGTCCTCCGTCATCAGCGAGCGCACCGTGCGGAGTGTCCGGGCGCGGTCGCGCGCGTAGGCCAGGGTCTGGAGGAACAGGACCACGTCGAACCGGCGGCCCTCCAAGACGTCGAGTTCGTCCAGGGACGACAGGTCCGCCGTGTGGAAGGCGACCTCGGCCGGCCCGGGCAGGAACTCGGCGCCGATGTCCACCCCGACGGCCGACGCGGCGCCGTGGTGCGTGACGAGTTCGATCGCCTTCTGGCCGTTGCCGCAGCCGACGTCCAGGATCGTCCGGCCCTCGACGGAGCCGATCATCGACCGCTGGGCGTCCCATTCCATCAGCCGGTCGAGCGAGTCCTCCCGCGATCGGCGTTGCTCGTAGTCGGTGGTCAACGTCTGCCACGGATCCATGGCCGCGAGGCTACCGGGTGGTGGACTGGGGCGGGACTACCTTCTGGGGGTGACTATGGCGATCCTGGCGGTGGTGCATGCGGGGTTGGCGGCGGCTTGGGTGGGTGGGATGGCTTACTCGTTGTTCGTGGTGCAGCCGAAGGTGAAGAAGTACTTCGGGGCGGATCGTGAGGGGCGGGAGATGCTGACCGCGGTGATTGCCTCGGGCAACCGGTGGAAGGTGGTCGGGCTGGTGGCGGCGATCGCGGTGACCGGGGTGGGGATGCTGCTGATCGACCACGACCACTGGCAGATCCACGCCATCAAAGGGCTGCTGCTGCTGATCGCCACCGGGATCTTCTGGTACGTCTCTTGGCGGCACTGGCCGCAGCGGGTGTTCGCGACCGCGGCCGAGCTGCCTGTTCTGCAGCGCCGGCTGGTCAAGCTGGCCGGCGCGATGCTCGGGCTCGCGGGGCTGGCGTTCGCGCTCGGGGTCGTCGCCACGCACCTCTGAGAGGTTAGTCACTCAAGCGAGCGTTGTCGTCACTCTCCGCCAGAAATACATTGGAATGGAATGTATCTCTGGCAGAGGGGAGCAACCGGATGTGTGGCATCACCGGATGGGTGGCGTACCGGCAGGACCTCGAGGCGGAGCGGGCGGTCGTCGAAGCGATGACCGAGACGATGTGCTGCCGCGGACCGGACGCGCGCGGCACCTGGTACTCCAGACATGTGGCGCTCGGCCACCGCAGACTCGCGGTCATCGACCTGCCCGGCGGCGAACAGCCGATGACGACCGAGGCCGGGGACGTCACGCTCGGGATGGTCTACAGCGGTGAGGTCTACAACTACACCGAGCTGCGCGACGAGCTCCGCCGCCGCGGCCACCCGTTCACGACCGACTCGGACACCGAGGTGGTACTGCGGGCGTACGCCGAATGGGGCACCGCGTTCGCGGAACGGCTGAACGGCATGTATGCGCTGGCGATCTGGGACCCGCGGACCGAGACCCTGGTGATGGTCCGCGACCGGATGGGCATCAAGCCGTTCTTCTACTACCCGACCGCGGACGGCGTGCTGTTCGGCTCCGAACCGAAGGCGATCCTCGCGAACCCCGCCGTACCGGCCGTGGTCGAGGCCGACGGGTTGCGCGAGCTGCTCACGGTGTCGAAGACGCCCGGCGCCGCGCTGTGGGCCGGGATGCACGAGGTCGAGCCGGGGACTGTCGTCACGGTGGACCGGAACGGCGTTCATACCAGCGTGTACTGGCGTCTCGAGACCAAGCAGCACGTCGATGACCAGGACACCTCGGTCGCGCACATCCGGGAACTCCTCGACGACATCACCCGCCGGCAGCTCGTGGCCGACGTACCGAAGTGTGTGCTGTTGTCCGGTGGTCTCGACTCCAGTGCGATCACCGCGCTCGCCGCCGGCCAGCTGGCCGAGGAAGGGCGGAAGGTCCGCAGCTTCGCGGTCGACTTCGTCGGGCAGGAGGAGAACTTCCAGCCCGACGAGCTCCGCGGTACGCCGGACACGCCGTACGTGCACGACGTCGCGGACCTGGTGCACTCGCAGCACTCGGACATCGTGCTGGACAACGCCGCGCTGACGGATCCGGAGATCCGCCGGAAGGTTGTCCGCGCCAACGATGCCCCGCTGGGCGGCGACATCTTCGCCTCGCTGTACCTGCTGTTCTCGGCGATCCGCGAGCAGTCGACGGTCGCGCTGTCGGGCGAGTCGGCCGACGAGGTGTTCGGCGGGTACCTGTGGTTCCACGATCCCGACGTACGGAACAAGCCGATCTTCCCGTGGATCGCGTACCTGGCATCGCGGCGGCACGGAAACCAGCCGCATGTACTGCGGAAGGACGTGCTGAAGCAGCTCGATCTCGGCGGGCATCTGCGCGACCGGTACGCCGAGGCGGTCCGGGAGGTCGAACGGCTGGACGGCGAGTCCGACGACGAGTGGGCGATGCGCAAGGTCTGCTACCTGCACCTGACCCGGATGGTGCGGATCCTGCTGGACCGCAAGGACCGGATGAGCATGGCCGTCGGGCTGGAGGTCCGAGTCCCGTTCTGTGACCACCGGCTCGTTGAATACGTATACAACACTCCGTGGTCGCTGAAGACCTTCGACGGCCACGAGAAGAGCCTGCTCCGGGCCGCCACCCAGGACGTGTTGCCGCAGTCGGTGGTGGACCGGCGGAAGTCGCCGTACCCACAGACACAGGACCCGGCGTACGTCGCGACGCTGGCCGGGCAGGTCCGCGAACTCGTCGCCGAGCGTCATCCGGTGTTCGAACTGGTGGACCGGAAGAGTGTGCAGCAACTGGCGACCGCGGCCGACGGCTCGGCCCGTAGGCAGCTGGAACAGACGCTGTCGCTGGCGACCTGGCTGGATCTCTACCGGCCGGAGATCACGTTGCTGCGGTAGGAGAAATTTGGATGACTGTGCCAGGATGGCGCTTCCCGACGGAGGTGATCGCGATGGCGCAGGAAGCGTTGCAGCTGCTGGTCAGCATGCACCGGATCGTCCGGCATCTGCGTCGGAGCCGGACCACGTCCCTGATGCACCCGACGCAGTTCCTGGCCCTGATGCTGATCGCGGACGAGCAGCCGATCCGGATCGGCGAGATCGCCGCCCGGGTGCCGTGTTCGCAGCCGACCGCGACCACCACGGTCGCGGGCCTGGAGGAGGCCGGCCTGGTCCGGCGCGAACCGGACCCGGTCGACGGCCGCGCGACCGCGGTCGTGCTCACCGACGCGGGCGCCGAGACCGTGGCGGCATCCGGACAACAGGCAGCTGACGAACTCGCAAAGGTCCTCAGCCGCCTAGACGAAGCCGACCGCACGCTCGTCCTCCAGGCCGGCGCCGTGCTCGCCCGGGTGACCGACGACCTCTAACGAAGCCCCGGTACGACGCTGACGGTGTACGGCGGCGTACCGGGCGCGAGGTCGAGCTGGCTGTTCACCCACAACAGCCGGCCGCGGTCGCGGGCGATCGTCGTCGGGGTGGCACCGGCCGCGCCCGGGCCCGAGTCGGCGATCAGCGTCGCCGTCGTGAGGTCGTCGTTCAGCAGCGCGAATCTGGTCACGTACTTCCCGCCGCCGGCGTTGTAGAGGGCGTACAGGCGGTGTCCTTCGAGCAGGTAGCCGTCGCCGGAGAGGATGCCGTTCGGGACGTTCACGACGCGGACCTGCTTGGTCCGCAGGTCGACCCGGTACGTGACGTCCTGGCCCTGCTCGCCGATCAGCAGCACCTTGCCGTTGGTGACGATGCCGTTCAGGAAGTACGGCGTCGGCTGGATCTGGTCGCGGGTGATCCACGGTTCGAGCTCGCCGAGCCCGGCGCGGGTGAGCGGCGCGCGCCAGATCTGGTTGTGTGCGGAATCCGTCACGTACACGGTATCGCCGGCGATCGTGAAGTCGTTCAGGAACGAGCCGTCCGCTGCCCTGCGTACGGCGAGCAGGCGGCCGTGGGCGTCGTACAGGAAGAGCTTCGAGGTGCTCGCGCCGGCGATCAGGACCCGGCCCCAGCGGTCCACGTGGATGCCGGTGGCCGACGTACGGCCGTCGCTGCCGGGCGCGAGGAACCGGGTGAGGTGCGGCGTGCGCGTGCTGCCGCGGTACACGGCGCCGCTGCCGACGCTGGTCACGTACATCGTGCCGTCCGGTGTCACCGCGATCCCTTCGAGGGTGTCGCCGGGAGTGGTGGACACGACGTACTCCGTCGGCCGGTTGACCGTGGTCGCGCCGGCCGTCGGTGCGGTCAGGAGCAGGAGGGCGGTGAGGAGCGCCAGACGTTTCATCCGGCCAGCGTCCGAGGGTACGACGCGGCGCCGCGACCGGATTCGGTCTGAACCGAAGAGGTCTGTCGCACGGTCCTCGCGGCGTTCACAATCGGGGGATGATCAGGGTCCACTTCACCGCGGCGGACCTCGGCCGGATCACGTTCCCGGTCGAGCCACACCCGCTGTGGGAGGCCGCGCTCGCGGCCCGGGCCCTGGGCGACCGGTCGATCACCCCGACGGCACGGCGCTGGCGGCGGTCGGCCGCGCCGCGAGTACAGGGGTCGATGCGCCCACTGTTCAAGCTGATCTCGCCCGGTGGGTTGTTCCCGGACTTCCTGACGCCGGAGGTGGGTGCGCCCGGTCTGGAGCCGGCGGTCGAGGCGTTGACGGAGACGCCGTCGTCCGTCATCCGCGACGAGTTGGAACCGTGGCTGCCCGCGGAGATCGACCGCTACATGCGCGGTCTGCTGGAAGGTGGCGCCGGGTCGCGTCGCGCTCTCGGGAACGCGGTCCGGGACTTCCATCAACAGGTGCTGATGCCGTCGTCGGCCGAACTCCAGCGGCGCTACGGGGCCGACCTGGGTATCCGCTCACAAGCCTTGCTCCACGGCGGAATCGACGGACTCCTGTCGTCGCTGCATCCAGATATCGAGTGGAGTACTCCGGTCCTGACGACGTACGGCCCCACTGAGAACCGGACCGTTGACATCCACCTGAACGGCCGCGGCCTCGAACTGTACCCGTCCCCGCTGGTCACGAGCTGCCTGGCCCTGGACGCCCCCAACCGACGCCCCGTGCTCGTCTACCCCTGCGCCGACCTCGCCGAACCCGACGCCGACCCCACCACGACGGACGCCCTCGCGGACCTCCTGGGCCGCACCAGGGCCGCCGTCCTCCGCTCCCTGACTCACCCCGCCACCACAACCCAACTGTCCCGCCGCCTGGGCATCTCCCTCGCCTCCACCTCTGACCACACCCGAATCCTCCGAGCCGCCGGCCTCATCACCACCCACCGAACCCAAGGCACCGCCCTCCACGCCCTGACCCCCACCGCGCGTCCGTTGCTGACCAGAGCTACGCGGAATGAGCTCAGTGGATAACGGCACCACCAAGCGGCCTGCGGTGTTGTTTGATTGCCTGAGGCAAGATCCACAGGTGTGGACAACAAACTTCTTTATTTCCAAGGGGTTCTGGCTTTGAAAACTGTCGGAGGGTGTGTCTAGAGTCGTCGGCATGGACAAGGCGCCGGAGGTGATGAGCGAGGACGAGCTCGTGCGTGCGCTCGATCAGGCCGACGCCGACCTCGCCCATATCGAGACCCGTCGGCTGCGGCTGATCGCCGCGTTGGACAAGACCGGGTACGCCGAACGGGTGGGCGCCCGTGACACGGTCCAGTACATCGAGTACCGCTACCGCCTCGACCATTACCGCGCCCGCCGCGACGTCCAACTCGCCCATGCCTTACCCAGGTACTCCGCGGTGAGTGCCGCGCTGGCCGGTGACGAATGCTCGAAGGTGGTGCTGCGCCCCGCGCAGGCCGAGGCGATCGTGCTGGAGCTGGAGAAGGCTCCCTCGACGGTGCCGGTCGAAGACCTCGACGTCGCCGAGGCCGAACTGGTCCGCCTCGCCCGCCACCTGGCCCCCGCCGATCTGCGCAAGGCCACGATCCAGGCCCGCGACATCCTTGACACCGACGGCCTCGAACCCGAAGAACACAAAGCCGCCGCCCGTGAGTCGCTCACCTTGTCCGCTGTCGATCGCGGTGTGAAGTTCAAGGGCTACCTGGCGAACGAGAACGCCGAACTCCTCCGCACCCTGATCACCACTGGCGCCCGCCCCCACAAGACCATCGACGGCGCCCCCGACCCGCGTCCCCGCGAAAAGCGTCAGGCCGACGCCCTCACCGCCGCCCTGACCCTGGCCGCGACCGCCCTCGACGCCGGTGTCCCGTCCCCCACCATCCCCCGCCCAACAACCAGACCCGCACCACCGGACACCACAGCGCCAGGAACCGGAACCTCAGGAACCGCAATGCCGGCGACCGCAATGCCGGCGACCGCAGCGTCAGGAGCAGGCGCGTCAGGAACTGCGGCGTCAGAAACTGCGGCGCCGGGAACGGCGGGCTCGGGTGGGGGCGCGGCGGGGTCGGGTACGGGAGCGGGCGCGGCGGCGACCGACGCGACGGGTGCGGCGCCGACAACCAGTCCCGCACCTGACGGCGACTCCGCGCCCCTGGACCGCGACGGCACCGCGACGAGTAGTTCCACCCGGCAGGGCGCCGCGGCCGGCCGCGGCGTCGTACCAGGTTTCGGTGCGAAGGCGAACATCACCGTCACCATCGACTTCGAGGACCTGAAAGCCGCCACCGCGGACGGGGTCGGGCAAACCGTCTACAGCAACGGCCTGTCCGCGGCCGCGGTCCGCCGACTGGCCTGTGACGCGAACATCATCCCGATCGTCCTCGGGTCGAACTCCGAACCGTTGGACGTCGGCCGCTGCGAACGCCTGGTCACCAAGGCGATCCGCCGTGCCCTGAACACCCGCGACAGAGGCTGCGTGGTCTGCGGAGCCCCGCCGGTGATGTGCGAGGCCCATCACCTGATCCACTGGGTGGACGGCGGAACCACGGCCGTCTCGAATCTCGTTCTCCTGTGCCGCAGCGACCACACCGACCTGCACAACGGCCACTGGCAGATCACCATCACCAACGATGTCGTGCACGTCACCCGACCGATCTGGGCCGACCCACCACCCCGCCCGGGACTGCTTCCTGAGATCGCATCACCACTGTCGTGGCCACGACCCGAGGTGTCGGACGTCGGCCGATCGCCCACGGGCGACGCACCCTTCGACGATGCGCCTCGGTACCGTGCCGCCGCACGTCGATCGGTCACCAACCCGCGAAAAGCCGGCCATGACGAGGAAGCGTTGCGCGCCGCCACCTACCTCGCGATCTGGGGCGAGCACCTCCCGCCCGACAACCCATCAGCCGAAGACCTGAAACTCACCTCCACCAACCCCTGGGACCAAGCCGCCACTGCAGTCTGATCCGCCCGTTCTGGGGCTTGTTCGAGCCCGACGGGGCGACTCCACGCGCTTGCCCAGTCCGGTGTACCGATCCGGTTCCGGTGTGCTGTTCGCCGCGGCGGGTCGGCAGTCGGCGCAGGTGGGCTGTCGAGTGCCGAGTCCGTGCACAGGCGCTCGAACCACCTGATCGAATGCGCCACTGGCCAGGATCCTGCACTTCGCCCGCACCCGCTGCAGCCACCCTCGACAACCTGACGAACAGAGCCGGATCCGCGCTGCGCCCGTGCACACCCGTCCCGCGTCGCGCGTCCGGCATCCCGTGCCGGCGTCCTGCGTTCTGTGTGCTGTGCTCGCCTCCCGCGCTCCCGCGCTCCCGCGCTCCCGCGCTCCCGCGCTCCCGCGCTCCCGCGCTCCCGCGCTCCCGCGCTCCCGCGCTCCCGTGCTCCCGTGCTCCCGTGCTCCCGTGCTCCCGTGCTCCCGTGCTCCCGCGCTCCCGTGCTCCCGTGCTCCCGTGCTCCCGTGCTCCCGTGCTCCCGTGCTCCCGTGCTCCCGTGCTCCCGCGCTGCGTGCCGCGTCTTGCGTTCGGGTTCTGTGTAGTGCATTCGGCCGCCCGCTCGTTGGTCGCTGTGTCGCGTGGCTGCTGGTTCGGCGGGCGGGGCCTGCCCGGGGGCGCGGCTGTGGCGGAGTGTGCGTGTCGGTGCGAGGGACTGCCTGGCACAAGAGGGGAAGTGCGCACATCTGCCGGATGGGCGCACTCCCCGAGTTGCTGTTCCCACAGTTCAGGTTGGCTGCGGGTACTAGTTGCGGTGGATGGTGAAGGTTGTGGTGGTGTTCTGGATGTCGGTGGTGTTGTTGGCGAGGGTCAGGTTGGTGAAGGTGACCTCGCCGCGGGCGGGGCCTTGGCCGGGTTCGGGGAGTTCGTTGGCCCAGATGCCGAAGCCGGACTTGGTGTCGAAGGCGTCGCCGGACTTGTGGGCGCCGGTGATCGTCGTGTTGGTGAAGATCGTGTCGGCGACCGGGAACTGTGGACTGCCGCCGACGTAGTTGGTCTGGAACATGATTCCGGAGTACGTCGGGTCGACGATGTCGAGGTCGGACACCCGGATGCCCTGGAAGATCTTCGACGCCGAGAAGACCCAGACCGCACCGAACGCCTGGTTGCCCCAGAAGTGGCCGCCGGAGCGGACCACGGACACGTTCTGGAACTGCGTCGGCGGCGTCGCGCCGAAGCCGTTCATCGGGATGCCGAAGTCCAGCGAGCTGATCGTGATCCCCGGGTACGTGAGCATGTCCGCCGCGTACAGGTTCCGGAAGATGTTGTTCGTCCCGCCGTACACCGCGAACCCGGCGGCCCGCCAGGTCAGCGTCGCGGACAGGTTCTCGAAGACGTTGTCCCGCACCTCGCCGCCGCCGTTGTCGGTGGCGTTGAACAGCGCGAAGCTGTCGTCACCGGTCGACCGTGCCTCGTTGTTGCTGACGGTGTTCCCGGCCGACCCGTTCGTCATGTTGATGCCGTCGGCGAACGTGTCCCGGATCCGGGAGTTCTTGATCGTCGACGTGTCGGTGTTCGAACCCCAGTACAGGCAGACCATGTGCTCGACCCAGACGTTGTCGATGGTCATGTTCGCCGTACCGGAGAAGTCGAACACCTTCCCCGGCCCGTCGATCCGCGACGTGTAGTTGCCGAAGTACGCGAACCCGCTGAACGTCGACCCGTTCGCCGACGCCTCGGACCGGAAGCCGATGTCGGTGTTGTCCTGCGTGTCCGGCGCGCGGAACCGGGTGAACCACGGCCCGGCGCCGATCACCTTCACGGCCTTCCCGTACACCTGGAACTTCGACGACGTCTGGTAGTCGCCCGGCGGCAGGTATACACCTTGCAGCGTGCTGTCCTGCCGTACCTGGTCGAGCGCGTTCTGCACGTCCTGCTGGGTGAATCCGGCAGGCGTCACGAACCCGGCACCCGGGTTCCCCAGGGCCGCAGCAGCCTCGGTGTCGACGAAGTCGATCGAGTACGTCGTACCGTTCGCCGGGTCCTTCTGCAGCCGGATCTTCGTCCCGGCCGGGTACATCTGGTCGAGCATCAGGTTCGCTTCGTCGTAGATGTGCCGCGCCGGCCCCGACCCGGGCGAGTTGTTCGGCGACGCCTCCGCGCCGTACAGCCAGGCGTACTTCGAGGTGAGCGGCAACGTCTTCGCGAAGGTCCCGTTCACGTAGACGCTGAGCGTCGACGACTGCCCGCCGACGCCCGCGGAATCCGGGATCGAGAACCGCGTGACCAGCGTGTTCGTCGTGGCCCGGGTGGTGAACTCGACGTACGCGCCGTTGCTGTTCAGCGTGACCGCGCGCCGCCCGGACGCCTCGCCGGCCAGGTCGCCGATCGTCCGGTTCGGCCCGATCACGGTCGCGCCGCCGCCGACCGCGGCGTCCTCGGCCTCGAGGTGGTCATACGGCATGTTCGCGCCGCGCCCGACGAAGAACGGCCGGTCGCTGGTGTTGTTGGTCCGCTTCACCGGCAACTCGTTGGCGTCGTCCGCCAGTACGACGCGCACCGTGTAGCGCCCGTTCGCCGCCGTCCAGTTGCCCAGGGCAATGGCTGGCGTGGTCGAACCGGCCGCGATCGAACCGTTGTACGCACCGGTCAGCGTCGTCACCACGGACGACCCGTTCAGCACCGTGAGCGTGATCCCGTGCGCACCGGACCCCGAGGCGACACTGCCCTGGTTCTTCAAGGACACCGAGAAGGAAACGGTGTTGCCTGCCGACGGATTGCCCGGCGTCCAGCTCACCGCGGAGGCGACGAGGTCCGAGCTGGCCACCGGAGTCACTACTAGCGGTCCGGAGGCGTTCGCGGTGTTGTTCCCGTCGTTCTGCTCGATCACTGTGTTGGCCTCGTCGACCTTCGCGCTCAAGGTGTACGAGCCCGCGTCGCGGGTCCCGATCGACGCGCTGACGGTGGTCGAAGCGCCGGCGGCCAGCGCGCCGACGGCCGCCGTACCGACCTTGGTGTCGCCGAGGTAGAAGTTCACGTCGGTTGCGCCTGAGCCGGCGGTACCGCCGTTGTTCACCGTCGCCCGCACCGTGATCATGTCGGTCTCGACCGGCGCCGTCGGCGTCCAGGAAACGCCGGAGAGCGTGAGATCCGGATTCGGCGCCGGTACGCCGAGCACCTGCAGCTCGGCCACCTGCCCGGCCGGTGCGCCGGTGTTCCCGGTGAAGTTCAGCCGTACGTCGGCCACTCGCGCGCTGACCGGGATCGTCACCGAGTTCCCGCTCGCCGGATCGAACGAGTAGTTGGCCGAACCAACAATCGTGGTGAAGCCGGAGGCGCTCTGCTCACGGCCGAGGATCGAGAAGGTCTGCGTCCGCGCACCCCACGCCGGATCGGGGTTCAGCCGGACGACGACCGAGCTGACGTCCGCGTTCGCACCGAGCTGCGTCGTCAACGTGGCCGGGCTGGCATTCCCTTCCCAGTACGTCGTGACGTCGTCGTCGTTCGCGTTCGCCGGTACGTAGGTGAACGTGTACCCGGACGCGGTGATCGGCTTGTGCAGCGCGAGGTTGCTGCTCGGCCCGCCGCTGCCGTTCCGCGTGACGGTGTTACTGTTCGACGATTGGTTGCCTGCAGCATCCTTCGCGCGGACGTAGTACGACACCGACACGTTGGCCGGCTGGTTATCCGTGTAGGTCAGCCCGGTCACGCTCGTGCGCAGCTGCCCGTTCGCGTAGACGTCGTACCCGGTCACGCCGACGTTGTCCGTCGACGCGTTCCAGGTGAGCTTGATCTGCCCGGCGCCGGGTTCGGTGTAGGCCAGGCTGCCCGGGGCGGTGGGAGCCTGGGTGTCACCGGTCGCCGGTCCGTAGACCTCGAGCTCCGACAGCTGACCCGCGGGCCAGCCGGTGTTGGCGGTGATCCGGACCCGGACGTACCGGGTGGTCGCCGTACCGTAGTCGACCGTCACGGTGTTGCCCGGTGGGCTGAAGGTACGAGCCGCGGAGGCGGACAGGTCGGTGAAGTTCTGCCCGTCGGTGCTGCCCTGGATCGCGAGGGTCTCGTCCCGGGCGCCCCAGTCGGTGGTCGGGAGCTTGAGTACGACCTGGTCGGTCGGGACGGACGAGCCGAGGTCGACCTGCACCCACTGCGGGAACGCGTTGTTCGCGCTCTCCCAGTAGCTGCTCTGGTTGCCGTCGGTCACGTTCGACGCGACGTAGTTCTGCGTACTGCTGCTGGCCGAGGCGGGCTTGCCGGCTGCGAGATTGCCCGCGGCCTCGGCGGCCTGGGCGGGGGCCACGAGTGGTGCGGCCGCGAGACTCGCGGCCAGCAGGGCGGTCAGCAACCGCCAACGGGGTATGCGCATGAGACCTCTCCTGATGGGGCGGACAGAGAAGAGTTCAAAACTTTCGCCAGATTGCTCATTTCTTGCGCGGCGTGTGGCTCATTGTTACGGCACGGCTACACGTGCGTCAACGGCTCACGACAAAGGGCCGGCTCGCACAGTGCGAGCCGGCCCTGAGGGGTACTGCGTCAGTGCTTGGTGGCACCCTCCGCGCCCGCGCCGGTGAAGGCGCGGACGGTGAGCTCGGCGTACCGCTGCTCACTGGACTTGTCCTTGCCGAGGTACGTCCCGACGACGCCGAACAGGAAGCCCAGCGGGATCGACACGATGCCCGGGTTGGAGAGCGGGAACCAGTGGAAGTCCGTACCGGTGATCATCGACTTCTCGCCGTTGCCGGACACCACCGGCGAGAAGATCACCAGCACCACGGCGGAGATCAGGCCCCCGTAGATGCTCCACACCGCGCCCGAGGTGTTGAACCGCTTCCAGAACAGGTTGAACAGCAGCGCCGGCAGGTTCGCCGAGGCCGCGACCGCGAACGCCAGCGCGACCAGGAACGCGATGTTCAGCTTCTGCGCCGGGATCGCCAGCGCGATCGCCACCGCGCCGATCCCGATCGCCGCGAACCGCGCGACCCGCAGTTCCTGCTTCTCGGTCGGCTTCTCCTTCGAGATGACGTTCGCGTACAGGTCGTGCGCGAACGACGACGCCGACGTCAGCGTCAGCCCCGCGACCACCGCGAGGATCGTCGCGAACGCGACCGCCGCGATCAGCGCCAGCAGGATCGACCCGCCGAGCGACCCGGCGCCACCGCCGACCGACTCGGCCAGCAGCGGCGACGCCACGTTGCCCTTCGACTCCGCGACCGCCGAGCCCTTGCCGGTGTTCAGCAGCGCCGCGGCACCGAACCCGAGCGCCAGCGTCATCAGGTAGAACACGCCGATCAGGCCGATCGCCCACTGCACCGAGCGCCGCGCGGAGCGGGAGTCCGGCACCGTGTAGAAGCGGATCAGGATGTGCGGGAGGCCCGCCGTACCGAGGACGAGCGCGAGGCCGAGGGACAGGAAGTCGATCTGGCCGGTGAAGTCCTTGCCGTACAGCAGGCCCGGCTGCAGGAACGACTCGCCGTGGCCGGACTTGGCCGCCGCCGAGCCGAGCAGCGTCGAGATGTTGAAGTGGAACTTCAGCAGCACCAGGAACGTGATCACGACGGTGCCGGCCATCAGCAGTACGGCCTTCACGATCTGCACCCAGGTGGTGCCCTTCATGCCGCCGATCGTCACGTAGATGATCATCAGCGCGCCGACCAGGACGATCACCGCGGCCTTCACGCCCTCGCTCTTGACGCCGAGCAGCAGCCCGACGAGCGAGCCCGCGCCGACCATCTGGGCGAGCAGGTAGAAGATCGACACCACGATCGTCGACGTCGCGGCCGCGGTCCGGACCGGCTTCTGCCGCATCCGGAACGCGAGCTGGTCGGCCATCGTGAAGCGGCCGGAGTTCCGCAGCAGCTCGGCGACCAGCAGCAGGGCGACCAGCCAGGCCACCAGGAAGCCGATCGAGTACAGGAAACCGTCGTACCCGTAGAGGGCGATCTGGCCGGAGATGCCGAGGAACGACGCCGCGGACATGTAGTCGCCCGCGACCGCGAGGCCGTTCTGCGCGCCGCTGAACGAGCGGCCGCCGGCGTAGTAGTCGGCCGCGGTCTTGTTCTGCCGGGACGCCCACCAGGTGATGTACAGCGTCACGGCAACGACCGCGGTGAACAGCGAGATGGTCAGTGCCCGGTTGCCAGGTTCGGTGGCCAGCGGGACCAGAAGTGCGTTCACCGGCGCCGCTCCCTCTTGTACTTGGCGTTCAGGCCGTGGGCCAACGGGTCGAGCTTCCGGTTCGCGAACCGGCCGTACAGGGCCGCGATCACGAACGTCGACACGAACTGCAAGAGGCCGAAGATCAGCGCCACGTTCACATGGCCGACCACCTTGTGGCTCATGAAGCCACGGGCCCAGTTGTTGCAGGCGACGTACGCGAGGTACCACGCCATGAAGGCGATCGTCCACGGTACGACGAAGTTCTTGTAGCGCCGTTTCAGCTCGGTGAAGTCGGCCGCGTCGTGGACCGCTTCGTACGCGCGGGCGTCCCGCTCGCGCACCATCTCTTCGTCCATGAGTTCCCCTTCACTGGACCGAACAGGTGCACGTTAGCGGCTTCAGAGGTGCGGCGCCACGGGACCGGTGATCGTACGGCGGTAGTTCGCGAACTCGCTCGGGTGCGCCCGGAAGCAGTCGGTCAGGTACGGCATCCGCAGCGGCTCCGGCGGCCGGGCGGTGTGGTCGTAGATCAGGTTGACCTGTTCCAGCACCTGCTCGCGCCGGGACTCCTTGAGTACGGCGACCCGCGAGTGCGACTGGGCCAGCTGCCGCAGACCGCCGCGGTCCAGGTCGTGCCAGTGCCGGAACCGGGCCTGCTCGATCATCGTGAACAGGTTCGACTGCTCCAGGATCGGCAGCGGCTCGAACCGGTCGCTGCCCCCGAATCCGTCCCCCTGCATGACCTGCCAGATCCGGCGTACCCACGGCACCACCGTGTCCGGGTTGTTCCAGAGCAGGCCGAGTACGCCGTTCGGGCGCAGCACCCGGGCGATCTCCGGCAGCGCCCGGGCGTGGTCGAACCAGTGGAAGGCCTGCCCGACGATGACCGCGTCCACCGACGCCTGCGCGAGCGGGATCGACTCGGCCGCGCCGGCCATCGTGTCGACCCCGGGGCGGCGGCGGCAGACCTCGAGCATCTCCGGCGACGGGTCGACCGCGATCACGTGGTGCCCGAGCGCGGCGGCCACCGCGGACAGCTTGCCGGTCCCGGCGCCCAGGTCGAGCACCTGCAGCCCGCGGCCCGGGCCGAGGATCCAGGTCAGCGCCTCGAACGGGAACGTCGGCCGGCCCGCGTCGTACGCGGCCGCGACGGCGCCGAAGGACTTGGCGCGCGCCGCGTTCACGCCGTGGTCGGCGTCCCCGGCCGGATCGTTGGTGGTCATCACGGCAATTCTGCCGTAGCCGAGGGCATGAAACCTGCTACTCGCCGAGTTTCTTCTGTTCGATGTGCGCGTTCAGCGTGGCCAGCTCCGGGTGCTCGTCCAGGATTCTGACCAGGTCGGCACAGCCGAGGCGGGAAGCGTCGAAGTCCTCGATCAGGGCGTCGAGCAACTTCCAGTCGTCCGCGGTGTCCAGCGTCAGCCGGTACTGCGACCCACCGCCGGACCACGGGAGGTTCAGCAGCCGCATCTCGCCCGACCGGTTCTGGTGCAGGTACGACGTCACGTGCTCGCGGTCGGCCTTGAGCGTGGCGTTCCGCTCCGCGTCGTACAGCCGAGCCGCGGAGAAGATCTCGAAGTCCATGCCGCGCGGGTAGGTCCGCTCCAGGCAGTTCGAGATGTAGAGGTCCAGGTCGTTCTCGGCCCGCCAGCGATCGACGCCCGCGGCAACGATCTCCGGATCGATCAGCGGGCAGTCCGAGGTGACCCGGACGATCCCGTCCAGGTCGTGCTCGCGGGCCGCACCCGCGAACCGGCTCAGTACGTCGTCCTCGCTGCCGCGGAACACCGGGAACCCGTCCTCGTTGCACAGCTGCACGACGAGGTTGTCGTTGAAGTTCGTGGTGGTCGCGACGATCACCGGGAGGCCGGTGCGGCTCAGCCGGTCGAGGTGGTGTTCGAGGTACGAACGGCCGGCGACGGTCAGCAGGACCTTCGCCGGCAGCCGGGTACTCGTCACGCGAACCTGCGTGATGATCCCGATCTTCAGCTGTTCCATCGGAACATCTCCCGGATTTCTGCGGGTCCGGCGACGTGGTCGACGCCCAGTTCGGTGTCGGTGAACTCGCGGGCGACCCGCGCCGGGACGTACGGCTGGTCCATCTCCGGCCACAGCCGCTTGATCCGCGCCTGACCGCCGAACGACGGGTGCTCGTTCTCCAGCACCATGGGATCACCGTAGACCCCCGCCCGCAGACCGAGCGAGCCGCCGTACAGAACCGCCGAGCTGAGCCTGTTCGACGCGACCCGCTCGTGCTTGCGCAGTTCGCGGAGCTGGTTGAGCAGGAACTTCGCGTTCGTCCGCCGCCAGTGCAGGCCGCGGTAGCCGTGCGTGATCACCCGGAATCCGGCGTCCTTGTAGACGTCGCGGATCGCGGGCTTGTCGTACTCGTTCCAGTACAGGCAGACGGTCACCGGGCCGGTCTCGTGCTCGTTGATCGAGGCAACGATCCGGCCGTGGTCGCCGAGCACGTGCTGACCCTCCCAGCCGTGGAACGGGTAGAAGATGGTGCCTTTGGCCCGTTTGTCCGGGGTGGCGAGCTCCGGGTGGGTCTTCAGCAGGTACAGCCAGACGGAGCCGATCACCGAGTAGTTGCGCAGGCCGAGCGCGTGCCCGCGGCGCCGGACACTGTCCGACCAGACGAACTTCGGCATGCCGGGCGCGAAGTTCGTGCCGTACGCGAACCCGTCGAGGATGTTCCAGCCGTGCTGCAGGTAGCCCCAGATGCGCGGCGGTTTCGACAGGCCGGCGTACGTCGCCATGATGTTGGCGTGCCCGTAGAAGTGGTTGGCGTGGTGCATCAGCGGCGTACCTTCTTGAGTACGCGCTGGAGGCGGCGGCGGATCACGCGGGCCGGGTTCATCACCGCATGACCGACGCGGTACGGGCGGGAACGGCGGATGCCCGAGACGGTCCCTTCGAAGAGGATGGCGCGGGCGCTCGCGTGGGCGAGCTCGTCCGCGAGGCGCGCGACGGTCCGCAGTTGCTCGGCGCTGCCACGCGGCCGGATCACCTCGTCCGGGGTGAACTCCGGCTCCGGCACGGTGATGCCGGCCATCGACGCCAGCCGTCCGGTCAACTGGTGCGCGTCGGCCGCGACAGGCCACGGCACCCGGCCGCCGCCTTCCAGCACCCGAGTGGCAAACCGCCGCAGGTGCTCGACAACATCCAACTCCTGCGGCTCCCCGAACAACCGATAGGAGCCCCCGTCAACAATCACATTATCCGGCGACCCCGCGCCACCACCCGCCAGCCAGGCGACATACGTGGGGATCACCCTGCGCAGCTCCGCCTGATCATCACATCGCAGGGCCATCAGCAGGTGCTCTTCCAACAGAACACCTTCGCCCTCAGGTACGACGCCCGCCGGAAGAACCGCCGGCACCTCCGCCCCCACCACGAAGTACCAGCCCGGCGCCAACTCGAACGCAACCCCCGCGTCAGCCGCATCCAGCACCACCCGGTACGGATCCATCAACACCGGCCCGTCGTTGCGCGAAGCAACAGCCCGCGCCGCGACCACCGCCGCCAACCCGTCCACCTCGGTCAAGGCAACCTCAGCCTGGACCAAGGAGGGGAACACCGCGTACGTCTGCTCAGCCCGCAGACCGGCGCTCGCAACAGCCGCCCTCACCCGCTTGAGCCCACCAGGCGCCCGGTCCCCGACCTCCCGCCCCCACTCCTCGTCCCGCGGCAACGCCGCCGAAATATCCGGCTGCACCAACCGCTCGAACCCAAACCCGTTGGCCGCCCCCAACAACAAGGTCCCCTCAGACCGGAGCAGCCCGCCGAGCCGCGCCAGACAGTCCCCCCAGCTGAACCCAGCCGTATCCGGCCCGACCACCCGCTCCAGCCCGTCCAACGCCACAACCACGTCGTACCCGGCGTCCACCTTCTCGTCCACCGCGAAACGGTCGAGGGAGCCGCAGAAGACCTGGCCCTTGGTGGTGGCGAGGAGTTCGGCAAGTTCCTCGGCGTCGGGGGCCGAGCGGACCAGCAGGTCGACCGACGCGACCCGCGACGCGACGAACTCGACCAGCTCGGCGGCGTGCGGGCCGGCGAGCAGGACGTCGGCGTCAAGGGTCAGAGTGGCGGCCAGGAGTGCCTCGGCCGCGGGTCCGGCAGCCGCGGGGCGGGCGTCGCCCGGGTGCAGGTCCGACCAGTCGAGCATCTCTCCGCCGACCAGGTTCGATCGGGTCACATTCGTCACGCTATCCAACCAAGTTCAGAAGGGTCTCGATCACCCGGTCCGCGTCGCCGTCGGTGAGGTCCGGGTAGAGGGGGAGGGACAGTTCCTCGGCGTAGAACCGTTCGGCGTTCGGGCAGAGGCCGCGCTGGTAACCCTGGTGCGCGAACACCGGATGCCAGTACACGGGGATGTAGTTGACCTGTACGCCGATCCCGGCCGCCCGCATCCGTTCGAAGATCTCGCGCCGTCGCCCGCCGAGGACGCGGAGCGGGTACAGGTGCCACATCGGGTCGACGTCCGCGCGCTGGACCGGCGTACGGACGCCGTCCACCCCGGCGAGGGCCGCGTTGTAGCGTGCGGTGATCTCCGCACGGCGGCGCTTGAACTCGGCGAGCCGGCGGAGCTGGGACAGGCCGAGCGCCGCGCCGAGGTCGGTGAGGCGGTAGTTCACGCCGTACTCGTGGACCTCCTGGTGCCACGGACCCTCGTCGGTGAGCTCGAAGCGGGACGGGTCGCGGACGAGCCCGATGAAGTGGAACTCGTGGGCCCGCTGGGCGAGCTCGGGGTCCTTGCAGACGACGGCGCCGCCTTCGCCGGTGGTGAGGTTCTTCGTGGGGAAGAACGACATGGTGGTGAGGTCGGCGAGGTCGCCGATGGGGCGGCCGTACGCCGATCCGCCGACGGAATGGGCCGCGTCCGCGAGGGTCTTCGCGCCGACTCGGTCGGCCAGGGACTGGAGGGCTGGGTAGTCGGCAGATTGGCCGGCAAAGTCGACCGCGGTGATGACCCTGGACTGTTCGGTGAGGAGTGCGGAGACAGCCTCTGGATCGATGAGGCCGGTTTCGTAGTCGATGTCGGCGAAGGTGATGCGGGCGCCGAGGATGGCGGCGCAGGAGGCGGTGGCCACGAACGTCATGGGGGTGGTGATGACCTCGTCGCCGGGGCCGAGGCCGAGAGCGGCGTACGCGATGTGGAGGGCGGCCGTGCCCGACGTACAGCTGACGGCTCGGTGGCCGCCGGACAGCTCCGAGATCGCGTTCTCGAAGGCCGTGACCGCCGGTCCCGTGGTCAGCCAGTCGCCGCGCAGGACCGCGGTGACCGCCTCGATGTCCGCCTCGGAGATCGACTGGCGTCCGTACGGCAGCACGGTCACCCGTCGCTTTCGAGGATCTTGCGGATCTCCTCGATCGAGTACCACTGGTCGTTCGTGTCGGAGGCGTAATGGAAGCCGTCCGGGACCGGGTTGCCGTCGGACGGCGGCTGGAAACCCCAGGTGGCGAGGTCCGGCTGCAGGACGAACCGGTTGCCGAGGGACACCGCGCGGCGGCCTTCCTCGGGGCTGATCATCTCCTCGTGCAGCTTCTCGCCGGGCCGCAGGCCGACGTCGTGCATCGCCGCGCCGGGCGCGATCGCCGCGGCCAGGTCGGTGACCTTCATCGACGGGATCCGCGGCACGTACAGCTCGCCGCCGGTCATCAGGTCGAACGTGTCGACGACGAACTCGACCGCCTGCGGCAGCGTGATCAGGAACCGCGTGCAGCGCAGGTCGGTGATCGGCAGCGACTGCCCGGCGGCGTGCAGCGCGCGGAACTTCGGGATGATCGAGCCCCGGCTGCCCATCACGTTGCCGTACCGCACGACGCTGAAGCGGGTGTCGTACGCCGCCGCGTAGTGGTTGCCGTTGATGAACAGCTTGTCGGCGGTCAGCTTGGTCGCGCCGTACAGGTTGATCGGGCTCGACGCCTTGTCGGTGGACAGCGCCACGACCCGCTTCACGCCGCTGTCGATGGCCGCCTCGATGACGTTCTGCGAGCCGATCACGTTGGTCTGCACGAATTCCCACGGGTTGTACTCACCGCTGTCGACCTGCTTCAGCGCGGCCGCGTGAACGACGTAGTCGACCCGGTGCATCGCCCGCAACAGTCGCGAACGGTCGCGGACGTCGCCGAGGAAGAACCGCAGCCGCGGGTCGTCGCCGAACGACTGCCGGACCTCCCACTGCTTCAGCTCGTCGCGGCTGAAGACGATGATCCGCCGCGGATCCAGATGCTCGAGTGCATGCCGTACGAACGTCCGGCCGAACGACCCGGTACCGCCGGTGACCAGGATGTCGGAGCCGGTAAGGATTGACACGCGAGCGGGACCCCTTCTGACGGACAGTTCCGAACTGCGCACACGCGGTGCGGACCTCGAAACAATAGCTGCCCCGTGAACGACCCGTTCAATCCCCGTCTCAATTCGGCGTGATCAGACCGACCCGCGGGAAGTACGTCCGGAACCGCTTGGTGTCCCGGGTGATTACCTGATAGCGACATACTGCGGCGTGAGCGCCGATGTAGAAATCGGGCAGCGGCGAGGTCTTCGCACCACCCTGCCGCCGGTACATCACAAACGCCTGAGCGGCCACGAAGCCGGCGTCGTAGGGTAGTGGTTCCCGTCGGAAGTCGCTGACCGGAAGGGCGGCGTCGACGTCCTCGATTCGGACGAAGCCAGCCGACACTTCTGCGTAGATGATCGGGTTGATCACCAGCTCGCCCTCATCCCGCGCCTGCGCGACTGCCGTCGCGGACCACTCACCCCAGTCCCGGCTATCGGTGAGGATGTCGAGCAACACACAGGTGTCGACCAGCGCGACGGGCTGCGTGACGAGCGTGAGCGTCCGATCACTCGCCACGCAACAGCTCCATCAACTCTTCGGTGCTCATCCCGCTCGTGGCCCGACCGCGCATCTCCCGTACCAGCCGCTGACCACGGGTCTCGGCTTCGGCCATCCGGATGATCCGCAGCCCGTCCCGCCCCTCGACCACTGTCACTTCGTCCCCCTCGTGGAGATGGTGCTTGCGTCGGAGCTCGGCCGGGATCGTCACCTGGCCCTTGCTGTTCAGTCGCATCGTGGCCTCCCACGTATCACATTTCCTACGTGTCACCAGCTTACCCACAATGGCCCTTCTCACGCTCGCCCACCCACCGGAACCGGATATACAACAGCCGATACGGTTCGGGGCGTGGAGCGCGTCGGGGTGCGATGTGATGTGGGGCCGGCCCGGGGGATCGGGCATGTGATGCGGTGCCTTGCGCTCGCCGAGGAGGTACGGCGGCGTGGGGCGGAGGTGGTGTTCGTCTGCGACGCGCCGACCGTGCCGTGGGCCGCGGCGCAGATCGCCGCGCGCGGGATCGACGTATATCCGGCGGTCTGGGAGGCGAAGGAGCACGTCGAGGTGTTCCGGCGGCTCGGGCTGGACGCGGTGGTGTTCGACTCGTACGACCTGGACGCCGCCGTCTACCGGGCGGTCCGGGCGAGCGGGCTGCCCACGCTGGCGATCGTCGACGGCGACTTCCGCGGCGCCGAGGCCGACGTACTCGTGGACCAGAACCTCGCGGCCGAGCTGGACCGCCCGGCGCTGCCGCCGGACACCCGGCGGCTGGCGGGCCTGCCGTACGTGATGATCCGCGACGAGATTCTCGCGCACCGCCCGGACACCGCGCCCGCCGATCGGCAGCACGGCGTACCGAAGGTGTTCGCGTTCTTCGGTGGCACGGACGCGTTCGGTGCGGGGCCGTACGTCGCTCGGGCGCTGGCCGCGACCGGGCTGCCGTTCGAGGCCACGGTGGTCGCGCCGGGGCCTGACCTCGCGGCGCGGATCGGCGAGGTGCAGCTGCAGCCGCATCAGGAGCTGCACGTCATCGGGCCGACGGATCAGCTGGCGGCGCGGGTGCGGGAGGCCGATCTGACGATCAGTGCGTCCGGTACGTCGACGTGGGAGTTGCTGTGCCTCGGTGCGACGGCCGGGCTGGTGTGTGTGGTCGACAACCAGGTGATGGGGTACGAGCGTGCCGTCGACACGCAGGCGGCTGCTGGGCTCGGGTTGTTGAGCGCGCTGCAGGAGGATCCGGCGTCGGCGGATCAGACGTTGAAACGGCTGCTGACCGATCCCGTAGAACGCGGTCGGCTGGCCCGCGCGGGGTGGGAGTTGGTGGACGGGCGCGGTCGAGAGCGTGTCGCCGACGCGTTGCTGGGCCTTATCTGAGTTCGTAGATGGTCGCGTCCAGCGTGGCGTGCCTCAGGCGGACGTAGTTGCGCAGCGACGGCGAGACGGTCCCCGCCCGGTTGTCGGCGTACAGCCATCGCACCCCCGCCTTGCGCAGGCGTTCGATCGTCGTGGGCGACGGCGCCTTGAACACGATGTCGTTGGCGGCGAGCTGTTCGCGGTTCCAGTACGGGATCAGGCTCGGGTTGGTGTCCTCGGCGAGGGCGATCCGGTTCGCCTGGTTGGAGTACGACCAACCCTCGACGAGCACCGGTCGCTCGGACAGGGCGGCCAGCCAGAAGTGCCGGCTGTCGCAGAGCCCGTCGCGCTCGATGATGCAGTGCGCGTTGGTCGCGATCAGCTCGCCCGGCTTGCTGTTCCGCCGCAGCCACTGCGCCGCACCCGCCTCCGCGGCCGTCGCCCCGCCGCGGAACGGATGTGCGAACACCAGGTTCGACGCTGAGTCCGACACGAACGCCTGCAACGGCACCAACGCGGCCCCGATCATGCAGGCCGCCACCGCGCCGCCGAGCAGCGCCACGAAGAAGTTCCCCGGACGTCGCGCCAGCTTCCAGCCCACCGCCACAAGCACCGCCACCGCGGCGGCCACCGCGATCGTCCACAGCCACGGCCCCTTGATCCCGCGCAGGTCCGCGGACTCCGACCGCGCCACCGCGAACCCGATCAGCCCGAGCAGCCCCGCGGCTCCCACCAGTACGACGGCCTTCCGGTCGCCGAGCCGCCCGACCAGGTTCGCCAGCCCGGCGGCCGCGAGTACGGCGATCATCGGGAACGCCGTCCGCAGGAAGTACAGCTGGCTCACGCCCGACTGGGTCGTCAGCAGCGTCCCGAGCAACCCCGCGACCGCGACCCCGGCCAGGAACACCGCCCCGGCGTCCCGCCACTTCCGCCCCAGGAAGAACAGCCCGGACGCGGCCAGCGCCCAGCTCAGCAGAGTCGTTGCCCCAGACAACAACTGGGCGTGCGGATTCGAGACCAGCAGCGAGAACGGCGCCAGCTGGACGAACGTCTCGAACGGCTTGATCTGCGTCCCCCAGGTGCTGCCGCCGAAGATCGTCACGAGCGCCGCCACGAACACCGCCAGCGCCACCAGCCCGCCGAGGAACGCCGGCCGCGTCGGCCTCCGCATCAGCCCCAACTGCAAGAACGCGAACGCGAACCCCACCCCGACCACCGGCAGGATCGTCGACTTCGCCCCGGCCGCGACCAGCGCGAGCAGCACCAGCAGCACCCACCGCGCCTTCGGCTTCCCGTCGGCCCGCAGCAGGTCGACCGCCACCACGCAGAGCGCCAGCGCGATCAGTACGCCGAGATTCTGCGTCGGGCTCAGGTACGCCGCCACCGCCGTCGAGATCCCGCCCAGCCCGGCCGCGGTCAACGGCTGCACCGCCCCGCCGAGCCCGGCGACGAACACCGCGAGCGGCCCGGCCCAGGTCGCGCCGGACTCCGCCGCCGGGGTGAGCCGGGTCGCGAGCGCGAACACCAGCCCGCACCCGGCCAGGAACAGCGGCAGCCAGCTCAGCGCATGGATCAGGTCGGTCAGGTCGATCCGCGTGCCCCACTGCGTCGCGGCCGTCGCCTGGTGGAAGAAGGTGTGGTACTTCATCGGCTCGCCGCCGAGCCACAGCGTCGAGATCGGTACGTCGTACTTCGCGCTCGCGGCCAGCGCCTGCTGGAACGCGAGGTCCGGGTACGCGCGCAGCGGATCGGTGTACGCCGGGAGGAACGCCCCCGGTCCGCGCCGGTACACGATCAGCAGCACGACCGCGGTGGACGCCGCCAGCAGCCACGCCTGCAGCGGCCGCAACGGCTGCTCCACCCGGCGCCAGACCCGCGCCCGGGCGTCACGGTCCAGGAACACGACCACGAGTACGACGGGTGCCCACACCCACGACCACGCCTGCAGCCCGATCGACGCGCTGGCGAGGTACACCAGCACCTGCGCCGCCGTACCGACCGCGAAGCCGGCGGACAGGTCCTCGACCAAGTTCCGTCGGTAGCCGCCGATCAGCCGCCAGAGCGCGAGCCCGGGCAGTGTCACCACGACCACCGTGAACAGGACGAACCGGACCAACTCGAAGACCGTCGAGTGCAGCGCGAGCAGCACAACCGCCAGCATGACGACCCCCAGCCCGGCCATCAGCCCGGCCAGCGAAGGCCCCGCACTCCGCGGCCCCCGCCGCCTCGCTTTCGCGCGCATGTCGTAACACTAATGTGAAACTGATCGCGCTAGGAACGCGGCCTGTCACTCCGTGTAGGCTTTGCGGCTTATGAGCTGGTACGAGGCGCTCGAGGCTGGGGAGTTGACGGTGCGGCCGGCGGTGGAGGCGGCGAAGCGGTTCGGGGTCTCGATCGACCGGATGTCGGTGTCCGCGTCGGCCGGTACGCCGCTCGCGGAGGTGCTGGCCGCGGTGGACAAGTCGACCGCCGACGTGATCGTGCTGCGGTACCCGGCGCGTGAGAACACCTGGTTCGCGGCCCTGGCGGGTGGTCCGCGGCAGGCGCTGCTCGCCGACACCGTGGTCTGCTGGGCGCTCCCGGTTGGCAAGGGCCGGCGTCCGGCGCCGCTGGCCGGATTCAGTACCCAGGTCGAGGCCGACGTCGACGACGACCAGGTGGACGACCTGGTCGCGGACGTCTTCGGCGACTCCGGCAACCACTACTGCTCCGACCCGGTGTTCGACCGGGCCAAGGCGCTGGCCGGCCGGCAGGAGTGGGCCCGCTGGCGGATCGCCGACGCCGGTGCCGTCGTACTGCGGGGTCCGGATCGGCGGGTGCTCGCGCTGGCGGCGCTCGACCAGCAGCGCTCGTGGACCGAGATCCAGCTCGCCGGTGTGGTCCCCGCCGAGCAGGGCCGCGGGCGGTACGGCCATCTGCTCGCCGCGGTCGAGGACTCGTGTACGTCGCGCCGCCTGGTCGTCACCGCCCAGGCGCACCAGACCGGTATCCAGCGGATCTGGTCCCGGTACGGCTTCGAACCTGTGCATAACCTTGTGACGGTCCACCTCGTTGCCGCTACGTAGGCGAGTAACTACGGCGAGGGAGGGCACACCGGAGTGACGCCGCGGTTGAGCGTGGTGGTGCCCTTCTACGGGGTCGGCGAGTATCTCGGGGACTGTCTGGAGTCGATCGCCCAGCAGGCCTGGGGTGACTTCGAGGCGATCCTGGTGGACGACGGGTCGCCGGACGACAGTGCCGTCGTCGCGAAGGAGTTCTGTGCCCGGGACGAGCGGTTCCGGCTGATCCAGCAGGAGAACGCCGGCCCCGGTCCGGCCCGCGACGCCGGCATCCAGGAGGCGACGGGCGAGTACCTGGCGTTCGTCGACGGCGACGACCTGGTCTCCCGGTACGGGTTCGCCGCGCTGGTCCGGACCCTGGACCGCACCGGCTCGGACTTCGCCGGCGGCAATGCGCGCCGGTTCAACAACAGCTTCGGCGTCCGGCCGTCCTGGTTGCACAAGCAGCCGTTCGCGCGGGTCCGGCACGCCACGCACGTCACCGAGTTCCCCGACCTGGTCCTGGACCGGATGCTCTGGAACAAGGTGTACCGCCGCTCGTTCTGGACCGAGTACGGCTACACGTTCCCGCCGATCCGGTACGAGGACTACCCGGTCGCGCTCAAGGCGCACCTGGACGCGGTCACCGTGGACACGATCACGCAGGCCGTCTACTACTGGCGCGAGCGCGAGTCCGGCGAGTCGATCACCCAGCAGAAGTTCCAGCTCGGCAACATCCGCGACCGGGTGACCTCGGCCGGCATGGTCCTGGACCTGGTCGAGAACGCCGTACCGGTGGTCCGCCGGCGGGTGCACGCGCACCTGGCGCAGATCGACGTACTGACGCTGATGTCCGCGTTCGGGTCGGTGCCGGCCGACGACGAGCAGGCGCTGGTCGACCTGTCCCGTGTGCTGCTCGACCGGCTCGACGAGGACGTGCTCGCGAAGACCCACCGGTACGACCGGATCCAGCACGCCGCGCTCCGCTCCGGCGACGTCGACCTGCTCCGCCGGCTCGCGGACTTCCGCAACGCCGGCGGGCTGCGCGGCGGCGCACGGGCGGCGGCGCGCGGGCGGCGGTTGGAGTACAACTACCCCGGCCTCGGCGAGTCCGCCGTACCGCGGCGGCTGTACGGCGTCCGCGACCAGGACCTGTCGCTCGCGACCAGCGTCCGCGAGGTCGGTTGGGTGGACGGCAAGCTGTCGGTCAAGGGCACCGCGGAGATCCGCCACCTGGAGACGGACGGTACGTCGAGCCTCGACATCGCGCTCGCCGTCGACAAGACGTCGTACCCGCTGGAGGTACGCCGGTACGCCGCGCTGGACCTGCACGGGACGAAGTCGCTGGTCGGCTTCGAGGTGCTGCTCGACCCGGAGCTGCTCGGCGAATGCACGGGTGCTCCGGCGCACTTCGAGGTGCGGATGCGGTCCGGGCGGCGCGCGCGGACCGGCATGCTCGGCGGTCAGGGACCGGGGAGCCCGGGCTGGCCGCCCGGCGCCTGGATCGACGCCACGAACTGGATCCAGCCCGGCCCGGGCAAGTACGGCTGGTTCTCGCTGCGGCTGTTGACCGATCCGTGCCGGCTGACCGCGGTCGAGCAGGCCGGCGACGAGCTGGTGCTGCACGGGCAGGCGTCGTTCGACGAACCGTCGCTGTTCCTGAGCCGGCCGGTCGTCGGCGGCGAGGAGGAGGTGCCGCTGGAGGTCGACGGGCGGGACTTCACCGCCCGCCTGCCGATCCGGGACCTCATCGACGCGGCGAACCACGACGACCCGTTCGGCCGCCGGACGACCCGGGTGTTCCGGGTCCGCGGGCCCGAGGAGCAGCAGCGCGTGCTGCTGTGGACCGCGGGTGACACGGCGCTCACCCGGGTCGTGGACGATCGCATGGTCACGCTGACCCGGTCCACCGGCGGCTACGTGAACCTGCACGAGTCGCCGATCCGGACGACCGCGGTCTCGGCCGTCGTCGAGGGCGGCGAGCTGGTGGTGTGCGGCGCGGGCGGCGACGCGACCTTCAGCTGGCGGCGGTACCTGACCGACTCCGACGACCACCTCGACGTCGCGTGCCGGCGTACGACGCACGCCGACGGCCGGTGGTCCGTGGCCGCCGACGTGGCCGCGCTGGTCCCGGTGACCGCCGTACAGGTCTCCGTCGATCCGCTCGCGGCGCTGGCCGACTGGATCCTGTTCGCAACGTCCGCCGACGGTACGGCGCACGCCGTCCAGTGCGAGCCGTTCCTGTGCAGCCGGTTGCCGTTGGCAATCGATCACGGCACGCACGCACTCGCTGTCCGACCCCATGCCGGCACTCTGCACGTCGAGGTGCGCTGATGCATCACCACAACCACTACTACGGTCAGACGCACATCTTGTCCCGGTACGCCGGGTTCGACTTCGACCACCCGCCGCGGCTGCGGGGCTACCTGCAGCACGGCTGGAACATCGGCTGCGGGTGGAACCCGGTGCACGAGTTCTACGACGGCGCGTGGCGGTTCACCTGGAGCGATGCGCCCAAGCGTCGCGGGCATTCGCTCGGGCGGCGGAACTACCACAGCATCGGGGCGCCGTTCCTGTACCTGGCGGAGCTCGAGCCAGAGCCTGAGGAGCCGGTCGAGCGTGAGGGCACGCTGTGGTTCCTCTTCCACGGGTGGGAGGGCGGCAAGATCCACGGCGACCACCAGCGGCTGATCGACGAGATCCGCGAGACCGAGCCCGGCCCGGTGACGTTCAGCCTGTACTACACGGAGTACGACCGGCCCGAGGTGCGCGGGTTCTACGAGGACGCCGGGTTCCGGGTGGTGTCGTTCGGGCGGCGCGGGTTCTCCTACGAGGGCACCGAGCGGCGGTTCCTGTTCAAGCAGCTGGCCGAGCTGCGCAAGCACAAGCGGGTCGCCGCGAACCGGTTGTCGACCGCGATCTTCTACGGCGTCGCGGCCGGCTGCGAGCCCGCGGTGTACGGCGACCCGATGGAGATGGACGGGGAGAACCCGCTGTTCGGCGGGCAGCGCCGGATCGAGCGGCTGTGGCCGGAGATGCTCGGCAAGACCGTCGATCTGGAAGCTGCCCGCGCGACCACGGACCTCGAACTCGGTCGCCCCTGGATGATGCCCGCCGCGGAACTGCGGTCGCTGTTCGATTGGAGAGAGCGTGTCTGAAGTCCAGGTGGTCCGGGGCGAGATGCAGCCGTGGACCGATCGCACGACGCCGCGGCCGGCGTTGGCCGCGCTGCTGACCGACGTCGTCCCCGCGAACCGGCGAACGCTGATCCTCGGGCCGCACGCTCCGCAGCTGATCGAGTCGGTGCTCGCGCACTCGGCGGACGTGACGATCCTGGTCCGGTCGGTCGCGGACGCGCAGCAGCTGGGCGAGGAGTTCGGGCCGTGCCTGCAGGTGATCGCCGGCGCACTGGACGGGCTGCAGACTGCGCCGTACGAGGTGATCGTCGCGTCGGACGGGCTCGACCGGGTGCTCGGGTACGACAGCTTCGACCTGTCGTGGAGTGAGCGGTTGGCGGCGGTGGCCGCGCTTGCGGCGCCGGACGCGGTGGTCGTGCTCGGGCTGGAGAACGAGTTCTCGCTGCTGACCATGCTCGACAGCCGCCCCGCCGCGGAGCGCCACGGTGACGACGAGTGGCGCCCGCTCCACGACGACCCTTCGCGGCCGGTGTCGGTGGAGCAGTTGCGTACGGCGCTCCCGTGGCCGGCGGAGGTGTACGCCGACTTCGCGTCGCGCACCTACGTCCGAGCCGACGTGGCGGCGAACGCGCGTCCCGGTGAACTCCCCACCCGCTTGGCCGCGGCTGCGCTGGAGCAGACCGACGTACCGCTCCTGTCGCCCGCCCACGAGGGCGTAGACACCGCGGCCCGGGCCGGCCTCCTGGGGTCGGTCCCCACCGGTTGGCTGGCCGTCATCGGCGCCCAACCGTCCCACGACATCTACACGGAGACCGCCGGAGCGGTCCTCACCGCGGACCAGAACCTCACCGGCTGGGACACAGCGATTACCGGTGATCCCGCCGCTGCCGCGGAGCTCTCGTTCGACGTGTCCGTCGTACCCGCAACCATCTCCTCGGGTGTCTCGGTGGAGAGCGTACTGTTCCGGCTGGCGGCGGCTGAGGATGTGCCTGGGTTCCGGAAGCTGGCGGCTGACCTGGGGGACTGGGTGACGGAGTCGCCGGTGGTGCTTCGGTGGGACGACGTGGTGTACGACGGCGAATCCTTCGCGCACGGGGTCTCGGGGTGGGTGGCCCAGGACTGTGTGGACAAGGAGGATCTGCTGGCGGCTGCGTGGGTCAGGTTTCATGACCGGTTGGTGGGGCAGCAGCGGCGGCATCCTTGGCCGCCGTGGATGGTCGGCGACGATCTCGTGTCCGCGTGGCTCGGGATGTCCGGGGTCGAGGCTCCGGAGCAGGCGCAGGCGACGTCACCGGACACCCTTCCCGCGACGAGCGAACAGGTTGCTCGGGGCAAGCAGATTACTGCCGCCCTGGACGAGGTGCTCGGAGCTGTCAAGGAAGTCGTCGACGTCCGGACGGCGCTCGTCGAGGCCGAGGCGGCCAAGCATGAGCTGTTCGAGCTGAAGGGCCACGTCTACGGCCTCGAACGCACGCTCGGCTTCCGGAACAAGGCGATGAAGACCCGCGAGAACCGCATCCGCGAGCTCCGCGGCCAGCTCCAGAAGGTCACCGCCGCCCACGAACGGATCCGCGGCTCCCGCACATACGCCGTCTCCCGGGTGATCTTCCACGCCGCCCAGGTCCGCAAGCCGAAGGTCGTGGCCCGGAAACTCTCCCGCAAGATCCGCAACAGATGAGCGGACCACGCCTGAGCGTGGTAGTGCCGTTCTACAACGTGGGGGCTTACATCGGGGACTGTCTCGACTCGATCGCGCGGCAGACGTTCGCGGATTTCGAGGCGATCCTCGTCGACGACGGTTCGCCGGACGACAGTGCGGTGCTGGCGAAGGAGTTCTGCGACCGCGACTCGCGGTTCCGGATCGTGGAGCAGCCGAACGCGGGCCTCGGCCCGGCGCGCAACACCGGCGTCGAGCACGCGACGGGGGAGTACGTCACGTTCGTCGACAGCGACGACCTGGTGACGCGGCACGGGTTCGGGATGATGATCAAGGCGCTCGACCAAACCGGTTCGGACTTCGCCGCCGGTAACGCGCGGCGGTTCAACAACAGCTACGGCGTACGGCCGTCCTGGCTGCACGCGCAGGCGTTCACCGCCGACCGGCTCGCCACGCACATCTCGGAGACGCCGCAGCTGGTGCTCGACCGGATGGTGTGGAACAAGGTGTACCGGCGTTCGTTCTGGGACGAGTACGACTACCGCTTCCCGGCGATCCGGTACGAGGACTACCCGGTCACGCTGAAGGCGCACCTGGACGCGGTCACCGTCGACACGATCGCGGCGCCCGTGTACTTCTGGCGCGAGCGCGAGTCCGGCGACTCGATCACCCAGCAGAAGTTCCAGCTGGCGAACATCCGCGACCGGGTCGTCTCGGCCGGGCTGGTGCTGGACCAGGTCCAGGACGCCCTCCCGGCGATCCGGCACCGCGTGCACGCGCACTTCCGGCAGATCGACCTGCACGCGATCCTGTCGGCGTTCGGCACCGTGCCGGCCGAGGAGGAGCAGCACCTGGTCGAGCTCACCACCGAGCTGCTGGACCGGCTCGACGACGCCGTACTGGTGAACTCGCCGCGCCTCGCCCAGCTCCAGTTCGACGCGCTGCGCGCCGGTGACCTCGAGTTCCTGCACGCGGTCGCGCTCGACCCCGACACGGCCCAGGACGCGCTGCCGCGGGTGAAGACCGACTACGCCCTGGCGACCAGCGTCCGGGAGGTGGCGTGGATCGACGGCGAACTCGCGGTCCGCGGCACCGCCGAGCTGCGGCACCTGCAGGCGAAGCCGTCCAGTCTCCGAATCGGCCTGATGGTCGGCGGCTGGAACCACCGGCTGCCGGTCCGGCGGTTCCTCGCCGAGGATCTGCGCGGCGAGCGGAACCTGGTCGGCTTCGAGGTCCGGGTGAGCCCGGCGCTGCTGGCGAAGTGCCCGCCAGGGCCAGCGCACTTTGACGTCCGGCTGCGCGCGGGCGGGATCCGGCGCCGGGACAAGCTCCGCGGGCAGAAGGCCGGCAGCCCGGGGTGGCCGCCCGGTGCATGGATCGACGACACGAGCTGGATCCAACCGGGACCGGGCAAGGACGGCGCGTTCGCCGTACGACGGTTGGTGGACCCGTGCCGGCTGACGACGATCGAGCAGACCCCGGACGCGCTGGTCCTGCGCGGGACCTCGGCGTACGACGAACCGTCGTTGTTCGTGAGCCGGCCGCTGTCGGGTGGTGAGGAGCAACTGCCGCTGGAGGTGCACGGGCGGGACT
Source organism: Kribbella sp. NPDC059898 (assembly GCF_042730855.1). NCBI lineage: Bacteria > Bacillati > Actinomycetota > Actinomycetes > Propionibacteriales > Kribbellaceae > Kribbella > Kribbella sp. NPDC059898. The sequence continues at coordinate 905,525 of NZ_JBHWKR010000001.1, forward strand.
TCACCGCCTGGCTGCCGATCCGGCCGATCCTCGAGGAGATCAACCCGGACGACCCGTTCAGCCAGCGGACCACGCGGGCCTTCCGGATGCGCGAACCGGGCGGCCGCGAGCAAGTGCTGCTGTGGACCGCTGGCGATCGGCTTGTGTCGCATGCGGAACGTGGACGGGTCGTGATGCTGACCCGCTCGAACGGCGGGTACGTGAACCTGCACGAGTCGCCGATCCGGACGACCGCGACCGCTGCGGTTGCTGCGGGCAACAAGCTGGTGGTGCGCGGGCCGGACTGGGGCGACGTGTCGTTCAGCTGGCGACGGTACCTGCCGGACTCCGACGACCACGTGGACCTCGAGTGCCGCCGTACCGTCTCCGACGACGGCTGGGCCGCGGTCGTAGACATGGAGGCGCTGGAACCCGCCGAGTGGATCCTGTTCGCGACGGCCCCGGACGGTACGGCGCATGCGGTCCAGTGCGAGCCCTTCCTCTCCAGCCGCCTACCGCTGACCGTCACCCGCGGCCCACACACCCTCGCCGTCCGCCCCCTGGCCGGCACCCTCCACCTAGAAGTCACCTAGCCTCCCCACCTCCCCCGCTGGGCGAACCCTCCAACTCGGCGGGCATACCCTGAGTTGGAGGGTTGCCCACTGAGAATCCGAGTAGGCAACCCCCGAACTCGACGGGCAAGCAGCCCGGGGTCAGCGGCGGGCGATCAGCAGTTGGTGGGTGGCCGGCCAGTCGACCGGGTCGCCGTCGGGGGTGGTGATGGTGGCGACCGGGGCGATGCGGTTGGTGATCACCCAGTCGTTGCGCCAGGCGTGGGACGACGGGTCGATGGTGAAGCCGGCCCGCTCCGCGACGGCGGTCCAGCCGGCGAAGTTGAGGCCGCAGAACTGTTCGTGGGTCTCGCTCAGCCAGTTGTCGACGTAGTCCTTGCGGGTCAGGAAGTCCATCGCGTCGGCCAGCCTTAGCTGGATGGCGTCGCCGTCGACGTCGTACCCGAACGGGACCTTCGCGTTCCGCCGGAAGTCGTGCGCGAACTGGAAGAACCGCGCCCGCGTCGACAGCTTGCCGACGTACGCCGCGGGGTCGTCGCGGGCCTCGAGCTCCGCCACGGCGTCCGGGTTGGCGCCGTCGCTGTCGTCCAGCCGCAGTACGACGGAACGGTCCGGCTCGTCCGGCCCGCAGACGTCGGAGTTGATCCAGACGCCGTGCGGGGCCGTGTGCGCGAACAGCGCGTCGGCGAACCGCTGCACGGTGGCGGGCCGCGACCCGTCGGCGTACGACCAGATCTCGTGGGTGAGCGCGAGCGTCAGCGTGGTGTCGATCGAGCGCGGCGGGAAGACCGCCGAGCCGAGCATGTTGCGCTGGTAGAAGTAGACGTTCGGGTTGGTGAAGAGGCCCTGCTCCTTCTTGTGCACGCATTCCGCGTACAGGTGCCGGGCGACCTCGACGCCGATCAGGTCCGACTCGTGGAACCGCGGGTCGCGGTCGACGAGCTGCAACGTGGCGCCGGTCGCGCAACCGATGTCGAGGATCCGCCCCGGCCGCACGAAGTCCTTGATCTGCAGCCATTTCCGGTCCGCGGCGGTCTCGAACGCGTCGGCGTACGTCTTGTAGTCGCGGGTCGTGGTCAGCCCGCCGTCGTCGCCGACCACCGGGTCGTTCACGCAGCGCGCGACGTGGGCGTCCAGGGCGTACCGCTCGAACACGTCCACGGTCGCCGGATGCGCGAGCTGCTTCCACGCGTCGTTGCCGTCAGCAATCATCAGCAGCACGTCCCACGGCCGCGCCGTACCCTCCGGCTCGACCCCGATCACCTGATAGCCGAGCCGCTCGTACAACTTGCTCACCTCAGGCGTCGAACACGCCACCACCGTGTTCGCCGGAGTCAACCGGACAAGATCGTCCGTCCCCGCCTCGATCGCCTTCACCGTCACCTCGGCGAACTCGTCCGTCGGCGGCGTGTCCACCACCCCCACCACCAACGACCGAATCCCCTCCGCCACACTGAACCGCTCGATCGCCGCCTCCCGCCGATCGAACGCCACCGGATTCCGCTTGGTCGTCTGATGATTGGCCGAAGTCACCGCCCACACCACGGTCCGCCCGCCGAACCCCCGCAAAAACTCCCCCTGAAACCGCGTCAACACATGATGCCGCCCAGGAAACAGCAAGTACTCGGTCATCCCCGTCCCTTCCCCGGCTACCATCCATCGACACCACATAATCCCAGGAGAAGGGGCCCCGGGATGCACCGCCTCAAGCGCCAGTCAGCTGTCGCCGCCTGCTTGGTGCTGGCCCTGTCTGCCTGCACCTCCACCTCCACCACGCCGCTGACTTCAACCCCGTCGAGCTCGCTCACGTCGGCCGAGCCAACGGTCTCCACGCCGCCGTCCTACCGATACACCGTGTTCGACTTCGAGGCACTGCCGCCGGTGCGGTTCGGGAGATCCAGCTTGGAGTGGTCGAGCACAATCTGGCCGAAGAACCAGACGTGGACGCCGAGACCCGACCCCCTGGCCGGGCGCTCAGTTGAACCCGAGGTCTGCCGGAACGTGATCCGTACGGGTGGGCTCATCTCGAGCTTCACCGAATGGGTGCCGTCGGACACGCCGGGGGCCGACGCGCAGACCGGGATGTCAACTCCGGTCGATGGCCAGTACCCGTTCACCGGCGCAACAATCGCCAACCTGACCGGGGAAGCCGCCGACAGGTATATCGATCGGTACAGCAAGACGCCCGCCGAGTGCGCGAACATCCTGGTCGGGGGCACCGAGCGTGCGGCTGTTGTCGAGCGGTCACTGCCGGGCTTCGGTGCACGGTCCCGCTATCTGACCCGCAGCTACCCGCTGGCTGGTGGGCGATGGACGGAGCGGATCCTGCTGTATCGCACCTCGACGTACCTGATGGACATCCGGCAGCTTGGTCCGGGCGGGTCGGGCGCAGGGTTTCAAGCGTTCGCACGGCAGGTTCGCGACCTTGTCCAGGCGAACCTGAAATCCACCTAGAGGAGGTCCCAGGTGAGGGGGGTGCCGGCGGGGACCTCCGTGCGGAAGGGGCGGCCGGCTACTTGGGGGTAGAGGTCGGGGGCGAGGCCGCCGGCGGGGCGGATGGAGCGGACGTTTTCGGGGGTGATGAGGTCGCCGGGGTGGACGTCCTGGGTGACGTAGAGGGAGCGGCGGAAGCGGAGGACGTTCTGTTCGGCCTGTTTGGGGCCGATGACCGGTTTGCCTAGGGAGAGTTGGGCCACTCGAGTGCTTTCGACGAGCAGTTCCAGCTCCCAGGGCTCCAGGGAGAAGGCTGAGTCGACGCCACCGTCAACCCGCTTCAGGGTGACGTGTTTCTCGATGACGGTGGCGCCCAGGGCGACGGCGGCTACGGCGGCGCCGATGCCCATCGTGTGGTCGGAGAGGCCGACCTGTACGTCGAGGGCGTCGCGGAGGACCGGGATGCCGCGGAGGTTGGACTGTTCCGGCGGCGCGGGGTAGCTCGCCGTACAGGAGAGCACGATGATCTGCTCGTTGCCGGTCGAGCGGGCGGCGCGGACGGCGGCGTCGATGTCGGTGAGTGTCGCGGAGCCGGTGGAGATGATGATCGGCTTGCCGGTCTCCGCCATTCCGCGGACCAGCGGCAGGTCGCCGATCTCGTTCGAGGCGACCTTGTACGCCGGTACGCCGAGCTTCTCCAGGAAGTCGATCGCGGTCCGGTCGAACGCGGACGAGAACGCGATCATCCCGAGCTCGGCCGCCAGTTCGAAGATCGGCTCGTGCCACGCCCAGGGCGTGTGCGCCTCCTTGTACAGGTCGTACAGCCGCGCGTCGCTCCACAGTTCGTGCTCGGACGGCAGCCGGAACGCCGGCAGGTCGAGGTCGAGCGTCATCGTGTCCGCGGTGTACGTCTGCAGCTTCAGCGCCTGCGCGCCGGTCTCGGCGACCGCCCGGACGATGTCCTTCGCGCGCTCCAGGTCGCCGTTGTGGTTCCCGGACATCTCCGCGATGACGAACGGCTGCTGGTCCGGCCCGACCGGTACGTCGCCGATCTCGATGGTCTTCACGCTTTCCCCCTTCGACGGTCCTCGGTGCGCAGGCTGATCGGTATCACGGTGAGCTCGCGTCCGTCGGCGTACCGAGTCTCCGGCGTACCCTCGGCGAACCGGAAGCGCCGATTCATCTGCCGGACCACCGTATTGTGCTCGAGCACCTCACCGGTGAGGACGTCGAGGCCGAGCTCGTCGAACGCGTACGTCGTGGCCTCGCGCATGATCTCGATCCAGGCCGGCAACGTCTCGCCGCGCTCGGCGAGCCCGTCCGCGTCCAGGAAGAACCCCCACGCGCCCGACGCACCGTCGAGGTCGAAGAAGTTCACCACGCCCGCGGTCGCGCCGTCGCGTGTGTAGATCAGCACCCGCCGCGACGGGTCGACCGACGTCTTCGCCCACCAGGCGGCGTGCTCGTCCGCGCTGATCTCGTGTGCGGTGATGCTCACGTCCCGGTTCGCCTGCTGGTTCCGCAACCGCCGGATCGTGTCGACGTCGTCGTCGGTCGCAGTCCGCAGCATGGTCCTAACCTAGCGTCTTCTCTAAAGACGGCTGGTGTGTAAACATCTTTCGACTTCACCTTGAGAGACGGTCGGAGAGTGACATGAGAGTCTGGCGAGCTATGGGTGTTCTCGGCGCGACAGCGGGGCTGTTGCTGGGCGGATTGACCGGTACGGCGTCGGCCGCGGACCCACAGGCGTGTACGCCGAGCACGTCCACGCCGCTCCGGCAGTTCCGGGCGAGCTGGATCTCGTCGGTGGTGAACATCGACTGGCCGTCGAAGACCGGGCTGAGCGCCGCGCAGCAGCAGGCCGAGCTGATCGGCTGGCTGGACGACGCGGTCCGGCAGCATCACAACGCGGTCGTCCTGCAGGTCCGCCCGACCGCGGACGCGTTCTGGCCGTCCAAGGTAGAGCCCTGGTCGCAGTACCTGACCGGCAAACAGGGCGGCGACCCCGGCTACGACCCGCTGAAGTTCGCGGTCGCCGAGGCGCACAAGCGGAACCTCGAGCTGCACGCCTGGTTCAACCCGTACCGGCTCTCGATGGGCACCGATCTCAACGCGCTCGTCCCGACGCATCCGGCGCGGCTGCACCCGGACTGGGTCGTGTCGTACGGCGGGAAGCTGTACTACAACCCCGGCATCCCCGCGGCCCGCAAGCTCGTCGAGTCCGCGATCATGGACGCGGTCAAGAACTACGACATCGACGGCGTGCACTTCGACGACTACTTCTACCCGTACCCGGTGGCCGGTCAGACGTTCGACGACGCCGCGACGTTCGCGCAGTACGCCGACGGCTACACCGACCTGCAGGCGTGGCGGCGGCACAACATCGACCTGCTGATCAGTGAGCTGAGCCGGCAGATGCACGCGATCAAGCCGTGGATCAAGTTCGGCATCTCGCCGTTCGCGGTCTGGCGGAACAAGGCGACCGACCCGGAGGGCACCGACACCACGGCCGGCGTGCAGACGTACGACGACCTCGCCGCCGACACCCGCAAGTGGGTCCGCGAGGAGTGGATCGACTACATCGTGCCGCAGGTGTACTGGGCCCGCGGGTTCGCGCCGGCCGACTACAACAAGATCGTGCCGTGGTGGGCGGACCAGGTCCGCGGTACGCACGTCCACCTCTATATCGGCGAGGCGACGTACAAGGTCGGGACGTCGACGCAGTCGCCGGGCTGGTCGGTGCCGACCGAGCTGACCGACCACCTGGCGTTCGGCAGCACGATTCCCGAGGTCAAGGGCAACATCTACTTCTCCGCGAAGGACGTCCGCGCGGACCGGCTCGGCGCGACCTCGCTGGTCAACACCAACTGGTACTCGCGGCCGGCGCTGATCCCGGCGATGCCCGCGCTCGACTCGCGCGCGCCGCTCCCGGTGCACGCGGTGCACGCGTCGCGGACCGCGGACGGCGTCCAGGTGAAGTGGTCGCGGACGTCCGCCGACACCACGTCGTACGCGATCTACCGGCGCGAGTTGAAGGGCGGCGACCACTGCCCGGACAACGACGCGCGCAACCTGATCGCGACGGTGCGCTCGACGGGTGCGGCCCAGTCGTACGTCGACACGACGGCGGTCGCGGGTACGGCGTACCTGTACTCGGTGACCGCACTGGACCGGCTGTCTAACCAGAGTGTGGCAATCCCGGCGGTGTCGATCCGCTGATCGTCCCCGGGCTGTTGGGTTGGTACGGCGGCAGCGTGGTCGGGAAGCTCCCGGTCGGGACCGGCTGGGTCCCGGTCGGGAGGCTGACGGTCGGGAACGGGACGGTCGGCTGGGTCCCGGTCGGGATGCTCGGCGTCGGGAAGCTCGAGGACGTGGTCGGGAACGGCGTGGTCGGGAACCCGGGTGAGCCGCTCGTCGACGAGGACGGGAACGGCGTCGACGGGTCCTGCGAAGGGCTCTGCGTCGGCGACTTCGACGGGTACGGGTTGGCGGGCGGCGGCGGGTAGATCTGGTAGACCCGGACGGATCCGAGCTGGAACCGGAGCTCGGTCAGTTTGTCCAGGTTCTTCGGCGGCGCCCCGACCCGTTCGTCCAGCAGCAGCCACTGCACGTCGTACTTCGTCCGCAGCGTCTCGATCGTCTGCCGGGTCGGGTTGCTGAACACCTCGTCGTTCAGCGCCAGCAGGTCCTGGTCCCGGTACGGCCCCTGGACGCCGGCGGGGTAGCTGTCGTCGACCCGCGCCTGGTACGACCAGCCTTCCACCAGCACGCGCCGTTCGGCGTACCCGGCGATCCAGTACGACCCGGTCTGGCAGTGCGACGCCCGCGCCTGGTGGCAGTGCACGTTGGTGGCGATCCGGTCGGCGGACCCGGAGTTGCGGCGGATGAAGCGGGCCGCCTCGATCCCGCCCGGGGCGATCGACTCGTACGACGTCAGCGGCGGGTTCGCGAACCGCCGTACGGACCCGACCGTCGGGGACACCGTGGTCCCGACCAGCACCGCGACCGCGATCACCGCCCAGGTACGGCGGGACCCGCGCAGCACCAGGCCGAACACGCCGATCCCGAGCGCGGCGATCGCCAGCGCGACGGCGAGCGTCTGCCCGAAACAGTTCGCCGAGGCGCACGAACGCGGCGACTGGTGCCGCCCCCAGTAGATCGCCGCGACGCCGATCGCGACCGCGACCCCGGCGATCCAGTACTGCCGCCGTTCCAGCGACCCGAGGCCCCAGGTCGCGAGCAGGACGCCGAGCACGAACCCGGTCCGGACGAAGAACAGTTGGGTGTCCCCACGATCAGCGAGGAGCACCGCGCCGAGTACGGCCGCGACGAACCCGGCGAGCAGGAACACCACCATCACGTCGCCGCGCTTGATCAGCAACGCGCCCACCAGCGGCATCACCCACCCGACCACGACGACCGCCGCGATCACGGTCACCGCGGAGCCGCCGCCCATCCGCCCCGCCAGGCTGTGGAACGTCGCCCCCGGGTCGAACCGCACGGTCGACGCCGCGCCCCGCAGTACGAAGAAGAACGTCAGTGCGTACGCCGCCGCGACGCCGACGCCCAGGACGAGGGCACGCAGGTTCAGCCGGCCGCGGCGTACGGTCAGGTAGATCCACGCCACGGCCAGACCTGTCGCGTACACGGGCAGCGTCGTCGCCTTGGTCAACGCCAGCGCTGCGACCAGCACACCGGCCGCTACGTACAGCCGGAACAGCTGCGCCCGCGTCGTCCCCGGCCGTCGACGCAACAGCAAGGTCGTCACCGCGACCAAAGGCAGCAGCAACACCGTCGAGAACGCCTGCGGCGGGTTGGTCAGCCCGCCCAGCGAGAACGGCCCGTCCGCGAACACCCGGTCCGACACGGCCCACGGCCAGGCGACCAGGTCACCGCCTGCCACCACGAGACCGGCAGCGATCGGGGCCGCGACGGCGCGACCGGTCAGCAGCATCCCGACCGCGGCCGCGCCGAGCACGGTCAGCAACATCCACGCGAACGGCGCCATCCGGTGCGTCAGGACGTCGAGCGGCACGGTGGTGATCCAGTGCGCGGACGCGATGTGCTCGTACGCCGCCCAGTGACTGGTCAGCCGGCCGCCGTCGGCGTACGGGAACCGCGGCGGGAAGTGGTGGGTCAGCTCGGCCGCGATCGCGAGGTTGTGCGGCGCGTCGGAGCTCGGCCGGAGCGCGTCCGGCCCGGTCAGCGGGACCAGGTGCGAGCCGACCCGGACGAACCAGGCGGCCGCGACCCCGACCGCGACCATCACGCCGGCCATCGACCACCACGGCGCCGGCCGCTCCGGGAGCTTGTTCCGCGGCAGCGCCCGCCACATCCCGAACGCCAGCGCCGGCATCAGCAGCGCCGCGAACGGCATGTCGAACAGCATCCCGAGCGGGTACAGCAGCGCCTCGGCGGCCATCCCGAACGCCGTACCGAGGACGACGTCCGCGGCCCGCCACCCGACGCCGCCGGTCAGCCGCCGCCAGAACATGGTGCCCGGGATCACGATCACGACCAGCAGATAGCCGAGGTACGCCGCCGGCATCCACACCGGGTGTTCCTGCAGCGCGACGAACCACGCGATCGGCAGCACCGGCAAGGTCACCATCGCCGCGGTCAGCTTGCCCCGTCCGGCCGCTCTGATCATCGGGCGATTCTAGGGGTCCCAGCTGACGGACCGGTGCGCCGGTGAGAGATGCTCTAGGCTTCTGGACTATGAGTTCGGTGGATCGGAGTCGGGTCAGGGAGTTGATGGGCGCGGTGCTGTCGGCGCAGGGCCGCACGTTGCCGGCCGACGACACGGCGGACCTCCGGGAGATCGGGTTCCGGTCGCTGGACTTCTCCGAGCTGGCCCTCCGGGTGGAGGACGAGCTCGGCGACGAGCTGAACTTCGATGCCCCCGGGCTGCGCCGGATCGCGACGGTCGGCGACGTACTGGACTTCATCGAGCAACTCCAGTCCGCGTGAACACCAAGCGCCGCACGACCGCGCTGATCGGTGACGACAACACGGTCGTCGTCGCCGGCGAGCGGCTGACTTGGCGGACGCTGCCCAAGCTCCCGCAGCTGCCGTCCCCGGCGGCCGTCCTGGTCGGCAACGGCGGGGACGCGCTCGCGGCGTTGCGGCACCACGCGGTGCACGGCACCGAACTGCTGGTCGCCACCGAGTCCCGCGTCGACGAGCTGATGCGCGAGGAACTGGCCGAGTCCGGGTTCGCGGTAGTTCTGCCCGATGGGGAAGTCACCCCGGCGAAACTGAAGCGCGTCGAGGAGTCCGGCCGCGCCTGGCTGCTCACGTCCGGCTCCACCGGCCGCCCGAAGCGCATCGGCCACACGCTCGAGACACTCACCACGGTCACCGCCGACCAGCCGCCGCGCACCTGGCTGCTGCCGTATTCACCCGGCACCTATGCCTGGTGGCAGGTGGTCACGCTCTCCCTCACCCAGGCCGACCAGGGCCTGGTCGTCATCGAGCCCCACGAGCTCGAGGACTGGCCCGCGATCGCCGCGGAACACGGCGTCACGGCAGCATCCGGTACGCCGACCTTCTGGCGGCAGGCGATCTACCGGGACGCCGACGCGCTGGCCGCCGTACCGCTGGAGCAGATCACCCTCGGCGGCGAGCCCGTCGACCAGGCGATCCTCGACCAGCTCCGGGAACTGTTCCCGAAGGCCCGGATCTCCTGGATCTACGCGTCCTCCGAGGTCGGCGCGTCGATCGTGGTGCACGACGGCAAGGCCGGCTTCCCGAAGTCCTGGCTGGACCGCGACCCGGACCCGGAGCGGCCGGTGCTGAGCGTCGAGGGCGACGAGTTGGTGATCCGCTCGCCGCACCACGGCGCCGGGCTGGTCGGCGCGGTGCACACCGGTGACCGGGTCGAGTACGACGGCGACCGGGTGCTGATCACCGGCCGGCTGGACACCGACGAGATCAACGTCGGCGGCTCCAAGGTGTCGGCCGGCGTGGTCCGGAACGTGCTGATGGGCCACCCGGGCGTCTCCTGGGCGCGGGTGTTCGCACGGAAGGCGCCGCTGGTCGGCCGGATGGTGGCGGCCGAGGTGGTCACGAACGGCTCGCTCGGCCCGATCACCGACGCCGACCTGGTCCAGTGGTGCTCGAGCCGGCTGCCGGACTACGGCGTACCGCGGCGGATCCGGTTCCTCGACGAGATCCCGCAGAAGGAAACCCTGAAGAGTGATGTCTGAAACTGTGGCGCCGCCCGCGTCGGTCGTGCTGGTCTCCGGCGGGTCCCGCGGCCTCGGCCTGGCGATCGTCACCGACCTGCTCACCGCCGGCCTGAAGGTCGCCGCCTTCGCCCGGACCGTCACGCCCGAGCTGGCGGCGCTCGGCGAGAAGTACCCCGAGCGCCTGCACTACGGCTCGGTCGACGTGAACGACAGCGCGGCCGCGCAGGCCTTCGTGCGTGCGGTGGAGGACACGCTCGGCCCGATCGATGCCCTGGTCAACAATGCCGCGATCGGCCAGGACTCGCTGCACGTCCACACGTCCGCGGAGCACCTGGCCGAGATCATCCGGACCAACCTGACCTCGCCGCTGGTGCTGACCCGCTTCGTCCTCCGCCGGATGCTCGCGAAGGGCCTGAAGGGCCGGATCGTCAACATCACCTCGATCTGTGCCCAACGCGGCTATCCGGGCCTGGTCGCGTACTCCGCCACCAAGGGCGGCATGGACGCGGCCACCCGTTCGCTCGCCCGCGAACTGGGCGGCCGGATCCTGGCCAACGCCATCGCCCCCGGCTTCTTCGCGTCGGAGATGTCGGCCGTGCTGGGTCAGACCCAGCTCGACCAGATCGTTCGCCGCACCCCGACCGGTCAGCTCACCGAGCCCGAAGACGTCCTTCCCCTCGTCCGGATGCTCCTGCTCGACAACACCAACATCAACGGCCAGGTCCTCGTCGTAGACGGCGCCGCCTCGATCTAGCGCCGTACGGTCGCGACGAAGCTGGTGGCGTCGTCGGTTGCCGATTCCTGCGTGTGCTCGTCGAGCAGCGCGACCACCTGCAGGCCGGCTTCGGCGCACAGGGCGCGGAACGAGGCCGGCGTGTGCCAGTGGATGATCCACTCCCGGTCCGCGACCTCGGTGCCGCCGGCATCGGTTCGTTCGTACCGTGCGGTGGTGATCCGGGTCCGCAGCGAGCGGTCGTAGGTCTCGGACACCGGAGTGTACCTGAGCTCGACGCCCGCGTCGTCCGTCGACCGGCTGACCCCGAGCTCGGCGGCGGGCGTCGGGCCCGGCGCCCAGAGCGGGATCAGCGCCGTACCGTCGTCGGTCAGCGCGGCGCGGATCGCGACCAGCGCCCGGAGCGCGGTCTCGTCGTCGGCCAGCAGGTTGAACGTCGGCCCGGCGAGGTAGATCGACGCGTACCGCCGGTCCGGACTCAGGTCTTCCATCCGCTGCTGGAAGACCTGAGTCGGGAGACCACGGGCGGCCGCGTTGGCGCGGCAGCGTTCGACCATGTCCCCGGACGAGTCGACGCCGTCGACGTCCAGTCCCGCGGCACACAGGTCGAGCAGCGGCTCACCGTCGCCGCAGCCGATCTCCAGCCCGGGTTGTCCGTGGGCCTTGACGAACTCCAGGTACGGCTCCGGGTCGAAGGTTTCCGACTTCAGCTTCGCGTACGCGTCGACCACGATGCCGGAATAGAAGTCCGCAGGTTCCATGGTCGGCACGGTGCCACGCTCTACTCCCCGCCCGCCAGCGGTTTACTCAGCTAGCGCTTCGGCCGGCTCCGGTTGTGTGCGGAACCAGTTCCAGGGACGGACGGTGAGCACGATCATCGTCAGGCTGAGGGCCGCGTAGACCAGCGCGCCGATGAAGGCCGCGTGTACGCCGTCCACCAGCACCTCACGCGGGATCCGGGACGTCGAGTTGCGGCTCGCCGTACCGAAGATCGTGACCAGGATGCCCAGGCCGAGCGCGCCGCCGACCTGCTGGACGACGTTCAGCATGCCCGATGCCGCGCCCGCGTCCTCCGGGGCGACGCCCGAGATCGCGCGGCCGACCAGCGGGATGAAGATCATGCCCGCGCCCGCGCCGAACAGCAGCAGCGGACCGACCACGTCGTGCAGGTACCGGCTGTTCGCGTCGAGTTGCGTCAGCCAGACCGTGCCGAGGGCGACCAGCGTCGACCCGGCCAGCAGCAGCTTGCCGGCGTCGATCCGCTGGACCAGCTTCGGTACGACGCGCGACGCGGTGAACAGCAGACCGGTCATCGGCAGGAACGCCAGCCCGGCCGCCAGCGGGTTCAGCGCCAGCACCCCCTGCAGGTACTGCGTGAGGAAGAAGAACATCCCGAACATCGTCCCGACCACGAGCAGCATGGTCAGGTACGACGCCGACCGCACCGGCGAGCGGAACAGCCGGAGCGGGACGATCGGGTGGCTCACCCGCTGCTCGACCAGGACGAACGTGACCAGCAGTACGACGCCCGCCGCGAACGCGACCAGCACCTCCGGAGACGACCAGCCCTTCTCGGCGACCCGGATGAACCCGAACACCAGCGAGGTGATGCCGAGCGTCGAGGTGAGTGCGCCGGCGAGGTCGAACCGGCCGGTCTCCCGCTCGGTCTCGGTCAGCACCCGGCGGGCCGCGAAGACCAGCGCGATCCCGATCGGAACATTGACGAACAGGCCCCAGCGCCACGACGCCCAGTCCGTGAGCATGCCGCCGAGCACCAGCCCGAGGCTGCCGCCGCCGGACGAGACGAGGCTGTAGTAGCCGAGCGCCTTCATCCGTTCGGGACCTTCGCGGTACGTGAGCATCAGCAGCGTCAGTGCCGCCGGGGCCGCGATCGCACCGCCGATGCCCTGCAGGACGCGGGCGGCGAGCAGCAGTTCGGCGTTCGGCGCGAGACCACCGAGCAGCGAGGCGAGGGTGAAGATGCTGACGCCGGTGACGAACACCCGGCGCCGGCCGAGCAGGTCGCCGGCCCGGGCGCCGAGCAGCAGCAGGCCGCCGAACGCGAGCGCGTAGGCGCTCTGCACCCAGGACAGACTGGACGGCGTGAAGTGCAGGGCCTGCTGGATGTGCGGCATCGCGATGTTCACCACGGTGCCGTCGAGGATCACCATCAGCTGGGTGACCAGGATGACTGCGAGTACTACCCCGGGACGCCGCGTGGGCGTGCCGGGATCGGCGCCCGCCGGCGCCGCGGTTGTTGCCGACATATTGCTCCTTACCCCGGAGGGGCTACAGTTGTGAAAGAAAGCGGAGACTTCCTCCGGATACAATACGGAGGCATCCTCCGCTTTGCAAGCGATATTGTGAGCTGACCTCGGGAGGAGGCTGGATGGCGCCGGAACCACTGCCTTGTACGCGGCCGACCCGCGCGGACGCGGCCCGGAACTACGACCGCCTGGTGACGGCCGCCCGGGAGACGTTCGCCGAGCACGGCACCGACACCTCGCTGGAGGAGATCGCCCGCCGGGCCGGTGTCGGGATCGGCACCCTCTACCGCCGCTTCCCGAACCGGACGGCGCTGCTGGAGGCGGTCTACGTCGACGAGATCCAGTCCGTCGTGGACCGCGCGTACGACTTCGACAAGGAACTCGAGCCGTTCGAGGCGCTGGCCGCCTGGCTGCGCAGCTTCGTCGGGTACGGGCTGTCCAAGAAGAGCCTGTCGCACGAGCTGACGCTGGCCATCGGTGCGCAGTCGCCGTTCTTCCAGGCCTGCAAGACGAACGTCCAGTCGGCCGGGAATCTCCTGCTGGAGAAGGCGAAAGCGTCCGGCGACGTCCGGCCCGAGGTGGACCTGATGGACCTGCTCCGCCTGGTCGGCGGCATCACGCATTCACCGGAGACGCCGCCGGAGCAGGCGCATCGCCTGCTCGACATCGTGCTCTGCGGACTCAGGCCCGTAGCTCAGCCAGTGCAGGGTTAGCCGCGTCCCGCTCGGTGTACCTGAGCGGCAGCTCCGGCCACGCGATCGCGAGCTCCGGGTCGAACAGGTCGACCGCGACCCGCTCCGGCGACCAGTGCTCGTTCACCAGGAAGTTGTACGTCGTGTGCGGCGCCAGCGTGCAGAACGAGTTCCCCACCCCGCGCGGGACGTAGAGCGCGTCCGCCGTACCGAGCTCGAACGTCTCCACCCGGCCGAACGCCGGACCGGGCCGCAGCTCGACGATCGCCGCGAACACCCGCCCGGACGTCGGCGACAGGTACTTGTCCCACGGCTCGGCGTGGATCCCGCGGACGATCCCGGCGTCCTCGAAGTACGCGACGTTGTGCTGGACGACGTCCATCCCGAGCCTGGCGAGCTTCTCGCGGTGGAAGTTCTCCTTGAACCAGCCGTCCGAGCCCGCTTTGAGCTCCAGCTCGATCCGCAGTACGCCGTCGATCGACGTCTCGTGCACCCTCATCGGCGGACCTGCCGGCGGGCGTCGAGCGTGGCCTGGTCCGCGGCGGTCAGCCCGGCCTCCCAGCCGGCGCCGTTGGTGATCCGGGTCCGCCGGGTCGTCGTGTTCGGGAACAGCCTGGTGAACAACGCCTCCACCCGCTCCTCGCGTTGGCTCAGCGCCGGCAGCAACCGTTGCGCGTCCGTCTCCGGTACGGCGGCCTCCGCGGCGGACGCGGTCGCCTGCAGCCGCTCGCCGATCCGCATCGCGTACGCCATCAGGAAGGACTGCCGGAACGAGCGCGTCCGGCCGGCTTGCTTGCCTGCGGCAAGCATTGCGCGATTCGCCTGCACCAGCAGGGAGGTGCTGAGGATCTCGGTGTGCTGCAGATCCAGCTCGGCGCCCACGACCGTCACCACGGCCAGCGAGTCGATCACGACCGTACGGCACCGGTTCGCGGCCGCGACCGCGCCGACCAGCTGGGCCTTCGCCGACACGTACGGCGTGTCCACCCACAACCGGCGTGCCTCCGAGTCGTCCGGCAGCTCCTGCTCCGCCTCCACCAGAGCACTGTCCAACGAGAACTTCGCCATCAGCTCCTGCGCCTTCCCGGACAGGGCTTCCGCCTCGTCCGGGAACTCGGTCGCCTCGGCCTTCGCGAGCAGCGCCCGGATCCGCGCGAGCATCTTCCCGTTCGCCGGTACGGCGGTGCCGCGCTCGGCACGGGCGGGCGTACCGGGCAGCGGGAACAGCCGGGCCATGATCGGCAACGTCTGCAGGAATCCGGCGAGCGACAACGCGTGGTGGATCACGAGATACCGGCCGACGCGGGCGTCGGCGGCCCAGGACGTGAGGTCCAGCGGCGCGAACGGCGGGGTGACACCGATGTCGGCGAGCTGGTCGAGCCACCGCGGGTCGATCGTGCCGGCGCCGTACGCCTGGTGCTCCGCGGAGATCGCGGCGAGCAGCAGCGGCTCGATCCCGGCGTCCAGCTCGCGACGCCCGTACCGGACGACGTCGGCCGGCGCCCAGCCGCGCTCCCAGGCCGCGCGGACCAGACTGCCGAGAAAGGCGTGCAGGCAACGATCGACCAGCGCCCGGTCGTGCTCGTCGTACGCCCCGAGCCGCGCCAACTGCGCATCGGCCCGGTCGTCACGCCGCGCGACACTCGCCGCCGCGATCGGTAGCAGTCGCAGCACTTCCTCGTCACTCACGCCGCAGAGTCTGACACCGGGAGTGTTTCCCGCTCAACCGGGATCTCGATCCCTTGTGGACAACCCGCCCGGCTGCTGATCCTGACAGCAGGAACAAAGGGGGAGGGAAATGTCTCAGCTTGCGGAAATGGGGGTCGACGCGCTGCGCTCGACTCTGGAAGGGCCGGTGCTGCTGCCGGGCGAGGAGGGGTACGACGAGGCCCGCCGGTTGTGGAACGCCGCGGTCGACAAGCACCCGGCCGTGATCGCCCGGTGCCGCAGTGCAGCCGATGTCAGCCACGCGGTGCTGTTCGCGCAGAACCGTGGACTGGAGGTCGCGGTCCGCGGCGGCGCACACAACCCGGGCGGCGCGAGCGGCGTCGACGACGGGTTGGTGATCGATCTCAGCCTGATGAACGAGGTGACGGTCGACCCGGTCGCGAAGCTGGCCCGCGCCGGCGGCGGTGCGCTGCTCGGGCAGCTCGACGCGGCGACCCAGGAGTACGGTCTCGCGACACCGGCCGGCATGGTCAGCCACACCGGCGTCGGCGGGCTCACCCTGGGCGGCGGCATGGGATGGCTGACCCGGAAGTACGGACTCAGCATCGACAACCTGGCGGGGGTCGAGATCGTGACCGCGGACGGGGAGATCCGCCGGGCGTCCGACGACGAGAACGCGGACCTGTTCTGGGCGGTCCGCGGCGGGGGCGGGAACTTCGGGGTGATCACCGAGTTCGAGTTCCGGCTGCACGAGGCCGGGCCGATGATCCAGTTCGGACTGGCGTTCTGGGACCTCGACCGCGGCGCCGACGTGCTCCGGATGGCCCGGACCGTGATCCCGAAGCTGCCGGACGAGGTGAACGTCGTGGTCGGCGCGATCAGCGCGCCGCCGGCACCGTTCGTGCCGGAGGCGCTGCACTTCCGGCCCGGGTACGCGTTGATCGTGATCGGCTTCGGCTCCGCCGACGAGCACGCCGGGGTGCTCGACGAGATTCGGTCAGCGGTGCCTCCGTTGTTCGAATTCGAGAGCCCGATGCCGTACGTCGCCCTGCAACAGATGCTGGACGAGGCGAACGGGTGGGGTTTCCACGCCTACGACAAGGGCTGCTACCTGGACGACTTCACCGACGAGGCCATCGCGGTGATCACCGAGCAGGTGCCGCTGAAACAGTCACCGGGCTCGGTGATGCTGTGCTACCGGCTCGATGGCGCCTACTCGAGGGTGCCCGAGGACGCCACCGCGTTCAGCGGCAGCCGGGCGCCCGGCTACGGAGTCTTCATCGTCGCGGTGTGCCCGACGCCCGAAATGCTGGCGCACGACCGGGCCTGGGTCCGGTCGTTCTGGGACGCGATGGTGCCGGTCGGCCGGGGCATCGGGAGCTACGTGAACGCGATCAGCGATCTGGATGCCGAGGACCGGGTCCGGGCGTCGTACGGCGCGAAGTACGACCGGCTCGCGGACATCAAGTGGAGGTACGACCCGGACAACGTGTTCCACCTGAACTCGAACATCACGCCAGCGCCAGTTGGTAGTTGACGTACTTCTGGTGGGTGCTGAAGCCGAGCTTCTCGTACAGGCCGAGGGCGCCTGTCGGGTTCTCGGCGTCGACGCCGAGGGCGCCCCGTCCGTACCCGGACCGGGCGGCCTCGGCCAGCACCTTCGCGAGCGCGGCGCGGGCCAGACCGCGGCCGCGGTACGGGCGCCGGGTGCCGACCTGGCCGATGTACAGCTCCCGGATCCCGGTCGCCGCGGTGTCGGCCGGGTACTCGTAGCAGTTCACGTACGCCGCGATCTTGCCGTCCGCGATCACCATGTACGACTGTGCGGCGCGGAACGCCCGCGACCCGATCGTGCGCGCCCGCCATGCCTCCGGGGTCGGACGCGACCAGCCCCAGTGCTCGGAGAACACCTCGAAGTGCGTCTCCCGCAGGTCGTCCTCGCGCGCCGCGTCGAACGGGATCAGCTGGAACCCGTCCGCCAGCTGTACGTCGGGGACCGGCTGGTCGAGCGGGCGCCGCATGTCGAAGTAGTACCGCACCGGCTCGAAGCCGAGGCCGGTCAGCAGCTCGGTCGCGCCGGCGTTGGTGGCGACCGCGCCGGCCCCGACGTACCCGGGAACCTCCGGGAACGTCGCCTCGTGCAACTCCCGCGCCCGGTCGATGATCCAGCGCGTCAGCTCGGTCCCGAGGCCGCGCCCGCGCCAGTCGGGGTGTACGACGCCGTCGGTCCGCACCCGGTCGAGGTCCGTCGCGGAGTGCGAGGCGAGCGCGAGGCCGTAGCCGACCACTTGCTCGCCGTCCCAGAACGAGATCGTGTCCCGCTCCAGTGCGAGCCCCGGCCGGCCCAGCTCCTCCGCGACGTCGTCGGCGTCGAGGTTCTCCCCGTCGTCGTCGGCCACGACCTTCGCGGCCAGCAGGACCGCCACCGCCGCGGCGTCGTCGAGCGTCAGCGGCCGGGCCTCGAGCCCCTCAGGCAGGTTCATGCGTCGAAGGTACGGCGTCAGCAGGCCGGGGGCACATCAATTAGGCGAGCTGCTCCGCGAGCCAGCGGACCGCCATCGGGTACCGGTACTCGATCCCGCCGTGGGTGCCCTCGAACAGCTCGAAGTGCATCCGCCCGTCCGGAACGCCGCCCTGCTGAGCGGCCCGGTGGAACGCGGTCGCGCCGAGGTCCAGGTAGTACTCGTCCTGCCGGCCGGCGTCGATCCAGACCGCGCGCAGCGAGCCGAGCGCGTCGGCGTACCGCTCCTGCTTCGCCATCTCGACCGGGTCGAACGACATCCACCGCGACCACACCTCCGGAACGGTCGCGCCGAGGTCGTCGAACGGCAGCAGGACGGTGCCGTCGGGCTCGGCGGAGTACGCCGACGCGTACCCGTACATCTCCAGCAGGTGCAGGTCCTCCATCGTGGTCCGCCCGGCGCGGGTCGCGAGCACCTCGAAGTACTTCTCGAAGCTCCCGTCGTACTTGTCCCGCAACGTCCGCGCCCGCTCCGGGAACTCCGGCCGGTAGCAGACGTCGAACAGCGCATCACCCGCGTGCGTCGCGAGCGCACCGAACACGTCGGGCCGCATCAGCGGCGTCACCATCGCGGTGTAGCCGCCGCTCGACTTGCCGGTGATCGCGCGGTGGTCGCGGTCCGGGATCGTCCGGTACATCGCGTCGACCCATGGCACGATCTCATCGCACAGGTACGACTGGTACTGCCCGGTCCCGGGCGAGTCGAGGCACTGGCTGCCGCCGTACCTCGTCCACGAGTCGACGAACACCACGACCGCCTTCGGTGCGCCCTCTTCGGCGAACATCGCGTCCAGCAGCTCCGGGTACGGCTGCCGGAACGGTGACCGGTTGAACCACATGCCGACGTGGCCGGTGTAGCCCATCGTCACGTAGATCGACGGGTACCGCGCGTCCTCGTCGTCGTAGCCGGGCGGCAGGTAGACCAGCACCGGCCGCTCGTGCGGATCGCCGAGCGGGTTCCCGCGCAGCAGTTCGCTGGTGTACGTCGTCTGGTCCAGGCGTCCTCGGTACTCCGCGGACCACGGCAGCATGCGGTACCTCCTACATCGCGTCGGGGGCCTCGATCCCCAGCAGGCCGAGTCCATCCTGCAACACCTTGCGGGTTGCCGCGCAGAGGGCGATCCGGCTTGCCCTGGTCTCGCCCGCACTGCTCAGCACCGGGCACTGCTCGTAGAAGACCGAGAGCGCGGACGCAACGTCGTACAGATAGGTGCAGAGTCTGTGCGGCTGGAGCGTCTCGGCGACCTGCTCGACGGTGGCGGCGAAGCCGGTGAGCAGGAGAGCCAGCCGTTGCTCCGCCGGCTCTGTCAGCTGGGTGACCTCTGTCTCTTGTGGAGCCTTGGAGAGGAGCCGCGTGAGCCGGGCGTGCGCGTACTGCAGGTACGGACCGGTGTTGCCGGTCATCGCGACCATCCGGTCCAGGTCGAACACGTAGTCGTTGCCCCGGTCGCTGGAAAGGTCGGCGTACTTCACCGCACCGATCCCGACCGCCCGTGCGGTTGACTCCCGGTCTGACGCTCGTTGCACTGCACTGTTCAGCAGGTCGACCAGCTTGACCGTGCCGCCCTCCCTTGTTTTGAAGGGCTTTCCGTTCGGTCCGAGCACGGTGCCGAACGACACATGTTCTGCCGGTACGTCCAACCAGCCCGCTGTTCTCGCGAGCGTGAAGATCATGTCGAAGTGCAGTGCCTGCCGATAGTCGACCACGTAGACGATCCGGTCGGCGTGCAACGTGCTCACCCGGTGCCGTACGGCGGCCAGGTCCGTCGCGCTGTAGCCGAACCCACCGTCGGACTTCCGAACGATCACCGGGAGCGGACTGCCGTCGCGGCCCTGGAACCCGGGGAGGAAGGCGCACAGTGCACCGTCCGACTCGGTCAGGAGGCCCTGCTCGTCCAGCTCGTTGACGACCTGCGGGAGGTCGGCGTTGTACGCACTCTCGCCAACAACATCCGTCCGCTGCAGGCCGGTCCCCAGCAGCTCGTACACCTTGTCGAACTCGTCCAGCGACACCTCGACCATGTGCCGCCACATCGCCCGCGTCTCCGGATCGCCCGATTGCAGCGCGACCACCCGCAGCCGGGCCTTGTCCGCGAAGTTGCCATCGGCATCGAAATGTTTCCGGCTCCGCTCGTACAGCTGCTGCAATCCCTCCAGATCGAGGGATTCCGCAGCGATGCCTTCCTCGAGCAGCTGCTCGATCATCATCCCGTACTGCGTGCCCCAGTCGCCGACGTGGTTCTGCCGGATCACGTCGTACCCGGCGAACGACAGTACGTTGCAGAGCGCGTCGCCGATCACCGTCGAACGCAGATGGCCGACGTGCATCTGCTTCGCGACGTTCGGCTGCGAGTAGTCGACGACGACCCGTTGACCGTTGCTGCTGAACGTCTCCGGCTCGTTGACCGCCTTCGCCAAGGTCCGTGGGAGCAGCGTCAGGTTGATGAAACCCGGCCCGGCGATCTCCGGTTCCTCACAGAGGTCGTCGAGTTGCAGGGCGTCGACGAGGCGTGCGGCGACCTCCCGCGGCGGTTGTTTGAGCTCGTTCCCGATCCGCAGTGCGAGGTTGGTCTGGTAGTGGCCGAACTCCGGTTTGGTGCTCGACCGCAGCTCGGGATCGTAGGTACCGAAGGCGGCTGCGGCAGCTTGGATTCTTTGGGACAGGACAGAAAGCAGTGCGGACATGACAGAGTCCTTCGAAGGAGACGCGACTGGAACAGGCTGAGGTGTTCAGACAGTGCGTCGTCGTCGCAGGCTGAAGCGCACGCGAAGGGCGTGGGAGGGCTTCAGGCTGATCGACATGTCAGCCATTATGCACGAAGTACGCCGACGGCGCCGGGGTCCGGTCGGCCAGCGGCACGATCGCCGGTACGTCGGTCTCGCCCAGCAGCACCCGCCGGACCACCCGTTCGGCCGCGTGCCCGTCGTCGAACTCGCAGAACTTCTCCCGGTACAGCTGCCGGTGCTTGGCCGCCTCGGGCGCGGCGAACGTCCCGTTCCGGAGTACGTCGAACAGCTCGGCCGCCGACCGCGCGACCACGCCGGGCGAGAACTCCGTGACGTCGAAGTACGTGCTCTGCCGGTCCTCGTCGTCCACGTGCAGGACGATCGGCCGGTCCAGGTTCGCGTAGTCGAAGGTGATCGACGAGTAGTCCGAGACCAGCACGTCGGCCGCGAGCATCAGTTCCTCGACCGGTGCTTTCGGCAACAGCACCCGGGCGTTCGGGCCGGCGGCGAGGGCCAGCTGGCCCGGGTCGAGGCCGTCGCCGGACGGCGCGTACAGGACGACCAGGTGCGAGTCGTCGTACCCGAGGCCGGCCCGGATCGCCCGGACCTCGTCGAGGGTCGCGGTCAGCAGCCGGTCGTTGCGCGGGTACCCGTACTCGAGCTCCTCGAAGTACGCCGGGTAGGTGCGCTCCCAGATCTCCGACGAGTACCGGTTCGAGGACAGGTTGAAGTCCCAGCGGTCGACCTCGCGCATCAGCTCCTCCTGTCCCTCGGCCGGCAGCCGCACCGTCGTCAACGGCGTACCGTGCTGGGTCTGCAGGTGGATCTGCCCCTCGCGCTTGTCCAGGTCCTTCGGCCAGTTGGTGTTGCTGACGAAGTACGTCGCCTTGCCGAGCAGCTTCTCGTACGCCGGGGAGCCCGCGACGACGTACTCGACGCCCTCCGGGATCGCGCTCAGGTGTTCGCCGTCGACGACCCAGACGCCGCGCAGGTGCGGCGCGAGCTCGGCGGCCTTCTCGTAGATCGCGCGCGGGTTCCCGGCGTACTGCTGGAACGAGTACGAGCCGTAGGCGACCAGGTTCGGGTCGAGCTTGCCGCGCCGCAGCAGCTTGCCGACCGTCTTCCGCGGGCTCGGCACCTGCAGCATCCGCGCGCTCAGCTTGAGCGTCGAGTAGGTCGCGTAGTCGTCGTGGACGACCAGCCAGCGCTTGAACCCGCGAGCCGTCCGGTCGGTGCTGTACCCCTCGGGCTTCCAGCGCTTGGCGAACGCGTGCGCGGCGTGGAAGAACTCGGCCCGGTCGTCGGCGTCGATCCGCTCGGGCTTCGCCAGTACGGCGAGGATGTGGTCGAGGGACCGGTCGAACGCGAACCGGCGCCAGCCGGTCAGCTCCGGGTCGGACTGGATGAACGCGTGCACCCGGTCGTACTGGTCGAAGATGTCCCACTGCCGGCGACCGCTGGTCGCGTGGATGTTGCCGCCGGTGCGGTGCTGCCGGTAGTGCACGACGATCCGGTCCAGGGTCGCGATCCGCTCGGCGGTCAGCATCGTCGAGTACGTCCACGGCGCGTCCTCGTAGAAGCCGGACGTGAACGCGAAGCCGTGCCGGGTGAGGAACGCCCGCCGGTACGCCTTGTTCCAGACGACCTCGAGGAAGGCCAGGAAGATCGGCCGCTCGGCCGCCGTGAACACGCCGGCGCCCTCGCGCGCGAACGCGTCGTGCCGCTGGCTGCCGAGCACCCGCCCGTCCCAGAAGGTCCGCTCGTAGTCGAACATCACGATGTCCGGCCGGTCGGTGTCGTCGATCCGGCCGGCGATCGCCGCCAGCGACCCGGCCGAGTAGGTGTCGTCGGCGTCCAGGAACAGCACGTACTCGCCGCGGCACTCCTTCAGGCCGACGTTCCGGGCCGGCCCGAGCCCCAGGTTCTCGTCCTGGTGCAGCACCCGCACCCGCGGGTCGGCCGCGGCGTACTCGTCCAGGATCCGGCCCGACCCGTCCGGATCCGCGTCGTCCACCCCGATCACCTCGAAGTCGGTGAACGACTGCCCGAGCACCGAGTCCAGGCAGGGCCGCAACCACGCCCGCGAGGCGTGACAGGGGACCACGATGCTGAACTTGGGGGCCATGCCTCGTCATCTTAAGGTCAGGGCATGAGTGTTGATGTGTTCGAGCCGTTGGCGGGGCTGGAAGGGGTCGGCTCGGCGGCCCAGGCGGCCCGGGACGCGGTCGACGTGCTGCTCCGGGACCGGGGGCTGCGGAAGGTCGGTTCGGACATGACCGCCGAGGCGCTGCTACGCGGCGCGCACGCGTCCGCGGCGCTGGCCGGCAGCACGTCGGCGGTGGACGAGGTACGGCGCGGTGCCGCGGACGGGCTCGCCGCCGGGGCGGTCCGGATGACCGGCGAACTGATGGCGCTGGCGCGGCAGGTGGACAAGGCACCGGTGCAGGTCTGGACCAGACTGCACCAGTTGGCCGCGGCCGATCTGGTCGGAGCGGACCAGTTGGGTCATCTGCGGACCAGTGCGGAACCTGTTCCCGACGACATCCCGGGGTTGCCGCCGGCGCCGGGTGCGGACGAGATGTGGGAGCGGTTGAGTGCGCTCGCGCAGAGCCTCACCCGCCCGACGAAGGCACCCGGTCTGGTCGTCGCCGCGATCGTGCACGCGGAACTCGCCGTACTGCGCCCGTTCCCGGTCGCCAACGGACTCGTTGCCCGGGCCGCCGAGCGCTGCCTGTTGGTTGCCCGAGGCATCGACCCGGTCGCGGTGACGGTACCCGAAGGTGGTCACTATGTGTTGCGGGCAACCTATGCGTCGGGTCTTTCCGACTACACAGCGCGAGGTCTGACCGGCGTTCGTGACTGGTTGCTGCGGTCCTGCGAAGTCGTGACAAAAGGTGCCGAGCTGTCCCCGCTCGCAGTGTCCTGACGTGCGAACGGCGTTCTCGAGTGAGAACGCCGTCGCTGGCACGTCACCCTGGTTACCATGCGTGCACCGGTTTGCCGCCTCAGGACGATGCCTGGGTCGCGCTGCCCCTTTGGGATGGGCTGGTCGCCGCGTGGGTGCCTGGGTTGTCGTGCAATCTCTACCGGACCCGAAGGCCCTTTGCTGATTCCTTTGTACTCCTGAAACCCCTTTCTGTGAAGGGGATGCGGCGTGTTCATGGAGTTGAGAACAATGAAGCTATCTTCAGCTTTCAGCGGGTCCGGGCACGCCGCCGGGACGCCAGCAGAAGCGCTCCGGCGGCCACCGCGGCGATCAGGCCGGCCGCTACAGCGGGTCGTCGTACGCCCTGGATCCCAGTGTGCTCCGAGGGTTCGGCGAATTCCAGGACCGGCCAGCCGCGCTCGGCCGCGACCCGGCGCAACGCCTTGTCCGGGTTGACCGCGAACGGGTGCCCGACGGCGGCCAGCAACGGTTCGTCGGTGATCGAATCGGAGTACCCGTAGGAGGTCGCGAGGTCGTACCCCTCGGTCGCGGCCAGCGCCGCCATCGCGGTCACCTTGTGCGGACCGTACGCGTACTCGGCGATCTCGCCGGTGTACTTGCCGTCGGCAACGACCATCCGGGTGGCGATCACCTTGTCGGCGCCGAGCATCGTGCCGATCGGCTCCACCACCTCGGCACCGGACGAGGACACGATCACCACGTCCCGGCCGGCCCGGTGGTGCTGCTCGATCAGGTCGACCGCCTCGGCGTGGATCATCGGCCGGACGATGTGGTCCAGGGTGTCGGCGACGATCGCCCTCACGGTCGAGACGTCCCAGCCGGTGCACATCGCCGAGATGTACTCGCGCATCCGCTCCATCTGGTCATGGTCCGCGCCGCCGAGCAGATAGACGAACTGGGCGTACGCGCTGCGCAGCACGGTCCGGCGGTTGATCAGCCCGCCCGCGTAGAACGGCCGGGAGAAGGCCAGGGTGCTGGAGCGCGCCAGAATGGTCTTGTCCAGATCGAAGAATGCTGCCGATCGCGCCGTCATGGAGTCGAGGATAGGCAGTCGCGCGAAACGCCCGAGGGACCCGGGCTTTTGCGTGGGCCGGTATCCCGTTAGACTGGTGAGCAGTGTGACAGTGACACTGGCTGCGAGCGCCTGATTGGGCAGGACCAGCGCCTGGGTGACACGTTGTCGGTTGAAATCGAATCGAGATGTGTGAGATCCGGCCTTGGGGGGTACATACCCCCTGACAGTGGCAGACTGTCGCCTCCTGAACGGCCCCCGGCTCCTCCCCCCGAGCCCGTGGCCGAAGACGGCCCCCGGTCACCCCCCCGCCGGGGGCCGTCGCCTTTCTCCCTCCAGGCCAAGAGCTTGTAAAGATTCTCGCTTTTCTGCGCGTGGGAGCGTTCTCACTTTATGCAGGGTCTTGACAATGTAATTGACTGGTCACAGGTTGTAAGGCATGAAACCGCCTGCACACCGCCCCCAGGCAGCGGTCGTCATCAGCCTGATCGCCGTAGTCATGGCCTTCCTGGTCCCCGGGTCCGCCACCGCATCCCCCCATCGCGCCGTTGAAGCCGGCAATCTCGTCACGAATGCCGGCTTCGAGTCCGGCACGCTCTCCGGCTGGAACTGCCCGGCCGGCGGCGTCACCACGTCCGCGCCGCACTCCGGCTCGTACGCCCTCTCGGCGACGCCGAGCGCGAGCGACATCGCCCAGTGCTCACAGTCGATTGCGGTCCAGCCCAATACGGCGTACACGCTGTCGGCCTGGGTCAAGGGATCGAACGTGTACCTCGGTGTCGACGGTGGCGCCTCGACGTGGACAACCAGCTCAGATTGGTCTCAGCTGACCGTCCCGTTCACGTCCACGGCTTCCACAGTCACGATCTACGTCCACAGCTGGTACGCGCTCCCGGCGTACCAGGTCGACGACGTCGTACTGGACGGCCCCGGCGGGGCGCAGGACACGACACCGCCGTCGACACCGGGCGGACTGGCTGTCGGCAGCCCGACCTCCAGTTCGCTCGCGCTGACCTGGTCGGCCGCCTCCGACGCGAACGGGATCGACCACTACGACGTCGTACAGGGGACGGGTGCCGCGCAGAGCGTCGGCAACGTCACCAGTTGGACTGCTACGGGCCTGAACGCTTCGACGACCTACTCGTTCAAGATCCGGGCGTGTGACCCGAGCGGTAACTGCTCGCCGTACGGCGCCACCGTGTCGGGTACCACGTCCGAAGGCGGGTCGAGTGGTGGCACCTTACCCGCGCACGTGTTGACCGGGTACTGGCAGAACTTCAACAACGGTGCGACCGTGCAGAAGATCTCCGACGTGCCCGCGGCCTACGACCTGATCGCGGTGGCCTTCGCGGACGCCGACGCGTCCAAGCCGGGCGGCATCACGTTCAACCTGGACAGCGCCGGGCTGGGCGGGTACACGGTCGACCAGTTCAAGGCGGATATCAAGGCGAAGCAGGCGGCCGGCAAGAAGGTCATCCTGTCGGTCGGCGGCCAGAACGGCAGCATCTCGGTCGCCGACTCGACCGCGGCCGCCAACTTCGCGTCGAGCGCGCTGTCCGTGCTGCGGACGTACGGGTTCGACGGGATCGACATCGACCTGGAGAACGGCGTCAACGCGCAGTACATGGGTCAGGCGCTGAAGAGCCTGCAGAGCCAGTTCGGCAGCGGCCTGGTGATCACCATGGCGCCGCAGACGATCGACATGCAGAGCACGTCGGCCGAGTACTTCAAGCTGGCGCTGGCGATCAAGGACATCCTGACCATCGTCAACGTGCAGTACTACAACTCCGGCTCGATGAACGGCTGCAACGGCCAGGTGTACTCGCAGGGCTCGGTGGACTTCATCACCGCGCAGGCCTGCCTCATGCTGCAAGGCGGCCTGCGTCCGGACCAGGTCGGCCTCGGCCTGCCGGCATCGTCCCGGGCAGCCGGGAGCGGGTACGTCGACCCGTCGGTCGTCAACAACGCGCTGGACTGCCTGACCAAGGCCACCGGCTGCGGCGCCTACAAGCCGAGCTCCCCGTGGCCGTCGCTGCGTGGGGCGATGACCTGGTCGACCAACTGGGACGCCGCGAACGGCAACCAGTTCGCTGGCCAGGTCGGTGGCCACGTGCACGGTCTGCCCTGATCATGCACAACTATCGACCTGCTCCGGTGCTGGAGGCGCTCGGTGTCTGCTCGGAGGACGAGCAGCTCTACCGGGTGCTTCTGGCCCGCCCGGAGGCCACCGCGACCGACCTGGCCGCTTCCGTCGACTGGCCCGCCAACCGGGTCAGCCGGCACCTGCGGTCGCTGTTGTCGCTCGGCCTGGCGTCCCGTACGCCGGGCCGGCCGGCCAGGTACGTTCCCGCCGTACCGGAGGCTGCCGTCGAGCTGCTCGCGCTGCGGAAGCAGGCCGCGATCGTAGAGGCCCGGCTGGGGGCCGCGCTGCTGACAGCCGAGTTCCGGCAGCCGGACGCGTTCACGGTGATCCGGGGGACCGAGGCGATCGCGCAGCGGTTCTACCAGGCGCACCAGTGCGCACAGGACGAAGTACTCGTGCTGGACCAGCTGCTGGTGTCCACGCGTCACGGGGTGACGTATCGGACGATCTACGACATGGACTCCCTGTCGCAGCCGGGGGACCTGGCCGCCGCCCGGTCGACCGGCCGCTGCCGGATCCTGCGCGACGTACCGCTCAAGCTGGTGGTGGTCGACCGCCGTATCGCGCTGCTGCCGACCGGTGTGGACGTGGTCGTGGAGCTCGGTCCGTCCAGTCTCTTGGACGCATTGCTCCGCCTCTTCGACCTCTTGTGGCAGCAGGCCAGCCCGCTAACCCCCGCGGTCTCCGAGGGTCCGCTCACGTCGGACGACCGGCAGCTCCTGTCGCTCGCAGCCGCAGGCCTCACTGACCAGGCCATCGCCCGCCGCCTCGGAGTCGCGCAGCGGACGGTGGAACGCCGCATGCAGCGGATCCTGCGGGCTCTGGATGCCACGACGCGCTTCCAGGCCGGACTGCGTGCCGGGCAGCAGGGGCTGCTCGTCTAGTCGGTCACGTCGGCCACGGTGGCTTTGAGCACCTTCGTGAGCGCTTGGGCGTCCACCGTGATGCCTACGCCGTGGTCTCCGCCGCCGATGGAGATGGTGCCGGTGATCCGCTCGTCCGCGATCACCGGCCAGTCGTGCGTGCTGCCGAGCGGCGTGATCGTGCCGCGCACGTACCCGGTGACGTCGTACGCCGTGTCCTTGTCCGGCATGGAGATCCGGTTGACCCCGAGCAGCGCGCGCAGCTTCGGCCACGCGATCTCGCGGTCACCAGGCACCAGGACGAACCGGTAGTCGTCGTCCGAGAGCCGCACCACGATCGTCTTGATCAGCCTGGCCGGCTCGATCCCGCGTGCGGCGGCGGCCTCCTCCAACGAGTTCACACGGCCGTGCCTGGTCACCTCGTAGCTGAGCCCCAACTGGTCCGCAGCATCCGTCGCCTTCGTCACCGGATCAGTTTCGCACCTACGGGAAGCCTGTTTACTGGTTTGGCACCCGGCTGGGAACGTTCCGCAGCAGCAGCGCGAGGATCAGTGTCACCACGAACAGTGCACCGGCCTCTGCCGCGACCCCGGTCCACTGCGCCCGGCTCCACGCCGTACCGGCGAGTCCTCCGAACACCGACGAGCCCAGGTAGAACGAGAACAGGTACATGCTCGACGCCTGCCCGGTTCCGACGCCGCTCGCGTGTGCCCGCGCCGGTACCCATCCACTGGCGACCCCGTGCACCGCGAAGAAGCCGGCTGTCATCACGGCGAGCCCCAGCACGATCAGCGGGAGCGGAGCTGCCAGGGTGATCGCCACACCGGCCAGCGTGATCAGGCAGCCGATCGGAACCACCTTGCGTCTCCCGTAGCGGTCGGCCAGCGTTCCCGCGGCTGCTGACCCGGCTGATCCGAGCAGATACACACAGAACACCAGCCCCGCTGCGCCGGCACTCAACAGGTAGGGCGAACCGGACAGCCGGAAGACCGCGCCGTTGTAGACAGCCACGAACGCACCGACCGCGGTGGCGGCGATCCCGTACAGCGCGAGCAGCGCCGGATCCCGCAGGACTTTGCTCGAGAACAGGCGCGCCCGGCTGGGCCGGAAGTTGCGCGACGCGGGCAGGAGCAGCCAGACGACGGCGGCACACAGTACGCCGACCAGCGCGATCCCACCGGTCGCGAAGCGCCAGCCGCCGATGTCGGACAACCCGCCTGCGATGAGGCGACCCGCCATACCGCCAACCGCCGTACCCGCGATATAGAGACCGCTGGCGCGGGCGTGGCTGTCCAGGTGGACCTCCTCGCGCAGGTAGGCCATGGCGACCGCTGGAAGCCCGGCCATCGCGACCCCCTGTAGAGCGCGTAGGGCCAGTAACAGGTGCCAGCTGGGCGCGAAGGCGCTGAGGAGGGCGAACAAGGACGTCGCAGCGACCGACCAGCGCATCAGGTTGGTGCGTCCGAGTACCTCCGAGGCCGGACCGGCGACCAGCAGTGCCAGACCGAGGCCGAACGTGGCGAACGACACGCTGAACGCGCTCTGGCTGGGGGAGACGTGGAAGGCAGTCACCAGCTCGGGCAGGAGCGGCTGGGTGCTGTAGAGCAGGGCGAACGTCGCGAGCCCGGCCGCGAACAGGGCGATGGAGAGCTTGCGGTACTCCGGGTCGCCGGGCAGGTACCCGGGTTGGCGCGCGACGGACTGGTGCATGTCTTCGACGGTCGCACTCTTCGACCGATACGTAAAATGTCGATCTCAGCAGAAATCGATACGCTTTCTGTATGAATGTCGAGGATCTGCGGTGGTTCGTGGTGCTGGCCGAGACCGAGCACCTCACCGAGGCGGCCGCGGCGCTCGGGACGAGCCAGCCGAACCTGACCCGGTCGCTGCAGCGCGTCGAGCGGGCGTTCGGGGTGCCGTTGTTCGAGCGGGAGCGACGCGGCGTACGGCTGAATCCGTACGGGCGGCTGGTGCTGGAGGCGGCGCGGGCCGGCACTGCCGCGGTCGACGCCGCACAGCGCCGGATCGACGCGCTGCTCGACCCGGAGTCGGGGACGGTCCGGCTCGCGTTCCTGCACTCGGTGGCGACCAGCCTGATGCCGGACCTGCTCAAGGCGTTCCGGGCGGTGGCGCCACACGTGGAGTTCGAGCTGCGGCAGGAGCCCGCGCACAACATCGTCCAGGACCTGGAGAGCGGGGAGGCCGAGATCGCGATCATCGCGCCGCGACCGGACCCCTCGCGGTTCGGCTGGCATCTGCTGGAGCGGCAACGCCTGCTTCTGCACGTACCGCCTGGTCATGCACTCGCCTCGCGGCGCCGGGTGGAGCTGGAGGCGGCGCGCGACGAGGCGTTCGTCGGGCTGCAGCCCGGGTTCGGGTTCCGGCGCGTGACGGACCGGTTGTGCCGTGAGGCGGGGTTCAGCCCGCAGTTGGCGTTCGAGGCGACGGACCTCGCGACGATCGACAGCTTGGTCGGCGCGGGGCTCGGCGTGGCGATCCTCCCGGCCGGTGCGGTCCGCGGGAACGACAGCGGCGCGGTCCCCGTTCCACTGGCCGGCGTACGGGCGCAGCGGGAGATCGGGATGGCCTGGCGGTCGAGTACGCCGTTGACGCCCGCGGCGGAGCGTTTCCGCGCGTTCGTGCGTTCCCGCCCGGTGGCGACCAGTTGACTGCCTGAGCAGTGACTTTCGTAGCGTTCGTCCGATTTTCCCGGTGTCGACTTGCAGAGAGAGGGCTTTCCGCCGCACCCTTGCCTGCGTGAGGAAGCGTCTGGGTGGGTTCCGGCCGAGTCGACGGCTGCTGTTCGCCGCGGGGACCGCGGCGGCTGCGTCGACGGTCGCGGCCGGCAGCACGGCCGAGGCGGCTCCGGCCATCTCTCCGGGCGCGTACGGCTCCGGGGTGCTCAGCGCCTGGGAGGGATTCGCCAAGGCGATCTCGAACGAGGCCCAGATCCGCCGCACACGGGAGACCGACGGCGTCTTCATGTTCGGCGACAGCATCGGCGTCCAGGACGGTCCCGCGCTGGCCCGCCAACTGTCGCAGCTCGGCATCAACATGGCTGTCCACAGCTGGGCCGGCCGTCCGGTCACCCCCGCGGTCGACGCCCTCGAGGCCTGGGCCGCGCAGTACGGCCTGCCGCACCGGATCGTGATGTCGGTCGGCTCCAACGACATCTTCGTGCCGCCCGCGGTCGCCGCCCAGATCGAGCGGACCATGCAGATCGTCGGCGACGAACGGACCGTGTACTGGGTCAACATCCAAGCGGCCCGTACGGCGGTCGGACCCGACATCAAGGTCGCGGACCAGCGCAACAGCGCCTGGATCAACCTGCAGCTCGCGGAGGGTGCGCGCCGGCACGACAACCTGCGGATCGTGCACTGGGCCGAGCACCTGGCCTCCAGCCCGAACCGGCTGTCCCGGCTGCTTCGCGACGGACTGCACCCGTCCAGGCCGCTCGGGCAGAACGCCCGCAACGGCCTGATCGTCTCAGCCATCAAGTCCGGCTGAGACGACCAAGCCGTTCCTGCTAGAAGCCCGCGGTGATGCGGGTGAAGTCCCAGTCGCCCTGGGCGATACCGCTGCAGTTCGAGACGACGCCGCCGCCGGCGCAGCCACGGTCGCGGTTCACCGACCAGAACGCCAGCCGGCCGAGCCCGTTGCTCTTCGCCCAGTTGGTGATGTTCTGCCAGGTCGCGGTGGTCGTCATCTCCTGCTGGTCGGACAGACCGTTCATCCCGGAGATGCCCTGGTGCGCGTAGGCCTGCGCGGTGGTCCAGCCGAAGGTGGACTTCAGCTTGTTGTTCAGGCCCTGCTCAGCGGCCACCGTGTCGTTGTAGATGTTCGAGCTGCCGAAGTCGAACGGCATCAGCGTGAACACGTCGATGTTCGCACCGAGCGCCTTCGACTGGTCGATCAGCCGGTTGCCGTAGTACGTCGGGCCGGTCGTCGACGTACCGAACGTGACGATCGTCCTGATCCCCGGGTTGTTCTGCTTGACGATCTTCAGCGCGGTCAGGATCCGGTCCTGCACGGCCTCGTTCTCGAACTCGTCGGAGTTCTCGATGTCGATGTCGATCGCCTTCAGGCTGTACGCGTTGATCACCTGCTGGTACGCGCCGGCGAGCGCTTCCGGCGTACTGCAGTTCGGGCCGAGCTTGTTGCCGCTCCAGCCACCGAACGACGGTACGACGTCACCGCCGGCCGCGCGGATCGCGGCGATCGCGTTGGCGTCGGCACTGCCCTGCAGCGGACGGCTGCCGTCCCAGGCCGGGTTGCAGCCGCCCGACGAGAGCACGAACGCCATGGTGAACGCCTTGATCCCGGTCGCGTTCATCACGGTCGCAGGGCTCGGCGGGTCGCCCCAGCCCATGTACAGGTACGGCGCGGCCTGCGGGGACCCGGTGTTGCCACCGCCGGTGCCGGTCGTCACGGAGACGCTGGTGCTCTTGGCGCCTTCCCCCGCACTGTTGGACGCGCTGACCTGGTAGCTGTACGACGTGTTCGCGGACAAGCCCGAGTCCGTGTACGACGTACCCGTCGGTGAACCTACCTTCGTACCGTTGCGGTAGACGTTGTAGCTGGTCGCGCCGGATGCTGCGGACCAGCTCAGGCTTACCGACGTACCTGACGCCGTACCGGACAGGCCTGTGGGTGCACCGGGGACGGTGCCGCCACCGCCGCCCGAGCACGAGCCGCTGTTCAACCGGCAGGAGGCGATGCCGGGGAAGTTGCCCGGGCTGCCGTTGAAGCCGAAGGAGACGGTCGCGCCAGGGGCGAGCGGACCGGCCCAGCTCGGCGGGGTGAACGTGTGTGTCTGGCCGCTGCTGCTGTGGGTGGCGTCCCACGTGCTGGTGACGTTGTAGCCGGACGGGAAGTCCAGTGCGACCGACCAGGTGCTGAGCGAGCTGGTGGTCCCGTTGGTGATGGTCACCTTCCCCTCGAAGCCAGTGCCCCAGTCGGACACTTTGGTGAAGCTGGCAGTGACTCCTGCCGCACTGGCCGCTTGCGCGGTCAGCAGGGCGACGACCACCGCGGCGATAGCTGCTATCGCCAGAGAGATGCGTTTCATGATCCTGCCTCAAGTTTGTCGGTTGGGTCGGATAGCGTGTTCGCTGGTTGCGATAGCCAAGCAACCGGGCACGTGCAAGATCAGCAACAATCCGCGGCCGGGCGGGCCGTGGCAGCGCGGGGAGCCTTCTTGCGCAGTTAGGCACGGCACTGAACCGCGAACCTCAACCCGGAAGGGTTGAAATCCCCCGTCTTCGGACGGCGGGAGGACGCCAAGATGCTCCGATCAGTGGTTGTGGTGCATGGGGGCGGGTCTGATCAGACCCGTCCCCAGAGTGCGGGGACGTTCGGCGGCTCCCAGCCGACCAGGGAGGTGTGCCCCTGGATGCACTTGTAGGTGACACCGTCGTACGTCACGAGCGCACCGGTCGCGTACGCCGTGTTCGGCGCCCACGGCGACGCCTGCCCCGGAGGGGTGGTCGGGGGCGTGGTCGGGGGAGTCGTGGGCGGAGTGGTCGGTGGTGTCGTCGGGGGAGTCGTCGGCGGCGTGGTGGGCGGGGTGGTGGGCGGCCCGCTGCAGCCGGCTGTGCCGGCGTTGACGGAGTCGACCACGTTGTTGAAGAGCGTGACGCCCGCGTCCAGTGCCTCGAGCGAGTACATCATCGCGCCGGCCAGCCCGTTGCAGTGCTGGTAGTCGGCCTTCGCCTTGATCGACTGGGCGTTGTCGCCGGACCAGAAGGTGCCGTTGCTGTAGAACCAGCTCGACTGTGTGGCGTCGTCGAAGTGCGTCGCCGACGGGTTGTCCACGAAGCCGGTCAGCTCCTTGTAGAACGAGACCCCAGGCACGTTCCCACTCAACGCATGCCCATCAGCCGGCCCGGTCGCTGTCTGATACTTGCCGTTGTCGGTAGCCGGCACGCCCTTCCATCCCCTGTAGTAGAAGGGATAGCCGATGCTCAGCTTGTTCGCCGGGAACCCGCCCGGGATGCCGTACGCCGAGTCGCCGGTCGTCCACGCCTTCACCGCGGAGTCGACCGAGTACTTGCCCTGTCCCGGCGGGATCGGGCTGCTCGGGTCGTTAGGCGCCGTGTACAGCGGGTCCTGGAAGTTCGTCGGCCCGGTGGCCTCCCAGCCGCCGTGCATGTCGTACGTCATGACGTTGTTGTAGTCGAGGTACTGCCCGACCTTGTTGGTCTCGATGTTCGCGATCTTGTCCTGGCCGGCCGGGGTGGCGGCGGTCAGGTAGTACTTCTTGCCGGTCTGGCCGCCGTACGCGTCGAGCTGCGCGCGGAACTCGGCCAGCAGTAGCGTGAAGTTCTGCTTGTCGGCGGCGCTGTAGTGGTTGCCCACGTGGCCGTTCGGCGAGCCCGGGTACTCCCAGTCGAGGTCGACGCCGTCGAAGATCCCGGCCGCGGAACCCGCACCGCCGAAGCCGTCGATCACCGGCAGGTCGCCCTTCAGGAACATGTTCACGCAGGAGCTCACGAACGCCTTGCGCGACGCGTCGGTGGCGGCGGCGTCGGAGAAGTACTTCGAGTACGTCCAGCCGCCGATCGAGATCAGGATCTTCAGGCTCGGGTACTTCGCCTTGAGCTTCTTGAGCTGGTTGAAGTTCCCCTGGATCGGCTGGTTCCAGACGTCGCCGACACCGTCGACGCTGATGTCCGCGCCGTACGACTTGCCGTAGTCGGCGAACGCGTCGCCGGCGCCGTCACCGGCGTTCGGGTTGCTCTCGTCCTGGGACGCGGCCTTGTTGGCCATGAAGCAGGTGTGGCTGGTCGGGTCGATGTTCGCGAAGGCGTAGTTCAGGATGTCCAGCTTGCCGGCGGCACCGGTGGTGACCAGGTTCTTCGGGTAGAAGCCGTTGGCGTAGATCCCCCACTGGGTGAAGTACGCCGTCTTGACGCCCCCGCTGGTCGCCTGGGGCGCTGCGGTGGCTGCGTTGGCCGCGGTGGCGTCCGGGGTCGCGAGAGAGACGCCGGCGGCGGTGATCAGGGCGGTTGCCGCGACGGCGGCGGTGGCTGCGAGCGTGCGCAATCGACTCATCAGGTTCCTCCGGAGCGATGGGACGGAAGCGGTCCGGTGAAATTTAGTTAAAGACGCTTCGAAAGGAACGGTAACCGTTCGGGGCGTGTTGGTCGCGGGCTCGTCGTGGCGGGTTCCCGCTGCTGACGGAAACCCGACAGCCCTTTGTCCACAGGGATCCGATGCCGTGTCCGCAACCCCTCGAACAACGGCATGTTCTAGGCATGGACATCAACCCACCACCGCCATCGGTGCTGATGGCAACGACCGACGAAGCCCTGCTCGAAGACTTCCTCCGACTCGCCGCGGCGGCCTCCGTCACGCCGCACATCGGGCACGACCTACGCACCGTCCGGCTCCACTGGCACACAGCATCCCTGATCGTCATCGGCGCCGACCTCGCCGAGCCGCTGGCCCGCGTCCAACCACCCCACCGTCACGGCGTCGTCGTAGTCACCCCCACCCCACCGACCGCCAACCTCCACCGCACCGCCAACCTCCACCGCACCGCCAACCCCCACCACACCGCCAACCCCCACCACACCGCCAACCCCCACCACGCCGACGACCTCCACCACGCCGACGACCTCCACCACGCCGCCTTCGCCATCGGCGCCGACCTGATCTGCCGCCTACCCGCCGACGAGCCGCTGCTCGCCGGCAAGCTGGCCGACGCACTCGACGGCGTCCCTCGCACCGCAGTCACATTGGCCTTCGTCGGTGGCTGCGGGGGAGCAGGCGCGACCACCCTGGCCGCCGCGGTCGCGTTACTCGGCAACCGGCGCGGCCTGCGGACGATGCTCATCGACGGCGACCCACTCGGCGGCGGCATCGAGCTCGCCCTCGGCATCGAGCGTGACCCCGGCGACCGCTGGCCCAAACTCCTGAACGCCTCCGGCCGGGTCAGCGCCGCCGCCCTCCGCTCGGCCCTCCCGTCGGTCGACGGCCTGGCAGTCCTCTCCTGGGACCAGTCCGACGTCACGGTCCTGCCCCCGGACACGATGAGCTCGGTGATCAGCGCCGCCCAGCGCAGCGCCGACCTGGTCGTCCTCGACCTACCCCGCCGAGCCGACCCCGCCGTCGAAGAAGGCTTCATCCGCGCAACGGCAACCCTCCTGGTGGTCCCCTGCGACGTCCGCTCAGTAGCCGCCGCCAAACGCCTCTCCGGCCCCCTCCGCACGGTCGCCGGCGACCTCCGCGTAGTAGCCCGCGCCTCCCGCCCCGGCCTGTCCCCCCGCGACGTAGCCACCCACCTCTCCTTGCCCCTAGCAACAAAACTCGGCCTAGACCCCAAAATCCCCACCGCCATGGACGAAGGCCACTTCACCCCCACCCGCCGAAGCCCCCTAACCCAAGCCGCCACCACCCTCCTAAACCTCTTCCCCCTCCCCACCTAACCCCCCCCGACAACCTGCCCACCCCGACAACCTGCCGTCCCACCCCCAGCCCCGCCTCCCCATCCCCACTTCCCAGTCCCGTCACCTCTCCGCCCACGCTCTCCGCCCACCCTCCGCGCCCACCTTCGTCCCCACGCCCGCCCCACCTGACCACCCACCGCACCCAGCCGACCTGCCGGTCCGCTCCTCCCTGGACCTGCCTCCACGCCCCGCCCCCCATTGCCCGACTCCCATCCCACGCCCAGGCATGCCCCCGCCCCTTCTCCCCGCACCAGCCCCAGCTGATCAACACGACCGCCCGACGACCGCCCGCCCCTCCCGCCACGCCCCGCCCAACATGACCACGGCCGCCGCCCGTGACGACCTGCCCGCCGTCGCCTCCCTGGAGCTCACATGACGATCACCACCGTCCCCGACGGACTGCTCGACCGCGTCCGAGGCACCCTCGCCATCACCGGCGCCCCACCGACCCCCGTCCACGTCGCAGCCGCACTCCGCGCCGACGGCACGATCTGCGGCGACGCGATGGTCCTCGCGGTCGTCACCGCCCTCCGCCGCGAGGCACTCGGCGCCGGCCCCCTCGACAGCCTGCTCGCCGAACCCGGCATCACCGACATCCTGGTGAACGGCCCCGACGAGGTCTACATCGACCGCGGCCAAGGCCTCGAGTTCGTCGCGATCCGCACCGGCGACGAACAGGCCCTCCGCCGCCTCGCCACCCGCCTGGCCGCCGCAGCCGGCCGCCGCCTCGACGATTCCACCCCGTACGTCGACGTCCGCCTGGCCGACGGCACCCGCTTCCACGCCGTACTAGCCCCGATCGCCGCCCCAGGAACCTGCCTCTCCCTGCGCATCCCGTCCCGCAAGGTCTTCACCCTCGACGACCTGATAGCAGCTGGCGCCCTACCCCCAGCCGGCGCCGCCATCCTCCACGACCTCCTCGACTCCCGCGTCGCTTTCCTCATCAGCGGCGGCACCGGCACCGGAAAGACAACCCTCCTCAACTCCCTGCTCTCACTGACAAACCCCGCCGAACGCCTGGTTCTGGTAGAGGACGCCAACGAACTCCGCCCCGACCACCCACACGTGGTCCGCCTGGAAGCCCGCCCACCCAACATCGAAGGCGCCGGCGAGATCTCCCTCCGTGACCTCGTCCGCCAAGCCCTCCGCATGCGCCCCGACCGCCTGGTCGTCGGCGAGGTCCGCGGCCCCGAGGTAGTGGACTTGCTGACCGCCCTCAACACCGGCCACGAAGGCGGCTGCGGCACCATCCACGCCAACTCCGCCGCCGACGTCCCCGCCCGCCTCGAAGCCCTGGGCGCCCTGGCCGGCCTCACCCAGCCCGCCATCCACAGCCAAGCAGCCTCAGCCCTCCACGCCGTAATTCACCTGACCCGTTCCCCCACCGGCCACCGCCGAATAGCCGAGATCCGCACCCTCACCAAACCCCCAAACGCCCCACTCACCACCGAACCAGCCATCACCTTCCACCCCGACAACACCCACACCCTCCACCCCGCCGCCCACCTCTTCACCACCCTCCAACCCACCCCATGACCCCGCCCCTCCTAGCAGCCCTCCTGACCCACTCCATGACCCCGCCCCTCCTAGCAGCCCTCCTAACCCACCCCATGCCCCCGCCCCTCGCAGCCGCCCTCCTAACCCTCCTAACTACCACCCTCGCCCTCCCACCCCGCTCACCCCTCCACCGCCTAACCCCCCAACAACCCCGCCCTCACCCAACCCACCCCCGCCGAGCCCGCGCCTGGCTCGCCCACCCCCAACCCCCGAGCACCAAGCCCGCCCGCCCTCAACTCCCGGGCACCGACCCCGCCCGCACAGAACCCCCGAACATCGAACCCACCCACACCCAACGCGCTGGCACCCAACGCGCTCGCACTCAACTCGCAGGCACCGAACCCACCCGCACCCAACCACCCAGCCGCCACCTCCGCAGCCGACTAGCCCGCCCCTGGCTCCTCCTCCCACCAGCAGCCGCAGCCCTCATCAGCACCCAAGCCCTCGTCTCCACCGTCGCCATCACCGCCGTCCTCCTCCTGGCCGCCAACCAACGCGCCCACCACCAACGCCAGAAGGCAATCGCCACCCGCCGCGCCACCATCATCGAAGCCCTGGACGTCCTCTCCGCCGACCTGACAGCCGGCCGCCCACCAATCGCCGCCCTGGAAGGCGCCGCCTCCATCAGCCCCGACCTCCAACCGGTCCACGCCGCCGCCAAACTCGGCGCCGACGTCCCGACCGCCCTCACCAAGGCAGCCACGACTCCTGGCGCCACCAGCCTCCGAGCCCTCGCCGCCGCCTGGCGAGTCACCGAACAATCCGGCGCGACCTTCGCCGCCCTCACCGAACGCCTCGCCAACTCCCTCCGAGCCGACGAAGCCATCCACCGCCAAACCGAAGCCAGCCTCGCGACCGCCCGCTCCACCGCCCGAATCCTCGCCACCCTCCCCGCCGCCGGCATAGCCCTCGGCTACGCCCTAGGAGCCCACCCCCTCACCTTCCTAACCACCACCCCACCCGGCTACATCTGCCTGACCACAGGCCTCCTCCTAACCACCACAGGCCTCCACTGGACCACCCGCCTCTCCACCCCGCCCCCATAACCAACCCACCCCCCGCCTGACCCACCCCACGCCTGAGCCACCCTGCGCCTGACCACGCCAACCCCTGACCCACCTCACGCCTGAGCCACCCTGCGCCTGACCACGCCAACCCCCGACCCACCGCCTGCCCCGCGGCTGACCGTCCACCGCCCGAACCACCCACGCTTGCCCCGACGCCTGCCCCACGCCTGACCACCCACCGCCCGAACTACCCACAGCGCATCAGGCATCCACTCGGCCACACACCCGCACGCCGGGTGCCTCCGGACCTCCGAGCAGCCGCGCCCACGCTCCGACCACCGAGCCACCGGCGTCGAGGCCTTCCCGCCCGCCTCGCTGCACACCCTTCACACGCAACTCGCCCTGCGCACGCCGCTCACCCATCCACCCAATGCGCCCGCGGACATCCACACCCCACCCACCTAGCGCCCGTCCAACCCGCCCACGTCGCACGCGCAGCCGTTCTACCCGGCGTCAGCCGCCGTACCCAACGAGACCTCACATGCCCCAAGCCCTCGCCGCCGCAGCAACAGTTGCCCTAAGCATCTACTTGCTCATCCCACCCCACCCCGACCTCCGCCGCCTAACCCCGCCCCGACGACGCACCAACCCCCGCCCTCCACGCACCCACCGCCTAGCCGCGACCGCCGCTGCACTGGGCGCACTCACCCTCTTCGGCTTCCCCTGGGGCCTCATCCCCGCAGCCATCGCGTACTACGCCATCCCCAAAGCCCTATCCCGCCTAGAACCCGCAGCCACCAAACAACGCAACCTACAAATCTCCCGCGACCTCCCCCTGGCCATAGACCTCCTGACCGCCTCCCTAAGAGCCGGCCGCCCACCCCAACACGCCCTATCCCTCGTAGCAGAAGCCCTCCCCGGCCCACTCACCGACATCTTCACAAAGATCGCCCACCACCTGGCCCTAGGCGCCGACCCAACCACCGCCTGGTCCCACCTCAACTCAGAACCCTCCTGCGCCCCCATGGCCCGGGCAATCTCCCGCTCCCTCCGCTCCGGAGCACCCCTCTCCAAAACCCTCGAACACCTAGCCGACGAAACTCGCCGCGCCAACCACCACGCCGCCGACCAACAAGCCCGCTCCGCCGAATCCCGAGCCACGCTCCCTCTAGGCCTCTGCTTCCTCCCTGCCTTCGTCCTCCTCTCGATAGTCCCCACCATCGCCGACGCCCTGATCCCCTTCCTCCTTCACCCCTGACTTATCCACAACTCAAAAACCCTTACAAAAAAGACGATTCAACAACGGCATGTTCTCTGTCGAGCCGCCAAACACTCCACCCAGCAGGAGGCAAAATGCCCACCCAAGCACAGGCCACCAGCACCCACGCAACCCCCACCCCAGCGCCCGCGATCAGCACCCAGCCAACGCTCGCCCCCGCGCCTTCCCACCCAACCCATGCGAGGCCGCACCCCGCCGACGCCTCCCAGACCGCACCGGTGCCCCCGACTCTCATCCTCGAGTTCGCCGCCCCCACCTCAAGCACCTCCGCGGCAACCGCACCCAACTGCACTCCGCCCCTCCCCGACACACCCATCCCAATCACGCCCACCGCCAACGCGCCCATTCCTTCTCCCACCAGGACCATCCGGCACCACAGATCCCGCTCAGACAAAGGCGCGATAACCGCCGAGTACGCCGTACTCATCGTCGGCGTCTGCGGCTTCGGCGGCGCGATGGTCGCCCTCCTGAGATCCCCCGCAATGCAGGCCGTCCTCAAAGGAATCGTCAACTTCGGCCTCAAACTTGCCGGCGTAGAAGGCGTCCACCTCTAACCCAACCGCCCACCCGCAACCGAGCCGTACGTCATCCCTCCCCGGCCCTGCCGTGCTGATGGCAGCATCCAGCAGTCACGCGCCGGGTGTCCTCGATCCGGCGGCCGGTCGGCGCTCCCCCTCCCCGACCGGCCGCCACCCAGGAGCCCCCATGCACCACCCAACCCCCGCCGCCGTCCCAGCCTCACTCTCTGTCCTCCAGGCCGCCCTCAGCCCCCACACGTCCCGACCCAGCTGCGCCCCGCGAACCGGTGGTGGTTCCCGGACCAGCGGTGCCTCCCAGACCAGCGGTGCCTCCCGAGCCAGCGGTGCCTCCCGAGCCAGCCGTGCTTCCCGGACCAGCTGGGCCCCCTGGACCAACCGGCCATCCGCAATCAGCCGTACGTCCCGAACCAGACTCGGCTCCCGGGCTGGTCACGCCTCCCGGACGAGCCGCGTCTCCCGGACGAGCCGCGTCTCCCCGACGAGCCGCGCCTACCGGACCGCTCAGTTCGACCGGCGCTCATGTTCGAACCATGCCTTCGCCGTCGCGAGCGGCACGATGGCCGACGGTGAACCTGTCGTTCGTGGACGGCAGCGCAGGAGGGCTCGGAACCGAAGAGGTGACGGAGGAGCGGTTACGGCTGAGATGGCGCTGGTGCTCCCAGTGCTCGTAGCCCTGCTGGTGTTGGGGATCTGGTCCGTCGGCCTGGTCGTAATGAACATTCGCTGCATGGACGCAGCCCGCGACGTGGCACGTGCTGTGGCACGCGGCGACTCACCTGAAGAGGCAGAAGCGATCGGTCGTCGCACAGTGCCCACGGGCACGATCACCATCACCCGCGACGACTCCGACATCCAGGTCACCGTGACAGCCGAGCCCACCCAAAACCCTCCACTCCTGACCTTCATCGCCCCCATCCAGCTCACAGCCAAAGCCACCATCCAATCCGAACCGGGCACACCGTGACCCGCTCCCGCTCCCGCACACCGCGCGCCGACACACCGCATTCCAACCCGCCAGACTCCGCCGCCCGGCGTGCCCCCGGACCGCGTCCGACAACGCCGCGCCTGGCAACGCTGCGCTCGGCAACGCCGAGCTCGAGCACGCCGTGCTCCGGCGGCCGGCGCTCGGGCATTGGATCCAGATCTCGTGCCAGCCGCGCTGGCAGCCAGGCGCCGGCGGTCCCGCCTGGTGCAGTCCGCGCTCGTGCACGCCGTGCGTGGGAGCCATCCGTGCTGGAACCCCCACGTGCTGGAACCCCACGTGCTGGAACGGCTGAGGGTGGGGCGGCTGAGGATGGAACGGCTCGAGGTGGCCCGGCGGGTGATCGTGTGAGGCGGTCTGAGTGTGGCAGTGCGACGCTGCAGGTGTTGTTTGTTGCAGTGCTGATGTTCGCTGTGTTCTCGGTGGCGATTCTCTGGGCGGCGATTTCTACGGCGCGCCACAAGTTGACTGCTGCGGCGGATCTGACTGCTCTCAGCGCAGCCCAGGCGTTGAACACTTCACCTGTCGGCCCTCCGGAGTCTCCGCGGTCCATGCCGACTCATACGTTGGGCGCGCCGCGTGTGTCGAGTACGTCGACCGCGCGCGTGTCGGCTATGTCGGATGTACCGAGCGCATTGGGCGTATGGAGGGCGTCGGGCGTAGCGAGCATGTTGGGTGTGCTGGCTGCGTTGGATGCGCGCGTGTTGAGTACGTCGGTTGTGAGGACCGCGCGTGGTGCTCCGAGTGTGGAGGCTTGTGTGGTGGCGGGGCGGGTGGCGGTTGCCAATGGGGTTCGGCTTGCGGGGTGTGAGGTTGTTGCGGATGCAGTGACCGTTGAGGTTTCGGTGGAAGTGGATCTTCGGGTGGTGCGGCCGACGCTTATGGCGCGTGCTCGGGCGGGGCCGGTGTGAGCCTGTGGTGTCAGGCAATTGTTGCGGCGGGTTCTGGTGTGGTCGCGATCTGGTCGCAATCTGGTAGAGATGCCGCGTTGATGTGGACGGCGTATGTGGCGGCGTTCCATCATCGGGAACCGAGTACTGCTCATTTCCGGACGTACTTCCCCGGCGTCCGGACGGTTACCTCGGAGGCTCGCTTGCCCGACCGGATTCGGCTGCTGCTGGTCGATGACCAGATCCTCAGCCGAGGTTTGCTTCGTAGCGGTCTGGAGCGTGAGCGCGATCTGGAGATCGTTGCCGAGCTCAACCGTTCCGACGACGTCGTGGGTGCCGCGAAACGGCATCGGGCGAACGTCGCGCTGGTCGATGCCGGCGGGCCGGGGAACGACAGCATCACGGTCACCACCAAGCTGCGTACGTCGATGCCGGAATGCCGGGTTGTCATGTTGACGACGTACGGGCGTCCGGTGCACATGCGTCGGGGGATTGATGCCGGGGCGAAGGGGTTTGCGTTGAAGGGGAGCCCGGCGCCGCAGTTGGCGGATGCGGTACGGCGGGTGCACCTGGGGCTGCGGGTGGTCGATGCGAATCTCGCGGCGGAGAACCTGCGGTACTCGGAGACTCCGCTGAACGAAGGGGAGACGGACACGCTGCGCGCGGCACGGGACGGTGGATCGGTGTCGTTGATGGCGCGGAAGCTGGACGTGTCGGAGCGTGTGGTGCGTACGCGGCTGTGGTCTGCCATTGGTAAGACGGGCGCTCGTACACGGTCTGACGCGGTGCAGGTGGCTGAACAGAACGGGTGGCTGCTCGACTAGCTGGCGGTACGCCGGCTCGACTATTGCTTGTTGCTTGTTGCTTGCTGCCGGGAGGCCGGTGCGTTGGGCCTGACGGGTTTGATGTGCGCGGTCGGACGGCTGCGGTGTTGGGTGGGCGGATTTAGGTCGGGGGTTGTTGGGGGAGGGCGTCCAGTTGGGATAGGAGCCAGTTGGGGCCGGTGGGGGTGGCGCCGGTGGGGATCAGACGGTCGCGGAGGGCTCGGTCTGCGGTTACTACCGTGATGGTGGGGTGGGTTGGGCGGGCGGCGGCTTCTTGGGTGACGGCGACGATGGTGTCGTCGCCGGAGCCGGGGGCCAGGACTACCTGGAGGTTCGTGGGGGCGGTGTCGCCTGAGGTGGCTTGGCGGGCGGCGCCTTCCAGTACGACGATCACCTTGGTATTGGGGGATACGGCCTGGAAGGCGGAGAGGCGGGTCAGGAGGCGGCGGGCTGCGCCGGCGCGGTCTCGCCACCAGCCGTCGGGGCGGGAGCCGATCACGTTCGCGGCGTCGACGACGATTACTTGGCTCGGCTCGCTGTCCATCGGTCCAGTTTGCACGTGAGTACGTGTGGGTGATGCGGCTGGTGGTCGCGTTGGTGGTGCGGTGGGTTGAGCTGTGCGGGGGTTCTGCCGTGCAGCGGGTGGTGCGGTGCGGCGGGTAGCGCGGGGATGCGGCGGGCGGTGTGGTGGTGCCGTGCGGCCGTGGTGCATGGGTGCTGCGGTGGGTGGTGTCGCGCGGCGGTGGGGCGGTGCGGCGGTGGTGCGGCCGGTGCCGCGCGGTGCGGCGGTGGGGTGGTGCGGTGCGGCGGTGGGATGCTGCGGTGCTGCGGTGGGTGGGGCCGTGCGGCGGTGCGGCGGTGCGGCGGTGCGGCGAGCGCGGCGAGCGCGGCGAGCGCGGCGAGTGCTGCGAGTGCTGCGAGTGCTGCGGGTGGTGTGGTGCCGTGCTGCGGTGGGGCGGCGGTGCCGTGCGGCGGCGGGTTGTGCGGTGCGGCGGTGCGGTGCGGCGGTGGTGCCGTGCAGCGGCGGGTGGTGCTGGGACGCGGGGTGGTGCTGTGGGGGTGGTGGGTGGGGTTAGGTGCAGGTGGAGAGGAGTTGGCCGGTGTGGGTTAGCAGGAGGTGGGGGCCGGGGGTGGCTGGTAGGTGGGTCTCGGGGGTGGGGACGGGGTGGCGGGTGCCGTCGGGGGTGATGACGAGGGTGTTGGGGGCGTCGAGGGCTATCAGTTCGTCGTTGGCTCGGACCAGGACGGGGGCGTTGTAGGACCAGGAGAGGGCGGTGCGGCCGGCTCGGAGGGCTTCGAG
Organism: Kribbella sp. NPDC059898; assembly: GCF_042730855.1. Classification (NCBI taxonomy): domain Bacteria; kingdom Bacillati; phylum Actinomycetota; class Actinomycetes; order Propionibacteriales; family Kribbellaceae; genus Kribbella; species Kribbella sp. NPDC059898. The sequence goes on from NZ_JBHWKR010000001.1 coordinate 950,100, forward strand.
GGTGGCGGTGGGGAGTTCGGCGGGGCCTTCGGCGGAGGCGTCGACCGCGATCCAGGTGGTGGGGGTGCCGGGCGGGGTGAGGGAGGTGGGGTTGTGCCAGTCGCTGCCGCCGATGGGGGTGGTGGTTTCGAGGCCCCAGGCCTGCCACCAGGCGACGGGGCCGCCCCAGGTGTGGTCGAGCCAGGAAGAGTGCCAGATTTCGGCGAGGGGTGGGTGTTCGGGGAGTGGGTGGCGCCAGGAGCAGTCGCCGCCGAGCGGGTGGTTGATGGAGAGCAGGCCGCCGCGGGCGGCGACCTCCGAGACCCAGGTGGCGGCGGGACGGCGGAAGTCGATGAAGCCGATGTCGCCGAACGCGTTGGCGTGGCCGGTGTCGGTGGTGACCTCCTGGCCGGGGATCAGGCCGATGCCGAAGCGGTTGCTGAGCGCGGGGAGTTCGGCGTGGTGGGCGACGGTGTTGTGGTCGGTGACGGCGAGTACGTCGAGACCGGCCGAGACGCCGAGGGCCGCGAGGTTGGCGATCGGGGTGGAGCCGTCGGAGTGCAAGGAGTGCGCGTGGAAGTCGCCGGCGATCCACTTCAACCCGGACGAGGCAGGCAGGGTACGGCGGGGTGGACGCGGCGGTACGGCGATAGCGGCCGAGGCGTCGGCGTACTCCGCGAGACCGGGGATCACGTCGACCCGGCCGGTGACGGCTTCGACGAGGAGCTCGACGCCTTCGACGGGTAGGCGGTGGAGGCCTAGGACGATCGACCAGGTGCCGGGTTCGAGTTCGCCGGGGAGGTAGCCGGGGGTGGCGGCGTCGGGGGTGATCGCGAACGTCCGCCGGGCGCCGCCGGACCAGCCGCGCCAGCCGTCCGCGCCTTCACAGCCGAGGTCGATGACGGCGCCGTCGACCGGCGGGACGGTGAGCGTGACGAGCAGGCCGGGGCAGTCCGGCGGGATGTCGACGGGCAGCGAGTGCCAGACGGATTCGGCGCGGTCGTCGAGGGTCCAGCGCCGGCGGTACGACGTGACTGCCATAGCTAGGTCTCCAGGCGTGCGGTCAGGCGACCGTGGCGGGTTCGTGAGTGAGGAGGTCGCCGGTTTCGCGGTCGTACAGGAGGACTCGCGAGGCGGGGGCTGTGAGGTTCACCGGGGTGTCTGGGGTGGGCTCGGATTCTTCGGGGACTGTTACGCCGACCAGGGTGCCGTCGCAGTCGACGGTGACGAGGGACTGGGTGCCCAGGTTCTCGGCCACCACGACCGTGCCTCGGAGGGCGGGACCGGTGACGTCTCCCGTGGTCAGCGTCAGGTATTCCGGGCGGATGCCGACCGTTACCTCCGCTTCCGCGAGTGTGGAGGCGGGCAACGAGCCGCCGGCGACCGACACCACCGCGTCGCCTCGATCGGCAGGGGAGGTGAGCTTGCCGGGGAGGAGGTTCATGGGAGTGGAGCCGATGAAGTTCGCCACGAAGGTGTTCGCGGGGCGGGCGAAGACCTCGCGCGGCGAGCCGAGCTGGCGGAGCTTGCCGGATTCCATCACCGCGATCCGGTCGGCGAGCGCGAGTGCCTCGGCCTGGTCGTGGGTGACGAAGACGGTGGTGATGCCCAGGTCGCGTTGGAGCTTCTTCAGGAACGTGCGAGCTTCCAGACGGAGCCGGGCGTCGAGGTTCGACAGCGGTTCGTCGAGGAGGAGCACCTTGCCTTCGGAGGCGATCGCGCGAGCCAGCGCGACCCGCTGTTGCTGACCACCCGACAGTTGGCCGGGCTTCCGTTCGAGCAGGCCGTCCAGCGACAGTTCGCCGGCAGTGCGAGAGGCGACGGACGCGCGGGTGGCCGCGGCGACTCGGCGTACCTTCAGTGGGTACGTGATGTTCTCGGAGACGCTCATGTGCGGGAAGAGCGCGTAGTCCTGGAAGACCATCGCCACCCCGCGCTTGCCTGGCTCCGTCCGGGTGACGTCGGCAGCGTCGATCCGGATGCTGCCCGAGGAAGCCGTCTCCAGCCCGGCGATCGTCCGGAGCAGGGTGGTCTTGCCGCACCCGGACGGGCCGAGCAGGGCGAAGAACTCGCCGTCGGCCACCTGCAGGTCCAGCCCGTCGACGGCGCGGACGCCGTTCGGGTAGACGGTTGCGAGGCCTTCGATGTCGATGCCCGCCATCAGCTCTTGATCCCTCCGTGGAAGCGGAACCCGTAACGCGAGTTCACCAGCAGGTACAGCACGACGACCGGGATCGAGAACAGCAGCGAGAACACCGGCAGCACCTGCAGGTTCACGCTGCCGCCTTCGTCGGTGAGGGTCTGCATCAGCACCGCACCGGGCTGCTTGTCGATCGACCGGATGAGCAGGAAGGGCACCAGGAAGTTGCCCCAGGAGTTGACGAACGCCCAGACCATGATGGTGGCCAGGCCGGGACGCGCGACCGGCAGTACGACGTCCCGCAGGATCTGCAGCGTGGACGCGCCGAACACCCGGGCCGACTCCTCGTACGACTTCGGCACCGCGTCGACGAAGTCTTTCAGGATGAAGATCGCCGCGGGCAGCAGCCCGCCGGTCATCACCAGCGCGACACCGAACCGCGAGTCGATCAGTCCGAGCTGGAACATCATCACGAAGATCGGCACCATCGCCGCCGTACCGGTGACCACCGACGACAGCAGCAGCAACCCGTACAGCAAGGCGTCCCGCCCCGGGATCCGCACCCGGGACAACGCGTACGACGCCAACGCGGCGAACGCGGTCACGGCGACAGCGGTCGTCACGCAGATCAGGAGTGAGTTGACCATCGAGTGCATCGCATACGGGTGCGCGAGGGTCTTCCGGAAGTTCTCGAGTGTCCAGTCCGGCCAGTGCACGCCAAGGCCGGGCGAGGCGTCGAACGGCGCCGAGGCGATCCACAGCATCGGTACGGCGAAGAACAGTGTGACCGCGCAGATCAACACGTAGAAGCCGATGCGCCGCAGGACGAAGGCGGGGGTCGTCGGCAACAACTGCCTCCTCATGAGCGCCTCCGCAGCAGCCGCAGATAGACCAACGACACCAGCAGGTTGGCGATCAGCAGCAGGAACGAGATGGCCGACGAGTACCCGAGCTCACCGCCCTGCAGCGCGACGTTGTAGATGTAGACCGGCACCGTCTCGGACTCGTGGTTCGGCCCGCCCTTGGTGAGCAGGAACGGCGAGAAGTCGTTCGCGGTCCACAGCGAGATCAGCAGCGTGTTCGTCAGCACGTGCCCGCGGATGTGCGGGAACACCACGTCCCGCAGCGTCTGCCAGCCCGACGCGCCGACCATCCGCGCCGACTCGAGCTGCGACGGCGGGACCGCCTGCAACGCGGACGAGTAGAGCATCATCGAGAACGCCGTACCGCGCCACGTGTTGAACACCACGAGACAGGCCATCGGGTAGTCGATCAGCCAGGCAGTTCCTTGCGTGCCCAGGATCCCATTGAGAGTCCCGCCGTCGCGGTCGTAGAACGCGACCCACAGGTACGCGACCACCGTCGACGGCAGGATCCACGCCAGCAGCGTCAGGGCCTCGACGGTACGCCGGACCGCCGGGCGGGCGCGCCGCAGTACCCAGGCGAGCGTGAAGCCGAGGACGTTCTGCCCGATGATCGCGGACCCGAGGACGAACAGCATCGTCAGCCACAACGCGTTGTGGAACAGCGCGTCGTCGAGGGCGCGGGTGTAGTTCGACAGCCCGACCATGGACGGCGACACGGCCTCGACGCCGGTCAGGCGGTAGTTCGTGACGCCGATGTAGATGGTCCAGAGCGCGGGGAAGATCAGGAACGCGCCGATCAGCAGCAGTGCGGGGGCGATGAAGCCCAGCGCGCGGCCGACCCCGAGCCCCGCGACGTCCCGCGCGGGGCCTCGGCCCCGCGCGGATGCGGTCACAGACGTCATCAGTTACTGGTGACCTTGTCCTTGCCGCCGGCCGCGGCCTCGACGGCCTTCTGGTACGCCGCGGCCGCGTCGGCGGTGCTCTTGCCGCTGATCACGTCGGCGGTCGCCTGCTGCAGCGCGGCCGACACCTTCGGGTACTCCGCGCGGCCCGGACGGTACTGCGTGACCGGCAGCACCTTGTCGGCGATGAAGCTCAGCATCGGGTCGCTCTTCAGTACTTCGCTGTTCACGTCGGACCGCTGCGTGATCTTGGCGGCGCCGTCCAGCGAGGCCTTCACCATGTCTGCGGAGTTCATGAACTGCAGGAACTCCCAGGCCTGCTGCGGGAACTTCGTGTTCGGGTTGATCACGGTCGCGCCGCCGCCGGACATCGAGACGAAGTCCTGGCCCTTCACGCCGGCGCCCGGCTTCGTCGCCGGGATCATCGCCCAGCCGACCGCGGTGTCCCGGTCGGCCATCTTGGCGACGCCCTCCTTGGGCTCGACCACGCTGCGCCAGAAGTAGTCGCTCTCCAGCAGGATGCCGATCTTGTTCGCGGCGAACTCGGCGAACGACTTGTCCCGGCCCTTGGCTTCCTTCTGCAGCACCGGGTCGCCGAGCCCTGTCGAGTAGACCTGGTGGTAGAAGTCCAGCACCTGGCGCAGCTGCGAGGTGTTGCCGAGCCACTTGCCGTCGGAGTTCACCGTCGCGCCGGTGCCGACCAGCAGCGGCAGGACGCCCTGCATGGTGGTCGCCTCGCCCATCGCGGTGCCGGCGTTGATCTGGATCGGCGTGACGCCGGAGATCTTCTTCAGCGCCTGACCCGCGGAGATGATGTCGTCCCAGGACTTCGGCTGCCAGTCGGCGGGCAGCCCGGCCTGGGCGAACAGCTTCTTGTTGAAGTACAGGACCCGGCCGTCGGTGCCGCCGGGGACGCCGTACCGCTGGCCGTTGTAGCTGCCGAGGGCCTGGACCGACTCCGGGATCTGCTGCCAGCCGTCCCAGCTGTCCACCTTGGCGGCGTCGCCGACGGTGTCGGTGAGCGGCTTGATGTAGTTCGCCTGCGCGAACTCGCCGACCCAGATGCCGTCGATCTGGAACAGGTCCGGTCCGGACTTGTTCGACAGGTCGAGGGACAGCTTCTGCTTGTAGACCTCGTCGTCGGAGCCGTCGCCCTGGAACTTGACCGTGACGTCGACGCCCTTGCCCTTCTGTTCGGCGACGAACTTCGGGATCAGCACATCCTGGATGAAGGTGGCGCCGGCGCTGCTCTTGCCGCCCTTGACCGAGTTCGAGCCGAAGGTCAGCTCGACCTTCTTGGCGTCGGAGTTCCGGTTGGCGTCCTGGCCGCCGCTGTCGCTGCCGGAGCCGGACGATCCGAGACATCCGGTGAGCAGGGCGAGGGCCGCGGCGCCGAGGACGCCGGCGGTCGTGAACCGCGAGAGTGATCGCATCAGGGCTCCTAGCAAAGTGGTCCAGCGAGCGTGCCGGTCAAACATTGGCATCATCGGGCGACTATGTGAAGACTTTTTCCCAACCCCGTGGCGAACGTTTGCCAAGCGCAACCAACCGGGACCTGTCAAGCCGGGATCCCACGGGGAGGATTGCGGAAGAGTTAAAGGTCGCTCAAGGTTCTGTGGCAACAGGTAGTTGACTAGATACACAGGGTGAGCGGGCGAGCTACATTCTTGCCGATCGGAGCTTCAGGGATCGGAGGTGAAATGACGTGAGACTTCTCCACGGAGTTGCTTGCCTGGTCGACGAACTGCTGGGTTGCTGGTGCTGGTGGTGACGGCCAGGGCGGTGACGACGCCGGCCTCCCGCTGACGCGCAAGCAGCGGGCATTCCGGTCCTCATCCCCGAGCACCGCCCCCGACAGAGGAGAAGACAACAAGCGGCTGGCCCCGACGATGTCGGGGCCGGCCGTCCTCTCGTTGGTCTGGTCAGCTCTGGGCCAGTTGCATCATCTGCTTCGGTAGCGTGGTCATCTGGGACGGAATCGGCAGCTGTGGCCGGAGCAGCGACAGGAGGCTGGCAGCGGCGCCCGCGATCGGCAGCGGCAGTGCCAGGCCGAGCGATGCGAGCAGTGCGTTCACCAGCGCCAGTACGGCGCCCAGGATGTCCAGGCTCGGAACCGGGAGCCCCGCCCAGGCCTCGATCGGAGTACTGGCGACGCTCATGCTGCCGGTCGGTTGCGCCTGCTTGGCCTTCCCCTTGCCAAGCAGCGACGTCAGGGCGAGGCTACTGGCGGCGTTCACGAACGTCCCGGAGCTCTCGTCGTAGTTCCACTTCTGCCCGTCACCGTTGCGGCAGGGCAGTACCAGCAGTGGCGCTGCGGCCGGCACCTTCGCCAGGTCCGCTCCGCTGTCCAGGCAGGCGCCGGTCGTCGCAAGGGCGCCACCGACGCTCTTGCTCATCGCGACCTGCAGCTGGCCGGACTCGGTGTAGATCCACTCCTGGGTCTTGCCCTCCTTGCCCGGGGCACACGCCATCATGACCGCCATCGGGACCTTGTCGGCCGTGACGAACGTCAGGCAGTAGCGGGTGTCGGACCTGGTGGCGATCTGCTGGGCCACGCCCACCGTCACGCCCGGAGTCTTCGAACCGCTGGGTGCCGGGTTCGCGGCCTGCGCCGGTATCGCGGTGGCGATCGCGACGCTGACCGCGAGCACCACCACTCCGGTGCGGCTGAACAGCTTTCGGATGATCAAGACAACCTCCAGAGGTCGTGCTATCTCACGGCGTCAGGTCGTCGGGACCCCGTGGCGCGAGCCGGTATGCCGGCAGTGACTCAGCGCGACGTTGACGCCACAACAAGTAATGCACAGGACCGGCTGTGGAGGTTATGCCGATTTCCGGAAACTTGATGCCAATGGCAACTAACTGCCAAGGCAAAGTCGTTGCTCAAGGCATCGGAATCGATTCGCCGGATCGCCGAGCGATCATCGAGCGCAGGCTGAGATGCTACAGCAATACAAGCGGTTTCCGGTTACTTTTCATGCCTTTGGCAACGAATTGGGGTCGGCTGGTTGTTCCTCGAGCTCCGCCGTGGCGTCGTCACGCTCCGTGGACAGCTCCGGTACGTCGTCACCGTGGGTGACCTTGGCCCGGAGTTCGCGCATCTCCTTGCGGCGCCGCAGGTCGCGGCCGAGGCCCTTCTTCAGCAGCCAGAGGCCGGCCACCAGCGCCGCGCCGGTGATCGCGCCGAGGAAGTACACCGTCGTCACCGACATGCCGAAGTGGACGCCGAAGACGTCGAGCTTCGTGGCGGCACCCGACGACACCGAGACACCGAGCCCGAACAGGACCGCGAGCGCGATCAGGACGATTCCGAGAACGGCCATGATGCCTACCTTTCAGGCTTCACTGCTCAGTAATGCCGAGAGCAGCGCGACCGCGCCGCTCTTGTCGAGTGGGTTGTTCTGGTTCCCACACTTGGGCGACTGTACGCACGACGGGCATCCGTCCATGCATTCACAGTGTGCAATCGCCTCGCGTGTCGCGGTCAACCACTCGCGCGCCGCGGCGTACCCGTGTTCGGCGAAGCCGGCGCCGCCCGGGTGGCCGTCGTACACGAAGACCGTCAGCCGGCCGGTGTCGGCGTGCTTGGCCGTGGAGACGCCGCCGATGTCCCAGCGGTCGCAGGTGGCGAACAGCGGGAGCAGTCCGATCGACGCGTGCTCGGCCGCGTGCGCGGCGCCCGGTACGTCGGCCAGCCCGAGCGACTCGACGACGCCGTCGGGCATCGTCCACCAGACCGCCTTGGTCCGCAGCGTCCGCTCCGGCAGGTCCAGCGGCTGCTCGTCGAGTACGTCGCCGGTGGCGATCCGCTTGCGCTGGAACGAGATCACCTGGCTGGTCACCTGGACCCAGCCGCGCGACAGCTCCGCCGTACCCCAGTTGCAGGTCTCCTCGGTGGCGAGGACGCCGATCTCGGTCACGTCGCGGGCGAACGTCGTGTAGTCCGGCGACGCCGGCTCGACGATCGCGGCGTGCCCCTCCAGGTCCAGGGAGCGCACCAGGTAGGACTCGCCGGCATGGACGTAGACGGCGCCCTCGTGGACCGACGAGTGCGCCGAGCCGCCGTCGACCGTTCCGAGCAGCCGGCCGGTCCGGTCCTCGACGATCTGCACGGTCTTCCCGCCGGCCGAGCGGATGTCGATCGCGTCGACGGCCCGCTCGCGCCGGGTCCAGAACCACCCGTGCGGCCGCTCGCGCAGCGCGCCCTGCCGAACCAGCTGGGCGATGACAGACTCCGTCGTACTGCCGAAGACCTCGTAGTCGTCCGTCGTCAACGGGATCTCCTGCGCCGCCGCGCAGAGCTGCGGACCCAGGACGTACGGGTTCTCCGGGTTGAACACCGTTGCCTCGACGGGGCGGCCGAAGATCGCTGCCGGGTGCCGTACGAGGTACGTGTCCAACGGGTCGTCCCGGGCGATCAGCAACGCCACCGCGTCTCCGCCGGCCCGCCCTGCGCGTCCTGCCTGCTGCCAGAGGGATGCGCGCGTACCAGGCCAGCCAGAGAGCAGTACGGCGTCCAGTCCGGCAATGTCGATGCCCAACTCGAGAGCGTTGGTCGCGGCGACACCCGTCAGCTCACCGCTCTGCAGCATTCCTTCGAGCCGCCGGCGTTCTTCCGGCAGGTAGCCGGCCCGGTACGCCGACACCTGCTCGATGAGCGCCGGGTCGACCTCGGCCAGGTTCTCGCGGGCTGTCATCGCCACTGCCTCGGCTCCGCGGCGCGAGCGGACGAAGGCGACGGTACGGACGCCTGTGACGACCAGGTCCGTCAAGAGGTCCGCCACCTCGGCTGTCGCGGACCGTCGTACCGGGGCGCCGTTCTCACCATGTAAAGAAGTCAGGGGCGGCTCCCACAACCCGAACGCGACCCCACCGCGCGGAGAGCCGTCGGCCACGACCTCTTCCATCGGCAGCCCGGTCAAGCGTTCGCCTGACAGCGCGGGCTCGGCAACAGTCGCGGATGCGCAGATGAAGATCGGATGGGCGCCGTACTGCGCACAAACCCGTCGCAGTCGCCGCAGTACGCCGGCCACGTGCGCGCCGAACACCCCGCGGTAGTGGTGGCACTCGTCCACCACGACGTACTGCAGACAGCCCAGGAACCGGGCCCATCGTTGGTGGTTCGGCAGGACGGAACGGTGCAGCATGTCCGGATTGCTGAGCACGTACGTCGCCTGGTCGCGCGCCCAGTCGCGCTCGGTCCGCTCGGAGTCGCCGTCCAGCGTCGTGGCGCGCAGACCGGGCACGGTGTACGACGAGACCGCACGGAGCTGGTCGTGCGCCAGGGCCTTCGTCGGTGACAGGTAGAGCACCGACGCCGTACGGCGATGTGGTGAGGCGGCCTGCGCGATGCTCAAGGTGGCAAAGGCGGGCAGCAGATACCCGAGCGACTTGCCCGACGCCGTCCCGGTCGCCACCACCACATGTTTCCCGGCGTACGCCGCTTCGGCTGTCGCGACCTGGTGGGTCCACGGGGCCGTGATACCGGCGTCGCGCAACTGGCCGAGGACCTCGGACGGAACCCAGCGCGGCCAGTCGCACGTCTGCCCGAGCCGGGGCGGGACGGACTCGACATGGGTCAACCGGTCGTCGCGCCCGGCGGCCAGCCGTTTCAGGACGGCCGCCGCCTCACCACCTGCACGCATACAGGGAGACTAGTCGCCGCTACGGACAGCCGTTCGCCAACTGCGAGCTGAGTGTGAGCTGAGAATGCACGTTCCGATGCACGCGGCTTTTTCCCCAGCGGAATCGACTTCCCCCGGCCGAGATGAAAGAGTTTTCGGCAACGGGTCTTACTCACGGTCCGTACATGGTTGAATGCAGCAGTTCACGAGCGGATGCGAGTGAACCATGAGGCACAGGACGGGATCGGAGGCCGAAGTGGATCTGTCGCTGACCGCGCGCGCCGAGGGCGGGCGGACCGTCATCGAGGTCGCGGGGGAGATCGACGTCTACACCGCGCCGAAGCTCCGCGAGAAGATCGCGGCGCTCGTCGACGACGGGGTCTACGACCTCGTCATCGACCTGGATCGCGTGGAGTTCCTGGACTCCACCGGGCTCGGCGTCCTCGTCGGCGGGCTGAAACGGGTGCGCACCCACGACGGATCCCTGTCCCTGGTCTGCACCCAGGAACGGCTGCTGAAGATCTTCCGGATCACCGGCCTGACGAAGGTGTTCGACATCCACCCGGACGTCGCATCCGCTATCTGAACGAGTGAAAACGCAACTCCGGTACTACTTTGTGTGACGGTCCCGCCCGGGTTCCGGCACGGGGCTTGCCGTTTCGGTCTTCTATGGCGTAGACCACCCTGTCGTCAGGTCTGGTTCGGAACCCGTTAGAGTAACCCACCGCGCCAGTCCCCTGGCGCTGTGTCGTATTTCCCCAACCCTTCGGTTGCGGCAGACGGGGGCCGTCAGACCTGCATGGGTTGCCTACAAGGAGGACGGATGTCCGCGCTGCTTGCTGCACAAGCGGTGGATCTTTCGTCGAGCAACACCACACTGGTGATCGTCGTCGGAGTGATCGCGATCCTCGCGGTCGCCATTGCGATGGTCTTCCGGGGCCAGGTGCTTGCCGCGAACGATGGCACCGAGAACATGAAGACGATCGCCGCCGCGGTCCAGGAAGGCGCAGCCGCCTACCTGAACCGGCAGTTCCGGACGCTGTCGATCTTCGCCGTGGTCGCGTTTCTGTTGCTGTTCCTGCTGCCGGCGCACACCGACGGCGGCAACGAGACCACGCTGAAGATCTTCCGATCGGTCTTCTTCCTCGTCGGCGCGGGCTTCTCGGCCCTGATCGGCTACCTGGGCATGTGGCTCGCGACGCGCGCCAACGTCCGGGTCGCCGCGGCCGCCCGGGACGAGGGCCGGGACCCGGCCATGCGGGTCGCGTTCCGGACCGGCGGCACCGTGGGAATGGCGACCGTGGGCTTCGGCCTGTTCGGCGCCGCGCTCGTCGTACTGATCTTCAAGGGTGACGCCCCGACGGTGCTCGAGGGCTTCGGCTTCGGCGCCGCGATGCTCGCGATGTTCATGCGGGTCGGCGGCGGTATCTTCACCAAGGCTGCCGACGTCGGCGCCGACCTGGTCGGCAAGGTCGAGCAGAACATCCCCGAGGACGACCCGCGGAACGCCGCGACGATCGCCGACAACGTCGGTGACAACGTCGGTGACTGCGCCGGTATGGCGGCCGACCTGTTCGAGTCGTACGCCGTGATGCTGGTGGCCTCGCTGATCCTGGGCAAGGCCGCGTTCGGCGAGCAGGGCCTGATCTTCCCGCTGATCGTGCCGGCCATCGGCGCCATCACCGCGGTCGTCGGCGTCTTCCTGACCCGCCCGCGGACCGGTGAGAACGGTCTGCGCACGATCAACCGCGCGTTCTACATCTCCGCGGTCATCTCCGCCGTACTCTGCGCGGTGGCGGCGTTCGTCTACCTGCCGAGCAGCTTCAAGGACCTGACCGGCGCGGCCGGTACGGCGATCGCGGACAACAGCGGCGACCCGCGGCTGATCGCGACCGTCTCGGTGATCATCGGCATCGTGCTGGCGGCCGTCATCCTGGCGCTGACCGGTTACTTCACCGGCACCGAGGACAAGCCGGTCAAGGACGTCGGCAAGACCTCGCTGACCGGCGCCGCGACCGTGATCCTGTCCGGTATCTCGGTCGGCTTCGAGTCCGCCGTCTACACCGCAGTGGTGATCGCGGCGGCCGTGTACGGCGCGTTCCTGGTCGGTGGTTCCGGCATCGTCGCGCTGTTCGCGATCGCGCTGGCCGGTTGCGGTCTGCTGACCACCGTCGGCGTCATCGTCGCGATGGACACCTTCGGCCCGGTCTCCGACAACGCGCAGGGCATCGCCGAGATGTCCGGCGACGTGGACGGCGAGGCGGCCCAGATCCTCACCGAGCTGGACGCCGTCGGCAACACCACCAAGGCGATCACCAAGGGCATCGCGATCGCGACCGCCGTACTGGCCGCGACCGCGCTGTTCGGCTCGTACACGGACGCGATCCGGACCTCGCTGGCGAACAACTACGCCAAGTTCGAGGCGGACGCGCTGGTGTTCAACCCGGGCACCCTGGTCGGCATCATCCTCGGTGCCGCGGTCGTGTTCATGTTCTCCGGTCTGGCCATCAACGCCGTCGGCCGTGCCGCCGGTGCGGTGGTCTACGAGGTCCGTCGGCAGTTCCGCGACATCCCCGGGATCATGGAGGGCACGGGCAAGCCGGAGTACGGCAAGGTCGTGGACATCTGCACCAAGGACTCGCTGCGGGAGCTGGCCACCCCGGGTCTGCTCGCGCTCACCGCGCCGATCGCCGTCGGCTTCGGCCTCGGCGCCCCGGCGCTGGCCGGCTACCTGGCCGGTGCGATCGGCTCCGGCACGCTGATGGCGGTCTTCCTGGCCAACTCCGGTGGTGCCTGGGACAACGCCAAGAAGCTGGTCGAGGACGGCAACCACGGCGGCAAGGGTTCGCCCGCGCACGAGGCCACCATCATCGGTGACACCGTCGGTGACCCGTTCAAGGACACCGCCGGCCCGGCCATCAACCCGCTGATCAAGGTGATGAACCTGGTCTCGGTGCTGATCGCCCCGGCGATCGTCGGGATGTCGAAGATCGGCGACAACCCGAACACCGCGCTGCGGATCGTTATAGCGGTCGTCGCGGTGGTCATCCTGGCCGCGGCGGTGTACATCTCCAAGCGTCGCGAGTCGGTCATCTCCGACACGCCCGCGGAGGCGAAGGCAGCCGCCTGACGTAGGCAACTCCATGGAACGGCCCGCCGGTGAAGCCACCGGCGGGCCGTTCCGTATCTCTGGACCCGGCCCACCCGCCCCGATTACTGTCGTCGTACGACGGACTGCGGGGAGGTAGGGGTGCGACGACTGCCGGCGTTGCTGCTTCTCGCCTTGGCCGGGCTGCTGGTGACGATGCAGCCGGCGGGTGCGGTGACGACGCAGCCGGATCCGACGTACCTGAACGCCGCCCATCAGCTGAACCTGACCATCATCGAGGCCGCGCACGCGGCGACCACGGCCGCGAAGACCGCGTGTGTACGGCGGGCCGGGGCGCAGCTGGAGAGCGATCACCGCAAGCTCGCGGCACAGGAGCTGGACGTCGCCACCCGGCTCGGGATCGTGCTGCTGACCGTGCCGTCGCTGGCCCAGCGCCAGCAGCTCGACGCACTCGCCGCGAAGGGCGGGAAACCGGGGTACGACGCCGCGTGGCTCGTGCTGCAGCGGCAGCAGCACCAGAAGTACCTGACGCTGGTCAACGGCGATCTGCCGAAGAACGCGTCGCCGGCCGTGGAGTCCGTGGCCAACGCGGCCAAGCCCGTGATCGAGATGGACCAGCGGCTGATCGCCGGCAAGTGCAAGGCGGGCACCGGCACCCCGGTGGTCTCGACCGGCAGCGGCGGACAGCACGCGGACGCGGTGCTGGCCCGTTCGCGGGCGGCGCTGATCCTGCTGGGGCTCGGCGCGATCCTGCTGCTGGTCGGCAAGTCGATCTCGGTACGCCGGCGGCTGCTCGGGATCGCGGCGCTCGGGGCCGGGCTGGTGCTGATGTTCGGCGGTCAGCCCCGGAACACCGGGAAGGTCCCGGACGCGAGCGCGTCGCTGTCCGACCGGGAGGCCGCCGTACCGCCGGTGAAGCTCAAGCTGCCCGGATACCTGGAGGCGACGGTACGGCCGGTCGCGACCGGTGGGGACGGGCAGCTCCAGGTGCCGAAGACGGCGGACGTCGGCTGGTGGGCCGCGGGGGCGGCGCCCGGCGCGGAGGGCGGCACCGTACTGCTGGCCGGCCATGTGGACACCACGCAGGGCCTCGGGGTGTTCGCGCCGCTGTCCGGGGTGCCGGTCGGCGCGAAGGTCGCGGTGACGGCCGGGGACGGCGACGTGCACTGGTACCGGATCGTCGCGCGGCGGACGTACAAGCAGAACGCCTTGCCGTCGGACCTCTTCCATGGCGCCGTGAAGCCGCGGCTGGCCCTGGTTACCTGTACCGGTCCGTACGACCACAAGGCGCAGCGCTACAGCGACAACCTGGTGCTGTACGGCGTACCGATGGACTGAAGTACGCCCCGCTGTCGACTTTCGGCTGATGTGCTCACCCTCGGGATGGGGGATCGTCGGGGTCGTGGTCAGGGTTTCAACCGATGGCAGCAGCCGCCGTGCGGACGGCAGAATCAACCCACGGGTGGACACACCGGATCCGCCCGGGGTCCGATGCCTTGCACCGCATGGACCTCGATACTGATCTCATCACCACAAGACCCGGCCGCCCGGGAACGGTTCTCACGCCACCGAACGAGGAGTTACGGCGATGATCGAGGCAAAAGGCCTCACCAAGCGATACGGCGAGACAGTTGCCGTTGACAACCTGTCTTTCGAGATCAAACCCGGTAAGGTGACCGGCTTCCTCGGTCCGAACGGCGCCGGCAAGTCCACCACCATGCGGATGATCCTCGGACTCGACACCCCGACGTCCGGCGTGGTCACGATCGACGGGCAGCGCTACCGCGACCTGAAGCGGCCGCTGACCAAGGTCGGCGCGCTGCTGGACGCGAAGTGGGTGCACCCGAACCGCTCGGCCCGTGCGCACCTGGCCTGGATGGCGGCCTCGAACAAGCTGCCGAAGGCGGCGGTCGACAAGGCCCTCGACATGGTCGGCCTGCACTCGGTCGCGAACAAGCGGGCCGGCACCTTCTCGCTGGGTATGTCGCAGCGGCTCGGCATCGCCGGCGCCCTGCTCGGCGACCCGGAGGTGCTGCTCTTCGACGAGCCGGTGAACGGCCTCGACCCGGAGGGCATCGTCTGGATCCGGACGTTCATGCACCGGCTGGCCGACGAGGGCCGGACCGTGCTGGTCTCCAGCCACCTGCTGTCCGAGATGGCGCTGACCGCCGAGGAACTGGTCGTCATCGGCCGCGGCAAGCTGATCGCGCAGAGCAGCACCCAGGAGTTCGTCGACCGCGCCAGCGGTACGACGGTCAAGGTCCGGACGCCGCAGCTCGACCAGCTGGCCGGCATCCTGAACGAGCAGCAGCTGACGACCCGGATCGAGGACGTCGAGGACGAGGGCAAGGTGCTGTTCGTCGAGGGCGACCTGAAGACCGACCAGATCGGCGAGACGGCCGCCGTGCACGGCATCGTGCTGCACGAGCTGACGCTGCAGCGCGGTTCGCTGGAGCAGGCCTTCATGCGGATGACGGGCGACTCCGTGGAGTACCACGCGTCGGAGGAGATCGCCGGCGTCACGCACCTCGAGGCGCCGTCCGGCGCCGAGGTGGCCGCGGGTCCGAAGGAGGACAACTGACATGTCGGTCATCAACGTTGAGCGGATCAAGCTCTTCTCCACCCGCTCGCCGTGGTGGTGCATGGTGGTCGCGGCAGTGCTGTCCCTTGGGCTGGCGGCACTCGCGACCGGCTTCCTCAAGGGCGACCAGAAACAGCAAGCGACGATCTTCATGACCCAGGGCGGCACCTCGCTCAGCCAGATGGTGATGATGGTCATGGCGGCCCTCGCGGTCACCACCGAGTACCGCTTCGGCACCATCCGGACCAGCTTCCAGGCGGTCCCGCAGCGCGCCCAGCTGCTGCTCGGCAAGACCGTCGTGGTCGCCGCCCTGGCCGCCCTTGTCGGCGAGATCGCGGCCTTCGGCGGCTGGGGGATCGGCAAGCTGCTGGCCAGCGGCGCCGACCTGTCGATCAACACCGGCGCGGAGTGGCGGCTGGTCGCCGGGCGCGGACTCATCTTCTTCCTGTCCGCCGTGGTCGCGGTCGCGGTGGCGATCCTGCTCCGGCACACCGCCGGTGCGATCGCGCTGCTGATCCTGTGGCCGCTGGCGGTCGAGCAGTTGTTCAGCCTGATCCCGAAGGTCGGCGACGACATGACCAAGTGGTCGCCGTTCCAGAACGCCAGCGCGTTCATCGCCCAGGGCAACGACGGCGGTCTGGCAGGCAGTGTCGGCGACGCCAGCAACTATGCGCTGGGGCCGTGGATGTCGCTGCTGTACTTCGCCGGCTGGGCAGTCGTCCTGATGGCGATCGCGCTCTTCACGGCGAGCAAGCGCGACGCGTGACACAGTCCACCCCGGTTCGAGGTTGAGGGGCCTCGACCGGGGCGCGGGGCCCGGCCGGGCTGAGGGGTCCTGGCCGCGAACGGCCCGTGGTGCATCCGGGAGACCGGATGAACCACGGGCCGTTTCCCGTGGACCCGGGACGGAATACCGTGCCGCGCATGACCGATTGGGTGCAGGTCCGGGAGAACGGGTTCGCCGTACCGGAAGGGCCGCCGGTGCGGGAGCTGGTGGCCGAGCTGGTAGGGATGCTGCGGTCGCCGGATCCCGGCGTACGGGACCGGCAGGCGTACTCGACGCTGGCGACCTGGATCGACCGCGGGGTGCTGTCCGAGCCGGAACTGCGGGCGCTCGGCGACGAACTGGTGCCGCGGTTCGCGGACCCGGAGATCCAGGCGCGGACGTTCGTACCGCTGATCCTCGACTCGATCGTGACGGCCGGGGTCTTCGAGCCCGGCTGGGTGCCGCCGTTCGAGCGCTGGTACGTCGGGGAGCGGGACCTGCGCGGGTACGACGAGAAGCTCGGCTGGCTGCACGCGGTCGCGCATGGGGCCGACCTGCTCGGGGCGCTCGGTCAGCATCCGGCCGTGGAACCGGTGCAGATGCTCCGGCTCGGGATCGGGCGGCTGCTGACGCCGACGCCGTACGTGTTCCGGGACATGGAGGACGACCGGCTCGGATACGCGCTCGCCGCGACGCTCACCCGCGACGACCTCACCGGGAACGACGTGACCGACTGGCTGGACCCGGCGCTGCGGGTGCTGGCGAACCCGCCGGCCGAGGGGATCACGCCCGAGGTGACCAACGTGGTCCGGACCTTGCGGGTGCTGTACGTGTTCGCGGACCACGGACTCCGGATCGGCAGTGCGAAGAAACTCACACCGATCCCGCGGCGCGAGCAGCTGAAGGCCAGGCTCGCGGACGTGCTCCGGATCTTCACGCCGTACTGGCTCTGAGGCATCCGACTTTCGGCTGGTTTTTCCCTGAATCCTCCCCGAGACACGGCATGTCGAGGTCCAGGGCGGCGTACAGGTGGTGTCAGGTGGCAGTGGAACCTCGGTCCGTGACAAGGTTCTCTGCTGGTACTCCGCGGCCCCCTCCCGTGGTGGTGCCAACGCCACTACCGCAGTAGTGCCAACACCATCAGATCTGGTCCCTGACGACGTTAGCTTTGAGTCACAAGAGCCGTGCGGGGGCGCAGTCGAGAGAGGGCGCGTAGAAGTCATGGTTGCGACATACCTGAAGCGTTGGGTCGGCAACCGGATCCTCAACAGGGCCAGCCGGAAGGGCGGTCTGGACCTGTCGAAGATGCGGATGTTCCCCGACTCGGTCTCGATGCCGCTGCGCCGGCACGGCCTGGACCCGGTGCCCGACCTGGCCGCCGTCCGGGAGACGGAGCCGGTGCACAAGCTGGCTCATCTGTTCGGGCTGAACGTCTGGGTCGTGAGCGGACACGCCGAGGCCAAGTACGTGCTGTCCAACGAGGAGGACTACAGCCACGACATCCGTCCGCTGGTCGGCTCCGACCCGAACAAGCCGTCCGAGGGGATCGGCGGACTCGGCTTCACCGACCCGCCGGACCACACCCGGCTGCGCAAGCTGCTGACGCCCGAGTTCACCAAGCGGCGGCTGGCCCGGCTGGAGCCGGCGATCGAGAAGATCGTCAACGACCAGCTGGACCTGATGGACGCCAAGGGCCCGGTGGCCGACATCGTCGCGGACTTCGCGTTCAACGTGCCGTTCCTGCTGATCGCCGATCTGCTCGGCGTCGAGGAGCAGGACCGCGACCGCTTCCGCGCCCTCGGTCCAGCCCGGTTCGACATGTCAGGCGGCGGGATCGGGCTGTTCGGGTCGGCGTCGGAGTCCCGCGAGTTCCTGTTCGAGATCGTCCGCAAGCAGCGCGCGAACCCAGGCGACGGGCTGATCGGGTCGATCATCCGCGACAAGGGCGACGACATCGACGACGTCGAGCTCGGCGGGCTGGCCGACGGCGTGTTCCTCGGCGGGTACGAGACGTCCGCGAGCATGCTCGCGCTCGGCACGCTGGTGCTGCTGCGCGACCCGGAGAACTTCGAGCGGATCCGGAACGAGCCGGGCGCGGTCGACGTGATCGTCGACGAGCTGCTCCGGTACCTGACCGTCGTCCAGGTGGCGTTCCCGCGGTTCGCGCGGCACGACCACGAGCTGTTCGGGCAGCCGGTGAAGAAGGGCGACCTGGTCGCGGTGTCGCTGTCCGGCGCGGACCGGGACAAGGGCGTCTTCGGGTCCGACGCCGAGGACTTCTACCCCAAGCGCACGGTCTCCTCCGCGCACCTCGCGTTCGGGCACGGCATGCACCGCTGTGTCGGCGCCGAGCTGGCCCGGATGGAGCTCCGCGCCGCGTTCACCGCGCTCGCGCACCGCTTCCCGGACCTCGCCCTCGCCGTACCGGAAGACCAGCTCCGCTTCCGTGACTTCTCGATCGTGTACGGCGTGGACTCGCTGCCGGTCCGCCTGCATGCGGCTGCCGGTACCGAACAAGCGGCCGGGTAGCCGGTGCCGGACGGGGGATACGCGGCGGGGCTGCCGCGCAAGCGTGTCGCGGCCGGCGTCCTGTTCCGCTCGGCGGACGGGCGGGTGCTGCTGGTCGAGCCGTCGTACAAGCCGAACTGGGAGCTGCCCGGCGGGGTCGTCGAGGCGGACGAGGCGCCGTGGGACGGGGCGGTCCGGGAGCTGGGCGAGGAGCTCGGCACCGACCGGCCGGTAGGGCGGCTGCTGGTCGTCGACCACGTGCGTGGGTACGACGGGCGTCCGGACGGCATGAACTTCGTCTTCGACGGCGGCGTGCTGGACGACGCCGATGTCGCGGGCTTCGTGTTCCGCGACGGGGAGATCCTGTCGGCGGGGCTGTACACGCTCGAGCAGGCGCGCGGGCTCGGCAAGCCGATGCTCGCGGAGCGGCTGTCGGCGGCGCTGGCCGCGGTCCGTGAGGGGTCGGTCGCGCTCTGCCGGGACGGCGTACGGATCTCCTGACAACGTTTTGGCGGTCCCACCGCGTCTCGGTGGGCGTCGGAACGGGGCTGCGAAGGGATTCGGCATGGAACCGGAGTTCGAGGCGTTCGCCGTGGCGCGGCAAGGGGCGTTGTTCCGCTACGCCTACCTGCTCGTCGGCGACCGCGGACATGCCGAGGATCTGCTGCAGGAGGCGTTGACCAAAACCTTCATGCGCTGGCACCGGCTGCGGGACTCCGCGAACGCCGAGGCCTACACGCGCCGGGTGATCACCAACACCGCGTTCAGCTGGTTCCGCCGGAAGGGCTGGAGCGAGAAGCCGCGGGACGACGTCCCGCCGCTGCCGCACACCGACGACACGACGACCCGGATGTGGCTGCGCGCCGAGGTCCGCAAGTTGCCGCCGCGGCAGCGCGCCGTGCTCGTGCTGCGGTACTTCGAGGACCTGAGCCTCGCCGAGACGGCGCGGATCCTCGGGTGCAGCGAAGGGACCGTGAAGAGCCAGGGCAACCGGGCACTCGCCCGGCTGCGCGCCACCCTCGGGCCGGAAGAGACGCTGATCATCGAAGAGGTGGTGCTGTGATGAACGCCCTGCTCAAGGAGGCCTTCACCGAAGAGGCCGCGGCCGCCGGCGAGCCGAACCTGGACCTCGACGCGATCGTCGGCAACGGTCGCCGGCGGGTACGGCGGCGCCGGATCACGACCCTGGTGGCGGCCGTGACGGCGGTCGTGGCGGTCGCCGGCGGCGTGACCGTGGTCCGGCAGATCACCCGGACGGACTCGGTGGTGCAGCCGGCCGGACCGTTCGCGGAGATCCGCGCGACCTGGGCCACCGGGACGGTCATCCACTACGGCAGCACGACGTACGAGGCGCCCGTGCCGATCGCGTCGTTCGTGCAGACCACGGCCGGGTTCGTGGTCGCGGGGGCGGACGGGACCGTGTACGCGGTCGACGGGACCGGCCCGGCGCAGATGATCGGCCGCGGCGACAAGACCCAACTGCTCGCGGCCGAGGGCCCGGTGGCCGGCTGGGTGGACGCGCGCGCCGCCGTTCCGGAGTTCGTGCTGTATGACGTCGGCGGGCGCCGGGAGCTGAGTCGTACGGCCGACAAGGCCGGCAAGGGCGCGGTGAACTCGGATCCGGTGCATGTGGTCGCGATCGACGGCGGTACGGCGTACCTCGCGGCCTCGGACGGTCTCCGCCGCCTCGACGTCGCTTCCGGGCGGAACGAGCTGATCAAGCCCGGCGCCAAAACCAGCCTCCTGCAGGCGGCTCGCGGCGGGCGGCTGGTGTGGGAGCACCCGTCCAAGGACGCCGGCAACGACCTCGCGGTCGCGATGGACCTCGATGCGAAGGCGCCGAGCATCTTCGAGGGCTGGCACGCGTACTTGTCGCCCTCCGGCCGCTATCTGCTCACCGACAAGTCCGACGAGGTCCGCATGTTCGACGTCGCGAACGGCAGCCAGTTGCCGTTGACCTTCGACGGCTACGCGTTGATCGCGCCGACCCAGTGGTCCACCGAGAACACCTTCTACGCGGTCGGTTACCGCTCCGCGGAGAGCGACCCGGTAGACCTCCTCAGCTGTTCGGCCGCCGCCGGGAGCTGCGCGGTGGCGGTCCCGGGGATCGCGTCGTCGAGCAGGGCGCCGCTGCGCTTCCAACTCCCGATCGGCGTTCCGATCGGCTGACTCGCCCGGCACCGAGACCCGGGAGTTCCGCAACTCGCAGTACGGTGGTTGTGGCACTAAGTGGCCGTTGGCGGGTTCGGGCCGTGACAGGACGTGGAGAGCGTGGTCACAATGGGCGGTCCGGCCCGAGAGGCGGGTGTCGGATCAGGGAAGGGCCGTCGGCGGGTATGGGGAATGGCGAGATGGCGGCGGACGCTCCGCTGACCGCCCGGATCGCCGCCGCGATGACCGCGGCTCAGTCGGGTGGGCAGGCGGGTGCGGCGGCCGAGATCGAGGCGATCCGGGCCGAGCTGGGCGGCGTACCGAGCTACCCGCTGGCCGCGGCGGAGTACGTCCGCGGCGTGACCGCGCACCACGCCAGCGACGCCGACGAGGCGCTGCGGGCGGTGGACGCGCTGATCGAGGTGGCGCGGGCGATCGACGAGCCGGGCTGGGAGGCGAACGCGCTCCCGATCCGGATCATCAACCTGGCCCGCAGCGGCCGCGGCGGCGACACCGTCAACGACCTGGTCGCGGCCGAGGCGGCGTTGAACCGGACGAAGGACGCCGGCCTGATCGCCTGGGCGCATACGGGCCTCGGATACGCGTACGACGTACTGCGCTTGTTCGAGCTGTGCATCCCGCACTACGAGCTCGCGACCCAGCTGGACGACGACGTGTTCGAGCTGGCCGAATCGCTGGCGATCGACCGGCTGAACCTCGCGGAGACGTACCTGCGCTGGGCGCACGAGCTCGAGCGGCTCGGCGATCCTTTGTACGCAAGGGAAATCGAGGAACGGATGGCGTCCGCGGCGTACTGGGCCCGGGAGGCCGAGCGGGTGGTCGTCGACGACGAGAGCCAGGAGTTCTGGAAACTCAGCGCCCGGCTGTGGCTGGCCGCGGCCGCCACCGAACAGGACCCGGAGCAGGCGGCCGCCGAACTGACCGAGATCCGCGACGAGATCGGCAAGCTCGGCGAGACCGAGCGGCTCGCGATCGCCGGCGCGTACCTGGCCCGGGCGTTGCGCGCGAACGGCCAGGTCGAGCAGGCGAAAGCGGCCGCCGACCGGGCCGCCGCGGACCTGATTCCGTTGGCCGATCCAGCGACCAACATCCTGGTCCTGCAGACCCGTTCGGAGATCGACGCCCTCGACGGTACGCCGGGATCCCTTGCCGGACTGGCCTACGCCCGGTCGGTGGCGCGCGGCTGGTGGAAGGAGCGGCAGCGCGCGCTGAACGCCGTACGGCATGCACTGGCCGCGCACGACCTGCCGGCCCGGCACGACGCCGAGTGGCACGCGGCGCGGCAGGATCCGCTGACCGGGGTGGGAAATCGGCGCGCCATGGACGAGCGGCTGACCGCGGCCCGGGACTCGGGACGGGCGGTCACCCTGCTGGCGCTCGACGTCGACGACCTGAAGATCGTCAACGACACGTTCGGGCACGCCTGCGGCGACGAATTGCTGCAGGTTGTTGCAAATCTGCTGGTAGAACAAGCGCGCGCGACCGATGCCGTGGTTCGATCGGGTGGCGACGAGTTCTTCGTGGTGCTCGACCAGCCCGACGCCAAGGGCGGCGCGCAGCTGGCCGAGCGGATCCGGGTCGCGGTCGAGGCGATCGCGGCGACGACGGACAAGCCGTGGCTGCGCCGGCTCGGACTGAGCATCGGGTACGCCGCGACCGCCGAAGGGCTCGGCGTGGAGCAGCTGGTCCCACGGGCGGACCGACGGCTGTACGAGGACAAACAGCGGACCAGGTGAGATCGGGGGGTGTGGTGCGGGAGACGTCGGGGGTGACGGCGCGGATCGCGGCCGCGATGACCAGGGCCCAGTCGGGCAACGCGGTCGACGCGATGACCGAGATCAACGACCTGCTCGCCGAGCTCGACCCGACGCCGAGCCACGAGCGCGCCGCCGCCGAGTACGTGCGGGCCGTCGCGGCCCACCACGCCACCGACTCGGTCGAGGCGCTGGACGCGGTCGACGGCTGTATCCGGGTCGCCCGGGCGATCGACGAGCCCGGCTGGGAGGCGAACGCGGTCGCGCTCCGGATCGTCACGCTGATCCGGACCGGCGAGGGCGGCGACTCGGTCGCGGACCTGGTCGCCGCGGAGAACGCGCTGTCCCGGACCCGGGACCTCGGGCTGGCGAGCTGGGGACACACCGGTCTCGGGTACGCCTACGACCTGCTCCGGCTGTACGAGCTGTGCATCCCGCACTTCGAGCTGGCCGCCGAGGGCGACCACGACCCGCTCGGCCTGCCCGAGTCGCCCGCCATCACCCGGCTGAACCTGGCCGAGTCGAACCTGCGCTGGGCGCACGAGCTCGAGCGGCTCGGCGACACGACGTACGACGAGGAGATCCAGGAGCGCCGGCGGGCCGCGCACCGGTGGGCCGGCGAGGCGGTCGAGGCGATCCTGGCGGCCGACCTGCTCGGGTACTGGCCGATGGCCGGGCGGATGTGGCTGGCGGCGAGCAACGACGACGCGGACGCGGCCGAGGCGGCGGTGATCCTCAAGGACTGCCGGGACCAGCTGGCGAAGCTCGGCGACCTGGAGCTGGCCGCGATCGCCGGCACCTACCTGGCGAAGGCGTACCTGACGCTCGGCCGGACCGGCGAGGCGCTGGACGCCGCGGACCGGGCGGAGAGCGACCTGCCGCTGATGTCGGACCCGCCGGTGGAGGCGCTGGTCCGGCACACGGTCGTCCAGGTGATCGCGGCCTCCGGCGACTCCGGCGCGACCACCGGGCTGCAGTACGCGCGGGCGATCAGCCGCGGCTGGTGGGCGGAGCGGCTGCGCGGGCTGTACGCCGTACGTACGGCGCTCGCGAACCACGAGCTGTCGATCCGGCACGATGCGGAATGGCGGGCCGCCCGGGAGGACCCGCTGACCGGCGTGGGGAACCGGCGCGCGCTCGACGAGCGGATGTCGGCCGCGCAGGACTCCGGCCGTTCGATCGCGGTGGTGGCGATCGACGTGGACAACCTGAAGGTGATCAACGACAGCTTCGGGCATGCCAGCGGTGACGAGGTGCTGCGTCGGGTCGGGTCGCTGCTGGTGAAGCAGTGCCGCGCGGAGGACGTGGTGGCGCGGGCGGGTGGCGACGAGTTCGTCGTCGTACTGGACAACCCGGACGAGCGCGGGGCGCCGGAGCTGGTCGAGCGGATCAAGGGCGCGGCGGATCGGGAGGCGGCCGCTGCCGAGGCGCCGTGGTTCGCGCTGCTCCGGTTGAGTGTCGGACAGGCCAGCAGTACGGACGGCACGCCGGTCGCGGACCTGCTGACCGAGGCCGACCGGCGGATGTACGCCGAGAAGCGCCGACGCCGGCGTCAGTAGTCCAGGAAGCCTTCTACCACAAGGTTTCTGACCTGGGGCAGGTAGTCGGAGAGTACGTCGACCACCGGGCGATCGGTCAGGTCGGCGAGCGCCGCGAGGATCTGCCCGGTGCTCAGGTCGCCGTCGCAGGCGCCGACGAAACCGGCCAGCACCGTATCCACCTGCTCCGCCCGGCGCATGCCGCGTTGCCGCCTGAGCACGATCGTCGCCGGGTCCTCCGCGCCGGGACGGCCGCTGGTCTCCTGAACGACGTCGTCCGCGACGCGAAGGTACAGCCCGGTCAGGTCCTTCGGGAGGCCTTCCTTGCGTTCGAACCGGTGCAGGACATGCGGGCCGATCGGGCGCTCGATCTCGTACGGCCAAGACTCCGCGTCGAGCTCGCCGGGGACGTTGTGCAGGGTGATCCAGCCCATCCCGATCGCCTCGACGTCGTACTGGTCGAGGTAGCGCATCCATTCGTCGTACCGCGTCGTGTACTGCGGGGTGCCGTGCAGGCCGGCGTCGCGGAGCCAGAGCTCGACGTACTCCGAGGTGTCGAGCTGCTCGCGCTGCACCGCCCAGGCCTCGCGGTCGGTCGTCCACCCGGCGAGGCGGTCCTGCCACTCCTCGCCGCGGACACAGGTCCAGTTCGCGAGCAGCTGGCACCAGCCGCCGTCCGTGAGGTGCTGCGGAGCCTGGCGGACGAGCTGCTCCACGACGGCGTCACCGGTGAACCCGGTCTCGCGGTAGGTCAGGTCGCCACCAGGCGGGGAGATCACGTACGGCGGATTGCTGACGATCAGGTCGAACCGCTCACCCCGCACCGGCTCGTACAGGCTTCCGTCACGGAGATCCAGCTCGACGTGGTTGAGCATCGCGGTCGCTCGCGCGAGCTGCAGCGCCCGCGGGTTGACGTCGGTCGCGGTCACACTCGCGGCCCGCCCCGCCAGATGCAACGACTGGATCCCGCACCCCGTCCCGATGTCCAGCGCCCGCTCCACCTTCACCGGCACCGTCAACTGCATCAAACTCAAACTCGCCGGCGCAATCCCCAACACATAGTCCGACCGCATAGCCTCCCGCCGCCCGTCCAACCCCGGCGTCAGATCCGCCACCACCCACCACTCGAACCCATCCTCCGCAAACGGCCGGATGTCGAGGACGGCGCGCCCCTCGTCCCCGCTCCGCTCAACGATGCCCAAAGCAACCAGATCGACACCCGGAAACGCCTTGTCCACAAGCTCTTTCGGCACCGCCCGCTGAAGCAGGAACAGCCGGATCATCGTGTCCAGCGCATCCCCCGTCGCGGTACGCCGTACCGCCGGCGCCGTCTCGTTCCGCGCCAACGCGGCGTTCGCCTGCTCCGCCAGCCGCTCAGCCACCCCGTCCACGGTGTACCCGGCGGCGCCGAACGCCGCATGCAACCGGTCCACCGCATCCCGCGTCAACTCTCGCATGCCCGCATTCTTCCGCACCGGTCAGCAGGCTGACCGGGCGGAGAGGTGAATTTCGACAGGAGGTAGTGGTCCACGGCCTGTTCCGTCCAGGCTCAGGCGGGGTCTCTGGAGGGTGTTGTGGGTGTGTAGGTCCTGTTGGTCTTATGGGTTGCAGGTGAGTTTGGCTTCGGCCCAGTCGGCGTGGTCGCTCGTGTTGCCGTCGCCGGCGTCGGTTACTTGGAGGGTTAGGGTTTGGGCGCCTGTTACGTCGACTGTGGTTGAGGCGGTGGGGGAGGTGCCTGTCAGTTGGTCGGAGGTGTATTTGGCGGTGCCGTCGGTGAGGACCTTGAAGGTGACCTTTCCGCGGTCGTCGACCTCGTCGTCGACGCCCAGTTTGCTGGTGAAGGTGATGCAGTTGCCGCCCAGGCGGATGGAGACCGAGGAAGGGGCATGGGCGCCGAGGCCCTTGGCGTACTGGACGCCGTCGAGGGTGATCGGGCCGCCGTCGTTCGCGGCGTCCTCGCCGTTGCTGTGGTCGCGTTCGACCGGGCCCCAGCCGTTCGTGGAGTCGAGGAACTCCAGGTCGCTGACCCAGTTCTCACCGGTGGGTGCCGGGGGCAACGGTTTGTCCGCTATCGTGGCGGCGAAGAAGCCCAGTCCGCCGCCGGGCAGCTTGATCGCCTTCACGGTCTTGCCGGGATCCAGCGGTACGGCGGTGTAGAAGACCCGGTAGTCCGTTGTCGTGTTGCTCAGACCGGCCGCCGTGTAGCGGCCCTTGACCGACACCGCGAGCTTCGCGCCGCCCGTGGTCGGGTCTTGACAGCACCAGTTCGGCAGCTGGAACGTGCCCTCGGACGTGGTCCCGTCCGTGTAGATGATCGTGACCGTGCCGCGGGCGTTCAGGCTCGCCCCGGCGCCGAGGAGCGCCAGGTGTGATCCGGTGCCGGAGACGAGGATCGGTGCGGACTGGTTCTTGACGAGGTTCGGCGTACCGGGTGCGCCGGTCGGCCAGGTGAAGTTCGCGCCCTGGACCGAGACTGTCGCCCCGGGCGTGTATCCGGCGGCCGCCAGCGCCTCGCCGTTGAAGCTGTTGCCGGACCCGTCGAAATTGCCTTGCTTGTACGTCGACGCGTCGCTGACGCCGACCACGTTCGCGGCCTGCGACAACGATGCGTACGGCAACTGTGCGGTGCCGGTCGCGCTATTGGAGTAACTCTTGCTTTGGGCAACGTACGACGCCTGCAAGGTCAGCGTGAAGCTTGCCGGTTTGACGTCTGCACCGGGCGTGACCTGGAGTTTCGTGGTGATGCTCTGGCCGGGGGAAACCTCGGAGAACGTGTTCTTGCCGGCCACGGACCAGCCGGACGGGACCTGTACGTCGAGCTTCACGTTGCGGACCGTCGTACCGGTGCCGTTGCGGAAAGAGGCAGTGACCTCGGTCGGCTGACCCGGTGCGTTCCAGAGCGACGGAGTGGTCAGGTCGGGGGTGCCGAAGGTGTTCGTGACGTCGGGGCCGCCTACTGCTGAGGTGCCGTCGATCTGGACCACGGCGTTGCGTGCGGTGGAGATTGATCCGGTGGGGATCCGAATCACTCCGTTCGAGTAGCTCCAGCTGATGGCCTTGCCATCAATGGATACGTGGTGGGGTGCGCTGCCGGTGTGGAGGGTCAGGTCGTACGCCCGCGCGGCTGGTTTGCCGTCGTAGGCGCCGATGCTGGGGCCGATGTTGACGCTGATGTCGCCGCGCCCCTGCGAAGGTGCGTCGACCGAGAACGTCTGGGTGGCGGACTTCGTGGCGCGCGTCACCCGGTCGTCCTCGTACATCGCGAACGACGACTTCCCGGACGGGTAGATGTCGACGCTGACGGTGTCACCGGGCTTCTGTTCGGCGGCGTTGTTGATGCCGGGCTTCCACATCGGCACTACCGCGCCGGCCTTCACGAACAGCGGCAGCGTGTCGAGCGCCGCGTGGTACCCGTTCACGGTTGTCGGGCCCTGGTACACCCGCCCGGTCCAGTAGTCGATCCACCGGCCCGCGGGCAGGTAGATCCCGTTCTTGACCTCGTCGGCGTCGTACATCGGCGCGACCAGGAACTCCTTGCCGGCCAGGAACTCGTACTTGGCCGTGTCGTCCCAGGTGCGAGGGTCGTTCGGGTACTCGAGCACCAGCGACCGGTCCAGCGGCGCGCCGGTCCGGTGCGCCTCGGCGGCGTACGTGTAGAAGTACGGCAGCAGCCGCTCGCGGAGCTTCAGGTACTTCCGGTTGATCGAGGTGTACGGCTCGCCGTACGCCCAGGGCTGCTTGTACGCCGGCGTCGACCAGCCGGACATGCTCATCAGCGCCGGGTTGAACACCTTCCACTGCAGATCACGCACGTACGACGTCGCGCTGCCGCCGAAGATGCCGTCCACGTCGCCCGCGCTGTAGGCGATCCCGGAGTTGCCGGAGCCGGTGATCGCGGGGATCTGCCACTTGATCGCGTCCAGCGAACCGCTGTGGTCGCCGGTCCACTGCACCGCGCACCGCTGCGCACCGGCCCAGCCCTCGACCATCCACGCGAACCCGCGGGCGTTGCTGTACTGCTCGATGCCGTCGTGCGCGGTGTCGCAGGCGCTCAGCGCGTACCGGTACCCGGGGCCGACCCACGCGACGTCCAGCTTCCGCACCCGGACGCCGGCGTCGCCGACCTCGGCGGGCTGGCGGTCCAGGTTGGACTGCGTCCACAGGCCCATCTGGAGGTTGCGGGCCCGCAGTTCGTCGCCGGTCTGCTTCAGTGCGGGGATGTCGCGCTTGCCCCACCAGGTGCCGTCGACCTGCTCGGAGTCGGTGTTCGCGGAGTACCCGCAGCCGTAGTCGTCGTTGACGAGCATCCAGCCGCCGGGCATGTCCTGGTCCTTGAAGCGTTGCGCGACCTTGACCGCGTCCAGCGTGGTCACCTTGTCCGGGTTGACCTTCCAGTCGTTGCTCGGGTCCGGGTCGGTGGCGTAGTGCCCACGGTTGTAGCAGTCGGAGTCGCCGTACTCGAGCCCGTAGATCGGCGGCATGAACGGCCGGCCGGTGAGCTCGGTGTAGCGGTCGAGGGACGTCTTCAGGTCGCCGACGAAGTAGTACGCGTCGAAGCGCTGCTCGTCGTGGGTGCTCACCACCGGATCGGTGAAGCTGTAGCTGCCGGGGCTGAACGTGTTGCGGAGTACGCCGTACCCGGCCGTGCTCATGTAGTACGGCGAGGCGTTGGGGTTGCCGCTGTCCTCCCAGTTGAAGTCCTTGGTGATCTTGATCGTCTGGTCGCGGTGCGAGAACCGGCCGTTCTGCATGCCGCCGCCGAAGAACTGCTCACTGGCGCCGCGGTTGAGGGTCTGGGTGGTGGACGTGTCGGTCCAGGACAGCGGGGCGGCCTCGGACCAGACGAGCTGGCCGTCGGCGCGGTACAGGGAGAACTTGAGCGGCTGTTTCTGGGCGCGTACTTCGATCTTGCCGGTGCTGAGCGAGTAGTACGTGCCGCGGTCGCGCCAGGTGGTCCGCGGGGTTCCGTAGTCGGTCTTGGTGACGATCGTCGAGCCCGCGCCGGTGCTCGCCGGGTCGGTGAAGTTGCCGTCGGGGGCCATCCACAGCCGGAACACGTCGTCCTTGAGGAACACGACGCGGACCTTCGCGGGGCCGGCGGTGAGGGTGTACGTCGCCTGGTCGGCGGCGAAGCCGGTGACGTCACCGAGAGTGGTGCCGGCGGCCCGGGCGGGACCGGCGGTGTACACGAGTGCACCGGCGAGTAACGCCAGGGCGACTACTGAACGTTTCATGCGGACAAAGATGCTCACGAGTGCCTCACTTCACGCATCAATGAACAAGATGTGCACAGTGAAGCTCATCGATCGCGGATTGTCATCAGGTCAGCTTCATCAAGTTGAGACGGTGTCGCCATCACGGGGTGAAACCAGAAGTTGACGATGAGTCGCATGGCGAACTCGCGTCCCACCAGCCTCAGCAGCCTCAACCTCACCAGACGCGGGCTGTTGACGGCCGGCCTGGCAGCCGGGGCGACGGCGGTCGTGCCGAACCTCGCACACGCCGTACCTTTCGATCCCGGAGTACGTGCCCAGGGTGACCCCAACTTTCATCCGGTGCGTTTCTCGTTGCCTGCGCCTACCGGACGGAAGGCGTTGGGGACGACCGCTGTGCATTTGGTCGACAACGGGCGGATCGATCCGGCGATGCCCAGCGGGCAGCGGGAGTTGATGGTCAGCTTCTCGTATCCGTCGGGGATGTCCGCGACGGCGCCGTTCGCGAAGTACATGCCGGCGCGGACCGCGGTCGAGGTGGACGCGATCTGGACCGGCGAGGACGGGCTCGCCCTGCCGGCCGGGTCCTTCGACTTCGGCAACACCGTCACGCACGCGCGGGTCGACGTACCGATGCAGCCCCTCCGCCACCCCGTCGTACTGTTCTCCCCCGGCCACCAGACCAGCCGCTTCGTGAACACCGCACAGGTGGAGGACCTCGCCAGCCGCGGGTACGTGGTGGTCACGATCGACCACTCCCACGAAACGCCGGTGGAGTTTCCTGGCGGACGGTTCCTCCCCGGTACGTCGCAGGATCCGCCGCGGCCGTCCGACATCCGGGCGGCCGTCGACACCCGGACCGCCGACGTCCGCTTCGTCCTCGACCAGTTGCAGCGGATCGCCGACGGGGACACCGTCGACGCGGACGGCAAACGTCTCCCGGACGGGTTCGCGGACGGGCTGGACGTGCGCAAGATCGGCATGTTCGGGCACGCGCTCGGCGGCTACGCGACCGGGAACGCGATGCTCGCCGACGAGCGGATCCTGGCCGGCGCCAACCTCGACGGCACGCTCCAGGACGACAGGCTGAAGGGCCCGCTCGGCGACGTCGCCGAGCACGGGCTGGACCGGCCGTTCATGCTGTTCGGCTCCGCCGAGACCCAGCGCACCGAGCCGGGCAAGGACTACTACGACAAGTCCTGGGCGGCGTTCTGGGCGGCGCAGCGCGGCGGCCGGCTGAACCTGACGCTGACCCGGTCGAAGCAGAAGGCGTTCACCGACTACCAGTTTGTCTTCTCCCAGTTATTCCATGCGATCTACGGCGAGGACCCGATCGTCTCGTCGGTGATCACGGCGCTGGTCGGCAGCGCGAAGCCGGCCCGCAGCGTGCTCGCGCAGCGCGGGTACCTGGCCGCCTACTTCGATCTGACGCTCCGCCGGCGGCCCGCGCTGCTGCTCCGCGGCGACTCCCCGAAGTTCCCCGAGGTACGGTTCGTCCGCTGAGACGGCGTACGCTCGATTCGTCGCCGGGGGCACACTGTGGTGGGATCGCGACGCGCCGTGATCGTGGGGCGTTCGCCACTTTCTGGCACCCTCGGAGGCGTACGGGGCCGTTTGCGGTTACCGTGCGTTGAGAAATTGCATTGCCGTCGGCCGTACCCTGTCCACGGGCAGGGTCGGTCTGTGCTCGGGGGAACAGGCGTCGGACGAGGGGCGTTGTCAGCAGGACGAGAAGAGTAGGGAGCGCAGTGGCAGGGGCAGCAGGGACTAAGACAGCCGCAGGGACCCGTTTGGTGATCGTCGAGTCGCCGAAGAAGGCGCGGATGATCGCCGGCTTCTTGGGGTCCGGGTACGTGGTGGAGTCCAGCTTCGGCCACATCCGCGACCTGCCGAGCGGGGCCGACGAGATCCCGGCGAAGTACAAGGGCCTGCCGTGGGCACGGCTGGGCGTGAACGTCGACGAGCACTTCGACCCGCTGTACGTCGTACCGGCCGACAAGAAGGCGCAGATCCGCAAGCTGAAGGACCTGCTCAAGGGCGCCGACGAGCTCTTCCTGGCGACAGATGAGGACCGCGAGGGCGAGGCGATCGCCTGGCACCTGCTCGAGGAGCTGAAGCCGAAGGTCCCGGTCAAGCGGATGGTCTTCCACGAGATCACCCCGAAGGCGATCCAGGACGCGGTCGGCAACGCCCGGGACATCGACGAGGACCTGGTCGACGCCCAGGAGGCGCGCCGGATCCTGGACCGGTTGTACGGGTACGAGGTCTCCCCGGTGCTCTGGAAGAAGGTCATGCCGCGGCTGTCGGCGGGCCGGGTGCAGTCGGTCGCGATCCGGATGGTGGTCGACCGGGAGCGCGAGCGGATCGCGTTCCGGAGTGCGTCGTACTGGGACCTGGACGCCACGCTGGACGCCGGCGAGGACCGGAACCCGCGGCAGTTCGGTACCCGCCTGGTCTCGGTGGACAGCAAGCGGGTGGCGCAGGGCCGCGACTTCAGTTCGACCGGTGAGCTCAAGGGCGCGAACACGGTCCACCTGAACGAGGCGACCGCGACCGCGCTGGCCGGTGCGCTGCGCGAGTCGCAGTTCACGGTCCGGTCGATCGAGTCCAAGCCGTACA
Organism: Kribbella sp. NPDC059898; assembly: GCF_042730855.1. NCBI lineage: Bacteria > Bacillati > Actinomycetota > Actinomycetes > Propionibacteriales > Kribbellaceae > Kribbella > Kribbella sp. NPDC059898. The sequence continues at coordinate 981,871 of NZ_JBHWKR010000001.1, forward strand.
CCCGCAAGCCGTACGCGCCGTTCCGGACCACCACGCTGCAGCAGGAGGCCGGCCGCAAGCTCGGCATGTCCGCTTCGCAGACCATGCAGGTCGCCCAGCGGCTCTACGAGAACGGCAACATCACCTATATGCGTACCGACAGCGTCACGCTGTCGGACACCGCGATCACCGCCGCCCGGGCGCAGGTCCGGGAGCTGTACGGCGCGTCGTACCTGCCGGACAAGCCGCGCGTCTACACCTCCAAGGTGAAGAACGCGCAGGAGGCGCACGAGGCGATCCGGCCGGCCGGCGAGACGTTCCAGACGCCCGCGCAGACCGGGCTGAGCGGCTCCGAGTTCCGGCTGTACGAGCTGATCTGGATGCGGACGATCGCCTCGCAGATGCGGGACGCGATCGGGAACAGCGTCTCGATCAAGATCGACGCCACCGCCGGGACGGGCGAGCAGTGCGAGTTCACCTCGTCCGGCCGGGTGATCACCTTCCACGGGTTCCTCAAGGCGTACGTCGAGGGCGCGGACGACCCGTCCGCCGGGACGGACGACCAGGAGACCCGGCTGCCGGACGTGACCGAGGGCGACGTACTGCCGGCGTCGGAGGTGATCGCGTCCGGGCACGAGACGAAGCCCCCGGCGCGCTACACCGAGGCGACGCTGATCCGCGAGATGGAAGAGCGCGAGATCGGCCGGCCGTCGACGTACGCCTCGATCCTCGGGACGAACGTGGCCCGCGGGTACATCTACAAGAAGGGTCAGGCGCTGGTTCCGGCCTGGCTGGCGTTCGCGGTCGTGCGGCTGCTCGAGGAGCACTTCACCCGGCTGGTGGACTACGCGTTCACCGCGACGATGGAGGACGTGCTCGACGAGGTCGCGTCCGGTGACCTGCAGCGCGAGGGCGTGCTGTCCCGGTTCTACTTCGGTGACGACCAGCTCGAGGGCCTGAAGTCGATGGTCACCGACCTCGGCGACATCGACGCCCGGCAGATGTCGACGTTCCCGGTCGGCGGTGACGACTCCGGGATCGTGCTCCGCGTCGGCCGCTACGGGCCGTACGTCGAGGACAAGGACGAGCGGCGCGCGAACGTACCGGAGGACCTGCCGCCGGACGAGCTGACCGTCGACAAGGCGCGCGAGCTGCTGGAGCAGCCGTCGGGCGTCGAGCACGAGCTGGGCAACGCGCCGGACACCGGGCTTCGCGTGGTGGCCAAGGCGGGGCGGTTCGGGCCGTACGTGACCGAGGTGCTGCCCGAGGACGCGCCGAAGAGCGCGAAGCCGCGGACCGGGTCGCTGCTGAAGTCGATGACGCTGGACTCGATCGGCCTCGACGACGCGATGAAGCTGCTGTCGCTGCCGCGGGTGGTCGGGGTCGACCCGTCGAACGGCGAGGAGATCACGGCGCAGAACGGGCGGTACGGGCCGTACCTGAAGAAGGGCACGGACTCGCGGTCGCTGTCGACCGAGGAGCAGATGTTCGACATCACGCTGGAGGAGGCTCTGAAGATCTACGCAGAGCCGAAGCAGCGTGGCCGCCGGGCCGCCGCACCGCCGCTGAAGGAGCTGGGCGAGGACCCGGAGTCCAAGAAGCCCGTGGTGGTGAAGGAAGGCCGCTTCGGCCCGTACGTCACCGACGGGGAGACGAACGCGACGCTCCGCAAGGACGACTCGGTCGAAACCATCTCCCTGCTCCGCGCAGCCGAGCTCCTGGCCGAGAAGCGCGCCCGCGGCCCGGTCAAGCGCACCGCGAAGAAGGCCGCCGCCAAGAAGACCACCACGAAGAAGACGGCCGCCAAGAAGACCGCAACCAAGAAGGCCGCAACCAAAAAGACTGCGGCAAAGAAGGCGACCGCGAAGAAGGCTCCGGCCAAGAAGTCCTGAGGCTCAGCCGCCGAAGCTGCTGATGCCGCGGACGATGAAGTAGACGACGAACGCGAAGAACACCAGGAACGCGATCCCGACCGGAAGTGCCAGCCACAGCGGCGGCTTCCGGGCGCGGACCGCGACCCCGGTGCTCTCGCTGCGGATCTCCCGCGCGACGAGGCGCCCGCCCCGCCACTTGCCGGCGACACTCACCTGCTCGCCGTCGACGACCTGACCCTCCAGCGCGAGTGCGCGCAGCTCGACCTGGACGGGCTGGAGCCCCGGCTGCTCGAGCCGGAGGGTCAGCACCTGGACCGCGCCGTTCTCCGAGCGGGCCTCGGAGCGGTACTGGACGTTCCGTGCGACACCACGCAGCTGGGCCTGGCCGCGCCGGGCCATCGCGTTCGGCTGATCACTCATCGGAGTTCCCCCGGGGTAGGACGTGGTAGGAACGTACATTGGGTGGGGTCAGAACCGGTGGATTTGCGAGGAGCGCGGATGACGAGTGCTGTCGAGGTCAGCGCGCAGCGGTTGCGGGAGCGGGGCGAGCGGGTGACTCCTGCCCGGCTTGCGGTGGTGGAGGTGCTGGCGGGGACCGAGGAGCATCTCAGCGCGGAGCAGATCGGGGAACGGGCCGAGCAGCTGCGGCCGGGGATCCATCGGGCGACCGTGTACCGGGCGCTGGACGCGCTCGGCGAGTTCGGGCTGGTCACGCACGTGCACCTCGGCCGGGCGGGTACGACGTACCACCTGGCCGGGGATCTGGCGCCACGGCACCTGCATCTGCGGTGCTCGGAGTGCGGGACCGTGTACGACGCTCCCGGCGACATCCTCGAGTCCGCCCGGAAGAAGCTGGCCCGCGACCTCGGGTTCCACCTGGCGCCCGAGCAGGTCGCGCTGGTGGGTGTGTGTCAGAACTGTCAGGCCTGACTGTCCATATCTGTTGATAGGTGTGGAGTTGTGAACAGTTAGGCCTTAGGGTCGACTTTCGTGACTCATTACGTCGAGGACTTTGCTTCCGGGGCGAACGTACTGCCCCCGCGTTCGTGGCTGGATGACGACTCCGGGCGGCTGCCGCTCAGCGGGGACTGGAGCTTCCGGCTGTCCCCGAGCGTCGCGGACGCGCCGGACGACCTGAAGGACCCGGACACCTCCGGCTGGGACACCATCGCGGTCCCGGGCCACTGGCAGCTCAGCGGCTACGGCAAGCCGGCGTACACGAACGTGGTGTATCCGTTCCCGCTGGAGCCGCCGTACGTGCCGACCGACAACCCGACCGGCGACTACGTCCGCACGGTCACGGTGCCGGCCGACTTCGCGGGCGCCCGGATCGTGCTCCGGTTCGAGGGTGTGGACTCGCGGTTCGCGGTGTACGTGAACGGGTCGTCCGTCGGCTGGTCGTCCGGGTCCCGGCTGGTCTCGGAGTTCGACGTGACCGACCTGGTTGCCCCCGGCAAGGACGCGCAGATCGCGGTCCGGGTGCACCAGTGGTCGACGGGTTCGTACGTCGAGGACCAGGACATGTGGTGGCTGTCCGGGATCTTCCGTGAGGTGAACCTGCTCGCGCTCCGTCCCGACGCGCCGACCGACGTGTTCGTGAAGGCGGCCTGGGACCACGTCGACGGCGTCGGCACGCTGCTCGTCGAGTCCGACGTACCGGGCACCGTGTCCGTGGCAGAGCTGGGCCTCGAGGTGCCGACGGGTGAGCACGTACGGGTCGAGGGCGTGCAGCCGTGGAGCGCCGAGGTGCCGCGGCTGTACGACGCCGTACTGCGGACGGCCGGCGGTGACGTGCGGTTGCGGATCGGGTTCCGGACGGTCGCGATCGTCGACGGGATCTTCACCGTCAACGGCAACCGGGTGCTGTTCAAGGGCGTCAACCGGCACGAGTTCCACCCGGACCGCGGGCGGACGCTGACCGAGCAGGACATGCTCGACGACGTACTGATCATGAAGCGCGCCGGGATCAACGCGGTCCGCACCAGCCACTACCCGCCGCACCCGCACTTCCTGTCGCTGTGCGACGAGTACGGGCTGTACGTGATCGACGAGTGCGACCTGGAGTCGCACGGGTTCGGGTACGAGCCGCAGCCGCCGAAGCTGCCCAATCCGGTGATGGACGTGCGGTTCCGGGACGATCTGGTGAACCGGATGCAGCGGACCGTGCACCGGGACAAGAACCACCCGTCGATCGTGATCTGGTCGCTCGGCAACGAGTGCGGGATGGGTTCGAACCTCAAGGACATGTACGACGCCGTGAAGGAGCTCGACCCGTCGCGGCCGGTGCACTACGAGCGCGACACCGAGGCCGAGTTCGTCGATATCTACTCGCGGATGTACACCTCGCCGGAGGGGTGCGCGGAGATCGGGGCCGACAGCGGTCTGTATCGGAACCTGCCGTTCATCCTGTGTGAGTACGGGCACGCGATGGGGAACGGGCCGGGTGGGTTGCTCGACTACCGGGAGGCGTTCGAGAAGTACCCGCGGTGCCAGGGCGGGTTCATCTGGGAGTTCATCGACCACGGGATCCGGACGACGATCGACGGGCGCGAGGTGTACGCGTACGGCGGCGACTTCGGCGAAACCATCCACGACGGGAACTTCGTCTGCGACGGGCTGCTGTTCCCGGACCGGACGCCGTCGCCGGGCATGCACGAATACGCGAAGGTGATCGAACCGCTGCGCATCGTTGCTGATGGCAACCGGGTCGCGATCACCAACCTGTACGAGGTGCTGGACACGAGCCACCTGACGTTCACGACGCGGACCGAGGCGGAGGGTGAGTTCGTCGGCGGTGGGAACCTGCCGGTTCCGGTGATCGCCCCCGGCGAGACGGTCTCCGTGGAGCTGCCGCCGGGCGTCCTCAAGCAGAGTGAGCGCACCGAGGCGTGGCTCACGGTCACAGCCGAGCTCACCGAGGCGACCCCGTGGGCCGACGCCGGTCACCGCGTCGCCTGGGGTCAGATCCGCCTGGACGAGCCGGCACCTGCGGCCCCGATCGCGACCGGTACGCCGGCTGATGGTGTTGCTGGGGTTGGGGGGATTGCCGTCGGTGGGTTGCGGAACGTGCGGCTCGACGTCTGGCGGGCGCCGATCGACAACGACACGAACCCGGGTGTCGCGGACAAGTGGCGCGAGGAAGGGCTGCACCGGGTGCAGCACCGGATCGTCTCGGAGGAGGAGCGGGACGGGGCCTGGGAGGTCGTCACCCGGACGGCGCCGCCGCAGCTCCAGTGGGGTTTGCGCAGCACCTGGCGCTGGACCGCCGTCGACGGTGCGACCGTGCTCGAGCTGAGCATCGAACCGGAGGGCCTGATCCCGGAGGTGCTGCCGCGGCTCGGCATCACGTTCGACGTACCGAAGGCCGACCGCGTCGAGTGGTTCGGCACCGGCCCGAACGAGGCGTACGTCGACACCCGTGCGGCCGCCGCGGTCGGGAAGTACTCCGCCACGGTCGCCGAACTGCAGACGCCGTACGTCCGTCCGCAGGAGAACGGCCAGCGCATCGACACCCGCTGGGCCACGATCGACGGCCTGCGCATCGAGGCGCTCGGCGAACTCTTCGGCCTCACGGTCCGCGACTGGACGACGCACGACCTGGAAACCGCCCACCACACGGCGGACCTGGTCCCCGGTGACACGACGTACGTCACCCTCGACATCGCCCAGACCGGCGTCGGCACCGCAGCCTGCGGCCCCGCCCTCCCGGACCGCGACAAACTGAAGACGGCCCCCGCCACCCTCACCCTCCGCTTCACCCACTGATCCCACCCCGCCGCGCCCGCCTACCCCTCCTACAGGCCCGGCGCGGCGGGGTGCGTCAGCTCAGATCGCGCCGGGCGCGGCCGTCGGCAGACCGATGTCAGCGGCCGCAGCCAGCAGACGCTTGTCGTAGGTGACCAGCGCAGTCAGCCCGATTCCTTCGAGAACCAGCGACTGCGCCGTCGCCAGATGAATCGCGTCGAGCGTGCGCAGCATCGGATCCTCGTACGCCGCCGCGGTCGCCAGGACGGTCTCGTCCACAGGAACCCGATCGAGCCTCGCCAGCGCGGTAGGAACGGCGGCCAATCGCCCTGGATCGGATCGACGCAGTGCACGAGGCACCTCGGTGAGCACCAACGCCGACGCGACGAGCCCTGTGTTCGCGCCATGACTCGAGCGCCGCACTTTCCGCTTCCTGCCGGATCATTTGCCAGCGTGGGCCGAGGGCTACAGTCGTTCCTCCCGAAGATCCGACACGATCTCGGTGGACTCGAGAGACGCATGTGACGTGCCCGCAGGAAGAACCATCCGGCCCGGGTTGCTCGCCGGAATCAGCCGACCACGACGGATCAGGTCGGACCGGATGCTGGTGTTGTCGTCAATCGGCACGATCCGTGCGGTTGGCCGGCCTCTGACCGTGATCTCGAGCGACTGACCGTCTGATACGCGTGCCAGCACCGCTCTCGTGTGCTGGCTGAGCTCACGTATCGGAATCCTGTCCATGCGTGGAATTTAACGCACCCGCCAGCTCAGATGGCGATGGTTGGGCGGGGGTGGGTGGGGACGGGTGGTGGGTTGTAGGTGTGCCAGGCCTTGGTGAGGCGGTGGACTGCTTCGGTGAGGTCTGTGGGGCGGGCGCGGAAATGCAGGCGGAGGTGGGAGGTGCTGGCGCCGGTGATGTCGAGGCCGGTGCCGGGGAGGACGGCGAGGCCGTGTCTCAGGGCGGCTTGGGCGAAGGAGTTGGCGTCGCCGTACGGGAGGCGTACCCAGAGGCACTGGCCGCCTTTGACTGGTGGGACGTGCCAGTCGGGGAGGGCGGCGGTCAGCTGTGAGTGCAGGTGGTCGTGGCGGGCCTTGAGGGTGTTGTGCAGCTCAGGAGCGTCCAGCAGCGGCAGCAGGTGTGCGGCGGCCAGTTGAGTGGGCACGTTGCCGCCCAGGTCGTGTACGGCGCGCAGCCGGGCCAGCCGATTGATCAAGGGTGGTGCGGCGCGTACCCAACCGATCCGCAGACCGCCCCAGATGCTCTTGCTGAGCGAGCCGATCGAGATCACCGCATCGCCGTACGCCGCCATCGGCGTGACCACGGGCTCACCAGGGAACGCGAGATCAGCCGGGACCTCGTCCTCGATCACCGGCACGCCCGCATTCGCCAGCCGCTGCCGGGCCAGCGCGGACAGCACCGAGCCGGTGGGGTTGTGGTACGTCGGGATCACATACGCCACCGCCGGACGCCGCTCCCGGACCGCGGCCTCTAGCCCGTCCAGCCCGACCGGCAGCCCGCGCAGTACTGCGCCTTCTTCCCGGAAGACCTCCAGCGCCCCCGGGTACGTCGGCGCTTCCACGATCACCTGGTCACCAGGCGACACCAACGCATGCGCCAGCAACGAGAGAGCCTGCTGGCCGCCGTTCGTGACCATGATCTGCTCCGGACGCGTCAGCACCCCGCGAGACGTGTACCGGTCCGCCAACGCCTGCCGCAGTGACGGGTGGCCGTACGGGTAATACCCGATGTCGTTGTCCACACACGCGAGCTCAGGCGCGATCTGCGCGAACGCCTCCGCCAACTGCGGCGGCGGATCCCCCGGTGCGGCACAGATGGCCAGCAGTACGTCGTCGTCCCGCGCCTCCAGTGAATCCAGGAAGATCGGGTCCACCGGCGCGTCTTCCACCTGCGCTCCGCGAGGTACGCCGGCCACGCGCGTCCCGCTGCCCTGGCGCCGGGTGATCCGCCCCTCGGCCCGGAGCAGGTCGTACGCCGCGACCACCGTCGTACGGCCGACCGCCAGCGCGGCCGCGAGGACACGGTCCGGTGGCAGCAGTACGCCGGGCGGGAGTTCGCCGTCGTCGATCAGCTGCCGCAGGCGGGCCGCGAGCAGCAGGTAGAGCGGGCCGCGGCCGGACGACCAGCGGCCCAACCGGTCAGCCACCTCGATTGGTCTCATCTGCGAACCAATTCTGCCGGATTGGCTCTCCAGTGGCGAGCGGATGGGCGGAACGATGGCGGTATGCCGAAGTTTCCGCGCCACCAGATCATGTCCCTGACCGCCGACCAGGCCCGCCACGAACTCGGCGAGAGCTACGGGCCGGACCTCCGGCTCGCGGAGCTGCTGACTCCGGAGCTGGGCGATCTCGAGCTCGGCTACGGTACGGCGGCCGGCGACGTCCGGCTGCGGACCGCGATCGCGGAGCGGCACGGCGTACGGGCCGATGACGTCGTCGTGACGGTCGGCGGGATGCACGGGATCTTCCTGCTCGCGTACCTGCTGGCGGAGCGGGGCGAGGTGGTGACGACGGCGCCGGAGTTCCCGATGACGCGGAGCGCGTTCGAGACGGTGGGGGCGTCGGTACGGGTGGTCCCGGTGGGCTTCGACGACGGGTATCAGGTACGGGCGGACTCCGTACGCGCGCAGCTCACGCCGGAGACGAAGCTGGTCAGCTTGGCGACACCGCAGAACCCGTCGGGCGTCGCCGTACCGCTGCCGGTGCTGCGGGAGATCGTCGAGGCCATGGACGAGATCTGCCCGGACGCGTATCTGCTGGTGGACGAGACGTATCGGGTGGCGACGTACGGGAGTGATGCGGTCGCGGAGACGGCGGTCGGGCTTGGGGCGCGGGTGGTCTCGGTGGCGTCGTTGTCCAAGTGCCACGGGGCGGCCGGGTTGCGGATCGGGTGGGTGATCAGCACGGATCCGGCGTTGGTGGAGCGGTTGGTGACGGCGAAGTTCAGTACGGTCGTGTCTGTGTCGCCGGTGTGTGAGGCGCTGGCGGTTCGTGTGTTCGAGCAGGAGAACCTGGCCGAACGAAGCAGCTGCTTGGAGCAGAACCTTCTAATCACCCAGGACTGGGTAAGCGCGAACAGTCGGTTTGTGGAGTGGGTTCGGCCTTCGGCGGGGGCGTTGTGTGTGGTGGGGGTGAAGGTGGATGTGGGGCGGTTCAAGGAGGCGGCGGCGCGCGTCGGCGTACGGCTCGCTGACGGGGACTGGTTCGGGGACGAGGCGCGGGTGTTCCGGCTTGGGTTCGGTTATCTGCCGGCGCCGGAGTTGAAGGCCGCGTTGCACGCGTTGACAGGTGCTTTGGAGCAGGCGGCCTTGGGGACCTGAACGGTCGGGCTCGGGTCCGGCGCGTGCGGCTTGGCCGGCGCCGGGCCGGAGGGGCTGAACAGGGCGGTCCCGGCGATGCCGACCGTCCCGACGAGGGTCGCGATCGCCGCGACGCCGACGGGTGCGCCCGAGCCGCGTCGAGGCAGCCGGTGTCTGCTGTGGTGCGCTTTGACGTGGCTCATCAGCCCCCCGGACGCTCGACTACTTTCAGTGTGGACCCGATGCCGGAGAGTTGCGATCGGGATGCGTGTCGGGCTGTCCGGAGTGCCCACTAGGCTTGCGGTGTGCCGGAGGCCTATGACCCGCTGACAGATCCTGCACCGGCGCACGATGTGCGCGCGGTGCTGCGGATTCGGGCGTTCCGGCGGCTGTGGATCGGGTTCGGGCTGTCCAGCCTCGGTGACTGGATCGGCCTGCTGGCGCTGACCGCGATGGCGAAGTCGTTCGCCGGCGACAACTACCAGCTGGCGAACTTCGCGATCGGCGGCGTGCTGTTCCTCCGGGTGCTGCCGGCGCTGGTGATGGGACCGGTCGCGGGCTGGGTCGCGGACCGGCTGGACCGGCGCGCGACGATGATCGTCGGCGACCTGGTCCGGGCCGCGTTCTTCGTCACGATCCCGATCGTCAACACCCTCACCTGGCTGCTGGTCGCAACCGTGCTGATCGAGATCGTCAGCCTGATCTGGGGTCCCGCCAAGGACGCCAGCGTGCCGAACCTGGTGCCCCGGCACCGGCTCGAGGCGGCGAACCAGCTCAGCCTGATCACGACGTACGGCTCGGCCCTCCCGGCCGCCGCGCTCTTCACCGCGATCACGCTGGTCACCCGCTGGGCCGGCGACTTCTCGATCCAGCTGGCCGTCTACGTGAACGCCGCGACGTTCGCGATCTCCGCGCTCGCGATCGTGTCGGTCTCCGAGATCGGCCGCGCGGTGCACGAGCACGAGGACCACCCGACGCTGTGGCGGACGATGGTCGAGGGCTGGTCGTACGTCACCGGTACGCCGGTGGTCCGCGGGCTCGTGGTCGGCATCTCCGGGGCGTTCGCGGCGGGCGCGGTCGTGGTCGGCCTCGGCCGGACGTACGTCGAGGACCTCGGCGCCGGCGACCCGGGGTACGGCGTGCTCTTCGGGGCCGTGTTCGGCGGGCTCGCGCTCGGGATGGGGTTCGGGCCGCGGATCTTCTCCGGGCTGTCCCGGCGCCGGCTGTTCGCGGCCGGGCTGGTCGGGTCCGGGATCTGCCTGGCCGGGCTGGCGTTGATCCAGCAGATCGAGATCGCCACGATGATCGCGATCCTGCTCGGGTTCTGCGCCGGCGGCTCGTGGGTGTCGGGGTACACGCTGCTCGGTCTCGAGGTGCCGGACGCGGTGCGCGGGCGGACGTTCGCGTTCGTGCAGTCGGCGGTGCGGACGGTGCTCGCGGTGACGCTGGCGATCGCGCCGTTCGCCGCGGGTGCGATCGGACGGCACACCTGGACGATCGCGGGCCACTCGGCGACGTACAACGGCGCCTCGATGACGATGGTGATCGCCGCGGTGGTGGCGGGCGTGATCGGGCTGCTCGCCTGGCGGCAGATGGACGACCGGCCTGGCGTGCCGTTCTGGCGCGACGTCCGGCGGAGTTTCGGCAAGACCCGCGGCGACTACCCGACCACCGGGCTGTTCGTCGCGCTGGAAGGCGGCGAGGGCGCGGGCAAGTCGACGCAGTCCGCGCTGCTGGTGAAGTGGCTGGAGGAGCAGGGCCAGCAGGTGCTGCTGACCCGCGAGCCCGGCGCGACCGAGCTCGGCAAGACGCTCCGCCAGATCGTCCTCGACCCGGCCACCGGTGACATCTCGCATCGCGCCGAGGCGCTGATCTACGCCGCCGACAAGGCCGAGCACGTCGACTCGGTGATCAAACCGGCGCTGAAGGCCGGCGCGGTGGTGATCACCGACCGGTACGTCGACTCCGCGCTCGCGTACCAGGGCTCCGGCCGGGATCTCGACCTGTCCGATGTCGAGCGGGTGAACCGCTGGGCCACCAACGACCTCCGGCCGAACCTGACGATCCTGCTCGACCTGCCGCCGAGGAGCGGGCTCGGCCGATTCAAGGAGCGGGACCGGATCGAGGCGCAGGGCGACGAGTTCCACGAGCGGGTCCGGCACGCGTTCCTCGAGCTGGCCGCCGCCGAGCCGCAGCACTACCTGGTCGTCGACGCGTCCCAGGACCGCGAGGACATCGCCCGGCAGATCCGGGCCCGGCTGCAACCGATCCTCCCGAAGGTGAGTCACCTATGAGTGTTTGGGACGACCTGGTCGGGCAGGAGCCCGCGGTCGCGGTGCTGCGGAAGGCCGTCGACGGAGCGGCCGGCGTACTGCGTGGCGAAAGTGGCGCGGCGGTCGCCGGGATGACGCACGCGTGGCTGATCACCGGGCCGCCAGGGTCCGGTCGGTCGAACGCGGGGCGCGCGTTCGCGGCCGCGCTGCAGTGCCCGGACAACGGCTGCGGCGACTGCAACGTCTGCCGTACGGCGCTCAGCGGCGCCCATCCGGACGTGTCGTTGATCCGCACCGAGCTGCTGTCGATCCGGGTCAGCGAGGTCCGTGAGCTGGTCCGGCGGGCCGCGATGAGCCCGACGCAGGGCCGCTGGCAGGTGATGGTGATCGAGGACGCGGACCGGCTCACCGAGCAGGCCGCGGACGCGTTGCTGAAGAGCATCGAGGAGCCGTCGCCGCGGACCGTCTGGGTGCTGTGCGCGCCGACCGTCGAGGACGTCGTACCGACGATCCGTTCACGCTGCCGGCTGCTCGTGCTGCGGACGCCGCCGGTCGCGGCGGTCGCGGAGATGCTGAGCGCGAAGCTGGGCGTGGACGCGGACCTGGCGTGGTTCGCGGCGCGGGCCGCGCAGGGGCACATCGGGCGGGCGCGGGCGCTGGCCCGGGACGCCGAGGTACGGGACCGGCGGACGCGGGTGCTGGAGGTTCCGTTCGCGCTGCGTGATCTCGGGGCGTGCCTGAAGGCGGCGCAGCAACTGGTCGACGCGGCCAAGGAGGAGGCCAAGGCCAGCGCCGAGAAGGTCGACGAGAAGGAGCGCACCGCGCTCGAGCAGGCGCTCGGCGTCGGGACCAAGGGCGCCAAGCCGCGTGAGGCGAACGCCGCGCTGAAGGAGCTCGAGGACCAGCAGAAGGCGCGCGCGAAACGGTGGGAACGCGACGTCCTGGACCGCTCGCTGGTCGACCTGATTGCGCTGTACCGGGACGTGCTGGTGGTGCAGACCCGCGCCGGCGGCGAGCTGATCAACGCCGAGCTGCACCGCAACATCGAGCAGCTCGGGACCCGCACCACTCCCGAGCAGACGATCCGCCGGATCGACGCGATCGCGACGGCGCGGGAGGCGATCGAGGCGAACGTGGCGCCGCTGGTCGCACTGGAGGCGATGACGGTGTCGCTGTTCGAGGGCCGCAGCGACGGGTTCACGATCCCGCGCCAGGTGCGCCGCTGAGGCGTGACTCACGTCCGATAACTGGGCGGCACGTGTAACACCGAGACGGGCGGGTCCGATGACTGGGTGTCCGGGGTAGCCCGGCGTACCCTCCCGGAACGGACCCCGATGAACCAGCCCTCCTCCCCGATCCAGCCGGTGCGGCAACCGCTGCCGTCGGCTGAGTCCTGGCTGGAGGGCGTCCCGAAGCCGGTCAAGCGCCAGGACGGGTACGCCGTCGCCGCGCTCGCGGTCAGCCTGCCCGGGCTGGTACCGCTCGCGGTCGTGCTGGCGGGGATCGCGCTGCGCCGGATCAAGCGGCTCGGCGGGCACGGAAAGCGGCTCGCGTACGGCGCCTTGCTGGTCTCGCTGTGCTGGGCGATCGCGATCGGCGTCGCGGTCACGCTCAACCTGGTCGCCGAGCACCGCCGCGGTATCGGCCGGACCGTGTCGATCTCGCACGTGGACGTCGGCCGCTGCTTCGACGCGGACCTGGAGTCCGACGCGCTGCGGCTGGTCCGGATCGCCGACTGCGCAGCGCCGCACACGGGCGAGGCATACGCGAAGGTGCAGGCGGCGCTGGTCGGGTTGTCCGGCACACAGGCGGGTGCGGAGGCGATCCAGCAGTGCGCGGGCGCGTTCGTCGATTTCGTCGGGAAGCCCTACGAACGGTCCGGGCTCGACATGTACTACGTGGTGCTCGAGGACCACGCGGTTGCTGACGGCAACGTCCTCTGCCTGCTCGGGATGCCGGGAACGCACCTGAGCGGTACGATGCGCGGAGCGCAACGGTAGCGCCTGCGGGGGATTGGGAGACAACGTGACTCAGCCGCCGTACGAGCCCGAGCCGCCGGAACGGCCGCAGGACGTGCCGCACGACCCGACGCGCTCGTTCCCGACGTACGGCCGGTCGGATGAGCCGACGGAGCCGTTGCCGACGGGTACGCCGGGCGAGCAGGCCGGTGGTACGCCGTCTACGGGACAGGACGCGACCGGTACGTCGTGGGTCGCGCCGGGGCAGCAGCCGCCGTACGGACAGGGTGCGCCGTCGGCCGGTCAGCCGACGTACGGTCAGCCGCAGTACGGGCAGGCGCCTGGGCAACCGCAGTACGGGCAGCCGTCTTACGGTCAGCCGCCGTACGGGCAGGTGCCGCACGGGCAGCCGCAGTACGGGGCTTCGGCTTATGGGCAGCCGCCGTACGGGCAGGCGGCTTATGGGCAGCAGGCGCCGTACGGGCATGGGTACGGTCCGGGGCAGTATCCGGTGGCGTACGGGCAGCCGCCGGCGGCGTACGGGTACGGCTACACGGGCGGGTCCGGCGGGACGAACTCGCTCGCGACCGCCTCGCTGGTGACCGGCCTCGGCGGCATCGTGATCGGCGTCTCCGCGCCGGTCGCGGTCGGCCTCGGGATCGCGGCGCTCGTCCAGATCAGCCGGCGCCCACAGCACGGCAAGGGAATGGCGATCGCCGGCATCATCATCGGCGCCCTCGTGACCCTCGGCTACATCGCCTTGATCGCCCTCGTGATCGCGTTCGGCTCGTCCAGCGACACCTCGGGCGCGCCCGGCCCGGGGTCCTCGAGCGTGTACGTCGACGAGCTCACGGTCGGCGACTGCTTCGATGAGACCAGCGTCGAGGACGAGGTGATCCAGCGCGACTGCCCGGTCGAGCACGACGGCGAAATGGTCGCCTCCGTCACCCTCCCCGCCGGCGCCTACCCCGGCGACAAGGCGATCGACGACGCCGCCGACCAGGCCTGCGCCGGCCCGTTCGGCACGTACGTCGGCAAGTCCCGCGACGAGTCCGAACTCGAACTCGCCTGGTGGACCCCGGACAAGCCCACCTGGAATTCCGGCGACCGCCGCGTCCTGTGCGCCGCGTACGGCCCCGGCACCGACAAACTCACCGGCACCGTCAAGAACAGCCACCGCTGACCGGTTGCTCACAGCAACATCCACCGACAGGCCCCCGCCCGCCAGGTACGATGCGCGGAAACTGGTACCCCCTGGGAGTAGCGTGACGCAGCCACCGTACGGGTCAGACCCCAACCGCCCATAGGACGTGGTCCGCCCGCAACCGACGTACCCGACCCAGCAGTACGGCCAACAGCCGACCTACGGCCAACCGGGGTACGGCCAACAACCCGGCTACCCACAGCAGCCATACGCGCAACAGCCCTACGGCTACGGTTACGGGTACGGCTACCAAGGCACATCCGGCGGTACGAACGGCCTCGCCACCGCAGCCCTCATCTGCGGCCTCGGCGGCCTCGTCATCGGCATCACCGCCCCGGTAGCCATCGGCCTGGGCATCGCCGCCCTCGTCCAAATCAAACACCGCAACCAAGAAGGCAAAGGCATGGCCATCGCCGGCCTGGCCATCGGCGCCGTCCTCACCCTCGCCTACATAGCCTTCTTCACCTTCATCATCGTCCTAGGCACCACCTCCCACACCGACTACGGCGCCCCCACCCCAACCACCGTCCAACACGACCCCACCCCCCACGCAGCCGCACAAGCAGCCCCCCGCGCGCTACACACCCGCTAGCTTCGTCGCTCCACTCCTCAAACGCGCCCGCTCCGCGCCCGGCTTCGGCGATCTGGACGGCCTGCTCGACTGACTTGCCCGCCGCGTCGAGCATGGTGGCGATGTCCTGGTCGGCGCGGGTGGCGGATCCCGAGATGAGGGCTTGGACGTGTTGGCTGGCTTGCTCGAAGCGCTGCTTGAACCCGGCCAGACTGCCCGCACCCTGCCGGGACTGGTCGGCCAGGCCGTGGAGCTGCAGCTTCAGTTGCTCGATCTGCGACATATGACAGCTCACTTCGGGGAAGGCGGAAGCGTGGAACGGCTGGCGCAGTGCAGGCCTCGCCTCACTACACCGCGCCAGCCGGTTTGAGATCCCTGGCCGAGTCCTCCACAGGGGAACAGACGACTCGGACAAGGACGCATGTGGTCGCGGACCGGATCAAGGCACCGCCGCGCGAGCGGGACAGGCCACAGGGTGGTCCAACGTGACGCCCCGAGCCTCGGTCGCGGCCTCGAAGTGCTCCCTGATGCGCCCCGGCGCCCCCAGGACCATGAGATGCAGCAGGCTCGGCAGGAGCACCACCGGGACATGGTCGCGCATGACGGCCTGGAAGAACCGTTCAAACGCCAGCAGCGGTCGCCGCGGATCCTCTTCCACGAAGACTGCCGCCAACTCCAAGCCGGAGGTTTTGGCGAACGCGGACAGCCGCTCCTTGGTGCGGTTGACCTCGGAGGTGGACACCAGCAGCTCGGCACGCACGTAGGCGTAGGCCCGCGGGTGTGCGGCTGGCTGGCGGCGGCTCTCGGGACCGCACCTGCAGCGGACCGAATAGCAGGCTTCAGATGTGTGCAGGCGCTGTCCGTCCCTCGTGTGCATGACCGTTGCCGTCATGCCAATGACGCTACAAAGGGGCTATGGGCAACGACCAGACCGTTGCGAACAGTTGCTATGCCAATTCGCCCTGGATGCGGATGATCAGCGCTCGGGCGTCGCGACCGTAAAGGGCCGGCTGCCGGAGCTGCTCGAACATCCGCTCGTACAGCCCGATCTCTTGAGGCTGGCTGACGTCGATACTGGCGGTGGGAGTTTCCAGCGAGACGAGGGTGTCGTCGAAGATCCAGAAGCCGGTCGAGCCAACGGTCCGGCGCTGCACCATGAGCGGAACGACACCAAACGAGATGTTGGGCAGGGTCATAACCGACAGCAGGCGATCGAGCTGGCCAGCCATGGTGTCCGGTGTGCCGAACTGGGTGCGGACGGCGGCCTCCTCCAGCACCACCGAAAAGGTCTTCGCAGCCCGGTACAGGATGGCTTGGCGCTCCATTCGGGCGGCCACCGCGGCCTCGATGTCGTTGCGCGTCTCCAGGAAGTCAATCCAGAAAGTCAGTAGCTCGGTGGCGTATTCGGCAGTCTGGAACAGCCCGGGGATGACGTTGTGTTCGTAGATCCGGAACCGTTCGGTGCGCTCGAACAGGTCGCCGCCCGCCTGGAGGAGCTGCTTCATGCCGGCGCGGGTGCGCCGTTTGAACTCCATGTACATCGACTCGACGGCGCGCGCCTGCGCGATGAGATCGGGGATCTTCTCCTCAGCTGAGCAAGCGGCGCACCAGGTACGGAGGTCGGCGTCGGTGGGGCCCTGGACGCCGTTTTCAATCTTGCTGACACGCGTAAAGTGCCAGCCTGTCGCGGCCGCGAGGTCACGACCGGACAGACCGGCATCCTTACGCAACTCCCGCAGGCGCTGGCCGAGCGCTTCTTGAGCCTTGCGGGCGGCGTCAGACGGGCTGGTACTCACGGTGCTTGATAGTTAGCGCCCACACCTTCTCGAAGGCCGCCGAACACATCTGGACAACCGCCGGGTCGGTCGTCGTGGTGAAAGCCGTGTTCAGACCAGAGCCGGCGTAGTGCAAGAACACGACCTGCTGGTTGTCGATGAGATAGAAGTCGTTGCCCGGCAGGCAGATGGTTGACGTCAGCCGGCGCGGTACCCAGCGGATGTCTTCACCGGCGTCGACCATGGGATCAGCGATGCTGTAACTCCAGCGCTGGTAGTCGCTCAAGGGTTCGGAGACGACGCGTGCCCGCCGGACGCTCCGGCCAGCCCGCACGTGGTCCCGCAGCTCTTGGCACCATTCGTTGAGCCATGCCAGGTCGTCCGGTTCGCCCCGAGCCCACTTGGCCATGTACGGCAGCTCAGTGACGGTGCCGTAGGCGTCGCGGGTCTCGAGGTGAACCGCTGAGTGCTTGAACGACGACAGCAGCTCGGACAGATCGTCAGACGTTATCTCCTGCACGACCCTCCTGGAAGAAGAACGGGACCAGCCGGTCCGGGATCTCGACGGCGGACTCACCGTCAGGAAGGTTGAGCGTAGTCAGGGCGTCCGCGTCGTTGACCACCCAGCCCTGGACGATCCAGCTGTCCCGGTCGGTCTTGTAGAGGGTGGGTGAGTTCTTCGGGTTGGACGCCGGATCTCCGGCGACGAAGGTAAGGCGCATGTCGTACTCCCCTGAAGTCGTTGCGATCGGTTGCCGCTGACTACCCTCCGCTTGCGTCTGGTTGCGGTCAAGAGTAGTTGCGAGATGTTGCGAGACGAGTTTGAGCGTAGGCCAGCCTGCCCTCAAGGGCCGGCAGGCGATCTGGCCGCAGTCACCTCACGCCGTTGAGGTGACCGAGCGCGAAGCCCTGCTGATCTCCGGCTGGTGCATGTGATCCACAGTTCGTTTGGTGTAGCACGTGCGGGTCGACTGGGGGGATGTTGCCGCCGTCCCCGATGTGGTTTGTCGGTACGACCGCGAACGCTCTGCGGAGCGATTTGGCGGGCGAAGTCGCCACCTCACTCGGCGGCCGGCGGTGACCGGCGGTCGGTTGTCGGGGGCGATCGGGCGAGCTGATGTTGTGGGTCCCGGCCGTATGACGGGTCGCCTGTCACCACCGGGTACGACGATCACAGTCACGGTACGAAGAACGTCCGCCTGGCAGTCACACGCGAGCGGCAGCTCGCAAAACGCCGGCGGTAGCCGGCAATCCCGCGGCGCTAGCCGCAATTCGCGGCGGTAGCCGCAGCCCGCGGCGGAGCCGCAGGTCCGGGCGGTAGTCCGGGGGTGGGTGGGGCGCGCGGAGCGGCCGCGTCTGAGGAGCGGAGCGACGAAGCTAGCGGCTGCGGAGCACGCGGGGGGCTGTTCGTGCGGCTGTGCAAGTACGGGGGCTGATCGTGGGGTTGTGTTGAGGGGGTCAGGGCGGAGGTCTGCAAGTAGTCTGGCGGCGTGGGCATGGTGATGGCGGTGTCGTTCGAGCGGTACGGGCGGCTTTATTACCTTGATCCGGGGGAGTTTCGGCCTCGGGTGGGGGACAAGGTGCTGGTGCCTACCGATGACGGGCCTGAGGTTGCGGAGTGTGTGTGGGCGCCGCAGTACGTGACCGAGGAGGTCGGTGGGCTGCCGGCCTGTGCGGGGATCGCGTCGGCGGCGGATCTGGAGCGGGACGAGCAGAATCGGCAGCGGCGGGCGGATGCCCGGGGGATCGCGAAGCGGACGATCCGGCAGCACGGGTTGCCGATGAAGGTGGTCGGGATCGATTTCGTCGATCGGCGGCCGGACATCGATCAGGTGGTGATCGTGTACTTCTCGGCGCCGCACCGGGTGGACTTCCGGGAGCTGGTGCGGGATCTGGCGCGGGCGTTGCGGGCGCGGATCGAGTTGCGGCAGGTGGGGGCGCGGGACGAGGCGCGGTTGCAGGGCGGGATCGGGCCGTGTGGGCGGGACCTGTGCTGTGCGACGTTCCTGAAGGACTTCGAGCCGGTCAGTGTGCGGATGGCGAAGGACCAGGACCTGCCGCTGAACCCGTTGAAGATCTCGGGCGCGTGCGGCCGGTTGATGTGCTGCCTGAAGTACGAGCACCCGCTGTACCAGGAGTTCAACGCGAAGGCCCCGGCGCTCGGATCCGCGGTGGAGACCCCCGCAGGTGATGGAGTGGTGGTCGGGCACAACGTGCCGAGCGACACGGTGGTCGTCCGGCTGGCGGCTTCCGGCCGGCGCTGTGCGTGCAGCCGGGCCGACGTGTGTTCGCCGCGCCAGCAGTACGAGGCGTCCAGTACGACGACCCCGGACGCACCGCCAGTAGTACCGGAGGAAACGCCGCCGGCGGAGGAAGAGCGCCGTACGCGGAAGCCACGCCGGCGTCGCCGGTTGCATCATGACGACGAGGGAGAAAGCCCGCAGTGAGATTCCGCAGGTCGACCGTACTGGTGGCAGCTCTGGCGGTGCTCGCGAGTGGGTGTGGGGTGGCGAGTCGCGCGCAGGACGCCGGCAACGGTACGGCGCCCGGGGTCGGGAGCAATCCGCCGAGCGGACCGGTGGGGCCGATCCCGGCGGGGCTGGAGAAGTTCTACCAGCAGCGCCCGGACTGGCAGCGCTGCGGGACGAACCAGGAGTGCGCGACGATCCAGGTGCCGCTGGACTACACGAAGCCGGCCGGCCAGACGATCGAGTTGCGCGCCCGGAAGGTGCTCGCGAAGGACCGCGGCGGCCGGATCGGGACGCTGTTCATCAACCCGGGCGGGCCGGGGGCGAGCGGGCAGGAGTTCGCGGCGCAGGCGCCGATGCTGTTCGGGGCTTCGGTACTGCGCAAGTTCGACATCATCGGCTGGGATCCGCGCGGGGTGGGTGAGTCGACGCCGGTGAAGTGCCTGGACACGGCGCAGCTGGACGCGATGATCGCCGCCGACGGCAGCCCGGACAACGCCGCCGAGATCGCGGACCTGGACAAGCAGTCGAAGACGTTCGCGGCCGGGTGCGAGCAGCGCTCCGGCAAGCTGCTGCCGTACGTGAACACGAAGGACGCGGCCCGGGACATCGACGTACTGCGGGGTGTCGTCGGCGACCCGCAGCTGTACTACCTCGGCATGTCGTACGGGACGTACCTGGGCGCGACGTACGCCGAGGAGTTCCCGAAGAACGTCGGCCGGATGGTGCTGGACGGCGCCGTCGACCCGGCGATCACGTCGGAGCAGATGGGGATCGAGCAGGCGAAGGGGTTCGACAAGGCGCTGGACGCGTTCGCGGAGGACTGCGCGCAGCGGTCCTGCAAGCTCGGCAGCAGCAAGGAGGAGGTGCTCGGCAAGGTCGACAAGCTCATCAAGGACAGCGACGAGCACCCGCTGCCGGGGGACGGGCAGCGGCAGGTCACGCAGGCGCTGGTGATCCTCGGCCTGGTCTACCCGCTGTACCTGAAGGACTTCTGGCCGCGGCTCGAGGACGCCGTCGCGGCGGGGCTGTCAGGCGACGGCAGCCGGCTGCTCGCGCTGGCCGACGAGTACACCGACCGCAAGCCGACCGGGTACGCCGACAACTCGAACGAGGTGCAGATCGCGGTGAACTGCAGCGACCGCCCGGACGCCACCTCGATCGCGCAGATCCAGGCGGACCTGCCGAAGTTCAAGGCGGCGTCGCCGCGGTTCGGCGAGTTCATGGCCTGGTCGTCGGTGTCCTGCGTGAACTGGCCGGTGAAGCCGACGAACACCCCGCACCCGATCAAGGCGGCCGGCGCGAAGCCGATCATGGTGCTCGGTACGACGCGGGACCCCGCGACCCCGTATGAGTGGGCGGTCGGGCTGGCGCACGAGCTGGAAAGCGGCGTCCTGGTCACCCGGGACGGCGACGGGCACACGGCGTACCTGTCCGGGAACGCGTGCGTGAAGAACGTCGTCGAGAGCTACCTCGTGCAGGGCAACACCCCGGCCGCCGACATCAAGTGCTGATCAGTTAGGGCGGTTGTCGCCGGGTGAGACCGGCACCTTGAGGGTGTCGACCGCCTGCTGGAGGACGGCGCGGAGTCCCGCCTCGTCCTGCGGGCGGCCGCCGACGGTGATCTCGACGGCGGCCGTCTTGCCGTCGTCCAGCGAGATCCAGCGCGACAGGCCCATCCGCGGCCCGCGGGTCTTGTCGACGTACGTGTAGACGAGCATGCCGTTGTCGCGGCTCAGCACCTTGAGGTCCTTCTCGTCGATGCTGCGCTCACGGTTCCGCACGAGCTCGTCCGGGCTCTGCTTGCTGCCGCGGGTGTCGAACCGGAGCTGCCAGACGCCGGTCGGGTCGAGGAACTTCGGCCGGGTGCCGCTCTGCGCGCTCTTCCAGCCGGTCGGCACCTCCGCGGACACCGGGTCCTGGTCGGTGCCGAAGTTCTGTACGACGTACTGCAGCCCGTCGGCCTGCAGCCCGTTGCCTCGGTTCGGCGTACTCGAAGAGGTCGGGCTGACGATGCCCACCGGCTCGTCGTGCGCTGTGAACGGATTGCCGCCGTTGACGACGACGACCGTGCCGAACGCGACCACACCGACGGTCATTCCCGCCAGCGTCATCAGCAGCGCCTGGTGCCTGGGCGTGAGCATCCCGACCTCGCTTCCCTCTCTCCCGCCCGATTATCGCCGACGAGAGGGGCGTCACCGCAAACGCCGCGTACGCTGGCACGTCGTGGAGACGTCAGACACCGCTTTCCAGCAGGCCTTGCAGCATTACGACGACGGTACGGCGGAACGCGCCGAACTGAAGCTGCTCACCAAGGTGTTGCTGAACCGCCTGGTCGCGAAGGCGCCGGGGCACGCGGTGGAGGTACGGATCCCGCCGTACGGCGCGGTGCAGTGCATCGAGGGCCCGCGGCACACCCGTGGTACGCCGGGAGCGGTGATCGAGATGCCGCCGGAGCTGTGGATCGAGGTCGCGCTCGGCCGCATGAGCTGGGCGGACGCACGGATGTCCGGGAAGCTCCGTGCGAGTGGCGAACGGACCGATCTGACCGCGTTGCTGCCGCTCACGAACAGCTGACGAACAGTTGGCGAACAACTGAGCCGCGGCCTCCCCCGAGGACGCCGCGGCTCAGGAACTGAGGAGATTCTCAGCTGACCCAGACCGTGGTCCGGCCGAAGATGATCGCGAGCTTGCCGTCGCCGCGCATCTGCAGCACGGAACCTTTACGGGTGGTCTTGGAAGCCCAGAGCGGCTTCTTGGCGGCGCTGTAGACAACGAAGTTGCCATCGGTCTGCATGGTCGCGAACGCGCCCTTGCTGACCGTCTTGGTGCTCCAGATCGGCGTCTTGCCGTACTTCACGATCACCAGGTTGCCGTCGGCCTGCATCTGCGCCCGGTACACCCGGTTCTGCGAGTACAGCGCGACCGGGTTGCTCAGGACGCGGCCCGGGTACAGGTTGACCATCACCATGTAGCGGGACCAGACGGCCTTGCGGCGGATGTTGTAGAGGACCAGGTTCGAGTCGTTCTGGACGTTCAGGATCGCGCCGGTGCTGCCGGCGGTTCCGCTGGCCCAGACCGTCGTACGGCCGGAGATGACGACCAGGTTGCCGTCGGGCCGCATCATCAGCGTGGACGACTTGCGGTTGGTCATGGTCGCCCAGATCGGGGTCCGACCCTTGACCAGCACAGCGTTGCCGTCGGTCTGCATGACCAGCGTGTAGACCTTGTTGAGCGAGCGGAGGTACTGGCCGGGCTTCAGGTACTGGCCCGGGCGCAGCAGCCCTCCCGACGGTGTGGTGGCGGTGACAGCGGTGGCAGCCGTCTGCGACGCGGGGGCGGCGTGCGCGGCCGACGGAACAAGCAGGGTGGCACCGGCCGCCGCACCGACGGCGAGGCCGGCGAGCAGGCGGGTGCCGACCGACTTGATCGAGATCATGCGGTTGTTCTCCGATTCCCGAGGATGGCCGGGATCTTTCCCGGCCGCCGAGATTGACGCCGTGGGCAACCAATCGGTTGTCACGCTAGGACGGCTGCGGGTCGCACCCGGGCCCTTTCGACGGTGGTGGAAAGGCTGGCGGTTAATCAGGTTCGTCTGGGGCGGTCGGACCTGTCACCATGTTCCGGTGGCAGCAAGTCTTCGCTCGCGGCTGGCCCGGTTGCGTGTCGATCTGACCCCGTGGCGTGGTTCCCGCGATTTCCGCGTCCTGCTGGTCGCCGGCTCGGTCTTCTTCCTCGGCGGCATGGTCGGGTACGTCGCGCTGCCGTACCAGCTGTACCAACTCACCGGCTCGAACTTCGCGGTCGGCGCGATGGGCCTGGTGACGATCGCCCCGCTGGTGGTCTTCGGCCTGTACGGCGGTGCGCTCGCGGACCACGTGGAACGCCGGAAACTGCTGGTCGGCACCGGGATCGCGCAGGTCGTGATCTCCGCGCTGATGGTGACGAACACGCTGCTCGCGCATCCGCAGGTCTGGCTGATCTACGTCTGCGGCGCGCTGAACGCGGTCGCCTCCTCCCTGCAGCGCCCGAGCCGGGAGGCCCTGCTGCCGCGGGTGGTGAAGCACGAGGAGATCCCGGCCGCGGTCGCGTTGAGCTCGCTGACCTCGCAGATCGGGCAGCTCGCCGGCCCGGCGCTGGGCGGCGTACTGGTCGGATCCGTGGGCGTGACCTGGGCGTTCTCGGTCGAGCTGGCCGGGATCGTGTTCGCGACGCTGCTGTACGCCCGGCTCGGGTCGTACCGGTCGAAGGAGCACACCACGGCGCCGAGTCTGCGGGCGATCGGCGGCGGGATCGTGTACGCGTTCCGCCGCAAGGACCTGCTGGCGACGTACCTGGTGGACATGGTCGGGATGTTCCTGGCGATGCCGATCGTGCTGTTCCCGGCGTTCGCGACCGACGTACTGAAGGAGCCGAGGCTGCTCGGGCTGCTGTACAGCGCGGAGGCGATCGGGGCGATGTGTGCCTCGCTCACCAGCGGCTGGGCGAAACACGTCCACCACCAGGGGCGGGCCGTCGTGCTCGCGACGATGGGCTGGGGCGCCGCGGTCGGGATCGCCGGGCTGGCGCCGAACATCTGGTTCGCGATCGGGTTCTTCGCGCTGGCCGGCGCCTGCGACATGGTGTCGGTGCTGTTCCGCTCGGTGATCTGGAACCAGACCATCCCGGACGAGATGCGCGGCCGGCTGGCCGGGATCGAGATGCTCGGGTACTCGCTCGGCCCGCTCGGCGGTCAGGCCCGCTCCGGCCTGGTCGCCGACCTCACCACGGTCCGGACCGCGATCGTCAGCGGCGGCGTCCTGTGCGTCGCCGGCGTGCTCGCGACCTCGGTCTGGCTGCGCGAGTTCTGGCGGTACGACGCCCGCACCGACGAACACGCCGTCCGCGAAAGGCAACTCCGCGCCGCCGGTTAGAGTCTCAGTCATCATGCGTACCCTGATCGCCGCCGGGCTGGCCGTCGTACTGCTTGCGGGGTGTGGGGGTCATGGGCAGGAGACCGCGCCGAGTGTGCCGCCGCTGGTGTCGGTGAGCGGGTTCGACACCCCGTCCGCGACGCCCTCGGACACGCCGTCACCGACCGCGTCGGCGACGCCTGTCGAGACGCTGTGCACCTCGATCGACGAGACGTTGGTCCGGACCACGCTGGCCGTGCCGGTGGTGAAGATCGTGCGCCAGAACCCGCCGGCCGAGATCGACATCCCGTCGTACGACGTCTGCCAGCTGAGCCTGAGTACCGCGCCGGACGGCCCGGTGCTGCGGATCGGGGTCTCGGTGCTGCAGGCAACCGCCGCGACGCTGGCGGCGGCGCGGAAGACGTACGCCGCGCACGGGCGGGAGCCGGCCGTGACCGCGAACGTCGGCGACGGCGGGTACGGGACGAGCCAGTTCCTGGTGTTCCTGCTCGACGGCCGGCTGTACAAGCTCTCCGGTCCGCAGGCCACGCTCGCGAAGTACGTCGTCCTCGGGCAGGAGGTCGCCCGGCAGGCGCCGGGGCTGCAGGCGCCCGCGCTCGAGATCACCCGGCCGGAGTGCGATCGCGGATCGGACGCGGCCGAGCAGGTGCTGGGCGTACCGGCGACGGCCCGCCGCGACGGCGAGACCCTCGTCGGCGACCCGGTGTGCGGCTGGATCACCGCCACCCGCGTGCTGTACTCCTCGGTCCGCCGGGAGCCGGACGCGAAGGCGTTGATGGCCCCGCTCCGGAACGCCTCCACCTCGCAGTCGATCCCGCTCGGCGACGAGGGGTACATCGACACCGCGACCGGCCGGACCACGATCCGGGTCGGCGACGACAAGCTGGTCGACCTGGTCCCGCTGCCGGCCCGCGCGGTCAACCCGGACCTGATGACCCAGTTCGCGCTCGCCCTTTCGTCGCTCTACACGCACTGACCCGGGTGCTATGGTGACCGCGCCGTGGTGTTCGGGAAGCCGGTGAAGTACCGGCGCGGCCCTCGCCACTGTGATCGGGATGTGCACCTGTCGTACCCGTAAGGGGACCACTGGCCGCGTGCGGCTGGGAAGGTCAGACCGGTGGACGTGGTACCCGTCAGCCAGGAGACCGGCCACGGCGCTGACCCGTCCACGAGGTGCTGGAGGAGCGGTCCACTCATGGCCGTCGTACGTGTGCTTGCTGTCGCCCTGTCCTTGACCCTGCTGGCCGGCTGCGCGCCGTCCGCCGCGGAGAGTCCCGGGGCCACCACGGTGAAGAACTGCGGGATCGACGTGTCCGTCGACGGGCCGCCGAAGCGGGTGTTCGCGGCGTACCAGCCCGCGATCGAGCTGGCCCACGCGCTGGGTATCTCGGACCGCCTGGTCGGTACGGCGTACCTCGACTCCCAGGTGCTGCCGGAGTACGCCGCCGCGCAGTCGAAGGCGAAGTACTTCAAGAACCTGCCGAGCCGCGAGGAACTGCTCAGCCTGCACCCGGACTTCGTACTGTCCGGGTTCAACGACGTGTTCAGCGCCGTCGGGAGCGACGCGAGTTTCGGCAGCCGCAAGAGCCTCGCCGACCTCGGCGTACAGACTTGGATCTTCAGCCCGCTCTGCCCGACCGCGGACGGCAACGGCGACGAGGCGATCGACCCGGCGACGGTCTCGATGGACAACGTGTACGCCGACCTGCGCGACCTCGGCCGGCTGTTCGGCGTCGAGGACCGCGCCGAGCAGGTGATCGCCGACCAGCAGAAGCGGATCGCCGCGGTCGCGGCCGCCGTGAAGGATGCGCCGCGCCCGACGGTGGCGATCGTCCGCCCGGGCCTGGAAGGCGGCGGGATGACCGTGTCCGGCGGTCCGGACTTCGGTACGGTGCTGATCCGGCAGGCGGGCGGCGTGAACGCGTTCGCCGACCTGACCTCGAAGCGGAACGTGAAGATCAGCGTCGAGGAGTTCATCAAGCGGGACCCCGACTACGTGCTGATCAGCGGGTGCTGCGACGCGTCGCTGACACCCGCGGCCTCGCAGCCGGGCGTTCGGAAGATCCTCGCCAATCCGGCGTTCGCGAACCTGAAGGCAGTGCGTTCCCAGCACGTCGTGCCGTGGCTGTTCGCGAACCATTCCGCCGGCGTCCGCGGCGCCTACACCACCGAGAACCTCGGCCACATCCTGCACCCCGACCTGGTCAAGTGAAGCGCGCGGCCGGTCTGGTCGCGGTGCTGGCGGTCGTCGTCGTGCTGTCCTTGTGCGTCGGCGACCGCTGGATCGGGCCCGGCGCTGTGTACCGGGCGCTGGCGGACTTCAGCGGCAGCGACGGCGACCGCGTGGTCCGGTACCTGCGGTTGCCGCGGACCGTCGCAGGCGTGCTGGTCGGCGCCGCGCTCGGGCTGTCCGGCGCGGTGATGCAGGGCGTCACCCGGAACCCGTTGGCCGACCCCGGGATCCTCGGCGTGAACGCCGGTGCCGCGGTCGCGGTCGTGGCGGCGATCGGCCTGTTCGGCATCCACAGCCTGACCGGGTACGTCTGGTTCGCGATGGGCGGGGCGCTGGTGGCCACGGTGGCTGTCTATCTGGTCGGCGCGGTCGGCGGTACGACGCCCGTGAAGCTCGCGCTGGCCGGTGCGGCGATCTCCGCGCTGCTCGGCTCGATCACGTCGGCGGCGACGCTGGTGGATCTGTCGACGCTGAACGAGTACCGCTTCTGGGTGGTCGGTTCGCTGTCGCTGGCCGACCAGCGGGTGGTCGCCCAGGCCGTGCCGTTCGTTGCTGTCGGCATCGTTCTTGCGCTGGTGCTGGGGCGATCGTTGAACCAGCTCGCACTGGGCGACGACCTAGCGCAGGCGCTCGGCACGCGGGTGCTCCTGGTCCGCGTACTGTCCGGTCTCGCGGTGGTGGTGCTGGCCGGTACGGCGACCGCGATCGCGGGGCCGATCGGCTTCCTCGGGCTCGCCGTACCGCATGTCGCCCGGTTGGTCGTCGGACCGGACCAGCGCCGGATCCTGCCGTGCTCGATGCTGCTCGCGCCTGTCGTACTGCTGCTCGCGGATATCGTCGGGCGGGTCGTCGTACGTCCGGCGGAACTGCAGGTCGGGATCGTCACCGCGCTGATCGGTGCGCCGCTGTTCATCGGGTTGGTCCGGCGCCGACGAATGGCCGCGTTGTGAGAGCGGGCCTCGTCGCGTCGGTGCTGACCGTCCTCGTGGGCGCGTATGCCCTGACCCGCGGCGACTACACGCTGTCGATCGCCGAGGTACTGCGGACTCTGTCCGGGCACGGCACTTTGATCACGTACGACGTGGTCGTCAACAACCGGCTGCCCCGGGTGCTGACCGGGATCGGCGTCGGGGCGGCGTTCGCGATCTCCGGCGCGATCTTCCAGCGGCTCGCCCGGAACCCGCTGGTCAGTCCGGATCTGATCGGCGTGAACGCCGGCGCCGCGCTGGCCGCCGTACTGATCATCACCGTCATCGGCAGCGGGTGGATCCCGCTCGGGGCGCTGCTCGGGTCGTTGCTGGCGGCAATCAGTGTGTATTTGCTGGCGTACCGGAACGGGATGTCGGGGAATCGGCTCGTGCTGGTCGGTGTCGGGGTGACGGCGATTGTCGGGTCGTTGACGGCGTACCTGCTGACGCTGGCGGACATCTACACGGCGAAGAGCGCGTCGATGTGGCTGGCCGGGAGTCTTGCGGGGCGGTCGTGGACGCACGTCGTACTGATTGGGGCCACACTCGCGGTGGGGGTGCCGGCGGCCGTGGTGCTGACGCGGCAGTTGCGGTTGCTCGAGCTCGGCGACGACGTGGCGCGGGCGCTCGGCGGGCGGGTCGAGTTGGCGCGCGGGGCGTTGATCGCGCTCGGGGTGGGGCTCGCGGCGTTCGCGACGGCGGCGGCCGGGCCGGTGGGGTTCGTGGCGTTGGTGGCGCCGCAGTTGGCTCGGCGGTTGGTTCGGCGGCCCGGGCTGGTGGTGCCGGGGGCGATCGGGGCGTTGCTGGTGGTTTCGTCGGATCTGCTGGCGCGGACGGTGGTCGCGCCGACGGTGCTTCCGGTGGGGGTGGTGACCGCGTTCATGGGTGCGCCGTACCTGCTGTATCTGCTGACGCGTCCTAGCTGACCTTCGCGATGGTGGCGATCGCGTCGGCGATCTCTGTCGGGGTGCGGGCGGCGTACCCGAGGACCAGGCCGGGGGCGTGCGGGAGTTGGCAGTGCCAGGAGAGCGGGTGACACTTGACGCCCGCGTCCAGGGCGGCCGCGGCGAGGGCGACGTCGTCCGCCTCGTCGAAGGTGATCGTCAGGTGCAGGCCGGCGGCGGCGCCGTGGATGGTTGCTGTCGGCAAATGAGTGCGAATGGCGGCGACCATCGCGTCGCGGCGGGTGCGGTGCCGGCGGCGGAGCAGACGGAGCTGGCGTTCGAGTTCGCCGGACTCCATCAGGTGCGCGAGGGTGAGCTGGGGGAGGGCGGCGTTGCCGAGGTCGGCGAGGCGTTTGCGGGCGATCACTTCCTCCTTGTACTGCGGGGGCGCCAGCATCCAGCCGATCCGCAGGGCGGGCGCGAGCAGCTTGGAGACGCTGCCGACGTAGAACACCTGCTCGGGCAGCATCGCGCGGAGCGCCGGGACCGGCGGGCGGTCGTAGCGGTGTTCGGCGTCGTAGTCGTCTTCGAGGATCAGGCCGCCGTTCGTGGCCCATTGGACGAGTTCGCGGCGGCGTTCGCCGTCGAGGACCACGCCGGTCGGGAAGTGGTGCGCCGGGGTTGCCATCACCACGGCGGCTTCGGACTTGCGCAGTACGTCGACCTGGAGGCCGCGGTCGTCGACGGGGATGGGTGGGGTGCGCATGCCCCAGTTCTGCAGGTGTTGCCGGGAGCCGAGTGAGCCGGGGTCCTCGACGGCGACCTCGTGGATGCCGTGCCGGTCGAGCAGCTGCGCGACGATCGCGATCGCCTGCGCGACACCCGCGACGACGATGACGTCCTCCGGGTCGGCCGCGATCCCCCGGTACTGCGCCAACCACCCCGCCACCGCCCGCCGGAGCACCGGCGTCCCGGCCGGATCGCCGTACCCGAACTCCGCCGCCCCCAGCTCGCCCAGCACCGCCCGCTCCGCCCGCAACCAGGCCCCCCGCGGAAACGCCGCCAAGTCCGGCACCCCCGGCGTCAAATCCACCCGAGCCGGCGCGGCCCGGAGCGCGTCGAAGATCTCGGGGTTGTCGGCCGAACGACAGGAGGTGTCGGTCGATTCGGCCCATTCGCCGGACTCGCCAGGCGGGCGGGCTCGTATACGTAGACGACTACGTCCTGTCGAACGGTCGACCACGGGCGCCGCCACCACAACAGTGCCTCCTCGGCCGCGGCCTGCAACCTGCCCGTCTTCTGTGAGCCGCTGGTAGGACTCGGTGACGACGCCGCGGGAGATGCCCAGGTCGGCGGCCAGGGTGCGGGTTGCGGGGAGGCGGGTGCCGGTGGCGAGCTGGCCGCTGGAGATGGCGGCCCGGAGGCGTTCGGTGAGCCAGTCCGCGAGCCCGCCGGGCGGCGCCTCCGACGGATCGAGCTGGAGGAAGTCCGCGCCGCCTTTGGACCGGCCACTTGGTGCCGGATTGGACCTGTTCACTGGACCATTGTCGCGCGACCGTGGAGGTATGGGAACCGACTACGTCCACGGCTACACCCCGGCGGAGACCCGCCGGCTGACCGACCAGGCCGGCACGCTGGCCGACCTCCTGCACGGCGGTACGACGTACCCGGCCGGCAGCCGCGTCCTCGAGGCGGGTTGCGGCGTCGGCGCGCAGACCGTCCAGCTCGTCACCCGCAGCCCGGGCATCGACCTGGTCGCGATCGACATCTCCGAGGCCTCGCTCGCCCAGGCGAAGGCCCGGGTCGCCGAGCACGCGCCGTACGCCGTGGTCGACTGGCGGCACGCGGACCTCCGCGAACTGCCGGACGAGAAGTTCGACCACGTCTTCGTCTGCTTCGTCCTCGAACACCTCGCCGATCCCGTCGGCGCCCTCACCCAGCTCCGGCGCCTGCTCAAGCCCGGCGGCACGATCACCGTCATCGAGGGCGACCACGGCTCAGCCTTCTTCCATCCGCGCAGCGCCCGCGCCCAGGCCGTCGTCGACTGCCTCGTCGACCTGCAGGCCGCGGCGGGCGGCGACTCGCTGATCGGCCGCCGCCTCCAGCCGCTGCTCGAGCAGGCCGGGTACGACGACGTACACGTCGAGCCTCGGACCGTGTACGCCGACCAGAACCTCCCGCACCTCGTCGACGGGTTCACCCGCAAGACGTTCATCGCGATGGTCGATTCGGTCCGCGAACGCGCGATCGCCGCCGGCCTGTTGACCGCCGTGGAGTGGGCGGCCGGCATCGCCGACCTGGAGAAGTCCGCCGCACCCGGCGGCACCTTCCACTACGCGTTCTTCAAGGGGGTGGGACGGACATGATCGGCTTCCTGATCCTGATCGCCGCGGTGTGCCGGGCGCTGAAACGCAACCAGCGCTGCCAGCTCCGGCCGACGGTCGGCGGCGTCACCGATCGGGATCTACAACGATTGGTGGACGATCTCAGGGCCAGTTCATGAACGCCTGGTAAACAAGGAGGATGGCGCGGACCGAGCAGCTCGAGATCGAGACGAAGTACGACGTCGGCGAGGACGCGATCGTGCCGGCGCTGCACGACCTGCCCGGTGTCGCGAGCGTCGCGGAACCGCTCGAGCTCGACCTGGAGGCGGTGTACTACGACACCGCCGCCTTCGACCTGGCCGCGCACAAGGTCACGCTGCGGCGCCGGACCGGCGGTGAGGACGACGGCTGGCACGTGAAGTTCCCCGGGACGGCCGGGCGGCTCGAGGTCCGGTACCCGCTGGGGCGTTCGGTGCGCAGCGTGCCGGTCGCTGTGGTCCGTACGGTCCGGGTCCACGTCCGGGACCGCAAGGTGGAGCCGGTGGTCACGCTGTCGACCCGGCGAGTGGTGCATCGCCTCCTCGACGCGGACGGCGCGGTGCTCGCGGAGCTGGCCGACGACCACGTGACCGCGACGGTCACGGGCGGTACGCCGGAGAGCTGGCGCGAATGGGAGGTCGAGCTCGTCGGCGGCGACGCCCTGCTCCTTGAGGACGCGGGCGAGCTGCTCCGCTCGGCCGGTGCGGTTCCGGCGGGCGGCCCGAGCAAGCTGGCGAGGGCGCTCGGCGACCGCGTCCCGGCATACGACGAAGGTGCCCTGCCGACGAAGCCGCGGACGTCGGACCTGTTCCGCGCGTACGCCGGCGCGCAGGTGCGGGCGATCCGGGAGCGGGACCCCGAGGTACGGCGGGATGTGCCGGACGCGATCCACAAGTTCCGGGTCGCGACGCGGCGGCTCCGGTCGGCGCTCGCGACGTACCGTCCGGTGATCGACCGCGCGGCCGGCGACGAGCTGCGCGCCGAGCTGAAGTGGCTCGCCGGCGAGCTCGGGGTCGCCCGGGACGCCGAGGTACAACGCGAACACTTCGCCGCCGAGGTCGCGGAACAGCCCGCCGAGCTGGTGATGGGCCGGGTCGCCGGCCGGATCGACGACCATCTCCGCCGCGTCTACCGCGAGGGCCGCGCCGGCGCGCTGGCCGCACTGGAGAGCGCGCGGTACTTCCAGCTCCTCGACGCCCTCGACGACCTGATCGCCAAACCGCCCCTGACCGGCGACGACCGCAAGGCCGCTCGCCAGATCCGCGAGCTGCTCGCCCACGACTACGACCGGATGCGCAAGGCCGTACGCCGTTCCCAGCAGGCCGAGACCGCCGCGGAACAGGACCACGAGCTCCACGAGGTACGAAAGTCCGCGAAGCGCCTACGCTACGCCGCGGAGTCCGTCGTACCGGTCCTGAACGACGAGGCCACCGCACTCGCCGCCCGCGCCGAACAGGTCCAGGAGATCCTCGGCGAACACCAGGACTCCGTCGTCTCCCGCGACCTCCTCCACACCCTCGCCCTCCAGGTCCACGCCGAAGGCGGCAACCCCTTCACCTACGGCCGCCTCCACGCCACGGAGGAACACCGAGGCAACACCTCCCGCGAAGCCTTCTACAAGCTCTGGCCGACCCTCGAATTCCAAATCTGACTGCTCCGACCCCGCGGCGCGCAGCCCGGCTCCTTCGTCGCCGATCTACGCGCCGCTCCCGCCCACCCGTGACTGTGCGCACGCGGCCGCGCTGTCATCGGTGAACTGGGGCGCTCGCGGACCGTGAGATGTTGGCGCCGTGACCGCCTGGAAACAGCTGCTGGTCGACAGCGCATCGTCCGGCCCGATCTGCCTCGCACCGCCTTCGCCTCGACCGCTCCACACTGAGGTCCTGCCGTGTGGCCAGGTGCCGTGGCACGCGAGAGGCGGACAAGAGTGTGCGTTCCCTAGCGCGCACTGGAGGGCTATCGAGACTCGTAGAGCTTGGCGTCCGGGCCTTTCGCGCGGTGGAGGCGGTCGGGCGTGTCGCCTTCGAACCTCAGGCCGTAACGGGCCAGCACTGTTGCCTGGCAGTCTGCGTAGAGCTGTGAGGGTGCCGCATTGGGATCAACGCCGGTCTCGGGATCCTTGGCGGTGTGATCCAGTGCCTTTGGGTGTCCGTGTTCGGCGAGGCAGTCAGCGAACAGCTTCTCCCGGCGCTGGCCGAAGACGGTGATGCTGTCCTTGACCGAGCCAGGGATCTGGCGGCTGGTTTCCACGTGGAGGTATGCGGCGTCCAAGCCGGTCAGGTTGCCCCGAAGGGTGAACTCGCCGCCGATCTTGACGATCTGAATGTCGAACGGAGCGAGGATCTTGTTCGCGGTGACCTCATCCGCGGTGAGGTGCTGGTCAGGATCTGCGGGCAAGGCGGGTATTGACATTTGCTGCATGTTCTTTCTTTCGTGGCCTCGGAAACCTTAGGGTCAGCGCCGAAGGTGACCACCACTCTATATCTCTTCTCTTGTATTTCTTTTGTTCTTCTCCCTTCTCTGTTTCTTTCCTTCCCATCTTTTGTTTGGGGCTGTCAGGCAGGCTCGCGTTGGTTCGGCAGGGCCTGCCTGACAGGTCTTCTAGTGCGCCACCGCCTTCTCGGCGCCGGCGCCGGTGAGGGAGCGGACCTCCATCTCGGCGAACTTGTCGACGTCGACCGGCTCCTTGCTGGTGATCGTGCCGAGCCAGCCGAGCAGGAACGCCAGCGGGATCGAGATGATGCCCGGGTTGTCCAGCGGGAACCAGTGGAAGTCGATCCCGGTGTCGGTGATCATCGACAGGCTCTTGCCGGTCTTGGCGTCGACCTTGCCGGAGACGACCGGGCTGAAGACGATCAGGACGATCGTCGAGACCAGGCCGCCGTAGATGCTCCACAGCGCGCCGCGGGTGTTGAACCGGCGCCAGAACAGCGAGTACAGGATCGTCGGCAGGTTCGCACTCGCCGCGACCGCGAACGCGAGCGCCACCAGGAACGCGATGTTCTGCCCGTTCGCGAAGATGCCGCCGATGATCGCGACGATGCCGATCACGACCGCGGTCAGCCGGGCCACCCGGACCTCGCCGTCGCCGCTGATCTGGCCCTTCTTGATGATCTGGCCGTAGATGTCGTGCGCGAACGACGTACTCGCGGTGATCGTCAGCCCGGCCACCACGGCGAGGATGGTCGCGAACGCCACCGCCGAGATGACCCCGAGCAGCACCTCGCCGCCGAGTTCGTACGCGAGCAGCGGGGCAGCCGAGTTCGCCTTGCCCGGGGCCGCCTTGATCCGGTCGGGTCCGACGATCGCGGCCGCGCCGTACCCAAGCACCAGAGTGAACAGGTAGAAGATGCCGATGATCCAGATCGCCCAGCTGACACTGCGCCGGGCTTCCTTCGAGTCCGGCACCGTGTAGAAGCGCATCAGCACGTGCGGCAGGCCCGCGGTACCGAGGACCAGGGCGAGCGCGAGCGAGATGAAGTCCAGCTTGGTGACACCGGTCAGGCCGTACTGCAGGCCCGGGCTGAGCAGCTTCTCGCCGGCCGCCGGGCTCTTGTCGACCGCCGCGCCGAGCAGGCCGGACAGGTTGAAGGCGTACTTCGCCAGCACCCAGATCGTCATGATCCCGGCGCCGATGACCAGCAGTACCGCCTTGACGATCTGCACCCAGGTGGTGCCCTTCATGCCGCCGACCAGCACGTACACGATCATCAGGATGCCGACCACGGCGATCACGATGCGCACACCGGTGTTGCTCGAGACGCCGAGCAGCAGTGCGACCAGCCCGCCGGCACCGGCCATCTGCGCGAGCAGGTAGAAGAAGCAGACGCAGAGGGTGGAGATCGCGGCCGCCATCCGGATCGGCCGCTGCTTGAGGCGGAACGACAGTACGTCGGCCATCGTGAACCGGCCGGTGTTCCGGATCAGCTCGGCGACCAGCAGCAGCGCGACCAGCCACGCCACCAGGAAGCCGATCGAGTACAGGAAGCCGTCGTACCCGTTCAGCGCGATCGCGCCGGCGATGCCGAGGAACGACGCGGCGGACAGGTAGTCGCCGGAGATCGCGATGCCGTTCTGCGGGCCGGTGAAGTTCCGGCCGCCGGCGTAGAAGTCCGCGGCGGTCTTGTTGTTCCGGGAGGCGCGGAACACGATCGCCAGTGTGGCCAGCACGAACAGCGCGAAGATCAGGATGTTGACGGTCGGGTTGCCTACTGTTGCCAGCGGCAACATCAACGGGGCGGTCACTGCGGTGCTCCCTCGATCTGGTGGCGGAGCTTCTCGGCGTCCGGGTCGACCCGGCGGTCCGCCCAGCGGACGTAGATCATCGTGATCGCGAACGTCGACACGAACTGGCCGAGGCCGAACAGCAGCGCGACGGTGATGTTGCCGCCGCCGATCCGGTGCGACATGAAGCCGTGCGCGTAGTCGGCGAGCAGGACGTAGACGAAGTACCAGACCAGGAACAACGCGGTCATCGGGAACACGAAGCGCCGGAACCGGCGACGCAGCTCGGAGAAGTCCGGTGAGATCTGGACATCCCGGTACGTCGTGAGTTCCGGTTCGCGAGTGGATTCACTCATGCGGGACCTCCAACGGGGATCACGCCGGGCGGTAGGGAGCCGGCTGCCCCGTACTGTGTCGTGGCTCACTACCGTCCCGACAGCACCGGCGCGCACCGGTCGCTCAGCGGAGCACACCAGTCGTTCGGTGGATCACTCAACTGCGGTGAACGGTAGGAATCACACGACGAACGGTCAGCGCGACGGCAGGCCGCGGTCCACGTCGACGGCCTCGGGCGTGTGTAGCCGGACCATGCTGCGGGCGGTGCCGGCCGGGATCTTGCCGGGCGTGAGCTTCGAGACCACGATGACGGTGAGGAACGCGAGCGGCATCGTCCACGCGGCCGGCTGACCGACGAGCGCCCGCGGCCAGCCGCCGTGCGGCCCGCCGGACATGTTCACCAGGGCGGCGGCGCTGGCCGCGATCCCGCCGACGACCAGCCCGGCCGCGGCGCCGGCCGTCGACATCCGCCGCCACCAGATCCCGAGCACCAGCAACGGGCAGAACGTCGACGACGCGAGCGCGAACGCCAGCCCGACGGTGTCCGCGAGACTCAGCGCGCCGGTGACCGTGAACGCCAGGTACGGCACGATCATCGCGATCAGCGCCGCGATCCGGAAGCTGCTCACCGCGACGTAGTCCCCGCCGGTCCACCGGTGCAGCCGGCTCCGCAACAGGTCCTGGTCGATCACCCCGGCGATCGCGACGGTCAACCCCGACGACGTCGACAGGAACGCCGCGAACGCCCCCGCCGCGACGAGCGCACCGAGCAGATCCCCTGCTGTACCAGGGAAAACCCGTCCGGGCAGTTCGAGTACGACGGTGTCCCCGCCGGTGCTGACCAGGTCCGGCGCGAACGTCCGCCCGAGTACGGCGTACATCGGTGGGAAGAGGTAGAACAGGCCGAGCAACGCCAGTACGACCACCGTGGTACGCCGGGCCGCGCGGCCGTCGGGGTTGGTGTAGAAGCGGACCAGGACATGCGGGAGGCCCATCGTCCCGAAACAAAGGGCCAGGAGCAACGAGTACGTCGCGTACAGCGGGTGGTCGCGCCCGCCCGCGCGGGACAGCGGCTCGGCCCACGCGGCGGCGGCGCCGTGGAGTGAATCGAGGACGCCGGTCGGCTGGTGCCAGATGAGCAGGATCACGAAGATCGGCGCGGCGAGCGCGGTCAGCTTGAGCCAGTACTGGAACGCCTGCACGAACGTGATCGAGCGCATCCCGCCGGCGGCGACGTTGATCACGACGATCACCGTCACGACCGCGGCCCCGACCTGCGGCTGCGCGCCGGTCACGGTCTGGACGGCCAGGCCGGCGCCTTGCAACTGGGGCAGGAGGTAGAGCGTCCCGATGCCGACCACCAGCCCGGCGCAGATCCGTCGTACGGCGGCCGACTCGAAGCGGGTCTCGGCGAAGTCGGGCAACGTGTACGCGCCGGACCTGCGCAGCGGAGCGGCCACCAGGACAAGCAGCATCAGGTAGCCGACGGTGTAGCCGACCGAGAACCACAGCATGTCGGCGCCGTTCACCAAGACCAGTCCTGCGACGCCTAGGAACGACGCGGCGGACAGGTACTCGCCGCTGATCGCTGACGCGTTCCAACGCGGCGAGACCGCGCGGCTGGCGACGTAGAAGTCACTGGTGGTCCGGGAGATCCGAAGGCCGAAGAGACCGATTCCGATCGTGGCCACGACCACCAGCCCGATCGCGGTCACGCTGAGCGCGGGTGACATCTACTGCCGTCCTACGAACTCGGTGAACTCCGCTTCGATCCGCTCGGCGTTACGGACGTAGATGCGGGCCGCTATGTACACCACGGGATACACGAGAATGCCCAGGATCACCCAGGGCAGTGGGAGACCCAGCACGGACAGGGTGCGCGTCGGTGGAACCAGCCAGAACAGCAAGGGGATGCTGCCCAGGATCAGCAGTACGCCACCGATGACGGCCAGCGTCAGCCGCAGCTGGGACTGCACCAACGACTGCATGTAGACCTGACCGAGTCTTGTCTGCTCGTCGATCTCCCTGGTACCGGTAGGAGTCCCTGGACGGCGTGCTGCGCTCGCTCGTGGGCTGGTGACGCGTACCCGTTTCGGTCCCTCAGGCGTGCTCATCGGGAGCGGACCAGGAGGTCGCGGAGCTCGCGGGTGTGCCGGCGGCTGACCGGGAGCCAGTCGTCGCCGACCCGGACCGAACAGCGGCCGCCGTCCACCCGCATCTCGTCCACGTGCTGCAGAGCGACCAGGGTGCTCCGGTGGATCCGGGTGAAGCCCGCGTCGCGCCAGCGCTCCTCCAGCGTGCTCAGCGGGATGCGTACGAGGTGAGAGTTCTGGCCGGTGTGCAGGCGCGCGTAGTCGCCCTGGGCCTCGACGTACCGCACCGTGGAGCGCTGGACGAACCGGGTGATACCGGCCAGCTCGACCGGGATCACCTCG
Organism: Kribbella sp. NPDC059898; assembly: GCF_042730855.1. Classification (NCBI taxonomy): domain Bacteria; kingdom Bacillati; phylum Actinomycetota; class Actinomycetes; order Propionibacteriales; family Kribbellaceae; genus Kribbella; species Kribbella sp. NPDC059898. The sequence continues at coordinate 1,019,390 of NZ_JBHWKR010000001.1, forward strand.
TCGTCGGTCTCCTCAGCGGTCTGCAGCGCAGCCGGAGCACCCTGCGTGACGACCCGGCGTACCGCCTCCGCCAGCCGCTCCTGGCGCACCGGCTTCATCACGTAGTCCGTCGCCTCCAGGTCGAACGCCGCGACCGCGTGCTCGTCGTACGCCGTCACGAACACGATCTGCGGCCGGCTCGCGAACTTGGACAGCACCCGTGCGAGGTCGATGCCGTCCAGCCCGGGCATCTTGATGTCGCAGAACACCACGTCCAGGTCGGTCGCCTGCAGGATCTTCAACGCGTCCGGCCCGTTCGCGGCGGTCCGGATCTCGCCGATCCGCGGGTCCTGGCCCAGCAGGTAGACGAGCTCGGCCAGCGCGGGCTCCTCGTCGTCCGCGACCAGCGCGCGCAGGGGAGTCATGGCCACACCTTAGGTGGACGCATGCACTCCTGAGGAGTATTTGGGGATCCGGAACGTCACCTTGGTCCCGGCGTCCACGGCCGTCTCCACGACCAGCCCGTACGTGTCGCCGTACACCTGGCGGAGCCGGGCGTCGACGTTGCCGAGGCCGACGGAGTCGCTGCTGGAGACGCCGGACAGGGCCGCCCGGATCACCTCCGGGTCGCTGCCCGCGCCATCGTCCTCGACGCTGATCTCCGCCTCGTTGATCCGGTCCCGGGCGCGGATCGTGATCGAGCCGGCCCCTGACTCGAGGCCGTGCCGTACGGCGTTCTCCACCAGCGGCTGCACCACCAGGAACGGGATGACCACCGGCAGCACCTCAGGAGCGATCTGCAGCGACACCTTGAGCCGTTCACCGAAGCGGGCCTGTTCCAGCACCAGGTAGCGCTCCACGTTGCGCAGCTCGTCCGCCAGCGTGGTGAACTCGCCTCCGCGTCGCAACGCATATCTGGAGAAGTCAGCGAACTCCAGGAGCAGCTCACGTGCCCGCTCCGGGTCAGTGCGGACGAACGACGCTATGGCAGCAAGAGCGTTGTAGATGAAGTGCGGGCTGATCTGAGCGCGCAAGGCCCGCAGCTCGGCCTCCATTGCCCGCGTCCGTTCCTTGTTGAGCTCAGCCAGCTCCACCTGGCCCGAAACCCAGCGGGCGACCTCGTCGGTTGCTCTGACGAGCGCGGCCGACGTGCTGTTGCTGTACGCGACCAGCACGGCGACGACACGCTCCTCAGTGACGATCGGCGCGACCACCGCCGTACGGATCGGGCACGCTGGGTCCCCACAGGCCACGTCGTGCGCACCCAGTACGGCGGTACGGCCGGAGCGCAATGTCGGCGCGGACAGGTCCTTGGCGTCGCGGCGGTGGTTGCTCTCGTACGGGCCGCCGACACCGTCCCACGCCAGTACGCCGGACGCGTCGCAGATCGCGATGGCCGCCGTACCCAGGAGGTCCCGGAGATGGCGGCTCGCCTTACCGGCCGCAGCGGGGGTCAGGCCTTCGCGCAGGTGCGGGCTGGCCAACGAGGCGGTATGCAGGGTCGCGTACGTCGCCTTGTCGGCCGGAGTCCCGAAATGCTTCCGCCGGCGCGTGAACACCCCCTGACGGTAACCGCTCAGCCCTCCGCGCGCGGCCTGAACGCCTCCAGCGCCTCCGTGTCGGAGTACGTGTGCAACAGGTACTCCTCGACCCATCCGGTGCGACCCGGGTACGTCGACTCGCTGACGATCCGCTCCGCCGCCTTCGCCGCGTCGATCGGTGTGTAGCGCAGTTGTACGCCGTTCTCGGACAAGAGCGCCCAGGTGGGACCAGGAGCGCCGTACGGCATCCCCACGCTGCCCGCGTTCACCACTTGCCGCCGGTCGACCTGCCGGGCGTAAGGCATATGCGTGTGCCCGCAAACAACAGTCCTGACTTCGTCCGGGAGTCCAGAGAACACCTGCGCCCAGCGGGAGATCGGGCTGTCCACCAACACCATCTCTAGGTCGTCCCGAGGTGTGGCGTGGCAGAACAGCACGTCACCGATCGTCACCGTCAACGGCAGCCCCGCCAACAGCTCCACCTGATCCGGCCGCAACTGCTCGGCCGCCCACGGAGACACGGCGTCCGGCGGCTCCTCGTCGTACGTCCCGCGAACCATCTCCACCAGCTCCCGATCCGCGTTGCCCCGCACCCAGACCACGCGGTCGCCCAGGCCCGTCAACACGTCCAACGTCTCCACAGGCATCGGCCCACTGGCTATGTCCCCGGCCAGCACAACAGCATCGGCCCCTTGCACCTCGGGCTCGGCCAACACCGCCTCCAGCGCAGGCAGCACCCCATGGACATCCGCAAGCACAGCAATCCGCTCCATGCCGCCAGTCTGCTGCCGAACGCTCCGCGGCGCCCGCCCGATCTGCTCAGGGCAGATCAGCTGGTCAGCTCGAACGACTTCGCCGACATGATCTCCGTGGCTCGTTCGCAAGCGCCGGTGTCGATGGCGCACCGCACGACCGCGGCCCTGGTGGTTGGTGCCATGTGGCCGCCCGACACGATCGCCAGCAGCAGAAGGTGGTTGCCGTCCTCCGCCACCGCCCCCTGGAAACAGCCGCTCCACTGGCGGATCACGGCCGCGGTCCGCGCGTTCAACGCGGTGACGATGTTGCTGCAGCCCTCGCCGTACGTCGGAACGCCGATCGCGACCGCTCCGTCCGGAGTGAAACCGGTGACCCCGAAGTCGCAGGTCCGGAACTGCTGGCCGGCGCCGGCGGTCTCGACGACCCTGGTGCACTGGCCGCCCTCCGCGAGCGGACTCGCGGCGACCAGCCGTCCGTCGGCCGACATCGCGATCGGCGCGGACGGAATCTTCGGCACCCGGACCACGGTCGAGTCGCCAGGGCTCCAGCTGTACAGCCGCGTGATGTTCTCCGACCCCTTGACCGACGCCTGGTAGTAGACCTTGCCGTCGGCGTAGGCCATCGGGCTGATACTCCGCACGGTCGGGAGGTTAACGGATCGGACGGTCCCGCCGCGCTCCAGGTAGAGCGTGGCGCCGTATGTCATCTCGTGGTTCACCAACGCGGCCTCGGCCGCGTACATGGCTGCCGTGCCGTCCGGCGTACCGACGACCTTGTAGACGCGTTTGGTACGGCGGACGACGTTGCCGGCCGCGTCCAGCTTCAGCAACTCGCCGTTCCCGCTGCCGGCCAGGGTGGCCGCCAGCAGACCGTCGTCGAGGCGGGCAACATCCATGATCTGCGCGCTGCCAGGCACCTTCAGGGCCTGCCCCCGCCCGCCGCGCACCGACCTGTCGGCACGGTAGCTGTGTCGAGGCGCCGGTCCTTGCGGCAGCTTGGCGACATCGAGAGCGACCGGGCCGGAGACCACCGGTGTCGGTGTCGGGGTGGTGGTCGGTGTCGGCACTGGAGTTCCGGCGAGCGGCGCCGCATGCGTGGAGGAGCCGGCCAGCGGGCCCTGGCGGTGTGCGACCGCTCCACCCGCGGCAACCGCGGCGGCCGTCGTGATCGCCACGACGGCGACCCGGAGGGCGGCGGGAGACGTCACGTCAGGCGCCGATCTGCAGCTCACCCTTGGCGAGAGGTGTCGCGAGTTCGCAGGCTCCCGTGGTGATGGTGCAGCGGACGATCGCGGCCGGCGTACCCTCGCCGTCGTCGGCCAGCAGCAGGAGGTGCTGGTCGTCCTCGGGGACCGCCTGCCGGAAGACACCGCTCCACTCGTGGATCAGGCTGCCGTTCTTGGCATCCAGCGCGGCCGCGATGCCCTGGCCGTAGCCGTCCTCGTACTTCGGGCCGGCGATCACCGTGGCGGCGTCCGGGGTGAAGCCCGCGATGATGTAGTCGCACGTACGCCACAGGACCTTGCCGGTCGGCACGGTCAGCAGGCTGCTGCAGCTGTTCTGGTTCGCCTGGGTGGTGAGCGAGCCCGCGGTGTCGACGCTCGAGACGGCCATCGCGGACGGGATCGCCTTCAGCTGAGTGGCCTTCGAGTCACCCGGCGTCCATTCGTAGAGCGTGGTGGTGCCGTCCTGGGTCGTCGACGCGTCGAAGTACACCTTGCCGTTCGTGTAGCCGCGGAGCATGGCGTTCCAGACGCCGGGGATCTGGACCTTCTGCACGTTCTGGGTCTTGGCGTCCTCGGCGTACACGGTCGCGCCGGGCATCGCTTCGCCGGTGGACTTCAGTTTGGTGCCCAGGTACGCCGCCGCGGTGCCGTCGGCGCTGGTGAAGATCTGGGTGACATCCGGGGTGTGGCGGATGAGCTTGCCGTCGTCGCTGAACGTCAGCAACTCGTTGCCGAAGCCCTTGGTGACCACGGCGAGCGACGTGATGCCGAGGCGGGCGACCTGCTGGATGTCCATCGTGCCGGGGATCGTGACGTCGTTGCCGGCGCCGCCGCGGATCGTGCGGCCGGTCAGGTACGCGACCTGCGGTGCGCGACCCGGGGTGAGCTTCTTCAGGTCGATCTTGGTCTTCGGCCGGCTCGCTTGCGTGCTGGTGGTCGCCGACGGCGTACGGCTGGCTGCCGTGGGGGTTGTCACCGGGGTCGTCGCCGAGGGGGACGTCGAGGGGGAGGTCGAGAGCGGGACGGCCGCGGCGTCGGCGGAGGTCTGCGGGCCCTGGCGGTACGCGAGCGCTCCGCCGCCGGTCACAGCGGCCACCGCGACAGCCGCGACCAGGGCGGCCAGGCCCCCGTTCTGCACGCGCATCGGCGAACTCCTTGCACAGTCATGGTCAGGTCACGGTCGGTACGGACCGTGCGGCGGACCACGGTCGGAGCGGGCGGCAGCCCCCCGCTGTCGGGGACTGTGACGCCCGGAAATGCCGCTTTGTTCACTCCCGCGAACGGGTCGCAGGTCAGATCGAGCATAATTGCGCCATGGACCAGCCTGACCGGATCGGCCGGTACTCCCTGGTCCGCCGGGTGGGTGCCGGAGGCTTCGCGACCGTCTGGCTGGCCCGGGACGAGCAACTCGACGCCGAGGTCGCGGTCAAGATCCTGTCCGAGAACTGGGTCGAGGACGAGGACGTCCGGCGCCGGTTCCTGGCCGAGGGCCGGTTCCTGCGCAAGGTCGACTCGCTGTACGTCGTCGGCGTACACGACATCGGCGAGGCCGACGACGGCCGCCCGTTCATGGTGCTCACCTACGCCGACGGCGGCACACTGGCGGACCGGATCAAGGCCGGTCCGCTCGAGTTCGGCGAGGCGGTCCGGGTCATCACCCAGGTCGGCCGCGGTCTCAAGCACCTGCACGCCCGCGGCGTCCTGCACCGGGACGTGAAGCCGGCCAACGTGCTGTTCCGCTCCGACCCGAACGGCGACCGCGCGATGCTGTCCGACCTCGGGCTGGGCAAGTCGCTCGCCGAGGTCTCCCGGATCACCATGCCCGGCGGCACCCCGGCGTACGTCGCGCCCGAACAGGTGATGGGCGAGCGCCTCGACCACCGCGCCGACCTGTACTCGCTCGGCGCCGTCGCGTACGCCGCGTTCACCGGCCAGGCGCCGCACGGGGTCGCCACGCTCGGTGCGGTGATGCAGATCGAGAAGCCGCCGCCCTCGATGACCACGCTGCGCGCGGACGTCCCGGACGCGATCGACGTCGTCGTACGGCGTGCCCTCGAGCCGGACCGGGATCAGCGCTGGCCGGACCTCGACAGCTTCCTCGACGCGCTGCGCGAGGCGCACACCACCGGCAAGGTCCCGGCGCGGCTGGTCCCGGCCGCCGAGATGCCCGCGCCGACCGGGACGACCGCCCCGGTCGACCAGGCGACCGCGCTGTCCAGCTCCAACGAGCCGACGGTCGCGGCGAAGCCGAGGCGCCGGAGGGCTGGTGTGATCACCGCGCTCGCCGCGGTGGTGCTGGCCGCGGGTGGTGGGTACGGCGGGTACGAGTACGTGCTGACCCGGCCGGTGAAGGTGGTCGATCCGCCTTTCACCGTGGAGGTTCCGCGGTCGTGGGGGCAGAAGGCGGTCGACGATCAGACCTCGCTCCTCGTCAGCTCGAACACCCGTGCCTGGCAGTCGAGCGCGAGTGTCGAGGGTGTCTACGTCGGCCTGGTCCAGGCGAGCACGCTGCCACGGGCTGTCACGCCGCCCGACGGCTGTACTGCGGGCAACGTGGAGCCTCAGGGCAATACGGTGACGTTCCAGCTCACCTGCGGCAGCGGCCCGGCGGTCGTCGAGCAGTACCGGCAGGAGAACGGCGTACAGGTGCACATCCAGGTCCGGGCCACCGACGCGAAGACCCGGACCGACGTACTGAACTCGGTGCGCTACACGGCTCAGTAGGATCCGGAGCAGGACGACGCCGTACCGTAGCCCCATGACCGATCTGTCTGCGGCGATCGACCGCGTTCTGCCCAGTGTCCGTGCCGACCTCGAGGACCTCATCCGGATCCCGTCGGTCAGTTACGAACCAGCCCGCGCGGCCGACGTCCAGCGGTCCGCCGAGGCCACCGCGGCGTTGTTCGAGGCCGAGGGGTTCACGGTCAAGATCGTCCGCGCCGGCGACGGTGCGCCGGCGGTGATCGCGAAGAAGCCGGCCCCGGCCGGGAAGCCGACCGTACTGCTCTACGCCCACCACGACGTGCAGCCGACCGGCCCCGTCGAGCAGTGGACGTCCGAGCCGTTCGAGCCGACCGAGCGCGACGACCGGCTGTACGGGCGCGGCGCCGCCGACGACAAGGCCGGGATCGCCGCGCACCTGGCCGCCGTACGGGCCTTCGGCAACGATCTGCCGGTCGGCGTGACGGTGTTCGTCGAGGGCGAGGAGGAGATCGGCTCGCCGACCTTGCTGCAACTGCTCGACGAGTACGCCGAGGAGCTCGCCGCGGACGCGATCGTGATCGCCGACTCCGGCAACTGGGACATCGGGCGGCCGGCGCTGACGGTGTCGCTGCGCGGCCTGGTCGAGTCGTACGTCGAGGTTCGAACGCTTGATCACGCCGTCCATTCCGGGCTCTTCGGCGGCCCGGTCCCGGACGCGCTGTCCGCGCTGTGCCGGCTGCTCGCGACCCTGCACGACGACAAGGGCGACGTCGCGGTCGACGGGCTGCACGCGTCCCGCGCCGCCGACGTCGTGTACCCGGAGGACCGGCTGCGCGCCGAGTCGTCGGTCCTCGACTCGGTCCGGCTGACCGGCTCGGGTTCGCTCGTCGACCGGCTGTGGACGCGGCCCGCGGTCGCCGTCGTCGGCATCGACGCACCGTCGGTGGCCGAGGCCAGCAACACGCTGGTGCCGGTAGCGCGGGCCAAGGTCAGTCTGCGGGTCGCCCCCGGTGACGACGCCGTGAAGGCGAGTGCCGCGCTGCGTGACCACTTGGAGAACAATGCGCCCTGGGGTGCGCAGGTCATCGTGACCGAGGGCCAGACCGGCCAGCCGTGCAGCGTGAACGCCCGCGGCGCCGGGTACGAGGCGGCCCGCTCGGCGTTCCAGGAAGCCTGGGGCGTGGAGCCGATCGACATGGGGATGGGCGGCTCGATCCCGTTCATCGCGGAGTTCCAGCAGGCCTTCCCGGCGGCGACGATCCTGGTCACCGGCGTCGAGGATCCGGACACCCGCGCGCACGGCATCGACGAGGGCCTGCACCTCGCCGAGTTCCGCAAGGTCTGCCTCGCGGAAGCCCTGCTCCTTCAGAACCTCGCCAACCAAGCCTGACCGGGCTTTCCGGCGACCCAGTGTTTGGCATAGGTTTCGGCGAGTGAAGATCGCAGTCGTACGGGAGACCAGGCCGGCCGAGCGCCGGGTCGCGCTGGTGCCGGAACATGTCGCGAAACTGATCGAGCTCGGGTACGAGGTCGCGGTCGAGCCGGCCGCCGGTGAACGCGCGCTGTTCTCCGACGACCAGTACCGCGAGGCGGGCGCCGAGGTTGCCTGGGGCGCCGATCACGCCGCCACCGTGGTGGCGTCCGTCCAGCCGCTGGAACGCGAACGCCTGCAGCGGCTGCACGCCGGTACGGCGCTGATGTCGTTCCTGCCGACGAACCCGCCGGATGTGGTCCGCACCGCAACGCGGGCCAAGCTGACGGCGTTCGCGATGGAACTCATCCCGCGGATCTCCCGGGCCCAGTCGATGGACGCCCTGTCCTCCCAGGCGCTCGTCGCCGGGTACCGGGCCGCGATCGTCGCCGCCGAACGGCTGCCGCGGTTTTTCCCGCTGAACATGACCGCGGCCGGCACCGTCCCGCCGGCTCAGGTCCTGGTCCTCGGCGCGGGCGTCGCCGGCCTGCAGGCGATCGCCACCTGCAAGCGCCTCGGCGCGGTGGTCAAGGCGTACGACGTCCGTACCGCCGCCGCGGAGGAGATCGCCTCGATGGGCGCCGTACCGATCGAGCTCGAACTCGGCACCCTCGACGGCCCCGGCGGCTACGCCCGCGAGATGACCCCCGAACGCGCCCAACTCCAGCGCGATCTGCTCACGCCGTACGTCGCCGCCGCCGACGCGCTGATCACGACCGCCGCCGTACCGGGCCGGACCGCGCCGATGCTGGTCACCCGCTCGATGGTCGAGCAGATGAAGCCGGGATCGGTGGTCGTCGACCTGGCGTCCGAGCAGGGCGGCAACGTCGAGGGCTCGGTCGCCGGTACCGAACTGAACATCGGCGACGCACTGGTCTGGGGCGGCGCGAACGTACCGTCGCAGATGGCCGGGCCGGCGTCGCGGCTGTACGGCCAGAACATCGCGAACCTGATCCGGTTGATGACGCGGAACGCCGCGTTCGACCCGGACTTCTCCGACGAGATCGTCCGCGGCTGCTGCGTGACCCACGACGGCGGCGTGCTGCACGAGCCGACCCGTGCCCTGCTGGAAGGACCCCAGGCATGAGTGAATCGATTGCGCTGCTGACGATCTTCGTCCTCGCGGCCTTCGTCGGCGTGGAGGTGATCAGCAAGGTCTCCTCGACGCTGCACACGCCGTTGATGTCCGGGGCGAACGCCATCCACGGCGTCATCCTGGTCGGCGCCATCATCGTCACCGGCGCCACCGACTCGGTGATCGTGATGATCGTCGGGCTGCTGGCGGTCGTCCTGGCGACCGTCAACATGGTCGGTGGCTTCGTGGTCACCGACCGGATGCTGGAGATGTTCAAAGGTCCGGGGGCTCGCAAGAAGGAGCTGCACAAGTGATCCCCACCTGGGCCCAGATCGGCTATCTGGTCTCCGCGGTCTGCTTCATCGTCGCGCTGAAGGCACTGTCGTCGCCGCGCAGCGCGCGCACCGGCAACCTGATCGGTGCCGCCGGTGCGGTACTCGCGGTGCTGATCACGTTCGCGGCGTACAAGCCGCACCACCTGGCGCCGATCCTGATCGCGCTGATCATCGGCACCATCGGTGGTGTGATCGGCTCGCGGCGCGTGCAGATGACGCAGATGCCGCAGCTCGTTGCCTTGTTCAACGGTGTCGGCGGCGGCGCGGCCGCGCTGGTGGCGTTGCTCGAGCTCGGTGAAGTGTCGGCGGACGCGACCGTGGCGGCGATCGCCACGGCGTTCACGATTCTTGTCGGTGCGATCAGCTTCAGCGGTTCGGTGGTGACGTTCGCGAAGCTGCAGGAGCTGATGACGACGCGGCCGGTGACGTTCCCCGGTCTGCCGGTGCTGTTCATCGCGTCGCTGCTCGGTGGCGTCGCGCTCGGCGTCTGGCTGGTGTCGGACCCGCGCGTGTGGGTCGGCGTACTGCTCTGCCTCGTCGGCCTCGCGATCGGCGTGATGCTGGTGCTGCCGGTCGGCGGTGCCGACGTACCGATCGTCATCTCGTTGCTGAACGCCTTCACCGGCCTGACCGTGGCCGCGGGCGGTTACGTGCTCGGCAACACGCTGCTGCTGGTGGCCGGCACGCTGGTCGGCGCCGCCGGTACGTTGCTGACCAAGCTGATGGCGGACGCGATGGGTCGGTCCGTGTTCAACATCCTGTTCGGGGCCATCCGCGGCGGATCCACACTCGGCGCCGGTACGGCGTCCGACCGGCCGGTGATCTCGGCGGGACCGGAGGACGTCGCGATCCTGCTCGGGTACGCGAACAAGGTCATCATCGTGCCCGGGTACGGGCTGGCCGTCGCGCAGGCGCAGCACACGTTGCGCGACCTGGTCGAGGAACTGCACAGCCGCGGGGTGAAGGTCGACTACGCGATCCACCCGGTCGCGGGCCGGATGCCGGGCCACATGAACGTGCTGCTCGCCGAGGCCCAGGTCCCGTACGAACAGCTCCGCGAGATGGACGACATCAACGGCGACTTCAAGACCACCGACGTCGTCCTCGTCGTCGGCGCCAACGACGTCGTCAACCCCGCCGCCCGCACCACGCCCTCGGCCCCCATCTACGGCATGCCGATCCTGAACGCTGACGAGGCCCAACGCGTCATCTTCCTCAAACGCTCCATGCGCCCCGGCTTCGCCGGCATCGAGAACGAACTCCTCTACGACCCCAAAACCACCCTCCTCTTCGGCGACGCCCGAGACACCCTCACCAAACTCCTAACCGCCCTAAAAACGGTCTAGCCTCTCTTCGCGCTCGGCCGGCTCACGGCACCCGCCGGCCGGGCACTCGCCTGACTCACGGACCGGCCTGGCCGTGCACTTGGCCGGCTCACGGACCGGCCGAGCTGCTTTGCGGTAACTATTCGGCGCCAGGTGCCGAATAAGTTCCGCGAACCCGGCCCTCGCCGATGCCCGGCCCTGCGCCTCGAGCCTGATCACGACGACAGGACGTATCGGCCTCGACCGGCCAAATGAACGGGCACTCCAGCGTGCCGTGACGAGTAGTGGACGTATACGTCCTGTCCTCCTGCAGCCCACGCCCGTGGCCGCCCCCGGCCAACGACCTCCCCCGGCCAGCGTCGCGCGTTGCCCCACCCCGCCCCCTCTGTTTGACTTCCATCCCGAGAGACCACGGGCGGCGCACCCATTCCTCTCACCCCACCCCCATTCCAAGGAGCCCCCTTTGCCCCACCACCCCCAAACCCTTTCCCAAGCCTGGGACTGGGGCTAATCCACCCACCCCCGCTGCGCCGCCCGAACCCCCAACTCAAACCGCCCCGAAGCCCCCACCTGCTCACTCAACTTCGCCGCAATCCGCCGCACAGTCCGCAACGAAACCCCAAGCTTGCGAGCCACCTGCTCATCAGTAGCCCCATGCACCAACAACCGCAGAAACTCCCGCTCCTGCGCACTGATCTCACCACTCGGTTGCTGCTGTCGATCGGCGAATGGATCGACAGCCCGATCCCAATAGCTCAGGAACAGTTCCATAGCCATCCGCACGACTGCACGGCTGTGGTGCACCGCGATGCCAACGGCATTGTCGTCCGGGTCTATCCCCATGATCGCGGTCTTGCTGTCGAAGATAATCAATCTGAACGGGGTCGATGGTGAGATCCGAACCAGCCCACCAAGACTGGCGACATATTCGAGCAGTTCGCGCCCTCGCGGCCGCTTCAAGAACGACTCCGGATAGAGGTATCGCATCTCTATTCCGCGCTCAAGATGCTTTCGGTCCGGAAAACTGTCTGGAGTCCATTGGATGACACTTGTGTCCTGGATTACTCCCCAGCTGGACTTCTCCAACCGAAACCGCTGCATTCTCTGGTTCGCGAGCTCGCGTCCTTCGAGGATCTCGACCTCGCCTGTCGTTCGCTGAGCCAGGAAGTTCGCAACGTCGGCGGTGAACCTACTGGCGGCGAGCTGGTCCGACCTGAGCTGTTCGCTCATCGCATCTATTTCCTGCTGCCGACCTGCCGCGAGGCGGCCGAATGTGAGCGCTGGATCCAGCGGGTACTCGACGCCCTCGATCCAGCTCGGCACCACGAAACCCGAGATCCCGCAGCTGCTGGAGGCCGTTGGACGCCTGCTCCTCGGTCCAGCTCAGTTCGGTTGCAAGCTCGTTCAATCGGGTCGCTCGCCCCAGATGCGGTCGCTGCAGCAGGACGCGGTAGAGACTCAGCAGATCATCGGTCAGGCCCGAGGAGTCGAACAACGGGTCAGACCCAGCCGCGCTTGGCGGCGGCTACGCCGAGTTCGAAGCGGCTAGCCGCGTCTAGGCGTTCGGAGAGGTTGGCGGTTATGCGGCGGGCGGTGCGGAGGGAGATGCCGAGCAGGCGGGCCACCTGCTCGTCTTTGGCGCCACCTGCGAGGAGCCGGAGTACTTCGGACTCGTGCGGCGTGAGTGGGGTCTCGTCGTCGCGGTCGTCGGCGTCGAAGAGGTCTGCTGCTCGGGACCAATAGGAGTCGAAGAGTGCGAGAGCAACCGAGACCACGGCTGGGGTGCGATGAATGACCGCGCCTGCCGTCGGGCTGTCCGGGTCCATCGGCATGACCGCGATCTCCTGATCGAAGATCAGCAGGCGCATCGGGAGCGTCGGTGTCACTCGGACCTCGCCGCCGAGCCGGTGCATGGTCGAGACGTACTCCACCGCCGGCTTCGAGGCCGTCATGCTCTGGAGATACAGGGTCCGAAGTTTGATCCCGCGTTCGAGCAGCTCGAAGTCAGGCGACCGCTCCGACTTGGGGACGCTGTCGTCGAAGTGCGCCGGAATCAGGCCCCAGAACGTCTCCTTGGCCTTCATCGCGAGTTCCTCGATCCGTCGCGAGGCGTTGGCGCGGCCCTTGAGGACCTCGACATCGCCGCTGCTCCGGGAGGTCAGCAGCTCGTTGTACTGCTCGGCGATGACCTCGGCCGACGCTTCAGCTTCCCGGAGTTCGCCGAGCGCTCTGTTGAGCTCGGTACGGCGTCGTTCCGCCAGTCCGGTCAGGCCGACGCGGGGATGGACCGCATGCTCGCCGTCAGGGTTGGTCCAGGTTGGCACCAGGAGTTCGAGCCTGCGGAGGTTGTCCAGCAGCTCGTGGACTTCACTCGTTGAGCGATCTACTAGCGCGGCAATCTGCTCGGGCGTACTGTCTGGGTGGTTGAGAAGGGCGTGATAGACCGCGAAAGTGGCTTCGTCCACCCCCAGCGGCTCGAGCACGATCCCTCTCCTTCAGAACTTGTCGGAACCGACCATATACAGACAGCGTCGACAAAGAGGACAGATAGGTCGGGTCCGGATTATTTCGAAAGGTCGAACTGTGATCAAGAAGCTGCTGAGTGTAGCCGCCTTGGCGCTGGTGATTGTGGCTGGTGCGGCGGCTCCTGCCTCGGCCGCCAGCGGATCTGAGCCGCCGTGCGGAGTCGGCGGCGTCTGTTGGTAGTCGCTGGTCTTCGGCTCAGTTCTCGTCCCGTAGACTGCTCGTGTGGCTCGTGGCGATGGTCGGCTTACTCATGAACTCGACCCGCAGGATCTGGGTCCGCAGGACGCTTGTGGCGTCTTCGGGGTCTGGGCGCCGGGTGAAGAGGTTGCCAAACTGACGTACTTCGGGCTCTATGCCTTGCAGCATCGGGGGCAGGAGTCGGCGGGGATCGCGGTCAGTAACGGGAGCCAGATCCTGGTTTACAAGGACATGGGGCTGGTCAGTCAGGCCTTCGACGAGGCGACGCTGGCGTCGCTGCGCGGGCATATCGCGATCGGTCACTGCCGGTACTCGACGACCGGGTCGAGCGTCTGGGCGAACGCGCAGCCGACGTTCCGCAGTACGGCGACCGGGTCGATCGCGCTCGGACACAACGGGAACCTGACCAACACCAGCGAGCTGGCCGCCAGTCTCGCCGGTGAGGGTGATCTGGATCTCGGCCTGGACGCCGACGTGGACCACGCGAAGGCGAACGCCAAGCACGGCGCCTCGAGCGACACCGACATCCTGACCTCGATGCTGGCCGGCTACCCGGACCTGACGATCGAGCAGGCGGCCGCCAAGATCCTCCCGAAGGTCAAGGGCGCGTACAGCCTGATCTTCATGGACGAGAACACCCTGTACGCCGCCCGCGACCCGCAGGGCATCCGCCCGCTGGTGCTGGGCCGGCTGGAGCGCGGCTGGGTGATCGCCAGCGAGACCGCCGCTCTCGACATCTGCGGTGCGAGCTTCATCCGCGAGGTCGAGCCGGGTGAGATCGTCGCGGTGGACGCCGAGGGGCTGCGGTCGACGAAGTTCGCGGAGCCGGACCCGAAGGGCTGCCTGTTCGAGTTCGTGTACCTGGCCCGCCCGGACACCCAGATCTCCGGGCAGCGGATCTACTCGACCCGGGTCGAGATCGGCCGCAAGCTGGCCCAGGAGCACCCGGCCGAGGCCGACCTGGTGATCGCGACGCCGGAGTCCGGTACGCCGGGCGCGATCGGGTACGCCGAGGAGTCCGGCATCCCGTACGGCTCCGGCCTGGTGAAGAACGCGTACGTCGGCCGGACGTTCATCCAGCCGAGCCAGACGATCCGTCAGCTCGGCATCCGGCTGAAGCTGAACCCGCTCCGCGAGGTGATCGAGGGCAAGCGCCTGGTCGTCGTCGACGACACGATCGTCCGCGGCAACACCCAGCGGGCCGTGATCCGGATGCTGCGCGAGGCCGGCGCGAAGGAGATCCACGTCCGGATCACCGCGCCGCCGGTGAAGTGGCCGTGCTTCTACGGCATCGACTTCGCCAGCCGCGCCGAGCTGATCGCGAACGGGCTGAACACCGAGGAGATCTGCCGTTCGCTCGGCGCCGACTCGCTCGGGTACATCAGCCTGGACGGCCTGGTCGAGGCGACCACGGTGCCGATGGACCGGCTCTGCCGCGCCTGCTTCGACGGCGTGTACCCGGTCGCGCTGCCGGATCCCGAGCAGCTCGGCAAGCACCTGCTGGAGGACCCGCTGCGGACGGACGCGGACGGACTCGCGACGGTGGCCGGTGGAGCCGGTGCCGCCGACGCCCTCAGCCGCCCGTAGTACGTACGGGACCCAGAGCCGCGACAGGAAGAGAAGAACAGTGAGCGAAGGGGCGAGCTACGCCGCCGCCGGGGTCGACATCGAGGCCGGTGACCGGGCCGTCGAGCTGATGAAGGAGTGGGTGGCGAAGGCGACCCGCCCCGAGGTGGTCGGTGGGCTCGGCGGGTTCGCCGGCCTGTTCGACGCGACCGCTCTGACGTCGTACCGCCGGCCGCTGCTGGCGACGTCGACGGACGGGATCGGGACCAAGGTCGCGATCGCGCAGAAGCTGGACAAGCACGACACGATCGGGTTCGACCTGGTCGGGATGGTCGTCGACGACCTGGTCGTGTGCGGCGCGGAGCCGCTGTTCATGACCGACTACATCTGCACCGGCAAGGTGGTTCCGGAGACGATCGCGCAGATCGTGAAGGGGATCGCGGAGGCGTGTGTCGAGGCCGGTACGGCGCTGGTCGGCGGCGAGACG
This sequence comes from Kribbella sp. NPDC059898, assembly GCF_042730855.1. Lineage (NCBI taxonomy): Bacteria > Bacillati > Actinomycetota > Actinomycetes > Propionibacteriales > Kribbellaceae > Kribbella > Kribbella sp. NPDC059898. The sequence continues at coordinate 1,034,577 of NZ_JBHWKR010000001.1, forward strand.
GCGGAACACCCGGGCCTGCTGGAGGCGGACGAGTACGACGTCGCGGGCGCGGCGACCGGTGTCGTCGAGGCGGACGAGCTGCTCGGCGCGGAGCGGGTGCGCGCGGGGGACGTCGTACTGGCGATGGCGTCGTCGGGGCTGCACTCGAACGGGTACAGCCTGGTGCGGCACGTGTTCTTCGACCGCGCCAAGTGGACGCTCGACCGGATCGTCCCGGAGTTCGGGACCAGCCTCGGCGAGGTCCTGCTGACGCCGACCCGGGTGTACGCGAAGCACTGCCTGGAGCTGATCCAGGAACTGAACGACGGCGACGACAAGCCTTTGCACGCGATGTCGCACATCACCGGCGGCGGGTTCGCGGCGAACCTGGCGCGGGTCGTCCCGGACGACCTGTCGGTCCGGATCGACCGGTCCACGTGGACGCCGGACCCGATCTTCGGGCTCGTCGGGCTGCTCGGCGACGTACCGCTGCCGGAGCTCGAGAGGACGCTGAACATGGGCGCCGGCATGGTCGCCGTCCTGGATCCGTCGTCGGCGGATGCCGCGATCCAGGCGCTGTCGGCCCGCGACATCCCCGCCTGGGTGTGCGGCAACGTCACCGCGGCCGCAGGCGGCACCGTCACGCTCGAAGGCACCTACGCCAAGTAATCCACCAGACCACCTGCGGGTGGGGTCCTGATCGGGCAGTCCGACGCCTCGGGCTGCCCGTTCTGATGATCCGCCACAGGTGGTGCTGGTGTGTTGGAACACGTCGGGCGCACGGTGAACTGCTCAGCCACCCCGGAAGGGGCGCCTGAGCAGCTCAGCCGGGCTGATGCTTACCGACGGGGGTGGTAGTCGTCGGCGTCGTCTCCGTCGCCGTCGTTGTCACCATTCGCAGAACGGTCGCCACCCTGGTCACCGGACAGCTCTCGCTTGAGCTGGTCCAAGTCGGTGTCCCAGGTGCGGTACTTCAGGTCGCGTGCGACCTTCGTCTGCTTGGCCTTTGCACGGCCGCGCCCCATAGCGTCGACCCCCTCGCACAAGTCAACCGGGTACGCTGCGTGGCGCCCACGGATCAGTCGTCAGTAATCGTGGTTCAAGGATACCCGGAGCGGCGGATCGACACACGCACCGCCCCCTCGGTGGGCCCTCAGAGGTCCGATCACAGCATCGGCGAGGTGGGCCGATCCCCTCAAACCGGCCCACCCCGCCGCGTCAGAGCCCCCGCTACTTGACCTCGCGACGTGAGCTTGCCCACAGTCCGACGATGGTCGGCAGGACGATCCAGACCCCGACCGCGGTGAGCGTCTCGGCGGCCATTCCGTGCAGGTCCCGCTCCGCGATCCGGCCCAGCGCCCCGAAGACGTCGAGCCACTTCGCGTTGTCCTTGAACAGCGCCGGGCCGGCCAGCGACCAGGCGGTCGGCGCGATGAAGTAGATCAGGATCGCGACCGCGGTCTGCGGCACCACCGCACCGAAGGCCGCACCCATCACGACGTTCAGCGCGACGGTCAAGTACGCCCCGGCCAGCTGCCCGCCGAGCCCGGCGTACGTCGTCGTGTGATCGGTGGCGGCACCGGTGACCGCGGTGGCGGCGAGGGTCAGTACGACGACCGCGGACAGGACGACCGCGCTCAGTACGATCGCCGATGCGAACTTCGCCAGTTGCACGCGGACCCGGCGCGGCGAGAGCGTGAACGTGGTCAGCGCGGTCCGCTGGGTCCACTCCGAGGTCATCGTCATCACGCCGATGACCGGCAGCAGCATCATCACGCCGGTGATCGCGGCGCCGAGGAAGAAGTCGAAGCCGACCGGCCCGGACGGCAGGTGGGTCAGCTGCCAGGCGAGCGCGGCCACTGCGATCAGCAGGATCGCGGCGATCAGCACCCGGCCGCTGCGGGTGTTCACGGACTTGCGGAGCTCGATCGCGACGAGCTTCAGGAAGGACTGGCCGCGGGCGGGCGGCAGGCTGGTCGCCACCTCGCTGCGGTGTTTGGCGCTGGTCGCCGGGGCGACGTCGGTCACGGTGGTCATTTCACAGTCTCCAAAAGGTGGGGTGATCAGGCGGCGACGGGAGTGGCGGTGAGCTGGAAGAACAGGTCCTCCAGGCCGGCGCCGTCGCTCTGCCGGAGCTCGAGCAGAATCTGACCGGCAGCGGCGGCGGCCCGCCCGACCTGCTCGGCGGTGGCGTCGACGCGCAGCGCGCCGTCCGACGCCGGGTCGACCTGCAGGCCGGCGGCGGTGAGCGCCGTCCGCAGCCCGGCCGGATCGAGTCCGCGGACCAGCGTGCCGGTGCCGGCCAGCAGCTCGTCCAGCGAGCCGTTGGCGACGATCCGGCCGCCGCCGATCACGACCAGCCGGTCGACCGTCGCCTGGACCTCGCCGAGCAGGTGGCTGGACAGGATCACGGTGCCGCCGCGGGCGGCGAAGTCCTGCAGCAGCCCGCGCATCCAGCGGATGCCCTCCGGGTCCATCCCGTTCGCGGGCTCGTCGAGGATCAGTACGGCGGGGTCGCCGAGCAGCGCGCCCGCGATGCCGAGCCGCTGCCGCATGCCGAGTGAGTACTGCCCGACCCGGCGCTTCGCGGCGTGGCTGAGGCCGACCGCCTCGAGCATCTCGTCGACGCGGGCCTTCGGCACCCCGAGCAGGCTGGCGCTCAGCAGCAGCGTCTCGCGGCCGGTGCGGCCCGGGTGCTGTGCGGCGGCGTCGAGCATGACCCCGACGACCCGGCCCGGGTTCGGCAGGTCGACGTACCGCTTGCCGCTGATGGTGGCGGTGCCGGAGGTCGGCGGCGTCAGCCCGGTCAGCATCCGCAGCGTGGTGGACTTGCCGGCCCCGTTCGGCCCGAGGAAGCCGGTGATGCTGCCCGGCTGGACGGTGAACGAGACGTCCTGGACAGCCGTGGTGCTGCCGTAGCGCTTGGTCAGGTTCTCGACGGTGATCATGGCAACGAGTCAACCGTCCGGGACCCCCTCGGCACATCGGACGACCGGCTGCTCCGACCCCCTACGAAAGTCGTCCGTCGGGGTCCGGAACCTAGCCGGAAGGGGGGCGTGATCGCGTCGTCGGTCGAACTACAGTGACTGAATGCGACGGTTGCGCCGGTGGTACGCCTGGTGGGCCAGGCATGCCCCGCGGCTGCGCGACATCCTGTACGTCGGCTTCAGCCTGCTCACCATCGTCCTGCAGGCCGCGTCCGGTCCGGGCGGATGGCACCTCAAGGACTGGTGGGTGCTGGCGGCAGGCATCGTCGCGTCGGTCGCGCTGTTCTGGCGCCGGCGGTTCCCGGTCACGGTCACCGCGATCACCGTGCTCGCGATGCTGACCGCGGGGATCTTCGTCCCGATGGGCCTCGCGCTGCTGACGTTGTCGATCCGCCGCCGCGACTACGCACTGGCCGTCCTCGGCGTCGCGGCGTACGCCGCCTATGTGCTGAACACCTGGGGTGGCAAGGGGCCGATCTGGGTGTCGATGTTCACCGGGCCGTTCCTGGTCGGCACCTGGATCGCGATCGGCGCGTACGTCGGGGCCCGCCGCGACCTGATGGCGTCGCTGCGGGACCGGGCCGAGCGGGCCGAGGCCGAGCGCGAGCTGCGCAGCGAGCAGGCCCGGCTGGGCGAACGCGCCCGGATCGCGCAGGAGATGCACGACGTGCTGGCGCACAAGGTCTCGCTGATCGCGCTGCACGCCGGCGGCCTCGAGGTGAACCCGACGGTCGGCGCGGACAAGGTCGAGGGCTCTGCCCGGCTGATCCGCGAGACCGCCCGGCAGGCGATGGAGGACCTCCGCGAGGTCCTCGGCGTACTGCGGACCGACGTGAGCGTCGCGGGCGCCGACCTGGCCCCGGTGCCGAAGGCCGCCGACCTGGAGCGGCTGGTCGCCGCGTCCCGGGACGCAGGCGTGACCGTTGGGTACGACGGGACGCTGCCGGACGACGTACCGGTGGCGGTCGGCCGGACGGTCTACCGGGTCGTCCAGGAGTCGCTGACCAACGTCCACAAGCACGCCCGCGGCGCGGCGACCGACGTGCGGGTGCACGGCGCTCGCGGGACGGGCGTGACGGTCCAGGTGACGAACGTACGGCCGGTGGCGGCCGGCTCGCTGCTGCCCGGTGCGGGTGCCGGGCTGGTCGGTCTGCGGGAGCGGGTGGAGCTGGCCGGTGGCCGGTTGTCCACCGGGCCGACCACCGACGGCGGCTGGCGGGTCGAGGCCTGGATACCGTGGGACGACCATCGGCAGGACAGCGAGCCGGTGCTCGTGGACGAGGGAGAACGATGACGCGGCTGCTGATCGTGGACGACGAGGCGCTGGTGCGGGCCGGGCTGAAGATGATCCTCGAGTCCGACGAGGAGCTCGAGGTGGTCGCCGAGGCCGAGGACGGCGCGGACGCCGCCGCGATGGTCAAGGAGCACCGGCCCGACGTCGTACTGATGGACATCCGGATGCCGCGGCTGGACGGGCTGGCCGCGACCCGCGAGGTGCAGGCGCTGCCGGATCCACCCAAGATCGTCGTACTGACGACGTTCGACCTGGACGACTACGTGTTCCGCGCGTTGCAGGCCGGGGCGAGCGGGTTCCTGCTGAAGGACACGCCGCCGCGCGAGCTGGTGCAGGCGATCAAGGTGGTGGCCGCCGGGGACGCGATGCTCTCGCCCGCCGTCACCCGGCGGCTGATCGGGCACTTCGCCGGCGACCCGCGCACCGACCGGCGACGGACCGCGAAGGAACGGATCAGCAGGCTCACCGAACGCGAGCGGGAGGTCCTGGTCGAGGTCGGCCGCGGCCTGCAGAACGCCGACATCGGCCGGAAGCTGTTCATGAGCGAGGCCACCGTGAAGGCGCACGTCTCCCGGGCCCTGGTGAAGCTGGACGCGACCAACCGCGTCCAGGTAGCGATCCTGGCGTACGAGGCCGGACTCCTGGACGACTAGCGCCGTCGCGCATACACGATGGTGAGCACGAACGTGAGGATCGAGAGGGGCCAGAGCACCGGGTAGAACCATCCCGGCGCTTGGTGCCAGATGAACAGCTCCTCCCCGGATGTGAGGAAGATGTGGAGCTGGGACTTGCCGGTGGCGTGTGACCGCTCCACGAGTGCCCGCGTGTAGGCGTAGGTGCTGGCGCCAATCGAGGCGAGCCAGAGCGTTACGACCAGTCGCTTCACGCACGCCTCCGCTGTTGAAGAGCGGTCAGCGTAGAAGTCGGGGGTGAACAAAAGGAAACCGGCCCGCGCCGTCGGAGGGGTGGGGGGCGACGGCCCGGGCCGGTTTCGGAAGTCAGCGTTCCTGGGGGAGAGGACGCTGACGACCGGCGGCGCCCGCTTGGGGGAAGGGCGCTCGCCGGTCAGGAATCAGACGCGCCCGAAGGTGACGCTGCTGCTCCAGATCTTCGACTTGGCCACCGGACGTCCCGGCTTCGAGGCCTGCCACAGCGTGTTCCCGCCCGCATAGATGCCGACGTGGTACACACCGCCGCCACCGTTGTGGAAGAACACCAGGTCGCCCGGCTTCGCAGCGCTGCGGCTGATGTGCTTGGTCGCGGCGTACTGCTGACGCGACGTGCGGGGCAGCTTCTTGCCGGCGTACTTGTACACGTAGCCGGTGTAGCCGGAGCAGTCGAAGCCGCTGGTCGTCGTGCCGCCGTAGCGGTACGGCGTGCCCTTGAGCTTGGCGGCTTCCGCGAGCACCTTGGCCCGGAACGTACCGACGCTCGCCGAGGCGGCGCCGTGGTTGCCGTACAGCACCTTGTGCTTCGCGGCCCAGGTCAGCCGGCCCCAGGTGTTCTTGTCCGTGTAGCCGGTGGAGCGCAGGCCCCAGGACGTCTGGAACTTCTTGAGCACGGCGACGGTGCTGTTGCCGAAGTAGCCGTCCGGACCCAGGTGCAGGGCCTTCTGGACGTACTTCACGGTCGGGCCGGAGTCGCCCTTGCGGAGCAGCGGCCGGCTCGGGATGCTCATGTGACCGCGCTGCTGAGCGGCGGTCATGGTGGCCGCGGACGCGGTCGCCGGGGTGGTGCTGAGGCTCAGTGCGGCTCCACCACCGACAGCGAGACCGACCGTGAGGACGGCGGCCGCGGCGCGAGGGGCACCGGACTTGCTGGACTTGCGGTGCTTCGCCAGTGTCCGGCCGGTGGGCCGGTCGGTACTGGAATCAGCAGGCTTGACGGCGCGCGAAAGCGACGTCCGTCGGGCAGTGACGGGCATGGTTGTCTCCCGACGCCTGTGAAGTTAGCTGTCGGGTTCGGGCTGGGATTCATAGCCCGGTCCGCTCCCGCGGACTTCACCCCAGGGTTTCGACCACTCACGGTCGAGACCCAACTTCCTGGGTCCCCCACCTCCGCCATTGGTATTCGAGGGGAGCACACGAGCCTGGCGGAGCTCGGCGTTGACTCGTGTGCGATTCGTGTTGGTTACCGAACCGCCGACGACTGTATAACAGAACGATCACGACGCAAACCCTTCAATCCACAAAGTCGCTCCAGAAAGGGCCTGAGTGGTCCTCTGACGGGTCAGCAAGTGTGGGTGAACACCAGGTGTCCTGAGCGCGTCTGAGCGGGGCGCAGGCGCCTTTTGCGGGCTTCGGTGTGGTCTCCGTCACAGTGGCCGATGGCTTTCTGTGACAACGGGCACAGAGCGTGGTCAGGGCACCCTAAAGTTCTTGAGTATTCAGCAATTCGTGGAAGCGCTCCAGGCCCACGTTCCCGCCGGACAGCACCACTCCGACGCGCTCCGGCAGCCCGTGGATCCGGCCGGCCAGCAAGGCCGCCAGTGCGCTCGCCCCACTCGGCTCCAGGACGATCTTCAGCCGCTCGAACGCGAACGCCATCGCGGCCACGATCTCCTCGTCGCTGACCGGCTCGAACGACTCCACCAGCCGCCGGTTCACGGCGAACGTCAGTTCGCCCGGCGTCTCGATCGCCTGCCCGTCCGCGATCGTCCGCGGTACGTCGATCTGCACCCGCTCGCCGGCCGCCAGCGAACGGGCGTGGTCGTCGCCGGCCGCGGGCTCGACGCCGATCATCCGGATCCCCGGCGACATCAGCGTCGCCGCCGTCGCGCAGCCGGCCATCAGCCCGCCGCCGCCGACCGGGACCAGCAGCGCGCCGAGATGCCCGACGTCCTCGATCAGCTCCAGCGCGACCGTCCCCTGGCCGGCCATCACGTCGTAGTGGTCGTACGGCGGGATCAGCGTCCGCCCGCGCTCCGCCGCCAGCTCCTGCGCCAGGGCGGTCCGGTCCTGCGTGTACCGGTCGTACGTCACCACCTCGGCGCCGTACCCGCGGGTCGCGGCCACCTTCGTCGGCGGGGCGTCCTCCGGCATCAGGATCACCGCGGTGGTACCGGCCATCCCGGCCGCCAGCGCGACGGCCTGTGCGTGGTTCCCCGACGAGTACGCCGCGACGCCGGCCGCGAGCTGCTCCGGGCCGAGCCGGCTGATCGCGTTGTACGCGCCGCGGAACTTGAACGCGCCGATCCGCTGGAAGTTCTCCGCCTTCAGGAACACCCGCGCCCCGACCCGTTCGTCGAGCGTCCGCGAGGTGAGCACCGGCGTACGGTGCGCCACCCCGGCGAGCCGGTCGGCGGCGGCCTGGACATCTGTGAGACTCAGCCCGGTCGTCATGAAAGAAAACTAGGGCATGTCAAGGAGCGCCGGCCCGCTCCGTACTGATGGATGAAGGCGCCCGATCGGCGGGGGCCGGTCCCGAAGGAGAACACCGTGAAGTACCTACTGGTCCTGAACATCAACACCGAGATCCTCGAGGCGCTGCCGGAGGCGGAGCAGCAGGCCATCGGCGCCGGGCACCAGAAGTTCATGGACACCATCAAGGCGTCCGGGGAGTTCGTCGCCACGCTGGCGCTGACGCAGCCGGCCGAGTCCGCGGTCGTGAAGGTGCGCAGCGGCGTACCGGCGGTCACCGACGGGCCGTTCATCGAGTCGAAGGAGTTCCTCGGCGGGTTCTACCTGATCGACGTGGCGTCGCGCGAGCGGGCGGCCGAGCTGGCCGCGATGATCCCGGACGCCGGCATCGAGGGGCTGGGCGTGGAGATCCGCGGCGTGGTGTTCTCGGAAGGGCTCTGAAAAAGATGGGGGTTCTCCGCTCGGTGGCGGAGAACCCCCTTGTTTGCTTGAGGTATCAGTCAGTCTGGTCGTCGACGTTCGCCTCGGCGGCGTTCCGCTTGATCGAGTCGATCCCGTTGAGCGCGGAGGCCTTGGTCTTGTAGCTCTCGCTGCTGGTGGCGATGATCTCGCCGTTCCCAGCCTTCAAGCGGAACCGGAACTCCCCGGACTTGTCCTTGTACAGCTCGAACTTCCCCGCCATCGGTGTACCTCCATAGAGTGTGGAATCGCTCCGTCTCGGAGCGTAGTCCTCTCGCCCGGCTTCGTGCCGTCAGACACACATCACTGATCGAGTACGCCGCGGATCCCGGCGACCACCAGATCGACGCCGACCGCGTAGTACCGGTCCTGCGACGACGGGCAGACCAGCGCGCCCGCGGCCGAGGTCACCAGCGGGTACTGCGTCGGCGACAGCGCGCCGAGCGACGCCCGCTTGCGCCGCAGTGACGCCTCGCGGGCCTCCGGGTCGCTCACCTCGCGGGCGACCGGGTCCGTGGTGACCAGCGCGATCAGCGAGCAGATCGACTGCCGGCCGATCTCCGCCGCGTCGTCGACCGAGAAGCCGCCCTCGACCAGCAGCCCCAGCGCCCGCTCGGCCAGCGCGAGACCGGGCTCGGCCACCAGGATCCGTGCCAGCGTGAGGTCCGCCAGTCGCGGGTGTGCGCGGAGCGCCTCGACGAACGCGGTCAGCAGCGCGTGCAGCTGCTGGTCCCACGGCGCGTCGGTCGGCGCCGGCAGTACGACGTCCGCGAGCAGCCGGTCGCCCAGCGCGGCCAGTAGATCGTCCTTGTCCTTGAAGTGCCGGTACAGCGCCATCGGCGTGACGTCGTGCTGCGCGGCGAGCTTCCGGAACGAGACAGCGGCCGGTCCCTCGTCGTCGGCGATGGCCAGTGCGGTGTCGACGACCCGCACCGGATCGAGCCGGCGGGCGGTCTCCTTGGTGATCACGTTGACAAGTCTACACCGTAGACCTACTGTCTACTCCGTAAGCTTACGCCGTATACATACGGTGTAGACATCACTCCGAGTAATGAGGTACGGCGATGCGACGCAGTCCTTGGGCCACCCTGGCGGTGCTGGCCCTCGCGCAGTTCATCGTGGTGCTCGACGTGACGATCGTGAACGTCGCGCTGCCCCACATCCAGGCGGACCTGAACTTCTCCGCCGACTCCCTGCAGTGGGTGATCAACGCGTACACCCTGCTCTTCGGCGGCTTCCTGCTGCTCGGCGGGCGGATGGCCGACCTGCTCGGGCCGCGCCGGGTGTTCAGCGCGGGCCTGCTGCTCTTCGGCGCCACCTCGCTGATCGCGGGGCTGTCCAACTCGCCGGAGTTCCTGATCGGGGCCCGCGCGGTCCAGGGGCTCGGCGGCGCGCTGCTCTCGCCGTCGGCGCTGGCGATCCTGACGATGACCTTCGCCCACGGCCGCGAACGCAACATCGCGATGGGCGTCTGGGGCGGCCTGGCCGGCCTCGGCGGAACGCTCGGCGTCGTCGCCGGCGGGGTCTTGGTGGATTCCTTGAGCTGGCAGTGGGTGTTCTTCGTGAACGTCCCGATCGTGCTCGCTCTGGTCGCCCTGATCCCGGTCTTCGTGCGCGACGTACGGCACTCGACGGGTCGGCGCACATTCGACACTCTGGGCGCTGTTCTCGGAACGGCTGGGCTGATGGCTGTTGTTTATGGCGTCGTACGCTCGGAGCCTTCCGGGTGGGGTTCCTTTGAAGTCATCGGCGTACTGACGGCCGGTGTCGTGCTGCTGGGTGCGTTTGTCTTCGTCGAATCGCGGTCCGCTTCGCCGCTGGTTCCGTTGCGGTTGTTCCGGTCGCGGGCGCTGAGCGTTTCCGGTGCTTCGCTCGCGCTGAACGGGGCCGGGTTCCTGTCGATGTTCTTCCTGACCGCGATCTACCTGCAGCAGGTGCGTGGCGACAGTGCGCTCGAGGCGGGCATCCACTTCCTGCCGATGGGTGGCGCGGCGATCGTCGGTGCGGTGCTGGCGTCGCAGCTGGTGCAGCGGCTCGGTACCCGTACGGTGCAGCTGGCCGGTGCGGTGCTGAGCGTCGTCGGTCTGCTCCTGCTCTCACAGGCCGACGCCACGGGCAGCTACGCGAGTCAGTTGCTGCCCGGCCTGATCGTCTTCGGCTTCGGCATCATCGGGGTCGGCGTACCGGGTCAGATCAACGCGGTCTCCGAAGTACGCCCGGTCGAGGCGGGCGCCGCGTCGGGCGTCGTCAACGCGATGTACCAGGTCGGCGGCGCGCTCGGGCTCGCGATCGTCACCACGCTGTCGATCACGCACACCACCAACGAGCTCACCCACGGCGCGACCCAGCTGCAGGCTTTGCAGTCCGGGTACGAACGCGGTCTGCTCGCGGCCGCCGTCTTCGCGATCGCCAACGTCCTGCTGACCCTCGCGACCCCGCAACTCCAGCCCACCTCCGAACAACTCACCGAAGCCACCGCCGCCGCCTGACGTTGCGCACGGCAACCATCCTGGACAACTGGGTGGAACGCGCAGTCGCTTTACGGGGTGATCCCTGATGCTCACGGGGTCCGGAGCCGGTTGGGTTGAGGGCAACGGATCTTGTGAGGAGATAACGATGCTGGTGGCGTTGGTAACTGCTGGAGTCTTGGCTGCGGTTCCGTCCGGAGGTTTGCAGGACGTGAAGGCGATCGGGGCAGTAGCTGAAGTACGGGACGGCGGGCACGTGTGGCGGGGGAGCAGTGGGGTCGCGGAGCTGGGGACGTCCCGGCCCGTTCCGGCGGCGGGGCGGTTCCGGGCCGGGAGTATCACCAAGACGTTCGTCTCCACCGTCGTACTGCAACTGGTCGCCGAGGGGCGGATGCGGCTGGACGATCCGGTCGAGCGATGGCTGCCCGGCGTCGTACCGAACGGCGGCAACATCACCGTCCGCCAGCTGCTCAACCACACGAGCGGGCTGTACGACTACAAGAACACGCTCGCGATGCCGCCGAACGCCGAGTTCTACACGTACCAGTTCCGGATCTGGACCGCGGCCGAGCAGATCCAGCGGGCGCTCGCGCATCCGCCGGTGTTCGACCAGCCCGGCTCACAGTTCAACTACTCGAACACGAACTACCTGCTGCTCGGCGAGATCATCGAGAAGGTCACCGGGCAGACGTACGGCGAGCAGGTCGAGCGCCGCGTGATCCGGCCGCTCGGGCTGCACGGTACGACGATGCCGGGCACGTCGACGTACATCCGGGGAGCGCACCTGCACGGGTACGTCCCGAAGGACGGCGGGCTGGTCGACTTCACCGAGATGAACCCGTCCCTGTTCGGCGCCGGCGGCGAGCTGATCTCGACCACGCGCGACCTGAACCGGTTCTTCGCCGCGCTGCTCGGCGGCCGGCTGCTCCCGGCGCGGCTGCTCGCCGAGATGAAGACGCCCGGCACGGAGGGCGGTACGTACGGGCTCGGGCTGTCGTGGCACGACACCTCCTGCAAGGTACGGGTGTACGGCAACGACGGCGACGCGCTCGCGTACCAGGCGTACTCGTACGCCACCGAGGACACCCGGCGGCAGGTCACCGTTGCCGTCACACCCGACTTCAGGACCAACCCGGACGCCTCCGTCGACGCGTTCGTGGACCGGGCGATCTGCCACTGAAACCGGTCACCGGATGTGACATTGCCGGCGCGACGGTTTGGTGATCGGCGAAACGGCGACACTGGTATGGATGCTGTGCTGCCATCTCCCGAAGGGGTCCGGGACCTTGGAACTCGCCATGCTCGGTGCCGACGACTGGCCGATCGCCCGAGAGGTACGCCTCCGGGCCCTCAAGGACTCACCGTCGGCGTACATCGCCGACTACGAGGACGAGGTGACCGTCGGTGAGGACGGCTGGCGGGAACGCTTCACCCGGATGCGGTGGGTCGTCGCCCGGGACACCGCCCGCATCGTCGGCATGGCAAGCTCCGTCCGCGTCCCCGGGCGTGCGCCGTACGAACGCCACATCGAGTCGGTCTGGGTCGACCCGCGGTACCGCCGCAACGGCGTACTGCGGGCCATCCTCGCCCAACTCGCCACCGCCGAACCCGCCGTCACCGAATGGCGCGTCTGGGTCCTGGACACCAACACCGTCGCCCGCCAGGTCTACGACCGCCTCGGCTTCAGCCCCACCGGCGAACGCCAACTCCTCTCAGACGGCTCCGGCCGCCGCGAGATCCGCCTGCGATTCGGTGCGTAGCCCGTACCCGCAGGAGACCCAGTTCGTCAGCCGCAGCTGGCTCAACGCGTCTTCCTTGCGCTGCCCCGACGGGAGGTTGGCGAGCATCTTCTGCCAGAGCTCCTCGTCCTCCTGCCAGCTCTTGATGAACTCCACGCACAGGTTCGCGGAGATGCGGTTCGTCCACCGCCGCGCGGTCTCCAGCGAACGGACGACGCGGGGGAACTGGTCGATCGACGCCTCCGCGTTCCGCACCGCCGCGAGGGTGTCCTCGATGGTCGCGAGCCGGATGCCCTTGAAGCGGTGCCAGTACGTCGGCTGCATCGCGAGCCGGAGTTGCTCCTCGAAGGGCATCCCGGGCTGGCTCTCGAACGCCGCGTAGAGCCCCTCGGCGAGCAGGTCGCCGAACTCCTCGCGGGCGGCGCGCTGCGGATCGGCGAACGGTTCGTACTCGAGCTGCCGGACCTCGCCGATCTTCGGGATCGCCCGCCGGGCGGCGTACCGGGCGAAGAAGAACCAGTCCTCGTTGTAGATGTCAGCGAAGAAGGACAGCTCGGGGCGCTGCAGGTCGACGCCTAGGACGGCACCGCTGACGAACACGTCCTGCGGTGCGACCTTCCCGCGGGCGTGGCAGACCACCGAGTTGTCGGGGAACTTCCGGCTGGCCATCGACGCGACCGGATGCCGGTCGAGGTAACCGGTCAGCCGATCGACGTCCGTGGACTTGAGGCCGCGGATGTCGTCGTCGACGAACAGGATCTTGTTCCAGCCGCGCAGCCGGCCGTACAGCAGGCCGAGGTTGCGCTTCGCGCTGAGGTCACTGGACCGGCCGGCCGAGGCTTCCTGGAACTTCCGCGCCGAGGTCTTCGGGGTGGGGCACGGCGGCCGGTAGTCCTCCGGTACCTGGATCACCAGCGCCTGGGCGTACAACGTGCCGTTCACCCGTTCGACGACCTTGTCCAGCAGCGCCTCGCGGCTGCACAGGATGACGAGCGGTACGCGCAGGTCGGCCGCCAGTTCGATCACGGACCGTAGCTCGGTTGCCCGGCGCGCGGCCGGTACGACGATCGCGTCGAGCTTGCTGCTCGCGGCCGGAGCCGCCGGAGCGGAACCGTCGCAGAGCAGGCCCGCGTGGGACGACTGGATTTGTCGGGATCTGCGGCTCATTCGGTGTCGTCCTCCGGTGACCATTCGTACAGTCGGTTCTCCTCGATCTCGAGGTCCGGCGTGACGGCCTCGCCGTTCACCACCGGGACGCGCATGAGCAGACCGAAGACGCCGCCTGGGAACCGGTTGGCCAGGTACGTCTCGTTGCGCTCGCGGACCGCGTCGTCGGTGAGCGTCCGGACCGCGCCCAGAACGCCGCGGCTGTAGACGCCGTTGCAGATCGTGATGGTCCGGCTGTGGTTGAACGGGTTGGGCAGCCGGGCGAACAACGCCACGTCCTCGACGAGTTCACGCGGCTTGTCGCCCCGCCACACGTCCTGCGTCTGGTCCGCCTCGAGGTCGGCCGTCGACGGCGCGCCGTCCTCCTCGGGGTCGAAGTCCTTACGTTCCTCCCACACCGGCCGGTACTCCTGGCCGTCGCGGGACCGGAAGATCTCGCCGTCGGCCAGGTCCGGTACCGACAGCTGCCGGATCGGCAGGTTGTCGAGCACTCGCAGCAGCCGGCTCGTCACCCGGTTCCAGGCGATGCCGCCGACCAGGATCATGTGGCCGGAGAGATGGTCCGCGCTCACCTCCGACGGCAACCGGTGCCGGACCCGGAGTTCCGGGTTGGAGGCGCGGACGTGGCCCCACATCTCGATCAGCGCGTCGAGGTCGGCGTACCGATAGAGCTTGGTGAAGTTCGGGTTCTCCGGGTCGGCGAGCGACGACCGTCCGTCCTCCGGGATCTCCGGGCAGATCAGGGTGATGCGGCCGGATTCGAAGTCGAAGGTGTAGGAGCCGCTGGAGGTGGGGGTGCCGGTCTGGTGGTGGCGGATGTCGTCGCGGAGGCCGACGAGTTCGCGGTGCAGGGCGTTGAAGCGTTCGCGTTCGGCGGTGTTCAGTTCCTGTTCGCGGGGGACGCCGTCGGGGACGACCGTCATCGCGAACAGCAGCGCGTACGAGCGCAGCCGCTCCTCCGGGGGCAGCTTCGGGTTGGACTGTGATTCCCAGGAACTGATCGTCGCCACCGCGACGCGGACCTCGGCGGCGCTCAACGCGTTCGACAGGTCCTTCTGGGTCAGTCGCTCGGATTCCCGAAGGTCCCGGAGTCGTCTGGCGAGTCGTACGGCCTCTGGAGAGGGGGCCACTCTCACTCCCGAAATGGTCGACCAACAGCGGGTGCGGCGGATCGGCTGATCGTACACCCGGCTCTACCCGACTTCACCGAGCCCCACTGTAGTGCGGCGTCCGAGGGTCGCTCGTACGCCGTGCCATCCGTGGACCGGCGGGGCATTCGGCCGGAGATCGCTCACCCATTGTTCCTGACAAACTGGCGATTGACCCTGGTTACACCGTAGCTCTACCGTAGTACCGAAGTCGACCTGAAGCCAACTGTAGCCACGCGACGCGCGGGGCAGACGGGAGAAACCGAGGATCCGGACCGCGCCCACCGCAGCCTCCACGCCGCCCGCACCACCCGCGCCGACCGCAGCCCCAGCGCTGACCGCACCAGCCGTGCCGGCCGCAGGTCCCGCGCCGGCCGCGGCCCGACCCACGCCTCCGCGTCCCCGCCCGGCGCTACCTCGCCGCCGCGTTGCTCTCCCGTACGTCGACCCGCCAGGCCACGCCCGTACGCAAATCGCCGTACACCCTCTGGCTCGTGATGGCCGCCGACCTGGCCGCCGTGATCTGGCTCTACACCTTCGGCGCCTGGCTGGACCACGACTCCAAACTCACCGCCACAGCAACCCTCGGCGGCCACCACTACATCGTCCTGACCGCAGCCGCCACAGCCTTCCTAATCCTGGCCACCGTAGCCATCCTCACCGACGGCTTCACCCGAACCACCCGCCCCCTGACCATCGCCAAAACCGCGGCCTGCATCCTGTCCCTCACAGGCCTGGCCGCCCTCCTATTAGCAGCCCTCATAGGCCGCCTACTCTTCGGCCCCCTCCGCCCTTGACCCACGGGAAGCTGCGGGATGTTCCTAGGCCACCCCACTCTTTTTCCTGGAGGGCTGGACGGAGTGACAGGTAGCCGGGCTGGGCAAAGACCGCAAACCTCTGGAACCTCTCCGAAGAGCAGGAACCGCACGCCACAGCCATCCTTTTCCAACTCCTGAACGAATTCCTCACCGAACGCGAATCATCAGCAGCCGACGCCCAGCCGCGCAGTCGTGCGTGATAATCCCGCGACACCCTGCGGCCGTCCCCCGAATAGTGGTCACCAGTGGAAGAGATCGCCGTCGTCGCCGCACACTCCGAGCGCGCGACCCTGCGCGTCGGTGACATGTTCCTGAAGGTGGACGCCGACCAGGCGCGGATCGACCGCGAGGTCCAGGCGATGACGCTGGCCCCGGTGCCGACCCCGGAGATCCTGTGGCGCGAGCCGCCCGTACTCGCGCTCTCCGCCGTCCCAGGAACCGTGCTCGGCCGAGTCGGTCAACCGTCCACCGCGTCCCCCGAAGCATGGGCCGCAGCAGGCGCCGCCCTCCGCGAACTCCACAACGCCCCCGCCCCACCCTGGCCCGGCCGCGCCGGCCGCCCTCTCGACGAGCTGACCGCGGACCTGGACCGCGAATGCGAGCGACTGATCGCCGACGACGTACTCCCCGCCGACCTTGTCACCCGCAACCGCGACCTAGCCGAAGCCGCCCTCCGCCCCTGGAACCCAGCCTTCACCCACGGCGACCTACATATCGCCCACGTCTTCACCGCCGGCACCGCACTCACCGGCATCATCGACTGGTCCGAAGCCGGCCAAGGCGACCCCCTCTACGACCTAGCCAGCCTGACCGTAGCCCACCAGCCCCACCTCAACGCCCTCCTCACCGGCTACGCCACCCCCGTCGACCTCAACGTGATCCACGCCTGGTGGTCCCTACGAACCCGCCTACTAGTCCGTTGGCTAACCACCCACGGCCACAACCCATCCACCCCAGGCGGCGCGATCGACGTACTAAGAGCCCAGCTCTAGCACGCCAATCCACGGATGACTGTCGCCTCTGGTCTCGGCCAGCGCTTGTGCCAACCAACCGCGGGCTTCAGCACTCAGATGCGGCACGGTCGCCTCGAAGTCCGCCTGATCCTTCGGACGGGTCTGCAGCCCCTTGAAAAGCAGCACAAGCTCCGGTCGCAGGTACGGAATCCCATCAGCCGTGCGCGCGATCGCCTCGCCGTACGGCCGGTGGATATTGCGATCCAGTGAACAGATCCAGTTCGCCCCGTCGCCCGGGACCCGCATCACGTCGATGCACCACTTGCCCGTGGCAGGGTCGCGCGCCATCGTCTGCTGATACTCGAAGTACGCGGACCCGGCTCCGTCGACAGGCCAGAACCCTTCCCGACCAGCGACAAAGAACTCATACGCCGCCAGCCGCTCGCGAATCAGATCGAAGTCCCCGATCGGAGTCGCGATCTCCAGATCCTCGTGCTCACGAGTTTGTCGCCCCCGAAACAGATCCAAAGCCCAGCCGCCAACCACCCACCACCGCGCATCCGTCCCCGCCAGCAGCCCCGCCACCGTCCGCGGATGCCACGCCTCCCACGTCCCCGGACCCCACTCCAGCGCAACCGGCTCAGACAACACCCAGCCATCGTAGGACGCAAAGCCCCGACGACCGCCCGCCCGCAGACAGAGAAAATCCCTCCCCATGAATGGAGAGGGTTCGTAGTGGTCAGGGGCGGTCTCGAACCGCCGACCTTCCGCTTTTCAGGCGGACGCTCTACCAGCTGAGCTACCTGACCGGGGAGAAAGTTCGGCGGCGGTGTTTGGACACCGCCGCCTTCTCCTGGCGACCCAGACGGGACTCGAACCCGCGACCTCCGCCGTGACAGGGCGGCACGCTAACCAACTGCGCTACTGGGCCTTGCGACTCGATGATCCTACAGCATCTCCGAGCTAGGTTTTGCATCGGCCTTCGGCCGTATCCCCAACGGGATTCGAACCCGCGTTACCGCCTTGAAAGGGCAGCGTCCTAGGCCACTAGACGATGGGGACTCGGACCCGCGGGAGCCGAAGCTCCAGGGACAGCCGTAAGCATAGAGGAGACCACGCCAGCTTCCAAAACGAGATACTGGTGGGGTGATCGAGATGAGCCGGGCCGCGTTCGAGGGGCTGGTCGCGCAGGCGCTGGACGAGGTTCCGGGGGAGTTGGCGGGGCTGATCGACAACGTGGCGGTGTTCGTGGAGGACGAGCCGCCGGCGGGGGATCCGGAGCTGCTCGGGATCTACGAGGGGATCCCGTTGACCGAGCGCGGGCACTACTACGGCGGCGTACTGCCGGACCGGATCACGATCTACCGGAACCCGACGCTCAGGATCTGCGAGACCGTCGACGACGTGGTGGAAGAGGTGCACATCACAGTCGTGCACGAGATCGCCCACCACTTCGGCATCGACGACGAACGGCTGCACGAGCTGGGCTACGGGTAGGCCGGACGGCGTGGCGTGGGGTAGCCTCGGCGCGGCCGGGTCGGGGTCCGGTTCAGCCCACTATTTGAACGATCTAGCGAGGCTTCGCCATGAGCGATCCCCAACCGCCCGCCTGGAATCCGCAGCAGGGCCCGTACGGCGGTCCGCCGCCGCAGACCGCCCCGCTGCCGCAGTACGGCCGCCAGCCGTCACACCAAGACCAGCCGTACGGCACGCAACCGCCGTACGGAGCGCAACCGCAGTACGGAGCGCAACCGCAGTACGGCGGCCCAGGTCCGCAGTACCCAGGGAGCCAGCCGCCGAACAAGCCCAAACGCCCCTGGCTCCCGATCGGTGCCGTCGCGCTGGTGCTCCTCCTGGTGGGCGGCATCGTCGCGTTCGTCACGACCCGCGGCGGCGACGACAGCGCCGACGCCGGCCTCCCGACCGCCACCTACTCCGACGCCGTGACCACCCCGAGCGCCGACCCGACCACCGAGCCCCCGAGCCCGACGTACACCCAGTCCGCCACGCCGGAGCCGACGCCGAGGCCAACCGTGGCGCCGACCGTGGCGCCGGAGCGGCGGAGGACCCTGAAGGACGTCGACAAGGGTCTCCTGGTGTACGACGACGTCTACGTCCAGCCGGTCAAGGGCTGGAAGAGGTCATGGCACTCGAAGTACGGGCTGGTGCTCCAATCGCCTGCGCCAGGCGCCTTCGTCACCGTCATCGTCGATCCCGTGGGCTTCCCGGCGGCCGCCTACGCGCAGAACGTCGTCGACGGTCTGAACAGGGGAGCGAAGGCCACCGCCGTACGGAAGGCACCCGTCGAGACGGTCAGCCCGGCGAACTCGAACATCCGCGACCAGGCACAGCTGTCGTACACCGGCCGCCTGAAGGTCAGCGGTGTCACCGTGACGGTGGCCGGCCGCTGTACGACGATGACCGGCGTCGACTCGGTCCACAACGTGACGGTGGCCGTCTGTGTGACGGCCCGCCGCGACGTCAAGGCCGCCGTCTACCCCGCCGTCGACCGGATGCTCGCCTCGGTGGCACGGTCGATCTAGGAGCGGCCGAGCAACAGCTTCCACGGCATCAGGGCCGACTCGAGCTGGACCTTCAGCGACATCTTGGAGACGCCTTCGGTGCGTTCCTCGAAGTGGATCGGGGTTTCGGCGATCTTGAGGCCGCGCTTGACCGTCCGGTAGTTCATCTCGACCTGGAACGAGTACCCGTTGCTGGCGATCGAGGCGACCTCGATCCAGCGGAGGGTGTCGGCCTTCCAGGCCTTGAAGCCGGCGGTGGCGTCCTTCACGTGCAGGCGCAGGATCGCGTTCACGTAGAAGTTCGCCCAGGCGGACAGCGCCCGGCGGTGCCAGCCCCATTCGGCCGCGGCGGAGCCGCCGGGGACGTAGCGGGAGCCGATCACGACGCCGGCGTCGGTGGTCCGCAGCATCTCGACCATTGTCGGGATGACCGAGGCCGGGTGCGACAGGTCGGCGTCCATCTGGATGACGATGTCGGCACCCTCGTCGAGCGCGCGGGTGATCCCGGCGACGTAAGCGCGGCCGAGGCCGTCCTTGACCGTCCGGTGTAGTACGCCGACCTTCTCCGGCGACTTCTTCGCCAGCTCGTCGGCGACGTCGCCCGTACCGTCGGGAGAGTTGTCGTCGACAACCAGAAGCTCCAGGCCGGGCAGGTTGAGGTCGGACAGCAGTCCGGCCAGCACAGGCAGGTTGTCCCGCTCGTTGTAGGTCGGTACGACGACCACGATCTTGGCTAGCTCACCCATGACTTTCCTTCGTCGGAGACACCGGAGGCTACCGCACCCGGTGGCCTCGAAGGTTCAACGACCTCAGAAGTCCGCGAGTGCCTCGGCGGCGGTGCCGTAGATCCGGAACTGCCCGCCGAGCCCGGTGACGCTGAGCGGACGGTCGACCGGGCGCCCGACGCCGACCAGGGCGAGGGTGATGTCGTGCTGCCCGGCGAGGTTGCGGGCCTCGACCAGGTTGCCGAGGCCGGCGGAGCTGCAGAACGTGACCGCGGACAGGTCGATCAGCACCCGCCGCGCCGGCGGCGCAACCGCGGCGCGGATCGCCTCGGCGGCGAACTCCGTGCTGGCGATGTCGATCTCCCCGGACATCCGGACCAGCAGGACGCCCGGTTCCAGCTCCACCGTGACAGCGTCGAACGTGGTCTTGATCATGTCGCCGTCCCGCGGCTCTGGCTGGCTTGTCACGCGGGTGTCTCCCCCGGGGTAGCGCCACGAACGCGGGTCCTGGCGGAATGGAACTGCCCTGCCCCCACACCGTATGCCTGATCGCGCAGGCGTCACAACGGGTCTCACGACGATGGAACCCGGAGCGTGACCTGCCGGACCTGAGAGTAGTGGTAGACAAGGCGGTATGGGCGTTCTCGACAGGGTTGGAGGGATGCCGGTCTGAGTACGACGCAATTGCTCGCCGAGGTCGACGCGGCCGCCGATCCGGCAGCTGCGGAACTCCTCGCGCGCTACTTCAAGCTCGGCCCCGGGGAGTACGGGCACGGCGACCAGATGATCGGCGTCAAGCTGTCCACGATCCGCGACATCCTGAAGCCGTACCTGCGGGCCGGCCTCCCGCTCGACGACCTCGAGCAGGCCCTGACCAGCCCGGTACACGAGCACCGCCTGACGATCCTCTGCCTGCTGGCCGACCGCGCGACACAGGCCCTCAAGTCGCGTACGGCGAACCCGGCCGAGCTCCGGGCGCTGTACGAGCTCTACCTGCGCAACACGGCGTACATCAACAACTGGGACCTGGTGGACTGCAGCGCGCCGCAGGTCGTCGGCGGGTACCTGCTCGACAAGCCGCGCGACCCGCTGTACGAGCTCGTCCGCTCGACGTCGCTGTGGGAACGCCGGATCGCGCTGGTCGCGACGCAGTACCTGATCAACCAGGGCCAGACCGCCGACACGTACAAGCTGTCCGCCGAGGTGCTCGACGACCGCGAGGACCTGATCCACAAGGCGTCCGGGTGGATGCTCCGCGAGGCCGGCAAGCGCGTCGACGAGGCCGAACTGCGGGCGTTCCTCGACCGGTACGCCGGCCGGATGCCGCGGACCATGCTCCGCTACGCCATCGAACGACTCGACCCGGCCAGCCGGCGGCGGTACCTCGGCGTACCAAGAACCCGATAGGTAATTGCTGCAAGCAACAAATAACCGGGGATCAGCAGCAGTACGTCGGGACTCGCCAGGTCGGCCGACCAGCCCGCGTCCCGGGCGGTCCCGTCGAGGCTGATCCGGTTGACGGTGAGGAACGTGAGATGCGTGCCGATGCTCGTCCACAGCGACCCGGTCGCCTGCCGGGCCGCGATCAGCGTGAATCCGAAGATCGTCAGCAGGATCGGGTACGACACCGGATCCTGCCCCGCGGGGACCAGGCGGATCGTGTCCGGTGACGCGGTCAGGATCGCCTGTACGACGGTCGAAAGACCCGGCACGAGCAGGAACAGGAACGTCGTACCGACGGCCGCGATCGCCCCGCGGTAGTGCGACCGCAGCGCCGTCCAGGTGTGCCCGCGCAGGCAGATCTCCTCCGGGAACGCCTCGAGCAGCGTGGCGATCACCGCGTTGGTGATCACGAAGACGAGCACGTCGGGGGACAAGTCGACAAATCAGTTCTTGCTGTCCGCGTACGGCGGTGCCTCCAGCGCGCAGTGCGGGTGGTGGTGCACGAGACCGGGCCGGGGGCGTTCGCCGAGCGTGAACCAGGCGATCGCGCCGCCGGCCGCGGCCAGGACGGCGGAGATCACCAGTGCCTTCCCGAAGCCGTTGTGGAAGGCAACCGGGTCGCGGTACGCGTCGCCGGTGATGCCGGCCGCCATCGGGATCGCGGCGACCGCCATCAGCTGGGCCGACCGGGCGACCGCGTTGTTCACGCCGGACGCGATCCCCGCGTGGTGGTCCGCGACCGACGACAGCACGGTCGCGGTCAGCGGCGCCACCGTCGACACGAGCCCCAGCCCGAGCAGTACGACGGCCGGCAGTACGGCGGTCACGTAGCTGGAGTTGGTGTCGATCCGGAGCATCAGCAGGAACCCGCCCGCCATCAGCACCGGCCCGACGGTCATCGGGATGCGCGCGCCGATCCGGTCCGACAGCCCGCCGGCGTACCCGGACAGGCCGAGCATCAGCGCGGTCATCGGCAGCAGCGCCGCGCCCGCCCAGAGCGCCGAGTAATGCAGCGCGGTCTGCAGGTACACCACCACCAGGAACGTCGCCGTACCGAGGGCGCCGTACACGACGACCGTGACCAGGTTCGCGCCGGTGAAGCGGCGGTTGGCGAAGATGCCGAGCGGCAGCATCGGGTGCGCGCCGCGGCGCTCGACCTCGACGAACCCGGCGAACGCGAGGATGCCGATCGTCAGGCTGGCCAGGATCATCGGGTCGCCGAAGCCGTGGTCGCCGGCGCTGATCAGGCCGTACGTGAAGCCGGCCAGGCCGACGGTGGCGAGGATCGCGCCGGTGAAGTCGAGCTTGCCGCCGGCCTCCTCGTCGCGGGTCTCGGGCACGTGCCGCAGCGTGACGATCACCGTCACCAGCGCGAGCGGCGCGTTGATCAGAAAGATCAGCTGCCAGTACCCGCTGTCGACAAGCGTGCCGCCGACGAACGGGCCGACGGCCGCCGCGACCGAGGTCAGGCCGGACCAGGTGCCGACCGCCTTGCCGCGGTCGGAGTGCCGGAACGTGGTCTGCAGGATCGCCAGGCTGCCCGGCGTCAGCAGCGCGCCGCCGATGCCCTGCAGGACCCGGCCGGCGATCATCACCTCGAGGTTCGGCGCGAACGCACACAGCACCGAGGCCGCCGCGAACCAGATCACTCCGACGACGAACGTCCGCCGCCGGCCGAGCCGGTCGCCGAGCGAGCCGCTGAGCAGCACCAGCGAGGCGAGCATCAGCATGTAGCCGTTCACGATCCACTGCAGGCCGGCCATGTCGGCGTTCAGGTCCTTGCCCATCGCGGGCAGCGCGACGTTCACGACCGTCCCGTCCAGGAACGCCATCCCCGACCCGAGTGCCGTCGCGGCCAGGACCCAGCGACCGCGGCTGGTGCCCAGCGCGATCTGCCCTTCTGTACTCATGGACCTCAGCGTGGCAGATCGAGCTGCAGGACGACGAGGGCCTTCCCGGCCGGGATACCGGGTTCGATCGCGAGATGCGGCGGATCGCCGACGGCGCACCGCGGCTCGGGGAGCAGCGGGCAGACGGCGTTCAGCAGCCCCGTCGTCACCGTGACGTCGGTCGGCAGCGACCCGTCGGCGCTCGCGGTCAGCGGTCGGACCACCGCGCCCGCCCGGGGCGACCGGGACGGGGTGGCCAGTACGGCCGACCCGGACAGCCGGTACGTCAACCGGATCCGGGTCGCGGCGGCGATCAGCGGGATGTAGTCGGGCCCGTCGAGCGTGGTCTCCGTGAGTGGTACCGACTGGTCGTCGGCGATCACGTTCAGATTCGTCACCTGCGGATTCGTCGGCGACATCAGGCCGGGCAGCTGGGCGCCGGACGCGGGCAGCTGCAACTGCAGCACGTCCGTGGCCGCGGACAGCCGCAGATCCTCGGTCATGTCGAACGAGCCGTCCGAGCGCGGTACGACGGTGAGCCCGACCCCCGGCGTGGTGGATCCGGTCGCCGTCGGCGATGCGGCCGGGCGTGCGCCGTCCAGTCCGGGACTCGGCGCCGTCGGTACGGCTGAGTCGCCCGAACAGGCGGCGGCCGCGCCGTACCCCAGCAACAGCGCGACCGCCGTCAGACCCCGGACCGCTGCCCGCACCGGCACCCCCCGGATACAAGACCCGTGCGTCCCCTTGGTGGCCGGGTCGAAGTGGATTTAGGATACGCCCGAATTCATGGGGGCGGTAAATTTCAAGAGGGGGAGAAAATGCACGGACGGGACGTGTCCGAGCAATCTCGGACAGTGCACAAAAAGGTTTCGAGAATTCTAGGTCCGGTAATTCTGATATTGCTCTCGGTAGTAGTGGCGCAGCCGGCGGACGCGGCGGCCGGGGCCAACCTCTACTTCGTCCAGGGCCTGCCCGGGCGGAGCCTGGACATCAGTGTTGACGGACATCTGGTGGCCACCGGTGTGGCCGGCGGGAAGCTGATCGGGCCGTTCGGGGTGGCGGCAGGGAAGCGGACGATCACCGCGAAACAGGGCGGCCGGACGGTGATCCAGCGCGAGGTCACGGCGGCGTCCGGGGCGAGTCTGGACGTCGTCATTCATCAGCCGGTGTCGCCGGGCGGTGCGCCCTTGATCACGACGTACGTGAACAAGTTGACCGGCGTACCGAAGGACAAAGCCGGATTGCGGGTCGCGCACGACGCGGCGGTCGGTCCGGCCGACATCCGGGTGAACGGAAAGGTGCTTTTCCAGAACGTCGCGAACGGTGAGTCACTCGACGTGGTCGTGCCGGCCGCGACGTACCAGGTGGAGATCGTGCCGACCGGTGCGACCTCGCCGGTCGTCCTCGGTCCGCTGGCGCTGCCGGTGAAGGCCGGGTACCTGACCCGGGTGTTCGCGATCGGTGCGCCGAGCCAGAAGACGATGACCGTCGCCCTCGGCACGATCAAGGTTCCGGCCACCGGGTCGGACAAGCCGCGGGTGGTGAACACCGGCACCGGTGGACAGGCGGCAGCGCTCGACCAGGCGCAGAGCTCTGCCGGCCAGTCGGGGCTGTGGATCGTGGTGTTCCTCGCCGCGCTCGCGTTCGCCGTCGGTGCCGGCCAAAAAGTCAGCCGGAAAGCGGTCCGTCGCTGAAACGGCTCGGCATCGCGTTGTGCTGCCTCGCCCTGGCCGGATGCTCGGCCGGGGCGAGCGGTGCGGCGCCGGCACCGACGGCGCCGTTCACCTTCCACACCACGGGTACGCCGCCGACCACCGCGACGTCCGTACCGCCCGGACAGATTGGTACGCCGGCGCCGAGTCAGCGCGTGCGGTTCGTACCGCAGCTGGTGGTGCTGCCCGGCGGCAGTCACGCATCGGTGCTCACGGCAACGACCGTCGACGGTCTGCTCCAGGTGCCGGCGAAGGCGCAGAACGTCGGGTGGTGGGACGGCGGCGCCGAGGCCGGTGACCCGTACGGCTCGGTGGTGCTCGCCGGGCACGTCGACACGAAGACCGAGGGCCTCGGGTACTTCGCCCGGCTGCGCGGCGTACGGCCAGGTGAGGTCGTCGTACTGCGGGGCTCCGGGCACACGGCGTCGTACCGGGTGGTGTCGGTCGCGGCGGTCCGGAAGGACGCGCTGGCCACGACGAGCGGGGCGTTCGATCAGACGGTCGATCACCGGCTGGTGCTGATCACCTGCACGGGTGCGTACGACCCGTCCCGCGGCGGATATCAGGACAACCTGGTGGTGACCGCCGTACCCACCGGCCCGGCGCAGTAGGCTCGACGGCCATGGCGAGGTATTTCGACATCCATCCCGAGAACCCTCAGCGGCGGTCGATCGGGCAGGTGGTGGACCTGCTGCGCGAGGACGGGCTGATCGCGTACCCGACCGACTCCTGTTACGCGCTCGGCTGCCAGCTGGGCAACCGGGACGGTATCGACCGGATCCGCGGCATCCGGCACCTGGACGACCGGCACCACTTCACGCTGGTCTGCGAGAACTTCGCGCAGCTCGGGCAGTTCGTGCACATCAGCAACGCGGTGTTCCGCTCGATCAAGGCGGCCACGCCGGGCAGCTACACGTTCATCCTGCCGGCCACCAAAGAGGTCCCGCGCCGGCTGCTGCATCCGAAGAAGAAGACCGTCGGTGTCCGGATCCCGGACCACGTCGTCACCCAGGCGCTGGTCGCCGAGCTGGGCGAGCCGCTGGTCTCCAGCACGCTGCTGCTGCCCGGCCACGAGGAGCCGATGACGCAGGGCTGGGAGATCAAGGAAGAGCTCGACAACCAGATCGACGCCGTCATCGAGGGCGAGGTCGGCACCGAACCGACCACCGTCGTCGACTTCTCCGACGATGTCCCCGAACTGGTCCGCATCGGCGCCGGCGACCCGACGCCGTTCGAGTAGCGCCTACCACCGGTCCCAGTGCAGGACCTGGTCGCGCGGGACCCGCTTGGCCGGGCGGAAGTCGGTGCCGAGCGTGAACGCCAGCGGGATGAACGCGGCCAGCATCACCTCGTCGTACGGCACCCGGAGCACGCCGGCGAGCTCGCGTTCGAGCGGTCCCTGCGCGGTGGTCCAGACGGTGCCGAGGCCGCGCTCGCGAGCGGCGAGCATGAAGCTCCACACGGCCGGCAGGATCGAACCCCAGGTGCCCGCCTGAACGGTGGCCGGCGCGCGGTCGGTCCGCCCCTCCACGGCCGGGATCACGAACGCCGGCACCCGGTGGATGTTGTCGACCAGGTATCGCAGGCTGTCGAACACCCGCTCCGTCGACCGGGCGTGATGGTTCATCCGCCGTACGTCGCCCGCGCTCAACGGCTGCCCCGGCGCCTGCGAGACGGCCCGCCGGAAGATGTCCGCGACGGCCCGGCGCTGGGCGTCCTCGGTGACGACCAGGAAGTGCCAGCGCTGCCGGTTCCGCCCGGTCGGGGCCTGGGTGGCGAGGTCGACGCACTCCTCGATCAGCGTGCGCGGTACCGGCCGGCTGAAGTCGAGCCGTTTCCGCACGGCGCGGGTGGTGGACAGCACCTCGTCGGCGGACAGGTTCAGGGCCATCGATAAACCATCCTTTAATAGATAGTCTGCTTTGGAACTACTGTAGACTGTCCGGGTGGCTTACACACTCGATCTCAGTCCCGACGAGCTGCTCACCACGACGCGGACGGTGCGGAAGCGGCTCGATCTGGAGCGGCCGGTGCCGATGGAAGTGATCCGGGAGTGTCTGGAGATCGCGCTGCAGGCGCCGTCGGGGAGTAATCGGCAGACGTGGCACTGGGTGGTGATCACCGATGCGGAGAAGCGGGCCGCGGTGGGTGAGTACTACCGGCGGGCCGTCGAGCAGTACCTGGCGGGTCCGGGGGCGGCCGGGAAGTTGCATGCGGAGGATCCGGAGCGGGGTCCGGTGCAGCGGCGGGTGGGGGACAGCGTGGCCTACCTGGGGGAGCGGATGGGGAAGGTTCCCGTGCTGGTCATGCCGTGTCTGCAGGCGAAGAACCTGCCGGCGGGTAACCAGTCAGGACTTTGGGGCTCGATCCTGCCGTCGGCGTGGAGCTTCATGCTCGCCGCCCGCGCTCGCGGTCTCGGTACGGCGTGGACGACGCTGCACCTCACCTACGAGCAGGAAGTACAGGAGCTGCTCGGGCTCCCGGAGGACATCCGGCAGACCGTGCTGATCCCGACCGCGTACTCGATCGGGACCAGCTTCAAGCCCGCGCCGCGTCAGCCGCTGGACGACGTACTGCACGTCGACGGCTGGTGAGTCACCGCACCTCCAGTTCCGCCAACTGCATCCGGTAACCGCCCTCGCCGTCCGGCCGCAACTGGGTGCCACGAACCTGCACGTACCGCGCCACCCGCGCCGGGAAGGTGTGCGTCACCGGAGCGGCCCCCGGCTGCGCCGCGCCGGTGACCGTTGCCGCAGCCGTCCAGGTGACGCCGTCCAGCGACGTCTCCACGGCGTAGTCGATCGGGAACCCCTGACCGGTGCTCGCGCCGTCCGACCGCCCGTACAGGTCGACCCGGCCGATCAGGCTCGGCCCGCCGAGGTCGACCCGCACCGACTGCGCCGACCCGGCCGGGACCGACTCGCTCGTCCAGCCCATCGAGTTCCACAGCCGCGACTGCCGCGCGCCGTCGGTCAGGTTCGCCCGCAGCCAGCCCTCGCCTCCGTACTCCGAGGACGTCGACGAGCTCACCGCCCGCCCGGCCGCGAGGTTCCCGCCCGCGACCTCCACCTCGGCGAACTGCATCCGGGTCGCCCCGAACGGATCCGGACTCAACCGCGACCCGGTCACCCGCACGTACCGCACGTCCCGCGCCGCGAACGGAACGGTCTGTACGCCGCCCGGCCGCGGCTGGTCCTTCCGGTCCGCGACCGTCGTCCACGTGGACCCGTCCGCCGACACCTCGACCGTGTAGTCGATCGGGAACCCGGCGCCGAGGTTGCCGCCGTCGGTCCGCGGATACAGGTCGACCCGGCCGATCGACCGGACCGCGCCCAGGTCGAGGCCGAACACGGCGCTCGGGCCCACGTCGCTCGTCCACCCCATCGACGAAGCGTCCGACGTACGCCGGCCGTCGACCGCGGCGGCCGCGCTCCAGCCGTCCCGGTCGTACGTCGACGACACGGTCACCGCGGCGCCCTCGGCCGGGTTCACAGCCGGGTTGATCCGTACGTTGTCGAAGGCAACGTTCACGCCGCCGCTGGCGAGGCCGAACCCGCCCGCGGTGAAGGACGGGTCGGTCACGGACAGCACCTGCGTGGTCCCGACGTACACCGTGATTCGGGACCCGCGCGCGATCACGCGGAGCCGGTTCCACTGGCCTTTGACATAGGGGGCCGCGGCGGCGGCGATGGTCTTGCCGCTGCGGTAGACGAAGACCTCGCCGTTGTTCCGCTGCGCGACCAGGTACCCGGTATCGAAGTCGGTCGGGTTCAGGTTGCGGAGCACCATCCCGGCCCAGTTCGTGTCGCCGCCGGAGGAGTTGACGCCGCGGATCTGCAGGTCGACGGAGGCCGCGACATCGCCGTACGCCCGTGCCTCCAGGCCCGCCACGTAGTCCCACTGCGACGTGTCGGTCTGGGTCAGCGCGCCGCCGGAGACGGACCAGGTCCCGCCCTTCGGCTGCCAGGACTGCGAGCCGTTCGCGAAGTCGTCGGCGTATGGATAGGCCTGGTCCGGACCGCCGGCCGCGAGCGCGTCGAGGACCTGGCGGTGGACGGTGTCCGAGGCGACGCCCGACTTGTCCGCCGTGAACGAGTTGGTGATCAGCGAGTTTGCGAGGGCCTTGGCCAGGACGGGCTTGGTCGCCGCGAGCTGGGTGAACAGTTCGTAGTCCTCGATCCCGTCGAGCTGCGCCTCGCTGCGGATGCTGTCGTACAGGTCGTACGCCGCCTTGTTCGGGCGGACCAGGTACGCGTCGCCGGTCTGGGGGCCGTCGAAGGTGTCGATCGGGGTGTCGTTGCCGCCGTACCAGTAGTTCCAGCCCCAGTGCAGGTAGCCGACGGCGCCGGTCTTCCAGGCCAGCAGCGGGGTCAGCCGGGTGCTGTCGAGGTACGACATCAGGAAGCGGTTCAGGTATGTGCCGCGTGGGACGGTGCAGTTGTAGAGCCAGAGCTCCTTGCCGTTGAGTTTGTCGTTCTGGAAGTAGCCCGCGTTCTTCTCGTAGAGGTCCATGAGTGGGGTGTTGGCGGTGACGTTCGTCGGCGGGTTCATGATCGAGAGCTGGGCCTCGTTCAGCCGCGGGTTCGGGAAGTGCCGGCGGTAGATGTCGTAGAACCAGTTGGCCGCGTCCCGGTCCGCGGCGACGGTCGTCTCGTCGTTCGCGCTCATGTAGAAGACGTCGGTCAGCCCGAGTTGGTCGAGATGCTGTTTGAGCGCGCCGAACAGCTTGTCTAGGTACGCCGTCGCCTCGGGCGTCCCGGTCGGAACCGGGACCATCTGGGTCGACCCGTCGGCGGCGCGCTGCAGCATCTCGAGCTGTGGGCCGTGACCGGAGCCGCTCGCGTTCAGCAGGTGCGGGGTGTGGATCCACTGCAGTGCGCCCGCGTCCTGGTAGATCTTGAGGAAGCGATCGAAGGACTGCCACCCGAAGCTGTAGTTGCCCGCGGCATCGATCGTGGTGTTCGGGATCAGCAGCGCCTGGAAGTCCGCGAACACCACGTTGTTCCGGTGCTTCGCGTGGTCGCGGGCCATCGCGGTGATCACCCGCCACCAGTTCTCGTCGTACATCTGTACGCCGTACTGCAGCGGGATCGCCTTGATCGTGCCGGTGTAGTCCCAGCCGGCCGACGTTGTCCAGTTGTTCATCCGGAACGTCGATTGGTTGGTCGGCGGGATCGTCGCCGGGTAGACCGTGACCCGGACCGGTACGACGGTGTTCCCGGCGCTGCTCTGGACAGTCGCGGAGCCGGTGTAGACGCCGGGGGCCGCGCCGGCCGGGACGTGGACGCTGTAGTGGTACGGCTGGGTGACGTTCGCGGTCAGGGTCCGGGGCGTGTTCTCGACCAGCGCGTCGTAGTACGCCGAACCGGTGCCCTGGATCTCGACGCCGGGGCCGATCGGGACGACGTTCGGGTGCAGGTACTCGCGGCGGACCGTGATGTCGGACAGCGTCGCGCCGCCCGGGCCGGTGAGCGGGGTGGTCGCGATCGACACGTTCTGGACGGCGGCCGTCGGGCGGATCGCGACCTGGGCGGCCTCGGTCTCGTTGCGGGCGGCGTACAGGTCGATCGACGTCGGCGCATTGGCCGGGCGGGCGTCGTACGGGAAGAGGCGGTCGGACGCGTTGTGCGTCCAGACCGTGGGCGGTTCGGCGCGGGCCGGGAGCGGGAGCAGGGCGGCCAGCAGTACGCCGGACAGTAGGGCGGCAGGCGTGCGCATCGAGGTCCTCCGGGGCGGTGAGGATTTACCCACGAGTGTCTCAGGAGGCGGCCATTTCCTCTATGGTCAGACCACTCAGCACCGAACGCGGTTCGGTGACGGTCAGGTCGACGGCAGGGTCGGCGTCCGCGTCTTTCACCTTAACCAGCAGCCAGTCGCCGCCGGTCCGGGTGAACGCCCAGGCGCCGTTCAGCTTCACGCCGTGCAGTTGCACCTTCAAGTGCCCGCGCTCGATCGCCTCCGCGGGGTCGACGAGCTGGCGCCGGTCGTCACGGGTGAGGTTCGTGTAGACGCCCGCGTCCCAGACGATCACGGCGCCGCTCCCGTACTGCGCCTCCCGGTGGACACCCTCGTACGACGCGTACTCGAGATCGTGGTCCGACGTGAACACCGCCAACCGCTTCACGATCGGATCCAGCGACGGCCCGCGCGGCACCGCCCACGATTTGAGCACCCCGTCCACCTCCAGCCGTACGTCGTAATGCAGCCGCCTGGCGTCGTGCAGTTGCACGACGAAGATGGGCTTGGACATGAGGCTCCGTACGATTTCGAGTTACCGCTAACGGTCTGTCATCCTGCGGTTGTAGGCTTGCGACTGGTTGGGAAACCAGCCCCCAAACCTCCTCCATCATCCGCCCCTGTCCAGAAGCAGGTGCCATGCCCGTAGCCCCCTCACCGGCGCGGCCGATCGCCGTTCAGATCCTGATCGGCGGCCGCTGGATCGCCGGCCAGGAGCTGGGTCGCCGGACCGGGACGGCCGGGACCGACGAGATCCTCGTCAGTCACCACGGCCATCTCGTCTGGATCGACTCCAGCTCCGTCCGCGAAAGTTAGGTCGTGTCTGCCGACCCAGCGCCTACTGCGGGGCACTCGGCACGGCACCTCGCCGCACGGATGCAAAGGCCACGATGCTCCGCATCGAGACCTTCGCCCCCGCACGCCGAGGCACCGCACCGAGCACCTCCTCGCTACGGCGCTGGGTCGGCAGACACGACCTAAAACCCCTTACCTTAAAGGGTTTTCAGCAAAGAGTTTTCGCAACCAGGTTGCCGATCTCGATCGCCGACGGCGAGCCCGTCGGGTCGAACAGGACCCTGGTCAGCGCGAACGTGACGCCTGCGCGGGTGTCCGCCCAGGCGACGCTCCCACCCATGCCGGGCCAGCCGAACGACGCGGGACTCTCCTCCGCCGTCGACCCCAGCCGCCCGATCGCGTAGCCGAGCGCCATCGTCGCCGGGTTGCCCAGCAGCTCGTCAGGCATCGTCACGGAGGGTCCGGTGATCACCGGTACGGACTCGGGCCGGACCAGACGTACGCCGTCGACCTCGCCGATCAGGCCGGCGTACAGCTTGGCGATCCCGCGGGCGGTGAGGACGCCGCTGGACGGGTCCTCGATCGCCAGGTTCTCCGGCTGGTTGAGGTACGCGGCGCGCGGCGTCGCCGCCGACGGCATGACCTTGGCGAACAACTCGCCCAGCATCGCGAACATCGGGTCCGCCCCCGCGGGCTCCACCAGCTGCACGAGGCGGTCCCGGTGCGCGGCGGGCAGCCCGAAGAACACGTCGTCGGCGATCCCGAGCGGCTCCGCGATCTCCCGCAGTACCGCGGCGATCGTCCGGCCGGTCGCGCGCCGGACGATCTCGCCGACCAGCAGCCCGAACGTCTCCGCGTGGTAGGTCAGCTTGGTCCCCGGCCCCCACCACGGCTCGGCGGCCGCCAGGTACTCCGTCTTGCTCAGCAGCGTCTCGCGGGTCGTGTCCGGCGGCAGCGCGGGCAGGCCGACGGTGTGCGTCAGCACGTGCCGCAGCGTCGCCCTCTCCTTGCCGTGCGCGCCGAACTCGGGCCAGAGCTCCACGATCGGCCGGTCGTAGTCGAGGACGCCGCGGTCCACCAGCACGTTCGCGACCGTCGCGGAAGCGCCCTTGCCGGTGGACGCCGCGTAGAACAGCGACTCCGGGGTCACGCCGTCGCCGGCCACCGCGTCCACCACCAGCTCGCCGTGCCGGTACGCCGCCACCTGGATCCCGAGATCCGTCTCCACCAGCTCGTCGATCCGCTGCTGCACTGCACTCTGAAGGTCCATACAGGTACGTCGTAGCACGGACCGCTCGCACTACACGTAGTCGAGGGCGAACCTGATCGTGCGCTCGATCTCCGCGTCCGTGCCCACCGGGCAGAACAGGAACTCCGTCGTACCGGCGTCCTTGTACTGCTGCAGCTGCTTCGCCACCGCCGCCTCGTCGCCGACGACCGCGGTGTCCTCAGGGCCCGCGTTGCCGCCGCGGTCCATGACAGCGCGGTACGCCGGCATCGATCCGGCGGCGCCGTACCGCTCCCGGATCCAGGCGCGGGTCCCGTCCGGGTCGTCGGTGACCGCGACGCAGGAGCCCGCGACGACCTGCGGTGCGGGACGGCCCGCGGCGGTCGCGGCCCGGTCGATCGTGGGGCGGATGAAGTCCTCGATCACGTTCGGCGTCGCCCAGCTGGTCGTCGTACCGGCGGTCAGCTCACCCGCGGTCTTCAGCATCCGCGGGCCGAGCGCGGCGAGGATCAGTTCGGGTGCCTCGGTGCCGGGAACGGTGACCTGGCCGCGGGCGGTCAGCCGCTCACCCGCGTAGTCGGTCGGCTCGCCGGAAAGCAGCGGGCCGAGTGCCTCGACGTACTCGCGGACGTACGCGGCCGGGCGGTCCATCGAGAGGCCGAGCATCCCCTCGACCATGTGCGGGTGACTCGAGCCCACGCCGAGCGTGAGCCGGTTGCCGATCAGCGCCTGCACGCTGAGCGCCTGCGCCGCGAGCGCCAGCGGGTGCCGCGGATACACCGGCACCACGCCCACGGCGTACTCGATCGTCCTCGTGTACGGCGCGACGCCCGCGATCAGCGTCAGCGCGTCCCAGCCGAGCCGCTGGCTGAACCAGATCCGGTCGATGCCGGCCTCCTCGGCGACCCGCGCGGCGGCGCCGAGCTCCGCGACCGTCTTGCCCTCTTCGTCGATCCACAGTCCGATCCTCATGCCCACCAGTCAACGGGCGACCGGGCCGCCGACCCAGACGCAGTTACGCTGTGCAGCGATAAGGAATCGTGATCGCCGGAGGTGGTTCCGATGGAGTTGCGGCAGCTGCGGTACTTCGTCACGGTCGCCGAGGAACTGCACTTCGGCCGCGCCGCCGAACGGCTGAACATCGTCCAGCCCGCGGTCAGCCAGCAGGTCGCCCGCCTCGAACGCGAACTCGGCCTGCAACTCCTCGACCGCTCCTCCCGCCACGTCCGCCTCACCGGCGACGGCGAACGCATGCTCCACGAGGCCCGCGCCGTCCTCGCGGCCGCCGACCAGGCCTCCGAGGTCGCCGCCGCACTGGCTTCTGGCCGGGACGGCATCCTCCGGATCGGCACCGCCCCAGGCCTCCGCTCACGCCTGGAACGCGGCCTCACCACCCTCCGGCGTCGAACCCCGGGTCTCGACATCCAACTCAGTTCCGGGACTACGGCCGAGTATCTGACCGCGCTACGTTCGGGTGAGCTGGACATCGCGTTCGTCCGCGGAGACGTGGCGGCCGCAGACATCCAGGTGACCGAGCTGTGGCGCGACCCGCTCTCCGTGCTCGTACCGACGGCGTACCGGGCGGACGACGGCGTGGAGCTGATCGACCTGGCCGCCCTCCCGCTGCGGCTGCCCGACGACCCGCGGCTGTGCGACCACATGGTGACGGCCTGCCGCGAGGCCGGGTTCGAGCCGGTGCTCGGGCGGCCGATCGACGACTTCGAGGCGGCGGTCGTGGAGATGTCGACCGGCTCGCCGGCGTGGACCGTGGTGTACGGAACGGCTTGTGAAGCTGCCGAAGGCGCTTTGTGGATGGGGCCGTTCAGTCCGCCCAGGACTGCCCCGGGGAACCTGCTGACCTTGGCCGGCCGGTCGGGCGAGTGCTTGGCACAGTTGGTCGCGGCGTTCGGTTGAGAAGGTCTCCGGCGGGCCCTGACAGCTCCGCCGGAGACCGGTGTGTTGAGTACTCAACAAGCACCGGATCGTACGGGGCATTCCGGGTTTCGAGGAGGGCCCGTCTCATAATTCATCCGACGAGCGTTTGATGGCTCCCGGTGAACAGTTGCTGACGGCGCGGGATTAAAGTTGGTAGTTGCAACCAAATATCGGGCTGGGTGAGGGCACCGCCGGCCGTTTCCGCCTCGGAGCAGTGCACGCCACTGCCCCGGTCGTCGCGTTCCCGCCGTACGAAACGGAAGCTGATGTCTGCCACCCAGACCGAGCCGGCCACCCCCGCCGGCCACCCCACCTATCGCTCGCGGTACGCCGAGCCCGAGCGCGCACCGGCCGCCGCGCCACCATCACCACCACCGTCGGCCGGTGCTCCCGAGCTCACGCACCGGGAGATCCTGGAGATCCTCGCCGGGCTGCTCGCGGCGCTGTTCACCGCGGTGCTCAGCTCGACGATCGTCAGCAACGCGCTGCCGACGATCATCGCGGACCTCGAAGGTTCCCAGACGCAGTACACCTGGGTGGTCACCGCCAGCCTGCTCGCGATGACCGTGTCCACGCCGGTGTGGGGCAAGCTGTCCGACCTGGTCAGCAAGAAGCTGCTGGTCCAGCTCGCCATCGTCATGTTCGTGGTCGGCTCGATGCTCGCCGGCGCCTCCCAGAACGTGCCGTTCCTGATCGGCGCGCGGGTCCTCCAGGGGCTCGGGATGGGCGGGTTGATGGCGCTCGCGCAGGCGATCATCGGCGCCGCGATCCCGCCCCGCAACCGCGGCCGGTACTCCGGGTACATGGGTGCCGTGATGGCGCTCGCGACCGTCTCCGGCCCACTCGTCGGCGGCGTCATCGTCGATACGTCGTGGCTGGGCTGGCGCTGGTGCTTCTACGTCTGCGTGCCGCTCGCAGTGATCTCGCTGATCGTGCTGCAGAAGTTCCTGCACCTGCCACTGGTGAAGCGGCGCGTGCGGATGGACTACCTCGGCGCGGTCCTGATCGCGGGCGCGGCCAGCCTGCCGCTGATCTGGGTGTCGTTCGCGGGCCAGCACTTCCCGTGGTGGTCGTGGCAGACCGGTGCGTACCTCGGCGGTACGGCGCTGCTCGCGATCCTGGCCGTGGTGGTCGAGACGCACGCCGCCGAGCCGCTGGTGCCGGTGCGGGTCGTCCGTGAGCGCACCACGGCGCTGGCGATCCTCGCGAGCCTCTCGGTGGGGATCGCGATGTTCGGCAGCGCGGTGTTCCTCGGGCAGTACTTCCAGGTCGCCCGCGGGTACAGCGCCACCGAGGCGGGGCTGCTGACGATCCCGATGATGTTCGGGTCGTTCCTCGGGTCGGTCGGGTCCGGGCAGCTGATCACCCGGTACGGCAAGTGGAAGCGGTACCTGGTGATCGGCGGGCTGTGCCTGACGGCCGGGCTCGGCGTACTCGGGACGATCGACCACGAGTCGCCGTACTGGTATGTCGGACTCGGGATGCTCGCGATGGGCATCGGCATGGGGATGACCATGCAGAACCTGGTGCTCGCGGTACAGAACACCGTCGACGTCAGCGAGGTCGGGGCTGCCTCCGCGACCGTGACGTTCTTCCGGAGTCTTGGCGGCGCGGTCGGGGTGTCGGTGCTCGGCGCGGTGCTGGCGACGCGGGTGACGAACCTGATCACGGATCACCTCCGCGAGCTCGGCCCGGGCGCGGCCGCGGCGGCGCAGGGCGGGTCGGGGAGCGTGCTGGACGTGAACGCGCTGCCGGCACCGGTGCAGGCGATCGTGCGGCACGCGTACGGCGACGCGACCGGACGGATCTTCGTGATCGCCGCCGGGGCGGCCGTGGTGAGCCTGCTGGCGGTGCTGTTCATCCGGGAGGTGCCGCTGCGGCGTACCGTCGCGATCGGTACTGATCCGGAGGAGGCGGGCGCTGTTCGTGAGACGGTTCCGGACGATCCTGCGGAGCGCGCCGCCGTGGTGGCGCTGGACGTGATCACGTCGGCGGAACGTACGGCGCGGGAACGCGAACGCGAGGCCAGCGAACGGGTGCAGGCGGCGGCGACCACGATCCGGCAGATGCGGACCGACGTCGCGGACCTGTTCACCCGGGTCGACCAGCAGATCGCGGCCCTCGAGAACACGCTGCCGGACGCCGAGATCCCGCAGCCGGCAGCCGCCATCCTCGACTCCCAGCGCCCCGCCGGCGAACTCGTCGACGAACTCCGCCGCTACGAACTGAGCGTGTTGAGCGCCAGCCAGCGAACCGCCGACCACCTCCGCGAAACAGCCCGCGCCGACGCCGACACCGTCCGCACCACCGCCCAGACCGACGCCGACAACCTGCGGACGAAAGCCCGCACCGAGGCCGCCAACCTGCTGTCCGAGGCCCGCGCCGAAGAACAAGAGATCCGCGCCCGCATCACCGACCTCGAAGCCGTAGAACACCGCCTCCTCACCACCATCCGCGACACCCTCTCCACCACCCCCACCCCACCCGCGCCCCCCACCCGGCCCGCGCCCCCCGCCCCGTCCGCGGCGACCGCCCCGACCGCCCCGACCGCGGCGACCGCACCGCCCGTCGCACCCGCAGCTCCAGCCCCGTCCGCGGCTGCCGCACCACCAGTGGCTCCCGCGCCGCAGCCGGCCCACCCCGACGAGCCGCCCACCCACGCGGCCTCCGCCCCGCACCAGGCCTACCCGGACGAGCACCCCACCCACGGGGCGCCCGGCACCCACCAGACCCACGCCCCCACCCACACCACCGGCAACGGCTACCCGGAGGACCACCAGCACCGCCAACCCTTCGGCTGAGCCGAGGGCGGATCTGAGGGCCATCACAATCGGTCCGGCGGCTGGCCTGTGAGGCGGGCCGGCCGCGGGACGGGTGGATTGTGATGGCCTGGCGATCCGCCACTCGAGGCCGGTTGTCGGGGGTGGTCGGGGGCTGACCGGCCCGTCCCCTCCAACCACGCAGCACCCAACACGCACCAGACCCACGCCCCCACCCACACCACCGGCTACGCCCCCACCGCCGGCAACGGCTACCCGGAGGAGCACCAGCACCGCCAACCCTTCGGCTGAGCCGAGGGGCCGGATCTGAGGGCCATCACAATCCGTCCCGCGGCTGGCCCGTGAGGCGGGGCCGGCCGCTCAACGAGTGGACTGTGATGGCCTGGCGATCCGCCAGGCCGATCGCCGGGTGGCTGGGAGGGCTGACCGGCGCGTCCGCCCACCCAGCGCGTGTCCGGGGTGGCTGGGAGGGCTGACCGGCGCGTCCGCCCACCCAGCGCGTGTCCGGGGGTGGGTGGGGGACTGAGCGGCCCGTCCACCCACCCAGCGCGTGTCCAGGGTGGGTGGGGGGACTGAGCGACCCGTCCGCCCACCCAGCGCGTGTCCGAGGTGGGGGACTGACCGGCTCGTCTGCTCCACCCGGCGGGTGGTTGTCGGGGGTGGGTGGGAGGATTTGGGGGACGGCTTGTGGTGAGGAGTGGTGTGGGGTTGTGGGACGTGGAGCAGGTGCTGGGGCTGGCGTCTGATGCTGCGTCTGCGAAGGCTGGGCAGGGGCTTGCCCGGCGGGAGAAGTGGACGGGGGCCGGCGCGACGGAGCGTGTGGTCTGGGGGTTGTGCCAGGGGAGCGGGAAGCAGCCGTACCAGACGGCCGTCGAGCTCGCAGGCCCGGCGTACAAATGCTCCTGCCCGTCCCGGAAGTTTCCGTGCAAGCATGCGCTCGGGCTGATGTTGCTGCTGGCCAAGGGCGAGCTGTCGGCGGGGGACGCGCCCGACTGGGTGACGAGCTGGCTCGACCAGCGGGCTGAGCGAGCCGAGCGGGCCGAGCGCTCCGAGCGGGTGGAGCGGAAGCCGGGCGAGGTCGCGGACCCGATCGCCGCCCAGGAGCGTGCCGCCCGGCGCGCGGACCGGGTGTCGGCCGGCCTCGCGGAGCTGGCCGGCTGGCTGGACGACCAGGTGCGGCAGGGCCTCGGCGGTTTCGACCAACGCGCGTACGGCGAACTCAACCGCCTCGCCGCCCGCATGGTCGACGCCCAGGCGCCCGGCGTGGCAGGTGCGGTACGCCGAGCCGCCGGCGTCGTCGGACGCGGCCACGGCTGGCCGGGCGAACTCCTCGAAGAGCTCTCGCTCATCCACCTGATCGTCGCCGCCCACGCGCGGCTCGCCGACCTCCCGCCGTCGCTCGCGGATACCGTCCAGTCGCGGATCGGCTGGCCGACCGAGACCGCGCGGGTCCGGCTGGAGGGCGAGCAGGTCCAGGACGACTGGCTGCTGCTCGGCCGGGTGATCGAACCCGATGATCGGCTCACCGTCCGCCGCATGTGGTTGCGTGGGGCAACGACCGGCCGGATCGGCCTGATCCTCACGTACGCCGCCGCGGGCCGCCCGCTCGACCCGCTGCCGGCCCGTCCGGGTGAGTACGTCCCGGGTGCGCTGGCGTTCTACCCGGGCGCGCTCCCGATGCGCGCGATCCTCACG
Source organism: Kribbella sp. NPDC059898 (assembly GCF_042730855.1). NCBI lineage: Bacteria > Bacillati > Actinomycetota > Actinomycetes > Propionibacteriales > Kribbellaceae > Kribbella > Kribbella sp. NPDC059898. Next base: position 1,073,408 of record NZ_JBHWKR010000001.1, read on the forward strand.
CAGACCGATCAGCGCCGGCAGGCACCGCGCCCGCACGGTCACACCGTCCAGCAGGCGTTGACGTCGTACGTCGAATCGCTCGCCGCCGACCCGTGGAACGAACGCTGGCCGCTGGTGCTGTACGACGTACGCCCCGCCCGCAACGGTGACGGGTGGGCGCTCGTGGACGAGGCCGGTGACGGGCTGGAGGTCCTGCCGGGCTGGGATCCGCTGAAGCTGCTCGCGGTCTCGGCCGGGGATCCGATCACCGTCGCGGCGGAGTGGAACCGCGCCGGTCTGCGCCCGATGACGTGCTGGCGTGACGATCGGCCGGTGACGCTGTGAAGGGCTGGGACGGGCTGGTCAGCTCGGTGCTGCTGGGGACCGATCGGCGGCCGGCGGACTTCGACGAGCTTCCTGAGTACGTGCGGGAGCGGCTGGGGAACGGCGGTCTGCTGGACGCGGCTGCGCTGGCGACTGTCTACAAGCGCGCCGGGCGCAAGCCGTTGCGGGAGTTGACGCCGTTGGAGGCGGCCGGTGGTGAGGATCGGCCGTTGCCGCGGGCGGGTGCGGTACGGCGGTTGGCGGCGATGCTGGGTGGATTCCAGACGGTGGTGTTAGGCGAGTGGTTGCGTACGGCGGACGCGAACGGCTGGGGTGTGCCGCCGGAGCACCTGCCGGCATTGGCGGACTATGCGCGGAATCGTGCTGAGTACCGGCCATTGGTGATCACGGCGGCCGGGCGGCGGGCGCGGTGGCTGGCGGAACTCAATCCCGAATGGCGGTTCCTGCAGGCGGTCGATGCCGAGGGCAACGATCCGCGGCTGTGGACGCACGGGAACGCGGTCCAGCGACGGGCGTGGCTGGCGGGCCTGCGGCGGCGGGATCCTGCGGCGGCGCGCGAGGAGCTCGCGGAGGTGTGGCCGAACGAGTCGGCTGTAACTCGGGCGGACTTCCTCGGGCTGTTCGCCGAGGGGTTGTCGTTGGCGGACGAGGAGTTCCTGGAGACGGGGCTGGACGATCGTTCCCGGGAGGTACGGCGGGTGGCGGCGCGGCTGCTGGCGCGGTTGCCGGGGGCGCAGTACGGCGTACGGATGAGTGAGCGGCTGCATGCGCATCTGGTGGAGTCGCAGGGGGTGCTTGCCGTCGACCTGCCGCGGAGTTTGACCGCGTCGATGGAGCGCGACGGGCTGGACTCGGCCAACCCCGAGGGGGTCGGGAAGCGTGCGTGGTGGTTCCACCAGGTCGTCGCCCACACACCCCTCACCACCATGAACCTCACCTGGCTCAACCTCCCCGTAGAAGGCTGCGCCCCCGAAGTCCTCCAATCAGCCTGGACCGAGGCCGCCATCCGCGAGGATGCGGCGGACTGGGCGCGCGAGTTGTTGCTGAGGAATGCCAACACCGGGAGCCGGAATCCGGCTGAGCTCTTGCGGTTGTTGCCGGCTGCGGAGTGGGCCCAGGCGGTGAACGTTCTGCGGAACACCGTGGATGTTGCCGAGTTGGTGGGTGGGTTGCCGGTGCCGTGGCCTCCGGAGCTGGGGAGGATGGTGCTCGACCAGCTCGGCAAGGTCGGGACCAACCGGGCGTGGGCGCGGCTCGCGAGTATTGCGGCACGGGCGGTGCCTCCCGACGTACTGGACCATCCGATCACCCGCGACCCGAGCGGCGACGAGGACACCTGGCGCCGCCGGCTCGTCGAGACCCTGACCTTCCGCCGTGAAATGTACGAGGAGCTGACATGACCGAGGTTCTCCGCCCGCACGCGGAAGTCGAGTACGCCGACGAGCTGCAGGCACTGCGCGCCGCCGACGACAAGCCGCGCCCGCCGGCCTGGCAGCTCTCCCCGAGCGCGGTCGTCACCTACCTCCTCGGCGGCAAGGCGGGCAGCACCGAGATCTCCCCGAAGTACGTCGGCCCGCGCCGCCTCGTCGAGGTCGCCGTCGCCACCCTCGCGACGGACCGAGCTCTGCTGCTGCTCGGCGTACCGGGCACGGCCAAGACCTGGGTCAGCGAACACCTCGCGGCCGCGGTCTCCGGCGATTCCACCCTCCTCGTCCAAGGTACGGCCGGCACCGCCGAGGAAGCGATCCGGTACGGCTGGAACTACGCCCAACTGATTGCCCAAGGCCCCAGTGAGGCGGCGCTGGTACCGAGCCCGGTGCAGCGCGCGATGACCGAGGCGAAGATCGCCCGGATCGAGGAACTGACCCGGATGCCGTCCGACGTGCAGGACGCGCTGATCACGATCCTGTCCGAGAAGACGCTGCCGATCGCGGAGCTGGCCACCGAGGTCCAGGCCCGCAAGGGGTTCAACGTGATCGCCACCGCCAACGACCGGGACAAGGGCGTCAACGAACTGTCGAGCGCACTCCGCCGCCGGTTCAACACCGTCGTACTGCCGCTGCCGGACTCAGCCGAGGACGAGGTGGAGATCGTGTCCCGCCGGGTCGCGCAGCTCGGGTCCGCGCTCGAGCTGCCACAGCCGGACGACGCGCTGGAGGAGATCCGTCGGGTGGTGACGATCTTCCGCGAGCTGCGCTCGGGGCGGACCGAGGACGGCCGGACCGCGGTCAAGTCGCCGTCGGGCACGCTGTCCACCGCGGAGGCGATCAGCGTGGTCACGGGCGGTCTCGCACTCGCCGCGCATTTCGGCGACGGCGTACTGCGACCGACCGATGTCGCGGGCGGCATCCTCGGCGCGGTCGTCAAGGACCCGTCGGCGGACCGGGTGGTGTGGTCGGAGTACCTGGAGACCGTCGTCCGCGAACGCGACGACTGGGCGCCGTTCTACCGGGCCTGCCGAGAGATCTCCGGATGACCGTTCATCTGCTGGGGATCCGGCATCACGGACCGGGGTCGGCGCGGGCGGTGGCGGTCGCGCTGGCGGAGCTGCGGCCGGACGTGGTGCTGATCGAGGGGCCGCCGGAGGCCGACAAGATCGTCGAGTTGGCGGCGTCGGAGGAGATGGAGCCGCCGGTCGCGCTGCTCGCGTACGCGGTGGACGACTCGACGCGGGCGGCGTTCTGGCCGTTCGCGGTCTTCAGCCCGGAGTGGCAGGCGATCCGGTACGGGCTGGCGGCGGGTGTCCCGGTGCGGTTCTGCGACCTGCCGGCCGCGCAGCAGTTCGCCTCGTCGGGCGGGCGGTCCGCGGCGGCGATGGACCCGCTGGCGACGCTGGCCGCGGCCGGTGGGTACGACGACCCGGAGCGCTGGTGGGACGACGTGATCGAGTCGCGGCGGGACGGCGCCGAGCCGTTCACGGTGATCGCGGACGCGATGCGCGAGCTGCGCCGCGGCGAGGAAGCGGTGGGGCGGGAGGCACAGCGCGAGGCGTACATGCGGACCGTGCTGCGGAAGGCCCAGAAGGAGGGATTCGAGCGGATCGCGGTCATCTGCGGCGCCTGGCACGTCCCGGCGCTCGAGCTTCCGTTGCCTCCGGCAACACATGACCAACGGATCCTGAAGGGCCTGCCGAAACGCAAGATCGCCTGCACCTGGGTGCCGTGGACGCACGGCCGGCTGGCCGCGACCAGCGGGTACGGCGCCGGCATCACGTCCCCCGGCTGGTACCACCACCTGTTCACCGCGCCGGACCAGATCACCGCCCGCTGGCTCTCGAAGGTCGCCCAGGTACTGCGTGACGAGGACCTGCCGGTGTCGAGCGCGCACGTGATCGAGGCGGTCCGTCTCGCCGACACCCTGGCCGCCCTGCGCGAACGTCCGCTCGCGGGCCTCAGCGAAGTCACCGAGGCCACGCGGGCCGTTCTCTGCGGCGGGAACGACGTACTGCTGGATCTCGTCACGCGCGAAGCGGTCGTCGGCGAGCTGCTCGGTTCGGTGCCGAGCGCGACACCGCAGGCGCCGGTCGCGGCCGACTTCGCGGCGCAGGTACGGCGGTTGCGGATGAAGCGGGACGCCGCCGAGCGCGTGATCGAGCTGGACCTGCGGAAGCCGAACGACCTGGAGAAGTCGAGGCTCCTGCACCGGTTGCAGATTCTCGGCGTCCACTGGGGTGTGCCGGCCACGGACGAGCGGCGTGCGCAGGGGACGTTCCGCGAGATGTGGCGGCTCGCGTGGGACCCGGGGCTCGAGGTGGAGCTCGTCGCCGCCGGTGCGCACGGTACGACGGTGCTCGGCGCCGCGACGACCGTGATGCTGAAGGCCGCCGACTCCACCACGCTCGCGGACGTCACAGCCGCGCTGGAGAAGTCGCTGCTCGCGGATCTCGCGGACGCACTGCCGCCGCTGCTGCAGGGCATCGACACCCGCGCCGCGGCCGACGCCGACGTTGGCCACCTGATGGCGGCGCTCCCGTCGCTGGCGCGCGCTTCGCGGTACGGCGACGTCCGCGGGACCGACACGGCCGGGCTCGCCTCGGTCGCGGGGCGGATGGTGTCGCGTGTGTGCGCGGGCCTGGCGCGGACGGTTCACGGGCTCGATCCGGAGGCGGCGTCCGCCGTACAGGAACTGATCGACGGCGTGCAGGACGCGGCGGCGCTGCTGGCCGAGGACGTCCGCGCGGAGTGGCTGAACACCCTGCAGGGGTTGAGTGATCGGGCCTCGGTGCCGCCGTTGATCCGCGGACGGTTGACGCGGCTGATGCTGGACACGTCGCGGCTGCCGGACGGGGAGGTCGCGCTGCGGCTCGGTCGGTCGTTGTCGCCCGGTACGCCGACGGCGGACGCGGCCGGGTACGTGGAGGGGTTCCTGGCCGGCGGCGGGTTGTTGCTGGTACACGACGAGCGGCTGCTCGCACTGGTGGACGCCTGGCTGGGCGGGATCCCGGACGACGCGTTCGTCGAGGTGCTGCCGTTGTTGCGACGTACGTTCGGCACGTTCGCGGCGCCGGAGCGGCGGACGATCGGGTCCCGCGCGCGGGTGCTGAGCGATCCGTCCGCGGTGGTCGTTGCCGACGACAACGAGCTGGACGCCGAACTGGCCGCGACCGCGCTACCCGTGGTGGCGCAGCTCCTGGGGGTCTCATGAACGAGCGTCTTCGCCGCTGGCGTCTCGTGCTGGGCGCGGAGGCCGAAGAGGAGACGGGCACGACACTGTCCAAGGCCGATCAGTCCGTCGATGCCGCGTTGGCTGCGCTGTACGACGCCGGGGAGAGCTCAGGGACGCAGCGGGCCGCCGGGCTGGGGTCGTCGGCGCCGCGGGTGGCGCGCTGGCTGGGCGACATCCGGCAGTACTTCCCGAGCACGGTCGTCCAGGTGATGCAGCGGGACGCGGTCGAGCGGCTCGGGATCACCCGGATGCTGATGGAGCCGGAGCTGCTCGGCGCGGTCGAACCCGACGTACACCTGGTGTCCACGCTGCTCGCGCTCAACGAGGTGATGCCGGAGGAGACCAAGCAGACCGCGCGCGAGGTCGTCGGGCGGGTCGTCGCGGAGCTGGAGGCCCGGCTCGCGGAGCGCACCCGGGCCGCGGTGACCGGCGCGCTCGACCGGGCCGGCCGTACGTCGCGGCCGCGGCACTCGGACATCGATTGGGACCGGACGATCCGGGCGAACCTCAAGCACTTCTCGCCCACGCTCGGCACGATCGTGCCGGACCGGCTGGTCGGGTACGCGCGCCGCAACCACAGCGTGCAGCGGGACATCGTGCTGGCGATCGACCAGTCCGGGTCGATGGCGGAGTCGGTCGTCTACGCGTCGCTGTTCGGCGCGGTGCTCGGGTCGATCCGGACGCTGCGGACGTCGCTCGTGGTGTTCGACACCGCGGTCGTGGATCTGACCGACCAGCTGGAGGACCCGGTCGACGTACTGTTCGGGACGCAGCTTGGCGGCGGGACGGACATCAACCGGGCGCTCGCGTACTGCGAGGAGCTGGTCACGAAGCCCGCGGAGACGGTGCTGGTGCTGATCTCGGACCTGTACGAGGGCGGCGTACGCGAGGAGCTGCTGCGGCGGGCGCGGTCCCTGGTGGAGTCCGGCGTACAGGTGATCGCGCTGCTGGCGCTCGCGGACTCCGGCACCCCGTCGTACGACGCCGAGAACGCGGCGGCACTGGCCGAGCTCGGCGTACCGGCGTTCGCCTGCACGCCCGATCAGTTCCCGGACCTGATGGCGGCGGCGATCCGGCACGAGGACATCACCACCTGGGCTGCAACCAACATCACGTGAGGACGTCATGGTGATCGACGAGATCCGGCCGGACGAGTACGAGCGGGCGGCGGAACTGTGGGAGGCGTCGGTGCGGGCGACGCACGACTTCGTCACCGAGGCGGACCTGGACGTGTTCCGGCCGTTGGTGCGGGCGTCGTTCGGGGAGATCGCGCAGCTCGCGGGGCTGCGGGAGGACGGGCGGCTGATCGGGTTCATCGGGGTCCAGGACGGGAACGTGGAGATGCTGTTCCTCGATCCGGCGTACCGCGGCCGCGGCGGTGGGAGCCTGCTGCTGCGGCACGCGGTCACGCACTTCGCGGCGACGTCCGTCGACGTCAACGAGCAGAACCCCCAGGCCCTCGGCTTCTACGAACACCACGGGTTCAAGGTCGTCTCTCGCACCACCCACGACTCATCCGGCAAGCCGTACCCGATCCTGCACCTGGCGCGTTAGCCGGCGATCTCCAGGATGTCGATCGGGGTGTGCGGGTCGGCCTCGGCGAAGCGGAGGGCCCACTGGACGGCCTCCTCCTTGGAGTCGACGCGGATGATCGAGACGCCGGCGACGAGTTCCTTCGTCTCGGCGAACGGCCCGTCGGTCACCCGCGGCTGACCCGGCACAGGGAACGTCACGCGCGCGCCGCGGGAGCTCGGCATCAGCCCCTCCCCGAGCACCAGCACCCCGGCCTGCCGCATCTCCTCCAGCACGGCGTCGGCGCGCTCGAGGATCTCCGGATCCGGCGGGTTCCCGGCCTCCAGACTGTCGTTGGTCTTGTGCAGCAGCATGTACCTCATAGCGCAGACCTTAGTGCGGTCCAGAACGGTTCGGGGATCTCGAACTCGTGCCACGCCGCCGCCTCCGCGATCTCCCGCGGGCTCCGCGCCCCGACCACCACGGCCGGTACGGCGGGATGCCGCAGCGGGAACTGCAACGCCGCCGCGAGCAGCGGTACGTCGTACGCCCGGCAGACCTCCCGCAGTACGCCGATCCGCCGCAGCACCTCCCGCGACGCCCGCGCGTACCCGGTCGGCGTACCGTCCGCGGTGTCCGCGAGCACCCCGCCCTGGAACACCCCGGCCGCCAGCACCGCCACGCCGTACTTCCGGCACAACGGCAGCAGCTCGTCCGCCCCGGACCGGTCGAGCAGCGTGTACCGCCCGGCCAGCAGCACGAGGTCCGGGCCGCCGTCGGTCTCCCGGACGAACCGCGCCGCGACGTCGGCGTGGTTGACGCCGAGCGAGATCGCCCGGATCGTGCCACGGCCGCGCAGCTCGGTCAGCGCCCGGAACGCCTCGGTCGACGCCCGCGGGAAGTCCAGGTCGGGGTCGTGGACGTGCAGAACGTCGATCCGGTCGATCCCCATCCGCTCCAGGCTCGCCTCGAACGAGCGGATCGTGCCGGCGTACGAGTAGTCCAGCCGCGGCCCGACCCCCGCGGGCGGCTCCGCCCAGATCGGCTGCAGATCCGGACCGCCCGGCTCGATCAGCCGGCCGACCTTCGTACACAGCACGAACTCGTCCCGCGGCCGCCCCCGCAACGCCAGCCCGGCGCGCTGCTCGGACAGCCCGTACCCGTACACCGGCGCCGTGTCGAAGAGCCGCACGCCCAGCTCCCACGCGCGGTCGATCGTCGCCACCGCCTGCTGCTGCGGAACCGCCGCGAACATCCCCCCGACGGACGCGAGCCCCAGCCCCAGCTCGCTGCCCCGCAACCCCGTCCGCCCCAACTCCACCGTCCGCATACGCCGGACGCTAACCGCCCCCACCGACAGTGCCCGGATCGCCAGGCCATCACAATCGGCCGCCCCGGACGCGTTCACGCCTGCCCGCCCGCGACCGCGGGTGATTGTGATGGCCTGGGGATCCGGGACCTACAGCCGAAGGCTGCTCGGGGCGTAGTAGCTGCCCGGGTCGTCGCACACGGGCGCCTCCGTGAGCTGTGCCGGATCCTGCAGCAGCAGCGCGTGCCCCTTGGCGATCGCGGGCTCCAGGTACTCGTGCCCCGGCAGATCCGCGACCGCCGTACGGCACCCGAGCGCCATCCCCTCGAACAGCGCCGTCGTCGAGACACCGACCTGGTACGTCGCGGCCGCGAGCAGGTCGAGCGTGCTCCCACCGGCGGACAGCCGTACGCCGGGCGGGACCGTGTAGTCGGCGGGGCGCTCGCTCGGGTGCAGGCGGTACAGCACCTCCAGCTCCGGGTGCTGCTCGGCGATCGCCCCCGCTGTGCGCACGAGCTGGGCGCCGATGGTGCCCTGGGAGAGGACGACCACGCGGTTCGTCTTCGGGGCAGGCGCCGGGAGGAACCGGGCGCCGGTGACCTTGGTCTGCATCCCCGCCGGCAGGTCCGCGACGTCGGTCCAGTAGGACCCGAAGCACCACAGCTCGTCCGGCTGATCCGCGACCACTGGCCGGCCCGGGTAGCTGTACCCGAGGTGGAACGGGCTGATCGCGCCGTGCTGCAGTTCGACCACCCGGATCCCGAGATCGCGGGCAGCGCCAACGATGTGCTGGTGGAAGTACGCGACCACCACGTAGACGGTCTCGATCCGGTGCTTCCTGAGCAGCGCACGGTACAGCGCCCGCAGCCGCAGATGCTTCGGCACCTCACGGGCGAGCAGCGCCCCGACCGGGACCTGTACGCCGGTCAGTTTCTGCAGCGCATCCGCGGCGCTCCGGTCGTCTTGGGTACTGCGGTGCACCGCGCCGGCCGCCGACGTGAAGAAGTCGAGGTTCTTACTACCTGGCAGCGGTACGCCGTTGATCCCCGAGTCCAGGACCAGTGCGCGATCGCCGAGCAGCGTCCGAAGCTCGTCCGTGTAGATCTCGACACCGTTCGGTTTCCGCGGGTGCGGTACGACGAGCGCGTCGTACCGGCCGGGGAACGGGCTGCGCGTGACGATCCCGCTGACGTGCTTCGCGACCAGGGCAGCCTTGTCGTACGGCGTGCGGCGTACCGGATGGGGAGCGCCGTGGATGCCGCCGCGGCGGGTCAGCTCATGGAAGACGCGCATCCGGATGATCGGCCAGGGATGCATCCCTTTGATCTGCCACGTCAGCAGCTCCAGGTCCTGCTCCACCGTCCAGATCGCCCGGCACAGGTCCGCCACCGTCGGCCGAACCGTGCCGTTCCCGGTACTCGTCATGGTTGATCCCAACTATCCCGGCGAGACTACCGACGCCCGAGAAGAACCGGCGGACTGCCTTCAGCAGGTGCGTCTTCCGGCCGAGCAGCAGCCCGGCGAGGGCGAGCCCGAACGCCGAGATCACCCGGGCTGAAGCATAGGCCAGCACCAGCACGTAGCTGATCGCGCCCGGGCGGATCAGCAGCCGGCTGATCGTGTCGCCGCTACCGGACCGGAACGCCCGCCGTACCAGCCAGCGCAGCGTCGTCCGGCCGACCGGGACGTCCTCGGCGATACACGCCTCCTCGCACCACACGATCCGGAACCCGGCACGGTGCACGCGGAGGAAGAAGTGCAGGTCGCTGGAGCCGGTGTACCGGAACGCGGGGTGGAACCCGGGCGTGACCGCGTGGTACACGCGCCGGCTGACCAGCGTGTTGTTCGTGTACGCCTTCTTGAGCTCCTCGCCGGTCGTGTGCCGGCCGGTCGAGTCGTGGACGTCGCTGTAGTGGTTCCAGGGCGGCGCACCGGCCGGGAGGTTGCCCTTCACCGGTCCGGTGACAACGTCGGCGCCCGTGGTCTCCCATGCCTTCAGCAGCGTCGCCAGCCAGCCGGGCGGCGCGACCTCGTCGTCGTCCACGAAGATCAGCGCGTCGTCGTTCCAGCACAGCTCGACCGACCGCTCCCGGGCGAAGGGGATCCCCGGCTCCGCTTCCACCACCGACTCGATCGGGTACGGCGTACCCTCCCCGAACTCCTCCAGCACCCGCGCCGCCGACCCGTCCGCGTCGTTGTCCACCACCACGATCCGGATCGAGTAGTCCCCGCCCGCCGGCAACTCCTGCGCCTGCAAACTCGTCAACAACCCCCGCAACAGAGCAGGTCGCCTGAAGGTAATCACCGCAATGGCGACGCAGGTGCTCATGGCGCCCGAGACTATCGGTCCCCACCAGCATCCACCCAGTCACCAACCGCATCCACGGCCCGCATGTGCGTTTCCCCACCCCAACCGCCACCACTCCACGGCAACAGTCCTTCTACGCCCCCGGCAAGCCAGGGGAGGTAGGTTCGCGGAAGTAGCGTTTGGTGCGTTCGGGGTTCAGGCCCAGGCCTCGTCGTACGGCTCGATCACGATCATGTGCGGGCGGGGAGCTTGGTGTCGAGGGCCTTCAGCCCGGATGCCAGCAGCAGGCCCAGGACCAGCACGAACGCGGCGTTCCGGAGTGCGGTGGCGAGGCCGAGGCTCGTCACGTCCAGGAACGGGTACGGATACCAGTGCGTGAACGCGCCCTGCGTGAAGATGTACACGAGCCACGCGAGCGGCCAGACGAACGCGAGTACGACGGCCCGCCACGTCAGCCGCGGTCGCGGCCCCAGGGCGAGCCACGCCGCAAGCGTCGTCCACGGCGAGACGTAGTGGAAACCGATCGTTGCCGCCAGCGCCCACCCGGTGAGGTGGACCTGCGGCGCGAGCACGATCGCGAACACCAGCCCGGTGATAACGATCCCGAGCAGCGAGTCCAGCCGCACCACCCGCCAGAACGCCCCGTCCCGCAGCGGCCGCAGTACCAGACCGATGGCCGCCGCGAGCACGATCAGGTTGCTCTGGATCGTGAAGAAGCTGAACAACCGATACAACCGCGTCCCAAGCCCCACCGCGGCCCCGGTGTCACCCGAGTTGGCGTCAGCGCCGCCGGCGAAGATCAGCACCAGCTGAATCACCAACGACGCGAGGATCACCGCAGCGATCCCGGCATGCGACCAGCGCGAGACCACTGCGTTCCTCGACCGTTCCGTCACGCCGCCCATTCTCGACATTTCGGTCCGGACACGGTTGCCGACAGGCCGGGTGATTGTGTAACGCCGAGGGGCCTCCCGACGATTTAGGACCAGACCGCATGTGGTCTTTCCCGCCCTGTCGAGGCCCTCTGGGGGTTTGTGGTGTTCAGTAAGCGTTTGCTGCGGCTGGTGTTGCCTGCGGCGATGATCGCGGGTGGCGTGGTGGTTGTCACCGGGTCGAGCGGGTCCGCGGCCGAGCCGCGCCCGTACCGGCCGCCGTTCGCGGCGGGGAAGCACAAGGCGGAGTACGACGCGCACTCCGTGATGGTGAAGTTCAAGCCGAAGGCGACCGCCGCGAACCGGCGGGCCGCGGTGTCGCGGTACGGCGCGACCGCCGAGGACCCGGTCGCGTCGAACGCGGTGAAGCTGACCAGTGACCTGCCCGCGACGGACCTGCTGAAGAAGGTCAAGGCCGACCCGACGGTCGAGCTGGCGTCGCTGAACTACAAGCGTTACATCTCGGCCGTCCCGAACGACGAGTACTACGCGACCGACCAGAAGACGTACCTGAACACGGTCCGCGTCCCGCAGGCCTGGGATCTGTCCAAGTCGACCGGCAGCCAGATCGTCGCGGTGCTCGACACCGGCGTCGACGCCGGCCACCCGGACCTCGTCGGCCACCTGGTCCCCGGGTACAACGCGGTCTCCAGCACCCGGCCGAACCCGGTCGACGACCACGGCCACGGGACCATGACGCTCGGCATCATCGCTGCCGCCGCGAACAACGGCATCGGCGTCGCGGGCGTCGGCTGGAACGTGAAGGCGATGCCGGTCAAGGTGCTCGCCTCCGACGGCGGTGGGTACGACGCCGACATCGCGGAAGGTATCGACTGGGCGGTCGCCCACGGCGCCAAGGTGATCAACATGTCCCTCGGCGGCCCGGACGACAACCCGGTCCTGCACGACGCGGTGGCCCGCGCGTACGCCAGCGGCGTCACCGTGGTCGTGGCCGCGGGCAACGACGGGAATGCTGCCCTGCAGTACCCGGCGTCGTACCCGGAGGTCATCGCCGTCGCCGCGACCAACGCCAGCGGGTCGCTCACCGACTTCAGTTCGTACGGCGACTGGGTGGACGTCGCCGCGCCGGGCGTGGACATCCTGTCCACCCGTTCGCGCGCGCTGACGCCGCCGGGGTACGAGCCGTACTGGTACTGCACCGGCACCTCCTGCTCCGCGCCGATCGTCGCCGGCCTCGCGGCGCTGGTGAAGAACAAGTGGCCGACGTTCACGCCCGCCCAGGTCGCGCAGCGGGTCGAGAACCTCGCCCGCGACGCCGGCCCGCGCGGCATCGACCCGTACTACGGCCACGGCATCGTCGACGCATACGCCACCCTCGGCGGCAAGTGGGCGCCCGACTTCCCGGTCAGCGCCCCCGACGGCAACGACCAGCCCGCGCGGGCGACCGCGATGTCGCTCGGAACGGTCAGCGGCGCGATCAACACCGAAGGCGAGACCGACTGGTACAAGGTGACCTCGGACGCGGCCCGCATCCTCACGTTCAGCGTGACCGGCCCCGAGTTCAACGACGACAAGTACACGGCGAACTTCGGTCCGCGGCTGCTCGTCGTCAACTCCAACCTCACCGCGGTCGCCGGTGACGTGAAGGCTTACCCGGACTTCTCCCAGACCACCGGCGATCCGATCTGGGGGCCGCTCACGGTGAGCGTCGGCGCCGCCGTCCAAGCAGGCGACACGTACATTGCCGTCCGCAACGACAACGGTTCGCGCGACACCCGGCCGTACACGCTGACCGTCACCGAAGCGACGGGCCGTTCGTCCGGCGTGCAGTACACCTACCCGGTCCGGGACGTGAGCCCGGCAGATCTCGGTGTCGGTGCCCCGCTGACCAGCACGCCGACCGTCACGTTCGCCGGTGACATGGATCCGGCACGGATCACCTCGGACACGGTGCTCCTGCAGAACGGGAAGACCGGCGCCGTGGTGCCGGGCACGGTCGCGTACGACGCCACCACCCGGAAGGCGACCATCACGCCGAACGCGCCGCTCACCGAGGCGACGCCGTACCGGATCACGGTGACGCTCGGGGCGTTCGCCCCCAATACGCGGGACGACGGCTGGAGCAGCGTGTTCTCCACGGTCGACCTGACTCCGCAGAAGCTGACGGTGTTCAGCGGTAGTGGTGCCTACCTGGCGGCCAGCCTGGCGTGGACGATTCCGCCGACGCCGGATCTGGACCAGGTGATCGTACGGCGGAACGTCGGGAGCAAGGCGCCGACGCCGACGACCGGGACGCTGGTGTACGCGGGTACGGGGACCTCGGTGAGGAACACCGGGCTCGCGCAGAGCACGACGTACACGTACGGCGCCTGGGTGCTCGACCGGACCGGGCACTACAGCCCGATCGCGGTGAAGCAACTGCTCGGGATGAAGTCCGGGATCGCGACGACCTCCACGTTGATCAACTACGGCGGTTCGATCACGATCAAGGGCAGTACGCTGCGGATCGACAACAAGGCGTACGCCGGGCTGCCGGTGAACGTGTACGTCCGCCCGAAGACGTCCTCGAAGTTCACGCTGCTCGCGGCGTCGAAGACGACGTCGACAGGGACCCTGGCCGTGGTGACGAAGCCGGCCGTGTCGTCGGTCTACATGCTGACGTTCCCCGGGAACGCCGACCTTATGGGTACCCGGACCGCCGACATCACCGTGCAGGTGCGGCCGACGATCTCCGCGGTGCTGTCGCCGGCGGCGATCAAGCTCGGGAAGACGACCGCGTTCAGCGGGTACGTCGCCCCGGCGCACGCGGGGAAGGTCGTGTACCTGCAGCAGTACGGCAACAAGGTGTGGAAGTCGATCGCGTCGGTGAAGCTCAGCACGTCCGGCAAGTACGCGTTCGGCATCCGGCCCGCGGTCCGCGGCCAGATCGCCTACCGCGTCTGGTTCCCGGCCGACGCCGACCACGCCACGGCGTACACCGTGAACAAGATCGTCACCGTCAGCTGAACGACTGACCTAGCCCCCACCCTGATCGGTGGGGGCTATTTCAGTTCGACCGTCCACGGCCCGCTGCGGAGGACGGACCAGTCCGCGGTGGGCGTGAGGGACACGGAGTACTCCGTGTAGAGCTGGTAGGTGCCGGGCAGCAGCGGGGTCGGGGCGGTGCCGCAATGGTCCAGCGGCACCGGGATGGCGAGCGTCTCGCTGGCGCCGGCCGCCAGCGTGAGCTGGATGGCGTTGGCAGCGATCGGGCCCATGGTGGCGACCACGGTGCCGTTCTTGACGACGACCACGCGGACCGCGTTCGCGGTCGACCCGTTGACGGTGGCACGGGAGTCGTTGGTCAGTACGCCGGTCACCCGGCCGTACCCAGCCGCGCGCTGGATCGTCTGCTCGGCGATGGTCACGCGGAGCGGCGACTCGGCCGGATGCTGACCGGTGAGCTTCGCGCCGCACCCGTGCGGGAACGGCACCGGAGCGGGAGCCGCCGCGACCTGCGGCTCCCCGGGGCGAACGGCCCAGACGACCGCGGACACCACAGCCACAGTGGTCACCGCGGCGCCGACGGCTGCGAATCTGGCCGTCCGCCGACGCCGCCGGCGGATGCGGTGCGCGACGGCCTCCTCGGCGATGCCGACCGTCTCACTGCCGGCGGCCGCGGTGTTCAGCAGGTCGTGCAGGTCGTTGGACGTCATCGGACACTCTCCTCACTCGTGCCGAGCAACCCGGCGAGCTTCGCTTTCGCGTCGGACAGGTGGCGCTTCACGGTTCCCTCCGCGCACCCGAGCTGGTCGGCGATCTCGGGGACGGTCAGGTCCTCGTAGTACCGCAGGACGACGCACGCCCGCTGCTTCGGCGCCAGCGTCCCGAGTGCTCGCCGTACGGCGTCCGCGACCGCGAGCCGGTCGTCGTCGTGGACCGGCGGGTCGACGAGCAAGTGCTTCGTCGCGTTCCACCGGAGCAGCCGGCGGCGGCTGTCGACGTACTGGTTGAGCATCGCGCGCCGCACGTACCCCTCGAGCTGGTCGATGTCGCCGCCGCGCCGCAACCGGCCCAGCACGCGGACCAGCGCGTCCTGCACGAGGTCGCTCGCCGTGCTCGGGTCGCCGGTCAGCAGGTACGCGTACGCACGCAACGCGCCGCCCCGTGCGGCCAGCAGCTCCCGCAGGTCGTGCTCCCAGCCGGTCATCGTCACCGTCCTTCCTCCACACCCAGGACGATCGGCCGGGCCGAAACGTTGGGTCGGATTGTTGTACCTCTTAGTACAGTGGCCGGGTGGAGACGGTCGAGCGGTTGATTCGCAGTACGCAGGAGCTGTTGTGGGAGCGCGGGTACGTCGGCACGTCGCCGAAGGCGGTGCAGCGGCTGGCGGACGCCGGGCAGGGGAGCATGTACCACCACTTCACCGGCAAGGCGGACCTGGCGAAGGTGGCGATCGGGCGGTCCGGCGCCGAGCTGCGGGAGGCCGCCGAGGAGCAGCTGGGGAGTGACGGTACGGCGGGATCGCGGATCGCGGGGTATCTGACCCGCGAACGGGACGTCCTCAAGGGGTGCCGGATCGGGCGGCTCGCGGCGGATCCGGAGGTGGTGGCGGATCCGGTACTGCGGGAACCGGTCGCGGAGACGTTCGCGTGGCTGCAAGCACGGCTGGCGGAGGTGGTTGCCGAGGGCAAGCGTGACGGCGAGTACCCGGAGTCGCTCGACCCGGAGCGGACCGCCGCGACGATCGCCGCTGTACTGCAGGGTGGTTACGTACTCGCCCGCGCGGCCGGTTCGCGCGAACCGTTCGACCTTGCCGTCAAAGGACTCATCGACCTCCTGGAGGCGAAGTGAAGATCGGCGCGGTGTTCCCCCAGCTCGAGATCGGGGCAGATCCGGCGGTCGTCCGCGAGTGGACGACGACGGTCGAGGCGGCCGGATACAACCACGCGCTCGCGTACGACCACGTGCTCGGCGCGGATCCGGCGAACCGGCCGGGATGGACCGGGTACACCGACAAGTCCTTGTTCCACGAGGTTTTCGTGCTGTTCGGCTACATGGCCGCGATCACCACCACGCTTGAGCTCGTCACCGGCGTCCTCGTGCTCCCGCAGCGGCAGACCGCGCTGGTCGCGAAACAGGCGGCCGAGGTCGACGTGCTGAGCGGCGGCCGGCTCCGGCTCGGCGTCGGCATCGGGTGGAACCAGGTCGAGTACGACGCCCTCGGCGTACCGTTCGAGAAGCGCGGCGCCCGGCTCACCCAACAGGTCGAGCTGCTCCGCAAGCTCTGGGCGGAGCCGGTCATCTCGTACGACGGCAGGTTCGACCACGTCGGCGAAGCCGGGCTGAATCCGCTGCCCGGGCGGGAGATCCCGATCTGGTTCGGCGGCGGCGCGGATGCGGTACTGCGGCGGACCGGGCGGATGGGCGACGGGTGGATGCCGCAGTCCGCGCCGGACGAGACGGCGCGCCGGCAGCTCGCGGTGATCCGGCAGGCGGCCGAGGACGCCGGACGCGACCCGGGGCAGGTCGGCATCGAGGCGCGATTGAGCCTCGGCGCCGTCCCCGAGCAGGACTGGCGCGCGTACGCGGACGGCTGGCGCGAGCTGGGCGCCACCCACCTGTGCGTGAACACGATGAACATGGGCCTGGCCAAGCCCGAGGACCACGCCCAGGTCCTACGCGAGGTGTTGCCGAAGCTCGCTCAGTGAGTGTTCGCGGTCGAGCCGCGGATCGCCAGCGGGCACGGCAGGGTGATGACCGTTCGCCGTGTCGCTCAGGGTGACCGCCTCGCGGGCCCGGCTGCTCGTCTCACACCAGGAGGCGGAGGTGCACCAGCGCGACGGCTGGATTACCGTGTTGGTATACCGGATAACGGACCACGAGATCGTAGTTCTCGATTAAGGAGCCCCCAGTGTCAGTCGACGTCACCGGCCCGCTGCACGAGCGGTACGACGAGATCCTCAGTGAGCGGGCGCTCGGCCTGATCGAGACCCTGCACCGCGCGTACGACGCCCGCCGGCGGGAGCTGCTCGGGAAGCGCGCGGAGCGGATCGCCGCGATCGCGGCCGGGACGGAGCTGGGGTTCCTGGCGGAGACGCGGGCCGTCCGTGACGACCCGGAGTGGCGGGTCGCGCCGCCCGCTCCGGGGATCGTCGACCGCCGGGTCGAGATCACCGGGCCGACCGACCGGAAGATGACCATCAACGCGCTGAACTCCGGCGCCAAGGTCTGGCTGGCCGACCAGGAGGACGCGAACACCCCGACCTGGGAGAACGTCGTCGGCGGCCAGCTGAACCTGCTGGACGCGATCACCCGGAAGATCGACTTCAGCACCGACACGAAGAGCTACAGCCTGAGGCCGGACGACGAGCTCGCGACGATCGTCGTCCGGCCGCGCGGCTGGCACCTGCCGGAGAAGCACATCCTGGTCGATGGCGAGGAGACTTCCGGTTCGCTGGTCGACTTCGCGCTGTACTTCGCGGCCTGCGCGCAGCTGCAGCTCGACCGCGGCCAGGGACCGTACTTCTACCTGCCGAAGATGGAGTCGCACCTCGAGGCGCGGCTCTGGAACGACGTGTTCGTCACCGCGCAGGAGGCGCTCGGGATCCCGCGCGGGACGATCCGGGCGACCGTCCTGATCGAGACCTACCCGGCGGCGTTCGAGATGGAGGAGATCCTGTACGAGCTCCGCGAGCACTCGGCCGGCCTGAACGCGGGCCGCTGGGACTACATGTTCAGCGTGATCAAGACGCACCGGACCAGCGGCAAGGCGTTCCAGCTGCCGGACCGGAACAGCGTGACGATGACCGTGCCGTTCATGCGCGCGTACACGGAGCTGCTGGTGCGGACCTGCCACAAGCGCGGCGCGCACGCGATCGGCGGCATGGCGGCGTTCATCCCGAGCAAGGACCCGGCCGTGAACGAGGTCGCGTTCGCGAAGGTCAAGGCCGACAAGACCCGCGAGGCCGGCGACGGCTTCGACGGTTCGTGGGTGGCGCACCCGGGCATGGTCGGGACCGCCCGCGAGGTGTTCGACTCGGTCCTCGGCGACCGCCCGAACCAGATCGACAAGCTCCGCGAGGACGTCACGGTGAGCGCCGAGCAGTTGCTCGACGTCGCCGCCACGCCCGGTGCGGTGACCGAGGCGGGCCTGCGCAACAACGTCAGCGTCGCGCTGCAGTACCTCGCGGTCTGGCTCGACGGCACCGGTGCGGTCGGCATCTTCAACCTGATGGAGGACGCGGCCACCGCGGAGATCTCCCGGTCGCAGATCTGGCAGTGGCGGCGCAACCAGGTCACGTTGGACACCGGCGACACGGTCAGCACCGAGCTCGTGGAGCGGATCGCCGACGAGGAGATCGCGAAGCTCGGCGACCCGGCCCGGTACGCCGCCGCCCGGTCGCTGTTCCTCGAGGTGGCACTGGCCGACGAGTACGTCGACTTCCTGACGCTGCCGGCGTACGACCGCTTCAGCTGAATAATTACGGTGAGGGCCGTAAAGCGTTGACTCCGACGCTCTACGGCCCTACGGTCGCGCCATAAGTCGAGTTCAGGACGCCAGAAAGGCGGCATTTCCTTGGCTATGAGCGCCCGTCCCCCGGTAGGTCAGACCCGGCGTGACTTCCTCCGCCTGTCCGGCCTGACACTTGCCGCGATCGGCGGCAGCTGGTCCTTGACCGGCTGTGGCTTGTTCGGCGACGACAGCAAGGCCTCCGACGGCAAGTCGGCACTGAAGATCGACTACGTCCCGGTCGAAGTGCTGGATCCGCAGGTGATCACCAACGGCATGTGGATCCTCAGTCGCGGGATCTCCGAAGGCCTGGTCACCCAGAACGAGAAGGGCGACGCGGTGGTCCCTGGCGTCGCGAGCGAGTGGAAAGTCTCCGACGATCACCTGACGTACACGTTCACGCTGCGCGACAACGCCCAGTGGTCGGACGGCAAGCCGGTGGTCGCGCAGGACTTCGAGCGGACGTACAAGCGGCTGTTCACCCCGGCGGGCGGCTCGGCCGGCGGTACGACGCTCGGCGCGAACAGCTACCAGACCGCCACCGGGATCAAGGGCGCGCAGGACTTCCTGTCCGGCGTACTGACCGACTGGACCAAGGTCGGCGTACACGCGAACGGGGACCACGAACTCGTCCTCACGCTGGCCAACCCGAACCCGGACTTCCTGCTCGCGCTCACTCATCCGGCGATGCTGCCGCTGCCGATGGACCTCGTCGAGAGCAAGCCGAAGGACTGGCAGAACCCGCCGAACTACGTGTCCAACGGGCCGTACACGGTGACCGAATGGGTCGCGAACTCGCGGCTGATCCTGGTGCCGAACGAGAAGTACTGGGACCGCGGCACCGTGAAGCTCAGCCGGATCCAGGTCAACCTCGTCGAGCCGAGCGCGGCCGCGACCGCGACGGTGCCGTACGAGAACGGCGAGACCGACCTCGTCCAGCTCGCCGGTCCCGACGTACTGCGGTTCCAGAAGAGCTCGACGTTGTCGAAGGAGCTCAAGCAGACCGAGAACTACAGCATCCTGTACCTCGCGAAGCTCCGCAGTCAGAACAAGGCGATGGACGACGTCCGCGTTCGCAAGGCCCTGTCGCTGGCGCTGGACCGCAAGACGTTGGCCGGCGTACAACCAGGTCAGCAGCCAGGTGTTTCGCTGGTGACCAGCCGGACGAACGGCTGGGACGACAGCATCGCGATCAAGGAGGACGTCGGCGAGGCGAAGCAGTTGCTCGCGCAGGCCGGCTACCCGAACGGTCAGGGCCTGCCGCCGATCCGGCTGCTGGTCGGCGTACCGGACACGACGCTCGCGGACGCGATCGTGGACAGCTGGAGCAAGCAGCTCGGGATCAAGGCGCTCGTCGACCATGTCGAGGCGGGCGTCTACACCGAGCGGCGCTGGCAGGTCCAGAAGGGCGACTACATCGGCTTCTACTACGGCACGTTCGCCGGGCTGCCGACCTGGCCGACGATGGTCGGGTCGCTGTGGTCGCCGCAGAACGTGCAGGAGATCAGCCTGCCGAGCGACCAGTGGCAGAAGTACCAGGCGGTGCAGGACGACAAGAAGCTGACGCCGGCCGCCAAAACCGCTCAGCTGAAGGCGATCCGCACCGGGTTCGCGGCCAAGGCCGCGCTGGAGATCGGCACGCTGGTCGACCAGGCCGCGGCCGAGACCGACGACGCGAAGCGACTGGCCTTGTACAAGCAGGCGGCCAAGCTGCGCGAAGAGCAGTACTTGTACCTGCCGGTGCTCTGGCAGAGCCTGTTCCACGCGGTCAAGCCGAAGGTGCACGGCCTGCAGTTGCGGGCGTACCCGGACTACTTCTACCTCAAGCCGCTCAGCGTGGTGAGCTGACCGTGGGGCTCGCCGTCTACATCGGCAAGCGCCTGGTCCGGCTGGTCCTCTCGCTGATCGCGGTCTCGATCCTGACGTTCACCCTGCTGCAGCTCGCACCGGGCAACTTCGCGGACCTGCAGCGGGTGAACAGCGGCGCGACCAACCTCGGCGGCGTCGGGACCGAGTCGATGGTCGGCGAGCTCGAGTCCCGGTACGGCGCGGATGTGCCGGCCTGGAAGCAGTACCTGATCTTCATGAAAGGCGCGGTGCACTGGGACTTCGGGCCGTCGTACAAGTACGCCAGCCGGAACGTGCAGGACATCATCGCCGAGGCGTTCCCGATCTCGGCCACGCTCGCGGTGCTGGCGGTCCTGCTCGCGCTGCTGATCGCCGTACCGGTCGGGGTGTTCGCGGCGTTGCGGCAGAACTCGAAGTCCGACCACTCGACGATGTTCGTGGTCACGCTCGGGCACGCGTTGCCGAGTTATCTGACTGCGGCGTTCATGATCCTGCTGTTCTCCGCCACGCTGAAGCTCTTGCCTTCCGGCGGCTGGAACGGGCCGAAGGACCTGGTGCTGCCGGTGCTCGCGCTGAGCCTCGGCCCGGCCGCGGTGCTGGCGCGGTACGTGCGGTCGAGCATGCTGGAGACGTTGCGCGAGGAGTACATCACGGCGGCGCTCGCGAAGGGCGGACCACGGCGTACAGTCATCGTCCGGCACGCGCTGCGGAACTCGCTGATCCCGCTGGTGACCGTGGCCGGCCCCTTGCTGGCCGCGTTGATGACCGGGACCGTGTTCGTCGAGGCACTGCTGCGGATCCCCGGTCTCGGGCTGTACTTCGCGAACGCCGCCGCGAGCCGGGACATGCCGCTGCTGATGGGTACGGCGTTGTTCTTCGCGCTGATCCTGATGGTGACCAACCTGGTCGTGGACCTGGCGTACGGGCTCCTCGATCCGCGAATCCGTGCTGCTGGAGGTGGTCCCGTTGACGGCGACTGAGGGTCTGCGAGCGGCGGCCGTCGAACACAGCATGCGGGCCCGCGGTCCGGGGGCGCGGGCCTGGTCCCGGTTCCGGAAGCACCGGCTGGCGTTCTGCAGCCTGGTCTTCTGCGCGTTCCTGATCCTCGTCGCGATCGCCGCGCCGCTGATCGCGCCGTACGGCTATGAAGAGACCGACATCCAGCACAAGCTGGCGGGTCCGGGATCCGCGGGGCATCTGCTCGGGACCGACCTGCTCGGGCGGGACATTCTCAGCCGGCTGATCTACGGGCTGCAGACCGCGTTGACCGTGGCGTTCGGTGCCGAGCTGACGGCGCTCGTGTTCGCGTTGGCGATCGGGCTGCTCGCGGGGTACCTCGGCGGACGGGTCGAGCAGGTGCTGATGGCGTTCACCGACGTGATGTACGCGTTCCCGAGCTACCTGTTCGCGGTCGTGATGGTGACCGTGCTCGGGCGCAGCATCTTCGCGCTGGTGGTCGCGATCGGGATCGCGTCCTGGGTCACGCAGGCACGGCTGGTGCGGGCGCAGGTGCTGACGCTCAAGCAGCGCGAGTACGTCGAGGCGGCGCGGTCGATGGGCGCGAAGGGCACCACGATCGCGATCCGGTACATCCTGCCGAACGCGATCGGCCCGATCCTGGTCACGACCAGCTTCGCGATCCCGGCCGCGATCGCCGCGGAGGCAGGGCTCGCGCTGCTCGGACTCGGCGTCCAGCCGCCGACGCCGTCGTGGGGCGCGATGATCAGCGACGGCAGCCGGTACCTGCTGGCCGCGCCGCATCTGCTGGTCGCGCCGGCGGTGCTGTTCGCGTTGACGCTGCTGGCGTTCACGTGGATCGGCGACGGCGTACGGGACGCGTTCGACGCGAGTGGGGAGCAGCGATGAGCCTGTTGTCGGTCCGCGACTTGCGTACGACGTTCCGCCGCGACGACGGGGAGCCGCTGACCGCGGTCGACGGGGTCTCGTTCGACGTGGAGCGGGGACAGGCGCTGGCGGTCGTCGGGGAGAGCGGGAGCGGCAAGAGCGTCACGATGCGCAGCGTGCTGGGCATCCTGCCGCGGACCGCGCGGACGTCCGGCCAGGCCTTGTACGGCGACCGGGATCTGCTCGCTCTTGGAGACAAGGAACTGCGCCGGATCCGCGGCCGCGACATCGCGATGGTCTTCCAGAGCGCGATGGAGGCGATGAACCCGACGCTGACGCTGGAACGGCAGCTCACCGAACACCTGATCTGGCACGGCCTGTGTACGAAGGCCGAAGCCCGCAAACGCGCGATCCGGGCGCTCGGCGACGTCGGCATCCCGGACCCGGAGAAGCGGATCCGCACGTACCCGTTCCAGCTGTCCGGCGGGATGCGGCAACGCGCGATGATCGCGATGGCGATGGTGACCGAGCCCGCGCTGCTGATCGCGGACGAGCCGACCACCGCGGTCGACGTCACCGTGCAACGCCAGCTCCTCGACCTGCTGAAGGCGCTCAAGGATCGCGGGACGGGGATCATCATGATCACCCACGACCTCGGCGTCGCGCGGTACTTCTGCGACGACGCCGTCGTCATGTACGCCGGCCGTGTCGTCGAACGTGCGCCGATGGAGAAGCTGCTCGACGACCCGCGGCATCCGTACAGCGTCGGCCTGCTCGGATCGGGCGTCGAGGTCGGCGGACGCGACCTGCCGCTGCGGCCGATCCCCGGCAGCCCGCCCGACCTGTCGCGGCGGCCGGAGGGCTGCCCGTTCCATCCGCGGTGCCCACGAGCGGAGCTGCCGCGGTGTGGGACCGAACAGGAGACGCTGACGATCGGGCCCTCCCGGGACGCCGCCTGCTGGAAGGTGACTGCCGATGTCTGAACCGTTGATCCACGCTTCGTCGGTGACGAAGGTGTTCACGACGCGGGCGGGTGAAGTGCGCGCTGTCGATGACGTGTCGTTGAGTGTGCATCGCGGCGAGACGGTCGGGCTGGTCGGGGAGAGCGGCAGCGGGAAGTCGACGATGGCGCGGTTGATGATGGGGCTGCAGACGCCGACGTCGGGGCGCGTCTCGTTCGACGGACACGACCTCGGGAGGATGCCGGAGCGCGAGTTGCGGGTGTTGCGGCCGCGGATGCAGATGGTGTTCCAGAACCCGTACGGGTCGTTGCTGCCGCATTTCAGTGCCCTCGGCAACGTGATGGAGCCGTTGCGGCTGCATGACCGAGGTTCCAAGGAGTCGCGGCGTACGGCGGCGTTGGAACTGCTGGACCTGGTCGGCATCAACACGCATCACGCGGAGCTGTATCCGCGGCAGTTCTCGGGTGGGCAGCAGCAGCGGATCGCGATCGCGCGGGCGTTGGCGCTGGAGCCGGACTTGCTGGTGTGTGACGAGCCGACGTCGTCGCTGGACGTGTCGATCCAGGCGCAGATCCTCGAGTTGTTCACCGATCTGCGGGAGCGGCTGGGGCTGTCGTTCCTGTTCATCTCGCACAACCTGGCGGTGGTGGAGCGGCTCGCTGACCGGGTCGCGGTGATGAACAAAGGCAAGCTGGTCGAGGAGAGCTCGACGGAGGAGCTGTTCCGGGAGCCTCGAGATCCTTATACGCAACAGCTTCTGGCTGCTGTCCTCCCGATTCGCCAGGAGAGCTGAGAGACTGCTTGGTGTGTACACACCGACTGCACGGGAAATCTCGCTCGCCTTCGACCTGGGTTCGTCTGGTGAGTTGGTCCACGTGCGGCGCGGGGACAACGACGCCTGGCGGTTGGGCTCGTACTTTCTGAAGGGGTACTTTCCCTCGACGGGCGGTCAGTTCAACGGCGACGGGCTGATCGATCAGCTGACGGTCGCGATGGCCTTCGAGCAGCTCGCCCTCGACGCCGGGGTGGACATGCCGTCACCGGTCCAGCCCGTGGATCCGTACCTCGGCTGGCTGGTGCGGATCGAGGACCGGTTGTTCCGGGTCCACCGCTGGGTCGAGCATGATCCTGAGCCTGTGGACGTCTCGGCGTGGCTTGGTCGCACGATGCTGCAGGTCCACCAGCTACAGCCGCTCGGCCAGGCGCCGCTACCTCGCTGGTGGCGTGGCTCGGTCCGCTCACCCTCAACCTGGGAAGCCTGGCTCGCCAAGTCTCACGACATGCCCTGGGCCTCTTTGTACGCCGAGGCCCTCCCACACCTGCAGTCCGCCGCCGAACGCATCACCACCAGGTGCGACTCCGTCCCCGACCTGGTGACAACCCACGGCGACTTCAAACCCCACAACATCGTCACCTCACCCACCGGCCCGGTCCTCGTCGACTGGGACAGCGTCCGCACCGACAGCGCCGCCCTCGAAGCAGCCCGCGTCGCCTACATCTTCGCCGCCGGCAACCCCGACCGCATCGCCCCCATCCTCGCCACCTACACCGGCGACCTCACCTGGCCCGGCGAAGACCTCTTCCTCAGCGTCACCAGAAACCACCTA
Source organism: Kribbella sp. NPDC059898 (assembly GCF_042730855.1). Taxonomy (NCBI): domain Bacteria; kingdom Bacillati; phylum Actinomycetota; class Actinomycetes; order Propionibacteriales; family Kribbellaceae; genus Kribbella; species Kribbella sp. NPDC059898. Next base: position 1,098,173 of record NZ_JBHWKR010000001.1, read on the forward strand.
CAAACCCTCGGCGACCACCTCCAAGTAGCCCTCGCCGAAAACCCCCCAGCCCGCTGGATGGGCAACCCCACCACCATCCACACCGCCATCACCACCACCCTCCAATCCCTCCCCACCCACCTCACCGAACTCCGCCAACTGGCCGCCGCCGTCTGCTAGTTGCTCGCGGCAACTGCTGTGGTGATGGTGGTGGCGAGGGTTTGGGTTTGGGTGGGGGTGCCTAGGAGGTAGGGCTGAGGGAGCCAGAGGGTGTCTTGGGAGAGGGTGTCGGCGTTGGGGCAGGTGGGTTGGGGGTAGGGCCGGCCCAGGCGGTTGGTGATGGCGGTTGCTTCTTGCAGTACTGCGGTGTTGCGGTGGAGGGGGACGTAGCCGGGGGAGGCCTTGTCGAAGCCGGCGGCTTTGAGGGAGTTGAGTACGGCGTCTCGGTGGCCGGGGACGCGGAGCATGAAGAGGTGGCGGCCGTGGGCGGTGATGGTGGGGTCTTCGGGGGCGAGGTGGATGCCTTCCACCGTGGACAGGGCGTCGGTGAGTTGGCGGGCGTTGCGTTCGCGGAGTTGCTGGAGTTCTGGGTGGCGGCGGAGTTGGACGCGGAGGATCGCGGCCTGGAACTCGGTCAGGCGGAGGTTGTAGCCGACCGACTCGTGCTGGTACCAGCCACCACCGGGGACCCGCCCCACGTTGACCAACGAGTAGACAGCACCGGCCAGTTCCGCGGAGTCCGTGAGTACGACGCCGCCCTCGCCGGCGGTGATGTTCTTGCTGCTCTGGAAGCTGAACGTGCCGAGGTCACCGATCGCCCCGACCGGCCGGCCCTTGTACGCCGCCCCGTGCGCCTGGGCCGCGTCCTCGACGATCGTCAGCCCGTGCCGCTCTCCGAGCACCGTGAACGCATCCAGGTCCGCCGGCCGCCCGGCGAGGTGGACGACGACGATCGCCTTCGTCCGTTCGGTGATCGCCGCCTCGGCCGCCACCGGGTCGAGCAGGTGCGTGTCCGGGTCCACGTCCGCGAACACCGGCACCGCTCCGACGAACAGCGCCGCCGACGCGGTCGCGATGAACGTGTACGGCGGCACGATCACCTCGTCACCGATCCCGACCCCGGCCGCCCGCAGCGCCCCCGCGATCGCGAGGGTCCCGTTCGCCAGGCAGATCGCGTGCTCGGCCTGCTGGTACGCCGCGAACTCCCGCTCGAACGTCGCGACGGTGTCCCCGCTGGTGCTGCCCCACTTGCCCGAGTTCAGCACCTCGAGCAGCGCCTTGGCTTCCTCGTCGTCGTACTGCGGCCACTCAGGCATCATGGTGTGATCACCCATCTGTTGTCTCCGGCAACGATATCCGCCGTCAGCTCGACGAAGGCCTGGCCGAACCGCTCCACGGTCCGCGCCGAGCCCTCGCCTTCCTTGACGATCGGGTCCCGCCCGGCCTCCGGTACGGCGAGCAGTACCGCGGCTGCCGGCACCGGCTCGGCCGCCTGCGCGCGGACCGTGTACCCGTCCGGATGCGGTTCGAGTGACAGTACGACGCCGCGCCGGCTGCGCTCCCAGGTGTTGAGCTGCCCGGCCGTCCACCACGGCATCCCGCGCCGGCGCGCCTCCGCGGCGAGCTCGACGCACGCCCTCCGTGTCGGCGGGCGCCAGCGGAGATGTGGCCCGTGGAACAGGAAGTGTGCGACACCGTGCACTGCCTGCGCACCGTCCAGGATCACGTCGCGGACTGCGACATGCCCGGCCCAGGCGAGGTCCTGCGTGTGTAACGGCAGATTGAGCACGTCGTAGAGACGGTTGCCGTCAGCAACCGGTGCCATCGGGAACGTCAGGTGCGCGGTGCCGAAGGTGAAGCCCACGTCCCCTTGTTTACTCGGCCCGCGGGACTCGTCGATCTGGATGCCGAGCCGCTCGCACCACGGGTAGAAGTCGGTCCAGCCTTCCCAGCGGGTGTAGTGGTTCTTGTTCGAGACGATCCGCTCGGTCCCGGTGACGGCCTGCGCCCAGGCGTACTGCGCGCGCAGTTGCGGCCAGCCCCACACCGCAAGGTCCGCGTCGCCCATCGCGTTGTAATGCAGGGCGTTCTCGTGCCCGGCCGCCGTGATCTCCACGTGTAGATCCGGGGAGTACCCGCCCGGGAACAGATGGCACCACGTCACCTTCACGTCGGCCTCGGCGAACGCGTCGAGCGCGGCCTGCCCTTCCTCCTCGACGTTCCCGTCCGAGTCGTGTGACATGTGCGCGACCGCGTCCACTCCGGACGGCCAGTACCAGAGCCACGGCACAGCTGCCCCGGTCTGCGAAGCGCTCCACCACAGGCTCTGTGCGAACAGTGCGCACCACCAGTCCGCCTGCGGCTGGTCGAACATCGGTACGGCGCTCGGCGGTGGATACGTATGCACGAACCGCTCGACCAACTCGGGCTCACCCGGCGGCATCGCCCGGTCGTGCTCGAAGCTGAGCGCCATCCCGTCCTCGCACTTGAGGATCCCGTCGTCGATCGGCGCCGTACCGTCCGCGGCGGGCGCCCCATCCGCGGTCACGGCGTACCCCTGCCGGATCCGGACGATCGTCTGCCACAGGTCGACGCCGTACGTCAGTACGACGCCTGCGCCGACTCGGCGAAGCGTGACCGCGGCCGTGTCGTCCTGCCACCGCGCAATCACCTCGGCGTCGGCGACCATCAGCCGCCCACCGATCGCGTGCAGCCCTCGCGGCGGTCCGTACGACCAAACCGACTCATCTACACGTGTCACCTGACCATCGGGTACGGCGGCGTACGCCGAAACGCCCGCGAGCGTGGACAGCGAACCGGGATCGCCCACGACGATCAACGCACCGCCGGCCGCGACCCAATCCTCGATCCCGTCGGTAGGGCCGGGGGCAGCGACGACCAGGACCGACACGTCGTCCGGAATGTCGTCAGGGGCGACCACCGCGTACGGCAGCCGGAGTTGGCCGAGGATCTCGTCCAGGTAGGCCCACCAGGCGTCCTGACCCGCCCGGTGGGCCCGCTCGGTTGCCACCCGGTTGTCCACCACCGCGATTGCTGGCATGCCGACCACCCTGCCTCAGCGTGGGAGCTTCGGCAAGGCCCGAATAGCAGTTATGGATGTCCGTAATAACTCAGCGCGGCAGCTTCTCCACCAGCAGCTGGAACGGCCGTGGCGGCCGACCGAGTTTGTTCGAGCGGGGTGGCGGCATCGGCCAGGCGAGGCCCTCGTCCACCAGCGTCGTCAGCGTCCGGCGGGCGGTCCGCAGCGTGACGCCGAGCAGTTCGGCGACCTTCTCCGCGTCGACCACCCGCTCGGTGTCGTTCGCCTTGTCCAGCTGCTCGGCCAGCGTGGCGAGAATCTGCAAAGCCCGCGAGTCACCAGGCACCGGCCGTTCCGCGGCCCGGGTGCGTTCGCCCGGGATCTGCAGCACGAACCCGTGCGGCCCGACCACGAACGCCGTACCGCCGCCGGCCGCCTTGTCGACGGCGGACTGGGCGTTCACTTCGGCCTCGCGGGTCGACGTACCGAGGCCGATGCCGACCTCGAGCCGGATCCCCAGCTCCTCGGAGATCCGGTCCAGGAACGGCGCCATCGACAGGTTGTCGGTGGCCAGCCGCAGCGAGCCCATCGTGGTCACGATCAGGAAGCTGTGCTCGTCGCGCGGCACCACCGCGGCATCCATCGGCCGGGCGTCGCGGAGCAGTTCGCGGTGCAGCGACAGCCGCAGTTCCTGGTACCAGTACGCGCTCGCGCTGGCGTGCGCCGGCAGCGAGGCCGCAGGCACCCGGACGATCATCGTGACGATCCGGGACTCCTCCAGCTTGGCGCCGCCGCCCATCAGGATCGCGGTGGTCAGCGCCTGCCGGATCGTCATCGACGACGGCGTCATCCGCAGCGTCGGTACGCCGGCCTTCCGGAGCGCGACGTCGACGGTCGGCACCGTCGTCACCGCTCCGGTGGTCCGGCCGCGTTCGTGCAGCGTGCGGTGGAAGTCGAGGAACTCCCCGGCCGACTCCGGCCCGGCGTACTCCTTCAGCCGGACCCCGGCGACGCTCAGCCCGATCTCCTCGTAGACGTGCTTGAGGTCCCGCCGCGCCATCGTGTCGACGCTGATCCGGGCCGGGTCGAAGACCTTCTCCAGGACGCCGCGGAGCAGCGCCGAGAACAACGCGGGACCGCCGGCCGGTACGTACGTCGCCGGAACCGGCAGCCCGCCCGCGACCGCCAGGTCGTACGGCAACGGCCCGGCGAACAGGAACACGTCGACCCGGGACGCGATCCGCGCCGCCTGCTCGTGCGCCGCGTGCTCCTCGGCGTACACCGCGGTGACCAGCCGCAGCGCCGGGTTGTCCAGCTCCCGGGCCAGGTTGACGATCCGGGGCACGATCTGGTCGGCGCCGACGACGCCGACGGTGATCTGTTCGTGGGTCGGCATGTCAGCGGGGTGCGTCGACGTTCACGGTCGGGATGCCGCCGCCGGCCCGGGCGATGATCGCCAGCGAGGGCTCGGCGCCCGGGTTGCTCTCCCGGTGGACGGTGAACGACGGGACGTGCACGAAGTCGCCGGCCACCGCGTCCAGGTACTCGTCGGAGCCTTCGAACTCCAGCCGGAGCACCCCGGACACGATGTACAGGCTGCTCTCGTTCTTGTCGTGGTGGTGCCAGCCGGAGGTGATACCGGGCTGCGTGATCACCTGCCCGGCCCACAGGATCGGGAGCTCGAACGCCCGCATCCGGAGCATGCCGGACGTCGGGTCGGCGGTGACCAGGTCACCGGCCTTGATCACGCGAACGGGGTCGGACATGCCTTCAGTGTTGCAGCAATGCCTCAGCCACGGGCGCGATCTCGGCATAGACGCCGGGGTCGCCCGGCTGCGCGCAGCCCTGTCCCCACGACACGACCCCGAGCAGGCGCCCGTTGAGTACGAGCGGGCCGCCGGAGTCGCCCTGGCACGCGTCGGTGCCGCCCTTGATGTAACCGGCGCACACGTTGGTGGCCGCGGCGTACCCGTTGGTTACGTAGCTCTTGTTCGCCAGGCACGTCTTGTCACCAAGATCCGGTACGGCGGCCTTCTGCAACGTCTCGTCCGGCCCGGTGTTCTGCGTGTCGCCCCAGCCGTACACGGTCGGTACGGCGCCTGCCGCGTCCGCACGGGCCCGTGTCTCGAGCGGCAGCACGGGTACGCCGATGAACGGCTTGGCCAGCGTGAGTACGGCGACGTCGTACCGGTTGTTCTTCGTGTTGTAGCCCGGGTGGATCCACACCTTGCTGATCGCGGACACCCGTCCGGCCGAGCTGTCACCGAGGTCGGCGCGGCCCTGAACGGCGTAGTACGTCGAGGTCGCCTCGTCCATGCAGTGGGCGGCGGTGACGATCTTGTCGGGCTTGATCAGCGTCGCACCGCAGTACCGGCCGCTGGACGACTCGGACTGTGTGGTGTTGAGCGCGATCGCCCACGGGGCCTCGCTGACACTCGTCACCGTGCCACCAACGATGCACGGCTTGGCGCCGGCCGTGAGGGTCAGCAGTCCGGCAATGACGAGTACACCCCGTGAGAGTCTCATCGCTGTAGGTTAGCGAACGACTGGAGCCTGCAGGCTGCCGTACCTCTCCATGCGTTGCCAGCGCAGCCTGGTACCGGCCAGCGCGGTGAACACGGACTGGATCACCACGAGGTACATCAGCTGCCGGTAGACGAACTGCTGCAACGGCAACGTCCACAACGGACCAGGCCGCTCCCCGTCCAACCGGAACGCATAGAACCCCATCAACAGCTGCAACAGCACAAAGCCGGCCCAAACGCCGAGCACACGCACCGGGTTGAGGAAGATCAGGCCGTAGATCGCGAACACGTCCACCACCGGAGCCAACAGCGGCAGCAGCACCTGGAACAGCATCAGGTACGTCAGACCGCGCCGCCCGAACTTCCCGGCCCGCCCGCGCTGCACCATCGCGCCACGGTGCTTCCACATCGCCTGGAGCGTCCCGTAGCACCAGCGGTACCGCTGCCGCCACAGCGCGCCCATGGAGGCCGGTGCCTCGGTCCAGGCCACCGCGCTCTCCTCGTAGACCACCCGCCACCCGTCACGGCACAACGCCATGGTCAGGTCGGTGTCCTCCGCCAGCGTCACGTCGCTGAGCCCGCCGATGCGTTCCAGCGCCGTACGGCGGAACGCGCCCACCGCACCGGGCACGGTCGGCATGCACTCGGCGAGGTCGAACAGCCGGCGGTCGAGGTTGAAGCCGATCACGTACTCGATGTGCTGCCAGCGGCCGATCAGCCCGCCGCGGTTGCCGACCTTCGCGTTGCCGGACACCGCGCCGACGGCAGGGTGGCCGAACGGCTGGATGAGCTTGCGGATCGCGTCCGGCTCGAACACCGTGTCGCCGTCGACCATCACGATCAGCTCGCACCGGGCCGCCTTCAGCCCGGTGTTCAGCGCGACCGGCTTGCCCGCGTTCGGCTGCCGGATCACCCGTACGCCGGGGATCGCCAGCGCCTCGACGATGTCCGCCGTACCGTCCGTGGAGCCGTCGTCGACGACGATCACCTCCAGCGGATGGTCGGACGCGACCAGCGAGCGGATCGCGGCCTCGATCCCGGCGCTCTCGTTGTACGCCGGAACGATCACGCTGACCGGCTCCGTCACGGGCGGCCCGTAGATCCAGCCGCGCATCCGGGCGTGCCGGCGGGCGGCAACGACCGTCGCGATCGCCCGCAGCACGCTGAGCGCGCCCGCGGCGTACAGCAGCCACCCGATGAGACTCAGGACCCAGTCGCTGATCCGCATCACCCAGATGAGCGTCAGGCCGCGTCCGCGGTCCAGCAGCCCGGCCTTGTGCGTCGGGTCCGGCAGACCGACGGCTTCGCTTACGGTCGCAAAACGGAAGCCACGTGCCTTCAGTCGCGGCAGGAGCTTGTTGAGCGCCTCCACAGTCTCGCTGCGGTCACCGCCGGCGTCGTGCATCAGTAATACCTGCCCGGCAGTACTGCGCGGCATCGAGTTGGCGATGACCTTGTCGGTACCGGGTCGCCGCCAGTCCTCACTGTCCTGGCTGGTCAGTACGGCGAGGTACCCGGCGTCCCGCACCTGCCGGAGCGCCTTCCAGTCCAGGTCGGTCAGTGCGCTCGGCTCTGACGAGTACGGCGGCCGGATGAGCGTCGTGGTGACACCTGTGGCGCCGGCCAGGATCAGCTGGCTCTGCTTGAGCTCCAGCGAGCGCCGCCACGGGGCAGCGGTCGACAGGTTCGCGTGCGTGAACGTGTGCACGGCGATCTGGTGGCCTTCGGCAACTATCCGGCGGGCCAGGTCCGGATGCTTGGCGACCGCGGTCCCGACGACGAAGAACGTCGCGTGCACGCCGTGGGCCCGCAGTACGTCGAGGATCTTCGGCGTCCAGACCGGGTCCGGGCCGTCGTCGAAGGTGATCGCGATCGTCCGGTCGTGCGGGGCGACCGAGCGCGGCGTACCGCCGCCGGCGTCGATCACCGGGCCGCCCGTGACGATCTGTCGCGGTACCGTCCCGGACCCGCCGACCGGCTGGACCGCGCCGTCGGGGGCCGTGCCGAACATGTGGTTCGTGTAACCGTTCAGCAGCAGCATGGTGGACAGGCAGACCAGCAGCATGGTCAGCACGATCCAGTGTGTCCGGAGCGGAACCTGCTTCGCCCGGCGCGCGACCGGCCGGCTCACGGGGTCGGAGTCTTGGTCTTACCGGGCGGTGCGGTCGGCTTCTTGCCGTGCGTCGTGGTCGTGGTCGTCGTCGGTGCGGGCGTCGTCGGGGCCGTCGTGGTCGGCGTCGCCGTCGGGGCCGTGGTGCCCGGAGGCGCGGTGGTCGTCGTGCTCGGCGGTACGACGGTCGGCGGCACGATCGTCGTACCGACCGTCGGCACCGTGGTCGTACCGGTCGTCGGCGCGGTGGTCGATCCGGACGTCGGCGCCGAGGTGGGCCCGCTGCTGCTGTTCGTCGACGGAGCGGGTGTCGACGAGTCGCTGCCGGGGGTGCTCGACTCCTGGGACGGACCGCTACCGGGGGTCGACGAGCCGGTCGTCGGCTGCGGTGTCTGTTCTGCTGCCTCGACCGCAGGCGTCTGCTGATGCCTGGCCTTGGCGGGCTCGGGGAGCGGGATCAGTGGCGTATCCATGCGGGGCCCGCCGAGCAAACTACTGGTCATGAGCACGAGGTAACCGACAGTAGGCACGGCCAGGAAGGCGCCGGTTCTTCGGAGGGTTCGACGACGACGCCCGGTGGAATCCAGGAAAACGGGCCGCCGGGGGGAAGGCGGTTTCACAAGAGCTGGAGCTTAGCGCAACTGTGACGTGTTTGGGACGTTCCAAACCTTGCAGCTTCCTGCAAGCCCTTCCCGGGTGAATTCTCGGAACTGAAACACCGGGGTGTGCGGTGAACCGGTCCGGGGTGGCTACTGTCGTCAGGTGCAGAAATGGCCTGGTCGTCCCTACCCTCTCGGTGCCACGTACGACGGCGCCGGGACGAACTTCGCGGTGTTCTCGGAGGCTGCCGAACGAGTTGATCTGTCGCTGCTGGGCGACGACGGGACCGAGCAGCTGGTGCAGCTGACCGAGGTGGACGGGTTCGTGCACCACGCCTACCTGCCGGGCGTCCAGCCCGGCCAGCGGTACGGGTTCCGGGTGCACGGGCCGTACAACCCGTCCGAGGGCCACCGGTGCAACCCGTCCAAGCTGCTGCTGGACCCGTACGCGAAGGCGGTCGACGGGCAGATCGACGGCGACGAGTCGCTGTTCAGCTACCGGTTCGCGAAGCCGGACGAGCTGAACACCATGGACAACCGCGAGCACACCATGCTCTCGGTGGTCACCAACCCGTTCTTCGACTGGGGCAACGACCGTCCGCCGGGCCACGCCTACCACGAGACGGTCATCTACGAGGCGCACGTCAAGGGCCTCACCAAGACGCACCCGGGGCTGCCGGACAACATCCGCGGCACGTACGCCGGCATCGGTCACCCCGCGATCATCGAGCACCTCAAGGAGCTCGGGGTGTCCGCGATCGAGCTGATGCCGGTACACCAGTTCGCGCAGGACGGGCACCTGCAGCAGATCGGCCTGTCGAACTACTGGGGCTACAACACGATCGGCTTCTTCGCGCCGCACAACGCCTACGCGTCCACCGGGACCCGCGGGCAGCAGGTGACCGAGTTCAAGGCGATGGTGAAGGCGCTGCACGAGGCGGACATCGAGGTGATCCTCGACGTCGTCTACAACCACACCGCCGAGGGGAACGAGTTCGGCCCGACGCTGTCGTTCAAGGGCATCGACAACGCGGCGTACTACCGCCTGGTCGATCAGGACAAGTCGCACTACTACGACACCACCGGTACCGGGAACAGCCTGCTCATGCGGCACCCACACGTACTGCAGCTGATCATGGACTCGCTGCGCTACTGGGTCACCGAGATGCACGTGGACGGCTTCCGCTTCGATCTGGCGGCCACGCTGGCCCGCCAGTTCCACGAGGTCGACCGGCTGTCGGCGTTCTTCGACCTGGTCCAGCAGGACCCGGTGGTCAGCCAGGTGAAGCTGATCGCGGAGCCGTGGGACGTCGGCGACGGCGGCTACCAGGTCGGCAACTTCCCGCCGCTGTGGACCGAGTGGAACGGTAAGTACCGCGACCAGGTCCGCGACTACTGGCGGGGCGAGAAGTACGCGCTGGCCGAGTTCGCGTCCCGGCTGACCGGCTCGTCCGACCTGTACCAGGACGACAGCCGCCGGCCGCTGGCGAGCATCAACTTCATCACCGCCCACGACGGCTTCACGATGCGCGACCTGGTCTCGTACAACGAGAAGCACAACGAGGCGAACGGCGAGGGCGGCAAGGACGGCGAGAGCTTCAACCGCTCCTGGAACTGCGGCGTCGAGGGCGCGACCGACGACCCCGAGGTACTACGGCTGCGGGCCAAGCAGGAGCGCAACTTCCTGACCACGCTGCTGATCTCGCAGGGCGTGCCGATGATCGCCCACGGCGACGAGCTCGGGCGGACCCAGGGTGGCAACAACAACGTCTACTGCCAGGACAACGAGATCTCCTGGATCGACTGGCAGCTGACCGAGCCGCAGAAGCACCTGCTCGAGTTCACCCGGTCGCTGGTCAAGCTCCGCAACAACCACCCGGTGCTGCGCCGCCGCCGGTTCTTCCACGGTGACACCGGTATCGACGGGCTCGGCGACCTCGTCTGGTTCAACCCGAACGGCACCGAGATGCAGAACGGCGACTGGCAGCGTGACGACGCCCGGGCGATCGCGGTGTTCCTGAACGGCGACGCGATCTCAGAGCCGGACCCACGTGGTGAGCCGGTGGTCGACGACTCGTTCCTGGTGCTGCTGAACGGCAACTTCGAGCCGGTCGACTTCCTGCTCCCGCCGGAGGAGTACGGCGAGACCTGGACGGTCGCGGTGGACACCACGACCGCAACCGGCACCGGGGACACCGAAGCGCACGCAGCCGGGGCGACGGTGCAACTGGAGGCCCGCAGCACCCTGGTTCTCACCCGCGCCCGGCAGGTCGGATGACCCAGATCCCGCAGGCCACCTACCGGTTCCAGCTCCGCGCCGAGTTCGGTTTCGACGACGCCGCCGCGACGATCCCGTACCTGGCGAGCCTCGGGGTCTCGCACGCGTACCTGTCGCCGATCCTCCAGGCGGCGCCCGGTTCCACCCACGGGTACGACGTGGTCGACCACAGCCGGCTGTCCGAGCCGATGGGCGGCCGGCCCGCGTTCGACCGCCTGTCGGCACGGCTGGCGCAGCACCGGCTCGGCGCGATCGCGGACGTCGTACCGAACCATGTCGCCGTACCGACGCCTGAAAGCTTGAACAAGGCGCTGTGGTCGGTGCTGCGGCTGGGGCCGGGATCGGAGTACGCCGACTGGTTCGACGTGGACTGGGGCGCGGGGAACCAGCCGTTGCTGATGGCCGTGCTGGGCCAGCGGATCGGCAAGGTGCTGGCGGACAATCAGCTGGCGGTCGAGGACGACGTACTGCGGTACTACGAGCACGAGTACCCGTTGCGTCCCGGGACCGAGGCCCTGCCGCTCGAGGAGCTCGTCACGGAGCAGTGGTACCGGCTGGCGCACTGGCGGGTCGCGGACGAGGAACTGAACTACCGGCGGTTCTTCGACGTGGACACGCTGGCCGCCGTACGGCAGGAGGTGCAGGAGGTCTTCGACGCCACGCACCAGCTGTTGCTGGCGTTGCTGCAGGAGGGGAAGCTCAACGGCTACCGGATCGACCACCCGGACGGCCTGGCCGACCCGCGCGGCTACCTGCGCCGGCTGGCCGAAAGGACCGGCGGTGCCTGGGTCGTGGTGGAGAAGATCCTCGAAGGCGACGAGGAGCTGCCCAGCGACTGGCCCTGCGCCGGCACCACCGGGTACGACGCTCTGTTGCGGGTCGGAGGTCTGTTCATCGACCCCGCGGGTGCTGCACCGCTCTCTGCACTGCACTCCGAGCTCACGGGAGCACCTGCTGATTTCGGGCCCGTTGTGGAAGAAGCGAAGCGCGAGGTCGTCCAGCACGGGCAGTACGCCGAAGTGCATCGTCTGGTCGAGCTACTCGCGCGCATCTGCCGGGACGACGTACGGCTGCGTGACCACACCAGACGGGCCTTCCATGAGGTCGTGGCCGAGCTGCTCGTCCACTTCGACGTCTACCGCGCGTACGTCGTCCCTGGTGAGGAGGCGCCGCCGTCCGCGGTGGCTGCGATGGAGCGGGCCGCCGAGAAAGCGCGGGCGAACCTCGACGAGGACCGGCAGGCCACGCTGGACGTCGTACTGCATCTGCTGCTCGGGCGAGAGTCCAGCACGATCGACGAGCAGGCACGGGCGGAGCTGATCGTACGGTTCCAGCAGACGTGCGGGCCGGTGATGGCCAAAGGCGTCGAGGACACCGCGTTCTACCGGTGGCTGCGGCTCACGTCGCTCAACGAGGTCGGGGGCGACCCGGAGCACTTCGGCGTCTCGCCCGAGGAGTTCCACGCGTACGCGTCCCGGTTGAACAAGCACTGGCCGAAGACGATGACCACGCTGTCCACGCACGACACCAAGCGTTCCGAGGACGTACGGGCGCGGCTGGGCGTGCTGTCCGAGCGGCCGGCTGCCTGGTCGGAGGCCGTACGTGAGTGGCACCGGTTGGCCGAGGACCATCGGAGCCCGTTGCTGGACGGCAGTACGGAGTACCTGTTCTGGCAGACGCTGTTCGGCACCTGGGACGACGGTCCGCTCGCTGAGGACCGCATGCAGGCCTACTTGTTGAAGGCGATCCGAGAGGCCAAGAAGCTCACTTCTTGGACCTCACCGGACGAGGAGTACGAGCAGACCGTCGCAGCCTTCGCAACGGCCGTCCTCCACGACAAGACCGTTCTTGATGCAGTAGGGCGCTTTGCGGACAACCAGAGCGACTACGTGAGAGCAGCCACGCTCGGGCAGAAGCTGGTGCAGCTGACGATGCCCGGCGTACCCGATGTGTACCAGGGGACCGAGCTGGTCGACCTGTCGCTGGTGGATCCCGACAACCGGCGGCCTGTGGACTACCAGCAGCGCATCGAACGGCTGCAACGGCTGGACGCAGGAGGTAAGCCGGAGGACCTGTCCGACGAGAAGCTGCTGGTGACGTCCCGTGCGCTCCGGCTGCGTCGGCAGTACCCGGACGCGTTCGCCGGGAGCTATACGCCGCTGCCGACGTCCAACGGTCATGCGGTCGCGTTTGCCCGCGGAGACGCGGTCATCACGGTGGCTACGCGGCTGCCGGCAGCCCTGCAGCGGCTGGGCGGCTGGGGCGACAGCACAGTGGTACTGCCCAGCGGCCAGTGGAAGAATGTGCTGACCGGTCGGGAAGTCGCCGATGCTGCCCGCATCGACGACCTGTTGACGGACCTGCCGGTCGCCTTGCTGGTCAGGAGCTGACATGCACACGTTCCGCGTCTGGGTGCCGGAGGCAACCACCGTAGACCTGGTACTGCGGGACGGCGTGCTGCCGATGCGGTCCGTCGACGAGGGCTGGTGGGAACGCCGGGTCGCCGAGGCCCACCACGGCACCGACTACGCGTACGCCGTCGACGGCAGCGACCCGCTGCCCGATCCGCGCAGCCCGTGGCAGCCGGACGGCGTACACGGGTTCAGCAGGGTCTTCGACGCGGACCGGTACGAGTGGACCGACGACAGCTGGACCGGGCGCGACGTACGGGGTGCTGTCTTCTACGAGCTGCACATCGGCACGTTCACGCTGGAGGGCACGCTGGACGCCGCTGCCGAGCACCTGGACTACCTGGCCGTGCTGGGCGTCGAGGTGGTGTCGCTGATGCCGGTGGCCGCGTTCCCCGGCGTCCACGGCTGGGGGTACGACGGCGTCGACCTGTACGCCGTGCACGCGCCGTACGGCGGACCGGAAGCGCTGCAACGGTTCGTGGACCGCTGCCACGACGCAGGGCTCGCCGTGTGCCTGGACGTGGTCTACAACCACCTGGGACCGAGCGGGAACTACCTCGGGAGCTTCGGCCCGTACTTCACCACCCGGCACGACACCCCGTGGGGCCCTGCGGTCAACCTGGACGACACGGGCAGCACCGAGGTACGCCGGTGGATCTGCGACAACGCATTGCGCTGGTTCCGCGAGTTCCACCTCGATGCGCTGCGGCTGGACGCCGTACACGCGCTGGTTGACGACAGCCCGGAGCACCTGCTTCAGCAGCTGTCCACTGAGACCGCTGCGCTCTCCCGGGAGCTAGGGCGACCTCTTGGACTCGTAGCCGAGTCAGACCTCAACGATCCGCGCACGGTCGAGCCGGTGGCTGTCGGTGGGATGGGGATGACGGCACAGTGGAGCGACGACTTCCACCATGCGCTGCACTCGCTGCTGACCGGGGAGCGGTTCGGGTACTACGTGGACTTCGGGGATCCCGCGGTGTTCGCGAAGACCGAGACGAAGGTGTTCCTGCACGACGGGACGTATTCGACGTTCCGGCACAAGCTGTGGGGGCGGCCGGTGGATCCGCGGACGCATCGCGGCGGGCAGTTCCTCGCGTACACGTCGAACCACGACCAGATCGGCAACCGGGCGTTGGGCGATCGGCCGGCGCTGACGCCGGGGCAGTTGGCCATCGGTGCGGCGCTGGTACTGACGTCGCCGTACACGCCGATGCTGTTCATGGGTGAGGAGTGGGGCGCTTCGACGCCGTGGAGGTTCTTCACGGACTTCCAGGAGCCGGCCTTGGCGGCGGCGGTGCGGACCGGGCGGCGGCGGGAGTTCGCGGAGTTCGGGTGGGACGCGGACGAGATTCCGGATCCGCAGGACCCGACGACGTGGCGGAGTTCGGTGCTCGACTGGTCGGAGCCGGACGAGGCGCCGCATCGGGACATCCTCACCTGGTACCGGCACCTGCTGACGTTCCGGGCGCGGATGCCGGAGCTGCGGGACGACTCGCTGACGTCGGTCGGGGTGGCCTTCGACCCGGGTGGCGCGTGGCTGGTGGTGAGCCGGGGCAGCCTGCGGGTGGTGGCGAACCTGGCCGCGGAGGCCGCGGTGGTGCGGGTCGACCAGGTGCCGGAGTACCTGGTGATGTCGTTCGGCGGGGCCGAGGTGATCGCGGACGGCGTCTGGTTGCCGGGTCACGGCGTCGCGATCGTCGCCGTCTAGGACTTTCCAACCGGTGCACGTTTGTGGGCCAATCCAACAGAACTAGGCGTTCGACCGTGTTGATCCGTGGTGATTTCCGGAATCGCTTGTCTGGCGGTGTGGTCGTGACCGACTGTGGATGGGCCAGCAGGGGACGGGGGATTTCACGGGAGGTCCGGATGACAGTCGGAGGCGTCGACACCTACTACGACTACGAAGAAAAGCAGTGGAAGAGCCGGAAGCTGGGCGGTGGCCCGATCCACCACGGCCCCGTCTGCCCGGCCCCACGCACCCCAGACCACGCGGTGCAGGACCCAACCACGCACGAGCGGCACGCCGCCGGCCGCTCGCACGAACTGCCGAAGCACACGCTCAACTGATTCCCCGGGTGACAGGGCCCGCCAGACCAGGTCACCCACAGCAGCCACCAGCGGTCGTCGCCACAACCCCGCGACGACCGCTGCGCATGCTCAGCAGGCGCGGTCGAGCAGCCAGCCGCGGTCCGCGGCCTTCATGCCGGCCTGGAACCGGCTGCGCGCGCCGAGCCGGTTCATGAGCTGCGCGACCATCCGGCGGACCGTCCGGACCGAGATGCCCAGCTGCGCCGCGGCCACCTCGTCGGTCGCGCCGAGCGCCAGCAGCCGCAGCATCTCCTGCTCGCGCACCGACAGGTCGGTCTCCGCCGGCAGGTCGCAGCCGGCCAGCGGTACGGCGTCCGGCCAGATCCGCTCGAACAGCTCGAGCGCCGTCATCACCACGCTGGTCAGCCGCAGTACGGCGACGCTGCCGTTCGCGGTGTCGGCGGGCAGTACGGCGACCGACCCGTCGATCACGATCGCGTTCATCGGCACCAGCGGGATCGTCCGGACCGCGACCCCGGCCTGGGACAGCGCACCGACGTGCCGGCCGACGGTCGGCGTGGTCCGGGTGTGGTCCGGGAAGATCGCCCGGTACCGCACCCCGGGCTTGATGTCCCGCGGCCCGAACGTCGGCCCCGCGAGGGTGTCCAGTGCGATCACCTCGTGCCCGGCGGACGCGAGCAGTTCGGCAATCCCACCGTGGGCAGGGATCTGCCGGAATCCGGCCGGCCGGCCGAGCATCGTGACAGTCATCGGATCGAGCTCCCCAGGGGCAACGTGGGCGGACTGTGCATACGACCCACGATCCCGGGAGGCGATGACATTTTGATGACACGGGACGGACCGGCGGCGGCCGCGGGCGGAGACAGGCCGGGGCCGGGAGCGGGGTAGCCCACGGGTCGCATAGAGTAAGCGTCGTTCTCGATTGGAAGGGCTTCCGTGCGATGACCGATGCGAACGAGCAGCCGCCGTACCCGGGCTTCGACATCACCACGCCGAGCATCGCCCGGACGTACGACTACCTGATCGGGGGCAAGGACAACTTCGCCGTCGACCGCGCGTTCGGCGACCGGTTCATCAACGAACTGCCCGGCTCGCCGGTGATCGCGACCGACAACCGCGCGGTCCTGGTCCGGGCCGTCGACCAGATCGTCCGGACGACGCCGATCCGGCAGTTCATCGACCTCGGCAGCGGCCTGCCGACCGCGAACAACGTGCATCAGGTCGCCCAGCGGTTCGCCCCCGAGACCAAGGTCGTGTACGTCGACAACGACCCGATCGTGCTCGCCCACGGCCGCGCGCTGCTCGCCGAGAACGACAACACCAAGGTCATCCAGGCCGACCTCCGCGATCCGCAGAGCGTCTTCAAGGACCAGGCGGTGCAGTCCTTGATCGACTTCGAGAAGCCGGTCGGCGTGATCTTCAGCGCCGTCCTGCACCACGTGAACGACGACGAGGACCCGGCCGGCATCGTCTCGTTCTGGAGCGACCGCATCGCCTCCGGCAGCCACGTCTTCGTCAGCCACTTCCGCAGCCAGAACGACCCCCGCAGCCAGGAGCTCGAGCAGGTCCTCCAGGGCTCCCTGGGCCGCGGCCGCTGGCGCACCAACGAGCAGATCCTCGCCCTCTTCGGCGACGCCTTCACTGTCCTCGAGCCCGGCCTCGTCGCCGCCGCCGAATGGCGCAACGACGAGGAGCCCGACGACCTCACGGACTACCAGCAGCTGATCGCCGCGGTGCTGGCCGTCAAGAACTAAGACCGTCCGGCGGCGCGGAGGAAGGCCAGGCGCGCCGTCTTCGTGGTGCCGTCCGGGTGGATGACCTTCGCCTCCGGGCCTAGGGTGAAGCCGCTTCGTTGGAAGCGGGTGATCGCCGGTGTGTTGCGGGCGTCCGGGTCGACGATGATCCGTGGGTTGCCGAGCTGCTCGAAGACGAAGGCGATCAGCACCTCGATCAAGGTTCCGGTGAAGCCCGGGCGGGCTTTGCCGGGGGCGATCAGCAGGTGTACGCCGAGATCGCCCGCCTCGACGTCGTACGCCGCGCCGACCGGATCCGCCTGCGGGTCGTACGTCTGCAGCAACGCCACCGGCGCCCCGTCCAGCCGTACGACGTACACGTGATGCGTCGGCACCGAGTCCAGGAACCGGTAGATCTCCGCGATCTCGTCGCGCGCCAACGACTGCATGCCCCAGAAGACCGCGCGCTCCGCCGTCACCCACTCGTGGATCAGGTCGAGGTCGCGTTCCGGATCGGCCTCCTCGATGCGGACCGTGCCGAAGCCGTCGACCGTCTGCTCGTAGCTGCCGTCCGCCCGAACGACCTGGTCGTCGACGGGTGCGAGAGAACCCTTCAACCACAGCGGAAGCTGGTCGTGGTGGTGCGGATCGCCGAGTACGCCGGACGCCCCGAGCGGGACGATCCAGCGGCTGGTGGAGCGATCCGCCAGGTCCCACGCGTACCGGGCCGCCGACGCGCGGATCGACACGTCCGTCAGCCCAGGAAGGCTCGACGTGGACATCACGCAGTGGTGGTCGCCGGACAGCCCGAGGTCGAACGGTTCCTCGGACGACGCGAACACCGGGCCGCGCAAGGCGTGCAGCGGCGCGAGCTGATGCGTCTCGCCCCAGGGCGGGCGCGGGCTGTTGGCGGCGACCTCCTCCAACGCCTCCCGGGTCAGCCAGCCGACGTTGACCTCGGGGATCAGGTCCGTGGCGAGCAGGTTCTCGAGCGCGTACGAGACGTGCGCGAGCGGGTCCATCCACGGCGTGAAGATGTCCGCGACCTCGGCGTTCTCGAGCATCGTGAAGTGGTCGGTCAGCCGCGAGACGAGCGCCTTGCGGACCGCGGCGTACGACGAGGCCGTCGTACTCGTGGCGTCCATGTGCCGGTCCCAGGCGAGCAGCTCGTTGCGGAGGGCAACTGCTTGCGGGGAGAGGCCGTCGAGGCCGGTGAGCAGGTCGAGGACGGAGCCGGCCGAGCCCAGGTACGTGTCCCGGTGGATCGCCGGCATGTCGTCGGCCGTCCAGTCGTCGCGGGCGGTCAGCAACGCACGGATCCGGTCGGCGCGGTACGGCGCCGCGAACTCCACGCCCAGCTCCGCGGTCAACTCGCGCGCGTTGGCCATCACCGCCGGACCGTCGACCTCCGCCCGGGGCATCGCGTGCCAGCCGTCCCACTCGTGCCCGGGTTCCCAGGCCGGTACGACGCGCAGCATGTTGTCCGCGGCACGGCGCGGTACGACGCCGGCCGCCCGATGCAGCAGGCCGCCCTCGGTGTCGGCAGCGAGTACGACATTCACCGGCTCCACCCAGTCGTCGAACGCGGCATCGACATCGGCGACGGTGGTTGCCCGGAGCAACCGGGCCATCGCCTCGAAGCCGAGCTTGCCGGTCACTCGCGGCGGATACCGGAGCGAGAACGGCTGCGCGTTCGAGGGGCCGGAGATCACCGGCCCGCGGTCGGTCTCGATCACCTCCAGCTCGACGGGGTCGCCGCCCGCCACCTCGACCACCTCGGTGTGCGCGGCGGCCGGCTTCCACCCGTCCGGGCCGAGTGCTTCTACACGTGTAGCCGTCCGGCGGAGCTGTTCGGCGTACAGGTCCTGGTAGTCGGACATCGCGTTGGTGATCGCCCAGGCGACCTTGCCGGTGTGGCCGAAGTGCGCGAGGCCCGGAATGCCCGGAACGGCCAGGCCGAAGACGTCGTACTCGGGGCAGGTGAGCCGGACCTGCTGGTAGACGCCGGGGTTCTCGATGTAGCGGTGCGGGTCGCCCGCGACGATCGGCCGGCCGGTCGCGGTGTGCGTGCCGGGGATCAGCCACCCGTTGCTCCCGGAGCCGTGCGGGCCTTCCGACGAGAACAGTTCGAGCGCGTCGTCACCGAGGATCGACGCGACGTGCGTCCGCCAGAGCTTCGACGGGAACCCGGCGAACAGGATGTGCACCGTCAGCCAGATCCCCAGCGGCGCCCACGGCTCCCACGGCTGCGGCGTCAGTCCGGTCTCGGTGAACTCCGGCGCTCGCCGCGCCCCGCCCGCGAGCGCGTGGTTCACGCCGTCGACGTACGCCGAGACCCACTCCCGCGTCTCGCCGTCGAGCGACTCGAAGCACTTCCGCGCCGTGTCCGCGAGCCGCGCCTGCCGGGCGAACACGTCCCACCCGACCGCCTCCGTCCCGAGGAACGCGGCACTCGTCCCGAGGCACCGGCGCCGCTCCAGCTCGAGCTGCCAGGCCCGGTCGTGCGCGACGTTGACGCCCTGCAGGTACACCAACGCGAGCGGATCCCCGGCCTGCAGGTGCGGTACGCCGTACGAATCCCGGAACACCCTCGCGTTCACTACATCCCCCAGCTCGTCAGGTTAGGCTCGGCTAACTTCCGCGGCAACAATAGTAGGGTGCCGCCTGTGATCACCAGGCTCGACGTTACCGGCCGTCCGTTGGCCGAGCGGCTGCTGGCGGTTCAGCATGCGGCGTACGCCGTGGAGGCCGAGCTGATCGGGTTCGACGGGATCCCGCCCTTACAGGAGGGTCTACACGAGTTGATGGCCTCGGTCGAGCACTGGCTCGGGGCGTACGACGGGCCGCTGCTCGTCGGCGCGGTCGCGTACGAGTGCCCGGACGAGCGGACCGTGGAGATCTCTCGGCTGATCGTGGATCCGGCGTACGCGCGGCGCGGCCACGGGCGGGCGCTGCTCGATCGCCTGGACGAGCTCGAGCCGCGGCCGGTCAGCGAGGTCTCCACCGGATCCGCCAACCTCCCGGCGGTGAACCTGTACAAGTCCCGCGGGTACGCCGAGACCGGCCGCGTCGAAGTTGCCCCCGGCATCTACATCACGCAGTTCCGCCGCGGGTCCTGACCTGCTCGAACCCGTAGTACAACGCCAGCAGGAACACGATCACCAGCGTCAGCTGCGGCGACACGAACGAGAGCCCGATCGTGGCCGCGTAGATCACCGTGCCGACCGAGTAGCGCAGCAGCGACTTGCGGATCTGGGCCTTCGACATGGTGTGCTCGACCAGGTGGTGCCGCAGTACGTACCACCAGATCAGGCTGAACGCGATCGCCGCCAGCGTCAGCGTCGCACTGTAGACGGCGGCCGCGACGTGACCGTTGCTCGTCTTGTCCTCGAGGTGTTCCGCGAACAGGCTGGTCGGGAACGGCAGCAGCGTCACCCACAGCAACAGCAGCAGGTTGAGGAACATCAGCCCGCGGTCCGCCCGCTGGATCTGGCGGAACATCGAGTGGTGGTTCACCCACATGATGCCGAGGATCGCGAAGCTGGCCAGGTACGCCGCGAACTGTGGCCACTCGTCCAGCAACGCCGGCCACAACCGCTGACCCCCCTCGAGCTTCGGGGCGTGCAGCTCGAGCACGAGGAGGGTGATCGCGATCGCGAAGACGCCGTCGCTGAAGGCTTCCAGCCGATTCGTCTCGGCAAGGTCAGACTGGGTACTCACGGGCACACAGTCTGGGCCAGCGGCGGTCAGTCCGTCGACAGAGAAAACGCTGTCCAGCTGATCGCCGGTAGCGTAACCACGAGCTTTCCGTCGACGAGCTTCGCCGACTCGAACGGCTGAGCGGTGACGCGGTCGGGTTGCGACGCCGAGTTGACCGCGTCCGGGTCGTCGTCGTGCACGATGACGGCCTCGGTGAGCGACGTGACGCCGGTCCGGCTGACGTCGATCGTGACGTCGACCGGTCCCTCGGCCGAGCGGTTCACGGCGAACACGGCCAACCGGCCCTCGTCGTAAGTGGCGACGGCGTCGACCGCCGCGACCTCGCCGTACCGGGCGGTGCTGACCGTCGGTGAGCCGGTCTCGACCCGCAGGACCTGGCCGGCCGCGAGCCGGGAGGTGATCGCGAACGGGTGGAACGTCGGCTGCCGCCAGGCCGCGCCGCCCGGCTCGGTCATGATCGGCGCGATCACGTTCGCGAGCTGCGCCAGGCAGGCGACGCCGACCCGGTCGCTGTGCCGCAGCAGCGAGATCAGCAGGTTGCCGACCACCACGGCGTCGGTGACGTTGTACTCGTCCTCGATCCGCCGCGGCGCCACCTCCCACTCCTCGCCCGGCCCGTCGGTGCGGCGCGAGCGGTCGCCGTACCAGACGTTCCACTCGTCGAACGAGATCGCGATCTTCCTGCTGCTCTTGAGCTCCGCGCCGACGTGGTCCGCGGTCGCGACGACCGAGTCGATGAAGTGGTCCATGTCCACCGCGGACGCCAGGAACGACGCCGTGTCGCCGTCGTCGTTGCCGTAGTACGCGTGGCAGGAGATGTAGTCGACGAGCTCGTACGTCTCGCGCAGGACGTCCCGCTCCCAGGTGCCGAACAGCGGCATCTTCGACGAGGAGGACCCGCAGGCCACCAGTTGCAGGTCCGGCTCGATCATCCGCATCGCCCGCGCGGTCTCGGCCGCGAGCCGCCCGTACTCGGTCGGTGTCTTGTGCCCGACCTGCCACGGCCCGTCGAGCTCGTTCCCGAGACACCAGAGCTTGATCCCGTATGGCGTCGCGCTGTGTGACACGCGGAGATCCGACAGCGCCGTACCGCCGGGGTGGTTGGTGTACTCGAGTAGATCGAGCGCTTCCTGGACGCCGCGGGTGCCGAGGTTGATCGCCATCATCGGCTCGACGCCGGCCTTGGCGCACCACTTGCCGAACTCGTCCAGGCCGAACTCGTTGGTCTCGACGCTGTGCCAGGCGAGGTCGAGCCGCCGCGGCCGCTGGTCGCGCGGGCCGACGCCGTCCTCCCAGCGATAGCCGGACACGAAGTTCCCGCCCGGGTAGCGGACCACGGAAACGCCCAGCTCGCGGGTCAGTTCCAGGACGTCCTTGCGGAAGCCGTCCTCGTCGGCGGTCGCGTGGCCGGGCTCGTAGATGCCGGTGTAGACGCACCGGCCCATGTGCTCGACGAAGGTGCCGAAAGTCCGCCGGTTGACCGGCGCGACCACGAAGGCGGGATCCAGGGTGAGGCTGGCAGAGGTCACGGGAACATCCTTCTACATCGGTGTACTACATCGGTGTAGAAGATCATCCGGTGACCACTCGGCCCAGGTCAAGGGGTCAGCCGCGGGTCGATTCCCGCAGGTGCAGCTCGTACGGCGCGACGATCTCCGCGGGCGCCGCGTCGTCGCCGCCCAGCCGGCGGACCAGCAGCTCGACCGCGGTCCGCGCGATCTGGATCCGCCCGGCGTCGACCGTCGTCAGCGCCGGACTGCTGAACGCCGACTCGTCGATGTTGTCGAACCCGGCCACCGCGACGTCCTCCGGCACCCGCATCCCGCGCCCGATCAACGCCCGCATCGCGCCCAGCGCGAGCAGGTCGTTCAGCGCGAACACCGCGTCGAACTCGACCCCCCGCTCCAGCAGTTCCCGCACCGCGTCGGCGCCGCTCGACCGCCGCCACGCCCCACCCGGCACGGCAAGCTCCGCCGCGACCGGTACGCCGTACTCGGCCAGTGTCGAGGTGTAGGCGCCGTACCGGATCGCCGCCGTGCCGACCTGTTCGCCGGGCCGGACGCCGATCACCGCGATCCGCCGGCGGCCCTGGTCGAGCAGGTGCCGGATGACCGCCTTCGTGCCGTCGACGTTGTCGATCATCACGTGGTCGACCGGGCCGTGGAAGATCCGCTCGCCGAGCAGCACCACCGGCGTCGAGGTCTTCAGTTCGTCGACGTCCTCCGGGCCGAGACCGAGGGGGCTGTAGAGCAGTCCGTCGACCAGGTGGCCGCGCGGGCGGGCGAGCGCGGACAGTTCGCGTTCGCGGTCGGCGCCGGTGGTCTCGATCATCACGGTCAGCCCATGTTCGCCGGCGGCCTCGATCGTGGCGTCCGCGAGCTCGGCGAAGTACGGATTGCTGAGCTCGGGGACGGCGAGCGCGATCACGCCGGTCCGCCCGGACTTCAGGTTCCGGGCGGAGATGTTCATCCGGTAGTCGAGCGCGTCGATCGCCGCGAGCACCTTGGTCCGGGTCTCCTCA
Organism: Kribbella sp. NPDC059898; assembly: GCF_042730855.1. NCBI lineage: Bacteria > Bacillati > Actinomycetota > Actinomycetes > Propionibacteriales > Kribbellaceae > Kribbella > Kribbella sp. NPDC059898. Next base: position 1,121,138 of record NZ_JBHWKR010000001.1, read on the forward strand.
CGGATGTACGGGTACCCGTTCATCACGTTGGACACGGTCTTCGGCGACACCCCGGCCGCACGCGCGACATCGCGCATCGTCACTGCCACGGCGTCACCATGGGCGCCACCGTAGTGCACAGACCGCCGAGCGGGTCAGTCCTCGCGTGCCGGGCGGCGCGGAGGATTCGGCTGTGGACCGGCGGACGGGCCGCCCGGGTGGTCCGGGACGTCCGGCTCGTCGTCCGCGGTGAACTCGATGCCCTCCTCGCGGAGCGTGTCGTCGATCGCGGCGTCCAGCTCATGACCGGGATGCGGCAGACCGGGCCTGTCGAAACTCATGACACCCTCCCTGACGAGTTGTTGCCTGCCAGCCACGATACGCACTGCGGAAACAAGTTCGCGCCCAGCGGCGGAAACTTTCCGCACAGCCGGTCTCAGCGGTCCGCGAGTGCGCGGCGCCACTGGGTGACGTCGGTGATCGACTGCGGCGCCCACGCCATGTCGGCGCGGTAGAGGTCGGTGCCGGGTGGCACGATCGCGTCGATGCGGTCGAGGGTCTTGTCGTCGAGCGTCAGGTCGGCGGCGGCGATCAGGCCGTTCAGTTGCTCCATCGTGCGCGGGCCGGAGATCACCGAGGTGACCGCCGGATGCGCGGTGGCGAAGGCGAGTGCGAGTTCGGGCAGCGTCGTACCGATGCCGTCGGCAACCTCGATGAACTGCTCCACGGCGTCGTATTTCACGGCGTTCGCCGGCAGCGTGGGGTCGAAGCGCTCCGGGGCCATGGCGGCGCGACCCGACGTCATGTCGATCGGCTGGTTCTTGCGGATCTTCCCGGACAGGAAGCCGAACGCCAGCGGGCTGTAGGTCAGCACGCCCATCCCCAGGCGCCGGCACGTCGGCAGCACGGACCGCTCGATACCGCGAGCCATCATCGAGTACGTCGGCTGCATCGTCCGGAAGCGCCCGTACCCGCGCCGGTCGGCCACGTGGTACGCCTCGACGATGTCCTCGGCCGGGAACGCCGAGCAGCCGAACGCACGGATCTTGCCGGCGCTGACCAGGTCGCTCAGCACCCAGAGGGTCTCCTCGATGTCCGTGGTGTGGTCCGGGCGGTGGATCTGGTACAGGTCGATCCAGTCGGTGCCGAGGCGGCGCAGGCTGTCCTCGACCGCGCGGGTGATCCAGCGGCGCGAGTTCCCGCTCCGGTTCCGGCCCTCGGTGAACGGGAAGTGCACCTTGGTCGCCAGTACGACGTCGTCGCGGCGGTCCTTGAGCGCCTTGCCGACGATCACCTCGGACTCGCCCGCGGAGTACATGTCCGCGGTGTCGACGAAGTTGATGCCCTGGTCCAGGGCGGCGTGGATGATCCGGGCGCAGTCGTCGTGGTCGGGGTTGCCGACCGCGCCGAACATCATCGTGCCGAGGCAGTGCGTGCTGACCTCGATCCCGGTCCCACCCAGCGTGCGGTAACGCATCTCAAGAGCTCCTTCGTGTCGGTGCCCCCGACGCTAGGAGCTAGAGCGCTGTCTAGGTCAAGTCCTGCCTAAGGTGGTCCGCATGGATATGTGGGATCCGCAGCCGGGCTGGTTGAACACCGCGTCGTACGGACTGCCGCCGCGGGTGGCGTGGGAGGCATTGCAGGCGGCGCTCGCGGACTGGCGGGTCGGGGCGACCAGTTGGGAGCCGTGGGACGAGTCGACGACGCGGGCGCGGGAGTCGTTCGCGCGGCTGGTCGGGGCGGACGCCGCGGACGTGTTCGTCGGGAGCACGGTGTCGGCCGCGGTGGCGCCGATCGCGAACGCGCTGCCGGACGGTGCGAAGGTGCTGACGGACAACGTCGAGTTCACGTCGAACGTGTTCCCGTGGCAGGTGCACGCGGACCGCGGCGTCCAGGTGGTCGCCGTACCGTCCGAGGACCTGGTCGCGGCCATCACGCCCGGGGTCGACGTCGTCGCGGTCAGTGCGGTGCAGTCGTCGACCGGCGCCGTCCTCGACCTGCCCGCGGTGGTTGCCGCGAGCAAGCAGATCGGCGCGCTCGTGGTGCTCGACGCGACCCAGGCGGTGGGCTGGCACCCGGTCACGGTGGACGGCGTGGACGCGCTGATCGCGCACAGCTACAAATGGTTGATGTCGCCGCGCGGCGCCACCTTCGGGTACCTCTCTCCGCGGCTGCGGGAGCTGTGCCGCCCGTCGGCCGCCGGGTGGTACGCCGCGCGCGACGTCCACGGCTCGTACTACGGGCCGGTGATGGAGCTCGATCCCGGTGCGCGCCGGTTCGACCAGTCGCCGGCGTGGTTCAGCTTCGTCGGCGCGGCGCCTGCGCTCGAGCTGGTCGAGCAGATCGGCGTCGACGCGATCAACCGGCACAACTTGGAGCTGGCGAACGAGTTCCGCGCCGGGCTCGGCCTGGAGCCGTCGAACAGCGCGATCGTCAGCGCGAACCTCCCCGGCGCGGAGGAGGCGTTCGCCGCGGCCGGCATCCGTGCCGCCGTACGGGACGGGAAGTTGCGGGCGTCGTTCCACATCTACACGACGCGGGCCGACGTACAGCAGGCCCTGTCTGCTCTAGAGCCGGTGATCTAGATCGGGGTTAAGGTGCCGACATGGGTGGACTGAGTATCGGGCAGGTGGCGGAGCGGACCGGGCTGAGCGTGCACGCGCTGCGGTTCTACGAGCGCGAGGGCCTGCTCGCCGATCAGGTACGGCGGGAGTCGAACGGGCGGCGGGTCTACACCGAGGACGACGTCGAGTGGCTGGACATGTGCATCAAGTTCCGCTCGTCCGGGATGCCGCTGGACACCATCCGCAAGTACACCGACCTGGTCCGGCAGGGCCCGGGCAACGAGGTGGACCGGCTCGCGCTGCTGAAGAGCCACCAGGACTACGTGAGCGCTCAGATCGCCGAGCTCAACGAATGCCTGAACGTGATCACCTGGAAGGTCGGGTGCTACCAGGAGGCCCTGGACGCCGGCCAGGCGGACTGCCTCTGGACGGCGCCCCCGGCGCAAGGCGAGAAGAGCGAAGCCTCCTGAGAGGGTGTCTGGGAACTGTGCGCCTACTGCGGGGCACCCGGCACGGCACCTCGCCGCACGGGTGCAAAGGCCACGATGCTCCGCATCGAGACCTTCGCCCCCGCGCACCGAGCTACCGCACCGAGCACCTCCTCGCTACGGCGCACAGTTCCCAGACACCCTCTGACGTCAGAGCGCCGACTCCATGGCGGTGAGGGTTTTGCGCATGTTGGCGGCCAGCTCGTCGAGGCGGCCCTGGATGATCTCCGCCGCGCGGTCCGGGTACTTCACCACGCCCATCCGTAGCCCGCTGTCGCCCGCGCCGTGCGTGAAGGTCTGCCGGACGAGGGTCGCGTCGCCGCGGTCCTCCAGCTCGTAGGTCCAGTTCGCGAGCGGGACCTCCTCACCGCCGTACACGTCCCAGCCGAACCGCGTCGGCTCCTCGAACGTGGTGACCGTGCAGGTCACGTACGTCTCGAACCCGTTCGCGAACCGGTTCCGCGCCTCGAACCGGGTGCGTGGTTCGAGCCAGGCGCCGTAGTAGCACTCGGGGCTCCACTCGCCGTACCGGTCGATCGCGGTGATACCGGCCCAGACGGTGCTGGCCGGCAGCTGCATCAGTACCTCGACACCGGTGGTCGCACCGGTCACTGCGTCATCGTTCATGACCGGTACGTCGGACGCGCCGTCAAGGCCTCGACATTTTGGGTCAGAGGTTCCACGGACGGGCTCCGGGGTCGATCGGGAGCAGGCGAGCGGCGATCGCCTCGGACGGGCCTGGGGCGACGACGGCGAGGGCGTCGCCGATGGCCGGTCCGCGGAGCATGGCCGCACCGTCGTGGCCGACCGGTACGGCGCCCTGCGGGGTGAGGCGGATCGGGACGAGGCGGGTGTTGGTGGGGTGGCAGGTGATGCCGCCCGGTACGGCGATGTTCGCGAGCGTGGGCAGCGTGAGGCCACGCAGGCGGGTGATCGCGGCGACGCCGAGGGTGAGGAACGCGACCAGCGCGGCGTGCGGGTTGCCGGGCAGGCCGAGCACGAGGCGGCCGTCGGGGAGCTGGGCGAGCGCTTGCGGATGGCCGGGGCGGCAGGCGACGCCGTCGACGATCAGCTCGGCGTCGAGGTCCGTGAGTACGGCGCGGAGGTGGTCGGCGGGGCCGGCCGCCGAGGAACCAGAGACGAGGACCAGGTCGGCCTGGGTTTCCTTCAGGGCTCTGACCAGGGCGTCGCGGTCGTCTCCCAGGTGGGTCAGCGGTCCGTTCTCGGCGCCGGCTCGGGTGATCAGGCCGGGCAGCATCGGGCCGATCGCGTCGCGGATCCGGCCGGGGGAGGACGGGCCGCGGTGGACGAGTTCGTCGCCGGTGATCACGGCCGCGACGGTGGGTGGCGGGACGACGGTCAGGCGGTTGAGGCCGACGGTCGCGGCCAGCCCGAGGACGGCCGGGTCGACGACGATGCCTGCCGGGAGGAGTTGGTCGCCGGGCTTGCACTCCTCGCCGGTACGCCGGATGTGCCGCCCGGTTCTGGCCGGTCCTTCCAGGTGATCGCCGGTGACGTCCGCGTCCTCGGACCGTACGACGGAGGTCGCCCCTCGTGGCACGGTCGCACCCGTGACGATCCCGGTCGCCTCGCCGTCCTCCAGTACGCCGGGGTCTGCGGCCCCCGCTTCGACGTGCCCGACGATCCGCCACGGCCCGTCCCCGTTGACGGCGTACCCGTCCATCGCCGACCGATCCACGGCCGGCACCGCGACAGGCGCCACCAACGGCGTCCCCAGCACGCACCCGTCGGCCGCCGCCAACTCCCGCGAAACCACCCGCCCGGGCCGCGCCACCGCGAACGCCAACTGCCGCGCCACGTCCCACTCCACGGCATCCCGCCGCCGACGCGCATGCAGCTCCCCGGGCCTGTCCTCCACACCCCCACCCTCCCCGACCACCCGCCGCTTGTCGAACCGAACCGACCCGCCGTCGCCCTCACTCCAGGCGGCGCCGACCGGCGCGGCTCCACCCGTTGGACGCGTGCCGCCTGCATCCACCCGCCCAACGGGCGCCGACCCGCCCCAGCCCGCCTCGGGTGAGGGCGTGTGCCCGTCGGGGGTGGGGTGGGTCACCGGGCTTGGAGTTGTTGGGCGGCGAGGGCTGCGGCGGGGGCCAGGTCGGCGGCGCCGGAGTTGGCGTGGGTGATGAGGGCCTGTTTCATGCGGGGGTCCCAGACCGCCTTCATGTGGTTGGCGATCGCCGTCGCCGCGTCCGTGGGGGAGCGGTGCGCGAACTGGGCGGCGATCTCGTTCGCCAGCCGCACGTACGGTGGCACGCCTTCACTCATCGGTTGCCTCCGGCAACCGCCGCCTCGAGGGCGGATCCAACGGGGTGTGGGACCAGGTCACCTGGACCGCGGTGACCTTGTACTCGGGGCAGTTGGTGGCCCAGTCGGAGTTGTCGGTGGTGACCACGTTCGCGCCGCTCACCGGATGGTGGAACGTGGTGTAGCAGACCCCGACCGGAATCCGGTCCGAGATCCGCGCGCGAAGTTCCGTCCGCCCCACCCGGCTCGACAGCGCGACGAGATCGCCGTCGGTCACTCCGCGCACCTCGGCGTCGTGCGGATGGATCTCCAGCACGTCCTCCGGATGCCACGCGACGTTCGCCGTCCGCCGGGTCTGCGCGCCGACGTTGTACTGCGACAGGATCCGCCCGGTCGTCAGGATCAACGGGAACTTCCGCGTCGACCGCTCCGACGTCGGCACGTACACGGTCTCCATGAACCGCCCCTGGCCGCGGGTGAACTCGTCCTCGTGCATGATCGGCGTACCGGCCGGATGGTCGGCGTCGCACGGCCACTGGATCGAGCCGACCTCGTCGAGCTTGCCGAACGAGACCCCGGCGAACGTCGGCGTGGTGAGCGCGATCTCGTCCATGATCCGCGCGGACGAGTCGTAGTGCATCGGGTACCCCATCGCCTGCGCGATCTCGCAGACGATCTCCCACTCCTGCTTCCCGGTCCGCGGCGCCATGATCGGCCGCACCCGGTTGATCCGCCGCTCGGCGTTCGTGAACGTGCCGTCCTTCTCCAGGAACGATGTCCCCGGCAACAACACGTGCGCGAACTTCGCGGTCTCGTTGACGAACAGGTCCTGGACGACGAGCAGGTCCAGCGCACCGAGAGCGGCGAACACGTGCTGCGTGTTCGGGTCCGACTGGGCGATGTCCTCGCCCTGTACGAACAGCGCCTTGAACGAGCCGTCGATCGCCGCGTCGAACATGTTCGGGATCCGCAGCCCGGGCTCGTTCAGGATCGGCGTACCCCAGAGGTGCTCGTAGACCGACCGTACGTCGTCGTCCGACACGTGCCGGTAGCCGGGCAGCTCGTGCGGGAACGAGCCCATGTCGCACGACCCCTGCACGTTGTTCTGTCCGCGCATCGGGTTCACGCCGACGCCGGGCCGGCCGATGTTGCCGGTCGCCATCGCCAGGTTCGCCATGCCCATCACCATCGTGGAGCCCTGGCTGTGCTCGGTGACGCCGAGACCGTAGTAGATCGCGGCGTTCCCGCCGGTCGCGTACAGCCGGGCCGCCTCGCGGATCGTCTCCGCCGGTACGCCGGAAATCCCGGCAACCGCCTCCGGACTGTGTTCCGGCTGGGCGATGAACCGTTCCCACGCCTCGAAGCCCTCGCACCGGCTGTTCACGAACTCCCGGTCCACCAGGCCTTCGGTCACCACGACGTGCGCGAGCGCGTTGACGATCGCGACGTTCGTCCCAGGCGCGAGCTCCAGGTGGTACGCGGCCTCGACGTGCGGCGAGCGGACCAGGTCGATCCGCCGCGGGTCGATCACGATCAGCTTGGCGCCCTGCCGGAGCCGCTGCTTCATCCGGGACCCGAACACCGGGTGCGCGTCGGTCGGGTTGGAGCCGATCACCAGGATCACGTCGGCCGCGTCGACGGAACGGAAATCCTGCGTTCCGGCGGATTCCCCGAACGTCTGCTTCAGCCCGTACCCGGTCGGCGAGTGGCAGACCCGCGCGCAGGTGTCGACGTTGTTGTTGCCGAACACGGCCCGCACCAGCTTCTGGACGGCGTACACCTCTTCGTTCGTGGTCCGCGACGAGGTGATCGCGCCGATCGAACCCTGCCCGTGCTGCGCCTGGATCTCGCGCAGCCGCCGGGCCGTGAAGGTGATCGCCTCGTCCCAGGACACCGTCCGCCACTCGTCCGCGATCGTTGCGCGGACCATCGGCTCGAGCACCCGGTCCGGGTGGCTCGCGTACCCGAAGGCGAACCGCCCCTTCACGCACGAGTGCCCTTCGTTCGCCCCGCCGTTCTTGTACGGGACCATCCGGACCAGCTCGTCACCGCGTAGCTCGGCCTTGAACGAGCAGCCGACACCGCAATACGCGCACGTCGTCAGCACGGTCCGCGTCGGCATCCCGAGCTCGACGACGGACTTCTCCTGCAACGTCGCGGTCGGGCAGGCCTGCACGCACGCCCCGCAGGACACGCAGTCCGACTCGAAGAACGGTACGCCGGCACCGGCCGCGACCTTCGACTCGAACCCGCGGCCCTCGATCGTCAGCGCCAGCGTTCCCTGTACTTCGTCGCACGCGCGGACGCACCGCGAGCAGGCGATGCACTTCGACGCCTCGAAATCGAAGTACGGGTTGGAGGAATCCGTCGGCAGGTCCATGTGGTTCGCGCCGGCCTCGACGCCGGAGCCGTACCGGACCTCGCGGAGACCGGTCACGCCGGCCATGTCCTGCAGTTCGCAGTCGCCGTTCGCGGAGCAGGTCAGGCAGTCGAGCGGATGGTCGGAGATGTACAGCTCCATCACGCCACGGCGGAGTCTCCCGAGCCGTTCGTTCTGCGTGCGAACCGTCATCCCGTCGGCGACCGGCGTCGTACAGGACGCCGGAGTGCCTTTCACACCGTCGATCTCGACCACGCACAACCGGCACGACCCGAACGCCTCCAGGTTGTCGGTCGCGCACAGCTTCGGTACGTCGACCCCGGCCTGCTTCGCCGCGCGCAGCACCGACGTACCGGGCGGGACCTGGACGGCGACACCGTCGACGGTCAGCTCGACCGTGGCCTCGCCGGGCCGGGCCGGCGTACCGAAGTCAGGTTCCTTCAGGAGCGTCATACGGTGAAGTCCTCTCCGAAGTGGCGGACGGCGCTGCGGACAGGCATCGGGGTGAGGCCGCCCATCGCACAGAGCGAGCCGTCGGTCATCAGCTCGCACAGGTCCTCGAGCAGGACCAGGTTCTGTTGCCGGTCGGTGCCGGACACGATCCGGTCGATCGTCTCGACGCCGCGGACCGCGCCGACCCGGCACGGCGTGCACTTGCCGCACGACTCGGCCGCGCAGAACTCGAACGCGAACCGTGCCATCGCGGCCATGTCGACGGTGTCGTCGAACACCACGATCCCGCCGTGCCCGACCATCGCGCCGGCGGCCGCGAACGCCTCGTAGTCCATCGGCAGGCCGAACTGCTCGACCGGCAGGTACGCGCCGAGCGGTCCGCCGACCTGGACGGCCCGCACCGGCCGCCCGGTCGACGTACCGCCGCCGAAGTCGTTCACCAGCTCGCCGAGCGTGATCCCGAAGGCGGTTTCCACGATGCCGCCGCGGGCGACGTTGCCGCCGAGCTGGAACACGCTCGTACCGCGGGAGCGTCCCACGCCATAGGCCGTGTACGCGGCCGCGCCGTCGGCGAGAATCGCGGGGACTGTTGCCAAGGACAACACGTTGTTGACGACGGTCGGTCGGCCGAAAAGTCCTTGTAGTGCGGGGATCGGGGGTTTGGCGCGGACCATCCCGCGTTTTCCTTCCAGGCTTTCCAGCATGGAGGTTTCCTCGCCGCAGATGTACGCGCCGGCGCCGACGCGGACGTGCAGGTCGAAGCCGAACCCTGAGCCGAGCACGTCCGGCCCCAACCAGCCAACGTCCCGCGCCTGCGCGATCGCGGCCTCGAGCGTCTCGACCGCGTCCGGGTACTCCGAGCGCAGATAGACGTACCCTTCCGCGGCGCCGACGGCGTACGCGGCGATCGTCACTCCCTCGATCAGCGTGAACGGGTCGCCTTCGATCAGCATCCGGTCCGCGTACGTACCGGAGTCGCCCTCGTCCGCGTTGCAGCACACGAACTTCAGGTCGGCTTCGGCGTTCAGAACGGTCCGCCACTTGATCCCGGTCGGAAACCCGGCGCCGCCTCGTCCGCGCAGCCCCGACTCGACCACGCTCTCCACCACGTCAGCCGGCGACATCGCGAGGGCGGCCCGCAGCCCGGCGATCCCGCCATGCGCCTCGTAATCCACGGTGGACAAGGGATCCACAACACCGACCCGAGCGAACGTCAACCGCTCCTGCCGCCGCATCCACGGCAGCTCCTCCACCAGCCCGAGGTAGGGCCCAACCTCCGCCCCGTCCAGCATCCCCGCGGCCACCAACCCATCCACATCCTCAGCCGCCACGGGGCCGTACCCGACCCGCCCCTCAGCCGTCTCCACCTCCACCAACGGCTCCAACCACAACATCCCCCGCGACCCGGTGCGGACCACCTGCACCCCGTCCACCAGACCGACCCGCTCAGCAACCTGGTCCGCGCCCACCGAACGCGCCGCCGAGTCCCTCGGCACATACACCTTCATCGCGCCTCCCCGAGGAGGGCGTCCAGGCGGGCGGGCGTCACTCTGCCGTACAACCTGCCGGCGACTTGGACTGCTGGGCCCAGTGCGCAGTTGCCGAAGCAGTAGATCTCTTCGAGGGTGATGCGGCCGTCGGTGGTGGTCTCGCCGAAGGAGCAGCCGACGGAGCGTTGGGCGTGTTCGGCGAGGGGGACCGCGCCGACCGAGCGGCAGGCTTCGGCCTGGCAGATGGAGACCGTGGTGCGGCCGGCCGGAGTACGCCGGAAGTCCTTGTAGAACGTGACGACGCCGTGGACCTCGGCGACCGCGAGGTTCAGTACGTCGGCGATCACCGCCACATCGGGCTGGTCGACGTACCCGAGTTCCTCCTGCACCGCATGCAGGATCGGCAACAACGGGCCGCGAAGCCCGGCCAGCTCCGTGGCGATCTCGCGGACGCGCCGGGCCCGGACGGGGGCGGTGATCACGACCTCACTCATCATGTATACAACATTCCGTCGCCAACGGCCCGCAGTCAAAGCAACGCTGCCTATCACCCGATAGGCAGCGTCTATCACTCCATGGGTCCGTAGACGGCGCTGGCCCGATCCTCCACGAACGCCCAGTACCGGTCGCCGTACGACCAGTGCCACCACTCCGTCGGATAGTTGACCATCCCGGCCGCCGTCAGTACGTCGGCCAGCAGCGCCCGGTTCGTCCGCGCCTCCCGGCTGATGTTGTCCGCCGCGAAGAAGCACGCACCGTTGCTCTGCTCGGGTGTCGCGTCGATCGGCGTCCCGAGATCGAGCGGTCCGTGGGCCCCGACCAGCGTCAGGTCCACCGCCGCGCCCGCGACATGCGGCGCCACCTCGATCGGCGACACGAACCGGCTGGCCAGCACGTGTACGTCGGCCTCCGCGATCCCGGGATGCAGCCGCGCCAGCTCCGCGCAGTACCTGTCGTAGATCTCCCGCTGGCTCTCCGCCGGCCGCAGCCCCTCGACCACGTGCAACCGGATCCCGGCCGGCAGGAACGTGTCCGCGAGAGCCAGCCGATCCGCCACGCTCTCCCGCGTGAACTGCTGTCCGGTTGTCGACAATCCTCTGGTGGACAGGTCGATCAGCGGCTCGCCGTTCTCGATCGCCGGGATCGCGGTGATCCGGTCGTCGCTCAGCAGTACGGTCATCCGCGCGCCACCGCCGTACGGATCAGCGTGTCGACCACCTCGGCGTACGACAGCCCAGCGGCCGCCCACATCCGCGGGAACTGCGACGCCGGTGTGAACCCGGGGAACGTGTTGATCTCGTTCACCACCGGCTCCCCGTCGGCCGGTACGAAGAAGTCGACCCGCGCCAGCCCCGCGCAGCCGAGGACCTCGAAGACCTCGATCGCCGTACGGCGCAACCGGTCCGCGAGCGCGGCGTCGAGCGGCGCCGGTACGACGAACCGCGTTGCGCCGCTGTCGTACTTCGCCGCCGCGTTGAAGAACGGCTGCTCCGGATCCGCGTGGATCTCCAGCGCCGGCGCCGTCTCGATCCGCCCGTCGGGGAACTCCAGCACCGCGAGGTCGATCTCCCGGCCGGCCATCTCCCGCTCTACCAGCACATCGGGCGCGGCGTCCGCGACCGCGGCAAGCAGCGACGAGAGGTTCGTCGCACGGGTGACGCCGAAGCTCGAACCGCCGTTCGCGGGTTTGACGAACAGCGGGTAGTCCAGCCCGGCCGCCTTCAGTTTCTGCAGCATCGCCTCGGTGTCGGTCACCTCGTTCCCACGCAGCGCGACCCCCGGCGTGACGGCAATACCGTGCGCCGTCAGCACCGCCTTGGTCAGGTGCTTGTCCAGCCCGACCGCGCTGGCCGCGACACCGCTGCCGACGTACGGGATGTGCAGGTGGTCGAAGAACCCTTGCAGGCGGCCGTCTTCACCGCCTTCGCCGTGCAGCGCGGGGATCGTGACGTCGCACGCCTGCAGGATCTCGATCGCCTCGTGCTGCCCGTCCTGCCAGTTGCCCTCGGCATCGATCACCAGCGGGATCGCCGTGTGCCCGAGGAGATCGACCGCCTTCGCGATCCCCCTGCCGCTCGCCAGCGACACCTGGTGCTCCGGACTCGCACCACCCATCACGATCGCGACCCTCATCGCGCGCCTTCCTCGTAGCGCCGGGGGATCCGGCGGCCGATGCCGCAGTAGATTTCGTGCGGGATGGTGCCCGCCCAGTCGGCCCAGTCCGCGGCTGTCGGCTCGCCGGACGTGCCGGGGCCGAAGATCGTCACGGGTGCGCCCGGTTGGACGGGCAGGTCGCCCGCGTCGACGACGAACTGGTCCATCGCGATCCGCCCGATCACCGGCATCCGTACGCCGTGACACAGCACGCTCGCGCGCCGCCCGGCGACCCGGGGGATCCCGTCGGCGTACCCGATCGGGACCAGGCCGATCGTGGTGTCCCGCTCGGCGACGAACTCGTGGCCGTACGAAACCCCTTCGCCGGCGCGAATCCGGCGTACCTGAGCCAGCTTGCTCACCAGCCGCATCGCCGGCCGCAGCCCGATACCGAGCTCGTCGATCCCGTACAGTCCGGCACCGACCCGGACCAAGTCGGTGTCCGGTGCGTCAAGCGTCAGCGCCCCGGCCGAGTTGGCCAGGTGTACGACGCTCGGCCGCAGCCCGGCCCGGCGGGCGAGACCCACCCCGGCCCGCAGGAACTGCAGCTGTCGCGCGCTCTCCACGGCGTCGGCGGAACTGCCGTGGGAGAGGTGCGACCAGATCCCGCGGACCGTGACGGCGCCGAGCGCCTCGTAGTGCGCCGCCGTTCGGGTGAGCTCGATCCACTGGTCAGGTGCACTGCCGGCCCGGTGGAGTCCGGTGTCCAGCTTCAAGTGCACGGAGTGGACGGATGGGGTGGAGACAACGCGCTGGAGTTCGGCAACGGTGGAAACGCTGACGTCGACGTCGGCGAGGAGCATCAGCTCGGCGGCGTCGTACAGCCAGGTCAGGATCGGTACCTGCAGGCCGGCCGCGCGCAATTGCAGCGCCTCGGCGGCGTGCGCGACGCCGAGCCAGCTCGCGCCCGCCTCGACCGCGGCACGGGCGACCGGTACGGCGCCGTGGCCGAACGCGTCGGCCTTGACGACCGCCATCAGCTGCTGCGGAACACGTTCCCGGAAACTCCGGACATTCTCCCGGACGGCGGAGAGGTCGACGACCGCCTCCGCCAGGCCGGCGATCCCACGCGTTGCCGGGCGGTGGTGGGACTGGACGAGGTACATGCCGATCATTGTTGTTTCCGGCAACGATCGGCATCATCGGAGTCAGGACGGATGTCTGCCGGTGCCGACTACGACCGTGGTATGACACCGCTCATCCCGGTGAATGAGATCGTCCGGTCCGGCGAACTTTTCGCCGATACTGGAGCGGTGGAAGCCACCGATCACCTGCAGGACTCGTTGACGGCCGGGATCGCGCTGGCGAACAGCTTCGGTTCGACGATGCGGCAAGGGCGCCCGGCGCGGGCCGTGGACGCCGCGGCGGTGGACACCGTACTGCGGTTGACCACCAAGCGGCCGCCGGTTGTCGATCCTGCCGACTACGCGGCTGGTGCGAAGACGCTGTACGAGGCGCTGAGTGTTCTGCCCGACGTCGACGCTGCGGCGGCGCTTGTCAACCGGCTGCTGCAGGAGACGAAGGCGGCGCCGCAGCTCACCTGCGAGGTGGGGGAGCCGTGGCACCTGCACTTCGGTAGTCCGGATGGGGCGGCCGGGTGGCTTGCGGAGTTCGCGACCGCGGTGGCGATGGTGCTCGGCAGCGCTGAGCTGGAGCGGGTACGGCGGTGTGCGGCGGCGCGGTGTGACGACCTGTTCCTGGATTCGACGCGCAGCCGCACCCAGCGGTTCTGCTCAACCGCCTGCCAGAACCGGACCAAGGTCGCCGCGCACCGGGCCAAGGCGAGCACCTGACGCCGTCACCATCGTCGCCTCGGCCGCCCAACCGAGCTTCCGGTACAGGTGGAAGCCGTCGGTGGTTGCCATCAGCAGACCGGTCCGCGCCCCGCGTTCGATGGCCCGGCCGGCCAGCGCCCCCATCACCACGCTGCCGAGCCCACGCCGCCGGTGCGCCGGATCGGTCTGGATGTCGTGCATCACAGCATCCACTCTGACCACCGCCACCATCCCCCGCGCCGCCACCACACCGCCCCGGTCCACCACCCGCACATACTCGAGCGCCCCGTCCGTTGTGAGCTCCAGTCGGTAGTCGTCAGCCACTTGCGGTTGTGGATGCCGGTGGAGGTCGATCGACATGAGGGTCTTGTGTTCGGGGAAGGGATGGGTGCCTGCGGCTAGCAGTTGTGTCGCGACCTGGTCGCCGGTTTGCGTGGTCACCGTCAGCCAGGTGTCCTCCGGGAGGGACGACGCCAGGCGGTCCACGGTTGCTGCGTCGTCGGTGCGGGTGAACAGTTCGCGCTCCCGCCCCGGCAAGCGCAGTACGGCGGCGTACGCGTCGGGGTACTCGATCACCGGCTCCAGGCCGCGGCACAGCCGCCAGCCTTCCAGCCATCGCCTCATCATGACGATGAGTGTAACTGACTAGAATGAGATAGACAGTTACTCGGTCCCGAGAACGAAGGTCTGGATCGCGACCACCGCCGCCCCGCGCGCCCATTCGCTGAAGTCGGCCGGCTGCAGCACCATCGGCAGCTCGGCCGCCGACGGATGCCGGTCGGCGTGCAGCCCGGCCAGCAGCTCCTCGTGCGCGACCTCCGCCAGCCGGATTCCCTCGCCGCCGAGCACGACCAGCTCGGGCATGGTGAAGTTCGCCGCCGCCGCGATCAGCTTGCCCAGTGCCCGGCCCGCCCGCCCGACCACTTCGCGCGCGGCCGGATCCCCCTTCGCCGCGAGGTCGAGCGCCTCGTCGTACCCGACCGTCCGGCCCAGCGCCGTACCGAGCTGGCTGGTGATCGCGCTCACCGTCAGCAGGCTGAGTGCGCAGCCGCGGTGGCCGCGGTCGCAGCGCGGACCGTCCGGGAGCAGCGGGTAGTGACCGATCAGCCCGAGCGTGACGTCCGGGCTGTCCACCACCTGGTTGTGGACGACCAGCCCGTACCCGACGCCGGCCCCGACCGTGACCAGGATGAAGCGGTCCGAGTTCCGCCCGGCGCCGAACCAGTGGGTGGCCTCGGTCAGCGAGGTCAGGTCGTTCGCGAGCACGATCGGTACGGCGGTGTGCGCGGCGAGGATCTCGCCGAACGGTACGTCGACCCAATTCAGGTACGGGCCCCAGCGGACCTCGGACCGGTTCGCGACCCGCCCGCCGATCGAGACGCCGAGCCCGGTGAGCGGACGACCGCCCGGGACCTGGAGCTGCAGCTCGTCGGTGATCTCGAGCACCAGCTCCGCCACGGCCGAGGGCGTCTGGTCGAGGATCGGGCGCTCGACGCTGGCGAGGACGTCGGCGCGCAGGGTCGTCAGTACGCCGATCGCGGAGTCGCCGGTGAGCTTGATGCCGACGAAGTGGTGCGCGTTCGCGTCCAGGTCGAGCGGCTGCGACGGCCGGCCGACCCGCGCGTCGGTGGGGCCGCCCTCGACCTCGACCAGCAGGCCGGACTCCACCATCGGCTTCGTCAGCCGGGTGAGACTGCCCGGGGAGAGACCGACCCGCCGGGACAGCTCGGCCCGCGACAACGGCCCGTCCAGCAGGATCTCCAGCGCCACCTGCCGCGAGGGCCCCGCCAACGGCCGCCACTCACCCATTGCGCCAGCGTAACGTGGCGGCGTCGGCGGGGACCGGGCTTGTGACGCCGAGACGTGACCCGGTCCGCGGTACTGGCCGCACAAGTCCCGGCGTCAGGCTCACCTCGCAGTATGCAACGGTTTACCCGGCGCGGCGGGGGGACAACGGTGTCAGATCCCGGTCACGTCATGGTCAGTGCGGGAGTTTGCGCGTATCGATGAGTTGCTGGGCGACGTCGCGCAGTTTGGTGTTGGTGTCCTGCGAGTACCGCTTGAGGATCGCGAACGCCCGGTCGCCGTCCACGTCGAAGCGTTCCATCAGGATCCCCATCGCCTGGCCGACCAGCTTCCGCGCGTCGACCGCCTGCGCCATCGTCTCCTCGTGCCGCGCCGACGCGACCGCGACCGACGCGTGCTGCGCGAGCACGTACGCGATCGCCTCGTCGTCGGCGGTGAACGCGTCCGGCTCGGCGGCGTACAGCCCCAGCACCCCGACCGTACGTCGCGGCGCGTCACCGGTCGCCAACGGTACGTCGAGCACGCTGCGGATCGCCGGCGACTCGGTCCGGAGTTCGGGCCAGCGGTCGTCGGTGGCGGTGTCGTGGATCAGGACCGCCGTACGGTCCCGCAGAGCCGTGATCAGCGGACCACTCTCCGTGGCGATCTGCCGTTCGTAGAAGGCTGTCACGACCGGATCGGTCACGGCGGCGATCTCGGCCTGCGAACCCCGGGTGTACAGGGCGACGCCGGCGTACGTGCAGCTCAACGCCTGCTGGGCGAACTGCACCACCGCGTCGATCGTCTCCTCGACACCGGGCGCGTCGTGCAGCTCGATCGCCAGCCGGGCGAACGTATCCGCCGAGTTGGCGAGATCGGGCTCAGTCACTGGAATCTCCAGGGCGTGGACTGCGGTCGGGCACCGCACATCATGCAGGCCGACGACCGAAGAGTGTTAGCCGCCCCGAGAAACAGAGCCCTCCGCTTACAGTGTGCGTATGGCGGACGTGGCTGGTCTGTTGGGTGGGCGGACCGACTGGCGGCGGGAGTTCGCGGCGCCCTTGCGCTCGTTCCTGCGGACCGAGGCGGGCAGCTCGGGGGTACTGGCGGCGGCGATCGTCGTCGCCCTGGTGTGGGCGAACGTGGCCCCCGGGACGTACGACGGCTTCTGGCGGACCGAGCTGTCGATCGGGCTGGGGCATCGTGAGCTCGGGCTGGACCTGCGGGAGTGGATCAACAGCGGGCTGATGACGCTGTTCTTCCTGGTTGTGGGCCTGGAGGCGCGGCGGGAGTTCGACCTGGGCGACCTGCGGGAGCGCAGCCGGTTCGTGCTGCCGATGCTGGCCGGCGTCGCGGGGATGGTCGCGCCGGTCCTGATCTATGCAGCCTTCAACGGCGGTGGGCCGGGCGCGCACGGGTGGGGCGTCGCGATGTCCACCGACACCGCGCTCGCGCTCGGGTTGCTCGCGCTGGTCGGCCGCGGCGTACCGGATCGGGTCCGGGTGTTCCTGCTCACGGTGTTCGTGGTCGACGATCTGCTCGCGCTGGTGGTGATCGCGGTCGTCTACAGCGCGGACGTCAAGCTAGTGCCGCTCGTGCTGGCCGTCGTCGCGTTCGTCGTCGTCCTCACGCTGGCCTTCCTGAAAGTGCGCAAGCCCTGGGTGTACGTCGTTCTCGGCGTACTCATGTGGGCCGCCCTGCTGAAGAGCGGTGTGGACCCGGTGGTCGCCGGGCTGGCGATCGGCCTGACGGCGCCGGCGTACTCGCCCGGTCGTGAGGAACTCGAGGAGGCGACCGGCCTGTTCCGGCTGTTCCGCGAGCAGCCGACGCCGGAGCTCGCGCGCTCCGCGACCGTCGGCCTGACCACCACGATCTCGCCGAACGAGCGCCTGCAGTTCCTCTACCATCCGTGGACCAGCTACCTGATCGTCCCGCTGTTCGGCCTCGCGAACGCCGGCGTCACGATCGACGCCGGCTTCCTCGGCCGCGCGTTCACCTCGCCGATCACGCTCGGCATCCTGCTCGGGTACGTCGTCGGCAAGCCGATCGCGGTGACCGGGATCTCCTGGCTGCTCGAACGGATCAGCGGCGGCCGGGTCCGCCCGGGCGTCGGCTGGGCCTCGGTGCTCGGCAGCGGCACGATCGCCGGCATCGGCTTCACGGTCTCGTTGCTGATCGCAACCATCGCGTTCGGCGGCGCGCAGCTCGCCGAGGCGAAGGTCGGCCTGCTGTCCGCGGTGATCGTGGCGTCGGCGCTCACCTGGGTGGTGTTCCGCGCCGCGAAGCTGCTGTCGCCGCCGAAGAAGGCGCTCGCGCTGCTCGGCGACGCGGAGCAACTGCTCGACCTGACGGACCCGGTCGATCCGGAGCGGGACCACATCCGTGGCCCGGAGCACGCGTCGGTGACGCTGGTCGAGTACGGCGACTTCGAGTGCCCGTACTGCGGGCTCGCGGAGCCGATCGTCCGCGACATCCTGCAGGACGACGACCTGCGCTTCGTCTGGCGGCACCTGCCGCTGTCCGACGTGCACCCGCGGGCGCAGATCGCGGCGGAGTTCGCGGAGGGCGCCGCCGCGCAGGGCGCGTTCTGGGAGATGCACGACCTGCTGCTCGCGAACCAGGAGAACCTGCAGCCGAAGGACCTGATGGCATACGCGGAACAGCTCGATCTGGACACCGATCGGTTGCACGACGAGGTGAAACGGCACGTGGCCGCCGCTCGGGTCGCGCAGGACGTCGAGTCCGCGGACACCAGCGGCGTGTCCGGTACGCCGACGTTCTTCGTGAACGGTCAGCGCCATTACGGGGCCTACGACGTGGACACGCTCAAGCAGGCGATCAAGGTGGCACGGGCGCGGTCGAAGATCCGTCGTGGCTGAATCTTGACGTACTAGGGCATTTCTGCCACTGTCGCCGTACGGCGGAATCCCTGACGCTGGGCGTCATGACCAAGCAGATCGATGAGGCCGCCGTCGCGCACTTCGCCGGGCGGCTGGCGTACGAGACGGACCCGGCCGATGTCGCCGCGGACATTGGCGCGGGCGTGACCGGCTGGGTGCTGATCGACAGCCGCAGCCAGGAGAGCTGGGACCAGGGCCACGTACCGGGCGCGGTCCACCTGCCGCACCGCGAGATCACCGAGCGTACGGCGGCAGACGTCGTACCGGAGGGGGCGACCGTGGTGACGTACTGCTGGGGTCCCGGGTGCAACGCGGCGACCCAGGCGGCGCTGGCCTTCGCGCGGCTCGGGTACCCGGTGAAGGAGATGATCGGCGGGTTCGAGTACTGGGTGCGCGAAGGCGGTCCGATCGAGACCGCGGCCGGCGTCGAGCGGCGCGAGTCCGACCCGCTCAGCGCGCCTCGCGGCGTCGCGTGTGCGTGCTGAACCCCTGTGACTGTTGAGGTTTTACATCCCTTGAACACGCCGTGGTGAAAGGCTGACTCTCTGTACGTTACGCTCGGACGAGAGCCGACGTGAGGAGACAGCGTGACCGATCAGCCGAGGTACGACGGCGGACTGGTCGCGTTCGGTATTGACACGGCGAACCCGAGTGTCGCCCGCGTCTACGACTATTTCCTCGGCGGCAAGGACAACTACGAGTGCGACCGTGAGCTGTACCGGCAGATCATGAAGGTCGCGCCGGAGGCTCCCGAGTGGGCCCGGGCGAACCGGCGCTGGCTCAAGGAGGTCATCACCTGGCTGGCCGAGGAGCGCGGCGTACGGCGCTTCATCGACGCCGGCTCCGGGCTGCCGACCGCCGAGAACACCCACCAGATCGCCCAGCGCGTGAACGTGGAGTCCCTGGTGGTGTACGTCGACAACGACCCGTCGGTGGTCGCCCACGGGCGGGCGTTGCTGCTCGACAACGACCGGACCCAGTTCGTCTCCGGCGACCTGACCAAGCCGGCCGAGGTGCTGGCCGAGCAGCCGATCGCGGACCTGCTGGCCCCCGGTCAGCCGGTCGCGCTGGTGATGGCGCTGATGCTGCACCACATCGCGGACTACGACGAGACGCTGGCGGTCGCCCGGCAGTACGTCGACGCGCTGCCGCCGGGGTCCTTCCTGGCGATCACGCACGCGTGCAACCCCGGCGACGGCGGCGCGGTCGACGAGCTGGTCACCGAGCTGCAGGAGAAGATCAAGCACGCGTTCCCGACGCTGGCGTTCCGCTCGGTGGAGCAGATCTCGTCGCTGTTCGGCGGCATGGAGATCCTCGAGCCGGGCATCGTCCGGCTGGTCGACTGGCACGTCCCCGGCGGCCGCCTCGAGGACGAACCGGAACCCGGCGTCCGCGACGCCATCTACGGCGGCGTCGCGGAAAAGTAGGGGGTGCCTCCCGGCCCCACGCCTACTGCGCGGCAC